>CAZQNQ010000005.1:0-283786 GCA_964594985.1 uncultured Bifidobacterium sp.
CCAAGCCTGCCACACCTCAGACAATACGGCTATAGTTTTATTTAATATGCTCTAAACAGGAGGAAACGGAGCGAACAGAGAAGAACTCCGTTTCCTCCGTTCGCTCCTGTTCAAAAAATTTGGAAGCCTTCTTAAATCTGGAAGTCCACCGCCACTTTCTGTTCCGGGGAAGTTTTCTTGTCGTCCTTGCTCAACACGCGCATGTCGAGCCCGTCGTAGATGACGAGCGAGTTGGGCGCAACGCTGTCCATGATGAACACGTTGCCGCCGATGGTGCTGCCCGCACCGATGACCGTTTCGCCACCCAGAATCGTCGCCCCGGGATAAATCGTGACGCGATCCTCGATGGTCGGATGCCGCCGCTTGCCGCGCAATTGCTGGCCACCCGACGTGCTCCGTGCGCCGAGTGTGACGCCGTGATACATCTTCACGTAATTGCCGATGACGGCGGTCTCGCCCACCACCGTGCCCGTCCCGTGATCAATGAAGAAGTGCGTGCCGATGGTCGCGCCCGGATGCAAATCCATGCCGGTGCGGGAATGCGCCCATTCACTCATGATGCGCGGGATGAGCGGGACGTGCTTCAAGTAAAGTTGATGCGCGAGCCGCTGCACCGAAATGGCTTCGATGAACGGGTACGCAACGATAATCTCCTCTTTGCTCAACGCGGCGGGATCGCCGTTGAACGCGGCTTCGGTGTCGGTCTGGAGCAACTCGCGGAGGGACGGCAGGCAGCCGAGAAATTCCAGCGTGATGTTGTGCGCCGCGGCAGCAATGTCTTTTTTGTCGAGATCGGCGGGGGGATTGTATTCGAGACTTTTGCGGATTTCGTCCTCGAGATTGCCGAGCACCGAATCAAGCAACGCGGCAGTCTCCACCTTGATCTCGGATGAGTGCACCAGTTTTTCGTCGAAGAAGCCGGGGAATAAAAGGCGCAACAGATCGCACGTGATGGAGGTAACGGCCTGCTTGGATGGCAGATTTTTCCCGTCGAGATGGTTGATGCCGCCGAGCTGGGCATAGGAGGCGATCAACTCGTTCGTCAGTTTTGTGACCGGATCGTTCACGCGGAGAGTATTGGGCAGGACATCGGGCAAGGCAAGTTTGGGGCGACCTGGACGCTGCGAGTTGTTTCTATTCGCCTTTTGCCAAGCGACGGACGGCATGCTAAATCAATGTTGTGAATCTGGCGAGGAGAGCAATCCAGCGGCGCTGTGGATGGACCGGCTTGTTCCGCGGCAGTGCGGGCTTCACCTTGATCGAACTTCTGGTCGTCATCGCCATCATCGCCATCCTGGCGGCTCTGTTGTTACCCTCGCTCAGCAAAGCCAAGGCCAAAGCCCATCAGGCACAATGTCTCGGCAATCTCCGCCAGCTTGGCATCACGTATCAACTTTATGCTGGTGACAATGCCGATCAATTGGCGCAAAACGGAGAAGGTAATGCTGCCAGCGGCATCAAACTTTGGGTGCTTGGCGCGGAACATATTCAGCCGAGTTATTTCACCAACCCGGATTACTTGCTCGATCCAAAATATGCGTTATTTGCCGACTATCTGAAAACCCCCGGTGTTTACAAATGCCCCAGCGACCGGCAGGACCCAGCGTGGTTGGGAGTTACGCATATGAAGTTGCGGAGCTATTCATTGAACGGTTTTTTTAATTGGCATAATGGCGCCGTTTCTGCGAGCCGCGTCACCTTTCGCAAATTTTCTGACGTGGCCCGCTACGATCCCAGCCGATATTTCACGTTTGTAGATGGCGCGCCTTTGAATTTGTGCCAACCTGCATTTATTCTCTATGGGGGCGGCTGGGCCTATCATCGCCCCACTGCTGAGCATAATAATTCTGGGGGATTCACTTTCGCCGACGGCCATGTGGAAACCAAACGGTGGTTGGACAAGGAAACAATCCGCGCCGCTAAAGATGGTGGAGTGGGCGGTGACGGCGCACATTTCACTTTTTTGGCGGCGAACAATGTGGACCTGCTCTGGTTGCAGGAACATATCAGCCCGCTTGTGCCCGCGCCCTGAACAGCTCGATCAATCTGTTTTAGTTCATGAAACGCAACCCATTGCCTGTCGCCCTCACCATCGCCGGCTCAGACAGTGGTGGCGGCGCGGGTGTCCAGGCCGACCTGAAGACGTTCACCGCGCTCGGCTGTCATGGCACGACAGCCATCACGTGCATCACGGCGCAGAATCCCAAGGCGGTCACCGGCATCCAACCGATTCGCGCCGACATCGTGCGCAAACAAATCGAGGCCGTCTGCGCCGAACTCCCGCCGCGCGCAGTCAAGACCGGTATGTTGTTCTCCTCGGACATCATCAACACGGTGGCCGATTTTTTCGCGAAAGGAAAACGTCCGCCGCTGGTGGTTGATCCCGTCATGGTGGCGACCAGCGGTGCGGTATTGCTCAAGCCATCCGCCATCCACGCCCTGAAAAATCGCCTGCTCCCGCTGGCTACCCTCGTCACCCCCAATCTCGACGAGGCGCAATTGCTCCTCGGAAGAAAATTGCGGACGCTCGAAGACCTGCTTGCTGCGGCGGAAGCATTGCACACGCAGTTTGGCTGTGCCGCCTTGGTCAAAGGCGGGCACTTGAAACTCGGCCATGAGGCCGTGGACGTGTTGTTTGACGGCAGACGTTTTACCGTCTTGAAAGCACGCCGGGTTCAAGGCGTTTCCACTCATGGCACCGGCTGCACCTATTCCTCTGCCATCGCCGCGCATCTGGCGCACGGCAAAAAACTCCCTCAAGCAGTCGCGGCGGCCAAGGGCTTCATCACCCGGGCCATTGCCCATAGTTACCTGGCCGGAAAACATGCCGTTCTCAATCAGCCGGATGCCGTTTGAGAATTTGTTTGAATGCCAGACCTAGTTTAGACTCCAATCATTGGAACAAAGGACAAATATGAAAAACATCATCGCCCTCGCCCTGCTTGCCGCCGGCTTGATCGCCGGACCAACTCTCGCTGCCGCCGAGGACCAGAAAGCTGCCGTCAAACCCTACCCGCTCGACACCTGCCTCGTGTCCGACGAGAAGCTCGGCGCGGACGCAAGCATGAAGACCTTTGTGTTCACGCACGAAGGCCAGGAGATCAAACTCTGCTGCAAGTCCTGTCAGAAAGATTTCAAAAAAGACCCGACCAAGTATCTCAAGAAGCTTGAAAGCGCGGGCCAGGCTGGCAAGAAATGACGCACGAATCGCAATCATCGGTTTGCGGTTCAGCGATAAGCGTCCTAAATTAAAACCATGAAACGGGCCGCCGCCTTCCTCCTCAGCCTGACAGTGATCTGGCTTCAAATGCTGGCGTCTGCCCAAACGCTTTCCCCCGGAACCGCGAAACCGGAATGCGGTTGCTGCACTCAAAAAGCGGTTTGCCGGTGCTGTTGTGTCGCACCGGTCACGCCGGATGCCAAGCCGCTTCCGGCCACTCCCGTCGTCACCGGCACCACCCTTGATTTAACCGCCATTGTTCCGAGGCTGCTGGCGTGGACGCTGCCCGCGACTGCGCCGGCGATTGTCTCTTCCGCTGAAAGCTCTTCTCATTCGTTGTCCGCCGTCCCGCTGTTCCAGCGGAACTGCGCCCTGCTGATCTGAGTCTTCCCGTCTGAACGCCCGCAGTGTGTACCGCGCCGGTGCATTGCGTCCTCCCTTGTCGTTCGGCGCGGGAAGAAATCTTATCAGCATGAAAACAAAACTATTTTGCGGTCTCATCTTATTCGTGGCGTTGAAGGCCATGCTCGGAGCGCCGGTCTCCGACCCGGCGCGAACCGCGACCCCACCCGACACCTCTCCATCAGAACCCGGAGCAGGGATGCTCCGTGAACCCGCCGACAAGGATGCCAGCGCTACGCAGGTAGCGCAGGCATCTCTGCCTGCGGGTTCTGGCGGCATCTTGCCGCCAGTTTCGGAGCCAGCACCACCACGAGCCGATTTGGAAACCGGCGCTCCGCCACTCCAAATCACGCCCGAGCTGGTGAATCAATTCGCCGAGGAGATGGCGACGAACCACCCGGCCCTGCGCGCCGCCAGCGCCCGCACCAACGCCGCCGCGGCCAACGTCAATTCCGTCCGCACCTGGGACGACCCCATGGCGAAGGTCGGCGGCATGGCCGCCAATGAAATGATGCGCATGGATGACGGCGATCTGATTTACGGGCTGGAACAAAAACTCCCGCTCTTCGGTAAACCCGGCGCGATGCGCAAGATGGCCGCCGCCGAACTTGCGGTCGAAGCCGCCACCGCCAGCATGAAATTTCAGACGTTGCGCAGTGAAATGGCCAAAGCGCTCTTCCGCGCCGCGCTGGCTGACGAAGCCATCACCATCGCCGAACAGGACCTCGCGTGGCTCGACGTCAACGCCAAGGTGGTTGAGGAAAGCTACCGCGCGGGCCGGGCGCGGCTCATGGATGTATTAACGCTGCAAAACGAGCAGAGCAAACGCGTCGCACAACTCAAGACCGACCGTGAAAATCGTGCCCAAGCCCTCCGCGTCGTGAACCGCTTCTTGAACCGCGATCTGGATGTCACGTGGCCGACGCTGCAATTGCCCCCGCTGGCCGGTGCGATCGAATTCAATCCCAAGCTGCTCAGTTACGCCCTGGCGCAGGCACCGGAACTGAAAACGATGCGCGAAGAAATCAAGGTGGCCGAGGCCGCCGCGAACGTCGCGCGCAAGGAACGCTGGCCCGAGGTCACCATTGGTTTTGAAAACAAGACCTACGCCCGCGACAGTGATGTGCGTTCCACTGAGTATATGCTCGGCTTCAGCATTCCGCTCGGGAACAGCGGCAAATATCGCGCCGCCATCCGGCGCGAGGAGGAAAAGCAGCGCGCCGCCGAGTTCGAAGCCCAGAACGCCGCGCAGGCCGTGCGCACGGAAGTCCACGCGCTTGTCGTGAAAATTTCCGCCGCGCGCCGGGAGGCGTTGCTCTATCGCGACCAGATCATCCCCCGCAGCGAACAGGCGCTCGCGAGCGCGAAGGCGATGTTTGAATCCGGCGGCGCGTTGCGCGACGTGCTGGACGCGCGCCGCATGTGGCTCGAAGGAAAATTGATGTATGCCCGCGCCGTGGCGGAACAATACGAGATGCTTTCCGAACTCGTCCTGTGTTGCGGCCTCGGCGATCTCGAAGCGTTGCAAATGATCGGCGTCGCCCCGGAAACCGAAACTGAAACCAAGTAACCATGAACCGAAAACTTGTAGGCGACGAGGTGACGAGTCGCAGTATTGCCGGGGGGGACGACTCCTTACGTCGTCGCCTACAAGTTGAACTTGAACCGCTGGAACCTATGAAATTCATCGCTCGTCATCTCAACCTGATCGGACTCCTGATGCTCGCCGCGTTTGGCGCGGCGGCGGCCGGACTTTATTTTCAAACACCCAAATACGCGCTTTCAGAAAAGGTCAAAGCTTCTGCGCCTATCACGACTACAGTGCCGAGCGCGAAACACGAGGGCGGTTGCTGTGGGGAGAAGCCGGTTGTGGCCGAGCCGCAATCGGCGACCTGCCCGCATCTGGCTGCCCAAGCCGCAAAGGAATCTTCCTGTTGCCCGCAACCCACGAATCCTTGATCCGCCATGAATACAGAAAAAGTTTTCCAGCCTGTCGCTAAATGGGTCACATGTGTTCCGTTGGTCGTATTGCTTGCTCTGGGCGGTTGCGGCAAACCAGAGAGCGCCAAATCCGAGCGCAAGGTGCTTTACTACCAAAGCGCCATGCACCCGTGGATCAAGTCCGACAAGCCCGGACGTTGCACGATCTGCGGCATGGAACTCACGCCGGTTTACGAAGGCGAAGCCGGCCTCGACGCGGGCGGCGACATGATTTCGCTCTCAGCATCATCTATTCGTGTTCTGAACGTGCAGACCGCGGAAGTCAAAACGCAGGCGCTCACCAAGACGCTGACGGTCGCGGGCACCATCGAGCAAAACGACACGCAGCGACGGGTGCTGTCGGCCTACATCGGCGGACGGATTGATAAACTGAACGTCGGATTTGTGGGCGCGGAGGTGAAGGCGGGCGAGCCGCTCGCGGAAATCTACAGCCCGATGTTGCTGCAGGCGGAACGCGAGTATCGCGCCATGGCAACCTCGACAAACGCCGAGTTGCGCGGAGCGGTTACTTCACGGTTGCGCCAGATGGGCCTCACGCCGGAGCAGATCGCGGCGCTGCCGAGCAAGCCGGCGGACGCGTTGACGTCGGAAATCCTCGCGCCGATCAGCGGCACGGTGACCGATAAAAAAATCTACGCCGGTCAATACGTGCAGGAAGGTGAGAAACTATTCGAGATCGCGGACTTCGCGACGATGTGGTTTCAATTCCGCGCTTACGAGCAGGATTTGCCGTGGATTTGCGTGGGGCAAAAGGTGGACGTGAGCACGCCGTCGCTGCCGGGCAAAACCGTCACCGGCGTGATCAAGTTCATTGATCCAAACCTCGACGAGGCGACACGGGCGGCGAAAGTTCGCGTTGAACTGGAAAACCCGCCGGTGAACGGACGGCGCTTGTTTTCGCATCGTATTTACGCCGATGGCGTCGTGCATCTGGATGTGCCGGAAGTGCTCGCCACCCCGCGCAGCGCAATCATTCAGACCGGGCCGGAGGCGGTAGCGTTTGTGGATCAAGGCGGTGGGGGTTATTCGCGGCGCGTGTTGCAATTGGGGCGGCGCGGCGATGCGTTGATGGAAATTCTTGGCGGCGTCAGTGCGGGGGAAAAAGTCGTCGTGAACGGCAACCTGTTGATGGATGGACAAGCGGAGATGAATCGTTCGTTCGCCTCGCACGCGCCATCGGGCGAAGCGACGAATCAGGCGGTTGCATATCCACCGCTCACCAGCACTCAACGCGACGTCACCAAAGATTATCTCGCGCTGATGGACGCGCTGACCGCATCGCTTGCGGCGGATAATTTGAAGGTGTTTGAAGCGCAGTCCGCGAAGTTGCACGCGGCCACGGCCGCGTTGCTGGCCGCCTTCGATGGGACGAATGCCTGGCAGGCGTTAATCAAACCGGTCGAGCAGTCCGGTCATCTGCACGGCGCAGCCAGTCTCATGGAGGCGCGCAAACAATTCCATCCGTTGAGCGAGGCGGTCGTGGCGTTGGCGCAAGCGTTGCGTCGGGCCGACCGCGGATTCGCCGCTGTGAAAATCTTCCGCTGCCCGATGACGAAGAACGCTTTTCCCGGCGCGCCGAATCGCGCGGACTGGATTCAGTTGAAGGCGGAAGTGCGCAATCCTTACTACGGCGCGGAGATGCTGGATTGCGGGTCGGAGGTGAAGCCGTGAAAACTTCAAGCGCCAACATCCAAGCTCCAGAGAATCTTCAAACCCCAAACGCCAATCAAGTTTGTTGGAACGCTCGCCCTCACCCCGGCCCTCTCCCCTGGGGAGAGGGAGAAACGTTCGCCGCCTTCTGGAAAAACGAGAGTCGGGATTTGCTCGAAGTGCCGCCGGGTAAACGGGACGCAGCGCTTGCCGCTCCCTCTCCTGGGGGAGAGGGCCGGGGTGAGGGCGGGCGTTGCTCATTCTGGTCTGTTTTGCTTTTTGGTGTCTGGTGCTTCTCGGGAATTTGGTCCTTGGAATTTGGAGCTTCGTTATGATCACCCGCATCATCGAATGGAGTTTGAAGAACCGCTTCCTCGTGCTGTGCGGCGTGTTGATGCTGATCGTGCTCGGGGTGCGGGCAGTGTTCAAGACGCCGGTGGATGCCATCCCCGACCTCACGGAGAATCAGGTGCTCGTTTATGCCGATTGGATGGGCCGCAGCCCACAGGAGGTCGAGGATCAAGTGACGTTTCCGCTCTCGACCGGCCTGCAAGGTCTCGCCGGTGTGAAGGACGTGCGGGCGACTTCGATGTTCGGCTTCTCGCTCATCACAATCATTTTTGAGGAGGGCGTGGACACTTACTTCGCACGAACGCGCGTGTTGGAGCGGTTGAATTATCTCCAGGCCAACATGCCCGAGGGCGTGAAACCACAACTCGGCCCGGACGCCACCGGCCTTGGCTGGGTGTATCAATACTACCTCGCCGTTGATCCGGCGAAAGCTGGTAGGGGCGACGCCGCGTCGCCGCACGGTGGCAGCGACGCCCCCGTCGCTTCTTTCGATCTGCGCGACGGGGGCGTCGCGACCACTCCGATGCGACGAGGCGTCGCAGCTACAGGTGGCTACGATCTAGGGAAATTGCGCGCGTTGCAGGATTGGTTCATCCGCTACCAACTCGCCAGCGTGCCGGGCGTGGCGGAAGTCGCGAGCATCGGCGGCTTCGTGAAGCAGTATCAGATCGAACTCAGCTCCACAAAAATGCGCGCCGCGAACGTCTCGCTCGGCGAAGTCATGGGCGCGGTGCAGAACGCGAATCTCAACGTGGGCGGCAAAGTCATCGAGGAGAACGGCGCGGAATTCGTGCTGCGCGGCATCGGGTTGGTCGCGAGTCCCGAGGACTTGGAACTCATTGCGGTGAAAGCGGTGGAGGGCACGCCGATTTATCTCAAGGACATCGCGACCGTGCAGATCGGCGGCGATTTCCGGCGCGGCGCACTCGACATCAACGGCGCGGAAGCCGTCGGCGGCACGGTGGTGATGCGCACGGGTGAAAACGCGAAGGCCGTCATCGAGCGCGTGAAGGCACGCATCGCGGAGATCGCACCGAGTTTGCCGCCCGGCATTTCCATCAAACCATTCTACGACCGCAGCACGCTGATTGACCGCACGATTGACACGCTCAAGCACGCGCTCATCGAGGAAATCATCCTCGTGACGCTGGCGCACATCATTTTCTTGTGGCACTTCCGCAGCATACTCATCGTCACGCTGCCGCTGCCGATTTCGATTCTCATCTCGTTCCTGCTGATGAAGGAGTTTGGCATTACGAGCAACATCATGTCGCTGACGGGCATCGCCATCGCCATCGGCGTGCTGGTGGACGCGGCGATTGTGGTGACGGAAAATGTCATCCGGCATTGCGAGCGGGCGGAGGAGGAGAAACAAACACGACGGTTAGCAGGTAGGGCGGGCAGTCCTCTGCCCGCCGCTGGAGGTTCGGACGACGGCGCGCACAGAGTGATGCGTCCTACCAACGAAGATCGTTTGACGGCTGCGGAAACTTGGGCCGTTACACTTGCGGCCTGCCAGCAAGTCGGTCGCCCGATCTTCTTCGCAATGGCGATCATCATTCTCGCGTTTGTGCCGGTGTTCGCGCTGACGGGGCAGGAAGGCAAATTGTTTCATCCGCTCGCGTGGACGAAGACGTTCGCGATGGTGGGTTCAACGCTGCTCGCGGTGACGGTTGTACCAGTGCTCTGTAGCTTGCTCGTGCGCGGGCCCTTTCATAGTGAGGATCGCAACATCATCATGCGCGTGCTGCTGAAGATTTATGATCCGGTGTTGAACTGGGCGTTGCAGCATCGCAAGACGGTCATCGGCGCAGCGGCGATGTTATTGGCGACGGCTTTGTTAATCGCGTTTGGTTTGCCGCGAGCGTGGACCGCGAACATCCGCGAGGCCGGCTGGCCGCGCACGGCGAACCTGGTGCAAGGCTTTGGCAAGGAGTTCATGCCGCCGTTGAACGAGGGCAGTTTGCTTTACATGCCGGTGCTGCTGCCGAAGACCAGTCTCACGGAAATCCAGCGCGTCATGGCCTGGCAAGATCAGGTGATGGCAGGCGTGCCGGAAATCGAAACGGTGGCGGGTAAGGCGGGTCGGTTCGAGACGCCGACCGATCCCGCGCCGACGGAGATGTTGGAGACGACGATCACGCTCAAGCCGGAATGGATTGCCACGAATCGCACGGTGCTTGGTTTCATCAAGCTGCCGCGCGTGGTGCGCAATCCCGCGTGGCGCGAGGGTATGACGATTGAGAAGCTCAAGGCGGAGTTGACCGAGAAGATGAAGGTCGTGCCGGGCTACGTGCCGGCGTTTTTGCAGCCGATTGAGAATCGCATTCTGATGCTCTATACGGGCATTCGCGCGCAGGTGGGCGTGAAGATTTATGGCGATAATCTCGATGCGCTGCAACAGAAGGCGTTCGAGGTCGAGGCGGTGGTGAAACAGATTCCGGGGGCGGCGGGCGTATCGCCCTCGCGCGTGCAGGGCAAACCGTATCTGAACGTGAAGGTGGATCGCCGCGCGATGGCGCGCTACGGCTTGAGCGCGCGGGATGTGCTGGATGCGGTGGAGGTGGGGATTGGGGGGAAGAATGTGAGTGTGACCATCGAGGGGCGCGAGCGGTATCCCATACAAGTGCGGCTGGAGCGCGGGGAGCGGGATGATATTGAGAAGATTGGGCGCATTCTGATTGCCACACGCTCGGGAATGGGGAATGGGACGGATGGGGCCGATGCGACGAGTGGGGGTGGCGGGATGGACGGAAGTAAGATTAAGAGTGAGAGTAAGATCAAGAACGAGGGGGCTTATATTCCGCTCGCGATGGTGGCGACGATTACACGTGAAGTCGGCGCAAATGAAATCGCCAGCGAGAACGGACGGCTGCGCGCTTACGTGCAAGCCAACGTGCAGGACCGCGACTTGGGCGGCTTCGTGAACGATGTAGAAGCGGCACTCAAGAAAATGGATTGGGGCAGCATGACCTACCAGATGACCGGCGAATACGAGAACCAACGCCGCTTCACGCAGACGATGCAGGTCGTGTTTCCGGCGGTGATGCTGATCATCTTCATCATGCTCTATATGGTCTATCACAGCGCAGCAGAGGCGGCGCATGTGTTGCTGGCCGTGCCGTTCGCCTTGAGCGGCGGCGTGTTCCTGCAAAAGCTGCTCGGCTATAACTTCAATGGCGCGGTCTGGGTCGGCTACATTGCCCTGTTCGGCACAGCGGTGCAGACGGGCGTCGTGATGGTCGTTTACCTTGAAGAGACGTTGAAGAAGCGGATGGCGGAACGCGGCGATGCTTTCAACGCCACCGATTTGATCCAGGCGGTGAAAGACGGCGCGCGGCTGCGGTTGCGTCCGAAAGTGATGACGGTGGCGACCATCGTGGCAAGCCTGCTGCCGATCATGTGGAGTCACCGGCAAGGCGCGGAAGTGATGAAGCCCCTGGCGACGCCAGTAATCGGCGGTATGATCAGCAGCTTGATTCACATCCTCATCGTCACGCCGGTGATCTTCGCCTGGCTGCGCGAACGGGAGTTGCGAAAACCGAAACGCCATTCCATCGTGCCCCCATGACTGGCGGCTTGCCAAGCGGGCAGCCGTGGTTCGTAATAACGCCGCTTGATGACTAAAACCGCAGGCGGGCAAACGCAGAACCAATCAGCGGCAGGGCGACTGCCTTGGTTCATTGGTGTCGCCGGCTTGGTCCTTTATCTCGTTTCGTTGAATCACTGGCTTTCCTTGGACAGTCTGGAAACCGTGGCACGCCTGGCGGGCTGGGGCTGGCAACCAGAGGTGGGGCGCCCGCTGACGCTGTTGGTTTTCGCGCCGCTCAAACTTCTGCCCGCCGCGTGGCTGCCTTGGCTCGCCAATCTGCTCACCGCGGTCTGTGCCGCATTCGTGTTGCAACAACTCGCGCGCTCGGTGGCGATGCTCCGGCACGACATCGCTCCGGAAGGCCCGGCCAAAAAAAACAAACCCAGCCCGGCACTTTTGAACGGACCCTTCGCGTGGTTGCCGCCGGTGTTTGCCGCGATTCTGTGCGGCCTGCAGTTGGGTTTCTGGGAACATGCCACGGCGGCGAGCGGCGAAATGTTGAGCCTGCTGGGTTTTGCCGTCGCTTTTCGGTGCGTGCTGGAATTCCGCCTTGATCCGCAGGATCAGTGGCTCTATCGCGGATCGCTGGCTTTTGCCCTCGGCATGACGGACAACTGGCTGATGGTCGGCTATCTGCCGGCCTTCATCGCCGCCGTCATCTGGGTGAAGGGCTACGGCAACTGCCTCAACCTCCCGTTTGCGATGCGAATGATGGCGACGGCCCTGGCCGGACTCGGCCTGTATCTGCTCGTGCCCATCCTGCTGGTGATCACGATGCCGGCGACTTGGGATTTCTGGCCGGCGCTCCGGGCGGAACTCGGCTCGCAAAAACAGGCGTTGCAAATGTTCCGCCTCCCCGCGCTACGCTTGCTGGGGCTGACGGCGGTGCTACCGTTCATCTTGCTGGCGGTGAAGTGGCGTTCGCACACCGTGCAACTGGCTGACGACTCCCATCTGGGCGTATTCGTTGCCAAAGCCAGCGGACATTTCATCCACGCGGTGATGTTGCTCGCGGCGCTTTGGATGGCCCTGAATGACGCGATCATCCCACGTCAGGTCGAACTGAAAACCCCGCTGCTGCTCTACCATTATACTTGGGCGTTGGTGGCGGGACACTGCGTCGGTTACCTGCTGTTGTTCGCCCGAAAGCCAAATGCCCGCCGCCAGGCAACCTGGCCGGTGGCCACGGCGGTGACGGTGCTGGTCTTGCTGCCGGTGGTTTTGCTCTGGAAAAATTTCAGCGCCCTCCGGCTGACGAACGGCGGCGCCCTCCGGGAATTTGCCCGGCAACTCTCCGATGATCTGCCCACCGGGCCCGTCACAGTCCTGAGCGATGAACCGCCGGCGGTGCTGCTGGTGCGCGCCGATTTGGCGGCGCGCGGCCGGAGTCAGGACGCGCTGCTGGTGGACACACGGTCGTTGCCGTGGCCGGAGTTTCATCGGCACTTGCGCCGCACTTACGGCGACCGCTGGCCCGATGTGACCGGCACCAACCGCTCCAAAACTGTCCTCCGGTCTAAGTTGCTGCCGGCACTGCAACAAGTCGCCACGAGCGAACCGGTGGTTTATCTCCAACCCAGTTCCGGCTTCTTTTTTGAAACCTTCACCGCGACGTCGCACGGCTGGATTCAACGGTTGAAGCCTCGCCCGCCGGAACCGTCAGCTCACCCCGCCACCGTTCAATCCATCGCCGATAACGACCGTCTCTGGCAAACGCGCTGGACGAATCAGTTGGCGGCGCGGGCCGCGCAGTTTGAAAGCAGCCGGGCGCAAGCCATTCGCTGGGCCCAACCACCGTTCAAAACTTTCAAGCTGTCGCGGGATCCGAATGAAGCTGCGACATTGTTGGGCGGGGCTTATTCGAAAGTGCTGAATCACTGGGGCGTGCTGGCGCAGCGGGCCGGACTTGGTCCCGAGGCCGAAACCTGGTTTCACCGGGCCCTGACATTCGATCCCGACAACCTCGCCGCGCACATCAACCTCGAATTCATCGCCCGTCGCCAGCGCGGCGACACGAACCGGCTGACGCTCGCGTGGCTGCGCGAGACGCACCCGAAGCTGCTCGCCCGATACGAACGTTGGGCCGATGTCGTCAGCTACAGCGGCCCGGTGGACGAGGCCACCTTCCTGTATCACACGGGCCGGATGTATCTCAGCACCGGCAATCCGCACCAGGCTTTGGAAGCCTTCGCGCGCAGCATGGAACTGGCCCCGGATTGGACCGCGCCCAAACTGGCCCAGGCGCAATGTCAGAATCTGCTCGGCAACCATGCCACCGCGCTGGCCCTGACGGATGAAGCATCCATCCCGTCCGCGCAACTCCAAGGCCAGTTTCAGGCGACGTGGCTGCAAGCGCGGGCGACGGCGTTGTGGAAGACGGGGGAAACCAATGTCGCCCTGACCTTCGTGAATTCAATCGCAGCGGAACAACAACAAGAAGCCGTGGTGATCCTGGCCGCCGCCGATTTTCTGGCGACTGTGGGTCACCATAACGACGAACGGAAATGTTATGAGGCGCTCTTGCAACGCGACCCCAAACGCCTGGAGTGGATCATCATGAAAGGCCACGCCGAATTGCGCGCCGGCCGGCCCGAGCCAGCCATCGCAACTCTGACCCAGGCCTTGGTTCTGGAGCCGACGAGCGTGAGCGCCCGCCTGTTCCGGGCGGTCGCTTTTTTGCAGACCGGAAAGCTGGAGGCCGCGCGCCAGGATTATCAAATGGTGCTGAACAACCCGGCTTCCGCGCCCAGCGCCTTGTTCGGTCTCGGCGACATCGCATGGCGGGAACGCGACACCAACGCGATGATTTCATATTATCAGGCGTTCCTCACCAACAACGTGGCGACATCACCTCAAGCCGCGCTCATCAGCCAACGTTTGAAGGCTCGGCCGGATGAATGATTCAGAAAACAACAAGCAACGGCCCAAGGACGACGAACCACTGGCAGCAGTGCCGCCCGGCGGCGTAGTCTGGCTGACCGGCCTGAGCGGGGCGGGCAAGACGACGATTGCGCGGGCGCTGGAGGTCGAATTGCGTCGGAGCGGAAGAGCCGTCTGCGTGCTGGACGGAGACTGCGTGCGGCGCGGTCTGTGTTCTGATCTTGGTTTTACGCCTGCGGACCGGCAGGAGAATATCCGGCGCGTGAGCTTGGTGGCGCGGTTGTTCGCGGACGCGGGGCTGATCTGCATTGTGGCGTTGATCTCGCCCTATCGCCGGGACCGGGAGCGCGCCCGCGCCGCCGCACCCGTCGGTCGGTTTCTGGAAGTGTTTGTCAATTCGTCGCTCGAAGTGTGCGAGCGGCGGGATCCGAAGGGGCTGTATGCCCGGGCGCGCGCGGGGGAACTGAAGGATTTCACCGGGATCTCGGCCCCCTATGAACCACCCCTGACCGCGGAAGTGGAATTGCGCACGGACTGGCTCGTAGTGGGAGAATGCGTGACACGGTTACAGGCCAAATTACAGGGTTGGTTCACGACTCCAGCGGTTTCTTCCGCCGCCTTGTCCGGGTAAGACCGGATGTGCTTCTCGGGTTCATCTCTAGTTGCAGATTGGTGGGTTTGGCGGAGTTTGCTCCGCCTTTATGAAAACCCGTTTCATTGTTTCCCTGGGTGTCGGCCTGGCCTTGCTGGCGGCCCCAGGAATGTTGTGCGCCGCCGTGAGGAACGGCAGCTTTGAATCCTGGACTCTGCGGGGCTGGGATTTTCAGACCGATACCGGCACCAGCCCGACCGAACCTTTCACCCGGCCCGCCGGCCTGGCCCGGACGATGAACTCCTGGGGGGATGCCTATGGCGTCAGCCCCGAAATCACCGCAGCGGACGGCGGACGGTTCCTGGCGCTCAACACCCGCGCCAACGCGAATTTCCCCGGCAACGACACCTACAATTTTTTCGTCAGCCAGACCCTCACCTTGAATCCGGGCGAAATGCTGTCCGGCCTGGCGGCGTTCTACAACGGCGACAGTCAAGCGAACGACAGCGCCTGGGTGCGGGTGCTCGATTCCGAAGGGCATCTGGTGGCATCGCTGTGGGAAGCAACTCCGGACCCGACGATGAACCTGCTCACCCTGACAACAGCGACGCCAGTTTGGACTCCGTGGCAATGGGGAACCAGCACGCCGGGCAGTTTCACGCTGCAACTCGGCATGACCACCAGTGGTGCGAACAACGAAGCCAGCTATGGCTTTTTTGACGGCATCACGATCACCGCGCAACCGGTCCCCGAACCGTCCGCCATGACGCTCGGGATTCTGGGAAGTTTTACGCTGATCTTCCTGCGCCCGCGCCGCCATTGAGACACTGGGTGATTTATAGCGCCGGACGATGAACGTCCGGCGTTTTTTGTTTCCGCCGCCAACCCGAGGTGAATTTCGGGGCATCCCCGGGCTTGGATTTCGCCCTGACCTGCGGCATAGTCCCCGCCCATGCAATTGATTCGCGACATCTACGCCGCCAAACGCGCGACCGGGAAGCCCGTGGTTTCACTCGAATTTTTCCCGCCGAAGACGGAGGAGGGCGACAAGGCGCTGCTGGAAAAACACATTCCGGCGCTCAAGGAAGTGAACCCGGATTTCTGCTCGGTGACCTATGGCGCGGGCGGCAGCACGCGGGACAAGACTTTAATGATCGTGGATCGCATCCAGCGCGAACATCAACTCACCGCATTGGCGCATCTCACCTGTGTCAATCACACGCGCGAACAGGTCGGCGAGCTGTTGCAAAAAATCAAAGCCAACGGCTGCAAAAACATCCTCGCATTGCGCGGCGATCCGCCCGGCGGCGGAGAATTCCAGCCGACGCCCGGCGGCTTTGAGTATTCGTCGCAGCTCGTGAAGTTCATCCGCGAGCAAGCCGGCTTCAGCATCGGTTGCGCGGGATTTCCGGAGGGTCACGTGGCGTGCAAGGAGGGCAAACACGTGGATTGGCAACGGCTCAAGGAGAAGATTGATGCCGGCGCGGACTTCGTCATCACACAGCTCTTCTTCGACAACGCGGATTACTTCGAGTTCCGGGATTACCTGACGAAGCTCGGCGTCACCGTGCCGCTCGTGCCGGGCATGATCTCCATCGTCAGTGCGCCGGGCATCCGCAAGTTCTCGCAGGTGTGTGGCGCAAAAATTCCCGCGGCGCTCGACGCCCAACTGGCAAAGCTCGGCACTGACGACGCGGCGGCCGCGGAGTTCGGCATCGAGTATTGCACCAAACAATGCGAGGAGCTGCTCAAAGCGGGCGTGCCCGGGCTGCACTTCTACACCTTGAACAAGGCGGCCTCAACCGTGCGGGTGTTGAAGAACCTCGGACTGGCCTGAGCGCGTGAATCGGCGCAAAAGAAACTTGCCCGCCCATTTTTTGCCGGTGAGACTTTAAGCATGGCTGTTCCTGTTCCCAAGTCCGACGGCAAGCGCACCAAACCGAAGCGTCGCTTCAACTGGGTGGTGAGCGATCTCTACCGCCAGTGGCTGGTCTGGAAACTGGAATTGCAGGCGAAAATTTCCGGGCGCGGCTATACCTGCGGCGCGCTCGACGGCCTTTCCGAATACAACATCACCATCAGCAGCGACCAGACCGTCGCGTGCAACTGCCAGGATTACGAAGGGCTCGGCCAGATCGGCGATCTGAAGAAGAACACCTTCGAGGAGGTCTTCTTCGGCCCGAAAGCGCAGCATCTCCGTGCTGAACTCGCGAAGGGCAAGATTCCCATCCCTGTTTGCGTCCGTTGCAGCGACCTGCAACGTCTGCCCGCAAATTCGCCCCAAACGCCACCCAAACCGCGCCTGCCCTATCGCGGCATGCTTCTGGAGAACACGGTGAAGTGCAACGTGGACTGTATCGGCTGTGCGCGCGAGAACGCCGCCGGCATCCGCCAGAACAAACAGCTCACCATGCCGTTCAACGAGATGGAGAAGATGGGCGACATCGTCCAACGCCTCGGCTTGCGCCAGTTGTTTTATCTGAATCTTGGCGAACCGTTCCTCTCGCCCACCATCGGGCCGGAGCTGCAGATGTTGCGCCGGAAGAATCCGACCATGCGCATCGTCACCTCGACGAACGGCGTGCTGTTGAACACCGACGCCAAACGCGAGGCGGCGCTGACGTTTGACCACATCATTTTCTCCGTACATGGCATCACGAACGAGATGTCCGAGAAATACATGCACCGCGGCCACTTCGACAAAGCCTACGATGCGATGAAGCAGATGGTGGCATACCGCAACGCGCGCGGCCTGACAAATCCGGTGCTGGAATGGAAATACCTGCTCTTTAACTGGAACGACAAACCGGAATACCTCACCCGCGCCATCGAGATGGCGAAGGAGGCGAAGCTGGATTTCATCTCGTTCTGGCCGACGAACAATCCGTTCTGGGGCATGTCATGGCGTTACCGGCTCGGGCTGTTGAACAAGTTCGGGCGCAAGAATTGGAAAGGCCTGGAAGTGGACCTGCGTCCGCCCCCGCTCCACGGCACGCGTGTGCATCCACATTACGAAGGAGATTGAACTAAAAGGGGAGTCCGGGTGGTAAAAATTGAATGGTGGTTGGGCTCGCCCTCACCTGTGTCCTCTCCCCCGGGGAGAGGATGTGACCTAGCACGATCTCGGAAATTCAACTGACCATCCACCAATCCAGCCGCTGGAAATTTCAACGAGACGGCACGCGATTCTCCTTCTCCTTGGGGAGAAGGCCGGGATGAGGGAGAGCGTCACACCAGCTTCGTCCCCAGTTGTTCTTCCAAGATAAGTTCCTCAAAAGATCGTCAGCAACGCGATGCTCAACGCCGCGTAGATCCCGATCACCACCCAGAAATAAACGGGCGACTCCGCCTTGGAAACCATCCGGCCCCATAGTCTCGACCGGGCAAAGACCTCACCTCGGATCGCGGCAAAAAGAGTGTAGAGCCCCACGAACACGCCGAGGATCTTGAACAGTGTCATGAGGATTGCCGCGCGGATGTCAGTGAATCACTTCGTCGGAGCGGACGCCGCCGCTGGGGTGGGGCCATTATGCGGCGCCATCGCCACCGCGAGCGCGCGCATTTCGCTTACGAGCCTGGCGACGGATTCCTGCGCCGGGGCGGCGTTCCGGCCCACCCGGGTGGCGGTACCCTTGATGGCATTCAAACCACCCAGCGTCAGGTCGGTATCCAAGTAGCGCTGCACGTCGGTCAGGTCGGCGCGCACCGGACCAACCGCGGCCTTCACGGAGCTGCAGGCGCTGCGCACGCTCTCAAACCGGTTGGTGATTTCCTGCGTCCGGGCTTTGGCGGTGGCGCGGATGTCCTCGTTCTGGATGGTGGCGAGGTTCTGCTCCAGGGTCTCCAGGTGCAGTTTGCCGCGCGACTGGAGTTCGACTTCGGCCTTGGCGAGATTGGTGGCCAGCGTGTTCAACTGGCTGACGGCGTCGGAAAACCGGTCGAACTGCGGGCGCAGATCGGGTTGCGGGCTGTTGATGAGGCCGTCGAGTTCGGTGACGGCGACATCCATGTGGCGCCCGGCCGTCTCGATGCGGGTGGCGAGCGATTGGAGATTGGCCGTCGTGCGTTCGTTGGTTTTATAACCGCGCGAGACGCAACCGGTGACTCCGGCCAACAAGCCAGCCAGCAGCAGAGCGGAAGTGAATTGGATCAAACGATAGGTTTTCATAGGCAAAAACAACGGTTGCGGGTTTAGGAAACACCGACCAACACCGATTGGAGTAGCACGCGGCGGCCGGGAAGCAAAGCAAACTCTTAGCCGAATCCAGGTAGTTGAACAGGAGGACGCAGAGGAAACGGAGCAGGTAGGGCAAGCTTGGATTCGGCAAGCGGGGAAAATCCCGGAGCCGCTCTTTGCTGTGTGCCGACACTGTCGTTCTCCAGCCTGGAAACTCTTTGTTCCGAACTCCGTTGCCTCGGTTCGCTCCGGTTCAAAAGAATTGTTCCGGCTTAGGCCTGCATCCGCACGTCTTCGGGCCGGACTTCGAGGCATTCGTCCTGATCCTCCCAGATGATGGCCGGATAAAACTCGAGCAGCCTGGGCGCAAGGTCCGACCCGGCGCGGGCCAGCATCTGCTCGGCTTGTTGCGCGGCGTTCTCGTAGGCGCGATCGTAATTGCCGGCGGCGCGGCGCTGACGATCATCCCAATGCGCGACAGCGTGGATGGGCTCGTATTCCGCCGCCCACTCTGTCAGCGCCCCGGAGATTTCCGCCGGGAGTTCGCCGAACGGCACAAGCGTCTCATTGCAATGCTGGCAGATGAGGCCGGATTCCCGGACATCCCGCGTCAACAGCGGCAGCATCGGCGCACGGCAGCAGGAGGATTCGCGATAGGCCGCCGGCGGAGTGGCCATGCGTTTGTGCCAGATCTGGCGTTCGTGCCCGATCTGCGCGCCCAACCGGTACGCCCCGACGAGCGGATGGGAGAGCCGCCACGATTTCCCTTCGAGCTGTCCGAGCGTCTGCGCCAGCCAGCGACCGAGGGAGTGATCGTCAAAATCCTGAAACGCGCGACCGTAACTCTTCCAGAGTTGATCGAGCGGAGAATCGGATTCAAATGCCATCGCCAGCAGCATAAAGGCGGGGCGGTTTTTGTCGAGCTTGTCACCCGTTCGGGGAATGCCGCAACAACGCTTGAAGCTTGCAGCGCGTTGGACGACTGTCCTAGCATCAAACGCAACCGCAGCAGTAATCAACTGAACTGTTATGTCCAACACCAGCCGCATCAGCCGCCAATCGCTTAACACCAGCAATGTTCTTTGTGTCATCATGGGCGGCGGGCAGGGGACGCGGTTGTTTCCGCTGACGAAAGATCGGGCCAAGCCCGCCGTGCCGTTCGCGGGCAAATACCGCATCGTGGACGTGCCGATCTCCAACTGCATCAACTCGGGCTTCCGCCGCATCTACGTGCTGACGCAGTTCAACTCCACGTCGTTGCATCGCCACATTTCGCAGTCGTACAAGTTCGACCAGTTCTCCAGCGGCTTCGTGGAAATCCTCGCCGCCCAACAGACCTTCTCCGACACCTCGTGGTATGAAGGCACGGCGGACGCGGTGCGCAAGAATCTCATCCACTTTCTCGATCACGACTTCGAATACCTGCTCATCCTCAGCGGCGATCAATTGTATCGCATGGATTTCCGCCGCATGATCGCCGAGCATCGTGAAGCCGGCGCGGACGTGAGCATTGCAACGATCCCCGTGCCGCGCAAAGAAGCCGCCGCGCTGGGCATCCTGCAGATCGCCGAAGATCGGCGGATCGTGCGGTTCGTCGAAAAACCCAGGGAAGCCGCCGTGCAGGATTCCCTGCGCCTGCCCGCGGATTGGTATCCCAAACTCGGCATCGAAGGCAGCGAAGAATGCTTCCTGGCCTCGATGGGCATCTACGTCTTCAACCGCGAAGTCGTCCGCAAGCTGCTGGACAACGATCTCACGGATTTCGGCAAACACATCATCCCGCGCTCCATCGAGGGGCAGCGCGTCTGCTCGCACATCTATCAGGGTTACTGGGAGGACATCGGCACGATCCGCGCCTTCTTCGAGTCGAACCTCGACATGGCGGCGGAACTGCCCAAGTTCAATTTCTTCGACATGAGCGCGCCGATCTTCAGCCGGCCGCGCTTCCTGCCCGGCTCGAAGCTCAACGGCGCGCAGATTGATCACGCGGTCATCTCGGACGGTTGCATCATCAATCCCTCCAAGATCAGCAACAGCATCATCGGCCTGCGGATGATCGTGGGGGCGGGCACCCAGATGAACCGTGTCGTGGCGCTGGGTTGCGATTATTTTGAGTCCAAGGAATCCATCGCCGAACACGAACGCGCCGGCAAGCCGCGCGTCGGCATCGGGACCAACTGCAGGATCGAGAACGCGATCATTGATAAGAATGCCCGCATCGGCAACAACGTCACCATCTCACCCGTCGGCAAGCCGGAGAACGTGGATCATCCGCTGTATTTCATCCGCGACGGCGTGGTGGTGATCCCCAAGAACGCTTCGATCCCCGACGGTACGGTGATTTGAGCGCGGGCCAACCGCAGCAATCAGGGTCGGCAGGCGGATTCGGAGCGCGAGCGGTCCCCGCTCGCAGCACAGGGCAAAATTGCGAAGGCAGTCATGGACGACGCTGGATTCGCAACGTCCTATTTGTTGGCGGCACGCTGCGGACGGGGACCGTCCGCGCTCCGATCAAGCCCAATAGCTCACGTTGATGTTCGGAAAGAGGTTGTCGCGCGCCTCGATCTCCGCGAGCCACTTCTCGTCGAACTTCCCCGTGATGAGCTGGTGATAGAGCCCGTTGAACCGGAGCAGGTGCGCTTTGACGCGTTTGCGCGCGTAGTCAGGACTGGTGTTGGTGCGCAGAATGAACGGCCAGTCACTGGCTTGGGCGAGGAGCAGTTCGCGGGCGGCTTGTTTGAGCGCCCGATCCTGAAGCGCGGCGGGCTTGGAAAACCTCTTCACCAACTCGCTCATGCGTTCCTGCGCGACTTGCAGATGGCGATAGATCCACTCGTTCTTCTCGTTCAGCCAGACGCGATAATAACCTTCCTCGCCCCAACTGGACGCAGCGGGCGTGGCGATCTGGTTCGTCGGATGACGCCGAAGATATTGCTCGGGCGTGATCAGCTCGAAGCTCTTCTGGTCGTGATATGCCTTCCGCACGAGGAGATCGAGGAACTCCGGGCCTTCATACCACCAATGGCCGAACAGTTCGGCGTCGTACGGCGAAATGACCAGCGGCGGGCGATCAAGAATGGCGCCGAGTTCCTGGATCTGCTCGACGCGCGATTTGAGAAAGTGTGTCGCGTGCGCATCAACGGCTTCGGCGGCGGCGGCAGGTTGATAGGGTTGCTTGGGCGCATCACCGCCGGTGATGCGGTAATACTTGATGCCGGTGAAGCCGCGATTTTCCGGCGACGGCAGATGCGGCTTCACGTAATCGAAATCCAGATCGAACCCGATGTCGCGGTAGAAATCGCGATAGCGCGCGTCCCCGGGATAACCTTCGGTGCGGCTCCAGACCTGGCGTGAGGATTCCATGTCGCGTCCAAAGGCGGCGATACCGTTCGGCGTGAACACGGGCGCAAACACGCCGTAGCGCGGGCGCGGATGCGCATGCAGCAAGCCGTGCGAATCCACGATGAACCAGCGGATGTTCGCTTCCTGCAAGTAGGCTTCCACGCCGTCGAAATAGGCGCACTCGGGCAGCCAGATGCCGCGCGGATCGCAGCCGAAGCACTCGCGGTATTGATCGCGGGCGATGAGGATTTGCGCGCGGACGGACGGTGGGTGATTCGCCATCAACGGCAACAAACCATGCGTCGCACCGGTGGTGATGATTTCGAGCAGACCAAAATCCTGGAGGCGACGGAATTTGCTGATGAGGTCGCCGCCAAGCTGCTGATAGAATGCGCGCGCCTCCGTGAGTCGCGTATGATACATCTTCGCCAGTTCCTGAAACGGCGGCTCCCAAAGCGTGCGACTGAGTTCCTTGTCGGCCAGCGCGATGAGCTCGTCGAGGTGCCGGGCGTAGCGTTCCTGCAACAGCGGATCGCGCAGCATCGCGCAGAGCGTCGGCGAGAGCGTCATGGTGAGGCGCGCGTCCATGTCGTCGCGCTGCCAGCCGTTCATCACCTGCAAGAGCGGCAGGTAGGTTTCGGTGATCGCCTCGAACAACCAGCTTTCCTCCAGAAATTTGGCGTGCTCGGGATGCCGCACAAACGGCAGGTGTGCGTGGAGGATGATGGAGAGATAACCGCTCATTGGCTCGGGTCTTAATCTTTTTCTTAATCTTAATCTTCCCCGCCTTGACACTGCCGCATCGCGACGAGGATTAAGATTAAGAAAAAGATTAAGATTAAGAGAAGAACTAACTTAAGAAGCTGGCGGCGGGTTCAAAGCGGGATTAACGGGCGCTTCAGCCACATGCCCGCACACTTCCGTGCTCCGCGCAAACTTCAATTCCGCCGCGCGCCCATCCGTGCCATCGGCGGCGACAGCGGTGACGGGCAACTCAAATTGTCCGTCCGGCAATGCGAAGCGAAAGCGGAACGAGCCGTCCGGGCGCAGTTGAATCTGTTTCCCCGCGAACATCACGGTGGCGTTGGGTTCGGTCGTGCCGTAGATGACCAGCTCGGCGTTGACGTCGAACCAAAAGTCCTTCTGGCCTTCACCACCAAAAAAAGAAGACACATAGGACGAAGGCGACGGGAGGGGCGCGGCCTCGCCGGTTTCAAAGTCAAAGGCGAACTCCGGCCATGATTTCTCGGCCACGAATTCCCCCGAGTTGGGCAACGCCACCCTGACGCGATCTGCCGCCAGCACATCCGCCAGCGCTTGCTCTTGTTCCGGTGTCCATTCGCCGGCGGCTGCAGCCTTGAGAAAATGTTCCCGGGCGTGCGGCTTGATTTGATCCACCGCGTGCGCGAGCGGCGTATTTTGCGCCACGGATTCACCCGCCGTCTCTTTCAGCAAGGACAACATCGTCCCAAAGGAGAGTTCGGCCGGAATGGTGGCGAACTTCACGGCGGAGTCGGTGGAGATATGGTCGGGCGGCGTGCGTTGTGGCGCAGAGAACGCGAGCGACTGCCATTTGCGACCAGCCCGATAGTAACCCAGCTCGGTCTTGTAGATCTCACCGGCGCGTTCAACGTGGACGAACCAATGTTTCGACTCCGGATGAACGTGATATTCCGCTACTGGCTTCCCGATCGGCGCCACGGGCGAAGCGTTGTGAACGCGCAGGACCAGATGGCGATCCACCGAGCTGGTGTTGTGGCGGAATTGTTCTTCGCGGGTGAAATCCCAATGCGCGTAAAGCCAGTGCGGGTCGCGCGCGGTCAGGAAAAGTTTTCCCGTGCCGTAAGCTTCGGGCAACGGCGCGATGGCTTCGCTAAAATGTTCATGGGACACGGTCGGGCCGAGGGAAAACTTCTCGCCCGGGCCGCCGACTTCCAGATGACCCGGCTCGTCGCCTTCGAGCAGGAAGGCCGGCACGGTGAACGACGGTTCGGGGGCGGCTTTGCGGCCGTTTTTTCGGTCGGGTTTCAGCGTCGTCTTGCGACTGGCTGCCGATGACTCCGGCAAAACCGTCGCGGGCAGGGCGAGTTCTTCGTCCGCTTCAATCGTAAAGGTAACTGCGGGCGCAACCGCTTCTCCAAACACGAGGGCTGGCTTCTTTATCTTGCGACCGGTTTTGCGGGCAACTTTCAGCTTGGTGCGCAGTTTTGCGGGCGCGACGACTGAGGTCAACGGCGTTGCTGTTTGAGCAGCCACAGGAACTTTCCTGGCCCGGGTGACGACAGATTTGGCTGGCTTATGCTTTGAGGCGCTCTTGGCTTTTGGCTGGGCTGCTTTGGTTTTTGCTGCCATCACCCGCGCGATCTTCCGCTTCGCAACCTTGGGCTTGGTGGCATTCGCTTTGAGTTTCTTGGTCGGCGCAGCCTTTTTTGCCAAGGCTTTGGCGGACGGGGACTTTTTCCGCCGGGTCAGGCGCTGGGCAACGGGCTTGCGGGCCGGGATGGCCTTCTTCCTTTTGTTTCCGGGCAACGCACGCTTCATGAGAATGTCGCTTGAGACTAAAGTCGCGCCGCGCCGGGCGCAACGGGAAATCCCGGCGGAAAACCGGCTTGCCCAGGGCGGCGGGCGCGCTAGGCTGCAATTATGAGTCTGGCCAGGAAGCTTTTGCATACGCGTTACCGGATCAACGACCTCGAACGCACGGTGACATTCTATCGCGACATCCTCGGGTTGCAGGAGGTCAAACGGCATAAATCCCCGCGCGGCTCGGAGTTGGTTTTTCTCAAAGCGCCGGAAAGCGAGGAACTGATCGAGCTTTGCCATTTCCCCGGCAGCGAATCGGTCCAGGTCCAGGCCGACCTGACGCATCTGGCATTCGAGGTGGACAGCCTGACGGCGTTTGAGAAACACCTCGCCCAACACGGCCTGAAATACTCCGACGGCCCGACGACGACTTCCACCGGCACGTTCTTTGCATTCATTGACGCGCCGGAGGGGTATGAAATTGAGCTGATTGAGCGCGCCACCAAGTAAACGGATTGAACAGGAGGAAACTGAGAAAACTGAGAAAACGGAGAATAAACTATTCCGCCTCTGTTTTCTCCGTTCGCTCCTGTTGAATCGGTTTTAGTGTCCCAGCATCCACGGACGCTTCGGCTTGATGGTCGCCTCGAATCGTCCGGTCTTGCCGAGATCAACCGGGCGCGTGGTTTTCTTGCCGGTGGATTTTCCCGGGCCACAGCCGCAGCCTGAACCGCAGCGATGTTTGTTGCGGACGCCGGGTTCGTGGGCGCTCTTTTCGTTCCGCGCATGCGCCGAGCGCAACGGCGCGGCCATCAAGCTGAGATTCGGCGCGGTGACTTCGCGGGCGGCGAAAGTTTCGCACGCCGGACAACGCGCCGGCTCATCACGACGTTCCATCGAACGCAGCAACGAGAACGGGCCGCACTTTTTGCAGGTGTAATCGTAGAAGGGCATCGCAATCCTTTCACCCTGTGGCAGCCGACGTGAGGAGGCTCTGACTTCCCAATGCGAAACCAACTGTAATCACTAATCGGTGGCTCCTTCGAACTCCCCTCACCCGGCCTATCGGCCACCCTCTCCCCTTCGGAAGGGGAGAGGGACGGGGTGAGGGGCTTTCTTTCATTCCAGCGGTTTCGACAGTTAATTGGGATTCGCTATTTGAGCCTCGTCACCTCGACTGCTACAGGGTTTTGAAATATTTTATTTCGCTTTCGCCAAATCCGCCTTGCCGGTGACGTACTTCTTTGGGCCGGCTTCGTTGGGCAGGATCGGGAACTTAAATATCTCCGACGGCACATAGAGCGTCGCGCACGCGTTCGGAATATCCACGATGCCGCTGATGTGGCCCTCGACTGGCGCGGTGCCAAGGATCGCGTAGGCCTGCTCGCCGGTGTAACCGAATTTCTTCAGGTAGTTGATCGCGTTCAAGCACGCCTGCCGATAGGCGACCGTGGCATCCATGTAGTACTGCTTGCCCTTTTCATCCACCGAGATGCCTTCAAAGATGATGTAGTTGGTGTACTTCGGCTCGACCGGGCTGGGCTGGAAGATGGGATTGAGAATCCCGTATTTCTTCATGCCGCCCTTGATGAGGCTCACGCGCAGGTCAAGGAAGCCGGCCATTTCGATCGCGCCGCAGAAGGTGATTTCGCCGTCGCCTTGCGAGAAGTGGATGTCACCCATCGAGAGACCCGCGCCTTTCACATAGACCGGGAAGAAAATCTTCGAGCCGCGACTCAGATTTTTGATGTCGCAGTTGCCGCCGTGTTCGCGCGGCGGAACGGTGCGCACGGCTTCCAGCGCGGCTTTCTTCGCGGCAGCGGGCTTCATCGTGCCGAGATGCGCGGTTTCCGCAAACGGCAAGCAGGCCAAGGGCGGCACGCGGTTCGGATCGGTGGCAAAAAGTTCCGACTCACGCTTGTTCCAGGTGTTGAGCAGCTCGCGCGAGGGCAGGCAGCCGATCAGCCCGGGATGCGTGATGCCGGCGAATTCCACGCCGGGAATGTGTCGGGAACTGGCATAGAGGCCGCTGAAGTGCCAGCAGGCTTTACGCGCCTCGGGAAACTGATTTACGAGGAAACCGCCGCCGTTTTCCTTCGCAAAGATTCCGGTGAAACCCCAATCAGATTCAGGCAGCACACCGACGTCGAGCAAATCCACCACAAGCAGATCGCCCGGTTCGGCGCCTTTCACGCCAATGGGACCGCTCAGATAGTGTACTTTGGTGAGGTTCACATCACGCACGTCTTTGGCGTTGTCGTCATCAAAAATCTGGCCGCCGGTCCAGTCGAGACATTCGACGCGGAACTCGTCGCCGGGCTTGACCCACGCGATCATGGGGATGTCGGGATGCCAGCGATTATGGAGGTAAGGCTGGTCTTCCGGCTTCTTCTTGAAGTCAACTTTGATCAGGGGCTTTGCCATATTCATGTTCCTTTCAGGTTCAGAGTTCGGTTGTGGGTTCAGGGTTCAGACGGGAAATTGTTTTTAACCACGGATGGACACGGATCAACACGGATGAAAAGACTTCGCCGCGAATTATCGCGACCGACAACACGGCCTGGAAAATTCGCGCTGATTAGCGTGCTTCGCGTAAAGATTCTGGTCTTATCCGTGTTCATCTGTGTCCATCCGTGGTTGAGCCTCAGACCGCGAGCAGGGCTTTGACTTTGTTCGCATCGAGACTTTCACGCGGGGCCTCGTGGACGAACCGCCCGCGCTCGATGACTAGTGCGCGGTCGCACACCTCCATCATGAAACTCACCACCTGCTCGGAGACGATGATCGCGAGCTTGCGCATCTTGCGGATTTCTTTCAGCGCCCTGGCGATGTCCTTGATGATCGAGGGCTGGATGCCTTCAGTGGGTTCATCGAGCACGAGCACCTTGGGGTCGCTGATGAGCGCGCGGGCGATGGCGAGCTGTTGCTGCTGCCCGCCGGAAAGGTTGCCGCCTTTGCGTTTGCGCATCTCGCGCAGCACGGGAAACACCGCGTAGATTTCGTCCCAGACGCTTTGCTCAATTTTGCCGCGGGCGCCGGTCAGAATGTTTTCCGTGACGGTGAGCGAGGGAAAAATCATGCGCCCCTGCGGCACGAAGGCGATGCCGCCGCGCACGCGTTCGTGCGGCGCGAGGCCGGAAATCTCTTTCTCATCGAGTTTGATCGAGCCGGATCGGGACGGGAGGATGCCGATGAGCGACTTGAGCAACGTGGTTTTGCCCATGCCGTTGCGGCCCATGATGGCAAGGATTTCTTCGCCCCCGAGTTGGAAGGAAAGGTCCTGGATGACCCGGCTCTGACCGTAGCCGACTTCGAGATTTTGAACTGCGAGCATAGTTAGTTGTTGGGGTTGACCACGAATGGACACCCATGAACACGAAGCTGGGAAACAAACGCGGTGACGCGGAGAACGCAGAGAGTCGCAAAGTGAGGAACGGCAAAGAGCGTCAAACTCGCCAGCGGTTGGGAACGTCGCGGTAGCGTTTGGACTGCGCCGTCTTTAGCGGCGCCTTCGTCCGGGCGGAGAGTTCTCAAGGAATGGATAATCGCGGCGCGCACCAAGAGCGGCGCTGAAGCCGCCGCAGTCCAGACGCTTCGCGATACACGTTTGCGCCGGCAGTTAATCAGCCTCTCCGCGTTTCTCCCCCTTCGCAATCCGTGTCTCTTCGTGTTCATTCGTGGTTCAAGTTTCAGTGACCGAGATAAACTTCGATGACCTTCGGGTCGTGCTGCACTTCGGCCATGCTGCCTTCGGCGAGGATTTTACCGAGGTGCAGGACGGTGACCTTGTCCGCGATGCGCGAAACGAATTCCATGTCGTGCTCGATGACCACGATGCAGCGGCCTTTGCAGATGCGTTTGATGAGCGCCGCGGTTTGTTCGCGTTCGGCGGGGCTCATGCCCGCGACGGGTTCATCGAGCATGAGCAACTCCGGCTCTTGCATGAGCAACATGCCGATCTCGAGCCATTGCTTCTGGCCGTGACTCAGAAACGCGCCTTCGATGTCGAGGTAATCCTTGAGGCTGATCTCCTCGGCAATCTTGTGGATGCGATCCACCACATCGGGCGTGCGACGGAAGGCGACGCAGCCAAACACATTGCGGCCTTTCGGGTAGGAGATTTCCAGGTTCTCGAAAACCGTGAGATTTTCGTAGATGGACGGCGTCTGGAATTTCCGGCCCACGCCCTCGCGCACGATGCGATGCTCGGCCATGCCGATGAGTTCGCGGTTGTTGAACTTGATGCTGCCGCTGGTGGGCTTGGTCTTGCCGCAAATCATGTCGAGCACGGTGGTTTTGCCCGCACCGTTCGGCCCGATGATGACGCGCAACTCGTCCTTCTCGACGTAAAGATTGAGCGCATCCACGGCTTTGAAGCCGTCAAAGGACACGGTGAGGTCCTCGATGGCGAGGAGGAAGTTGGTATTGCTGGGCATGGTTACTCTCCTTTGGCGACGGGTTCAATGATGCCGGTCGGGGCATTGCCGTTGGCGCGGAATTTCGTCCAGAGCGGCCCGGCTTTCTTGCGGATCAATTCCCACACGCCGGCCAGGCCGTTCGGGAAGAGCACGACCACCGCAATGAATAATCCGCCCATTGCGAACAGCCAGAGCTGCGGAAAGTTTTCCGAGAACAAACTCTTGCCGGTGTTCACCACCAATGCGCCATAGACTGCGCCGTAGAGCGAAGCGCGTCCGCCGACCGCACAGAAGATGACCATTTCAATCGAGGGGATGATCCCCACGAGCGACGGCGAGATGAAACCGACCTGAAGCACAAACAGCGCGCCACCCAACCCGCTCAGAGCCGCTGCGAAGCAGAACGTAGCGACCTTGAACATCGAAACGTCGTAGCCGGAGAAGCGCACGCGATCCTCCTTGTCGCGCATGGCGAGGAGCATTTTGCCGGTCTTGCCGGAAAGCAGCCATTGCGAGAACAGGATGCATGCGAGCAACAGGAGGCACGTGGTGAAGTAGAGGATGTATTGCGCGTGTTGGGTGCGGATGTCCCAACCCCAGAGCGTGCGCAGATCGGTGATGCCATTACGACCGCCGGTATAACCCTGACGACTGTCAATGCCGAGCGACAGGATCAACGCCAGCGCCTGGGTGATAATCGCGAAATAAACGCCGCCGACCCGCCGCTTGAACATCGCGACGCCCACGATGAAGGCCACGATGGTTGGCACGATCACCACGGCGAACAAAGTGAAGGGCAGACTTTTGAACGGCACCCAAAAGGATGGCAACGCGGTGATTTGATTCCAGTCCATGAAATCCGGGATGCCCGGCGTGGATTGGATCTTGGTGCTGATGGGATCGGAGGCTTCAAGTTTGAGAAACATCGCCATGCAATAACCGCCGAGGCCGAAGAACACGCCCTGACCAAGACTGAGCACCCCCGCCTTGCCCCACAACAGCACGAGACCGAGCGCGACGAAGGCGTAGGTAAGATATTTACCGACGAGATTCAGGCGGAAGATGTCGAGCGTGAGCGGCAGCACGAGCAACAGCAGCGCCGCCATCACCACCAAGTTGGTTGTGCCCTCATTGCCGCCAAACAGTCGTTTGTAAAAGGTTTTCACAGGTTAAGTCAGTTGAGGGAAACCACGAATGAACACGAATGGACAAGAAGCATAAGAGCGCGACCGGTCCCCCGGTCGCAGCGCGTGGCGATGCAAAGAGGCTTGGGGTTTTCCCACAACTTTCGGTCTGGCGCTGCGCTGCGGACGGGGACCGTCCGCGCTCCGATCAAGGTAGGGCGCGTCACTCCGTGCGCGCCGTCGTTGCCAGACGCCAGCCCGGCGCGCACGGAGTGACGCGCCCTGCCAACGCAATTCCATTCGTGTCTCTTCGAGTTCATTCGTGGTTAAAACAGTTTTGGGTTACGTGCCGCGGACTTTGCTGGGGAACAATCCTTTGGGCCGGATCATCAGGACGATGACGATGGTCAACAGGATGGCAACCTTGCCCATCGTGCCTTCCAGAAAAAATTCCGAGATGGACTGGCCTTGCGCGATGCCAAATGCCGAAGCCACCGTGCCCAGCAAACTCGCCGTGCCACCAAAAACCACGACGAGGAACGTGTCCACGATGTAACGCGAGCCGCTGTCTGGCCCGGTCGAACCGATGGTGGTGAATGCCGCGCCCGCCACCCCCGCGATACCGCAGCCAAGGCAGAACGTGAAGCGATCCACGAGCTTGGTGTTGATGCCGACCGCGCCGCTCATGGTGCGGTTTTGCACGGTGGCGCGCATGTGGAGTCCGAGGCGCGAGCGATACATGAACAGCCAGACGCCAAACGTCAGCGCCAACGTGAGGCCCATGACAAACACGCCGTTGATCGGGATGTCCACGTTCTCCGACGGCTTGAACGAACCCATCAACCACTCGGGCAGCGTCGGCGTTACTTCACGCGCGCCGAAGATGGAGCGGAACGCTTGTTGCATGATGAGACTCAAGCCCCAGGTGGCGAGCAAGGTGTCGAGCGGACGTTTGTAGAGAAAGCGGATGAGCGACCATTCCACGAACCACCCCAGCAGCGCCGCCGCGAGGAACGCCAAGACGATGGCGATCAGAAAATAATACGGCTGCATGGCGGGCGCGTAGTTCGCCACCAGGGTCGAGCAGAGATAAACCACGTAAGCGCCGAGCGCCATGAACTCGCCATGCGCAAGATTCACCACCCCCATCTGACCAAAGATGATCGCCAGGCCGAGCGCCATCAGCAGCAACACGCTGAACAGGCTCAGGCCCGCGAAGCTTTGCATGATGGTGATGGACCAGATTTCTGCGGGGGTGTAAGCGGCGAACATCATAAATTTTTCAGCAGCCAGGTTTGTTGCGGGTTTCCATTAACTCTGCCGGCTGGCGGCCCGTCAGACCGCCAGCCGACGTTGCATCACGCGCACACAACCGTCATTGGTAGCCCTTGGGGAACGGGTCGGGTTCAATCAGTTCCGATTCATAGAGCACCTTGGCCTGGCCGTCAGTCTGCCATTGACCGATGCGCAGCTTGCTCCAGAGATGGTGGTTCTTGTCGTGAACGCGCACGTAGCCTTCGGGCGCTTCCTTGAATTCCACGCCGGACGAGGCGGCGGCCACCTTGTCAATGTCGAAGCTGCCGCACTTTTCCACGGTCAACTTCCACAACCACGGGCCGAGATACGCCGCCTGGGTCACGTCGCCGATCACCGCCTTCTCGCCGTATTTCTTTTTGAACGCCGCGACGAACGCCTTGTTGTTCGGGTTGTCGAGCGATTGGAAATACTTCATCGCGGAGTAAAACCCGGCGAGGTTTTCCCCGCCGATGCCCAGCACTTCGTCCTCGGTCACCGAGATGGTCAGCAGGTTCCATTTGTCGCTCGTGATGCCGGCGGCCTTGAGTTGTTTGTAGAACGAGACGTTCGAGCCGCCTACGATGATGGCGTAGATGACATCGGGTTTCTTGAGCTTGATCTTGTTGATCAACGAGCCGAACTGTGTGTGACCCAGCGCGTAGTATTCCTCGCCGACCACCGTGCCTTTCAGAACGTTTTCAATGTGTTTGCGCGCGATCTTGTTCGACGTGCGCGGCCAGATGTAATCCGAGCCGATCAGGTAATACGTCTTGGCCTTCTTCTCCTTCGCCATCCAGTCGAGGCCGGCGATGATCTGCTGCGTGGCTTCCTGGCCGGTGTAAATCACGTTCTTGGATTCTTCCAGGCCTTCGTAGAACGTCGGGTAATAAAGCATCCCGTTCTCCTTCTCGAACACCGGCAGCACCGCTTTGCGCGAGGCGGAAGTCCAGCAGCCCATCACCGCCGCGACCTTGTCGTTCACGAGCAGCTTCTTGGCTTTTTCCGCGAAGGTCGGCCAATCGCTGGCGCCGTCTTCCACGATGATCTTGATCTTGCGACCCAGCACGCCGCCCGCCGCGTTGATCTGTTCGATGGCCAGTTGTTCGGCCTGGATGGAGCCGGTCTCGCTGATGGCCATCGTGCCGGTGGCCGAGTGCAACTGGCCGACGGTGACTTCAGTGTCAGTCACGGCGAGGCCGGTGGTGTTGACCTTGGCGGTGGGGAAATCAGCGCTGGCCATCACGGACAATGGCGTTGCGGCGGCGGCCAGCATGACGGCGGCAAGGGTGGCGGAGATGCATTGCAGAAATCTTTTCCGCAGCGATTTTCGGGCTTTGTGGAGGGGTTTCATTTCAGGTTCGGGGTTCAGGTTCAGTTTGGTTCAGGATCGGTTTGATTACGGTCAACTACAGAGAATCAGAGTTGGTGGCGGCGTGGGCTGAAGAGGCTCCGTTGCCCGCAACGCCGGAAGCAGCGGCCCGTCGCCCGGTGCGCCGGGGCTTTCCAAAAAAGGGGGGCCGGGCGGCGGATATTTGCCACACAGGGCGGCCGCCCGCTGGAAAATGTCCTCCCGGAAAACTTTCGCGATCATCTCGGGCCGCAGCACGGTTTGCGATTGTTCGCCGCCGAGCGAGCGCACCAGATCGAAGACCCAGCGGCCTTTGGCCCGCGTGGGCACCCCGGCTTTCAAGGTGTCGTAGATTACGAAATCATTCACCGCCCGCCGGCCCCGGCCGGTCTCGAACGGGCCGACCAGCGCGTTGGTCAGCAGCTCCACGCTGACGTCGAAGTATTCCGGCCGGGCGAGCATCCGCGCGAGTTCGCGGCGGTTTTCCGGCTGGTCGCAGTAACGGCCCGCCTCAATCAGCGCGGCAATCATGCGCAGATGTTCCTCCTCGCGTTTCTCGGCGAAATCCTGCAGCACGAGCAAAACCTTCTCGGGATGCTGCGCTTCGATCTCGCTCGTGGTGGCGGCGATCCATCCGCTGTTGCTTAACGCCGCGGCGGAATTCCATGGCTCGGCAACGCAGTAACCGTCGAGATGTCCCGCGCGATAACACTCATAAACAATGGCGGACGGCACGACGGCGACGCGCACGTCCTTGTCGGGATCAACGCCACCCGAGCGCAGCCATTTGCGGAGATTGAAGTTCTGCGAGGAGAGTTCGAGAACGACCCCAAAAGTCAGCGGCCGACCATCATTCCGTTCGCGGACGACACGCCCAAGCGACGCGGCATCACGCACCCCGAGATCCCAGAGTTCGTTGGAAAGGGTGATGGCGCTGCCATTGAAGCCGAGCAGCATGCCCGTCAGACACGGACGCCGCACCACGCCCAGCCCGCAGTAGATCGAAAACAGCATGCTGGCGTGGGCGGCGGCCGCATCCAACTCTTCGTGCAAAAGTTTTTCACGGATCGTCGCCCAGCCGACTTCGCGGGAAAGCCGCACGTCGAGACCGTGTTTCCGGAACAGTCCCAGTTCCTGCGCGGCAATCAGCATTGCGCAATCAATGGTCGTCGCAAATCCCACGTTGAGCCAGGTTCGGCGGGGGAGGTTGCGGACCTTGGGTTTTGGTTTGGCGAACCGCACGCTGCCGACTTAGCACCGGATGTACCATCGGGGCAGTGGGGCCGGGTGGAACTTGTGTTGCGGCAGATTTGCGGCTGCGTTGAAAATTTTTCAATGATTGAACTTCCTTCGTCACGGCGACGCGATTAGTCTCGCGGCGAACGGCGGTCTTCCCGGCATGACGCTCAAGTCCACCATAGACAGTCAGCAGCTTCGCGTGTACGTGACGCTCGCGCGCGCGCAGAGCATGAATCGCGCGGCGGAGGAATTGCACATGACCACCTCGGGCGTGAGTCATTGTCTCAAGGCGCTGGAGGGCGACCTCGGTTGCCGCTTGTTTGACCGGTCTTCGCGCAAGTTTGCGTTGTCCAAAGCGGGTCGGGAATTTCTCACCGAAGCCGAGCAAATCCTCGAGCAAATGAAGTCCATGCGCGGCAAAATCCGGGCGTGGGCGGACTGGCGACAAGGGCAGTTACGCATCGCCGCCAACGGCATGGCGTGCCAATTCCTGCTCCCGCCAACCTTGCGTGAGTTCCGCGAAAGTTTTCCTTCCTACACCATCAAGATCGAGCAATGCCCGTCACGTGAAGCGCTCGCGATGCTCGCCGATGAACAGCTCGACCTTGCCGTGCTCACGGAACCGGCGCAGCCCTCGACCCGCGTGGAATTCAACCTGATTGGCGAGGATGACCTGCAATTCATCGTGCATCCGCTGCATCCGTGGGCCGCGAAACGCAAGGCGCAGCCGGACGACATTCCCAACCGCAAACTCATCATGCCCGAGCGCGGCGGCAACACGTATGCGTTGATCGAATCCTACTTCCGTAGCGAAGGCATCCACATCCATCCGTTCATCGAAATCGCCAATGAACAGGCCATCATGGAGTTCGTGCGGCTCGACATGGGCGTCGGCATTTTGCCGCGCTGGCTGGTGGCGGAAGACATCGCACAGGGATCGCTCGTGGCGCTGCCGTTGGGACGGCGACGACTGAAACGTCGCTGGGGCGTGCTGTACTCGAAGTCCCGCAAGCTCGGCCTCGCGGACAATCTGTTCCTCAACGTCGCGCGTGGGGTGTTCCGCAAACTGGCGCAGCCCGACGCGGCGTGAATTCTTTGTTTGAGCCGGACGAAACCGTTCATTGCGGGCGGTCAAAATCAGAATTTAGTTTTTTTGGCATTCGCAAAACGTATTCACCGGGCACAAAATGAATTCACGGTGTTCAATTCTAGCCATGACGTTCCCGGGAAATTACGTTTGAATTCTGCGGGTCCAATCGAAATCCTCACCGAAACTGATTGAAAGCCGATGGCACGAACAAGAAACCTGATGTTAGGCGGTCAAGGTCCGGGAGTTTCGGTTCTTAATCGTAATCTTAATCTCCCGGCCAGACAGATTAAGATCAAGAAAGAGATTAGGATTAAGACGCCGCGAATCGCTGCCGATGTTTTCCATCCGTGGTTATCCGTGTCCATCCGTGGTTAAAACTGAATGCTGCTCCGCTGCCGCCAATTTGAATTCCGCTTTCCGCGTCCGGCGCTCGTCATGGGCATCGTGAACGTCACGCCAGACTCGTTTTCCGATGGCGGCCAGTTCTGTGACGTGGACGCGGCGGTGTCGCACGGCCTCGATCTGGCCCAGCAAGGCGCGGCCATCCTCGACATCGGCGGCGAATCCTCGCGTCCCGGCGCGGTGCCGGTGGGCGAACAGGAGGAATTAAACCGCGTCATCCCCGTCATCGAAGGCTTGGCGACGCGGACCCAGGTGCCGCTCTCGATTGATACGATGAAACCCGCCGTGGCCCGCGCCGCGCTGGCCGCCGGCGCGTCTCTTATCAACGACATCGCCGCGAACCGCGAAGACGACACCATGTGGCGGCTCGTGGCCGAAACCGGGGCTGGCTATGTGGCCATGCACATGCAAGGCTTACCGCAAACGATGCAGTCGCGCCCGGTTTACGATGATGTCGTGACCGAGGTGAAAGATTTTTTCCACGACCGCATGGCCCGATTGAACGCAGTCGGAGTCGCGGCGGACCAGGTGGTGTTCGATGTCGGCATCGGGTTCGGCAAGACGTTGGAACACAATTTGCGGTTGCTCAACGCGTTGGGGAGTTTTACAACGCTGGAGCGCCCGGTATTGCTGGGAGTTTCGCGCAAATCCTTCATCGGGGCGCTGACCGGCGCGAATGTGGCGGAACGCCTGCCCGGCTCACTGGCTTGCGCGTGTCTGGCGGTGACGGCGGGCGTGCAAATAATCCGGACCCATGACGTGATCGAAACCGTCCAGGCCATCCGCCTGATGGAAGCAATTTTGGAACAACAGAAATAATGTGGCAGCTCATCCAGAACGTTTGGCGGCCCGCGCTGGAAATCTTCATCCTCGCGGTGGGCATCTACCTGGCCACGCGCTTCGTCCGCGGCACGCGTGGCTGGCCGGTCGTCATCGGCTTCACCATTCTGCTGCTGGCGACCACGTTGATCGCCGCGCTCCTGAGACTCGAAGTCCTGAGCTGGTTGCTGGGCAACGCCTCCTTCGTCCTCATCCTCGGCGCGGTCATCATCTTCCAGCCGGAAATCCGCCGCATGTTGGGCGAACTCGGCAATCTCCCGCTCTTTTCCACCGTCCGTGAACAACGCGAGAACATCGAAGTCGTTGTCGGCACCTGCGAACGCCTCGCCGAAGTCCGCATCGGCGCGCTCATCGCCATCGAACAATCCATCCAGCTCTACGAAGCGGTCGAATCCGGCATCGTGATTGATTGCGAAGCCACGCCCGAGATGCTCGAAACCATCTTCTTTCCGAACAACGCCATCCACGACGGCGGCGTCATCCTCAAAGGCGACCGCATCGCCTACGCCGCCTGCATCTTCCCGCTCACCCAACGTTCGGACTTGAACAAATCCCTCGGCACGCGCCACCGCGCGGCGCTGGGCTTGAGCGAGGAAACCGACGCGCCCATCGTCGTCGTGTCCGAGGAAAGCGGAAATATTTCCTACGCTTACAAAGGCCAGCTCGTGCGCGGTATCAGCATCGAGGAATTGCGCTCGTTCCTCACGTCCGTCATCGTCCGTCCGACCCGCGCCCGCGGTTTGCTCGGCTGGTTGCGCCTGCGTCCGAACGAACCGCACCGCTCCGAGACCACCATCATCACCCGCAACGAGGTGCGCAATGTTCCGAATGGAGGAGGAAAATAAAATGGCGGACCTCTCGCGCAACATCCTGTTCCGCAATTTCGGCTGGAAACTGCTTTCGCTCGGGTTGGCCATCGTCATCTGGCTCACCATCAAGGCGCTCAGCGCCGAGCAGGGGCAGACCGAGCGGATGTTCATCAATCTGGAAATCCGGATCGTCTCCAGCACGGCGGACGTGCGCACGTTCCGCATTGAACCCAACACCGTGAACGTCACGGTCAAAGGCCGCCCTGGGGCCGTCAGCCGCCTCGCCGAACGCGAAATCCGCGCCTACGTGGACCTCACTTCCGCCGACGTTACCCAAAGTTTCCGCCAACACCTGGATATCGCCGTGCCCAACGGCATCACCGTCGTGCGCTTCGAGCCAACCGAAGTGCAGGTCACGCCGCCGCCCAAGCCCCAACCCAAGATCATCATCTCCGCGCCCAAATCCAACCCATGAGCAAGCCCAAGAAAATTTTCGGCACCGATGGCGTCCGCGGCACCGCCAACGTCGAACCCGTCACCGCCGAAACCGCCCTCAAACTCGGCCGCGCCGCCGCCCACGTCTTCAAGAACCTCGAATCCGAGGCGCGCGGCCACGGGCGCCACAAGATCGTCATCGGTAAAGACACGCGCCTCTCCGGTTACATGCTCGAGAACGCCATCTCCTCGGGCATTCTCTCGATGGGCGTGGACGTGCTCTTCATCGGACCGCTGCCGACACCGGGCGTTGCCTACGTCACGCGCAGTTTGCGCGCGGACGCCGGCATCGTCATCACTGCGTCGCACAATCCCTACGCGGACAATGGCATTAAATTCTTCCGTGCGGACGGCTACAAGCTCGACGATAAGATTGAAGCCAGCATCGAGAACCTCGTGTTCAGCGGCGAGATCGAGAACATCCGCCCCACCGCCGAAGAGATCGGCAAAGCGGTGCGCATTGACGACGCACTCGGACGTTACATCGAATTTGCCAAAGCCGGTTTCCCGCGCGGCATGACGCTCGAAGGCATCCGCATCGTCGTGGATTGTGCCAATGGCGCGGCCTACAAAGCCACCCCCTGCGTCCTGCGCGAACTCGGCGCGGACGTCATGGTCTTCAGCGATCAACCCAACGGCAAAAATATCAACCTGGATTGCGGCTCAATGCACCCGCAACGTCTTTGCCAGCTCGTGAAAGAATTCCGCGCCGATGTCGGCATCGCGCATGACGGCGACGCCGACCGCGTCCTCATGTGCGACGAACGCGGCGAGATGATTGACGGCGACGACATCATGGCCATCGCCACGCTCGACATGCTCGCGCAAGGAACACTGGCGGAAAAAACCCTCGTCTCCACCGTGATGAGCAACGCCGGTCTCGACGCGGCCATCAAGGCCGCCGGCGGCAAAATCATCCGCACCGGCGTGGGCGACAAGCTCGTCATTGATGAAATGCTGCGCGGCGGCTACAACTTCGGCGGCGAACAGAGCGGCCATTTGATCTTCCGCGATTTCGGCACCACCGGCGACGGCCTCGTGGCGGCGTTGCAGATGTTGCGCATCATGAAGTCGAGCGGCAAACCGTTGAGCCAGCTTGCCAAGTGCTGGGCGCGCTTCCCGCAACTCGTCACCAATGTGAAAGTGCGCGAGAAAAAACCATTCGAGCAATTGGATGGCATCCTCGGCCTCGTGGAAAAAGCCGAAGCCGACGTGAAACCCGCCGGCGGCCGCGTGTTGTTGCGTTACTCCGGCACCGAACCCAAAGCCCGCCTCCTCATCGAAGGCCCGCAGCAAGCCGTGCTGGAAAAGTGGAGCAAAGACATCTGCGATGCCATCAAGCGCCAGGTCGGGGCGTAACTCCGAGCTTGTAGCAGCCGACGTGAGGAGGCTCAAACTTCAAGTGCGAGTTCGATGATCCGGCTAAGATGGTTTTAACGCTCGCCCTCACCCCGGCCCTCTCCCCCAAGGAGAGGGAGGACCATTCGCCGGTCATTTGAAATTTCCTGCGGCTGGATCGGTGACAGAGTCCTTCGCGGAACTGGAATTACACCAGGCGCGTCCTCTCCTTGGGGAGAGACTTTTGTTGCTTGGGAAAGCGACAAAAGGAATTCGGCAGGGCCGAACGAGCGGGCGCGAGTGAGTCCAAACAGGTGAGGGAGGTCGTGAAAACAAACCAAAACAATTGGCCGGCGTCGGCGCGGCGATCTCCGCATCCGGCGGGAATGGGACAAAACTGTCAAGGCAGGGGAATCAGGAAGAACCGGTTTGTGTGAATTGTCGCGCCAAAGCCTCGCCCGGCATTTGTCAATGTCCGTCCGTCGTCGAATCAAGCTTCCCAACATTTGTCAGAGGAATGCTTGTCAGAGGAATAATTCCATTCCGCTGACACTTATTCTCCTGACGATTTCCCGGTCCACCCAGTCCGTGGATCTATAGCGGTTTAATTAAAACTGGAGCCGCAAAGAGGCACAAAAAGCACAAATAAAAGCAGCATTTTGAGATTTTTGTGAATTTTTGCGGCCATGGAAAAAATTAAAATGCTCTATCACTTCATTCCTCTGTCGTTCATTCCCTTGCCTCTCCCGGGACTCATTTTATCATCGCGGCATGGGGCGGACTTATTTGTTTGAATGCGCCAAATGCGGTTATCGCGCCACCGTCGCCGGCGGCGTGGCGCAAGGACCGCATCTCGTCGTGCAGACCATCCACTGCCTCGATTGCCGCGAACTGCACGATGCCGTGACGGAACTCAAAGTGCCGGCCAGCGCCCCTGAAAAACCCGCGCGCTGGAAACTCAAACCCACGCTCCTTGACGCCGGCCCGGGCGACGAGAAGCCCCCGGCCTTTGCCGTCGCGCTGAATCAACTGGTGGTGGGCAGTGGCAAACAATTCCGCTGGATCAAATACAAACCGGCTTGTCCCGTGGCCGCGCGCCATCGCATCCGTGTGTGGAAACAACCGGGCAAATGTCCGAAGTGCGGCGTCTTCCTGGACGGCGGCGGCACGCCCTTCAAGGTGTGGGATTGAACGCAGTAAGCGGAAGCTGAGAGTTGCTGGTTGAGAGATGAGCGTGTTCCGCATCCGGCGGGAATGGGACGGAACTGTCAAGGCAGAGGAATGAACGGCCAAGGAATCCGGGAAAGGGCTGTAGCTTGATTCCCCTGCCGATCATTCCTCTGCCTTTCCCCATCCGGCGCGAAGTTGCGGGGATTTTCCACCGAGCCGGGTCGGGAGACCGGCGCTCCGTTTTCCAAGCGCCAGCGGCGCGACATATTTGTAGAACCGCACCCAGACCAAAACCAAGCTCCGCTAGGAGCGGCATATTCCGCCCCGACGGGGCTTGGGAATTGTATGCCGTGGATTCTACAAAGATTCCGCTCCTGACGGAGCTTTCTGGCAAACGCCAAAACCATCCCAACGGGGTTCACGGCAAACGCCGGAGCGCCGGGCTCCGCATCGGCGCGAAGGGGTGGGAATTTTTCACCAAGCGGGGTCGGGAGACCGGCACTCCGTTTCCCCAGCGCCAGCGGCGCGACATATTTGTAGAACCGCAGATCAGAGATCTGATCCAAAATCCGTCCGTTACAAAATCCGCCGCAAGATTCCCGCTCCGTTCCTTCACAAGTCCGAAGCCAACGGCAGACTTAACGACGAACAAGTTTCCCTCCCGTTCGTCCCCGCACGCGGGGTTTCCGCAAAACCCTCAACCGAACCAAGACCGGCGATTTTGCATACATTGACCCGCCGTATTACCCCGTTTCGGCCACGGCTAGCTTCACTTCCTACGCCAAGGAAGATTTTGGCGAGGGTGAACAGTGCGAACTCCACGCCGTGTTTGCCGAGGCCGCCCGGCGCGGCGCGCGCCTGATGCTTTCCAACTCCGACACACCCTTCATCCGCAAACTCTACCGCGACTTTCAAATCCACACCGTGCAGGCCCGCCGCATGGTCAACTGCGACGGAACAAAACGAGGCGCAGTGAACGAGGTCGTCGTCGCCAACAAAAACTAAACAACAAAGATTTATGCCAGGCAAAGCTACCGCAGTTAAAAACGGAGACGAACTTGTTCAAGAGGTTGTCAAGGTCGCCAAGAAACTCGGGCTGGAAACCAAGGAGCAATTTCACGTCGCCCGGCGCATCTGGGGTGCGAACCGGAAGATTGACGTAGTGCTTGTTGAGTCAAAGTCGCGCAAAACTCTTGGTGTCGAATGCAAGTATCAGGGCGGCGGCGGTTCGGCGGAGGAAAAAATTCCGGCGACCATCCAGGACATAGACGCGTGGCCTATTCCCGGCATCGTCGTCTTCGCCGGGGAAGGCATCACTGACAACATGAAGTCATTTTTGATTTCCTCCGGCAAGGCGGTAGAATTGAGCGAACTTGAGCCGTGGCTGCGACTGTTCTTCGGCTTGCCGCTAGACTAGTTCACCTTTTCACCGGATAAAACGCGAGTTCCGCTAATTTTCACGAATTGGATCCGACTGCCAATTCGCACTCCTTTGCGATAATTCGTGTCAAAGCCCTCATCCGTGTTCATCAGTGTCCATCCGTGGTTGAATGAGCCTCCGCACGGCGGCGGCTACGGAGAAAGAATTTCCGCGCGCAAGCGGCCGACGAATTGTTTCGGCAGATTCTGATCCAGCGAGCCGGTTTCCATCTTTTCCATTTCCACGTGGCCATCGGCGAAAACAGCGTTGGCGCGTTCCGTGTGACGGAAGTGCGCGGTGGCTTCGTAACGATTCGTGCTGAGGTAATAGAACTCTTCGAGCATCGGGTTTTCCGGCGACGCGGGGGGTTGAAACGTGTTCACCTGCGCAGCATCGGCGAGCAACACCGTGCCAGAGGGCCGGGCGATCTTTGCTGCCGGCATTGGCGGTTTGCCGGACGCGGTCGAGAGATGCAGATTGTAGCCGTAGCCGTAGGCCGCGCCCCGCGCCTTGAGTTTGAACTGCCCCAGCGCGTAGTTGAGTGACGGACACAATTCCACACCGCGCCCTTCGAGATACGGCCAGAGCGCTCCTGCCGTCGGGTCAAACTGTCGCTCGCCTTCCGGCACATCGTCTCCTTCAATCCAGCCAAACCAGAAAATTCGACCGTAGTTTGTTGGGCTCGTGTAGCGGAAACATTTCCCGGCGTTGTCATCCCAATACAACTGCGTGGCGAGGCCGAGCTGATGGAGGTTGCTCACGCATTTGATGCGTTGCGCCGTCGCTTTGCCGCGCGCCAGGGCCGGCAGCAACATCGCCGCGAGGATCGCGATGATGGCGATGACGAGCAGCAGCTCGATCAGGGTGAAAGCTCTGGAGTGGTGACGGGTGACGGGTGACGGGTGACGGGATAAAGCCCCAACCTTCGATCTTCGATTCCGGGCGCCGGATTGAAGCTTGAGATTTGAAGCTTCTCTGGTGCTTGAAGTTTGGATGTTGGTGCTTTTCAAATCAGCACCTCTGCGCAAAGGTGTTGCTTGATCTGGTCGTAACCATAAACCAAACGGAAGCCGGGTTGAAGGATGTCCGCGCCCGGGATTTCGTAAATCCGATTTTCGCGCACGGCGGACAATCGCTCCCAACCAGGTCGCGCGACAATTTCGTCCGGGCGAAAGGGTTTGCCGCACCACGAAGCCAGGATGATTTCGGGATCGGCGCGGAGAATTTTCTCCGGCGTCAGGGTGCGATCCGGCGCGGCAGGCTGGTCCCGCAAAGCGGCGAATACATCTTCGCCGCCGGCGCGTTCGATCAATTCGCCGACCCACGCGATGCCGGTGATGAGCGGGTCGTTCCATTCCTCGAAATAAACCCGGGGCCGGATTTCGGTGATGACCGGCGCGAGCTTTTCGCGGAACTCGCGCAGCAGTCTTTCTCCGGCGGCTTCGCAACCCACCACCCGCGCCAGCAAGGCGAGCGTGGCTTCAATCTCGGCGAGCGTGCGTTGATTGGTTGCGAGCACAGGCACCCCGCGATTCACGAGCGCGCCGGCAATCCCGGCCTGCACATCGGAGAACGTGATGACGAGATCGGGGTTGAGCCGCGTGATGTGGTCGAGGTTCGCCGAACTGAAGCCGCTGACGCGAGGCTTGAGCGGCACATCGGTTGGCTGGGCGAAGTAGCTCGTCACACCGGCGACACGATTCCAAGCACCGAGGCGCCAGAGCCAGTCGGCGGCTTCCGCCGAGAGGCACACGATGCGTTGCGGGGCGGGGCTCATGTCAGGGGCGGTTGGCACGGACGCGATAGAACGCGGCGGCCGGCGCTGGGTTGGAATCAGTCAACGTGAGGATGCTGCCATTGCCAGGAGTCGTGATCATGGCAGCATTCCACGTCGTGAAATTGGTCGTGCCTTCCAACGTGTAGAACCAGTTGGTGCGGCTGGTGAATTGCACCTGCCAATTTGCGCCAACGAAAGCACCAACAAAATTTTGCACGGGCGGTTCGGGAACGGTGACGCGGAAATTGTCCACCGTGCCGTGGGCGAGAATCGAGCCGGCGGGCGGCGGCTGGATGGCATCGCTGTAACTGCTGATGGAAAGCGTGGTGACGCGAAAGTCAAAATTCGCGGGCACGACAATATTCTGCATCTGACCGTATTGGGCGGCGTTATTGCTGATGACGGTGGTCAGTGTGCGCGTGACAGCGATGTAATTCATGCTCACCTGAAACGTCTCGCCCGGCGTCAGGTCGAGGAGGTTGCTGTTGTTGTAGAGCCACGCGTTGTTCGTGGAAACAATCACCTGTCCGAGCGTTGGCAGGAAGGAATCGAACGCGGGGAAAAAATTGAACTCGACGAGATTCTTCGGGCCGTACGTTGCGTTGATGCCCGCGCCACGGAAGAAATTGGTCTTCGTCGCCTGATCAAGATTCAGGAAACCGATGGCAATCTCGAACGTGCTGAGTTTGCCGGGCGTCGTGCCGATAGCGTAATCTTCCAGCGTGATGTCGAAACCAAGGCTGAAATCGTCGTCGCGGGCGAGGATCGTGCCGAGCGGGCGATGGAAATAGCTGTTCGTCTTGGAAGAGTCCCACGTGACGCGGAGGTTTTGATTCGTGCTGTCCCAGGTAAACAGGTTGGTGTGGCCGTGGATTTGCCAGCCAGTCGCGACGGGACTGGTGGAGAAATCCTCGGTGAATGTGACGGCGGCAGAGAGGGCGGCAGTTTGGAACAAAAGAATGGCAGCGGAAACATCCAACATCCAACATCCAACGCTCAACCTCCAAAGCCATCGCGAACCGCCGTTGAATGTTGGGCGTTGAGCGTTGGATGTTGAATGTTTTGGTAACTTCACGCGGTGGCTGGCTGTGGTTGATATGGGCAATGGCGGCAGTCGTTGCCGCAGCAATAGCCGCGACGCTGATGATATGTCGCGGTGAAAACCATCAAGCCATTGTCGAAGTAAAAGTCGCCGGGCCGGATCTTCGGCCCGGCGACCCCACGCTCCCTGGCACGATGAAATTCCATGACGCACTGGCGGCAGATGCAGGCTTTGTTGCGTTGTTCCGCCGGCACGCGGGCGATGAGTTCGTCAGGGATGCGAACGGTCGTACACCAGCACGGACCTTTGTAGGCGGCCGCGGTGCAGAGCTGGCAATCGTTCCGCCCGCCGCACAACGGACAACGCCCGGGCGCGTGGTCCGTCGGCGGACAGGCGGAATTATGGCAGTCGTGAGCCACGGAAATCAGGCGCGGTTGCGGCGTGCGACGAGGAGTGCGCCCAGACCGAGGAACACGAGTGAAAGCGTGGTCGGCTCGGGCACGGCGACGAGCGCGTCAATTTCGGATTTGCCGCTCAACACCTCGATGCGCACGTAACTGATGCTGCCGAGCGCGACGCTGTTGCCCAGGCCATCCTGCGCCCAGGAGATGTCGTAACCCGCCCCGCCGCCGGAGCCGGCATAGAGCGCGCGGATCCCAACGAGATCAAGTCCCGCGAACGAGCCGCCCGTCAAAGCGGGATTCATCGGCAACCGGAAATCGCCCGCGGTGTCCGACGGGAAATAGGTGTCCACGGTCGGTGCGAGCAACGGATTCAGCGTGAAGAAATTCACGTTGTCGGCGCTGACGGAAACGCGGGTGACGCCGGGGTTGTTGGCGAAGAGCGAACCGTCCGTGGCGGGCGCGCCGATGTAGTTCCAGTTCTCATCCGTGCTGTTCGTGATGATGAAGCCGGTGTTGCCAAAGATGCTGAAATCCAGACCGAAGGCGTGCGCGGTGTTGAGAATTGGCTGGCTGAACGACAGCGTGATCGAGCCGCCCGCCCCGACGGAAACCAGATGGGCCGAATCGTAGGGTGGATTGAAGGGATCAGCGTCCTGATAGCCGATGAAGGCAGCAGGTGCGCCGAGCGCGCGGGTCGGGTCTTGATAGCTGGCGCTGGTCCCGCTGCCGGCATTGTAGGAGTTGACCGCCGTGGCGAACTGGGCCGAGCCGGTTTGAGCCAGGGACAAAGCGCTGGCGAGGGCCAACGCCGGAACGAACGTGGTGACGAATGATTTCTGCATGAGCTGATCTTTCTTTCTGAGTTCCATCGGTGAAGACGGAACGGGTTAGGTTTCAGAGAGACCAGCGCGGAAAAGGAAGTGCGAAGTGTGAAGTTGGAGATGTGAAGTCGAGCCACTGCGGATTTCGACCTTCTCACCTCGTCCCCAAGCTAAAACGCCTTCATCTTCCGCAAAACGAAAATGAAGGCATAAACGAGTCCCGCCAAAAACAGATTGGCGGGCTGGCCTCATCCTTCTCTTTGCGGAGAAGTTGGGGCGGTTGGTTGATGGTTTTTAGTTGATGGTTGATAGAAAAGCCGCGTAGCGGTCTCCGAACTATCAACAATCAACCATCCACTATCAACTAACAGTCCCCGGACGAGTGCCATCAAATTGATATCCTGACTCCGGACTTCAAACCTCACTCCCGCCTTCCCGCCTGTCCCGCACCTGCGTGACCAACAGTGGCTCATGGGAGTTCGTAATCCGATACAGTGGCGCAACCGTCGCTGAGTCTCACAGCGTTCCCGGCATTTGATGACAACACTGACGGGCTTGCGGCCCGTATCTTTCAAAGAGCGGCACGGTTGTAATTCCCGGCGGGCGAATTGCCAAGCAGAAATTCTGCAAGCCGACTCCGGACTCCGAGAAACTCCCGGCGGGCCAGCGAAAAACGGCAAAAGAATTTTCCGGCCGGAATCAAACCACTTCCAGTTCGTCCACCGTCAGGCGAACGGCCGCAGCCTGATTGATGAAATCAAGGCGCAGGATGACCGTGGTGTGGCCCTGACGGTACTCGACCAGGCCTTCGACGCCTTGCAACGGACCGGAACGGATGCGGACGCGGGTGCCCGATTTGATGGCCGGAGCGAGCCGGACTTCGAGGCCGGATTCCAACGCCCGAAGAATCTCGTAAAGTTGCCGGGTAAAGGTGGCTTGATCGAAAACTTCAAGCAGGTTGGCGACGTGATCGTTCTGGCGGACGGTGGTAATCTCCGCCGCCCGAAGCTGGAGAAAGACGTAGCCGGGAAAGAGCGGCTTCTGGAAAACGACGGATTTGCGGCGGTATTTATGAGCGGAGGTGTAGCACGGGAGCGTGGCGGCGATGGCTTGTCGCTCGCAAAACTCCATGAGTTTTTTTTCCCGGCGTGGCTTGGTATGGGCCACGAACCAAAGCAGTTCTGACACGAGGCGAAGTTTTGACAGCGGCGGCGGGAAGTCAATCCGAAGCTGAGCATCGGTGGAGCCAACCGTTTTTTGCGTTTGACCGGGTCAGGCAAAGCCGGGTAGCGTTTGCGCCCTTGTTTAAGCCAAAATTTTTATGATTGGAACGATTCGGAAGCATTCGAAGATCATGTGGTGGGTCGTCATCGTGGTCATCATCCTCGCGTTCGTTGTTTGGGACACGCGCAGGGGCGATGGTCAGGGCGGCAGCGGCAATTACGGCACAATGAACGGCCAGGTCATCACGCCCTCCCGGTTCGATGATGCGCGCCGCGAAGTGCTGATTTATCACTTCTTTGCGGCCGGCTCGTTCCCGGGCAAAGGGCGCACGATTCCCAACTTCGATGTCGAGCGAGAGACCTACAATCGCCTCCTGATCATCCAGAAAGCCGCGGAAATGGGCATCCGCATCAGCGATGACGTGGCCGCCCGGGCCGCCAGCGAACGGTTGCGCCTGATCAACCGGGGCGAACCCGTGCCCCTGGCCGCGTTTGAAACGCAGGTTCTCGCGCAGGAACGCCTGACTTTGGCCGATTTTGAACGCTTCGTCCGGAATGACATCGCTGTTCAGCAGCTCATTTCCACCATCGGCGGGAGCGGCCAACTGGTGCCGCTGCCGGAGATCGAGGCCCTGTACCGCCGGGATCATCAGGAAGTCTCCGCGCAGGTGGCGTTCTTTCACGCCTCCAACAATCTGGCCTCCATCATCGTGACCGCCACGAACGTCGCCGAGTTTTACACCAATCAGCAGGCGCGTTACCGCCTGCCGGAACGGTTGCAACTGAGCGTGGTCCGTTTCCCGATCTCCAATTACCTCGCGCAGGCCGGCCAGGAATTCACCAACCTCACCGAAATGGTGGAGAGCAACATGCTCGAGCTGGGCACCAACTACGCCCAGTTTGGCGCGACCCCGGAAGCCGCGATGGAAAAGGTGCGCGAAGAACTGCTCAAACGCGCCGCCCTCAACCTCGCCGGCACGGCCGCCAAGGATTTCGACAATCAACTGTATGACGCGGCCAACAAAGCCCCGTTCACGCCGGAAACCTTCGTCCTGATCGCCACGCAGGCAAAATTGTCGCCCGAAGTGACCCTGCCGTTCTCCCGCAATGAAGCCCCGGCCGGCCTGGATGTCACCGCCGATTTCGTCCGGCGTGCCTACAATCTCACCCCGGATGAACCGCTGACCGAACCGCTGCTCGGCGAAAATCACATCTACGTGATCGCCTTCAACAAACGCCTGCCCAGCGAGCAACCCAGTTTTGATTCGATCCGCGAGAAGGTGACATCGGATTACCGCTTCATCGAAGCGGCGATGAAGGCGCAGAAGCAGGCGATGGATTTCCACGCCGTCGCCACCAACGGTCTGGCGGCGGGCAAAAGCTTCGCCGAGCTCTGCGAGCCGCTCGGGGTCGCGCCCGTCAGCGTGACGCCGTTCTCCTTGAGCACCCGCGAGGTCGCGGAAGTGGAAAACCAGTTGGATCTTTCCTATCTCAAGCGCGTGGCATTTGAAACCGCGCCCGGCCAGGTCGGCCCGGTGCTGCCCAGCAACGACGGCGCGGCGGTGGTTTACGTGCAGGCCAAGCTCCCCATTGATGAAGCCAAGATGCACGCGAGCCTGCCTGAATTCACCCGCAACGTGCATCAGGTGCGTCGCAGCGAGGTTTTCAACGTGTGGTTCCAGCGCGAGGCCGAACAAGCCTTCCGCACGTTGCCGTATTTCCAACAGAAGCAGGCGCAGATGCAGCAAGGCACGCCGGGCAACTAAAACCGGGCCCGCGCCCGCGCCGGTTGGCAACCCTTGGTTATGGACGTCATCAAACTCTCGGCCCCGGCCACCAAGGAATTCTGGGAAATCCCCGTCCGGTTCGAGGACGATCACCTGCTCGCCCTCGACAAACCCTCGGGCTTGTTGACCTCGCCGGATCGTTACGACGCCGAGCGCCCCAACCTGATGCGGCTGTTGCACGAGGGCATCGCCGCCCAGAAACCTTGGGCCACCAAACGGAATCTCACCTATCTCAGCAACGCGCACCGGCTGGATTTTGAGACCAGCGGCGTCCTCCTGCTCGCCAAAAGCAAACCCGCGCTCGTGGCGCTGGCCAACCTGTTCGGCACCGACACGCCCGCCAAAACCTACTTCGCCCTCATCGCCGGCCTGCCGTCCTCGGATCGGTTTGAGATGAATGCCAAAATCGCCCCGAATGTCGTCAGCCTGGGCCTGATGCGGATTGATCCCGTGAACGGGAAGAAAGCCAAAAGTGTTTTCGCCGTGGCGGAAAAATTCTCCGGCTACACCGCCTTGACCTGTCACCCGCTCACCGAGCGGACGCATCAGCTCCGCATCCATCTCAAACACGCGGGTTTCCCGATCATCGGCGACAAACTCTACGGTGGAAAACCCCTGTGGCTGTCGCGCCTGAAGAAGGATTACCGGCTCAAGCACGGTCGCGAGGAACGCCCCCTCATCGCCCGCGTCGCCCTGCATGCGCAGGAACTGACCTTGCCGCATCCCATCACCAACGAACCCGTGACGATCACGGCGGAACTACCGAAAGACCTGCGCGTGGCGCTGCGCTACCTGCGGGAATTTCGGGGCGGGGCGCTCCCATAAACCAAACCCCGCGACCGCAAGAACATGAATCGTCATCCAAATCTGCTGGCGGTCATCGCAGCTTTGCTGGCCACGCTTCTGTTCACAAACGGCTGCATGATGACGCAGGGACTTTGGACGGATCGAAAATACCACCCCGCCGCGAATCCCGGCCTGTATCTGGCCGCTTCTCCCGACCGTCCGCTGATCCTTGTCGGTTATCGGGAACAATTTGATAAGACCAAGCACATCCGCAGACGCTCGTTCTGGATTGATCTCACCGAGCTGTATGAGCCGTTTGCCAAAAAGACGTTTGTAAATCCGGCTGATTATCCGGGGTTGATCCCCATACCACTAATCGGGGTCACGCAGGGAACAAACACGATTCCACCGGTCGGCTATGTGGCGGCGGAAACCGTCAGCAAACCTGGGTTTGACCTGTGGAAAGACGGCCAATTACTCGGCCGTTTCCAGCTTCCCTCCTACGAAGGCGACGCCCCCGTCACGACGGAAACCGTGGTCAAAACCCCCGCGATGCTGCTGTTGGATGGGGCCATCATTGTCCTGGGGGCTGCGGCGATCGTGGCGATTTGTTATCTGGTATTAACGGAAAACTCTGAATAGACGCCGGTGCTTAGAGCCGGTTTGAAAACCTGGAACTGGCGGCAGGGATGCCGCCCGAACCCGCCGGCAGGATGCCTGCGTTACGGCGTAGCGCGGGCATCCTGCCCGCGGGTGCCCGGAGCATCCTTGCTCCGGGTTTCCGGCGCGGAGTTTTCAAACCGGCTCTTAGAAAGTTCCGGCGGCCAAAAAACCGCCGCCGGATTGCTCCAGCGACGGTGGTGACTTCCCCATCGGATTATATCGGTAGAATGTTCGCCAACCCCTCACCCGGCCTGCGGCCCCCCTCCCCATGAACCCTTGGGAACATCCAACACCCAACACCCAACCTCGAACCTCCAAGGAGCGCCGCTTGGTCAGGCATTGGGTGTTGAGTGTTGGATGTTGGGTGTTTTCCGTCGGTTCAGGGGGCAAAGCGTGAAATCCCATTGGGGAGAGGGCCGGGGTGAGGGGCTTCGGCCGTTCAACCAGTGTTCACAAGTAGATGGTATTACTTCTGCGGCGCAGCGCCTGCGATGCTCAAGGTGAGTTCAATATCGTTGGCAACTTTGTCCTCGGCCTGGCCAGGCTTGATGTTGTAGTCCGCGCGCTTGACCGAGAACGTCGAACGGATCACGAGCAGATCGCCCTTGGCCTGACCACCGGTGCGGTCGCTGAGTTTGCCCTTGAGATAGGTGAGCTTGACCGGCACGGACAATTCCTTCTCCACGCCCTTGAGCGAGAACGTGCCCACGGCGGTCGCGGTCGTCACCGTGCCTTCGGTCTTCGCGTTCTTGAGTTCCTTCACCTCGAAGGAAATCTCCGGATACTTCGCCACATCGAGCCAGCCATCGCTGTGCATGTGTTCCTGCATCATGCTGTTGCCAACCGTCAACGATTTGCTCGCGACGACGATCTTGCCCTTGGTGGCGGCGGGTTTGTCGGCATCGAATTCCACCGTGCCGCTGACGCCGTTGGCGCTGCCGTTGATGGCTTCGAGCGGCGCATCGAGTTTGAACACGGCGTTATTGACGCCCTTCGGGTCTTTGAAGTCGAAGGATTGGGGTGCGGCGGAGGCGACGAGCACGACACCACCAGCGACGAGAAGGGTAACCAGGCTTTTTTTCATACGATTAACTGTGTTGAGTTTGTTGTTGTTTGTTTGGTTTACGAATAAAGAACGAACCGCCGAGCAATGCGCCGGCGACCGCCAGGCCGCCGCCGAGAAAATCCACGCCCGGCAAAAACTGGTCCTGCCACTCGACCTGTTCGATCTCGGTGACCGGATCAACCGTCTTCACCTGAACGCGATTCTTGGTGAACTTCGTGTTCGCCCCTTTCGCCAGCCACAGACCGAGCGTGGCGACGGCGAGGACGACCGCCAGTATTTGCAAGGCGCGTTTCATATCAAGCCTCGCCTTTCCAACGCTTCGCGGCTTGCGCGACGCGGCGGCCCAAAACTTCACCGGTCAATTTGTCCGCCTCGCTCGGTGCAACATCGGGCGATTCCTGTCCCGCCTGCGCCGTCACGCCCGCGTAACTGCCGAGGCGATTCACGCCGTTGGGTTGCATCGGCAATTCGCCCAAGCCCACCCAGATCATGCCGTGCTGCATCGCGAGCGTCTGAAAATATTGCAACGTGCTGAACTTATCACCCGCCGGGCTGCTGGACACGGAAAAGCCCGCCGCCATCTTGTCTTTCCACTTCTGCCCATACCACGTCCCCGCCGTGGCGTCCGCGAACGCCTTGAACTGTCCGCTCGGCCCGCCCATGTAGGTCGGGCTGCCGAAGATGATCGCGTCGCTCGCGTCGAGCTGGGCGAAGACGGCGTCATTCTTGAAGCGGCCCTCAACAAGGTCTTTGCCGCTGATGGTGATGGCGTTCACTTGGACGCCCGCCACGGACGCCGCGCCTTTGGCGACAGCTTCAGCGAGTTTCGCGGTATGTCCCCCGCCGGAATGATAGAGGATGGAAATAGCGCTCATAGTTCAGGGTTCGTTTAATTTGGTGAAAGATTGTTTTAATCCGGGTGCGTCTGATTGCCAGACGCACCCATAGCGCAGATTCAGTTCAAGTCAAACAGCAGCACTTGAGATTTCCCGGTGGCCTTGAGTTGCAACTTTGCCTCCTCACTGACCGCCGCCGCGTCGCCCGCGTTCAATTTCGTACCATTCAACTCCACCGCCCCCTCGGCCACATGCACCCACGCATGACGTTTCGGCTGAAGCGAATGTTCAACCGTGTCGCCCGCGTTCAACCGGGCGAGGAACAATTCCGCGTCCTGATTGATGGCGATGGAATCCTCGCGCCCCGTCTTGCTCGCGACGAGATGCAACTGCCCCGCCGGCTTGTTGGCGAAATGCTTCTCATCATAGCGCGGCTTCACGCCACCCTTGTCGGGCTTGATCCAGATCTGGAGCAAATGCGTGCTGTCCTGCTCGGACGGATTGAATTCGCTGTGCAACACGCCCGTGCCGGCGGCCATGTATTGGAAATCGCCGGGGCGGATCACGCTGCCGTTGCCCATGGAATCCTTGTGCTCCAACGCGCCTGCCAGCACGTAGCTGATGATTTCCATGTCGCGATGCGGGTGCATCCCGAACCCGCCGCCGGGCGCGATGCGGTCGTCATTGATGACACGCAACGAACGGAAACCCATGTGCGCCGGGTCATGATACTCGGCAAAGGAAAAGCTGAACTGGCTGTCGAGCCAGCCATGATTGGCGTGGCCGCGTTCTTCGGATTTTCGGATGGTCATCATAATGTTTTTCTTTCTCTTTTAATCGCTTCGTCCTCGTCGTCGTCCTCGTTCTCGTTCTCGTCCTCGGAAACGACGTTCGTTTCTTGAGAGCATGATTAACCCGCGCCGTGAATTCCGCCCAATACTTTGATGCTCGCGAAACGATGCCTAAAAGGCATGGAGCGTGGGGCAGGCTTTCCAGCCTGCCGGTGCGGGCGACTTTCCAGTCGCCCGTTTCGTCTGGGAACACGGGACAGGAATGTCCCGTGAACCGGCAGACAAGAATGTCTGCCCTACCATCCAGCGCCGCTTTCTCGTTTCGACAAAACATTCGCGCCCTGCTTCAATCCGCGCGTGGAACTGCGACACCTCCGATACTTCGCCACCGTGGGCGAATTGTTGAACTTCACCAAAGCGGCGCAGAAGCTTCGCGTCGCGCAACCAGCCTTGAGCCGGCAGATCCACGACCTCGAGGACGAACTCGGCGTGAAGCTGTTTGATCGCACCCAACGCGCGGTAAAGTTGACCGAAGCCGGCACCGCCTTTCTCACCGAAGCCAAAGCCGTGTTGGATCGCGCCGATGAAGCCGTGAAGGTCGCGCGTGGCGTGGCGCGCGGCGAGCGCGGCGAAATTCATGTCGGCTACGCGCCCTCGCTCACGGTGGAATTGCTGCCGTCGGCGTTGCACTCGTTTCACAACGTCGCGCCGGGCGTGCATGTGAAGCTGCACGACCTTTCCAGCGAGGAAATGATGCGCGGCGTGCGCGAGGGCAAACTTCATCTCAGCCTCGTGGCCCAACCCGAGGCCGATGCCTTGAACGGCCTGAAATATGAACCGCTTCAGAGTTATCCGATTTGCGTCGGTGTGCCGCCGAACCATCGGCTCGCGCGGGCGAAGGAAGTGAAGTTGGAACAAATCGCGAACGAACCGCTCGTGGCCTATTCCCGCGCTGAATATCCCGAGTATCATGCGATGCTCAAAGAGTTGTTTGCCCAGTGCGACAGCAAGCCGCGCGTCATCGAGGAACACGACAGCGCGCCGAGTTTGATCGCGGCGGCAGGCATTGGCCGCGGCCTCATCATCGGGCCCGCGTGCTTGGGAATGCTGGCCGGTGCGCGCTTGAAGTTTCGTCCGCTCACGCCTGCGCCACCGCCGGTGCAACTCGGGGCGGTGTTTGATGCCGCCAGAATGTCCGGCGCGGCAGCGAAATTTCTGGCGGCAGTCAAAGCGGCTTCGCCGCGCGAGGCCAGAATCCGTTAGTCTGTTGTCGCCTCCGCAAGCTGGTGTTCTTTGTTTCGCCACCAGAGCCAGAAGACAAAACCGAGCGCCGCGCCGCCAAGATGCGCCGTAGCGGCGACGTTACTGAAGCCATGAAGTTGCTGGAACACACCAAGCGTTTGCAACAAAAGCCATAGCACCAGCGCCCCCCAAGCGGGAAAATTCAGCCAGCGAAAATAGACGAAGTAGCGGAACAGAAAACCCAGCCGGGCCTTGGGAAACTGCAGCGCGTAGAAAACAATGATGCCCGAGATGCCGCCGCTGGCGCCCACACAGGGAACGGTTGATCCAGGACCAGCCATGAAATGCACTACATCGCCCACGAGTGTTGCCGCCAAAATCAACAACCCATATCGCAATCGTCCCAAGAAGTCCTCCACGTTGTCTCCGAAGATCAGCAGGAAATAAAGATTACCGATCAAGTGCCACCAGCCGGCGTGAAGAAAGAATGAAGTCAGAAAAGTGGCTCCGCCATAACGCCACGCTTCGGCGGGAATGAAACCAAACGAAGTCACGGCAGTCTCCAGGTCGCGGAAGGCCAGGACACTGATCAACACGATGAAAAGCCCAAGCGACCACGTGAAGAAAGGTTGCCGACGCAGTGATTGGATCTCGGATTCCACCGGAAAACCAAACATGGCCGGAATCCATTTCCAGTTCTCGTCGGGCTCATTGGTGGTTTGGTCCACCTCTTTCAGTTGCTCCAGCCGGTGTTTGGCGATGGTTTCGATGCCGCGCATCTGGATTTCATGTGTGGAAGCGACCGCACCCTCAGGCACGGTTTCAAATTCCTGCGGATCAAACCAGACCGCGCCACACGTTTTGCAGGCATCCAACTCCAAAGCCGGAGCGTCTGAACGAAACGACCGCATCGGACGTGAACAGAACGGGCACGGGCAGTCTCCCGGCTGCGAGTTACGATTGATCTGGCGAAGCAAACTCGTGGCAAACTGATCCCCGGCAACGCGGCGGATTTGCGGCACGGTCACGACGCGGCCATCGCAGCCCGGGCACAAATAGAACAAGCCTTCGCGTTGGCGAATCGTGTTCAACGAAGAATGGCAGCGCGGGCAATTCGGCATGGCGCAGACCATAGAGACTCAGGCAATGCGGCTCAATTGCACTTTCTTGAAAATCTTGTAACGCAACGAACGCCTGAAGTTTGACGCTCCTTCCGCCTCGCTCTACCCTGTGCATCCATGTTTGAACTCGTTTCCGATTACCCGCCCGCCGGCGATCAGCCGCAAGCGATTGCGAAGCTGACCGAGGGCATCTTGTCGGGTGCGAAACATCAGGTGCTGCTCGGCGTCACGGGTTCGGGCAAGACGTTCACGATCGCCAATGTGATCAAGAACGTGAACAAACCCACGCTGGTCATCTCGCACAACAAGACGCTCGCGGCGCAGCTTTACGCGGAGTTCAAAAGCTTTTTCCCGCGCAACGCGGTCGAATACTTCGTCAGCTACTTCGATTACTACCAGCCCGAGGCGTACATCCCGCGCACCGACACGTTCATCGAGAAGGATTCCAGCGTGAACGCCGAGATCGAGCGGATGCGGCTTTCGACGATGAGTTCGCTCTTCGCGCGGCGCGACGTCATCGTGGTGGCGAGCGTGTCGTGCATCTACGGCACGGGCAGCAAGGAAGACTACGAGAAGATGGTCATCCCGCTGCACGTCGGGCAATCGGTCACGCGCGAGCAATTGCTGTCGCGGCTCGTGGACCTGCAATACACGCGGAACGACATTACGTTCGAGCGCGGGCAATTCCGCGTGCGCGGCGACACCATCGAATTATGTCCGGCGGGGCGTGAGGATGCGTTGCGCATCGAGTTCTTCGGCGATGAGATCGAACGCATCACGGTGTTCGAGCCGCTGACCGGACAGAAGACCGAGTCGCCCGCGAACACGATGATCTTCCCGGCGACGCAGTTCGTGACAACCAGTGACAAAATGAAACGCGCCATTCTCGCCATCCGCGAGGAACTCGGCATGCGCATCGCGGAGTTCGAGCGCGACGGCAAACTGCTCGAAGCGCAGCGCATCAAGATGCGCACGGAATACGATCTGGAGATGATGGAGGAGATGGGTTTCTGCTCCGGCGTCGAAAACTATTCGCGCCACATCGCCAATCGCCCGCCCGGCTCGCGGCCCGCGACGGTGATTGATTTCTTTCCCGATGATTATCTGCTGGTGCTGGACGAATCGCACGTGAGCGTCCCGCAGATCGGCGGCATGTATGAGGGCGATCGCTCGCGCAAAACGGTTTTGGTGGATCACGGCTTCCGGCTGCCGAGCGCGCTGGACAATCGCCCGCTGAACTTTTTGGAGTTTCAGGCCATGCAGCCGCAGACGATTTACGTGAGCGCCACGCCTGCGCCGCGGGAGATTGCGTGGGCGCGACAAAGCGCGAAACCCCTCACCCGACCTTCGGCCACCCTCTCCCCATCCGATGGGGAGAGGGACGGGGTGAGGGGAATGCCCGGCGTGGTGGAACTCGTCGTGCGTCCGACGGGCCTGATTGATCCCAAGGTCACGATCAAGCCGCTCAAGGGACAGATTGACGATCTGATGGAAGAAGTCCGCAAACGCACCGAGCTGAAGGAGCGCGTGCTCGTGACCACGCTCACCAAACGCACGGCGGAGGAATTGACGGATTACCTGCGTGACATCGGCATCAACGTGCGTTACCTGCACAGCGAGATTGATGCGATCGAGCGCGTGGAGATTCTCCGCGCGCTGCGCAAAGGTGAATTCGACGTGCTCGTCGGCATCAACCTGCTGCGCGAAGGCTTGGATTTGCCGGAGGTTTCACTCGTCGCGATTCTCGATGCGGACAAGGAGGGTTTTCTGCGCAGCGAGACGAGCTTGATCCAGACGGCAGGTCGCGCCGCGCGGCATCTCAACGGCGAGGTCATCCTTTACGCCGACGTGATGACGGACAGCATCAAGAAGTTTCTCGCGGTCACCGAGTATCGGCGCAAACGGCAGCTCGCTTACAACGCCGAACACAACATCACCCCGCGCAGCGTGAAACGCGCGGTGGAGGAAAGCCTTTCCAGCGCGGCGCACCAGGGTGAAAGCAAGGCGGTGGCGTTGTTGCGCGAGGCTGGGGCAGACTTTGATGTCACCGAGACGATCCGCGAGCTTGAGGAAGAAATGATTGTGGCGGCGAACAATCTGGAGTTCGAGAAGGCCGCGCTGCTGCGCGATCAGATCAAGGAATTGAAGCGCACAGTGGATGGCGTGGCGGCGGCTTCGCCCGGAACGGCCAGCCGGATCAGTTATTCCAAGCCGGGGAAGGGGAAGAAGTTTGCGCGGGGGAAAAAGGCATGAGCACCGATTGGAGCACGCCGGGCGGTAATGCCAGTAGGGCAGGCTTTCCAGCCTGCCGGTGCGGGCGACTTTCCAGTCGCCCGGTTCGGCGGAACACCGGACTGGAAAGTCCGGTGCACTGGCAGGCTGGAAAGCCTGCCCGACGATGGTTCCGCCACGCCTCCTTCGGAATTCGGATTTGATCAAACCATGAGAGCCATCGGCCAGCTTGCCAGCGAAACGCAGGCGCAAATCTTCGGCGACCATCTCGTCGCCCACAAAATCCGCAACGAGATCGAGCCCGACGGTGGGGTCTGGGTCATTTGGATCAAAGACGAAGAACAGGTCGCCGATGCCAAGACGCGGCTGGAAAATTTCCTCACCAATCCCACCGCGTCGGAGTTTCAGTCAGCCCGCGCCAAGGCCGCGCAAGTCAAAGCCGCCGAGGCGGAGGATCTGACCAACTACCAGCAACGCTTGCGTAACCGGCGCAGCATGTTTCCGAAGTTCGGCGGCTATGGGGTCGGTGTGCTGACGTACGGTTTGATCGCGTTGTGCGTGGTGGTGGCGCTCCTGTCCAAGCTCGGTTATGACACTGAGTTTGTGCGCAAGCTGGTGTTGGCGGACTTCGAGCGAGCGGACGGAACGTTTCTGCCGGAAATCCGGGCGGGCGAATACTGGCGCCTGCTCACCCCGATCTTCATCCATTTCGGGCCGATGCATCTTGTGTTTAACATGATGTGGCTGTTTCAACTCGGCTGCATGATCGAAGCGCGGCGGGGCGTAAGCACGCTGGCCGCTCTGGTCATCGTGACTGGCACGCTGCCAATGGTGGCGCAATACTTGGTTTCCGGCCCGGGTTTGGTGGGTGGGATGTCTGGCGTGGTTTATGGACTGGCGGGCTTTGTCTGGTTACGCGGGAAGAAAGATCCCGCTTCAGGCGTCGGCTTGGACTCACAAAGCTGGATCATCATGATGATCTGGCTGGTGCTGTGCATGACCGGATTTATGGGACGCATTGCCAACACCGCGCATCTGGTAGGTCTGCTCATCGGATTGCTTTGGGGCTGGATCAGCGCGTATTACGCCCGTCGCCGGACGGAGTGAAATTGAACGCGGACGGAATGGAGCGGTCAGAATTGGCGTGTTATCTCTGGGGAAATCTGCCAAACAAACGGCGTGGTTAATTTAATCCATATGGGCAGGTAGGCGGTCGCCTTTCAACGTATGTCACGCATCAAGAGTTTGGATGTATTGAAAGGGGTTGGAATCATCGCCGTGATTTGTCTTCACGCAATTCAGCCCGGGGATATGGCCGCGACGTCTCTAGTGTGGCAAGTGTTCAACCAAGTTTGTCGGTTTGCGGTACCCTGCTTTTTTTTGATTGGTGGCTTCTTTTTCATGCACGCATGGCGACAGACTTCCGAGCCAGAGAAGCTGATCTGCCATTACGCAGCCCGGTTGATGAAGCCGTTTCTTTTCTGGACACTCTTCTACGCCATCGTTCCACCATTCATTGGTGGCGCTCCGGATGCGATCAGTCTTAAAATAAGAGAACACCTTGAAGCCTTGATCCGTTATCCACACACATTTTTTTTAACGGGCTTCGTATATCACCTTTGGTTTCTGAGTTCCCTCCTCCAAGCTGCTGTTGTTGTTTGGGTCTGTTTACGATTCGGCAATCTGCGGATTGCTTTGGTGCTGGGAGCGGTCTGTTACTGCCTAGCGCTCGCAGGGGGGGGGGTACACGCAAACGATATTTGGATTTTCCACCAGTTTTGACATGAAGACCGGCCCCTTTGTCAGCACGCTCTTTTTTGCGATTGGCGCATGGCTGGAGAATCGCCGTCCTAATGTTTCGCTCGCGATGGGAGTTCTGTTGTTGGTTTCGGGCCTTCTCACTCATCTTGGCGAGGCCGTAATTTTGCATCTTGCCTATGCCCGTCCCATCATGAGTTATAGCTACCTAGCGGGCACGGTCCCGTATTCGGTGGGCATCATGCTGGTGGCCTTGGCTCGCCCGAACTCAGGTAGCGTGATCGTTGGCATGATCGGGGCTTCGTCACTCGGTATTTTTGTGTTTCATCCCTATGTCATCGAAGTGCTTTTGCGCCTGCCAATCAGCCACAATTTTGTCAATTACCCGTTCTTTTTTTCTGGGTTGGTTTTAGCAATTACTTTCGCCGGCATCTTTCTTTTGGGGAAAATCCCCGGATTGCGACTTTTAATAAAATGAAAGCGATGCCAACGACCGGCCAAAATTGGCGTGTTGTCTTCCTGGAAATCTGCCAAATAAACGGTGTGGTTAACTTAATTTAAATTGGCGGATAGGCTGATGCCGTTGCTCCGAACGTATGTCCCGCTTCAAACACTTCGCCCATTCTTTGATCTCCGGCTATGTGCTGCTCGGAACCAACATGCTTTACACGCTAGCCTCGATCCCGCTGGCATTGCGCTATTTGAGCAACGCAGAGTTTGGGTTGTGGGCACTGGTCACATCCGTAGCGGGCTATGTCGCACTGGTGGATTTCGGCTTGAGTGCGTCGGCGTCGCGCGTGTTGATTGATCACAAAGATCGGCGGACTTCTGGTCATTACGGCAGCATGGTACAAACCGGGGCACTAGTGGGATTGACTCAGGGCACGCTGGTAATGCTGGTTGGAGTCGTTGTAGCGCTATTTATCGGGCCGGTGCTCAAGGTGGATGAAGCGCTTCAAGCCGAATTCACCTGGCTCATGATCGGGCAATGTATCCTCGTCGGCGTCGGTTTCTTTATCCGTATCTTCACGCACATACTAACGGCACATCAGCGTTATGACATCAGCAACTATACGCAGTCTGTTTTGTTCGTAACGTCCTTTTTGGTGATGTGGATTTGCTTCAAGCACGGCATAGGCATCAAGAGTGTGCTTTGGGCGCAGGCATCTGGCACGTTTGTGGTTGTGGCGGTAAATCTCTACGCATGCGCGAAGTTGAAATTCCTACCCGAGCGCAACGAATGGGGGCGGCCCAGTTGGGGCGCGTTTAAAGAGCTATTCGCTTTTGGATGGAATTTTTTCCTGTTTGCATTGGGCAATCAGTTGATCAATGCCAGCCAGTTGCTGGTACTCACGCGGTTTTACGGCTTGGAAGCAGCAGCAGCGTGGGGCATTTGCACGCGGGTGTATCTGGTGCTGTCACTGGTCATCTACCGCCTTTTCGATTACTCAAGCGCTGCGCTGGCGGAAATGATGGTGCGCGGAGAGAAAGCTCTTTTGCAGCGGCGGTTCCGCGAAATCGTCGTATTCTCGAGCAGTTTGAGTGTTGCTGCGGCTACGATGCTGGCTCTGTGCAATTCACCATTTGTCAGCGTGTGGACTTCGGGACGCATCAACTCTTTGAAATTCTACCCGTCGGATATCAAAGACCCAGCGCTGTTCGAAAGAGAGCTGTCGGCACAGGCCGATCCGCTTTCACAGTTCCTCTGGATGAACTTTTCCAAAAAAGCACAGGGGGATATGGAAGCATTGCGTTCCACCAAAGAAGGCCAGAATCAACTCAAGGAACTTTTGGCCAGCGAACTGAATCTAATCGCAAATGGCGAATCGATTTATACCCGGGAACGGTTTGCACGAACCGAACTCTCAAAAGAATGCGAGTCTTTCGTTGTTGTCGGGGTCTCGGGAGCAGAACACTTGCGATTGAATCGTTATTTGCTGGAAGACGCGTTTCCAAAGGAACTGGCGAACAGTCGCAAGGCACATTGGTCGCCATTCAATGACGTATTGCTGGGCCTCTGGCTTATCGTGTGCGTGGCAACCAACTCTCATACCGGACTGGTGGGACAGACGAAAAATTTCGGTTTTTTGCGCTTTATCGGGTTTATTGAAGGCACAGTGTTTATTGGCTTAACCTTGCTGCTGATTCGATTCGGTGGCATGACAATGATGCTTACATTGTCCATCGTATGCTGCCTGTTGTTCCGGCTGCCCTACGGGTGGTATCGGACGCATGAATACTTTACAATCTCGCGTTCAGAACTGGTGGGCTGGCATCGCACGATTCCGCAAATGTTCGTGTGGTTGGCTCCTGCCGCGATATTGGTATGGTGGTTCACGCAAAATCTGACGGGTATTGTGAGGCTCTGTACTATCTGTGCCACAATGGGGATATGGTCGGGCTTTGTTTTCCTGCGAATCGGATTGTCACCAGCGATACAATCCGAAATCTTTAAACGCGCACCCCAAAGACTAAAGGGGGTTTTAGGTATGCTGGGATTTGACAAAACTCAGGGCGGAAGGACATAGAGCGCTTGTAAAAGCTGCTTGTGGATTGATGGTGGAGTTTCTAATGTCGAGTCTTGCCGAAGCGGTTTTGCCCGGCCACATGATTGTAATTTGAAATGATACGCAAAGCACTTGGAAAGCTTCGACGTCGTCTTAATCAGGAGAGCGTTCACCGCAAACGTCAACGTGGTGAGGTGCAACCCTTGGACTGGCAGACCGGGCTATTGGATGAGAATGATTTTTGGGTCCGTGCACTGACGGATCCCGAACGCAATTGGAATATCAATGAGTATCGTGAAAGAACTAATCCTGATTTTGAATTGCAGCTTGAATTGCGGGCGTTAATTCCGGTCACTGAAGGTGACTCCGTGAGAATCCTTGATGTTGGCGCAGGGCCATTGACGCGCATCGGGAAAAAGTGGCCGGGCCACCACCTCGAAATCATCGCCACCGATCCTCTTGCGGAGAAATACAATGCGCTTATGGAACAGTTGCATATTCCGTTGCTCGTGCCCGTGACCTTCGCCCATGCCGAAAAATTGACCGAGCAATTTCCTAAAGACCATTTCGACCTCGCTTACGCAAGCAACTGTTTAGATCACAGTTACAATCCTATCCTGGCCATTCAACAGATGGTTGAAACGGTCAAGCCTGGCCACTGCGTTTATCTCTGGCACTTTGCCAACGAAGGGAAGAAGGAGTGTTACAATGGATTACATCAATGGAACTTTGATTCGGAGGGCAATCGTTTTTTGGTAAGCGATGGACGAGTGACACATTCGCTGAGCGATAAATTGAGCGGAGTTGCTGAAATCACCTGTGCAAAAACCGAGGCTTTCAACAACGACGTGGTGATCGCTACGATTAGGAAAAAATCCTGATTGTTTAAACCGTTGCGGTCACTATGACTTCTATTTCCAAACTCCTACGGTTGTTTGGGCGCACGCTCAAAATAGCTGCAACCAATCCTACACGCCTCTCCCACGTTTTTGGTTCCGCCTTGCAAGCTTGCGATGAGGTGGCGGATCGGTCCCTGGACCTGCAGCGGTTCAATTATGTCGCCCCGGAATCGCTCCTGCCAAAACTGGGCGAACCAGGCCGGATGCAGCTGGCCATTTTTCCGCAAAGCCACGCTTCCGTTTCCATCCTCGAATTCAACTGCCTGATCCTGCTCCTGCGACAAGCCAACGCCCGAAACGTTTTTGAATTCGGCACGTTCAAGGGAATTTCCATCTCGCAACTCGCGTTAAACATGCCGGTCGGTGGCCGCATTTGTACTCTGGATCTACCGGATGAATCCCTGCAAACGAAGATGGCGATCGCCGACGCGGAAGATGCCCTCATTGCCGGGGAAAGCGGCAAAGGCTCGCTCATCCCGGCCGAGCTGCGCCCCCGCATCACATTCATCCAGCAGGACTCGGCGACATTTGATGAATCGATTTATGCCGGAGAGATGGACTTTGTTTTTGTGGACGGCGCCCACAACTATGAATACGTGAAGAACGACTCTGAGAAGGGCTGGCGCATGCTTCGCTCTGGCGGCATCATCGCCTGGCATGATTGCCGGATTCAAGACCCGGGCGTTGTGCGCTATCTGTTGGAGAGTTCGTACCAGCCAAAACTCATCGGCGGGACGACTGTGGCGTTTGCCAGCAAGCCTTAACGTGGCGCATTCGATGAGAATCCTCATCGTCAGTTTCAACTTCCCGCCCCAAGTAGGCGGTGTCGCCGAAGTAGCACGGACCCAGGCGCTCGGCTTCCAACAACGCGGCCACGAGGTAAGCGTGGTTACTGGCCGGGATGAACGCCGCCGGGCTTCCACCCTTCTACCAGGCATTCCTATCCAGGAATTCGAGGTGCGCGGCTCGCATCTGGCGGGCGCGGGTTATCACGGTGAAATCGCAGCGTTCCAGGAATTCATCGCCAACCACCCGGCAGATTTGATCTTGTTTCATTGCTGGCAAAATTGGGCGGTCGATGTCGCCATTCCGGCCTTGGCTCGCACCCGCGCCCGCAAAGTCATGCTCAGCCACGGTTATGATGCGCAAATGTGGAAGCCCCGCGCCAAATTTCCCTGGGGCTTGGGCGTCTGGTTGCGCGCACTGCCTTACGTCACAAAATTGCCGCGGATGATGCGCGCGTTTGATCGCATCGTTTTCCTTAGTGAAAAACGGGATCTGGGCCGGTTCTTCGACGCAAGGTTAGCGCGGCACTTTTGCCCAGACCGGGTAGCAGTCATCCCCAACGGAGTGCACCGGGCAGAATTCTCCCGGCCACGCGCTGACTTCCGCCACCAGTTTGGGATCACCTCCCGGTTCATGTTGCTGCACGTGGCAAATTACGATGGCCGGAAAAATCAGATCGGCACTTTGCGCGATTTCATGGCGGCCAACCGGGCGGATGCCACCCTGGTTTTTATCGGGGGTGAATTCAACGACTATCAGCAGCAAATGGTGCGGACCCAACAAGCCTTGCAGTCCCGTTATCCAAAGGCCCGCATCTTGGTTTTGGAAAAAATCCCCAAGGACACGATTTATGCCGCCTATCAAGCCGCCGACATTTTTTTACTAGGCGCCAAGCATGAAACCCAACCCCTGGCCCTCCTTGATGCCATGGCCGCAGGCGTACCTTTCATATCCACTGACGCTGGCTGCGTGCGCGAATTTCCCGGGGGCCTGATCCGCCGGACGGGAGCGGAAACGACAGCAGCCATCGAAGAACTATTGCAAAACGACGCGTTGCGAAAGCAGTTGGGCGCCGCCGGACGCAAAGCCTGTGAACAAAAATATGACTGGGATCGGGTGCTGGAAGCCTACGAACAATTGTTTGCCACCCTGATTCCCCGAAAACCTTGATGGTCACTTGACCAGGCGTGCCCACAGGTGCGGACTTAGGAATTGAATCTTTTCGCGGGTCGCGAAACGCACCAACGTTCGTAAGATGGCCGCACTGGCCAGCGCCAAGGGAACCTTTATCCAGCGGGCATCCCGCAACACCGTCGCGCCTTCATCCTGGAATTCAGTGCGGGAATAGGCATGCATCTGCGCCAGTGAATTCAGGCAATTTGGAGTGTAAGTCCAGACATGGGTGATGTCATTGAACAGGTTCATCCCTACAAAAGGCGAATCGCCATTGGGCAGACGCAAAATCAAACTACCGCCCGGAGCGAGCGCCCCGTGCACGGCCTGCAACAGTTCCATGAAACCGTCCTTGGTCAGATGCTCGACGAGATCAATCCCGACCAGGGTCGCGAAATGATTGCGCGGCTGCCGTTGCAGCCAAGTGTTGACATCATCCTGATCCACCGTCGCCCCGACTTGACGGGCTAATTGAACCTGTTCCGGGCTCGAGTCCACCGCGCGTAACTCACGATAGCCGCTGGTCTGCAACCAGGCGAGAAAACTACCATGACCACAGGCCAGCTCCCCGATGGGCCGCGTGGGATCGGACGACAACCACGGACGCACCACGCGTTCATAAACATAGGCCTTATCCCGGGCGCAACGCTGCACATCTGCTAACGAGTGGATGCCCCGGGCCTCGGCTTGAAACTTGTAATAGTCCAAATGATTCATAGTGCAACAATCAACCGCCCGAAAGCGGGCTCAACGTCGGGCCAATGGACAATAAATGCGGGACTGGGTAAAGCGGAATGTCCCTGCGTTGGATTCCGGCCGGTCAGACTTTGAATCCGACTTCGCGAAAGATCCGGCGAAAGCGTAATTCCCAAGTATGTTCGCCCAAGCAGCGGCGCCAGGCCGCTTGCGCAATTTTCAAGCACGCTTCCGGCCGGCCTTGGTAATAAGAATAGATCTCAATCAGCTCCTCGATGGACCGATAGCAGAGGATCTCCTTGCCGAGCTCGTAGTGCTGCGGCAATTCCCAATTAAACGTCGTCACATAACAAGCCCCGGCACCGGGGCATTCGAAATCCCGATTCTTGACCGTGGTCAACTTATCCGAGGGCGAAGCCAGACCGATCCCGAGATTCAACTGGGTGGCGCGGAAGATGGCATTGGGATCGTCCACCCAACGCGAATCGGGCCAGCCCTTGCCAAATAATTCAATCGGCACACGGGCTTGCCGAAGCCGGGTAATTACGATTTCGCGTTCGGGTTTGATCGAGCCGAGAAAGCCAAATTTGTATTCGAACTTGCCGGCAACCGGCTCGGCCGTTCCGGCTGACCGACGAAATCCAGGCGGTGAATAAATCACCGGCAATCCTTGCGCCCGATACCAATCTGTGGCCGGGAGACAGTTGGTGAGATTCAAATCAAATTTTCGGGCCCAGTGTTGATAATTGTCATCTTGCAGTGAAAAGATCCCGTATTGAAAAAACTGGAGCTTGTCATCCAGATTCATCCCCAATAACGGACATTTCCAAGTCGTCCGGATGATCTGAAACACCTCCTCTGAAAGCAGGAGCGGGCGCACATAGAACAGGATGACATCAGGCGCGTAGTCCGGATGGCGCCGCACAAAATCACGCACCGTGGCCGTCACCACCTCAGATTGCAGCACCTGAGGCTGGCGCTTCAGATCCGGGCGCAAGTCGAGCAACCGGGTTTCAGCGATGCGGGAAAATTCCGGCACCAGATCGTTTTGTTCCCACATGCAGTCGGCAATCAACAAGATGCGCTGCAACGTCCCGGCTGGAGCCGTTATGGAGGGCACCCAGGCAGGCGGGGTGGGGCGGGTAAAGGATCTGGCCAACTGCTGGCAATAGGCCGTTTCCCAGCAGCGACTGCGGCGGGCCAACCAGAGACGCAAAAGCGGGCCGCGCAACACCAGTCGGGCCAATCGGGAACGCCCCGCACCAAATAATTTCATCGCCTCATGGTAATAAGATCTGCCAAAAGGTGCAAAGGTGAACGCAGGCAGCATGAAGAGGTTCTGATTGCCTCACTTTATCCGGGTCTTTATTTTGCCAGCCTTGAAACTGGTTTTACTGTTCATCATATGCGGGCTGCGGGCTTGGCCAGCTCCCGCCCAGTCACAACATCATACCGCCACCAATTTATGGCAGGCTAAGATCGGTTTTTTCAACCGTTCCTCGCCAGCGATGGATGCCAACGGGATCATTTATGTCCCGTCCTTTGACGGCCATCTGCTGGCCATCAATCCCGATGGCAGTCGGCGTTGGGCTTTTCGGGTTGGATTTGAATCCATCGCCACGCCTGCGATTGGAACCGAGGGAACAATTTACTTCGGCAGTCGAAATCGCCGGTTCTACGCCATCAGCCCGACCGGGCAAAAAAACTGGGAATTCAAAACCGGCGGTTGGGTGGACGCATCGGCAGCCATTGCCAGCGATGGCGCATTGCTGTTCGGCTCCTGGGACAAGCATTTCTATGCATTGGACAAAGCGGGCCGGCCGAAATGGAAATTTCGCACTGGCGGGCCCATTACTTCTTCCGCTGCCATTGACACCAGCGGCATCATCTATTTCGGTTCCCATGACCGGAATTTCTATGCTTTGAATCCTGACGGCTCCCGACGTTGGACGGTTTCGACGGGCGGCGCAATCCTGGCCTCACCAGCCATCGCTGCGGACGGCACCATCTATTTTTCTTCTACGGATGGCACACTTCGCGCCCTGAACACGGACGGTCAACAAAAGTGGCGACTTCACACCGGCAGTATCAGCCAGTCTTCTCCGGTGCTCGGAACGGAAGGGACCATATTTATCGCCGCCAATACCAACTGCTACGCAGTCAATCCCGATGGCTCGGTTCTTTGGCAATGGCCGATCTGGAACAAGGAGTATGACGAGCCTTATACGCAGGCAAGCTGGACCGCTTTAGATAATGGCAACGTCCTGGCGCTGTTTAGCAGCGGACTATTGGTGGAACTGACAGGCAAGGATTGGATTTGGGATTACCCGTTTCGTGCCACAAGCCATTCTTCACCATTGATCAACAGTAAAGGAATCATTTACGCGATGAGTTTGGGGGACCAATTAGCCGCCATCCAAGGCAGCAGCCCGGTCGCAAAAAGTTCGTGGCCGATGTTCCGCGGCAACGCCCAACGGACGGGACGCGTGGCGGCAACCTATTGATCAGTGTCGCACTTCAAGCGCCGCTTCATACGCCGCTCGAAATTTCTTCGCCATCAACGCGGGAGAAAGATAATCGCGCTCCTGACGCAAGGTTCCGGGATCCACTTCCCCGCGACTGAACAACGGGTGCGAGCTGGCCGTGCGAACCGCCTGGATGAAGGCTTCCAAGTCACCGACCGGAAACAGCAGCCCGTTCTTACCGGACACCACATAATCCGGGATGCCCCCGACCTCCGCCGCCACCACCGGCAGCCCGGCCACCACCGCTTCCTTGACCGCGTTCGGGCTGGTATCGGCCCGGGTCGGCATCAACAAAATCGTGGCCGTCTCAAGTTCCCGTGCCACTTCAGGCGGTAATAAATGGAATTTGAATTCGATGCGCTGCCAGGTGGCCGGCGAAACCTGTTGTTGCAATGCGGCCACATAACCGGCGTTCGGATTGGTGATGAACGTCATGGTGTAATCCAGTTCAGGTCGGAGCCGTTCCAGCGCGGCGAGGATCAAATCCGTGCCTTTACGATGCCCAATCCCGCCCACGGCAATAAAGCGCAACGGCCTGGTTTGCGGACGACGTTGCAATTGATGAAACGCCTGATTCGGTGCGTGTTCAGCTTGATGGATCTGGAGGGTCGGATAAAGATCGCGCAGAAACCTGACTGCAAAGGTGGATTCCGTGGTCACCACCCGCGCGCGCTTCAGACTCAAACGTTCGACGATCTCCACGAAGCAATCATACGGCGGTAATTTCATCCGCAGCTTATACCAAGCAAACAAGCCCTGGATCGTTATCACGTAAGGATAACGCAGCCGCGCGGCGATCAACGACGCCCCCTTTTCACTGCCCCACGCATGCACCAGATCGGGCTGGATGCTCTGACAGGCCCGCCGGATTTTCCAGGTATCAAGCCAGAAGAATGAGGCGAGCCGCAGCTTGGGATTCGCCTTGAGCACATGAAACGTGACGCCGTTCTGCTCGAACGTCAGGTCCTGCTCGATCCGGCCGCGCAACAGGAGGACATGCACCCGCAATCCCGGATCCTTTTGAAATTCGGCCAGCAATACCATCGCCCACGTGGCCGGATGACGTCGCGGCAGATGCCGTAACGCCGCCGGGAGATCCGGCAGCCATTCGATCGGAAAATCCGAGACCCAGGCGACGGTTAACGGTTTGGTGGCCACAACTTTTGCAGATTCACGATGTCACGAGCGCGAGCAAAATGCGGAGCAGGCGGCGGCCAGTAAAGAAAAATGCCGGGGGCCAGATGTGTTTCACATGGACGGTTGGCGGGGGAATTTATATTTTCGCCCGCATGAGTGAATCTTCGCCGGCGGTCAAGCTGGGCATCTGGCTGGCGAAAGTGCGTCGCTGCCCGACGATGTTGTGGCGGCTCGAAGCGCGGCTCAAGGGCGTGACTTTCGAGGGATCGAGCGAGTTTCTCGGCCGCCCGCTGTTGAGTGTGGCGCCGGATTCCACCTTCGTCGTGGGTGACGGTTTCCACTGTTTCAGCGCGCTTCGCGCCAATCCTTTGGGCTGCTTTCAACCCTGTGTCCTGCGCACCCTGACCGGCGGCGCGGAATTGCGCATCGGCAAAAACGTCGGGATGAGCGGCACTGTCATCTGCGCGGCTTCCCGGGTTTGCATCGGTGAAGGCACGATTTTTGGCTCGGGGGCCGTGGTCATTGATAATGATTTTCATGTGCCCGCCGGCGCATGGGACTGGAGCAGTGGCGTCGAAGCGTGCCGCCAGGTAGCCAGCCCCATCTCCATCGGTCGCGGCGTTTTTATCGGGGCCCGGGCCATCATTTTAAAGGGGGTAACAATTGGCGATCGCGCGGTGATCGGCGCAGGCGCGGTGGTGACCAAGGACGTTCTGGCCGGACATATTGCCGCTGGCAATCCGGCGCGAAACCATCCGCCCAAAACTCCATTGCCACAAAATTAAACCGGACAAATTCTTTTGAACCACAAAACACAGGAACGCCACGAAAGAAACACCGCAGGATGACCGGGCGAAGTTGCCAACTGCCACGCTGCGGAGGCCACCCACCATTTGGTGTTACGCGACTGCCGTCCGTTCAGCCAGCTTTCGTCCCCATTTTGGGTGATTCGTGTATTTCGTGGTTAAATCCGAACCCCGAAGTCGCCGGCAGCAAAACTGAGCGGGCGGAAAGTAGGGCAGGCTTTCCTGCCTGCCGGTACCCCGGACTTTCCAGTCCGGTGTTTCGCGAAACGGGCGACTGGAAAGTCGCCCGCACTGGCAGGCTGGAAAGCCTGCCCTACGATTATTGCTCCGCACCAACTTCGGGTTAAACCAACGGCATCGTTCCGCTGGACGGGAGAGTCGCCACCAGCGCGACGGCATCCGCACACAATCACCGGGTCGAAGCACAGAGAATCGGTTCTTGAAAAGTTTGCCGGCCCAAGCATAGTCTGGCGTTTAATTTCTGAAAAATGGCCAGTACATTTGCTGTCACAAGGAATCACCTCGTTTTTGGAATATGCCTGCCACTGGCCGTGTTGCTCGGTTATACGCTCGCGGATATCCAGGATTCCGCGAGCCTGACCGTGATCTTCATCGCGCTGGCGGTGCTGGCGGTTCCGGTGCTGATGAAGTGGTATCATCCGCTGCTGGTGCTGGGTTGGTATGCCGCCTTGCAGCCGGCCCTGCCGGGCCGGCTCCATTTCTGGGTCCTCATGGCCCTGCTGGGGCTGTTTTTCGCGGTCTTGAACCGTTCCGTCAACCCGCTCAGCCAGTTTCTGCAACCTCCGGCATTGACGCGACCGGTTTTGATGTTGACTGCGGTAGTGCTCATCACGGCGATGATGACCGGAGGGATCGGCTTGCGCGCCTTGGGCTCCCAATCCATCGGGGGCAAGAATTACATCTATGTCCTAGCCGCGTTGGCCGGGTTTTTTGCCCTTTCGAGCCGCCCGATTCCCGAGCATCGGGCCTATCTGTATCTGGCGATGTTTTTTTTGCCCGGCCTGACTTCTTTGGTGGGCCGGTTCGCGCTGTGGACTGGCATCGGGATTGACTATGTGGGGCTGTTATTTCCGCTCGATGCTCCCATTGATGCGCTGGGTATTGACCAGTCCACCGATTTCGGCGCGACCCGGATTAGCAGTGTGGTTTTGGCGACTACCTCGGTTTTTTGTTGGATTCTGGCACGATATGGCATCACCGGCGCCTTCGACTTTACCAAACCTTGGCGGTTTTTGGGGTTGGTGGGGGCGGTGTTTTTCGGAATGTTTGGCGGTTTCCGTTCAGCGTTGCTTCTAGTGGCACTAATCTTCTTCATTTTGTTTTGCTTGGAGCGGCTTTGGCAGACCCGCATCCTCTGGCTGCTGGTCGGCATGATGGCTTTGGGCAGCATCTTTTTGGTAAGTTTTTCTGACAAACTCCCTTGGTCGGTCCAACGGACCTTGAGTTTCCTGCCGATTGATATTGACCCCTTAAGTAAACAATCGGCCGAATCCTCGACACAATGGCGGGTCGAGATGTGGCAACAGGTCCTGCCGCAGGTTCCCAATTACCTGTTCAAAGGAAAGGGATATGTGATCTCGGCGGATGAGTTGTTCATGGCTCAGGAGGCGAGCGCTTTCGGACATGCGGCCAGCCATGAACGGGCGGCGGTGGCCGGTGATTATCACAACGGACTGCTATCCATCGTCATTCCATTTGGGCTTTATGGGGTGACGGCTTTCTTCTGGCTGGTCATTGCCGGTGCGCGGTTCTTGTACAGGATGTACCAAGACAGCGCACCCGAACTGCGCCGAATCAACGCATTTTTGTTGGCGTTGTTTCTGGCACGCATTCTGTTCTTCGTGTTCATCTATGGCTCGTTGGCCTTAGATTTATTTAATTTTTTGGGGATTTTAGGCTTCAGCGTGGCATTAAATATGAACGCCAAACGCTTGGAGCCGCCATTTGCGGACGAAGAATCCCCACCAGTGTAAGAGACCTGGTCCGTGCCCATGACGAATCCATTGAACATCATCCGGTCGCTGCTCATTTATGGGCTGTGTCTGCCTCTGGCGGTGTACGTGGGGTATGTGCTGGCGCAACCGTTTGATCGGGGCAGTCTGATTTTTCTGATTGTCGCGGCGGCTTTGCCGCTCGTGCCGTTTTTGTTGCGCTGGCATCATGTCCTGCTGATCTTCAGTTGGAACTTGAGCATGGTGTTGTTTTTTTTGCCGGGGGCACCGTATTTGTGGATGATCATGTGCGGGCTGAGCCTGGGGCTGACCATGCTCCAGTATATTTTGAAACGTAATGTAAGGTTTGTGTATGTTCCCTCGGTGGCTTGGGCGCTGATTTTCCTGGCGGGCGTGGTTCTGATCACCGCCCAGCTTACAGGCGGATTCGGCATGCGTTCCTTCGGGAGCAGTGATTCGATCGGCGGGAAAAGGTATATCTACCTGTTGGGGGCCGTCATCGGATATTTCGCTCTGACGAGCTATCGCATTCCAACCCATCGAACCAACCTTTACGTCTTTCTTTTTTTTGTGGGGGGAGTGACGGCTCTGATCAGTAGTTTTGGCCCTTGGATCCCAAGTGGCCTGCGGATCATCTTCGCTTTTTTCCCGGTGGAAAGTCTGGCCAGCCGGGCTGAGGCCGAAGCCCAGGAAATGAGCCGGTTCGGTGGCTTGGCGCTGGGGGGCATGAGCATGCTTTATTTGATCTTTGCCCGTCATGGCATGGCTGGCCTATTCAATTTGACCGAACGCTGGCGGTTTCTTCCGGTCAGTTTTAAGGGCGGCCCCAGCATCAACCAGCCCTGGCGGTTTTTGTTGTTACCACTAATTTGCTTAGCCGTCATGCTGGGAGGATTCCGATCTCACATCATCATCTTGCTGCTCCTCTTTACCTGCTTGTTTTACCTGGAGCGCTTGTTTCGGACCCGACTCATGCCCATGTTGTTGCTGACCGGGGTCTTGACCGCAACGGTCTGTCTGCCTTTTGTGGACAAGATGCCCTTGTCCGTCCAGCGGTCCCTCAGTTTTTTACCATTGAATAATATCAGCCCTTTGGCGCGGATGAACGCAGATGCATCCACAGAATGGCGGCTGAATATCTGGCGCGAAGTCATCCCGACCATTCCGCAGTATCTGCTGATCGGAAAGGGTTACAGTATTGATGCCAAGGAACATGCAGCGGAACTACAAACGCAACAATTCCGGGGCTCAGGAGAGGAGAGCGCAAAAGTTGCCGGCGACTACCATAGCGGGCCGCTATCAGTCATCATTCCGCTCGGGATTTTTGGGGTTATTGGGTTTGTCTGGTTCCTTGTAGCGGGATTTCGCGTCCTGCTGAACAACTATCGCTACGGAGAGGCCGCCAACCGCCATATCAACACTTTCCTGCTGGCGTATTTCTGCACCCGCGCGATTATCTTCTTCGTTGTTTTCGGGTCAATTCACCTTGAGCTGGTCATGTTTGTCGGCCTCGTCGGCCTGGGTCTGTCCGTCAATGGTGTGGTGCGGCGACCAGTGCCCGTCGCGATAACCCCTAATCCCGCCTATCTACCTTTCCGACTGCCTAAAACCGCAAAAATATGAATGGCTTGTCCGATTTTATTTTAATTGATACAAGCTCGCAGTAACCATCAATCAACCCGGACGAGATTGCACATTCCAACAATCAGGTTGTGCAAGATGGATGCGGCCAAACCCAACGACCGCATGATCGAGGATTGCTTTGAGGAAATATTACGCAAAAAGAATTCTTGGAGTTCTTTAAAGTTTACCGCTAAACAGTCGCTCCTGAAAAACGCGATATTGCCTGATGGGTATGAGAGGGAGTGCCGCGAGGTTTGAACGTATCCGACCAGAAAATTGAATGGAACGGTCAAAAGCGGGACCACTAATTTCTGGATCACCGCAAATCGTCTTATTGGGTCTTGAGTGTCAATTCTCGGGACTGAATTTCCAAAACTTCGTCTCGCTCCGGTCCACCACCCGCCGCCAGCCGGGCCAAAGGACTGGCCCGCGCTGTGCTTAACAAAAGGCATGGCTACACTTGCGTTCAAAGTCAGCCGGAAGAGCGGCGAATACGTGAAACCGTCGCTGCTGCCCGCCAATCACTCGGCGCAATCCCATTTTGGCCTCGTGGACGGGGTGGTTGTGGGATTTTTTGCCCTGTGCGTCGGCGGTCTGATCTTCCTGCTGTTGCAACTCTGATTCACGCGCCGCGCGAATTTCCCGCCCGCCCGGGTGAAAATTTGCCGCGTCCGGGGGAAATTATTTCCCGGTCGGCGCTGGCTTGGTCGGCTCCGGCTTTTTCTTGAAGGCGGATCGGAGCAGCCAGTGGCGCTTGAGTCCCTGCACCAAGTCGTCGGTGTTCACCACGGCTTGGGAGATCGAACCGAGCATATTCGTGTTGGCCTGCACCTGCGCGTTCAAGTTGCTCGTGATGTTGGCCAGATTTTCCAGACTTTCCCCGAAACTTTCCATCAGTGCGATGAGGTTCGTGTCGCTGTGCGCCAGCAACAGATTCGCGTTGGCCAGGGTGGCATCGAGGCTCTGCTGACCGTTCGTACCCAACGCCCATTGCCCCAGCGCTCCCGGGCCGCGCAGTTCCGCTGCGAGCGCCGCGAAGTTGGACGCCGCCGGCTGGGCATTGAGCGCGACGACGTTGAGATTTGAGGCGAGCGCCGCGCTGTTGCCCAACACGGCATTGATTTTGTTCGTCAAAGCCAGGATGCCCGGCAACGCCCGCTCCACTTGATCCACGAGTTCTTGCAAGCGGTCGGTCACTGCGGGCGACTCCTGCGGCACGAGGAAGTAGATGGTTTCCGCCGAAAGATTGGTGTAATACGCTTGCGGGTGCGCCGCCACCTTCTGCTTCAACTCAGCCCACACTTGCGCATTGATGTCGTCCACAGAACGCGGATGAGGCTCATCCAGTTCGACGGCATACAACTCTTTGAAGTGCTCCTTGTAGCGTTCCTCTACCAGCTTACCGAGCAACACCTGCATCCCGACGCCGTTGGTATCCTGCCGGATGGTTGGCACGCCGCCCGTGCCCTTGGTGATCTCCAAAAAGCGCCCCCCGAGCAAGTCACCCGCGTTCACCTTCGCTTTGGAATCGCTCCAGATATAACCAGGATAATTATCCTGATTCACTTTCACCCGGAACTGCAAGGTGATGTTGTAATACTGGCCCGGCGCGTTCGGAATGATCGCGGTGATTTCGCCCACATCGAAACCCATCAACTTGACCGGGTCCCCAATCTTCAGCCCCGCACCACTGCTGACGCAGGTTTGATAGGTGACCTTCTGCAAAAACCAGCCTTTGCGCTGCGCGGTGTTCCGCAGGTAATACGCAAAGCCCACGAGCAACAACACCGCCGCCACCAGCACGAACACGCCCACCGCGCGCTCCATGCGATTCAAGCGCGTGCGCAGTTGCGGGGTCAAATCTTGCAAGGCCATGTCGTTTTCGTTTCCTTAAATCTGGTTCACGGTTTCAAATTCCACTGCGCGGGTCAATGCGGACGGAGCGCCGATCTCCCGATCGGCCGGTTCCCGCCCATGCCAATAAACCCCGCCGGGCCGAACCGGAGTTCGGCGCTCCATCAATTTCGCAACAAGTCTTTCACCACCGACTCATTGCTCGCCGCCACCGCCGCCCAATCGCCCAGCACCGCCAGTTGCCGCTGGCGCAAACACGCCACCCGGTTCGCGCAATGCCGCCACGGCCGCAGATCGTCCGCCGAGGCGACAATCGTCAGCGGTTTGCCCTCCAGCAACGGATGCCCCTGTGATAACGCCGTCAAAAAGTTCAGCCACCAGCTCGTGTGGCGCACATCCAATCCCGTCAGCGGGCTGTCGAGCAACAACACCTCCGGCGTCAACGCCAGCGCCCGCGCGAGGCCGGCGCGCTGCTGCCAACTGCGTGCCACATTGACCGGCGTATGATTCGCCCACGGTGTCAGCTCCGTGAGTTCCAGCAGGGCGTTGACGCGCGTTTCGATTTCCGCCGCCGCCAACCGGGAGTGATACCGCAACGGCAACGCGATGTTCTCCGCCACCGTCAGCGACCCCAGCAATTGCCCGCCATCAAACACGAAGCCCAGTTTCAACCGGTGCGCCATGCGCGACTCTTCAAAGATCGGCATCGCCTCGCCGAGAAAGGAAAATTCGCCCTCCGCCGGCGACATGATGCCGCCCAGCGTCATCAGGAAATCGCTCTTGCCGGAATGTTGCGGCGCCCCGACGACCCAGAACTCACCCGGCCGCACCGTCCAATTCACCTCACGCACCACGGTGAGGTTGGGATTTCGCATCGAAGCCACCCCCAGCCCGCGCAGGTCGAGCGCGGGCGTCAGGGTGGCGGTGGTGGGTGCTTCGCTCATCACAAAGTCAGATAGGCAATGATGAACAGCGCATCGAGCAGGACACAGGCGACGATGCTTTGCGCCACGGCGCTCACGGTGGCGCGGGAGATCTGGTCCAATTGCAACGGCTGCGCCAGTCCGTGATAGCATGTCACAATGGCGATGATGAACCCAAAGGCGCACGTCTTGAGCGCGAGCAGAACGAAATCGAGATAGGTCAGCGCCCCGGCGAGTTGATTGAAGTAATCGCCCGGCTGGATGGGCACGTCCTGCACAAACGCCCACAGATAACCGCTGCCCAGCGTGCCCAGGATCAGATAGACCGTGAGCGCAAAAATCCCCACCGCCATGCCGACCACACGCGGCACGACGAAGTAATGCACCGGATCAATCCCCAGCGCTTCGAGCGACTCGACTTCGCCCATCGCCCGCGCCGTGCCGAGTTCGACGACGTTCGCTGTGCCGACTCGCGCGAGCACCAGAAACGCCGTCAGCAGCGGGCCGAGTTCGCGCACCACGACGATGACCATGATGTCGCCGAGAAGATTATTGGCCGCCCCGACGCGGGTGAGCACGGAAACGGTCTGGCCAATGACGAGAAACCCGAGGGTCAGCGCCGCAAAGAAGAACATCGGGAGCAGTTTTACTCCGGCGCGGAAAATCTCTCGCGCCACCAGCGGGCGCACCACGGAACGCGCTGTTCCAAACTTCCGCAGCAGCACCCCAAACGTGATCAACGCGAACGCGCCGACGCCGTGCAGGGCGAGCAGAAAGGCGAAGACCCGTCGTCCGACCAGGTCGGCGTAGAAACGCGACAATCCCGGACGCGTTTTCGGCGCGGCCAGCATGGTCGAGTCGGCTTCCTGCATGACGGCAGCGTAGCGGCAGCGCGAGCGCGGTCAATTCGCGACTCGCTTCCCGTTTTCCTTAATCTTAATCTTTTTCTTAATCTTAATCCCCGGGCGGGGCGGGGAGAGATTGAGAGCGTGTTTGAAAACGAGGAACTGGCGGCAGGGATGCCGCCAGAACCCGCAGGCAAGGATGCCTGCGCTACGCCGTAGCGCGGGCATCCTTGCTCCGGGTCTCCCACCGGACTTTTCAATCAGCCTCCAAGAATTAGATCACGATTAAGAGTAAGAACCAAAACGGCGCACATGGCGAAGAACATTGTCTATTTCGATCTGGAAACGCAGAAGTCGGCGGATGAAGTCGGCGGTTGGAACAACATCAACCGCATGGGCCTCAGCGTCGGTGTGACGTACAGCACCGCGCGCGGCGACTACAGGATTTACGGCGAGAAACAGGTCAACGACCTGCTCAACGAACTCCAGCGCGCCGACCTCGTGGTGGGTTTCAATATCCTGCGCTTCGATTACGAAGTGTTGCACGGCTACACGCCGTTTGACCTCACGCAACTGCCCACGCTCGACATGCTCGTGGATTTGCAGAACACGCTGAACCATCGTCTCTCGCTGGATTCCATCGCCACCGCGACGTTTGGCGTCGAGAAAACGGCGGAAGGTTTGCAGGCCATCGAGTGGTTCAAGCAGGGCAAGATGCTGGAGATCGCGGAATACTGCTGCTACGACGTGAAGATCACCAAGCTCGTTCACGAATACGGCGTCTCGCAGCGGCAACTGCACTACAACAATCGCTTCGGCAAAAAGCTGACCGTGCCGGTGAAGTGGGAGCTTTGAACAAATTCAACAGGAGGTAACGGAGGAAACTGAGCCGGCCATCAGAGAAGCCTCTGTTGACTCTGTTTTCTCCTGTTCATCCCAGCTTTTTTCGGAATTCTGCGCACGCCTTCGTCACATCCGGTGCGTTGAGGATTGCCGAGACCACACAAATCCGCGTCGCCCCAGCTTCCAGCACCGCATCAATCGTCTGAAGATTGATTCCGCCAATGGCAAACCACGGCACTTTCACATTCGCCGCCGCCCAACGGACGTAATCGAGCGTCACCGGCTTGGCTGTTGGCTTTGTGCCCGTGGCGTAGATCGGCCCGATGGCGACGTAATCCGCGCCCGCCGCAACGGCGCGTTCCGCCTGCGCCGGTGCATGCGTCGAAAGGCCGATCTTGAGCTGAGAACTCGTGGCACCTGACTGCGTATCCGGTTGGAAACACGGAGCAAGGATGCTCCGTGAACCCGCAGGCAGGGATGCCTGCGTTACCGCCGTAGCGCAGGCATCCCTGCCTGCGGGTTCTGGCGGCATCTCTGCCGCCAGTTCCGCTTCTTCAGGCGTAATCCCAGTTGCGAGTTGTGCAACATGCGTGAAGCCCACATCAAAGAAATCTTCCTGCCCGAGATGGCAAACCTCCGCGCCAACTTCCCGGGCGATATCGAGGTGATCATTGATGACCAAGCCGACGTTGGCTTTGCGCAACACCGGAGCAATCGCCCCGGCCATGCGGCGGATTTCAGCGGGTGAGGAAGTCTTGGCGCGGAGCTGGATCAAGTCCGCGCCGCCATCGCAAAGTTGCTGCGCCACGACTTCCGGCGCGCGGCCATGCAGATACGCCGTGTCCACGAAGGCGTAAAGTTTGCAGTCAGCGAGGGGTTTCATACAAATCCCATCAAGGCGAGGATTACCACGGTTAGCCAGAGTGCCGCACCAACCATCCAACAGATTTTTGCTGGCACGAATCGCGCCAGAAGAAATGAACCAAACAACATGGCGATGCCAAAAATTGTCAGTGAAACCCAGATGGCAGTGGCGCTTGCATTACTACCAAGTTGCTCCAGAACAGCTAAACAAACTCCACCAAAAATCGGAATCAAAAGGAAAAAAGCCGAGCCGAGACGGTGTTCGCTAGGAGTTGCTTTTCTAAATCTTTCGCCCCGGGCCAACCGGCCAATCCAAATGAATAACCAAGGAGGCATGTTTGCCCATCAATCTTGTGTTGGCGCGGTTTCGGCAGCCTTTTCGCTGGCTTCCTCCAGCTTTAATTCTGGCGGCGCTGTCGTCGCCAAACCCGGATCAGACGTCAGCAAGGCTTCTGGCTTCTCGATGGGGAGGCGGCGCAATTCATCGGCGGCGGGCAAGTCTTCGAGACTCTTGAGGCCGAGATATTCGAGGAACGTCGTGGTGGTGCTGTAAAGCGCCGGGCGACCGATGACTTCCGCGCGACCACTCTGCTCCACAAGGCCGCGTTCGAGCAAGGTCTGCATCGTGCCGTCCACGCTGACACCGCGAATCTGTTCGATCTCGGCGCGCGTCATCGGTTGGCGATACGCAATGATGGCCAGCGTTTCCAGCGCGGCTTGGGACAGCCGGGGCGGACGCGCCTTCACGCCGACCAACGCCTTGAGCCACGGCGCGAACTCCGGTTGCGTCACGAATTGCCACGAACCCGCCACACACACGAGCCGGTAGCTGCGCGCGGCGGCTTCGTGTTCCTTGACGAGTTCTTCGAGCGCGACGGTGAGGTCAGCTTCCTTCACCTTCTTCAAACCCTTCACGGTCGCGTCCGCATCTTCTTCAGCGGCGGCTTTGGCGAACACGTCGCGGATTTCAGCGGGGCTCAACGGCTTTTGCGCCGAGAACAAGATGGATTCGAGGATGAACTTCAGTTCCATGCGATTTACGATTTTAGAGTTACGATTTACGAGTTCGCTTCGACTGAGTTTGCCGTAGGTGTTTCGGGTGTCGCGGGCATTGTTGGGGTTGCCGCTTCCGGCGTGGCACTGATTGAACCAGCAACCTCCCGCTTGCGGATTTCAATCTCGCCGAAATCCGACGATTGCGCACAGACGAGTTGCTTGAGGCGGATCAATTCCAGCAACGCGAGGAACGTGCAGACAACTTCGCTCCGGCTCGTGGCGTCCTCGAACAGTTCCGAGAAGCGCACGCCAGTCTGCGTCGTCATCAATTTGACGATGTGCTCGATCTTGTCGCTGACGGACCATTTGTCCTCGTAAATCTCGCGCGGATTGTCGCGCTTCTCGAAGCGTTTGAGGACGGAATTGACCGCGTTGAGCAGATCGAAAATGGTGACTTCCGGTTTCGTGAGCGGCTTTTCCTCCGCGAACACCGGCTTGATCGGCAGACGCGGATAAACGCCTTCCTGATGCGCTTCGAGCTCCTGAAGTTTGGCGGCGGCGTCCTTGAATTTCTTGTATTCGACGAGCTGGCGGATGAGTTCCCAGCGCGGGTCTTCACCGTCTTCCTCCTCCTCGACCTGCGCCTGTTGATCCACCGGCAGCAACTCGCGGCTCTTGATGTACATGAGCGTCGAAGCCATCACGAGGAATTCGCCGGCGATCTCGAGATCGAACTCGCGCATCATCTCGATGTATTCGATGAACTGGCTGGCGAGCTTGGTGAGGTTGACGGAATAGATGTCCACCTCCTCCTTCTTGATGAGATAGAGGAGCAAATCCAGCGGGCCTTCAAAGACCTCGAATTTGACTTTGTATTCGGACATCAGCCCGGCGCATCAGGGAAAGCCGGTGGCCGAATTGTAGATTGTGCCGGCGGGTTGGCAATCATGGAACTGGAGGAGGTTGCCATTGAAACATCAGACCCTCACGCGAAGGGCGCAAAGGACGCAAAGAAATGGCGGCGGGCAACGGGGGTCTAGACTAATGCTTTGAACTGATTTCCCGACGGCTTCAACCAATGCCTTTTCCGGCTCCTTCGCGGCCTTTGCGCCCTTGGCGTGAGGCTGCTTCCGAAACGTTCCACCAAGAAGGCTCCGCGCCGCTAAAAACAATCCGCTGCCGGCGTTGACTCGCCCCGGGTCATTGGCTAACGTCGCCACCGGGAAAAGTTGCACCCCCCGGAAAACCATTTTACCACGTCCTATGCCAGCCAAAGCCATCGAAAAAGCGCCCGTTGAAACCAAGTCCACCGAGGCCACCAAGCTCGCCGCCACCCGCGCGCGCGAACTCGAAGCCGCCATCTCCACCATCACCAAAAGCTACGGCGACGGCGCGATCATGCGCCTCGGCGACGCGCGGGCGTTGAAGAAAATTGAAGTCATTCCCACCGGCGCGCTCGCGGTAGATCTCGCGCTCGGCGTCGGGGGCATCCCGCGCGGTCGCGTCGTGGAAATCTTTGGCCCGGAATCCTCCGGTAAAACCACCTTGATGCTCCACGTCATCGCCAACGCCCAAAAGGCCGGCGGCTTGGCGGCGTTCATTGATGCGGAACACGCACTCGATCCCGCTTACGCCAAGAAGCTCGGCGTGAACTTGGACGACTTGCTCGTCTCGCAGCCCGACTCTGGCGAAGAAGCGTTGACCATCTGCGAAACGCTCGCCCGCTCGAACGCGCTCGATGTCATCGTGATTGATTCCGTCGCCGCGCTCGTGCCAAAAGCCGAACTCGAAGGCGACATGGGCATGGCCACGATGGGTATGCAGGCGCGCTTGATGTCCCAGGCGTTGCGCAAGCTCACCGCCATTCTCAACAAATCCAAGACCACCTGCGTTTTCACGAATCAATTGCGCGAAAAGGTCGGCGTCATGTTTGGCAACCCGGAAACCACCCCGGGCGGCAAGGCGTTGAAATTCTACGCCAGCGTGCGCATGGACATCCGCCGCAAAGACACGCTCAAGGACGCCGCCGGCGCCGCCATCGGCAATCACGTGAAGGTGAAGATCGTTAAGAACAAGGTCGCGCCGCCGTTCGTGGAAGCCGAGTTCGACATCATCTACAACCACGGCATTGATAAGGAAGGCAGCATCCTCGACGTCGGCATTGATTGCGGCGCGGTGGACAAGAAAGGCGCGTGGCTGCAATTCGATGGCGACCTCATCGGCCAGGGCAAGGAAGCCGCGAAGAAGGCGCTGATCGAGAAACCGGAACTGGCCAAGAAGATCATCGCCGCCATCATGCTCAAGCGGAATCCCGAGCCGGTTGCTAAAACCGACAAAGCGGAAAAGCCTGAGAAGGCGGAGAAGTAATTTCCGACTGCAATTTCCAAGGCCGGCAGCGATGCCGGCCTTTTGCTTTTGGCGTCGAAAGTGAGGACTGACCCGTTGACGAGCCGCAGCCGGAAGATTGGATGGAACTTCTCGATACCGTGCAAAGCCTCATGACACCCGCCGCCGCCGCCAGTCCGAGCATAAAGAACTCGTCTTCCGCCTGATTTGGGAGAAGTCTTCGGAAGCTAGAGTTTGAATAAAAACATCACCTTTAAAGATTATTTGCCAGCAGGTTGAAATTTAATCGGCCTGCCTAAACTTTACTTTGTCACTCAGCTTCGAGTGATTTTTTCCGGTAGAGAATTTTAGACAATTCGGCCAAAGGCTGTTGCATCCCCTCGTTGACACCAATGTTTCCATTCTTCAATTGGTCCAAATAGCCGGACAACTCCGGGCGCATAACCGCAGCTTGAGATAAAATGCGTTGAGCCATCTCATTGTTGGAATGCCTCTCGGACAAGGTCCATAAAATGACTTTCGCCCTCTGGATCGGGCCCTTTGAAATCAACCCTAACATCTGCTTTTCCACCGATGCGCTGTTGGTTTCCGAGTTGAGGAGGTAATCGGTCAAAAAGAAATGAGAACCGCTTGCGATCTTGTCAATGCCCTCCAGCAGCTTGATGGCTAACACCTGCGATTTCGGTTTGTATTTTGCCAGACTAAACGGCTGAGAATCCAAAACTTTTCGCATGCCCGGCTCCAGCGGAATGTAATTCACTGATTCATAGATCAGCTTCCAAGCGTCAAAAATTTTCAGCACCAACTGCTCAGCCTGTGCATTTTCGCCAAGGTGCTTCGTCTCCCACAAAGCGCTGACCCATTCCATCAACAACACTAAACCTCTCGCTCCAAGTTTAGAGGTCACCGCCAAGGAAAACTCAAGCGCTTCCGATTCTGTGACCTCATACAAAACGAGATTTAGCGCGCCTGGTTCGATCCGCTGCTTTTCTTTCGTAGTCAGCGCAATCTGTTTGATAGCATCAACCGTTTTTTTATTCAGCGAGTGCCCCTGCCGCCTCAATTCCCCAATGGTTGCCAACACCTGATACGTAAGCTCTGGTTGATTCAGATAGAGACACAAATCATTGGCATCCTGAATCTGAAGTTTTCCCAATCTTTCAATGTATTCGGGCCCAAATGGAACAGTATTGGTTTTGAAAAAACTTCGGAGTTCATCTTCTGACAAGGCAGCGTTAGCACTTGATAAAAAACACCTCACAAACACCATTACTAAAATAAGGACAAGCTGTTTCATACTTCGCATTTTGATATACAACTCTATCATGGGCAATTTCTGCTCTGCCCTTGAGCAGGCCGCGGTGGCTGAGCAACAGTAACACTCACCGTGCAATCACTGTTTACAGTCCAATGTATACATGCGTATCTGCTATATCCTGTTGCGTAGGCATTGTAAGTTTCTGGATGGGTGGGTTCAGTAACAGGAACATAACCTTCTTGATTGGATGTACTACTATATGACCCAACTGTTGCGGTTATGTGATATCCTGTAGAACCCAGCATGGTAGGAGAAAACCCCGCAATGCAAGAACCAGTAATGTCGAGTTGCAAAGTTATGGGTTCCCCGTCACGACAACATGTTTTTACAGTAGCGCTAACGACTGTAGTAACATTCGTCGTTTCACCTGCATCAGGATCCACTTCTGGATCCATGAATTGCACCGAACCTGACGCTGAAATCGTATTTTTGACAGTAAATCCCTTCGCTGCACTCGCTGTTTGTATGTTTGTACTGCACCCATCGGTCCAATAGGTCTTGAATTCAATGTTCCCGGTCCCGCTGTTGGTCGGAGTGAAAGTCGCAGACAATTCTGTTCCACTCGCAGACCATGCTCCCACGGTAGCGGTCCACATGTTGCTCAAGACATTCACCGCGATACCATTGGTGACGTCCCGCTGAGAACAGTCCTCGTAAACGTAATGCGTTACTTCGCTGCCACTCTTCTCGACTTTAGTAACAGATGCCGTAAACGCGGTACCGAGGCAGGCGTTGGTTGGGTTTACCGTAATGTTGGTGAAGATTACATTCCCACCCGAGCAAGAAACACTCTCGCTATACGTACATTCAGGATCGGACTCCGCAAAGGTCCGGCTGGGAGCCAACAACAGCGCAAAAACCATGATGAAGATCCAAAGTGCCACACTCCGTTCCCGCAGTGTATTGCCGGATAAACCCACTGTTTTTACCAGACCCTTCTGCTGCCCTTCCTTTATTTTCATAGTTGGATATTATTTTGAAACTGGAGCGGCTTGAGCGGTTATCGAACCGAATTTTTCCAGAAAAGTGCGTTTGATACTGCCGTAGCAATCCGCGTTGCGCACCTGTTCCACCACCCGCCGGGCGGCAGCATCGTCTCCAGATTGCCGCGCCACCCGGATGCGCCACCGCGCCGCTGAAATCAGCAGTCCATCATAGCTGGGGGTGCCACGGAAGCCGATTGCCAGCACTTCGTCAAAAGCGCTGGCCGCCTCGGTCAGTTTTCTTTCGCGGGCCAGTCCGGCGGCAGCATACAGCTTTATCACCAACCACTCCTTTTCCTCCGGCGCGTCGGCCAGCAGTTGTGCGGCCCGTTCAGAAAGGCTCGCCCAATCGTCTTGCGCGTAAAAAACGCGCAGCATTCGCACTCGCGCTTCCCGCAGTTCGGTCGCTCCGATTCCCGCTTCTTTGTCCTCGACCACGCGGGGGAATAAACCCTGCGCCAATTCCAAGTAAGTGACTGCAGCAGCACGCGGAACCGCGGCGGTTTTAGCATCAGGGGTAAGCCGAGCTTTGGAGACGAGCCGTTCACCTTCCAGGAGCGCCACGTTCGCCATTTCGAATTCCACCTTTACCCGACTCCGTGATTCCGGAAATTGCGCGAGAAAATTCGACATCCGGTGCAGGTTCAGGTCGGCATAGTTCGGCTGAATCTTCGGATACAACAGCACGCGCAGCAGACTGAACTTTTCCCGCTCTGCCGCGTTCTGGGCGGTGATTTCCGCCAAGGCCGTGGCCTCATCACCGAGGATAACGCGCGCCCGCCACAAGTCGTCCCGCAGATTGCGCTTGGGCAACACCGTGTAATTGGTGACCGGGAAAGCCGCCGCCAAAGCTAGGAACTGTTCCAGATTCGCCCGGCCTTCTGTCCAACGTTGCTGGAACTTTTCATCTTTCAACTTACCGGCTTCAAAGGTTTTCTTCAGCCCCCGCTCGAACAGCCCAGCCAGCAAATGTTCCCGCACCGCCGCCGCGTCAGGTGCATCCGCGTGTTGCTCTTGAAAAGTAAGCGCCTTGGGCAGTAATTCCTCAAACTTGCGATAGAACGAAAGCGCTTCAATGTGCCGGACCGTCAATTCCAGCGCCACCGCCGGAGACACATTAGCGGGCAGCGCGGGCAATTTCTCCATGGCATTGAGAAAACCCAACCGATCTTGAGTGGTGGCGAGGGCGAGCGCATCATAGTGTTTACCCGCCGCATATTCCGGGTCGTTCGCGGGAATCGTCGCCAGTAATTCCCGCGCGGCCTCCGGCTGACCAGCTTGAATCAAGGTTTCGGCCAGACTCAATTTGGATTCGGGATGGGCGGGCGCAGCTTGCTGGGCCAGCACGTAAGCGACCAAACCACCACAGGCCATGATTAGCGCCAGACCGAAAAAGGCATTCCGTTTCATAGAGACAAGATTTGGTTGAAACAACTTCGCCACCGAAACATCAGGGGATGCCCCAGTTTTTGCCTCTCGCCGAGTTTGTCAATGCTTTTTAGAAAATTATTCTCGTGACATCGCCAGTAAAGACTGAGGGCGGTAAATTTGTTGACTGGTTTCTATCGCCAGTGCGGCGGTTTGAATATGCCCACTTTCCGGTAGCTGGCAGGACAGGCGGTCCTACGAAATCGGTCAGGCGCTCGAGAGTTCCCCGGCGGTGGCCGACGGCAAAATCGGCAGTAATGACGGCAGCGTCTATTGCTTCGGGGTGAAAGCGAACTGAGTCATTCCCGGCTGCAATTCGAGGGCGACCTCATCGGCCAAGGCCAAGATGCCGCGAAGAAGGCGCTGATCGAGAAGCCGGAACTGGCGAAGAAGATCATCGCCGCCATTCTGGCCAAGAAGAATCCCGAGCCGGTCGCCAAAACCGAGAAGGCCGACAAAGCGGAAAAGCCCGAGAAGGCAGAGAAATAATTTACTTTTTCCCCGGAGACAATATTCCCAAATCCTCAATCGTAACTGTGAGCCACGCTTGCATGTTGTGAAATTCAATCCCATCCCCCGGCGCTGGCAAGCCATCATCCGCAGTGCAAGCGGGCGGCGACTATTCCGAGGCTTCTTCCACGGCTTCACGGATCAACTGCTTGAACTTATCAATCCCATCGTCGAACCCGGCGGCGATCGGTAGCACCGGGGTCTTCTTAATTTTCTTTTTGAACTTCTTCAAGTTCTCTTCGGCGACCGGCTCGTCCATTTTGTTGGCGACGATGTAGCGCGGCTTCTCCAGCAGTTCCGGGTCGTAAAGCTCCAGTTCGTTCAGTAATTGCGCGTAATCGTCCCACGGCGCGCGATTATCCGTGCCGGCCATGTCGAGCAGCAGGACGAGGATTTTGCAGCGTTTGATGTGACGGAGAAAGGCGTGGCCGAGGCCGACATTCTGATGCGCGCCTTCGATCAAACCCGGCACGTCGCAGACGGTGAGCCGCTTGAAATCGGAATACTCCACGATGCCGGGCTGCGGATGCAAGGTGGTGAACGGATACGGGGCGACTTTCGGTCGGGCGCGGGAAATGGCGGTGAGCAAGGTGGATTTACCGGCGTTCGGATAACCCACCAAACCGACTTCGGCCACCATGCGCAACTCGAACAGATAATTGCCTTCTTCACCGGGTTCGCCGGGCTGCGCGAAACGTGGCGTCTGACGTCGGGCGGTGGCGAAATTGCGATTACCCAAACCACCGCGGCCACCTTTGCAGAGCACAAATTGCTGGCCGTCTTGCGTGAGATCGGCGACCAGTTCGCCTTTGACCGGGTGTGTGGCCATGCCATCGCCTGCGTCGTCTTGGCTGAGATCGTACTCGATTGCGTGGGCACTACCCGAACTTCGAATAATGGGGCGCTTACCAGTGCTGGATTTCAGCAACGGATTCTCTTCGTGGGTTTCCTCGGGGTCAATTTCCGCTTCAGCCTCTTCGGGCTTGGGAGCGGAGGGCAATTTCCACACGAGCGTGCCGCAGGGAACTTTGATGATGAGATCCTTGCCCGCGATGCCGTCCATGCCCTTGCCCATGCCACCTTCGCCTTTCTGGGCGATCAGACGTGGCACGTAATACTGATTGATGAGGTTGTTGAGGTCGTGGTCGGCTTGGAGGATCACGCTGCCACCGCGCCCGCCGTTGCCGCCGCTGGGACCGCCCTTGGGGACATAGGCTTCGCGATGGAACGCCACGGCGCCCTTCCCGCCGTGACCGGCTTGCGCGAATACTTTGATTTCGTCAATGAACATGGGCAAATCTTACTCTTAATCTTTTTCTTAATCTTAATCCCCGGCAGAGAAAGGCAAGATGTTGAAACAAAAAAGGCGAGGCGCGAAGCCTCGCCTGAAAATCGCAAGCGCCAATCAGTTCTTGGCTGCGGCGGCATTGTCGAGGTCTTCCACGACGTTCACGCGGCGACCTTCTTTGTCGAACTTCACGTGGCCGTCCTTGAGGGCGAACAATGTCCAGTCGCGCCCCGTGCCGACGTTGGTGCCGGCCACGAACTTCGAACCGCGCTGCCGGACGATGATGCTGCCGGCGTGGACGAATTCGCCGCCGAATTCTTTTACGCCAAGACGTTTGCTGACGCTATCGCGCCCGTTCTTAACGCTGCCTTGACCTTTCTTATGTGCCATAAAACTTGAGGGTTGATCGTTGTGGGTTGTGCGTTCAGGCGTTGATGGACTTGACCTTGACGATGGTCAGTTCCTGCCGATGGCCGATGGTTTTGTGATAGCCCTTGCGGCGTTTCATCTTGAACGTGAGCTTCTTTTCACCCCGGATGTGCTCCACCACGTCGGCCACCACGGTGGCCCCGGTGACGGTCGGCGCGCCGACGGTGACTTTGCCTTCGTTGTTGACCAGCAGGACGCGGTCAAAAGTGACAGGCTGGCCCGCTTCGACTTCGAGGCGTTCGATTTCAAGGGTATCGCCCGTGCTGACGCGATATTGTTTGCTTCCGGTTTCTAGGACTGCGTACATAAATTTTTCCCCAAAGGGGCGCAGATAAAACCAGAACCGGCGATTAGTGTCAATGCCTCATTTTGATCGTTCCGGCTTGGCGTGCTGAGGCCAACTTTCTAAAACGGGCAATTGACAAGCCCGCCGAGGCCCGACTAGGCTGGTTTTGTTAATCAAGCGAACGGATTTATTATGTTGATGCGGATTAGTCTTATTGTCGCCATCATCGCCGGACTGGCGGCGGGCGGGCTCAGCTTTTTCAAGGTCAAAGAAAAGATTGATACAATCGTGGCTGAACGGAACGACTGGAATCAGAAATATGTCGCCACGGACAACATACTCACCGAAACCAAAGGCACGTTGGCCAAGACCGAAAAGGAACTGACCAAGACCAAGGACTCCCTCGCCAAATCCGAGCAGGAACGTGCCGCCGCTGTGGCGGAAATGGAAGTCCAGATCAAGAAGTCCACCGAACTCTCCCAGAAGCTCACGGAAACCATCGGCCAGCGCGACGAAGCCCGGGCGGAATTGGCGGCTTACGTGGCCACGGGTTTCACGCCGAAACAAATCGCCGCCCTTGGCAAGCAGATCAAGGATGCCGAAGACGCACTGGAAGTTTCGCAGATGGAAAAGAAGATCATCCAGAAGGAATTGGACAAGACCCGCGAGAAGTTGCTGGCTTTGATTGATCCGGATCACATCGTCCGCATGAAGGCAGATATCCGGGGTAAAATTCTGGTGGCCGATCCGAAGTGGGAATTTGTCGTCCTGAACGTGGGTGAAGACGGTGGCGCCAAACTCAACGGTGAATTTCTCGTCAGCCGCGAAGGCCGCTTGGTTGCCAAAGTTATCATCCGCGAAGTCCAGAAAGATCGTTGTATTGCCAACCTGATGCCCGGCTGGAAGCTGGCTGACGTCAGCGAAGGGGATCAAGTGATTCCTGCGCATCCCGAATCGTGAGACTGTTCCGGAACTCCAAAGTAAAAGCGGGCAGTGTTCTGCTGCTGTTGGTACTGGCTTCGCTGCTGGCTGGCTGTGCGACCTCCGAGCCGGACAATCTTTCGGTCCGGCCTTGGAACTCTCCCAAAGGCTGGGAAAGCGGTCTGCCGGGCGGCATGACGGAAGGGCGTTAAAAGCCTTCTCTTTTCCAGGCATTGCGAGCTGTGTGCCCAGCGACTCAATCACATTCTTGCTGAAATCCTGAAACCGGACTATGCCAATCTGGCTTGGCGTTTGTGAGGTTGGCTTTATCCGGTGCGGCAGCCGGATTTCGCGGTAATAGTTACTTCGCCACTTCCACGCACCGGGTCTCGCGGATGACCGTGACGCGGATTTGCCCGGGATATTGAAGTTCGGCTTCGATCTTCGAAGCGATGTTCCGGGCCAAAGCGAAGGCCTGATCGTCGTTCACGCTTTGCGGTGTGACGAACACGCGCAATTCCCGTCCCGCCTGTAGCGCGAAACATTTGTCCACCCCCTCAAAGCTGCTGCCGATTTGTTCGAGGTCTTCCACGCGCTTCAGATACGTGGTCATGCTTTCCGAGCGCGCGCCCGGACGCGAAGCGCTGACCGCGTCCGCCGCGCTGACCAGAATACCCCACGGTCCAACGGGTGGAACATCATTGTGATGCGAAGCGACGCCGTTGACGACCGCATCGCTCTCGCCATGACGTTTGATGAGGTCCGCGCCGACGATGGCGTGCGGCCCTTCGACTTCGTGGCTGAGGGCCTTGCCGATGTCGTGCAGCAAACCGGCGCGGCGGGCGAGATTGGGGTCCAGCCCCAGTTCGCTCGCCATCAACGCCATCAATTGCGCCACCTCTATCGAGTGCTCCAGCAGATTCTGGGTGAAGCTTTGGCGGAAGAATAATTTTCCGAGCACTTGGATGATCTCGGGGTTCAGCAGGGTCACGCCCGCGCGGGCGGCGGCTTCCTCGCCCTTGCGGATGATGGTTTCATCCATCTCGGATTTGACGGCGGCGACCGCTTCCTCGATGCGCGTGGGATGAATCCGTCCGTCTTGGATCAGTCGCGCCATGGCTTCGCGGGCGATTTCGCGGCGCACCGGGTCAAAGGCCGAAAGCGTCACCGCGCCGGCCTCATCGTCAATCAACACCGTCACGCCCGTGGCATTTTCGAATGCGCGGATGTTGCGGCCTTCGCGCCCGATGATGCGGCCTTTCAACTCCGGGCTTTCGAGGATGATGGTGGCGGAAGAACTCTCGAAAGTCTGGTTGCCCGCGTAGCGCTGGATGGCGGTGACGATGATCTTGCGGGCCTTCTCCTCCGCGCGCGCCTTGGCGTCTTCGAGGATGTGGCGGGAAATGTTCGCGGCGTCCGCCAGGGATTCCTGCTCCACTTCCTTAAGGAATTGGGCCTTGGCCTCCTCGCCGTTGAGGCCGGAGATTTTCTCCAACTGCTGCCGGCGCAATTCCGTCAGCCGATGCAGATCAATCTGCGCCTGATCCAGTTCAGCGCTCTTGCGCTCCAACTGCTCCCGCTGCTGTTTCAGGTCGGCCTCGGATTGGAGAACGCGGGCCAGTTGGGTGTTGAGCAGTGATTCACGTTCAGCCAGCCGATGTTCCTGCGCGGCCAATTCCTGCCGATGGGTGGTGGTGGCCTGATCCAGTTGCGCGCGAAGCTGCGCCGTTTCCTGCTGGGCGGCGAGCCGGATTTTTTCCAACTGCGCCTCGGCGTCGCGACGACGGACCTCCTCGCGCCGACGATTCTTGGAATTGAGAATCATCGCGCAGACGCCCGCCCCCGCGACGGCACAGACCGTTGCTCCCGCGATATACCAGACCGGACTCATTTCAGAACCGCGCGCTGTTCAGGTCTCGATCCAGCGCGTCGGCGTCAAGATGCAGTTTAAGGGAATATCAAACGGCCCGACCGGCACGGCGTCCACGAGTTGTTCGTCGAACGCCACGCCGCACTTCGTGCCGCGCACACCAGCCAGCAACCGGTCGTAAAAACCTTTGCCCCGACCCAGTCGTCTGCCGTGCGGGTCGAAGGCTAGCCCAGGCACCAACACCAAGTCCAGTTGGTTCAACGCCATTTCGGGGGACAACGCCGCAACTTCCCGGATGCCGAACTGGCCGACGATCAAATCCCGCGCCGGATTCGTCACGCGCCGGGCAATGTAGGCGTTGGTGGTGGAAACAAAACTTGGCAACGCGACGATCTTGTTCGCCGCCAACGCTTCGTTCAACAAGGGCCAGACATCCGGTTCATCCGGCAATGGTGCGAACAGCAGAACGGCCTTCGACGCTTGCCAGACCCGTTGCGTTCGCAGTCGGGCGCAAAGTTCCAGCGAGCCACTGTTGCGCGCAGTCGGGGAAATGCTTCTCACCTGAGCGCGAATTTGCTCACGCAGCAGGGCTTTGGCATCGCGCGGTTCAGTCATGGCTGGAGGGGGAGCAAAATCACACCCACAGGCTGGGCTGGAGGAACAAAGTTTTCAATGCGGAACAATGCGGTTGTGCGCATCAGACGGTCCAAGTTGCGATAAAAAAACCGCCACCTGCGAGCAGATGGCGGTTGTGGGAAACTGAGGTGATCAGCCCGCGCCGCCACCGGCGATAGACTTGGGAGCGCCTTTGAGCAGGGCCACGCCGTAATCGCGATTCATGCGGGCGATGAAGTCGAGCGAGATTTCCTTCGGGCAAACGGCTTCGCAACTGCCGGTCACGGTGCAGGAGCCAAAACCCTCGGCATCCATCTGGTTCACCATCGCTTCAACACGTTTGAAGCGTTCCGGCTGGCCTTGCGGCAGCAGACCAAGGTGCGAAACCTTTGCCGCGACGAACAGCATGGCGCTGGCGTTTTTGCACGCCGCCACACACGCGCCGCAACCGATGCATTGCGCCGCATCCATCGCGAGGTCGGCGTTTTCCTTCGGCACGGGAATCGAGTTTGCATCCGGTGCCGCGCCGGTGCGCACGCTGATGAATCCGCCCGCGTGTTGGATGCGATCAAATGCCTTCCGGTCCACGACGAGGTCTTTGATGATGGGAAACGCCTTCGCGCGGAACGGTTCGACGACGATGGTGTCGCCGTCGCGGAAGCTGCGCATGTAGGTCTGGCAGGTCGCCACGCCTTTGTGCGGGCCGTGGGGTTTGCCGCCGATCACCAGCGAGCAAGTGCCACAGATGCCTTCGCGACAATCATGGTCGAACGCAATCGGGTCTTCGCCCTTGTTTGCGAGTTCCTCGTTCACCACGTCGAGCATTTCGAGGAACGACATGTTCTCGTTGAGCGCCGGAGATTCGTAGGTCCGGAACTCACCGGCCGTGTTGCGGTTCTTCTGCCGCCAGACTTTGAGTTTAACTTTCATGGTCAAATCTTTTTTGCTTTTGTGCTGCCAGATTTCGTCGGCTTTGGCATCAAGGTGTGGAAACCGATCTCGCGTCTCGGCGTTTTCTTTTCGGTCATCAACCCGCGGATGGCGTCGAAGACCACGCGGAATTGTTTGTCGTATTTTCCTTCCAGCGCCGCCAGTTTCTGCGCGAGATCCGCGTGCGATGCCAGCATCTGTCGCAATTGCGCAAATGTGCGGATAATGGCGACATGGGTTTGCACCGCGCGCGGACTGTTCAGAACGCCGGACAACATCCCCACACCTTGTTCGGTGAAGGCGAAAGGGCGGTATCGCCGACCACCCTTTCCGGGCTTTGAGATCACAGTTTGTGATCTCAAAGAACCGTTTGTTTTCGGGGAAATATCGGCGGTTTCCGGGTTTGAGATCACAATTTGTGATCTCAAAACCCGCCCGGTTTCTTCGGCGGAAAGTTGAAACATGAAATCATCCGGGAATCGTTCCAAGTTACGTTGAACCGCTTGATTCAAAGTGCGCGTTTCGACGCCGTAAAGCTCCGCCAGATCAAAATCCAACATCACCTTCTGGCCGCGCAGGAGCAGAATCCGGCTTTCAATGCGCGCGGCGGGAATGAGGCTGGTTTTGCTCATGGCTTTGGTCATTTCTTTAAGGTCACAATTTGTGACCTTAACCAAACATCACTTGTAACTCCGCGTGCTCATGTGGACTTCCTCATACACGAGCGGCTCTTTGTTCAGGATCGGCGCTTTGTCCGGCGCGCCGGCGTATTCCCAGCCGGCCACGTAGGCAAACGCATCATCGCGGCGCTTCACGTCACCGGGATTCACGAGGCCCTGCTTCGTTTCGGGATCGTCCGGCGTGTATTGATATTCCTCGCGGAAATGGCCGCCGCAACTTTCTTCGCGGTGCAGGGCGTCGCGGCACATCAATTCGCCCAACTCCATGAAGTCGGCGAGGCGCCCCGCGTTTTCGAGATTTTGATTCCATTCGCCCGCGTCACCGAGGACGTTGACGTTCTTCCAATACTCCTCGCGCAACGCGGCGATTCCCTTGATGCCCTTTTCAAGTCCGGCTTTGGTGCGGGCCATGCCGCAGTAATCCCACATCAATCTGCCGAGTTCCTTGTGGAAACTGGCGGGCGTGCGCTTGCCTTTGTTGCCGAGCAATTTCTTGGTGATCGTCGCCACGTTCTCTTCAGCCTGCTTGAACGATTCGTGATCGGTCTTCGGACGCTTGCCCGGATTTTGCGATGCCAGATATGCGCTGATCGTTGCCGGAATGACGAAATAGCCGTCACTCAACCCTTGCATGAGCGCGCTCGCGCCAAGACGGTTCGCGCCGTGATCGGAGAAGTTCGCCTCACCCAGCACGAACAGGCCGGGCAGGTTGCTCATCAAATTGTAATCCACCCAGAGGCCGCCCATCGTGTAATGGACGGCGGGATAAATGCGCATCGGCGTTTTGTAGGCGTCTTCGTTCGTGATTTCGTGATACATCGCGAACAGGTTGCCGTAACGCTCGCGGACCTTGCCTTCGCCGAGACGATTGATGGCATCCGCGAAATCGAGATACACGCCGAGGCCGGTTCCGCCAATGCCGCGGCCTTCGTCACAGACGGTCTTGGCGGCGCGGCTGGCGATGTCGCGGGGCGCGAGGTTGCCGAACGCGGAATACATGCGTTCGAGATAATAATCCCGATCGTCCTCCGCGATGTCCTGCGGGCGTTTCTTGCAATCTTCCTTTTTCTTCGGCACCCAGACGCGACCGTCGTTGCGCAACGATTCGCTCATCAACGTGAGCTTGGATTGATAATCGCCGCTCACCGGGATGCACGTTGGATGAATCTGCGTGTAACACGGATTGCCGAAGCACGCGCCGCGCTTGTAAGCGCGCCAGATGGCGGTGGCGTTCGCGCCGCGCGCGTAGGTCGAGAGGTTATAGACGTTGCCGTAACCGCCGGTCGCTAGCACCACGGCGTCCGCGCTGTGCTTGGTGACTTCGCCGGTCTGGAGATTGCGGACGATGATGCCCTTCGCGTGGCCGTCCACGACGACGAGATCGAGCATTTCCGCGTGCGTGTAAGATTTTACACCGCCCGAACCGATCATCTTGTTCAACGCGGAATACGCGCCGAGCAACAACTGCTGGCCGGTCTGACCGCGCGCGTAAAACGTGCGGGAAACCTGCGCGCCGCCGAACGAGCGATTGTCGAGCAAGCCCCCGTATTCGCGGGCAAACGGCACACCCTGTGCGGCGCATTGGTCAATGATGTTGACCGAGACTTCAGCGAGCCGATGCACATTGGCTTCGCGGGCGCGGAAGTCGCCGCCTTTGATGGTGTCGTAGAACAGGCGATGCACGGAGTCGCCGTCGTTCTGGTAATTCTTCGCGGCATTGATGCCGCCTTGGGCGGCGACCGAGTGGGCGCGGCGGGGAGAATCGTGGAACACAAAGTTGTGAACTTCGTAACCGAGTTCCGCCAGCGTGGCGGCGGCGGACGAACCCGCGAGGCCGGCGCCGACGATGATGATCTTGTATTTCCGCTTGTTCGCCGGGTTGATGAGCTTGGTGTTGAACTTGTAAGACTCCCACTTTTGCGAAAGCGGGCCGGCGGGGATGTTGGAATTCAGCGTGGCCATGTTAGTGCGTCTCCTTTCCGTGGGCGGCAGCCGGAGCGACTTCAGCCGGAGTACCAGCCTTGATTTCCGTCCGGACTTTCTCGGCGTAATCCGCGCCGACGACGCGCAGGTAGATTGAAATCGGGATCAAGGCGTAACCGATGAAGATCGCCGTGCTGATGCCCTTGGCGAGGAGTTGGATGCGCGGCCACCAGACGTGGTTGCGGAAACCGAACGACTGAAACGCGCTCGAAATGCCGTGTCCGAGGTGGATGAACAACAGCGCCTGAGCAATGAGGTAAAATGCCGACACCCACCAGACTTGGAAGCCGAGGATCATCATGGCATAAACGTCAGGAACAGTTTCGCCCTCCAGCGTGGCCTTGAGCTGGGTGAAGTCGCCCACGCCATTGATGCCGGGCAGCCGCACCGTGAAGTGTGCGAGGTGATAGAGAATAAAGAACAGAATCACGAGGCCGCTCATCATCATGTAGCGCGAGCGCCACTCGGCCCCGAACGGTTCGGGGTTATGGTAGCCGACCGGGCGGGCTTCCTTGTTTTCGATGGTCAATTTCAGCGCGGTGGCGATGTGGATGCCGACGAGCGCCAGCAGGCCGAGCCGCGCGCCCCAGACCATCGCCGGTTTGCTCTGGAGGAAATGGGCGTAGTGGTTGATGAGTTCCGGCGGGCCAAACACCTGCAAGTTACCGACCAGATGGCCGATGACAAACAGGAGGAGGAACGCGCCGGACCCGGCCATCAGATATTTCTTGCCGAGTGACGATTTAAGGATGCCTGACACAATGCTCATGGAAACAATGGTTCTGTGCTGTCGAAAACGCTGCGACGGGAGGAGAGGCTAATCCCTCATCAGCCTGAAGGCAACGAAACTTAATTTCTATAAGGCGCGGTTGGCGGAATGTTTTGATTCCTAATCACGGTGGCCATCCGCCATAAACGGCTCGGTGCTTCGTCCGATGGAAAACCACTGATGTGCCGTGAACTATTCTGCCTTCTTCGTTTCAGCGATCTTGGCCAGCAAGGCATCGCGTTCGCTCGTATCGCCGCTCCCGCAACCGCCGCCGTTGGCGTGTTCGTGCGGTTCTTCACGGCGTTGGAAGACGGATTGCGCCCCGTTCATCGCGGCGCGGGGAGAATTGATCGCGGCCTTGGCTTCGGCCAGATGACCTTTGCCGATGGTGACGCCGTTGAAGGCACGCTGGGTCAATTCGACGGTCGCAGCGAACGGCTTCGGTTTCGTGCCGAAGTTGTATCGGAAATTCTTCCAGTTGTCGCCGGATTGGTAGTTCGTGCCGAGCGCGCCGCTGGGGTCGTAGCCGCAATGGACCATGCAGTTCTCGCAACGCGGGTCGCGCGCGACGCCATCCACCACGCCGTATTTCTCCCAGTTCACCTTGGACAGCATCTCGTGATAACCGTCATAGTGACCGTCCGTCATCAGATAACAGGGCGCTTTCCAGCCTTTGACGTTGTAGGTCGGGATCGCCCACGCCGTGCAGGTCAGCTCGCGTTTGCCGGCGAGAAATTCCTGATACACCGGCGTGCCGAAGATGGTGAAATTTTTGCCCCATTCCTCGATCTTCGCGAATTTCTGCCGCGTCATCTTGCGCGTGAGAAAGAAATCCTCCGGCTGTTTGCCGAGGCGCGAGACCATGTCCTTCTTGGCCGCGTCGTATTCGTAGCCGGGCGAAATTGTATGTCCATCCACGTCGAGCGAGCTGAGGAACTGGAACATGTCCTCCAGTTCCTGCACGTCGGTCTCCTTATAGACCGTGGTGTTGGTCGCGGTCTGGTAGCCGAGAATCTTCGCCATCTTGATGGCGGCGACGCACTCCTTGAACACGCCTTCGCGCTCGACGATGAGATCGTGCGTGAATTCCAGTCCGTCCACATGGACGTTCCAATACATCCACTGGCTCGGGCGGATGACCACCTTGCTCTTTGCCGTGGCGTCCGCTTTGCGGATGGTTTCGGCTTCTTTTTCGGTGATGAGTTGCTCCGCCAAAAGCTGCTTTACATAGGACTGATGCGACTCATTCGTCTCGTCATAGATGGCCGCCAGATACTCCCGCATTTTTTTCCGCATGAACACGCCGTTCGTGCAGATGTAGATGATGCGGCCCTGCTCGCGCAGTCCGGCGACCAGTTCTTCAATCTTGGGATAAATCAGCGGTTCACCGCCACAGATCGAAACCATCGGCGCTTCGCATTCCGCCGCCGCCGCGAGACACTTCTCCAACGGCACCATGTCCTTGAGTGAGGTGGAATATTCGCGAATCCGACCGCAGCCCGTGCACGTCAGATTGCACGTATGCAGGGGCTCGAGCTGGAGCACCATGGCAAACTTGGGCGTGCGCTTGACCTTGTGTTTGACGATGTGACCGGCGATTTTCGCCGTCAACGCGAAGGGAAATCGCATAAATCAGGGACGGACTTGGGCGACGACCGAGACGGTATTGGTCGAATTGGCTGGCGGAGTCGCGGGGGCCGGGCGGTTCTGGATCAGGCCCGGGAGCAGGAAATCCAGCGGGGAAACGCTCTGGCTGGCATTGATGCCGCCGCAGCCAGCCGTGCAAACCGCTAGGATTGCGCATCCGGCCGCTTGAACTAACTTCCGCTTGGTCATCACTGGAGCCGGAGTATAAAGCCCCGCGACCGGATGGAGAAGGACATTTTTACAATGTGGAACAGACTTGCTCATGCTGCGGGTTTAACCCTGCTGCCGCTGTTTTGTTGCTGGGCCGGACTTGCTGGCACCGCAGCCGAGCCTCCCGCTTCCGCCGCCTTGACCAACGCCGTGGCGCATGCTGAAAAAGAACTAGCCGCTGCCCGCCAAAATTTTGCCGCCGAACCGACCAATAGCGTTGCGGCCTGGCAGTTGGGTCGTGCCTGTTGGGTGTGGGGAAAGTTGCTCCCCGATCCGGCTGCAAAGGAAAAAATCTTCACAGAAGGCGTCGCCGCCTGCCGCCGCAGCATCGCCCTCGACCCGAAATCTGTTCCCGGCCATTACTATCTCGGCATGAACATCGGCCGCATCGCCGATCTCAAACGCAACCTCGCCGCCTTCACCATGGTCCGGGAGGTGGAAAAATCCTTCCAACGCGTCCGCACTCTGGATGAAAAATTCGCGCACGCCGGGGCCGACCGGAATCTGGGGCTGCTCTACCATCATGCCCCTGGCTGGCCGTTGAGTGTCGGCGACAAGAAACTGGGCCGCAAACATCTCACCCGCGCGGTCGAGCTGGCAGGGGATTATCCCGAGAACCGGTTGAATCTCGCCGAAGCCGCGCTCGATTGGAAAGACCTGAAGCTGGTGCAGAGCGAACTTGCTGCCCTCGAGAAACTCTGGCCCGTCGCCAAAACCAATCTCGTCGGCCCGGAATGGGAATTCGACTGGCTCGACTGGGAAAAACGCCGCGCTGACTTGGAGCGTAAACGCGTGCCCAAGTGAAACCAGCAACCCAAACAACTGTTTAACCACGAAACACACTAAACACACGAAAGTAACACAGAACGAAGCTGGGCGAGTTCTTTAGCGCGCACCGCAAAAAGAATATCGAAAACAATGGGTTAATGAAACGCCCCTCACCCCGGCCCTCTCCCCATCGGATGGGGAGAGGGTGGCCGCAGGCCGGGTGAGGGGAATTTGTTTCCGACAAACATTTGAGAACTGTTCCATCTGCGAATGAATCTCTTGTAAATCTGGCTGGTGTCATTGACTGCGACAGAAACGCGAGCGTTACTCCACAAAATGAAATCTCATTTCGTCCCCCTTTCGTGTGTTTCGTGGTTGAAAATGTTCGGCGGTAACTTTCGCCGCCAGAATCAATTTCTCATCCGCCCGGTTTCCCGCTAGTTTTTCCGCCTGTGCAACCGATTGCGTTTCAGCTTGGCCCGATCACGGTGCATTGGTTCGGCGTCTGCATCGCCGCCGCGTTTCTCGCCGGCATGTGGACGGCGGCCCGCCGCGCCCCGCGCATCGGCGTGCCCGGCGAAATCATCGCCGACCTCGTCATACCGTGGCTGCTTGTTGGCGGCATCATCGGCGCGCGCACCATGTTCGTCGTCACGTATTGGAACGACGAATTCGTCGGCAAACCGTGGTGGGAAATCTTTATGATCCAGCGCGGCGGCCTGGTATTTTACGGCGGCCTCATCGGTTCGGCGCTGGCCACCATCCTCTTCGCGTGGATCAAAAAAGTCCCGCTCTGGAAACTGGCGGATATTCTGGCGCCCAGCATTGCGCTTGGCTCGATGTTCGGACGGATCGGCTGCTTGATGAACGGCTGTTGTTATGGCCGTGCCTGCGATCTGCCGTGGGCCATCCGCTTTCCGGCGAACAACCATCTCGGCTCGCCCACGGTTCCGGTTCATCCCACCCAGATCTACGACGCGCTGCTGAACCTCACGCTTTACGTCGGGCTCGCGTGGCTGTTCCGCGCTCGCCGCAAATTCGACGGCCAGATCTTCGCCATCTTCCTGATGTGCTACGCCGTCACGCGCTCGACCGTGGAGTTTTTCCGCGGTGACTATTCCGACGGCCACCTTCATAACGGCCTCACCCCCGCACATCTGTTGAGCATTGGCATTTTTGTGACGGGTGTGGTTTTATTCGCTGTGCTGCAAGGTCGTCAAACTTCCACGCTTCCGCAGAAATGAGAATTGGTTTCACCAGCCCGCCCTCACCCCGGCCCTCTCCCCCAGGAGAGGGGGAACAGATCGGGGTCGTTTTGATACCTGAAAGTCACTGGAGTAAATCTGGCGACTTGATTTGCATGAAGGCGGAAAACGATTCTCCCTCTCCCCGGGGGAGAGGGCCGGGGTGAGGGCGGGCGTTACAACACACTTTTTCCTCTTGTGCCATCCAACCAGTCTATCTTTCTCGCCGGCCCGACTGCCGTGGGCAAATCCGCCCTCGCCCTTGCGCTCGCCGAGCAACGCGGCGGTGAGATCATTTCGGTGGACTCGATGCAGGTCTATCGCGGCCTCGATATCGGCACCGCCAAACCAAACGCCGCCGAATGCGCCCGTGCGCCGCATCACTTGATTGATGTGGCCGAACTCACCGAACCCTTCGATGCCGCGAAGTTCGTTGCGCTCGCGCAAAAGGTGGTGACGGAAATCCAATCGCGCGGCCGCATCCCGATCTTCTGCGGCGGCACGGGGCTTTATTTCAAAGCCTATCTCGAAGGACTCGGCGCAGCGCCGCCGTCCGACAAAAAACTCCGCGCGGAACTGGAAGCCACTCCGCTCGCCGAACTGCTCCTCGAACTCGAGCAACGCGACCCCGTCACATTCGCCAAGATTGATCGCCACAATCCGCGCCGCGTCATCCGCGCGCTCGAAGTCGTCCGACTAACGGGAAAGCCATTTTCCGCCCAACGCGCCGTGTGGAATCCATCCTCCACCCTCCCTCCTCCATCTTCGCAGTTCGTTTGCCTGTCCCGCCCCGCCGCCGATCTCCACGCCCGCATCAACGCCCGCGCGGACGAAATGTTCGCCGCCGGCTTGGTCGAGGAAACCCGGCAAGTATTGCAACGCGGCCTGGAACAAAACAAAACCGCCCAGCAAGCCATCGGCTATCGGCAGGTGGTGGAACACTTGCGCGGCGAACGTTCGCTGGCGGAGACGATCGAACTGGTGAAGATCAAGACCCGCCAATACGCCAAACATCAGATGACGTGGTTTCGGAAGTATGCCAACGCGCAATGGATTGAGATTCTGCCCGGCGATTCGGTTGAGGCGCTAAGTCACCGACTGATCACTGACATTTTTGGTCCGCGTTGAATCCGGGTCAGGAATTGTAATTGTTGGACGGAGTTGAATCTCTAATCTGTCGCCATGTTCAAGCGCCGCTTCAAACTGGTCGCGAAGATTCTGTTCGGGTTCATCGTGTTGGTCGTGGCGTTCTTGTTGATTGAACGCTTTCGCGGGCAGATCGCTTTGGCCAAATACAAAAAAGAGCTGCACACCAAGGGCGAGAAGCTCACGCCGCAGGATTTCGTCGCGAAATTTGATGAGGCGGACAATGGCGCACCCGCCGTTTTTGCCGCGATCAAAAGGCTCACCAATGGCGTCGTATTGCCGGACAGTTATCCGCCGCGTATGAAACTGCTGGAGTCGGGACGGGCCATCGTCGGATTCCGCGAGCCGCATTGGGTGGAGAAAGATCCCTATCGCCACGGCAAATCCCTCAAGGGTATTTTCACCAATCACTGGGCTGACCTCGCCGCCGATTTGCAGGAGAACGCCGCGCCGTTGGCGGAAATCCAAGCGGCCCTGACCAAGCCGGTGTTGAACAACCGGTTGAACTTGGCGGAAGGAATCAAGCTGCAGTTTCCCCATCTCGCTCCGGCCAAATCCCTGACTTATTGGTTCGGCAGCGCGACCCAACTGGCACTGCATGAAGGGCGCACTGCCGCTGCGGCGAAACATCTCGTATCCCAAATCAACCTGCCTCGACTCTTGGCAGAAGACGATATTGTCATCAGCGAACTGGTCCGAATTGCCCTCGGGGCAATCGCGCGAACGGGCACATGGGAAGCTTTGCAGGCGGAGGGCTGGACGGATGTGGACTTGGCTGTCATTCAGCGCGCATGGGAGGAGCAGGAGTTCGCCGCGAACCTGGCTCGGAATCTCGACGGCGAACGAGTCTTTGGCCTCGTCGCTACCGAACAGATGATCGCCTCAAACGAGGAGACGTATCAGATGATTTTCAACGAGTTCGCCGGTCTGATTGCAGTGTTTGCAGGTGACAGTAGCTCTGAGGTTGTGGATGACGTGCCATGGGAGAACATCAACTATGGGGAGGCTTTGCAGGAATTTGCCCGCAAACAAATCTATTGCCGGGTCTGGCGGTTCGCATGGGCGAAGCAAGCCGAAGTTCGCGAATTGGAATATATGCAACACCTCGTAGATCTGGCACGTCAGGTCGCAAGGGAGAAGTCCTTTCTGACCGTGTCGAATTCTGTGGTCGCTCTAAACACTGTAACCAAGCAAATGGGGCTTTACGATCGTTTACGTTTTCCCGGACCAAATACCTTCAGTCTATTGTCTGGAACTATTTTGAAGGCCGCCAAGTTGGACACCGACCGGTCGCTTGCTCTCTGCGCTATTGGGCTCAAGCGTTATTCACTCCAACACGGCAGATTTCCGGAAAGTCTGACAGCACTTGTTCCCGAGTTCCTTTCCGCTGTGCCAGTGGACTACATGGACGGCAAACCCATCAAGTACCGGCTGAATGCCGATGGCAGTTTCACGCTTTACTCGGTGGGCGAAGACGGTAAGGACGACGGCGGCGACCTGACGTTGCCGGAAGGCTCCAAAAGCCGCGACTTGTGGCGGCGGCGCGATTACGTCTGGCCCGCGCCCGCCACCCCGGAGGAAGTGGAGGAATATCGCCGGAAAACAGGGCAGGATTAACCCGCCAACGGGTGTGATTCAAACTGCCGGGCGCTCCGGCCTCTTACTCTTAATCTTTTTCGTAATCTTAATCTCCGGGCCAGAAGGATTAAGAAAAAGATTAGGATTAAGATTAAGAACCGGCCCGGCGAGCGGCAGTTCCAATCACCCCCCGTCAACATGGGCATTGGCGCGGGCCGGGGGTTGTAGTAGGATTGGGCATGGCGGCGGCAGTTGAAACCTATCGTTACATCGTCAAAACCCCCGGCATCTGCGGGGGCAAGGCGCGGATTGAGAACACCCGCATCGGCGTTCACGATGTGGTGGGGTTGTTGCAGAACGGCGAGACCGTGGAATCCGTAACTCGCCAACTGCCCGGTCTCACCCGCGCGCAGGTCTATGAATGCCTTTCGTATTACGAAGACCACTTGGCGGAGATTGATTATCTCGTCGCCCGTCAGATGGCGGATGCCGGCAAATGATTTTTCTTCTCGATCAGGATGTTCCTGACCCCATCGCGCGGGTCATCCAGCAAGCCGGTCATGAAGCCCAGCGATTGCGGGAACTGCTGCCGATTGAATCTCCCGACAGTGCGGTGCTGGCCTTGGCCCATTCCCGCAACGCGCTGTTGGTCACCTGCAACCGGGATGATTTCCTGTCATTGGCGCAAACCACCCCGCACGCCGGCCAACGCGCATGGCCGAATGCAGTCATTTTCTCCGCCTGCTGCAAGCCGCCGGAGAAAGCGGCCTGCGCCACAACATCAATTTTGCCTGAACTCCTTTGAAAGCATTAGTCCAAACCAGAGATACACGGACGGAACGGGTCTTCCTCGTGGGCGTCGAATTGAAATCCGGCAGCACGCATCAATTGCGCGAGTCGCTGGATGAACTGGCCGAACTCGCCCAGACCGCCGGTGGCGAAGTCATCGGCGAGGGCACGCAAAAGGTCGAATCCGCCAATCCCGCCACCTACATCGGCAAGGGCAAGGCCCAGGAATTCGCCCGGCACTGCAAGGAGCACAACGCGGACACCGTCATCTTCGACGATGAACTCTCGCCTGCGCAGACGCGTAACTTGGAAAAGATTTTTGAGATCAAAATCCTCGACCGCACGGCGCTCATTCTCGACATCTTCTCGCAACGTGCCCGCACGCGCGAAGGCAAACTCCAGATCGAACTCGCGCAGCTTCAGCATCTGCTGCCGCGCCTCACCAAGTTCTGGGGGCACTTGTCCCGGCAATCCGGCGGCATCGGCATGCGCGGCGGTGAGGGCGAAACCCAGCTCGAAGCCGACCGCCGCAAGGTGAACGAACGCATTGACAGCATCACGCGCGATCTCGACGCCGTGCGCCAGCAGCGCGAGACGCAGCGGGCCGGGCGCCTGCGCAATCAATGGCCGCTCGCGTCCATCGTCGGCTACACCAACGCGGGCAAATCCACCTTGCTCAATCGGCTCACCGGCGCGGGCGTGCTGGCGAAGGACATCTTGTTCGCCACGCTCGATCCCACGACGCGCCGCCTGCGTCTGCCGACGAATCAAAACATTTTGCTGACGGACACGGTGGGCTTCATCAAAAAGCTGCCGCACGGCTTGGTCGAGTCGTTCAAAGCCACGCTCGAAGAAGTGGTGCAGGCCGACTTGTTGTTGCACGTCGTGGATATCAGCCATCCGCAGGCTGACGAGCAGATCGCCGCCGTGAACACCGTTCTCGGCGAACTCGGCGCCGCCGACAAGCCGACGATGATGGTTTTCAACAAGGTGGACCAGCTCAACGGTGGCAACACGCTCGCGCGACTGCACGAGCTTTATCCGAACTCGGTCGCCATCTCCGCGCGCACGGGCAAGGGCGTGGATGAATTGCTTTCCGAAATCAGCACACAGATCCGACCCGAACGTGAACTGGTGGACTTGAAAATTCCGCACGAGGAAGCCGCGCTCATTGCGCGCTTGCACAAGGTCGGGCAGGTGTTGGAGCGCCGTTATCTCGCCAAGGTGGCGAAGTTCAAGGCCCGCATCCCGCCGCAGTATCACGCGGAGTTTGCCGAGTTCATGGCGGATGCCAAGACTGCCAAAGGAGGCTAAACCGAATCCATGCAGTTGGAACAGGAGCAAACAGAGAAAACCGAGCGCAGGGATGAAAGGTTTTCCTCGTTGAAGCGCCAACTCCAAAGCCACGGTTTTGTGGATGTCTTTCTTCGTTTCAAACCGTCATGGACCGCTTTGTTTCCGGCTCTGTTCTCTCCGTTCCCTCCTGTTTAATAGAATTGTTCCGTTTAAGAGTCCTTTGTTGTTCAAAATTCTCCGGATCGTCGCTGTCTTGGGAAATCCTATACCTTCGCATAAGTGATTTTAGCGCGTGAATCTGGCAATGTTCGCGTCTGCCACCATGTCCACTGCGCTCAAAATCAAAGACCAGCCCATCAGCGAACGTCCTCGGGAAAGACTCGCCGCCCAAGGTTCAGACGCGTTGAGCAACGCCGAGTTGATCGCCATCCTCCTGCGCACCGGGCTCAAGGGCATGAACGCCGTGGAGGTCGGGAAGCATCTGTTGCTCAGGTTTGGCTCGTTGCAATCGCTCGCGCTTGCGTCGGTGGATGACTTGCGCCAGGTCAAAGGCATCGGCCGCGACAAAGCGGTGACGCTCGTGGCGGCCTTCGCGTTGGCGCACAAGATGGCGCGCGAACTTCAGATCGAATCGCCCGTGCTCGACAATCCTGAGAACGTCGTCCGCCTGCTCCGCGCCCAAAATCTGGTGAAAGATGTGGAGACGCTCCAAGTGCTGCTGCTCAATACGCGCCGCCGCCTCATCCGCGTGGAGGAGATCACCAACGGCACGCTCGACACGCTGCTTGTTCACGCGCGCGAAGTTTTCCGCTCCGCTATCTCTGCCAACGCTTCCGCTATCGTGCTCGCGCACAATCATCCCAGCGGTGATCCCACGCCCAGCGAAGCCGACATCAAAGTCACCCGCGACCTTATCCGCGCCGGGCAACTGCTCAAGATCGAAGTCCTCGACCACATCGTCCTTGGTCGCGCCACCGCCACTCGGACGAAAGATTATTCCTCGCTGAAGGAGTTGGGTTATTTCTACGCCTGAGCGGAAATTTGAACCACGAAATACACTAAACACCCGAAAGGCGGGATGAAACCCGCGCTCGCCGACCGGCAGGTTTTAGTGTTCCATTTTCGTGTCGTTCGTGTGTTTCGTGGTTGATCTGAATCTTTGCCAAAGAGGTTTTGTTTCCGCCCGCGACACCGGTTAGTCTGTTTGCGTGGCTGATTTGCCCCACAACGAAACTGCGACCTTGATTCCGCACTCCGCACTCCGCACTCCACATTTGCCGGAGTTGCTCGCACCTGCCGGCGATTGGGACTGCGCCAAAGCCGCCGTCGAGAATGGCGCGGACGCGATCTACTTCGGTCTCGAAAAATTCAACGCCCGGATGCGGGCGCACAATTTCACCGTCGCCGATTTGCCGAAACTGATGGAATTCCTCCATCGCCGCGGTGTGAAGGGCTACGTCACGTTCAACACGCTGGTCTTTGAGAACGAACTTGCTGACGCCACGGATTATCTCCGCGCCATCATCGCTGCCGGGGTGGATGCCGCGATTGTGCAAGACGTCGGCATCTGTCGGCTGATTCGTTCGCTCTCGCCCGACTTTCCCATTCACGGCTCGACGCAGATGACGGTCACGAGCGCGGCGGGCGTAGAATTCGCCCGTGAACTTGGCTGCAACCTCGTCGTCCTCGCCCGCGAATGTTCGATCAAAGAGATCGAGAAGATTCAGGATGCGCAAGGTAGGGCGGGCAGTCCCTTGCCCGCCGAAGCTGCTCTTGGCACGAGCGGCGCGCACGGAGTGACGCGCCCTACCAATTTGCCGCTGGAAGTTTTCGTCCACGGCGCGCTCTGCGTTGCCTACTCCGGCCAATGCCTCACCAGCGAATCACTCGGTGGCCGCTCGGCGAATCGCGGCGAATGCGCGCAGGCGTGTCGCATGCCTTACGAGCTGGTCTCCGACGGCCAAACCGTTCCGCTCGGCGACAAAAGATATCTGCTCAGTCCGCAGGATTTGTCGGGCTTGGAAGTTTTGCCGGAACTGGTACGCGCAGGCGTGGCTTCATTGAAGATTGAAGGCCGGCTCAAATCCCCCGAATACGTTGCGAACATCACGCGCGTCTATCGCCAGGCACTTGATGAATTGGGTGACGAGTGGCGGGTGGCGAGTGACACGAAGCCGCTCGCAAATCCGGGCACGTCCCGTCACCTGTCACCCGCCACCCGTCACTATGATTTGGAAATGGCCTTCTCGCGCGGACTGTTCACCGGCTGGTTTGGCGGGATTGATAATCAAAAACTGGTTCACGCGCGGTTTGGCAAAAAACGCGGCGTGTTCCTCGGGGAAGTAACCCGGGTCGCGGACGGAAAGGTTGTGCTCAAACTCGTCAGCCCGCTGAAGCCGGGCGATGGCGTGGTGTTCGACGCGGGCACGCCGGATCAGGACGAAGAGGGCGGACGCGTTTATCAAGTCACGCCGCGCGGCGCGGAAACCTGGCTCGGCTTCGGCCACGGCGATGTGAATTTCCGCCGCGTTCACGTCGGCGACAAGCTCTGGAAGACCAACGATCCCGAACTCGACAAGCGTTTGCGGCAGAGTTTCGAGGGCGAGAAAATTCGCTTTCAACGCCCACTGCATCTGGAAGTTCACGGGTTGGTTGGGAAACCGTTCACGCTTATCGCCCGCGATGATGATGGGCATGTGGCAAAGCTGGATTCCACCGTGTTACTTGTGGCCGCGGAGAAACAGCCGCTCACGACGGAACGCTTGCGCGAACAACTCGGTCGGCTCGGCGGCACGCCATTCAAACAGGGCGAGTTGAAGAATCATCTCTCCGGGGAAGTCATGTTGCCCGTGAGTGAGTTGAACCGTCTCCGCCGCGATGTGGTCGCCGAATTGGAGAGGCAACGGGTCATGCCGAAACGGTGGCAATGGAATGCGGGTAGCACAGGCGTCCCGCCTGTGGTTTCCGGCGTCGCGCCGGAAACTGGCCGAGGACAAACATTCTTGGAAAGCTCACCTGCTTCACTGAAAGCCTTGCGCCCCTCCGGATTTCGGCGGGACGCCGAAATTCACCCGCGGGACGCGGGTGCTACCCTGATCGTCCTCGTCCGCAACCTCGCGCAACTCGACGCGGCGTTGCAGTGCGGCATCCAGACGATTTACTGCGAGTTTGAAGACCCGAAGAAGTATCGCGAAGCCGTCACGACATTTCACACCGCGCGCGGCTGCTCCGCCTATCAACCATCCACTATCAACTATCAACCTTCGATTTGGGTCGCTCCACCGCGCATCTTCAAATCGGGCGAAGAATGGACGCTCGAACAAGTCCGCTCCTGCAACGCCGACGGTTATCTGGTCCGCAACTACGACCACTTGAAGTTCTTTGCCAAAGACCGGCGCGTGGGCGATTTCTCGCTCAACATCGCGAATCATCTCGCGGCGGATTATTTCAAAAATAAATTCGGCTTGGAGCGGGTGACGGCCAGTTACGACTTGAACGTGCAGCAGTTGGAAGCACTGCTCACCGGCACGCCGCCCGAGTGGTTTGAGATCACGATCCATCAACACATGCCGATGTTTCACATGGAGCATTGCGTGTTCTGCGCGTTCCTCTCGAAGGGCAGGGACTACCGCGACTGCGGTCGCCCCTGCGACAAACACGACGTGCGGTTGCGCGACCGGGTCGGCGCGTTGCATCCGCTCAAGGCCGACGTGGGCTGCCGCAACACCGTCTTCAACTCACAAGCGCAGACGGGCGCGGAATTTGTGGAACGGATGCTCGCGCTAGGCGTGCGGAATTTCCGCGTCGAGTTCCTGAACGAAACTCCGGCGGAAGTCACGCAGACGATCACGAAGTACCGGCAGTTGTTGCGCGGCGAAATCACCGGCGCGCAACTCTGGCGGGAACTCAAGCTGACGAACCAACTCGGCGTCACGCGCGGCCAGATGGCGGGGTGAGTTGGGGACAGGTGTTATCAGAATAATGGGATCAGCATAATGTTCCGATCATTCTGATCCCATTATTCTGATTCAGCTTGGGTGGCGGCGGATCCAAGCGGACAAAGAGCCAACTCACCGCGCTTGGTGTTTCTCAAACTCCTTCGGCAATTCAAAACCTTCAGCCTTTGCGAGGTCGGCCCAGCCACCCGGGAAAAGCGGACGAAAGGCTTCGGGAAAGGGCTGCCAGGGTGAGACGCTGGTCACCATCGAGTTGCCGGCTTGTTTTAGGTTGAAATTCATTCGCCACTCACCGCCGGATTGATAGCGTTCCACCGTCAGGGTGGTTGGTTTGGGTTGATACGAAGGCTCATTGGCGATCACTTCCCCGGGAATGTTTGAAAACTTTGGTCCGGTGATGAGGCCAACGTCTTGCATCCATCTCCACGAAAAGCGTTGCAAAAACTCCCCACGCTCCGGGCCGAGTGTTTCCAGCACCCCATCGGTGAACTTGCGATGCAGGCCGCGGGAGAGTTCCTCATCCACCGGCAGCGCGTATTGCGCCAGCACGTTGCCGCTGGGTTCGGTCCGTTGCACATGCTCCTTCGCCCAGGCGGCCCGCGTCTCACCCAGTTGTTGCGTCATGGTTTCGATGGCGGATTGTTCGGCTGGCGTAATGGCCAGCACGGCGCGGGCGACGTCGGTCAACTGCACGCCCTTCATGCCGTCGAACGAAATGCCTCCCAGCGATTTCTTGCTGACGATGAGGTAATCGCCGGTCGTGTTCCAACTGAAATCAAGTTCGGCCAACAATTGCTCGCTCTCGGCGGCAGAAAAATTTTGCGGTGGCGCGCCGGACAGGATTTTCTCCGCCAGTTGTGTGAGTGTTGGCAGCGGCGGTTGAGCGGCCAGCTGCTGCTTGGTATCAGTCCAACGTTCGAAGACTTGCTGTTTCTCCAACCGCAGTTGGGCGAGTTGCTGGGTCTGGGTTTGCCAGGCAGAGGTTTGGGTCGCGAGTTCTCGCTGGGTGTTGGCCGTCGCGGCACGGAGTGTGCAAAAGACCGTCGTTCCGGTGGCCAGTATCAAGATTGCCAGCAATAAACGTTTCATTGAGCCCCTTTCTTTTCGAGCCGGGTTTCGGCTTGATGCTGAATCCACGCCAATACCGGCTGTGCTAGTGATGCGGGGAAGCGTTCCAAACCCAGGTAGCCGCTCCCAGTCATGCCGTCAGGAAATTCAAATCCCGGTAAAAAGACTTTTAGCGCCAAGCCATCTTGACCGGACCAGTGATTCTGTTCAGTTACGGCAAATCCCAGCATCAGATTGCCTTCCGACTCTTTGATCCAAACCGCCATTTCTTGGCCCCGTTCGCCGGCGTCCAGGCTCAATGTTCGACGCAGTTCGGAAGACCCAAGAAGCGCCCGTGTCAACAGCGGCCAACGCTCATCGCCAAGCACCGTTTTCAATGCCGATTTTAATTCATCCCCACGCTGCTTAACTTCAGCTCCCAGCGCAGGCACCCCAAAAACTTTGATTGCCAATGTATTCGCAGGTTGGGTGGAGTATTGCAGGCGGTTGGTTTCGTACAGGTTTGATTCAATCAAACGATCCAGCGCCGTAATGTGATCGTGCAACGCCGTCTCCGCCTGCTCGCGTTCCCCCGGGGTCAACCCCAACAGTTCCCGCGCCTCCTGTTTGATCACGCCCGGTTGCGAGATCGGTTGATGAACCTGCAATTGCGGCGCCATCCTTTTGGGAATCCTCACGAACAGAGAATCCTCCGGCCACTGGTAATCGGCCGCCAGCAATTGCTCGCGTGTCCGCTGCTTCCACGCCTCGAACTTCTGCGCGGTCTCGGCGCTGCGCGCGGCGGCGGCAAGTGTGGCGGCGAGTGATTCATCCAACTGCGTCGTAGATTCGTTCAAGCGTTGAATCTCGGTTTGCACGACGCTGAATTCGTTCTGCGTGGCGGCGAGTTGGGTTTTGGCCTGAATCAGTGCGGCGTTTGCTTCGCGTTGTTCACTGATTTGCCAGGCCACCGGTCCGGCGGCAATCGCCACACAAACCGCCGCAGTCTGCACTTTCGTCAGGCTGGCGAAGCGCGCGAAGAAGGCGCTCAAACCCACCAGTGCGGGCGGCGCAGCCTGCAACGCGGCGTTGAACACCAGCGACACAGTCGCCGCCGATGCGGACGACGCGGTGTGTTGCAACGCGGCGGTAGTCGCCGCCACGGTGGCGGTTTTGAAACCACGGCGTTGGAAGAACTGAGAAAGCTTTTCCAGCGCAGTGGTCACACGTTTTTGTGCCGTGTCGTCGCTGACGCCAAGGGCTGCGCCGACGTCGCGCAACGACTGGCTTTCGTAGTAACGCAACAGGAGCGCCTCGCGGTCCTTTTCGCGCAGGGAGAGCAGCGCTTCGTCCAGCAACGGGACGAGGGCTTGAAAGGCGGGTTGTTCGTCCGGGGTTTTCATGGTGGTGCCCAGTTCGGCGGCGGTCTGCTCGCGACGACGACGGCGCATTTCGCCGCGCAACCACGCTTGGGATTCGAGCAGTGTGGTTTTGTGTAACCACGCGGGAAGGGAATCGTCCGGAGCGAATCGCCACGCTTTGCGCGCGAGCGCGCCGAAGACGTTTTGGGAAATCTCCTCCGCGCCGCCCGCGTCACCGACCTTGCGCAATGCCGTGGCAAAGACGAGGTCAATGTGTCGCCGGACCAGTTCGCGGAAGGCGGATTGGTTTCCCGCCCGGGCGAACTGTTGCAACCACTCGAAATCTGACTGCCGCTCATTCATGTTTCACCCGTAGGCTGCCGCTGAGACACGGAATCCGAAAAGAATTTTATTTAGAGCCTGTTTGAAAACCCGGAACGGGCGGCAGGGATGCCGCCCGAACCCGCAGGCAGGGATGCCTGCGTTACGGCGTAGCGCGGGCCTCCTGCCCGCGGGTTCCCGGAGCATCCTTGCTCCGGGTTTCCAGCGAGGAGTTTTCAAACAGGCTCTTAGGCAGGGGAATGAGGCTGGGAAACCATTCCTTTGCCATTCATTCCTCTGCCTAAAGTGTCCCGTCCGAAAGCGGTGCTAAAGCCACCCGCACTCCAGACGCTTCGCGATTGCCGGGCGACCCCTCCCAGCGCCAGCGGCGCGATATGTTTATAGAAACCCCGGGCCCATGAATCAAAAGCTCCGTCAGGAGCGGCATCTTCCCGCCACATCCCCGAATTGTGCCGCTCCTGACGGAGCTTGGTTGGTTTCGGGATCACGAAACTATAAACATGCCAGCCCTAACGGGCTTTCTTCTGCGTCCCGCAATCTTTGCGACTTTGCGTTGCACCATGTTCGACGCCCTCCCTCATCCCGGCCTTCTCCCCAGAGAGAAGGGGAAACGTTCTCCGAGGCTTGGAAATTTCCAGCGCTGGATTGGTCGGACGGTTAATCGAACCACCCGAGAACATGCTTGGTCACATCCTCTCCCCGGGGGAGAGGACACAGGTGAGGGCGAGCGTTAAACCATCTCGCCTTGTTACTTCATGTGAACATCAGCCGACAGATGATGATGGAGGCGATGATGCCCACCAAGTCCGCGATCAAACCGGCGGGGACGGCGTGGCGGGTGCGTTTGACGCCGACCGCGCCGAAATAAACCGCGATGACGTAGAAGGTGGTTTCCGTGCTGCCGAAAATCGTTCCTGCCGTGCGCGCGAGCAGGCTGTCCGGGCCGAATTCTTTCACGATGTCGGAGAACAATCCCAACGTGCCGCTGCCGCTGAGTGGACGCACGAGGCATAAAGGCAGCAGTTCAGTGGGGAAGCCCACCGCGTTGAGCGCGGGTTTGAGCGCGTTGGAGATCATTTCGATGCCGCCTGCCTCGCGGAACATGCCGATGGCGACGAGGATCGCGACGAGATACGGGATGATCATGATGGAAGTCTTGAAGCCTTCCTTCGCGCCTTCGACGAATTCCTCATAGACCTTCACGCGGCGCAACGCGGCATAAAGCGGGAAGAACGAGAGCAGCAGCGGAATCGAGAGCAACGAGATGGCGTTGATGGTCCGCAGGAAGTTATTTTGCTTCGCCAGCGTTTCGGAGGCGGTTTTGCCAAAAACTTCGGGAAAGCCGACGCGGACAAAGGCCCAGACAAAAACGCCGCCGAAGACCGCCAGCGCGAGCCAGCCGAACCAGTTGATCGGTGCAGGGTCTTCGGTGGTGGGGCGCGTCATTCCGTGCGCGCCGTCGTCTTGGTTCGCGGTGGCGGCGGGCAGAGGACTGCCCGCCCTACCATCTGCAGGGCTAAGAGGCGGCAACCGATAGCCCGGCAGTTTTTCCAACAGCTTGACTGCCGTGATGCCGGCGATGGTGGAGCAGATCGTGGCCATCAGCGCCGTGCCAACAATGGCGGAGGGGTTTTCGGCGTGAGCTACGAATAACACGGCAATGGCCGTTGCCGGGATGAGTTGAATCGAACTCGTGTTAATCGCGAGAAAGGTACACATCGCATTCGAGGCGACGCCGGGGCGCGGGTTGAGCGTTTCCAGGTCTTTCATCGCGCGGATGCCAAGCGGCGTGGCGGCGTTGGAGAGGCCGAGGATGTTGGCCGCCATGTTCATCAGCATCGAACCCATCGCGGGATGCTCGGGCGGCACGTCGGGGAATAGTTTTCGCATCACGGGGCGCAGTGCGCGGGCCATGACTTGGATCAGTCCGGCCTTCTCCGCGAGCCGCATGATGCCGAGCCAGAGCGCCATCACCCCGGCGAGCGGCAGGGCGAGTTTCATCACGGCGTATTCGGCGCGTTCAAAGGCCGCTTTGCCGACGGCGTCGAGCGTGTCGTTGGTCGCGCCGATCAGCACCGCCGCCACCATCAGGCCGAGCCAGATGTAGTTGAGCATGGCCGCGAGCTTAGTCGGCGGCGGGGCGGGGTAAAGTTTTTCATTTCGTGGCCGGGCTTTCTCCGGCAACATAATGATGTTTATGGGAAAACGCCGTGAATCGCGCGAACGCGCCGTCCAGTTTCTGTTCCAGCATGACTTGAACCCCCGCGAGGATCTCGAGGTGGCGCTCAATGAATTCTGGGAATCGCAGCGCGCCGCCGCCTTGGCCGCCGAAAAAGGTCGCGCCAACTGGAACGAACCGGTGGAACTTCCCCCGCCCACCGCCAGCGAAGCCGAGATGCGCCTGTTCTCCGAGCCGCTGATCCGCGGCACGCTCCAACATCGCGACGCGATTGACGAGCACATCAAGAAACACGTCAAGAATTGGGACTTCAACCGCATCGCTCCCGTGGACCGGAACATTCTCCGGCTCGCGATCTACGAAATGTTGCATCGTGAAGACATTCCGCCCGTGGTCAGCATCAATGAAGCGGTGGACATCGCGAAAAAGTTTTCCACCGAAGACAGCGGCAAGTTCGTCAACGGCATCCTTGATAAGGTGAAGGCTGAGCTCATGCGACCCGCGCGAAACGTTTAGTAACGATGTACGCCGACCTGCATCTCCACTCGCACTATTCTGATGGCACGTTCACGCCGGAGGAAATCGTGGCGCGCGCGAAGCAGCAGGGCTTGGGTGCGATCGCGTTGACGGACCATGACACGGTGGAAGGCTGCGAAGCGGTCGGCACTGAATGCGCCAAGGTCGGGATCGAATTTGTCGTCGGCACGGAGTTGACCTCGGAGCACAACGACCACGAGCTGCACATCCTCGCTTACTTCGTTGATCCGAAGAATGAGCGGTTGCTCCGGGAGATTGCCAAGTTTCAGCTCGTCCGACAGGAGCGCATCCGTGAGATGGTCGCCAAGATCAACGCGCTCGGCGTGCCGTTGAAGGCCGAGGATGTTTTTGCGCTGGCGAACTGCAAATCGCCCGGTCGCCCGCACGTGGCCCGCACGCTCGTGCGCCAAGGCCAGTGCCGGACGCTGGACGAAGCCTTTGAGCGCTTCCTCAAGAAAGGCCGCCCCGCGTGGGTGCCCAAGTCCAAGATGTCCGCACTGGAGGCGATTGAATTGATTCACCAGGCCGGTGGCCTCGCCGTGATGGCGCATCCCGGCTTGAATCGCACCGACGAATCCATTCCTGATCTCGTCGCCGCCGGACTCGATGGCATCGAATGTTTTCATACGAAGCATCCGCCCACGACCTCGCAGCATTATCTGGGGTTGGCGAACAAATATGAACTGCTCGTCACCGGCGGCTCGGATTGTCACGGTTTGAGCAAAGGCAAGCCGCTCATCGGCACCGTGCGCCTCGCGCGCGAGCATTTTGACAAACTCAAAGCTGCCGCCGCTGCCAAGAAATCTGCGCCAACGAATGCAATCCAATGAGCATGAATTCAATTTTGCTGGTAGGGCGCGTCACTCCGTGCGCGCCGTTTTTCACCGGCCAGCCGACGGCGCGCACGGAGTGACGCGCCCCACCCAATTTCTTCATCTGCGTTCACCTATGTCCATCTGCGGTTGATTTTTCCTATGGGTCTGTTTGCCAAATTCAAAGCTGGCCTTGCCAAAACGCAGAGCAAGCTCGTCCACGAAATCAAACGCATCGTCACGCGTTCGCCCAAGCTGACTGCAGAGTCGCTGGAGGAAATCGAACACGCGCTCATCGCCGCCGACCTCGGCATGGCGATGACCACGCAGATCGTGACCGCCGTGAAGCTCGCCTACGAATCACAAGGTACGGCGGGGTTGGATTACCTCGCCATCGCGCGGTCGGAAATTGAGAAGAGTCTTTCGAGCAACAAGGCGGATTTGCTCAAAGCCCCGAGCGGTCCGACGGTCGTTTCCATCGTCGGCGTGAACGGCACGGGCAAGACCACGACCTCGGCGAAGCTCGCGCACTACATTCAGTCGCAAAAGAAAACCGTCCTGCTCGCCGCGTGCGACACTTTCCGCGCCGCCGCCATCGAACAGCTCAAACTCTGGGGCACGCGCCTCAAGGTCGAAGTCATCGCGAGCGCGTATGGTTCGGATGCCGCGTCCGTGGCGCACGACGCCGTCACCGCCGCGCAGGCGCGCCAGGCGGATTACCTCTTCATTGACACGGCGGGCCGCCTGCACACGAAACACAACTTGATGCAGGAGTTGCACAAGCTGCATCGCGTCATCGGCAAGCAATTGCCCGGCGCGCCGCACGAAGTCCTGCTCGTGCTGGACGGCAGCACCGGCATGAACGCGTTGAACCAGGCGCGCGAATTCAACAAAGCCGTCCCGCTCACCGGCCTCATCGTGACCAAGCTCGATGGCACGAGCAAAGGCGGCATGGTGGTGGCGATCCAGAAGGAACTCGGCCTGCCCATCAAATTCATCGGCCTCGGCGAGCAACCGGACGATCTGCAACCCTTCGATGCGAAGCAATTCGCGCAGGCGTTGTTTGAAGAATGAATCCAGCCAAAAAACTAGAGTGACCAAAAATTATGAGGACGATACTGCTCACTTTCGCGTTGGCCGCTTTTGCGGTCGGCTGCGGTCAGAAATCAATCGAACCACAGTCAAAGACAACCGGAAATGCAACCAAGGTTTACAGCAAGGCGGAATTGGACAATCTCATCATGCCCGGGATGACCAAGACTGAAATAACCGACGTATTCGGGCTTCCTGCCTCTGAAATACAAGCTAGCGAAATCGGCATCCTAACGTATTCGTTTCCTTTTGAGGAAGTCATTCGAGAAGGACCACTACGCCTCACTGGATTTACGGTGAATATGAAAGACGGAAAGGTTGTCAATTGGTCGCCTATCATGGGCGAAAGCGGAAAGAGCTTTCAGGCGGGAGCGCCTCAAAGTTCGCATGGAGATCACCTGTTTGAAATGTTCGTGGTGAAGGATGCTCTAACAAACACGTTAAATGTTTTTGACTCAGAAGGAACTGTTGACACAAGCGGGTTCAAGATTTCTCCCGATGTCACATTCCACGCTAAAGTGTTCGCAGGAAACAGCGATGGCAGTTCGGGCGAGACCACCGTCATACTTGTATTGAATGATGGCGACGTTTCCAAGTTAAAGGCTTTGACCGAGAATAATTTTGGCAACCGGACTTTGCTCGTGTGTCGCAACAAGGTGATTGCTGCCCCGATGATTTCAGTTCCCATTACCACAAAGCAGTTCATGTTCACGGTCAAGAACTCACAGGCTTTGGATAGCATTCAAGACAGGTAGAATGCTGTTCGGTGGGGAGGCGAGTTGAGGGGCACTGAAAGCTCTTCGCAATGGACGGCAATTGCGCACGACCGTCAGTTGCGGTAGTCTCTCTCGCATGAAACAAGCGGAAGTCAAAGCTGACACCGCCTGGCGCAAATCGCGTCTGGCCGCGCGGCTGCTCATCCGCAGAGAATCCCGCCCGCTGCGTCCGCGCGAGCAGGCGTTGGCCCGCCAGCTCAGTCAGGATTCCGAAGTGACCAACCGGCTCATTCAACAGGCGCTGTACTTTCTGGGCGTCGGTCCCCGCAAACATGCCTTCGATCAAAAACTGGTGGGCGGGCGAAATTGACTGGGCCACCCCGGCGGGTCAGTTGCTCCAGAAATTTCTGGCGGCGCTGCCCAGGGATCGGCCGTTTCACTTTACCCTCTACGGTTCAGCGCCGCTGCAACTCACCGTGGACCGCCAGTTGATGAGTGGCGACGTGGATCTGTTCTCCGACGACGATGAAGACTTGGCGGCCTTGGTTGTCGCGGCAAAACTGGACAAGACCCACGGCGGTTTTTATCTCGAACCCGGATTTGAATTAAGTTTTCGCACCAGCCCCCGCTGGCGACAGCGCGCCAAGACCGTTCAACGCGACAACGTAGCCCTGACCATCCCGCACCCGGTGGACATTCTCATTGGCAAGCTGGACCGGCTCGAGGCCAAAGATTTGAAAGCGTTCGAGCGCACGATTCAATTGACGGGCCACCCCACCGCCGCCGAATTAAAGCGCGAGTTGCAGAACGCCGTGGATTTGTTCCGCCCGGCCTTTGATGAAGATGCGCCGAATCGCTATCCGGAAAACACCCGCAAACTCTGGCGCGAACTTTTTCACGCCGAGATAGACATCCGCCAAGAAATCATCGAACCGGCGATTGCCCGCCGGAAACAGGGTTACGGGGAACCCCCGCCGGATTACAAACAAACACTCGGCCAATGACCCCGCCGCACGGCTTGAGTGAGCAACCGGACGACCTGCAACCCTTCGACGCTAAACAATTCGCGCAGGCGTTGTTTGAGGAATGAAACTCAATTTGCCGCCCTAGTTTGATTCTGTTATCTGTTTGCCATGATTCAGCCGGAGCAACTGGTGGGCGACGAATGGGCCGAGTGGTATCGGCTCACGCCCGTGCAACGCTGGCTGGAAAGCGAGAAACTCTGGCAAACCTACCTCGCGCTCGGAGGCTCCCTTGATCCCGAACCCGATACGCAAAGTCCTTTCTTCGATGCGCGCGCACCGCGTCCGCGCCCTGCTCATGGGCGGACAGGCGTGCGTGTTTTACGGCGCGGCCGAGTTTAGTCGCGACACCGACTTTGCCATTCTCGCCGACGCGGCCAATCTCGCGCGGCTGCGGAAAGCGTTGGCGGAATTGCGCGCCGAATCCATTGCCGTTCCGCCGTTTGAACTGGAATATCTCCGGCGCGGCCACGCCCTCCACTTTCGCTGTCAGCATCCCGAAGCCTTGCGGATGCGCGTGGATGTGATGTCCAAAATGCGCGGCGTGGATTCCTTCGCCAAACTTTGGAAACGGCGCACGACCATTGAACTGCCGGATGGCACCAAGTGCGATCTGCTGTCGCTCCCTGATCTCGTGCAAGCCAAGAAAACCCAGCGCGACAAAGATTGGCCAATGATCCGGCGTTTGGTGGAAGCTCACTATTTTCAGCACAATGCCAAGCCGCGTGCGGCACAGATAAAGTTCTGGCTTTTGGAACTCCGCACAACGCAATTGCTGCTGGAAGTCGCGCAAGCCCATGCCGGCTTGGCGCGACGGATTGCGACCAAACGCCCCTTGCTCCGACACGCTGCGGCCGGCAAGCTCGCGCAACTTGAAAACGCGCTGTCGGTCGAAGAAAATCAGGCGCGGGCGAAAGACAAGGCCTACTGGTCCCCGCTGCTCAAAGAATTGGAAAGGTTGCGCCACCCGAAATGAACCTCGACCTGCAATCCTTCGCCGCCAAACAATTCGCGCAGGCATTGCTTGAGGAATAACCCGAATCGATAACCCGAATCGAACAGGAGGAAACGGAGCGAACGGAGGCCAGCCAGTCTTCCCCCTGCCTAACTCTGTGTTCTCTGTTTGCTCCTGTTGAATGCCGCCGCTTGAAGGCGGCGTTCCGATTTGTCCGCAGGCGCAATGTCGGAGGCAGTGTCAAGATGTGCCCCCTCGCCTCAATGCTGTTTTAATGAATTGAGTTGGGAGGTTTCTGTCACTAGCATCGCGTTTCTAAATTTTATGCTAAGAGCTGGAATCGTCGGTCTGCCCAACGTCGGCAAATCAACCTTGTTCAACGCCGTGACCCGCACCCGGAAAGCGGAAGCGGCCAATTATCCCTTTTGCACGATTGATCCGAACGTGGGCATCGTCACCGTGCCGGACGCGCGGATGTATGAGTTGCAAAAGATCGCCAAGACCACCGTGGTCATCCCGGCGGCCATCGAGTTCGTGGACATCGCGGGTCTGGTCAAGGGCGCGAGTCAGGGCGAAGGGCTCGGCAATAAGTTCCTCACGCACATTCGCGAGGTGGACGCCATCGTACAGGTGGTGCGGTGTTTCGAAGACGCGGACATCCATCACGTCACCGGCAGCGTGGATCCGGTGCGCGACATCGAGGTGATCAACACGGAACTCGTGCTCGCGGATCTCGAGACGGTGAAGAAGCGGTTGGATAAAGTCGCCAAGGACGCCAAGCGCGGCGACAAGGTGGCGTTGGCCGAGGAAGCCGTGCTCAAGAAGTTTGAACCGGTGTTGAATGAGGGCAAGCTCGCGTTGTCCGTCAAGCTGACGCCGGAGGAGAAGGTGATTTCCAAAGCGTTCTTCCTGCTCACGGACAAGCCGACGATCTTCGCGTGCAACGTGAAGGAGAACGAACTCGCGCAGGGCGACAAGAATGCTTACGTGCAAAAGGTGCAGGAATACGTCAAGACGCATCTCGCGTGCGAAGCGGTGGTCATCAGCGCGCAGATCGAGAGCGATCTGATTGATCTCTCGGCCGAGGAAGCCAAGGCGTTCCTCAAGGAACTTGGCGTGGATGAGAGCGGCATGGGCGCGTTGATCCGCGCGACGTATCATCTGCTCGGCTTGCGCACGTATTTCACGGCGGGCGAAAAGGAAGTGCGCGCGTGGACGATCCATGCGGGCGACACCGCGCCGAAAGCGGCGGGCGTCATCCACTCGGACTTCGAGCGTGGGTTCATCAAGGCGGAAACCGTGGCTTATGAGGATTTGATCAAGTGCGGCTCGGTTGCGGCGGCGCGCGAAAAAGGTCTCTATCGCATGGAAGGCAAGGAATACGTCGTCAAAGATGGGGACGTTTTGCTCTTCAAGTTCAACGTCTGAGTGCTGTTAGAATAGTTCGCAAAATGTCTGTCGGAACCGAATTCCCCGCACCCGGCCTTCGGCCACCCTCTCCCCATCCGATGGGGAGAGGGCCGGGGTGAGGGGCGTTTTGCCAGCACCTCGTTCCCGACCTTCTTTTTGCAGTACGCTCTATTTTGCCGGCTGCTTGAGCCGGTTCAGAAAATCGCGGGTGGGGAAATATTTCCCGGGGCAGCGGGTGGAAACCACGTTGATCTGTTGATGGGTTTTCACCGCGCTGGCGGAGAGTTGGCAGCGCTTCATCAGCGCGCGGGTCAGCGCCTCCAGACTTTGGAGCTGTTTTTCCGTCGGCTTGTCCTGATCGAAATTCCCGATCAAACAAATGCCGATGGCGGTCTGGTTCTGCGCCGCGCTGCGCAGATGGCCGCCATCCAGTTGCTTCTTCCAACGGTTTCCCACTCCGATCACGCCATCGCCCAGGCCGTTGCCGTTGCCGATGAGGAAGTGATAGGCGAGGCCGTTTTCCATGTGACGCTGCTCGCGATGATACCGATCCAACGCTTGCATCGTTCCTTCGTCCACCGCGGCGTGATGGATGACGATGTTGCGCCAGCGCCGGGCTTTCACCGGAGCGGCGGTGATGCTTTTTTGCACGGCGGCGGTCAGTTGCGGAGTGGAACGTATCGTAGGTTTGGCCGTAGCCGTGGAGGGGATGGTGAGTCGCTGGCCGACGTAGATGGTTTCGTTTCGACCGAGGTTGTTCCGGGCGGACAACGTGGCAACGGATAATCCATGCTGGCGCGCGATGTCCGTCAGGGTGTCCTTGGATTTGACGACGTAAACAGATTCACGCGCGGCTGCGGCGGTGATCGGGAGCAGTCCAAACAAAAACAGGAGCAGCCCGCACCGTAGAGGGCGCAGGCAGCTCCGCATAAAACTGAAACTGACGACGGTCAATTTTTCTACGTTTAGCACGGCATCCGCCCGAAGGGGAGCCGTAATTTCATCGTGTTGCTTCGACGGCGGTTTCCCGCCGGTGTTCGATTTCTTCGCGGAATCGGCCTTTTCAAAATTGCCCCGCTGGAAAACACTGGGGCGTGCTTGATCTGGAAACAGCCGTCGCCCAAGTGCTGGCCGCGTTACCCGCGCCGCAGACTGAACGGATTCCCCTCGCAACTGCGGCAGGACGGATTCTCGCCGAGACGATTGTTTCTTCGCTCGATCTGCCGCCGTTCGACAACTCCGCGATGGATGGTTACGCCGTGCGCGCCGCCGATGTGCAAGGGGCAACGCCGGAAGCGTCCGTCCGGCTTCGTTTGCAGGCGCGCATTCCGGCCGGGGAGACTTTTGCGGGCGAACTGGCGTCCGGCGAATGTGCGCGAGTGTTCACGGGCGCGCCGTTGCCGCGCGGGGCCGATGCGGTGGTGATGCAGGAAGATGCCAGCCACGAGGGCAACACGGTATTGATCCTTGATGCCGCGCAACCGCGCGAGAATGTCCGCTTTCAAGGGGAAGATGTGCGCGTTGGCGCGACCTTGGCCGAGGCCGGCGCAGAAATCACTCCCGGCTTGATCGGCTTGCTGGGGGCCGTCGGGGTTGGTGAAATCACCGTGGGGCGATTGCCGGTGGTGGGATTGATTGCCACCGGCTCGGAATTGCGGGAAACAGGGCAGCCGCTGGCCCCGGGCCAGATCTACGAAAGCAATCGCGCCATGCTCGCCGCGCTCATCGCGCGGGCCGGCGGGCGACCGAAAGTTTATCCGCTCGTGCGCGACACCTTGGAGGCCACGCGCACGGCGTTGGAACAGGCGTTTGCCGAATGCGACATCGTGGTGACATCGGGCGGCGTCTCGGTGGGCGAACTCGATTTTGTGAAAGCCGCATTCACAGCGCTGGGCGGGGAACTGGAATTCTGGCGCGTGGCGATTCGGCCCGGAAAACCCTTCGTCTTCGGCAAACTCGGCGGCAAATTTCTTTTCGGCCTGCCCGGAAATCCGGTTTCAGCTTTCGTCACTTTCCTGGTGCTGGTGTATCCGGCTTTGCGGCGTTGGCAAGGGGCACGCCATCACAGCTTGCCCGTTTTTTCCGGCGTGCTGGGCGAGCCGCTGTCCAATCCCGGCGACCGCCGCCATTTCCTGCGGGTGCAGGTGGACGGCGACGGGCGGGTTTTCTCAGCGGGGAAACAGGCGTCGCATGTGCTGGCATCCCTGGCGCGGGCGGATGGATTGCTGGAGTTGGCACCGGGACAACACCTGGCAGCGGGCCAGACCGTCGCGCTGCTGCGGATCTGGTGAACCCGGACTCAGAAACGGCGCTGCGGCAGTTTGAAGGTCGCGGTCGGATTCTTTTTCAACGGCGCGGGTGTCGTCTCGACGGGCTGCGCCGGCTCCAAGGCGCCCGTGGATTTAGGGAACTCTGGCAAGGCCTCCAGTTTGTCAGGACTACCCACCAGTCCGGCGGACTTGGCGAAATCCGGTTTGGTTTCGACCTTCGTCGTGGGCTTGAAAGCCGACCATCCCGACGACGAACTTGGCGTGGCGGTGTTGCGGGTTGCCGGGGCGGTGGTCAGATTGCCGGAAGTGGTCCGGCTGTAATTCGGGGCGATGGCCAAGGCGCTCCGGGTGGTGTCGGGGGGCGTGTAACGCGGCCCTTCCAGCAGGCGTTTGAAATCGTTCATGCGGGCCTCGGCTGCCTCTTGCTGCCGTTCGGTCGGGGCTTCGATGGGGCGATTGAATCCGCTGGGGTTGCGAACCGTGGGGCTGCGCTCGGGGCTCATCGCACTGCTGGCGGCGGCGGTACGGGGAAAAGCGCTGAGTGATTCGCTCGGACCAACATCGGAGTTCTGCCCGTTTTTGAATGGTTTGATGAGCTTGGAGTCAGACTTGAGTTCGTCAGGCCGGCTGAAGTTTTGATTGCCGAACAGGTTGTTGATTCCGCCCCGATTTGTTTGCGCGGCGCGTTCGCTTCGCTGGCGTTCATCGAACCGTTCCAGGGAGTTTTTGGACTTGGCCCGGGAGGGGTCCAGCGAGATGCGATCCAGTTGGAACATGGCCTCGTCCTCCCTTTCCGCGTCGTACAGCTCGGGATTGAGAAACATCTCCTCGGCGCGCTGATTCATGCTGTCTTTGAGCGATTGGCGGATCTGAGGCGGGGTCTGTCGCTGGGTGCTGCGATATTTGCGAAGGTCGGGTTCAGGCCGGGGGGAATCAATTCCCGGCATGGCTTGTTTCAGTCCCGCTTCCAAGTCTTGTAACGATCGGCCGGTGGCGCGGAGATCGTTCAGGTTCGTGGAAACCACATCGGATTTTGGGCCGGAGAAGATGACGGGAGTGCCGCGGGAACGGGCCGGCTCTTGCGCCGGCAGCATCGCGATGCCGCTCACCCACAGGAGCGTTACCAGTCCGATTCGATTGCCGAAACCTATTTTCATCTTCAAGCCCAGTTATTTTAACCCCTCTGTCAACGCGGTCAAAGTCCGCTGCCGCCCTCGGGTGTGATTCAAACTGCCGCGCAGCTTATGCTCTTACTTTTCTTAATCTTAATCTCCCGGGCCAGAAGGATTAAGAAAAAGATTAGGATTAAGATTAAGAACGGGCGCGATGCGCGGCCGTCCCCCTCAATCCGTCCCCACCAGCGCCATGTCCCGCGTGTAATACAGGATGCGCCCGCAATTGATGCAGTTGACCAGTTCCTGATTCGCCTGACAGGCGACCAGGGTCTGGGTCGGCAGCTTCATGTGGCAACCGCCGCAGACGCCGTGGTTGATACCGACTAAGACATTCTCGCCTTTGGATTTGCTCAATCGTTCGTAACGCCCACGAGCGACTTCTTCCACAACGGAGGCGAGCTGTTCGCGATCGCTCTGCAATCCGGCGAGTTCGTTCTGCAGATTCTTTTCCCGCTCGCCCAATTCCGTGACCAGACTATCGGCGTGTTTCTTGGCTTCATTAGCCTCCTGGGTGAGGCGGACGACGTCTTTCTGGGCGGCTTCGGCCTGCTCCATCAAAGCGATTTCCTGATCCTCGATCTTGGCGATGTCCGCCTTGCACGTCTCGATTTCGTGCGCGAGAGCCCGGTATTCCTCGTTCTTGCGCGTCTGCAACTGCTGGTTGGCGTACTTGGCGATCTGCTGTTGCTTGGCTTCCACGTCGAGTTCGAGCCGTTTCCGGTCGGATTCGATCTGTCGGACGCGTTGTTTGCCGGCCTCAAGATTGGCCTGGGTGCCGGAAGCCTTGTTTTTGAGTGTCTGTCGTTCGGGTTCGATATGAGCGAGTTCCGTCTGCAACCGGCGGATTTTGCGGTCGCGATCCTGCAAAATGAGGAGTTTCTCGATGACTTCTAGCATTGAACGCAGGCTAATGTCCGCCCTCCGGCAAGTCAATTCAAGCAACCAGAAATCTCAAAATCCAAGCTTGATTTCAAAGCCTCCTCGCCTATGCTCCACGCTCCCCATCGGGGCACATTAACCGAGAAAAACAACGATTTATGGCAGTCAACGCAAACGACCTCCGCCGCGGCCAGGCGGTCAATTACAACGGCGACATCAGCGTCGTCCTCGACGTGCAACATCGCACCCCCGGCAACCTCCGCGCTTTCGTCCAAGCCACCTTGCGCAGCATCCGCACCGGCAAATCCTCCGACGTCCGCTTCAGTTCCACGGAAAAAGTCGAGACCGTGCCGATGATGACCAAGAAGATGGAATTCAGCTACAAGGACGGCAGCGATTACGTCTTCACCGACCCGGAAAACTACGAGACCGTCACGCTCATCCCGGAACTCGTGGGCGACGCGAAGAATTACCTGGTCGAAAACGGTCTGGTGACCGTGACATTCGTTGATGACAAAGCTGTCACCGTGGAAATCCCGCCGAGCGTCATCCTGACCGTGACCGATGCGCCCGAAGGCGTCCGGGGCGATTCCGCCAACAACGTCCAGAAAGCCGTCACCATCGAGACCGGCATCACCGTGCAGGCGCCGCTCTTCATCAAGACCGGCGAGAAGATCAAGATTGATACCCGCACCGGTAAATACATGGAACGGGCGTAATCAGTCTCGCGTCTCAAGTCTTTAGTCTAAAGTCAAAGGCCCGCCGAGAGGCGGGCTTTTGCTTTCTTCCGATGCGGCAGAAATAAATGCCGATTTAGGCAGAGGAATTGAACGGCAAGGGAATAAACCCGAACTCCGAAGTTGAAGGGAACCGTAGCGCCGTTGCGCCCGTAGGGCAGGCTTTCCAGCCTGCCGGTACGCCGGACTTTCCAGTCCGGTGTTCCTCGAAACGGGCGACTGGAAAGTCGCCCGCACTGGCAGGCTGGAAAGCCTGCCCTACGTTTATTGCCGCGCGCCAACTTCGGAGTCCGGGATAAATTCATTCCCTTGCCGTTCATTCCCCTGCCACTTTCTCAATCTGCGTTCCTCCGCGGTTCAAAATAATCGGTAACGTCCGGCGTGCTTTGTTGCTGAAGTCTGTGTATGAGTGGAACGAAAGTGCTCCCGGAGTCTGCCCAGCCCCAATGCCCGCAATGCGGCACGCCACTTCCCAGCGGCGCGCTGGCGGGCCTTTGCCCCGCTTGCCTGCTCAAGCTGGGCGCGGCCGCAGACACCATCACGGATGGGAAACAACCACCTTTTACCCCGCCGTCCCTCGCCGAACTCGCGCCTTTGTTTCCCCAGCTCGAACTCCTTGAACTCATCGGCAAAGGGGGCATGGGTGCCGTTTACAAGGCGCGGCAGAAACAACTGGACCGCATCGTCGCGCTGAAGATTCTTCCGCCCGGCATCGGCGATGATCCTGCCTTTGCCGAGCGCTTCGCCCGCGAAGCCAAGGCGCTCGCCAAGCTGAATCATCCGGGGATAGTCACTCTCTTTGAGTTCGGAAGCTGCGCTGGACTCGAATCTGAAAAGGAGAAAGGGAGAAAAGGTGCAGGGGAGCAACAACCGCCCGGCCCCGAGGCCACCTCTGCTCCCTTGCCCCCTTTCTCCCCTGCGCCGGGACAACCCCAAGCCGCGCCTGAAAAACCGCCGCGTCTCTACTACTTCCTGATGGAGTTCGTGGACGGCGTGAACTTGCGCCAGTTGCTTCACGCGGGGCGTGTTTCGGCGCGCGAAGCGTTGGCCATCGTCCCACAAATTTGCGACGCGCTGCAATTCGCGCACGATCAGGGCATCGTGCATCGCGACATCAAGCCGGAGAACATCTTGCTGGATCGGCGCGGGCGCGTGAAAGTGGCGGATTTCGGGCTGGCGAAGCTTGTGGGCGATGTAGGGCAGGCTTTCCAGCCTGCCGGTGCTGGCGACTTTCCAGTCGCCAGTTCTGCGGTGGACAAAAGTGAGGCAAAAAACACGGGGCAGGAAAGCCCCGTGAACCGGCAGGCTGGAAAGCCTGCCCTACGCGATTTGACCGACGCGGGCAAGGTCATGGGCACGCCGCAATACATGTCGCCCGAGCAACGCGATAACCCCGGCGAAGTGGATCATCGCGCGGACATTTACGCGCTGGGCGTGGTGTTTTATCAAATGCTCACCGGCGAACTGCCTGGCAAACGTCTCGAACCGCCGTCGAAAAAAGTTCAGATTGATGTGCGCTTGGACGAAGTGGTGCTACGCGCGTTGGAACAGAAACCGGAACTCCGGTACCAACAAGCCAGCGCGCTCAAGACCCAGGTGGGAACCATCGCCACCACACCGCCCACTGCGAGTGCGTCTCCTGTCAACATGCCGTGGCTGTATCGCGGCGTGGACTATCGTTCCAAACAAACGGTCTTTGGCTTGCCACTGTTGCATGTGGCGACGGGACTTGATCCCGCAACCGGCAAGAAGCGCATCGCCCGAGGGTTTATTGCGATTGGTGACATCGCCCAAGGCGTGTTTGCCTTTGGTGGTCTGGCGATGGGTGGGTTTGCTTTTGGCGGCGGCGCGATTGGGGTTGTCGCCTTCGGGGGTGGCGCGCTGGGATTGGTTTCCTTTGGCGGTCTGGCCGTGGCGTTGCTTTTTGCCTTGGGCGGCGGCGCGATTGCTCCAATCGCCATCGGGGGCGGGGCGTTCGGTTACTTCACCTTCGGTGGCGGAACCATCGGCGCGCACGCATGGGACGCCATCACGAAAGACCCGGTCGCCGAACGCTTTTTCCTGCCGTGGGCAAAAACGCTGCTGGCGAATATCCAGTGGGTCAATGCCGCTTTTCTGGCGCTGGTCTTGCCGATTGTCATCGGCGTGCCGCTCTGGTTACAGCGGCGCGGTTCAAACGAACTGCGCCATGACAGGCGTAAAGCCGTTGACCCTGGGTTGGCAAACATGGCAGGCGAGCCTAAATCACTGGCCGCAATCAGCCTTGCGGCGGCGGTGACGTTTTTCTATGTGGGCATGGTGTTGAGCATTCTGCTCATCGGCGTGTTGCCATTTCACTTCAGCCGTGGTTACGCTTATTTGCTTGGTGTCGGCCTCATGCTGGTGGTTGCGCCCTTTGTGGGCATGGCTGTGACGAAAGCCCTGCGCCAGGTGCAGGCGAGTGCTGATAATGTCCGATGGCAAGCGCTGGCGGCGCGTTTGAAAGCCGCCAGCGTGGTGGCGTGGTTGCTGGCACTGCCCGTGATCGGTTTTGCGATATTCTTCCTGACAGCCCTGCTCTCGGAGCGCGGCGGGTGGAATCCCGCCCTCTCGGAGGCGGTGCTCGTGCCGTTGACGTGGTTGGGGGCCGTGCTGTTGCCAATCAGTGGAAGGCGACTCTGGAAAGCTGCCACACCCGGAGGCAACGGATATGCGTCTGCTCAAACAACATCGAATACTCCGAAACAAGACTGGCTGACCTGGTCGCCGCTGCAATCATCTGAAGTGGGGGCAATCTGCTCACACCTCACCAAGACTGAACGGAATAATCTGTCGGTGCTCACCTTGCTTTACAGCGTCTGGGTTGTGGCCACGGCCTTTGGATTGCCCGCGTTCGTTCGGTCAACACCCGCACCGGGCAATTGGATCGTTGGTGCGATCTGGGCGATGCTTTTTCTGGTCAGCCTTCCGATGATCGGGCGGATGATGCGCCACTTCCTGTGTTCAACGACCTGGGCACGGCAACAGGGATTCACGCCGGAAAAACTTCGCTTGTTCACATTGGGTGGCAGCAACATTTTCAAAGCGATCATCGTGTTGGTTGTGGGATTGACGCTCGTTTTCGTCCAAAGAAAGGCGTTCAAGAGCTATTTGGGTCTCGAGAATCCAACGCCGCCAAATCCGGTTCAAATACCGCATCCAAAGAAGTCGCCTGTGAAGCCAACGCCTCCGGTGGTCGTGCCCACCAAAACCATTCTGCTCACCCGTGAGACAAACCAGCTTGTTGGCACGACGACCGACACCCGCGCGGTGCAGGTATGGTCGGATTCCACACTGTTGCCGGGCGAATCACTGCGGGCGTTGGTCCGAGGGCTTGATGGAGAATTGGTGAATGCGGGTGGTACGTTGTTCACGAGAGTCCGAGGGGAAAAGGTGGGCACGTCGGTTTCATTCAATTGGATTTTCGAAGAACAATACGGTTTCGGCGCCTTGGAAGCAGAGCAGGCCACGGCACAAATCCGCACGCGATTCATCCGACGTCCGCTGACCCTGGAGGCGCAAACACCGCAGGAGTTATTCTGTGTCACCAACTCCCAAGGCGGCACATTGGCGGGCTTCATTCGGTATGAAAAACACGCCCCGATAGCTCTCGATGTGGATGGCAAGCTGCGGGTGACCGTGAAGATTCAACAGGTCATCGGCTCCAGTCCGATGGTTAGTTATTCGGCCCAGGTGCCGGCGGGATACACATTGCGGGCCAAAGCCAACGAGGGGGAAGCCTCCACGCATACTCCGGCCGGGCCTTATGATTTCATCAGTTCCTGGCATTGGGGATTTCGTCCCGGTCACTTGGGAATTTCTGCCGAGGCAATCACCTGGAACATCCCCAGCGTTGCCGAAGATCGGGCCAATCGCCGGTATTATCGGGAGTTTCCTCCGTTTGAAGCGGTGCTGGGTGAGCCGCGGTTGATCTTCTCCATCACCAACGGGCCGGGCGACGTGTATCAAGGTTTTCTGGAATTGGTCGGGCCTGAAACCAGCATGGCGAAGGACTAACACAGCTTGCCCACAAGGTGGAGATTTTATCCGTGTCCATCGGTGTCCATCCGTGGTTAAAATCAGCGGGCCTTGACCTCTGAACATTCCAGCCAACCATCATCCGCGCCGGGTGACGTTTTTGCCACGACGCATTGGACGGTCGTGCTCGCGGCGGGACAGCGTCACACGCCGCAGGCGGATCTGGCGCTGGAGCAACTCTGCCGCTCGTATTGGTTTCCGCTCTATGCCTACGTGCGACGGCGTGGTCACGCGAAGGCGGACGCTGAAGATTTGGTGCAGGCGTTCTTCGCGCGGTTTCTGGCGAAGAATTATCTCGCGGGCTTGACCGCGGAACGCGGGCGGTTTCGGGCGTTCCTACTTGCTGCGTTGAAAAACTTTCTCATCAACGAATGGAAACATGCCAGCCGGCAAAAGCGCGGCGGAGGCGCAGTCCCACTCTCGTTGGATTGGGAGACGGCGGACACGAAGTTTCAAGTCGCCGCGCAAGCCGAGCCAAGCCCCGACCGGGCCTTTGATCGCGAATGGGCGCTGGCGTTGTTGAGCCAGGTCATCGAGCGGTTGCAGGCCGAGTGCGCAGTGGAGGGCAAGGCGAAGGTGTTCGAGCAGCTTAAAGTTTTCCTTGCCGCTGGCAAAAGCGAGACGGCGCAGAGCGAAGTGGCGCAGGCGCTCGGCATGGAAGAAGGCGCGGTGCGCGTGGCGGTGCATCGCTTGCGCAAACGGTATCGGCAATTGTTGCGTGATGAGATCGCCAATACATTGAGTGATCCGGCGATGGTGGACGAGGAGATGCGGACGTTATTCGGGGCATTCACAGCTTGAATCCCGGCGAGCACTGAGTTGGAGTTCAAGCTTCAGCTTGTTCCCGCCCCACCGCACCCCGGCCCGGACAAGCTAGCGTGATTCTCAAGAATAGTTTCCGAACGTCCCCTCACCCCGGCCCTCTCCCCATCCGATGGGGAGAGGGGGGCCGCAGGCCGGGTGCGGGGTTTTCTCAGCACAACCCGGAAATTATTTCTGAGAACCAATCTAAAGTTTGAACTCCAACCAAAAAGGCGCGCAGTTTCAGTCACGCCCGGCTGCGCGGCAGTTGCGGTCATACCCTTGAATCTTCGGCGGGCTTGCCCTTTGACGGCATCGGCGTAGGCTCGAAGCAGTGACCACTGCTGCGCAAACCAGGCCATCGGGAGCAACCAGGGCATCACTGCCAACAATCTTTCCAAGTATGAAAACAAACCTCACGCTGCGGCTCATCGCTTCGACCGCCATGCTGATTGGTCCGGCGTTCGCTGACGAGCTTTCACTCGAGTCCGTGCCGCCGGTCGTGGTGCGAACGGTACCCACCGCGGGCGATGCCGCGGTTGATCCGGCACTGACCGAACTCAAAGTAACCTTCAGCAAGGCCATGCATGATGGCACCTGGTCGTGGTCGGCCTGGGGCGCGGAGAATTGTCCCGAGATGGTCGGGCAGCCCAAGTATCTGGCCGACGGGCGAACGTGTGTCGCCACGGTGAAGCTCCAGCCGGGCAAGTTCTACGCGCTCTGGCTGAACAGCGAAAAATTTCACGGCTTCCAAGACACGAGCAACCAACCCGCCTTGCCCTATTTGCTCACCTTCACAACGGCGGCCACCAACACCGCGGCGCCCGCCGACAAATCGCTCGTCGCGCTGAATGATGAGCAACGCGCCGTGCTGGCCTGGACCGACCGGCAGTTCCGCGTTTTTTTTGACGCGCGCACGTTTGACGGTTGGTCGGACAAAGAACGCATTGAACTGGAGACGCGTTGCCTGGACACGCTCAAGGGGCCGCAATCCAAGGAATACTTTCAGGCCATCAACACGCTCGGCGCGTTGCGGTCCACCAATGCGTTGCCGGCCTTGCGCAACATCGCCTATGACCGTGCGGACAAGAATAATCGCGACCGGTGGATGGCGGTGCGGGCGTTGGGGCTGATCGGTGATCCGGCGGAGGTGCCGGAGATGATCGCGCTGGTTTATCACGGCAACGCCAACACCCGTTGGTGGGCGCAGATCGCCTTGGTAAGGTTGACCGGTCAGAATTTTGGCAGCGACTGGAACGCCTGGGCCAAGTGGTGGGACGAAAGCAAAGGGCAACCCGCCTATAACCCGGAGATCATCCGCTGGTGGGACGGCCAGGCGGAGCCGGACACGCTTGTCACCAGCCTCGCGGAGAGCGACCAGAAGTTTCTCGCAGACCTCCAGCCCAAGTGAAGCAGGGCCGCTCCTATCGGTTATGCCGAAGCCATCATTTCCGACCAGCGCCTAGTCCAGTGGTGTGACGGTGAGGTAATCCACATTCACGCCGCCATTTCCACCGAGCAGTTTTACGGTGTTGGTCTTGCCGACGCCCAGCGGCACGGTCAGGCCGGCGTAACCCTGGTAATCGCTCCAGCCGCCGGTGGCGGGAGTGTTGAGGAAGGAATAATCCACGCCGTTCACATGCAGGCGGAGCTTCGCGTTGTCGGCGCCGGCATAATGAATGCCGATGGTGGCGCGACCACCTCGCGTGCCGCCATCCACGGCGTCCAACTGAAGATACGTCTCGGCGAGATGCAGGTTCTGCACGCACTTGTTGCCGGAAGCCGCGTCATCGTTTTCGACCACCGCGCCCTTGGCCGCTTTGCCGTTTTCGGCTTCGTATTTGATGGCCCGTGAATCCGGTTTTGGCAAAACGCCAGCGGTGGTCACGCCTTGCTTGGTTTGCACCACGGTTTGAATCGTGCCATCGGCGTTGAAGTTCAATTTGTCCACGCAGATGGAACGCAGGTTGCCTTTGCCGGAGAGCGATTGATTGTGATAGAACTGATACCACTGGCCTTTGAACTCCACGACTGAACCGTGACTCGTGTCGCAGCCGGTCGGTTCGAGGTAAATCCCCTTGGACGTCCAAGGCCCGAGCGGGCTGGTGCTTGTCGCGTAGCGCAGGCGATTTTTCCCCGGCAGATTATCCGCGTAGGTCAGGTAGTAAATGCCGTTGCGTTTGAACACCCACGCTGCTTCGTGGAAATCCTCCAGCCCGGTCATCGGTTGCAACGCGCCGTCAAGTTCGATCATGTTCTCTTTCAACTTGCCGCCCTGACATTTTCCGCCACCGCCGTAATAGAAATACGCGGTGCCGTCCGTATCCGAGAACACGCAGGGGTCAATCATCGAGAACCCGCCCACGCCCTCGATGAATCCGCCCGGCTTGAAATCGCTCGCGGGCTTGGTGCTGGTGGCGACCCCGACTTTCCACGTCTTGTTCCAGTCCGAACCGCTGGGATGCGGGAAATAAAAATAATACGTGCCGTTGCGATACGCGCAATCCGGCGCCCACATGAATCCGCCTTCGGGTCGCCCCCACGACACCTGGCTGGCGCGGAGGATTTCGCCTTCGTCACGCCAGTTCACCATGTCATCGGTGGAAAACACATGATAACGATCCATGAGATCGCAACCGCGTGGCGGGTCCATGTCGCGCGACGGATAAACGTAGAGCCGCCCGTCGCTCCACACATGCGCCGAAGGGTCCGCCGTGTAGATGCTCGTGATGAAGGGATTCGCTCCGAAGCAGGCTGGGGCAAGGGAAGCTGTTACCAATGCGACCAAGGCCGACTTTATCCCGCGCGCTGTGCCGCAGTTTTTCAAGTGATTCAACATACGCTCTCGCTTTCTGTGATGACTGGAGTGTGATGTTCCCAAGGACTGCGTTGGTGAACCATCCCCGATAGCGGGGAGAAGGGAGACAGGGGGTGAGATTGGAACTGCCGCTCCCCGTGCCCATTCTTAATCTTAATCCTAATCTTTTTCTTAGGGTGTGTTTTCAAAATGTTTTCCAGCGGCGCTGGGGTGCAATGAATCCCGTCATGAAATTAGTGCCACGCTCGCCCTCACCCCATCCCTCTCCCCCAGGGAGAGGGAGCAGCATAGCACCGTCCTTTTGGGCTCGGTCGTTGGACGTGGTAAAACCCGCCAACGCCAATTCGTCCAGCCGCAGCGAGCGTGTCCCCCTCTCCCCGGGGGAGAGGGATGGGGTGAGGGCGAGCGACCAACCATTCCATTCGCGGCCCCCAAACTCAGCCAATAAATTCATTTTGAAAACACGTCTTAATCCTTCCGGCCCGGAGATTAAGATTACGAAAAAGATTAAGATTAAGAGGCCGGAGCGCGCGGCAGTTTGAATCACACCCGAGACAGCTCGGAAATAACTTCAGGCGTTGGGCTGGGGATTGGCGCGGTCCAGTTCGGGGCGCTCCTCGATTTCCGCCTGCACCATGTCGGCAATCGTGGTGGCCAGCGTCCAGTTCCGTTTCCAGCCGAGTTCGGTTTCCGCTTTCGTTGGATTGCCGCAGAGGCCGTTGACCACCTGCTGGGAATTGAGCGTGCGGTTTGTGACTTTGACGAACTCGCGATAATCCAAGCCCGCCGCGCGGAAGGCGCATTCGACCAGATCGGCGACCTTGTGTGGTTGGCCGGAAGCGAAGACGTAATCGCTCGGCGATTTGGCCTGGAGCGCGAGATGAAAGCCGCGGATGAAATCACGGGCGTCCGACCAATCACGTTGCGCGCTGAGATCGGCCAGTTCCAATTCCTTGGCGCGACCGGCCTTGATGTCGCCGACGGCTTTGGCGACGCGTTTGCTGAGATAGTTCGGATTGCGCAGCGGCGATTCGTGGTTGTAGAGGATGCCGATGGAGACGAACTGGTGATACTTCTCGCGATGCAACCGCCCGAACTGATCCGCCGCCACCTTCGCAATGCCGTAGGGCGTCACGGGCTGGCGCAGAGTGGTCTCGCTCTGCGGGGTTTCCACGGGCGATCCGAAGATTTCCGCCGACGAAGCCAGGAAGATGCGCGCATCCAGACAGGTTTCGCGCGCTGATTCCAACAAACGCAATGTGCCGAGCGTGATGTCGGCAACGGTTTCCTCGGGGACAATGAAGCTTTGCCGCGAATCGGTGACGCCGGCGAAGTGGTAAATCTCCGTCGGCTGCGCGGCTTTCAAAAAACGCAGCAACGCAAACGGGTCTTCGAGCGATCCCGTGTGCCAGCGGATGGCTTTGACGGCCTCGGCGGGAAAGCGGCGACGCAGGCGCGCTTCTTCGCGATCAAACGGTAGGTGCAGGAGGCCATGCACCTCGTAGCCTTGGTGCAACAACAACCGGGCCAGATAGGTGCCGTCCTGTCCCGCGATGCCTGTGATGGCCGCCCGCTTCATAGCGCGTTACTTGCCGACGAGATGGACGGTGGGCATCGGCAGGAGGAATTTTCCGCCGCGATTCAGGAAGTCGGCTTCGCGCTTCTTGAATTCATCCATGAAGTGCCACGGCAACACGAGGTAGTAATCGGGTTTCTTCTTGCGCGATTCCTCCTCGGAGATGATCGGGATGTTCGTGCCGATGGTGAAGCTGCCGTATTTGACCGGGTTGCGGTCGGCAACAGCGGGCACGAGGTCGGGCGTGATGCCGATGTATTGCAACGTGGTGTTGCCCTTGGTGGACGCGCCGTAACCGTGGACGAGCTTCTTCTGCTTCTTCGCCTTGAGCAGGAACGCGCGCATGTCCTTGCGGATCTTTTCGATGTTCTTGCGGAACGCGGCGTAGGGCGCGTCGGTGTCGAGCGCGAGTTCAAATTCCTCCAGGCGCAAGACTTGGACGCGCTCGATCGCTTCCGGCGAGGGCTTCACCTTGCCTTTGTGACCGACCGCGATGCGGAAGCTGCCGCCATTGCAGCCGTTCAACGTCACGTCCACGACTTCGAGATCGTGTTCGGCGAACAGGCGTTCCATCGGCGCGAGCGAATAATACTCCAGGTGCTCGTGACAGAGCGTGTCGAAGCTGTTCATCTTGAGCATCAGCGGCAGGTAGCTCAGTTCCAGAATCCAGATGCCCTCTTCGTGCAAGGATTCCTTGATGTCGCCGACGAACGCGTGCGGATTTTCCAGGTCGTAAAACATCGCGATGGACGTGATGACCTTGGGCTTCTCGTGTGGATAAACGGAGCGGAGCGCGGCGGCGGAGAAGAAATCGTTCACGACCTGCAAGCCGGCGGCGCGGGCGTGTTCGACCATGTTGGAGGGGTCAATGCCGAGGCGGCGCAGGCCCTGGGTTGGATAGGACTTGAGCAACGTGCCGTCGTTGCAACCGATGTCGAGGACGAGGTCGCCGGCGGAAAGTTTCACCGTGTCTTCGCCGAACTTCGCGATGCCGGCGAGATGATCGCGCATACTCTGGTTGATGCCGGAGCGATAAAAGTAGGCGCGATAGAGAATGCGCGGCGGCACGCTGTGGCGGAGTTGCACCAGACCACAGGCTTGCTGGTCGTGCGCGGGATCGCAGCGGACGAGGTCCAGCGGGATGCGGCGCCCGACCGGTGGCTTGCCATCCGGCGAGGCGAACGAACCGGCGATGTATTGATCTCCCAGCGATAGAACGGGTGTTAGAGCCTTGCTGCCGCAGATGCGGCACGTGCTGCGCGTGACTAAAATTGGCGAAAACAAAGGTGCGGACATGCGGGGAAAGCTGGCGAAGAAGCCGTCGCGAGGCAAGGCGGAATAGTCCGGGGCGGGCGGAATTATCCCGGGACAGCGCATCAAAAACATTGCCAAGCCGAAATTCCCTCAGCCACCATCGCGGCATGAATTTCCGGGAAAAGATTATCGCCGCGAGCGAGCTGCCGGGTTGGCGCGAGAAGCTGCGGCAGCAGGGGCGAAAGTTGGTGGTGACCAATGGTTGCTTCGACCTGTTGCACGTCGGGCACGTGACCTATCTCGAAGCCGCGCGGAATCAGGGCGACGTTTTGCTCATCGGCGTCAACAGCGATGCCGCCGTGCGGGAGTTGAAGGGGCCGACCCGTCCGGTAAACAATGAACAAGATCGCCTCGCGGTACTGGCCGCGTTGCAAAGTGTGAGCGGCGTGTGTCTCTTCGCCGAGAAGCGCGCCACGCTCTTCCTCGAACTGGCGCAACCGGACGTTTACGTGAAGGGCGGCGATTACACGCTGGAGACGCTTGATCAAGACGAGCGGCGCGCGGTGGAAGCCGCGGGCGGGAAAATCGTCATCATTCCCTTTGTTCCGGACCGTTCCACGACCGCGACGTTGAAAAAACTTCAAGCGGGTTGACCCCCGGCTTTCCTGCTCCGAACGACGATGCGCTTCCTGATGCTGAACTGGCGCGACCCGAAGAATCCGCTGGCGGGCGGGGCGGAACGGGTGTCGCAAGCCTATCTGGCCGGACTCGTGAAGCGCGGGCACGAGGTCTTCTGGTTCGCGTTTGATTTTCCCGGCGGCACGCCGACCGAGACGATTGACGGCGTGCAAATCATCCGGGGCGGCGGCAAGTTCACCGCCATCCGTCAGGCCATCCGCTGGTATCGCCGGCAGCCGCGCTTTGATCTGGTGATTGATCAACATCACGGCATTCCGTGGTATGCCCCGTGGTGGTGTCGGACCAAATGCGTGGCGTACATTCACGAAGTCTTGGGCCCGATCTGGCGGTCGTTTTATTCCTGGCCCGTCAGCGAAATCGGCCGCTGGCAGGAACATTGGACGCACCGGTGCTATGCCCGGACTCCGTTCTGGACGCCGTCCGATTCCACCCGCAAAGACCTCGAGCGCCATGGCGTGAAGTCGGTCAAGGTGCTGCCGAACGGTTGCGACACCGCGCCGTTGCCCGAGTTGCCGGTGAAAGAGTTGAGCCAGCCGCTGCGGCTCATCACCGTGTGCCGTCTCGCGCCGAACAAACGTGTGGATCACGTGGTGGCCGCCGCGAGCCTGCTCGTGAAACAAGGCGTGGCGGTGCAATTGACGATTGTCGGCGGCGGCGATGTGCGCCCCCAACTTGAAGCGCAGGTGCAACAGCTTGGTCTGGCGGAACACGTGCAATTCACCGGTTCGCTCGGTGAGGCGGAGAAGAACGCGCGGCTGACGCAGGCACATCTGCTGTTGCACGCCTCGGTGCGCGAGGGCTGGGGTTTGAATGTCATCGAAGCCAATGCGCTTGGCACGCCCGCGCTGGTTTATCCCGTGGCCGGATTGGTGGATTCCACGCTTGATCAGCAGACCGGCTGGGTCGTGACGCGGGAAACGCCCGAGGCGTTGGTGGCGCAAGTGCAGACGTTGCTGCGGAATCCCGCCGACTACGACGCCTGCCGCCGCCGAGCCTGGCAGCGGGCGCACGAATTTCAGTGGCCGGTGGTGCTGGCGCAGACGTGCGACTGGCTGGAGCAACAGGCCAGGACCTGAGTTGCGTGCGGATGGGGGCAGCAGGCGTCTCCCGACTTGCATGGGGATGTGACTGAAACTACCGCGCCACCCCGGGAGCGCCGGCGTCTCGCCGGCGAGTTGCGCCGAGGCTGCGGGGCTGAGACTTGCCAGCGAGACGCTGGCGCTCCCAGGCGGTGCCGCACCGTGCGGCGGTTCCAGTCACCCCACATGGCGGGTGTGATTGAAACTGCCGTTCAATTTTTGTTGGCGTTCAAGCTTCAGCTTGTTTCCGCCCCCCGCCGGACAAGCTAAAGCTTGAACTCCAACTGGTCGCCCGCCGCCAGTGAACGGCAGATTCAGTCACACCCCTACATGGCGGTAGTGGTATAGTTTGCGGGGCGCGGCCTTTAGGCCGCTTCAGGATCGCCCTGCCAATCCAGCGTTGAAGCGGGCTGAAGCCCGCGCTCCCATTTCAAATCATACCACTACCTACATGGCCGTGCCGTTGACTTGGCGGGGCGCTTTGTTAGCGTGGCCCTCGCGACATGTTTAAGAAATGGTTCCATCGCCTCGCGCAGATCGCGTCGAGCACGTTCGGTTCGGCCAAGGAAGACGGTTTCCTGTTCGAGACGAGCCTGAACAAGTTCGAGCGGTTCTTCCATTTCTGGGTGCTGGTCTGTCGCAGCTTCGTCCGCAACCGCTGTCCCGTGCGTGCCTCGGCGCTTTCCTACACCACGATGCTGGCGATGATTCCGATGCTGGCGGTCGCCATCGGGGTCACCAACGCCATCCTCGAATCCCAGGGCGAAGCGCAGATCCGCACGTTCATCGAGGAAGCGATCGAAAAGATCGCGCCGACGCCTGGAACGAATCAGCCGCTGTTGGCCCCGATGGATACCCCGGATCTGGCGGGGCGACTGGATCAGATCCGCTTCGGCACGAATGAATACCGCGCCAAGGAGCCGGCCACTGGGCCGGGACAATTCATGCTCGTGGACACCAACAACGCCGTGCCGGATCTGCTCACACTGACGGACCTGGCCGGGACGAACGCCCCGCCCGCCACCAACCAGATGGACGCCGCCGAGCTCGCGGACATGGCGCAGACGAAACAAAGCGTTTCCAAGCAGGCGGCGAATTTCATCTATGACTTCGCCAAAAAGAGTTCCAGTGCCGCGCTCGGAGTTACGGGCGTGTTCTTTTTGTTTCTGACGGCCATCCTGACGCTGACTCGCGTGGAAGAAACGTTCAACGACATCTGGGGTGTCACGCGCGGGCGTGATTGGTGGGCACGCATTGCCAACTACACGATCACGGTCGCATTCGGGCCGATGTTCCTGGTCATGGCGTTGGGCATGATGAACGGACCGAGTTTTCAACGCACCCGCGACTTGCTCCATTTCGTACCGTTTCTCGAGCCGGTCTTCACCAGCGTTCTGCCGCTGTTGATCATTTGTTTCACGTTCACCCTTTTTTACAAGCTCGTGCCCAACACCAAGGTGGATTTTGGCGCCGCCTTCATCGGCGGCTCGCTCGCCGGCCTGGCCTGGCACGGTTACAATCAACTCGGCTGGCTGCTCGCGTCCCGGGCCATCAGCGCGAGCACGGTGTATGGCAGCCTGTTCATCATCCCACTGCTGATGGGCGGACTTTACATGGTCTGGCTCACGGTGCTGTTCGGCGCGCAAGTCGCCTATGCCTTCCAGAACCGCGAGTCCTATCTGCAGGACCGGCTCGTGGAAAACGTGAATCAACGCGGCCGCGAATTTGTGGCGTTGCGGCTGATGACCTGCATCGGGCAACGCTTCCATCGCGGCTTGCCGCCGGTGACGATCCGCGAAATCTCCGTCGAACTCGGCATCCCCAGCAAGCTCGTGCAACAAGTCATGCGCACATTGCTTGCGGCGCATCTGGTCGTGGAAGTCAGCGGAGCGGAAGCGGGTTATTCGCCCGCGCGTCCGCTCGACGCCATCAACTGCCATCAAATCCTCGTGGCCATGCGCGCCACGCACGGACAAGAACCGGCGACGCGCGACGAACCGGTGCGTGTCGAGGTGCTGGGAGAATTCGCGCGCATCCAGGCCGCCGAAGAGCGAGCCGCCGCGTCTGTGACCATGTTGGCGTTGGTCGGTCGGGCTCAAGCGCGACTTGAATTGGCGGGCGCTCCGGACCCGGCCAAGGCCATCAATGTGTCGGCCGAGGTCGCCGCGGTGGATGCGCCGATGTTTGTCAGTGCGGCTGTTGCGTCAACGCCATCGGTGTCATTCGCTGAACCAACCGGAGCACCGGTACCGGCGCCCATTCTGCCGAAGCAGGATTCGGTTGAAGCTTCACCCGAACCGGCGCGCAAATCGGCCGCCTCCATTTCGCCCAGCGCACCGACGGTAGCGACTGCCGGCGACGAGAACGAAAGCTTTCCCTTATGATCATCGGATTACCAAAAGAAATCAAAACCCAGGAATACCGCGTGGCCTTGTTGCCGAGCGGGGTGTATCAACTCATCAAACGCGGCCACACTGTCGTCGTCGAACGCGGCGCGGGCGCGGGCGCGGGTTATCCCGACGCACAATACGAGCAGGCGGGCGCAAAGTTTGTGGACACGCACGAAGCCGTGTTTGCGCAGGCCGACCTCATCATCAAAGTCAAAGAGCCGTTGCCCGCCGAGTATGGGCTGCTGCGTCCGGGCCAGATTCTGTTCACGTATCTGCACCTTGCGGCAAGTAAACCGCTCACCGAAGCGTTGATAAAATCCGGCGCGACCTGCATCGCGTACGAAACCATTGAGGTGAACAAGCGCCTGCCGTTGCTTGAGCCGATGAGCGAAATCGCCGGGCGCATGAGCGTGCTCGTCGGTGGTTATTTTCTCGCGAAACATTTTGGCGGCAGTGGCGTGCTGCTCGGCGGTGTGCCCGGGGTATTGCCGGGAAAGGTCGTCGTGCTCGGCGGGGGCGCGTCCGGCATCAACGCCGCGCGCATGGCGCAGGGGCTTGGTGCGGACGTGACGATTCTGGAAGTGGACCTGGAGCGGATGCGCTTCCTCGACATCACGCTCCACACGGCGCACACGCTGTATTCCAGCGAGGCGCACCTGATGGATCTGTTGCCGGACGTGGACCTGCTCATCGGCGCGGTGCTCGTGCCCGGCGCGAAGGCACCCAAGCTTATCAACCGCGAGATGCTGCGCAAGATGCGCCCCGGCAGCGTGCTGGTGGACATCGCGATTGATCAAGGCGGCTGCGCCGAAACCTCGCGTCCGACCACGCACGACCACCCGGTGTTCGTCGAGGAAGGCGTGACGCACTATTGCGTCGCCAACATGCCCGGCGCTTACGCGCGCACCGCGACGCAGGCATTGACCAACGTGACCTATCGTTTCCTGGAAACGCTGGCCGATCACAGCCTCGGCGACGCGATCAATCGGCAACCTTCGCTTCTCGGCGGCATCAACGTGATGGGTGGCAAGGTGACACACAAAGCCGTCGCTGACGCGCACGGGATGGAATTCATCGCGCCGAAGATTTGAGGCAGCGCGAGAAGCGATGTTGCGCGCCGCCTAGTTTTTGGCAATCGGCTGGCCCGCTTCCTCCCAGGCTGAGAAGCCGCCGTCGAGATGATAAATTTGTTTGAATCCGAATTGCTGGAGCTGGGGCAGGCAACGTTTGGAGCGCCCGCCGCTGGCGCAATGCAGGAGATAGACCTTGTCGCGATCCAACCGCCCAACTTGCGCGGCAAAATCCTTGGCCATGAAATTGATATTGGTCGCGCCGGCAATGTGGCCTTCGGAAAATTCCTCGGCGGTGCGCACATCCAGCACCGTGACGGTGCCGTCGGCGACCAGCTTGGCGGCTTCCTTCGCGTCAACATTCTTCACAACGGTGGTGACAGCGTTGGTTTTCTCCTCAGCGCAAACGCCTAGGCTCAGTGCGCCCAAGAGTAGCGGGATGAAGAGTAATTTGGTCATGTGCTAGTTTTAGGCAGAGTCGATTCAGTTGCTCGCGTACGCTTTAGGATTTTAGCGACGTTTCCGTATCGGTCTCCAGAAATGCCCTCCAGTGTGTGAGCGATATCAACACCTTCCCCTAGTTTGCTGGTCCATCGGCCATCAGGGAGTTGGCGGGACATGTGTGTTACAATCCCATTTGTTCCAACATAGATTGCGACCTTCTCACAACCCGGTTCGAGCACTCCGTTGTCGCAAGGGGAATAGCCAAAACGAGCGAAGGCTTCAATGAAGGCTTTCGGACTCTCATCTCGCCTGCCTTGCCCGGGCCAATAACCTCGAATTGGCCACCACCATTTATTATTTTGCCTGGCAGCCCAAGCAATACAGTTGTATTGCTTTGTTGGAGGACTGGTGACTTGGTAATGAGAGAGTTGAAGGTTGGGAAATTCCCGCTTCAAAAAATCATCAACAGTCATACCCGTTATGGCGTCCCCACTCTAACCAGTCGTTTGCCATCGCCTGAATGTCGCCCGCGTGTTCAATCGGCACGGGTTGCTCGCCGGTGATCGCTGTCAGCGCATCGAACCAAAAGTCTGCATCATGACGAAGTGCTTGCAAAATCCAGCCAACTGCAATCGGCCCCATACCGATTATTTGCTGGTAGCTGGGATGTAAAATTTTCTGCGTCACTGATGAATCCCAATACGTCTCTTGTTTCCACTCTGCCGCCAGCCGGCAAAACTCCAGTTTTTCCGGAAGGCGAAAAGATCGTGTCAACGAATATGACGCAAGCATGGCGCGTTGCATGGCGCGCTCTTTGTCCGCCAGACGCATCGCCAAATCGCTTAAGCTCGGCGAGGATAGGCCACTTGCCAACAGCGGGACAATTGGCGAACGCTGCCAGGTCGGCGATGGCGCAATTTCCCGATTGTGGAGGAATCTGTTGTTGTAGGCTGTTTTCATCGAAATAGCTCTTTCGCTTTCGGTGTTAGACTAGCATCGAAGATACCGTTTTTCCATGTGCGCAATATTTCGCACTGATTCCATAGGGCTTCGGTTGCTGGAGGCACATTATCGAGTGTCTTAACCACGTCAATGTCCAAGATTATGGCGGCTTTGCTCGATTGTGAAGGAGCGTCAATTGATAGGGTGACAATTGATATGCCACCGTCCTCAAGTTGACTGGCAAGCCTCTGAAAATACTCGAACCAGACATCTGGGACGCCTTTGGGAATTGCCGGAAACAACAAACAAAGTTCTCGCAGGTCTGTCAGGCTGTCCGGAATTTCGATTCGGTTGATGTAGCGCAGACCGATTCGTTTGACTGCAATTGGATGGGCAAAATCGAGATAGCGCGTCCAAAGCTCTTTTGCTTCAGCACTAAAATCGTCCCACTTGGAGTAGGGGCGGAGTTTGTTGAATGTAAACCCATCGCGCCGCGCTTGTACAATTTTGCCGTGTGGTTTTGATGTGAACAAATAACCAGCGATATTCTTGACTGGTGGAATTTGTTTTTGATCATCAGCAAACTGAAAACTTTGGACTAATTCCACGCGTTTCTGTCGCTCGGGAAAACGATCTTCAAGTCCTTGTCCGAACAGCTTGAAATCTAGCTGCTCGGATTCGGTCGGCAACACGACTTGGAAGTCTAGTAGCGCCTCTTGAATTGGTGCTTTGGCAAACAGTTCCACGTGTCTATTTAGTAACTATGCTTTAACTAAACTTAACCCATTTGACGTAAAAACTGCAATCGGTAGTTCTCACGGGGCTGGTCACAGCTTCCCGATGAACCGTTTCAGTCGCACCATCGCTTCCTTGATGTTGTCGAGGTTCGTGGCGTAGGCGCAGCGGACGAAACCTTCGCCGCATTCGCCGAAGGCCGTGCCGGGAACGAGCGCCACGCGTTCTTCGTGCAGGAACTTCAACGCGAACTCCTTTGCAGGCATCTTGAACTTGGCCACGCTTGGGAACGCGTAGAACGCGCCGAGCGGGCGATGGCATTCGAGTCCCATTTCAGCAAATGAACTCGCGATGAAGTTCCGGCGGCGGCGGTATTCGTTGACCATTTCGCCGACGTCAATGTCCGGGCGCGTCAGCGCTTCGATGGCCGCTTTTTGTGCGAGCGAGGACGCGCAGAGCATCGTGTATTGATGGATCTTCATCATCGCTTCGATGAGTTCCGCCGGGCCGCAAGCGTAGCCGAGGCGATAGCCGGTCATGGCCCATGCCTTCGAGAAGCCGTGCAGGAAAATCGTGCGGTCGCGCAAGCCGGGAATGCTCACGATGCTCGTGTGCGGCATGTCGTAAGTCAGCTCGGCGTAGATTTCATCGGTGATGACGATGAGATCTTTTTCAACCGCGAACTTGGCGATGTCCTCCAAATCCTCCCGGCTCATGATCGCGCCGGTGGGATTGTTCGGGAAATTCAGCATCAAGACTTTCGTCTTGGACGTGCATTTCGCTTCGAGCATCGCGCGGGTGAGGCGGAAACCATTCTCCGCTTTGGTCTCGACGGCGAGTGGAACACCGCCAGCGAAAAGAATCGTCGCGCGATAAGAGACGTAGCACGGCTCGTGGTAGAGCACTTCGTCGCCGGGATTGATCAACGCACGCAACGCAAGGTCGAGCGCCTCGCTGACGCCGACGGTGACGAGGACTTCGTTTTCCGGGTTGTATTCCGCGCCGAAATTCTTGGCGACGTATTTGGCCAACGCCCGGCGCAGTTCGATGTAGCCGAGATTGCTGGAATAATGCGTCGCGCCGCGTTCGAGCGCGAAGACGGTGGCTTCGCGCACGTGCCACGGCGTGTCGAAATCGGGTTCGCCGATGCCGAGACTGATGACGTCCTTCATCGTCGTGACGATGTCGAAGAAGTCCCGGATGCCGGAGCGCGGGATGTCGCGCACCACGGTGTTGATGCGGTTACGGAGTGACGGAGAGCCGTTCATCGGAAGTTTCCTGGTGCATCAAGACGCCGAGGCGCTTGTAGGTTTTGAGCATGAAATGGGTGGAGGTCGAAAGCACGCCTTCCAGCGGGGAAAGGCGTTCGCTGACGAACGACGCGACTTCGCGGAGATTGCGGCCTTCGACGAACAACAGCAGGTCGTACGTGCCGCTCATGAGATACGCGGAGCGAACTTCGGGGAACTTGCTGATGCGCTCGGCGATGTTATTAAAGCCACCTTCACGCTGGGGCGTGACTTTGACTTCGATGACGGCGGTAACGGTGTCGAGATCGAGTTTGTCCTCGTTAAGCACGGCTTGGTAGCCGCGGATGACGCCGGCCTTTTCGTAATCGGCGATGCGCTTGGCGATTTCGGCGGCGGGTAAATTGAGTTGTTTCGCGAGGTTCTCGCGGGTTTCGAGGGCATTGCCCTGCAATAATTTCAGGAGTTCGTCCATAAAAGCCTTTCGGAGGCGGCGCGTAACGTAGCGGTTTTGGCGCGGGCGAGTCGAGCAAGAACCCGAGCCGGACGTGGGTTGGCGCGCATCTTGACACTGTTCTTATATTGGAGGGGTAAACGGTTCCTCGACCGGCGTAAAACAAACCCATGGGAGCAATGTGGACATATGAATACACCGAAGAAGCCGTTTCCGAGTCTGGCGGAGGTCGAGCGGGAAGTGATCGCCGAGAGCCGTGAATGGGGTCGAAAGCGGCTGGAGGAACGTTTGCAAGAACTCGCCGATCAACAAGGCGAGGTTTTTCCCCCTCGGACAGCGCAAGCATCGAAAGCTCACCCTGCGCAGCGAACTGGGAAAGATAAGTCTGCGCGTTGATTACGGTCTGGATCGCCAAACCGGGCAGTGGCTCAGTCCCGCACCGCGCGCCTGGGGATTGGGGCCGCATCAGAAGCTCACGCCTGGGTTTGCCGAGAAGTTGTGTTTCACGGTGACGGCCACCGGTTGCTATGAGGAAGCGGCGCAGGTGGTGAGCCAATGGTCGGGGGCGAGGGACGATTCGACCTTGCACAGTCTGGTGCAGCGGATGGGCGGGCAAGCCGGGGAGCAACGAGCGGAACGCTCGAAGTGTCCGCCCGCCGAGCGAGAACCCAAGCGTGCGGCCAGCGCCCTGGCGGTGCTGATGGTGGACGGCTGGCAGGTGCGTCATCGCGGCGCAGGCTGGGGCAAACAGCGGACATCAAAACCCCGTGTGGCCTGGCATGAAATGAAGACGGGCGTGTTTTATTTGCAGGAGCAGGCCGCGCAAACCGAAGGTGGGCGTGGACGCATCGAAGACAAGGTGGTGGTCAGCGTGGTGGGTGAGCCGCTGGAGTTGGGACAACGACTGCATTGGGAGGCCTTGCGAGGCGGGTTGAGCCGGGCGCGGCAACAGTTGTTTCTGGGTGACGGCGCCCCGTGGATTTGGAATTTGAAACAGGACCGGTGGGACCACGCGGTGGGACTGCTGGATTTTTTCCATGCCAGCCAGCATCTCTGGGAGGTGGGACGGATCGTGGCGGGGGAGGAAGCAAACCGGCTGGTGTCTTGGGTGGAAGAACGGCTGCATCAATTAAGGCACGGACAGGAAAAGAAAATGTTAGCCGAACTGGCCGGGTTGAAAAAGCGGCGCGGCACCGCCCGGGAAGTGCTGGCCAGAGAACAAAATTATTTTGCCACGCACGCCACCCGCATGAACTACCAGACCATCGCCCGCCGCGGCTGGCCCATCGGTTCGGGCGCAGTGGAATCGGCGTGCCGCCAGAAGCAATGCCGCTTCAAACGTCCCGGCCAGTTCTGGACTCCAAAAGGTCTCCGCAATCTCATCGCTCTTGACGAAGCCCGTCGCAATCACCACTGGGATCAACTTTGGACCTCAAATTAAGAACAGTGTCAAGATGCGCCCCGAGAAAAGCTCAAGCCAAATTAGCCATTGGCAGACAGCGGCGGGGCTGATACAGTCTGCGTCCGCTTTTTGGCGAAGGCGGGCGATTTTTTAACCGAAAGTAATTTATGTCACAGCATCGTAGTCTCCGGGCGGCGTCCACTTTGGGCGGCAAGCGCAATGTCATGAAGCGTTTTGAGCGCATCGAAGTGCTCAAGAAACGCGGTCAATGGAAAGATGGCGACCGCATCACCGGTCTCCGCAAGACCAAACCCGAGGCGTGATTGGTGCCGAGTGACGGGTGGCGGGGGACATGAAACCAGCCTTTTCCCGTCACGCGACACTGGTCACCCGTCACATTCTGTGGTTCGCCTGCAAAAATTTCTCGCGGAAGCGGGCGTGGCCTCGCGGCGTGCCTCCGAGCAATTCATTCTCGCGGGCCGCGTGGCGGTCAATGGGACGCCGGTGCGCCTGCTCGGGTCGAAGGTTGATCCCGAGCGCGACAAGGTGACGGTGGACGGCAAGCCCGTTCGCACGCAGAAGAAGCTCTACCTCGTCCTCCACAAACCCAAGGGCTGCGTCTGTTCCAAGCAGGACGAACACAATCGCGCGACAGTCTATGACCTGTTGCCGAAGGAGTGGCAGATTGTCAATTCCGTGGGTCGGCTCGACTTCGCCAGTGAAGGGTTGCTTTTCCTGACCAATGATGGAGACTTCGCGTTGCGGTTGACGCATCCGCGGTATGGGGTTCGGAAACGCTACGTGGTGACGGTTGAAAGCAAAGTGGATGGCGAGTTGTTGGGTCGCTTCACGAGCGGGATTTTCCACGAGGGCGAAAAACTCAAGGCGGAGCGCGCCTGGGTCATCTCCGCGACAAAGTCCGAAAGCGTAGTTGAATTGGAACTCGCCGAGGGTAAGAATCGCGAGGTGCGGCGGATGTTTGAATCGCAAGGGTTGCTGGTGCGTCGATTGGTGCGGACGCAGATCGGAAAAATCAAATTGGCGGAATTGAAGGTTGGCAAATGGCGGACATTGACACCGACCGAGATAAAAACTTTACTCTCCTGAGCTATGAAAAAAAACGGATGGATGATTTTGAGTGTGGCGCTGCTGGCCGTGACGCTGGTCGCCCGTGCGGATGGACAACTTGACGCGGCCCCCGCGCCAGTGCCGGGAAAACCGGCGACGACCAAGCCCGCCGCCGGAGGCGAGAAGCACATCGTCTTGTCGCCCGGCGCGGCGACGATTGCCGGCAAGAACATCAACGTGCGCGGCAAGGCCAGTTTCAAAGGCGAAGTCATCACCAAGCTGCAGGACGGCGACGCGGTCAACATCATCGAGCAGGTGATCCTCTTGAAGCCGAAGGCGGGCGAGCCGTCGCAGTGGGCGAAGATCTCGTATCCGGCGAACACGCACGTCTGGGTGCATACCTCCTATCTCAACGCGGATAAAACCGTGAAGCCGAAGAAGCTCAACATCCGCACCGGCGCGGGCGAAAATTACAGCATCGTGGGCACGCTGGAGCAGGGCACGGCGGTGAAGGAAGTTTCCACCAAGGGCAACTGGACCCAGATCGAAGCTCCGGCGGACGCGTTTGCGTTCGTGGCGGCCAGTTATGTTCGTCAAGATGCTACTGCGGACACCGCGCCGCCGGTGGTTTCTTTTCAGCAGCCGGCTCCGGATACGGCGACCGTTGGTAGTGACCCGACTATCGCCTCGACCACCACCGATTTGGCCAACACGAATCCGGCGGTTGAGCCGAACATCCCGGTTGTAGACAGTGCGAATGTGCCGCCGCCCGTGATCGAAGAGGTCTGGGTGCCGCGCACGGTGTCGCATGAAGGCATTGTGAAGGCCACTATCAGCATCCAGGCGCCGACCAAGTATGGATTGCACGCCGTGGATAGCGGCAAGCTGATCAACTACCTCTACAGCCCGACGGCGGAACTTGAGATGAGCCGCTACGCCGGCAAGCACATCATCGTCGGCGGCCAGGAAGGCCTCGACGAGCGCTGGGTGAAAACCCCGGTATTGACGATCCAAAAGATTTACGTCGTCCGATAATGGCGGCGGCGAACCTCATTGATGGCCGGTTCGTCGCGAGTCAGATCCAAAGCGAACTCACGCAGCGCATCGCCGTGCTCCAATCGCGTGGTGTGCGACCCGGGCTGGCCTTCGTGCGCGTGGGGGAAGACCCCGCCTCGAAGGTTTATGTCGGGCGCAAGGAGAAGGCGTGCGCCGAACTCGGCATCGTTTCCGAGACGCACGTTCTTCCCGAGCAGACTTCCGAAGCCGACCTTCTCGCACTTCTCGCCAAGCTGAATGCGGATTCGCGTTTGCACGGAATCCTCGTGCAGGCACCGCTCCCGAAACAGATCCGGCAGGAAGTGGTTTACGCCACCGTGCTGCCGACGAAGGACGTGGATGGGTTTCATCCCGTGAACGTGGGCAAGCTGATGCTCGGCGACGAAACCGGTTTTCAGCCCTGCACTCCGGCGGGCGTGCGCGAATTGCTGGTGCGTGCGGGCGTGAAGACCGATGGCGCGGAAGTGGTGATCCTCGGTCGCGGCAATATCGTCGGCAAACCGATGGCGGCGATGCTTTGTCAGAAAGGTCGCGCCGCGAACGCGACCGTGACGATCTGTCATTCGGCGACGCGCGACATCAAGGCGCATTGCCAGCGCGCGGACATCATCGTGGCAGCGATGGGTGTGGCGGAGTTTTTGAAGGCTGACATGGTCAAGCCCGGCGTGGTGGTGATGGATGTGGGCGTGAATCGCGTTCCTGATCCGACCAGCAAGACGGGGACAAAACTCGTCGGCGACGTGGCGTTCGCAGAGGTGCAACCCATTGCGGGCCGGATTACGCCGAATCCCGGTGGCGTCGGCCCAATGACGATCGCCATGTTGATGCAAAATACCGTGCGCGCCGCCGAGATGGCCACAAAGTAGGATTTTCAAAATCAGATTATGACACCCACTCGAATTCTCCCCGATTTGCAATGCTCCTTGATGTGCGAAGAAGTGCGTCAGGAAGCAAACGGCAATTTTTTCCTCCTTGGCGTGATCAATTTCATCCGGGTGCCGCAACTGCCGGTGGTGGCATTCAAGTTGAGCATCTTCAACCGCTGGACGGCCGGCATCGGCAAGTTCACCGAGAGCGTGCGGCTGATCGGACCGGATCAGACGACGGTGCTGCGCAAGGGGGAGGTGAAATTTGCCTTGCAAGACGCGGCATATCACGCCACGAACGTGACGCTCTTCGGTCAGGTTGAGTTCAAGACGCCGGGAACTTATTTCATCGAAGTGCTGGTGGATGACGTGATGAAACTGCGTTATCCCGTGCCGGTGATCCTGGCGCCACCACAAGGGGCCGAGGCCGGTGCGAAGCCGCCCGAAGCTCCGGCGGCGGGCGTTTGACCCGGCGCGTTCGGAAAACGCGTTCTTGCTTCCTGGCCGTCGCTTCATTCCATTGAGGGCGATGGGCGCCACTTCACCAACTGCCTGGCAGCCGCTGACACCGCGCGGGGTCGCAGCGTTTGCCCGCGCCCCGCTCCGGCGCTTGTTGCTGGTGCAGTTCATCGTCGCGTTTGCCGTGGCCTTGGGTGTCGCCTTGTTGTGCTACGATCGCTATGTCCCGGTGATCACAAACGCCATCGAAAAACTTCCCGCCGCAAGCCAGGTGCGCCGGCAGCAACTCGAGTGGCGGGGCAACTCTCCGGTGCTGTTGGCGGAAAATCGTTTTCTCTCCCTGATGGTGGATCTGGAACGGACCGGACGATTGCGTTCGGTGGCGCACGCGCAGTTTGAATTCAGCCGCACCAACATCGTGGGGCGTTCGCTCTTCGGATATGTTGAACTGCCCTATGCGAAGGGTTGGACGATGGCGGCAAGTCGGGAAGCGTTGCAGCCGTTATGGGGCGCATGGCTGCCGGCTTTGCTGGCGGGAGTCATGGTGTCGGTGCTGCTGGGGTTGTTTGCCAGTTGGGCGGGCCTGGCTGTTCTGTATGCGTTGCCGGTGTGGTGGCTGGGATTTTTTTTGAACCGGAACTTGAGCTGGCCGGGCAGTTGGAAGTTGAGCAGCGCCGCATTGTTGCCGGGGGCGCTGGTGATGCTGGCGGGAATTTCATTTTACGATCTGGGCGTGCTGGATCTGGCGGGGATGTTGTTCCTATTCGTGGCGCACCTCATCGTGGGGTGGGCTTATCTGATGTTGGGTGTGTTGGCAGCGGCGCGGGTGAACACTGAAACCGGCGGGCGGAAAAATCCGTTCCGCGCGGACGGCGAGAGATAATTTATTGCGCTGGGTGAACAACCCGCGATTGCTTGCCGGGGCGAATTTTTCTAACTTGTCCGAGTGATGTTGTGGGTGAATCCAAATCGTATCGCGCTGGCCATGCTCGCCGGACTGCTGTGCTGCGGCTGCCAGCCGGCCGGGTCGGGCGCGACGGATGAGGAAAAGGAGCCGCAATTTTTGATCGGACGCAGCCGGGTCAACGCCATGAACTTCAACGGCGCCATCGAGGCGTTCGAGCAGGCGTTGCAGATGAATCCGCATTCGGCCGCGGCGCATTTTGAGCTGGGGTGGTTGTATGCCGAGAAAGAGGCCGATCCCGCGGCGGCGATTTATCACTACCAGAAATATCTGCAATTGCGTCCGACGGCGGATAACGCGGAAACCATCCAGTCGCACATTCTGCGACTGAAGCAGGAGCTGGCGAAGGCCGCGCTGCCCATTCCGCCCTCCACCGAGATTCAACGCCAGTTGGAATATCTGACCGCTGAGAACCGGCGTTTGCAGAGTGAGGTGGATCAATGGCAGAAGGCGATGGCGCAGACGCAATCAGCCATTTCTGGGCGGACCCTGTCACCGCCGACTCCGCAACGAAATCGCACCACGGCTTCCATGGCAACCAACGTCACGATGTCGGCGACCGCCAATCTCGCGAATCGAAACCCTGCGGTAACAACCGAGGTTGTCCCGCAGCGATCGCACAAGGTGCAGGCGGGGGAGACCCCGGCTTCGATTGCGCGGCGTTACAACCTTTCCGTCGATTCCTTGCTTTCCGCGAATCCAGGAGTGAATCCACGGCGGATTCAGGTAGGACAGATTTTGAAGCTGCCCCGTCGCTGAAGAGGAAAATGGCATCCAAGTTGAACATGGGTGTGGCTGGCTTGTCTGTAGTTCGTTGACCCCTAGGCAAGCCAGATGCTGATTAAAGGCTGATGACCGTTGGAAATGTGGTGTCGTGATGTGCTCATGCAGCGGGTAAGTGATCCTGCGGAGGGTCGGTATCCTGAAAAAAACGGAACATTTGTTTGACAGATTTTGTCTTATTCCGGTAAACCTGTGGGCAAACGTCGTCTTTGGGGTACAAATTTTGAATAAATCTATGAATAAAATAGTGACTTCCGTTGGCATGCTGGCACTTGGGGTGTCTGCACTTCATGCTGCAGAATCCTCAACTCTGTCCCCGCTGCAGAAGACCAAACCGTGGAGTATTCAAGCCACCTTGAATGGCTTCTACGACGATAACGTCAACGGGGCTCCCAGCGGATCCGAGTTGGAGGCTGCGGGCGTGGAGATTATTCCTTCCATTCGTTATGGTCTGCCCGGAGAGCAAACCTCGTTCAACGTGGGCTATTCGTTTGGCGCTAAGTTATACAACAAGGATGTTGGCGGGCCGGGCGATGACCGGGACATCACGCATATCTTTGATCTGGATTTTGCGCACGCGTTCAGTCCGCGTTTTGACATGGCCTTTGATGAGGCGTTCGTGATTGGTCAAGAGCCGGATGTGGTGCAGGACCCGGCGGGCGTGATGCGGGTGGATGGCGATAACGTGCGCAATTTCGCCGGTATCAACTTTAATGCTGCCGCGACTCAATTATTGGGTTTTTCGTTTGGTTACCGGAATGCGTTCTTCGACTATGAGGATGAGAGACAGACAGTGGTTGGCCCGGCCAGCAATTCCGGCCTGTTGGATCGGCTTGAGCACACGGTGATTTTAGACAGCAATTGGCAGCTTTCCCCCCAGACAGTGGGAGTGCTCGGGTATAACTATTCTCAGATCAATTATACGGGTGATGAAGTGATTGCTGGAACTATTGCCGGGGGTGACGCGGTTTACAGCGAGACTCGCGATAGCATTGGTCATACTTTCTATGGCGGCGCCAGCCACGTATTTAGCCCGACTCTTTCAGGGAATGCGCGGGTTGGTGCGCAGTATTTCACCTATTACAATTCTCCGACCGAGGATTCGCAATGGAGTCCTTATGCGCAGGCCGGTTTTGACTATGCTCTCCAATCTGTCACCACGTTTGGGGCTGGCTTCCGATACCAGCGGACGCCAGCCAATGAATCCGGTCAGGCGGGAAATCAATTTATCCGAGATAGCGAGACGGCGACGCTTTATGCCAATTTGAAGCACGAAATCTTCTCCAAGTTCTTTGGGACGTTGAGCGGGGTGATTAGCGATTCCAAATACAACGGTGGTGGGCCGGGATTCGATGGAGCGCATCAGGTGTATTCCCGCTGGGGGTTGGATTTTTCCTACGAGTTCAGCAAGAATTTCTCGGGGCATGTCGGCTATAATTATGACCAGGTTGATTCTGATCTGCCAGGTCGCGACTATGAACGGAACCGGGTGTATTTTGGCGTGACCGCTGGCTTCTAAACAATTCGTGTTCTGGTCAGGGGCTGGGTCGTACACACTGGCCCCTATTTTTTTAACTATGGATCCGCTGAAACAACAACCGCAACAGGAAGCCCGGCTGCACTTTTTGGATTATTGGCGGATCATCCGCATTCGGAAAACGGTCATCATCGCGGTTTTTCTTCTGGTCGTCATTACGGCCACCCTCGTCACTTTCATCCTGCCCGAAATGTTTGCCAGCACGGCGAGCATGAAGGTCGAGCCGGACAAGTCGGACATCCAGGAGTTGAGCGGGGTTGGCGCCCAGAGGAGTCCGTATGATCCGTATTTCATCCAGACGGAATTTGAAACCATCCAGTCGGAATCGCTGTTGACCAACGTAGTGGATGCGTTGGATCTCACCACCGTCTGGGGCAACAAATACTACGATGGTCAAAGACTGAAAATGACCGAAGCGGTCACGCTGTTACGGGGGCGATTGGATCTCCGGCCGCGGCGCAACACCACCATCATTGATGTCAAGGTGTACAGCGAAAATGCCGCCGATGCCGCGAAGCTGGCCAATGCCGTGGCGCTGGCCTACAAGCAATGGCGCAAATCCAAAGGTGAAGCCTTGGTGCGCGGGGGGATCCGGGAATTGGAAAACCAGCTTGCCCTGCAGGATCAGAAGATCGAGGTCATCAAGAAGGAGCTGGACCGGTTGCGGATCGAGTCAAAAATAGCCGAAGCGGACGCGACTGGACTTGCGCCGCAAATGCTCACGGAAACCGAGGAGTATAAACGTTATCTCACCAGTCGGTTTGAGGCGGAGACGATGTACAAAGCGCAAAAGGTCCAGTATGAAAAACTGAGCAGCTTGAACTTGAAGGAACTGCGGGATGTTTTACCACGGTTTGAGCCGGATACCACCCTTACCGAACTGGTCAACCAGCTCAACGCCGCCGATCAACAGTTTACCGCACTGGCGTTGGATCTGGGGCCGGAGCATCCGGACATCAAACGCATTGGGGAGCTGCAGCAAGGGCTGAACGACAAGATTGATGCCCGGGTCAGCGGCATCCTCAAAGCACTGGAAACCCAACTGGCCACGGCCAAGGCGCGCTTGGACAGCATTGACGATGCTGTGGAAGAGGCCCGGAAGATCGATCAGGATAAAGTCACCAAGACCCGGCCCTATTTCGATAAGAAGAAAACCTTGGCGGATGAAGAAGATGTGCGTCGGTTGCTCACCCGCAAGATCAACATCGAGAAAATTGACCTGAGCCTGCCCAAGATCAGTCAGGTGGAGATCATCGAAACGGCCACGCCGGGCATGAAGCCGGTGCGGCCCAACAAGACGTTGAACATCATTCTCGGTGTTGTGATTGGTCTCGTTGTGGGTGTTGGTCTGGCCTTCTTCATTGAATACCTCGATACAAGCGTCAAGACAATTGATGACGTGGAGCGGTTGTTGCAGTCGCCGGTGCTGGGGGTGATTCCACAGAACGTTGGTTACCTGATTGAGGAGGGGGCGGAAAGTCCGCACGCGGAAGCCTATCGGGTGTTGCGGACGAATCTCCTGTTCGCCCGCAAGGATGACAAGCTGAACAGCATCGCCGTGGTCAGCGCCGGTGCGGGCGAAGGCAAATCAACCACTGTGGTCAATCTGGCCACGGTGTTCGCCCAAAGCGGACAACGCGTGATCATTGTGGATTCGGATCTGCGGCGCCCCACGTTGCACAAGATCATGCGTGTGACCAACAACCTTGGTTTGACGAATTACCTGCTCAAGCAGAACACGCTGACGGAAGTCATCCAGACGACGACGATCGAAACGCTGGATTTCCTGGCGAGCGGCAAGCTGCCCAGCAGTTCGCTCGGCATTTTGAGTTCCAGCCAGATGAAGGATTTGATTGGCGAACTCAAACAACGCTACGACTTCGTGTTTTTTGATTCGCCTCCGATCATGGGTGTGAGCGATGCCTCCATTCTCGCCAGTGAAGTGGATGTGACCGTTCAGGTCATCCAATACCGCCGCTATCCGCAGCCCATGAACATCCGGGCCAAGCAATTGATTGAAAAGGTCGGCGGCAACCTGATCGGCATCGTCCTCAACAACATCAACATGTCGCAGGACGAGAGCTACTATTACTACAGCGGTTACTACCACGACTATTACGCCAAGAACGAAGACGCCGAACCGCAAGTCGGCCCCAAGCCGGAAGGGGAAAAGGCCGTGGGTGAGATCAAACAGAAGTACTGATCCAGATGTCGCATCAAATAGATTCCATGAAGAACATATTGCGGAACAAGTCGGTGGCGGTCTGGTGCGTGGGGATGCTGGCCTTGCTGGGTTGCTTGGGGTTGACCGGGTGTCAGACCTCAGACACTGATCAAGTCCGGTTCCGTGCCTTCGCTGGACAAGAGGATCTGACCGGAGCGCCGATTGCAGTGGAAGTGGCCAAACTCGCGCTGGGTGATCCCATCCGCGTCGTGTTTTCGGGAATTACCGAGCCGCCCCCACCGCATGACGAGCAGATCAAGGAGGATGGAACGATCACGCTGCCCAATATCGGAGCGATCAAGGCCGAGGGTAAGACGACTGTAGATCTGCAGTGGGAGATTTATACAAACTACGTGCCCAACTACTACAAGCGACTCACCGTCACGGTTTCGACGGAACGCCGTGTGTATTATGTGCAGGGGCAGGTCCGGTCTTCCGGGCGGCAGGAATATCTTGGCCCGACCTCGGTTTTGAAGGCGATCGCCACGGCGGGTGATTTCACTGATTTTGCCAATCGCAAACGGGTGGTGCTGACCCGGGCGGATGGCACCCGCATCATCGTGGACTGCGCCAAAGCCGCCCGGGACTCGACTTACGATCTCCCGGTTTTTCCTGGTGATAAAATCGAAGTGCCGATGCGCGGTATCTGATGGTGCAATTCCAGATCATTTCCGGCCAGCAGGCGGGTCTCCTTTGGGAAGCCCGCCGTTTTCCTGTCCGGGTGGGACGCGGGGCGGACATGGATCTCCGGTTGGAAGAGGACGGAGTCTGGGATGATCACTTCCAACTCGATCTGGATGCGCAAACCGGATTCCACCTTTTTGCCACTCCCGGCGTGATTCTTTCCGTCAATCAAACGCCGGTGCAGTCCGTCCGTTTGCGCAACAGCGACATCATCACGGCAGGCGCGGTGCAACTCTCCTTTCGCCTCAGCCCCACCCGGCAACCCAGCCTGCGCCTGCGGGAGTGGTGCGTGTGGGGGTTGGTGGTGGCGGTCACTGTTGCCCAGTTCCTGCTGATTTTTTTGGCGTTGCGCTAGAACCGATCAGTGCCGGAAATGGCGGGTGCCGGTGAAGGCCATTGCCAGCCCGCGCTCATCGGCGGCCGCGATCACTTCCGCATCCTTCACCGAACCGCCGGGCTGAATCGCGGCGGTCGCGCCGGCTTCGGCGGCGGCAATCAAGCCATCCGGGAAGGGAAAAAACGCATCGCTGCACACCACGCTGCCTTTGAGCGACAACTTCGCCTCGCCCGCCTTCCACACGGCGATGCGGCTGGAATCCACGCGACTCATCTGGCCGGCACCCACACCCAAAGTGCGGTCATTGCTGCTGTAGAGAATGGCGTTGGACTTGAGATGCTTCACGACGCGCCAGCCGAAGAGCATGGCGCGCAACTCGGTTTCGGTGGGTTGCCGCTTGGTGACAATCTTCAAATCGGCTGCGTACGTGATTTTCAGGTCGCGCTGCTGCATCAGGAAGGAATCCGCCCCGACGCTCCGCACATCCCACGGTTGCGAGGCAGCCAAGCTTTTCAGCGTTTTGAGCAGGCGCAGGTTTTTCTTCTTCTGCAAGATGGCCAGTGCTTCAGCGGTGAAATCCGGGGCGACGATGACTTCGCTGAAGATTTCCGCGATGGCTTCCGCGCAACCGGCATCCAGCGGGCGATTCACCGCGATGATGCCACCGAACGGGGCTTGCTTATCCGTGGCGAACGCCTTGTCCCACGCCTCGCGCAAATTTGTGCCTTGGCCGACGCCGCAAGGGTTCGTGTGCTTGAGGATCGCCAGGGTGGGCGCGTCTTCGGTGAACTCATTGATGAGCGCGGCGGCGGCGGTGAGATCGAGAATGTTGTTGTAGGAAAGCTCCTTCCCGTGCAGTTGTTGGAAGTATTCGGTGAATTTGCCGTAAAGCGCGGCGGCTTGATGCGGGTTTTCGCCGTAACGCAGCGGCTGCGCGAGCGGGGCGGAGATGGTCAGCGACTTTGGCAGGCTGACGGTCGGTTGGGCGCTGAAAGCCTTCTCCAGATGCGCCGCGATCGCCGCATCGTAGGCAGCCGTGCGCGCATAGACCTTGGCGGCCAGCGTGCGGCGTTGTTCCAGCGTGGTGTTGCCGGTGGCTTTGATCTGTTCGGCGACGGCGGCGTAATCCGCCGGGTCCACGATGACCGTGACGCTGTCGTGATTCTTCGCCGCACTGCGGAGCATCGAAGGACCGCCGATGTCAATGTTCTCGATGGCGTCGTGCAGGCTGACGTTGGGTTTCGCGACGGTGGCCTCAAACGGATACAGATTCACCACGACCAGATCAATCGGCGTGATGTTGTGTTGCTTGGCAGCGGCTTCGTGTTGGGCGTTGCCGCGGATGTAGAGCAAGCCACCGTGGACTTTCGGATGCAGCGTCTTGACGCGGCCATCCAGCATTTCCGGGAAGCCCGTGTGGTCGCTGATGTCTTTGACCGTGAGGCCCGCGTCGCGCAGGGCTTTGGCCGTGCCGCCGGTGGAGATGAGTTCCACGCCGGCCGTGGCGAGCGTTTGAGCAAAAGGGATGAGTCCGGTTTTGTCGGAGACGGAAAGCAGGGCGCGCGAAATCTTGTTCATTTGGTTGTTTCAGAAAAACAGCCTCCGAGGTTTGAGTCGGAGCGAAGGTGGTGGTAGGAACAGGATTCGAACCTGTGTAGGCGTAAGCCAGCAGATTTACAGTCTGCCCTCGTTGGCCACTTGAGTATCCTACCAACCGTCCCGCTGTGGGGCGTGGATTAAGCCATAGGGTCGTCGGAATGTCAATCGGAGTAACACGCCAAAATGGGTGTTCTCCCCATAAATTTGCCGGAAAATCGCCCGGGCCGACGGTTCAAGCGAGCAGTTCGCGCACAACTTTCGCGTGCTCAACTCCAGTCAACCGCTGGTCCAAGCCGAGGTAGCGATGGGTAAATCGCTCGTGATCGAAGCCGAGCAGTTGCAGCACGGTCGCGTGGAAATCGCGGACGTGGACCGGGTCCTTCGTGATGTTGTAGGAAAAATCATCCGTCTCGCCGTGGATCACGCCGGGTTTTGCGCCGCCGCCCGCCATCCACATCGTGAAGCAACGCGGATGATGATCACGTCCGTAGTTTTCCTTCGTCAACGTGCCTTGCGTGTAAATCGTGCGCCCAAACTCGCCGCCCCAGACCACGAGCGTGTCGTCGAGCATCCCGCGCGTTTTCAAATCCTGGATCAACCCGTAGCATGCCTGGTCCACGTCCTTGCATTGCATCGGCAGCCGGCCGGAAGTGTTCGCGTGCGTGTCCCAGTTGTTGTGATAAATCTGCACGAAGCGCACGCCGCGTTCGACCAACCGCCGCGCCATCAGCGCCGTGTTCGCAAACGTGCCGGGCTTCTTCGCCTCCGCGCCGTAGAGTTCGTAGGTGGACTCCGGTTCATTGGTGATCGCGGTGAGTTCCGGCACGCTGGCCTGCATGCGGAAGGCGAGTTCGTATTGCTGGATGCGGGTGTGCGTCTCGGGATCACCGACCTCGCGATAATTCATTTCATTCAGCGCCTTCAAGCCATCGAGAGTTTTGCGCCGGACCTTTTCGTTCACGCCCTCGGGATTGTTGATGAACAGAATCGGATCGCCCGCCGAACGGAAGGAAACGCCCGCGTGTTCGCCGGACAAATAACCCGAGGACCACAGCCGCGCCGAGATGGCCTGGATTTGCTCGGTATTAGTCGGCTTCGCGACCAACACCACGAACGTCGGCAGATTTTCGTTCGCCGACCCCAGCCCGTACGAAACCCACGAGCCGAGACATGGCCGGCCTGTGACCATGTTGCCCGTCTGCATGTACGTGATGGCTGGCTCGTGGTTGATGGCCTCGGTGTGCATCGAGCGGATGAACGTTAGATCGTCCACCATCTTCGCCGTCCACGGCAAAAGCTCGCTCACCCACATGCCGCTCTTGCCCTGTTGCGCGAACTTGTATTTCGACGGCGCGACGGGGAAACGCTTCTGCCCGCTGGTCATCGTGGTGATGCGTTGGCCCATGCGGATGGTGTCGGGCAGTTCCTTGTCGAACCAGTCGTTCATCACCGGCTTGTAATCGAACAGATCCATCTGCGATGGCCCGCCGACCATGTGCAGATAGATGACGCGTTTCGCCTTCGGTGGGAAGTGTGGCCCGATGGCTTTCATCGCGGTGTGGGCGGCGGAAGTTTTTTTCTCGCCGGCGAAAAGCAGGTTTGGCGCGAGGGCGGCCAACGCCGCCGTGCCGAGAAAGTTCGCGCCACGGCGCAGGAACTGCCGGCGCGTTTCCGCGCGGACGTAGTCCTCGAAGATCGGGTGCGGGTTGAAGTCAGGAAACGGATTCATTTGTTGAGCACCTCGTCAAGGTTCATGAGTTGGTTCGCCACCATCGTGTAAGCGGCGAGGGTCGGTTGATCGAGCGAGGCGTCGGGTTTGGATTCGCCAACTTTGAGCAAAGCCTCGGCCTGTTTCGGTTCGGCTTGATAGTGCGTGAGCAAATCTTTCAGCCCGGACGCGACGATTTTTCGTTCCTTGGATTTGAGTGGGCGCGCAATCAATCGTTCGGCCATGAAATCAAGCCGTTGTTCGTCTTGCGCGCCACCATCTTTCAGCGTGCGTTCAGCGAGATTGCGGGCGGCCTCGACGAATTGCGGATCGTTCAGCGTCACCAATGCCTGCAACGGCGTGGAGGTGCGCTCGCGCCGGACCGTGCAGGTTTCGCGACTGGGCGCGTTCAAGATGTCCATCGCAGCCGGTGGCGCGGCGCGCTTCCAGAACGTGTAGAGACTCCGGCGATAAAGATTCTCGCCGGTGTCGCGCTTATATGATTTGGTGTCGCTCTCGGGCATGGCGACGGCTTCCCAGACACCATCCGGTTGATACGGTTTCACACTCGGCCCGCCGATCTTGGGAACGAGCAGTCCGCTCGAAGCCAGCGCGTAATCCCGCACCATCTCGGCGTCCATGCGAAAGCGCGGGCCGCGCGCGAGCAGGCGATTTTGCGGGTCTTTCGCGAGCTTGGCCGAAGTGGTGACTGCTGATTGCCGGTAGGTGGCCGAGGTGACAAGCAGTCGGTAAAACTGTTTCACGTCCCATCCACCATCCCGAAACTCGACCGCGAGCCAGTCGAGCAATTCAGGATGGGAGGGCATTTCGCCCGCGATGCCAAAATCGCCGGCGGTGCGGACGAGGCCCGTGCCGAAGAGTTCCTGCCAGAAACGATTCACCGTGACGCGCGCGGTCAGCGGATGTTCGGGGCGCACGAGCCATTGCGCGAAGCCAAGGCGATTGCGCGGCAGCTCGGCAGGCATTGCCGGAAACACCGCGGGCGTGGCGGGCGTGAGTTTGTCGCGACGTTTGTCGTATTCACCGCGGAACAGCAGATAGGCTTCGGCGGGCGATTCGCGTTCGTTCATCACATGCGCCACCGTGCCGCGCAAGCGGATGCCTTCGGACTCCTCTTTCAATTTCTTATGCGTGGCGGTGAAATCCTGGAAGGGTTGATCCAGTCGTTTCAACCAGATGGAGAACGCTTCGTCGGTTTCCTCTTTGGTGCGCGCTTCGGCGGGCTTGATTACCAGATAATTCAGGCGCGGAACTTCCGCGAGCGCGGCGATGTCTGCTTTGGTCAATTCCTGTTCATAGACGCGCACATCCTGGATGCCCGCGCCGTCCACACGCGCGCCGCCCGTGCGCTGGCCGATGGTCAACGCCGCCTCCGTGTGGATGCTGGCCTTGAGTGAATTCTTGTCCTTCGTCGTTTCCTGTAACTCTCCGTTCAGATAGAGCTTCAAACCGCTGGCTTTGGAAGAACCGTCATAAGTGACGCAAAGGTGAAACCACCGGTCCTTGGGTAATTCCTTCTTTCCGATTATCTTCAACGCGTTCTCCGGCCACTTGTGGACGATATGCGCGGCGGGCTTGTTATCTTGGACCCACAAGTCCCAGCCGGCATAGCTGTCGCCATCCTTCATGCGCGCGATGATCGAGCCGGTCTTGTCCGCGCCAACCTTGACCCACGCCGCGTAACTGAACTTGTTGGTGCGCTCGAAGTCGCCGACCCCGGCCAGTTCCAGCGTGGTGTTGGTGGAAACCGTCCACGCCTTGGCGGCGATGGCTCCGTCCACCCAGGCAGTGTTGGTCCCGATGTTGAGCGGACGGGAACCACTGCCAATGTTGGCGGTGACCGACTCACCCGCGCCTTCGGTGAGAGTCAGATGCAAGGTGGGAATCGTAGCCGGCAATGGTTGCTCCAATGCGGGGATGTTGGTGTTGGTGCGCCAGGATTCAAATTCCGGGCGGGCTTCTTTCTTGCGATCTTCCACGCGTTGCCCGGCGATTTTGAGCTGCGGCTGCAACTCATCCCAACGTGCTTGTTCCTCCGGTCGTGCAACAACAACCATGGGCGGCGTGTCCTTCACATTGCCGTCCATCGCCTTTTGGGTGGTGTTGTTGAAGAACGCCGCGAGTTGGTAAAATTCCTTTTGCGACAGCGGATCGTATTTGTGGTCGTGACAGACGGCGCAACCGGCGGTCAGGCCCATCCAGACTTGCGCGGTCGTGTCGGTGCGGTCGCGCGCGTAAAGCACCAGATACTCCTCGTCAATTGCGCCGCCTTCACTTGTGGTGATGTTGCAGCGATTGAAGCCGCTGCCGGTTTTCTGTTCGAGCGTGGCTTTGGGCAACAGGTCGCCCGCGAGATTTTCGATCGTGAACTCATCGAAGCGTTGGTTCCGGTTGAATGCATTGATGGCCCAGTCGCGATACGTCCACATTTCGCGATAATTGTCGAAGTGAATCCCGTGGGTGTCCGCGTAGCGGGCCGCGTCCAGCCAGTAGCGCGCGCGATGCTCGCCCCATTGCGGCGAGGTGAGCAGGCGGTCCACGAGTTTTTCGTAAGCGTCGGGGGCGATGTCGGCAACGAAGGCTTCCACGACTTCCGGCGTCGGTGGCAGGCCGGTTAAATCCAAGCTCACGCGCCGCGCCAATGTGCGACGATCCGCTTCCGGCGCGGGTTTGAGTTTTTCCTGTTCCAGCCGGGCGAGGATGAACTGGTCAATCGGATTACGAACCCATCTGGAGTTTTTGACCTTGGGCAGAGTAGGGCGGGTTGGAGCGATGAACGCCCAGTGCGGCTGATATTCTGCGCCCTGCGCGACCCAGCGCTTCAGCAGATCCTTCTGCGTCGCCGTGAGCACCTTGTGCGACTTCTCCGGCGGCATCAGATCGTCGTCGGCGACGAAGATGCGTCGGATGGCTTCGCTTTCCTTGGGTTTGCCCGGAACGATTGCGGGCGAACCACCCTCGCGTTTCGCGGTGGCATCGGCGAAGGAATCCATTCGCAACTTCGCTTTGCGCGACGCGGAGTCCGCCCCATGACAGGAAAAGCAATTCTCCGACAGGATGGGGCGGACGTCGCGATTGTATTCGACGCGTGGCGGTGCGGCGAAAGTGCGCGCCACCGATGACAACGCAATCAGCGCGAGCGCTCCGATGTGAACTGGGAATCCGGCGGCCATGAGTTGAATGAGACTTTATCGCACGCAGTCTCATTCAACCGCAATACCCATATCTGGGCATGGTGGCGTTTACGCCCGACCAGCCGCCGCGATGAAGGGCTTCAATTCCTTCATCAGCTTCGCGAAGCCGTCGAGCGTCACCTGCTGCGCGCCATCGCTCCACGCCTCGGCGGGATTCGGATGCACCTCGATGAGCAACGCATCCGCGCCCATCGCCACCGCGCCTTTGCACATGGCGGCGACCAGATCCGAACGGCCCACCCCCTGGCTTGGATCAATGACGATGGGGCAATGCGACTCGTGCTTGATGATCGGGATCGTCGAGAGATCGAGCGTGTTGCGGGTGTAAGTCTCGAAGGTGCGGATGCCGCGCTCGCAGAACATCAGGTTCGGATTCTCGTTGGCGAGCACGTATTCGCCGGCCAGCAACCATTCCTCGATCTTCATCGAAAGCCCGCGCTTGAGCAGCACCGGCTTGCCGGTTTTGGCGGCGGCGATGAGCAACTGGAAATTCTGCGCATTGCGCGCCCCGATCTGCAGGATGTCTGCATACTCGGCGACCATCTCGGCGTGGTTCTCAGACAACAACTCGGTGATGACGGCCAAGCCGGTTTCTTTGCGCGCCTTGGCGAGCAGCTTTAATCCCTTCTCACCCAAGCCTTGGAACTCGTACGGTGAGGTGCGGGGCTTGAATGCCCCGCCGCGCAGGATGGTTGCGCCGGCTTTCTTCACGGCTTCAGCGGTCTTGAGCAACTGGGTTTCGCTCTCCACGGAGCACGGCCCGGCCATGATCTGAAGCTTCTTGCCACCGATGACCTGCTTACCAACCCGGACGGTGGAGTTCGTGGGGTGCGCCTCGCGACTGACGAGTTTGTAGCGTTTCTGGATCGGCATCACGCTCTCGACCGCCTTGGGGAACTGCGCGCCGAGGGCGTTCAGGTTGGCGTGGGAGAGTTCGTCGCCGATCGCGCCGATGACGGTGCGGGCGACGCCGCGCATGACGTGCGGCGTGTAGCCGAGTTTGCGGATTTCCTGCAAGACGGCGCTTTCGTCCTTCTTGGAGATGCCGGGTTTGAGAACAATGATCATGTTTTGCTTTCTAAGTTAGCCGCCGGAGCACGCCACAAAAAAACCGCAGGTGGCGTAGCGACCTGCGGCGATTTGTTGGTTTCAGAATTCTATCGCAGCAAGCCCGGGCTAAACCAATAAAAGTAAAAGCTAAACGAACCTTGGTAGGTCGCTTTCACTTGTTGCTTGCTGCTGTTCAAACTCACGGGGTGAGCCTAACACTGGGGATTTAACCGTCAAGCATCAGGTTGAAATCTAGGCAAACGCCGCGTCGAACCTGAATCCCGAAGCCAACCCGCCACCAACTCAACTCCGCTTGTAAATTTCCCGGCGGTTGCCGACGTAGTGCAGATAGATGCGGCCCTGCGTTACATCAAACTCGTAAAGCACCCGGTAATCGCCGACCCGCAGTTTGCACTCCGCCCGGCCTTGCAATTGTTTGTGCGGAAAGGATTCCAGGCGCGTGCCCATTTCATCCACTTTGCGTTGCACGGTTTCGCGGATGGCAGGCAGAAGATCGTCGAAGGCGCGGGAAAAGGTGGGCGACCAGATTTGGAGCGCGGCGGCCACGACTCACTTGGGCTGGCGCGTCGTGTAATTCCCGGCGGCGATTTCGCTGCGGGATTGATCGAGCTTGGCTTTCACTTCGTCCTTCAGTTCAAGCTGATCTTCGAGAAAGTCATCAATCCACGCGCGGAGTTCCTCGACTTGCGCGCGGGACAAGCGAGGAATGGCAGCTTCAATTTCTTGAACTGTACTCATGGCCGCAAGATAACCAGCCGTCGGGGTTTTGCAAAGGCTGTGTTTTCTGGTTCAATTCAACGCGAATCCGAGACCGGAGAAATTTGTTGAACCGCTCGCCCTCATCCCGGCCTTCTCCCCCGGGGAGAAGGTGAACCATTCGCCGCTTCTTTGGAAATTCGCGCGCTGATATTGGAACAGACGCGGTCGAGCCATCAGAGACCTGACAATCTCGCCTCCCTCTCCGTGGGGAGAGGGCCGGGGTGAGGGAGGTTGTTAATCAATTTTCTCCTGCGGCGGAACAGTCAGCAGCAATCAAGAACCTTCCAAAATTTAGCCGACTGCGTAACATGAACATCATGATTAAACCTTTCAACGCGCCTCTCTACAGAGGACTAGCCCGAATTTTTTGCGTGATCGTCGTCGCATGGACTGGGTTGATCATATTTTGGGTTCGGAACGAGAACTTCGATGTGGTGCGACCAGACGAAAAAACGATGGAGCGGGTGGACAGGTGGCTTGGTGGGGTTGATAGCCTTCGCGCATTGTCAGACCTGCCAAAGGATCGGCGACTTCTGATTCAGAAGTCACTTGATACAGGAATTTATTTGATCAACGGCAAGGAAAGAAAACTTTCTCCGGCAGAGCTTAAAGGCTGTGAGACAATCTTGGAAAACGGATTCTCACCGCAGGTGAAAGAGGCCATTGCTAGAGCCATTGAGAACGCCGAGGCAGCGCGATCTCTTTCAGGTATGGACCACAGCTTCCAGAGATATAGCCGCATAAATACTCCAATGTGGGACTTTCGAGGAATGGTTGGTTTGAATTTAGAAAATCTCAAAGGTGCTGTTCAGGGGACTGTTTTCTGGATCAACGAAATTCAGACTTTTGAGGGAATGGAGAAGCATTTTGCTCTTGGAATGGTCAAAAAATTCAAGCCTTCAGGAGAATTTACTGGATTGGTAACCGACGAGGACTTTGCGCTGTTCTATGACTTGCAAAAGCTTCAAAAAGCCAGGTGGTTTTTGAAGCCGCTATTTTGGGTAACGGCATGGCTGGTCCCTCTGTTGGGCGTGATGATTACCGGAGTGGCTGGTGTTGAACTGGTGCGGTGGATTAGTCGCGGATTCCGGAATCCTGAGAGTTCAAAGACCTGTTGACACACGCGACTCTGGATAGTTGGCGCGGGGGTTTTCCAAACTCCGGCTATCAACTACTTAATCCGTTCCAACTTCACGGTTAGCCCCGCCAAACCGCCTTTGCCGAATAGCAGGCCAATTTCACGGGCGGTAAATCACGGGTACAACCGCTTTGCAGATTCTGCTGATGTTTTATTCCGACTCTGGCGGGATGTCTTCGGTGTGACGGCAGTCGGTGTAGATGTCATACGGCAGCAGGATGACGTCTCCGACCAACGAAAAGGGCAGGTCAATGACGCCATAAACCTGCGGTTGCCAGATGTCTGATTCGGTGAGCACCATCCAGTCGGTCCGCACCCCGCCAAAATACAGCGGGGTCGGCGGGGTGGCGGCGTAGCCGATTGACCGCGAAATGACCGAGGAGCATCCCGAAACAAACAACGGCAGGCAGGCCAGCGATACCCATAGGATACGCTGCCTGCAACTGATGGATGTCTTGGTCATGACGGATCTAGCTATTACTTCTTTTTCCGCCGCAGTCCAAAGTTTTTCCCGAAACGCTGTGTCAGCCTGAAATCTTGGCGAACGCCGCGTCAAACACTTCCACGATGAAATCCGCATCGGCGGCGGTGATGCACATCGGCGGGGCGAAACGAATGGTCTGGCCCCACAACCCGCCTTTGCCGAGCAGCAGGCCCATTTCGCGCGCGGCCTCGTGGACGGCGGCGCATTCGGCTTTGCCGGGTTCTTTGGTGGTGCGGTCTTTCACGACTTCGACCCCAAGCATCAAGCCTTTGCCGCGCACGTCGCCGATGAGCTTGTATTTGCCCTTTAGCTTTTCGAGGCCGTCCTTGATGCGAGCGCCCAGCTTGAGCGAATTCTCCTGGAGGTTTTCCTTCTCGATGACTTCGAGGACGGCTTTGCCCATCGCGCTGACGACCGGGTTGCCGCCAAAGGTGTTGAAATGAACTTTGCCGGTGAGTGCTTGCGCGATTTTCGGCGTGGTGACGACGGCGGCGAGCGGACAACCATTGCCAATACCCTTCGCCATCGTGACGATGTCGGGAATCACGCCCTGCGTCTCGAAACCCCAGAAATGCGTTCCGGTGCGGCCAAAGCCGGTCTGCACTTCGTCCGCGATGCATACGCCGCCGGCAGCGCGGACGTGTTCGTAGGTTTGCTTGAGATAACCTTGCGGGAACTCGACAAAGCCGCCGACGCCTTGAATGGATTCTGCGATAAACGCCGCGACCTTGCCGGGTGTGGCGTAATCAATCAGCGACTTCACATCGTCGGCGTATTTGCGACCGGCATCCGCGTCCTCGTAGCCATACGGGCCGCGATACGGATAAGGCGCAATGGCGTGATGCACGCCGAAGCTGTGTGGGACGTTATATTTCCAAGTGCTGTGCGCGGTGACCGCCATGCCGGAGGCGTTGCCGCCGTGATAGGCATTGCGCAGCGCGATAACGTCGTAATTGCCCGTGTAAGCGCGGGCCATCAGCAACGCGAGATCATTCGCCTCCGAGCCGGAGTTGACGAAGTAACAGACCTTGAGATCGCCGGGCATTTTGGAGGCGAGTTTCTCGGCATACGCGCCGACATTCGGGTGCAGATAAATCGTGGTTGAGTGTTGGTAGATTTCGCTCTGCTTGTTACCCGCCGCGATGACGTGGGGATGACAGTGACCGACGCTTACCGTGACGATGCCGCCGAGGCCGTCGAGGTAGCGCTTGCCTTGTTCGTCCCAGACGTATTGCATCTGGCCCTCGACCAGCATGATGGGTTCTTTGTAGTAGAGGAAAATGCCGGGATTGAGGAATTGCTTCCGTTGCGCCAGGACTTCGGCCAACGAAGGGCCGGTGTATTTGCGGGGTTGCAGAGTGGTGGAGGGAAGTGCTGGAGTCTTCATAATCAACCGCTTTATTGATGCTTCTTGTTTTAGTTCAACTGCATGGTGCGGGGCGTCGCCAGAATGTTCAACGTCGAAAACATGTAGGGTGCCTATTTAGAATAATTCTAAACATTGACTCGCCCCACCGTCCGGCTAGACTGTTTCTTCGGATGAAACCGGCGGACTCCCAGACCAGCACTCCCGACCTGAGCGAGCGGCTCGCCACGAGCGGCTTTCGCTTCACGGCGCAACGGCGCTGTGTGTACGACGTATTGCTGGCCAAGCGCGATCATCCGACGGCGGAAGAACTTTACAGCCGCGCCAAGAAGGCGATGCCGGAGATTTCGCACGCCACCGTGTATAACTGCCTGGATGCGCTGGTGGAATGCGGGCTGGCGCGGCAGGTGCAATTGGAGCGTGGGGCGGCGCGGTTTTGCCCGAACATGGAAGAGCATTGCCACTATCACTGCGATACGTGCGGTGAGGTGTTTGATGTGCCGATGCCGACGGACAGCGGTTTGATGCCCAAGCCCAAAGGTTTTCAGGTGGACCATTACGACATCGCCGCGCACGGGCTGTGTGCCGAGTGCGCGCGGAAGCAGAAATAATTTCTCATGAGCACAGCGACCGAGACAATCGAGAGCCTGGTCAAACAGGAATACAAGTACGGTTTCGTCACCGACGTGGAATCGGAGTCCGCTCCGCCCGGGCTGAACGAGGACATCATCCGGCTGATCTCCACCAAGAAGAAGGAGCCGCAATGGTTGACCGACTGGCGGCTCAAGGCGTTCCGCCACTGGCTGACAATGCCCGAACCGACGTGGCAATTCGTGAAGTATCCGAAGATTGATTTTCAGGACATCACCTACTATTCCGCGCCGAAGCAAAAGACCGACGGGCCGAAGAGTCTCGAGGAGGTTGATCCGAAGCTATTGGAAACTTACGAAAAGCTTGGCATCCCGTTGCGCGAACGCGGGCGGCTGGCTGGCGTGGCGGTGGACGCGGTGTTTGATAGCGTGAGTGTCGGCACGACGTATCGCGCGCAACTGATGGAGAAGGGAATCATTTTCTGCTCCTTCAGCGAAGCGGTGCAGGATCATCCCGAACTCGTGAAGAAATATCTCGGGTCAGTTGTTCCTTACACGGACAATTATTACGCCACGCTCAACAGCGCGGTGTTCACCGACGGCTCGTTCTGCTACATCCCGAAAGGCGTGCGTTGCCCGATGGAGCTTTCGACGTATTTCCGCATCAACGCGGCGAAATCCGGCCAGTTCGAGCGCACGCTCATCGTCGCCGATGAAGGCGCGAGCGTGAGTTATCTCGAAGGTTGCACCGCGCCGATGCGGGATGAAAATCAATTGCACGCCGCTGTGGTGGAACTCGTGGCGCTGGATAATGCCGAGATCAAATACAGCACGGTGCAGAACTGGTACCCCGGTGACGAGAACGGCGTTGGCGGCATCTACAACTTCGTGACCAAGCGTGGCCTTTGCAAAGGCAAGAATTCCCGCATCACGTGGACGCAGGTGGAAACCGGCTCAGCCATCACGTGGAAGTATCCGAGTTGCATTTTGCTCGGTGATGGCTCGAAGGGTGAGTTTTATTCCGTGGCGGTCGTGAACAACATGCAGCAGGCCGATACGGGGACAAAGATGATTCACATCGGCAAGAACACGAGCAGCACGATTGTGTCGAAGGGCATCTCGGCGGGCCGCGGGCAGAACAGCTATCGCGGTCTGGTGGAGATCCGCAAGAGCGCGACGAACTCGCGGAATTTCTCGCAGTGCGACTCGATGTTGATCGGCGCAAAGTGCGGGGCGCATACGTTTCCGTATATCGAAGTGAAGAACACTTCTTCCAGCGTCGAGCATGAAGCCTCGACCTCGAAGATCGGTGAAGACCAGATTTTTTATTGCAACCAACGCGGCATCGAAACCCAGGACGCGGTGAACATGATCGTGAACGGCTTCTGCAAAGAAGTGTTCAAGGAACTGCCGATGGAGTTCGCGGTCGAAGCGCAGAAGCTGCTGGGTGTGAGCCTCGAAGGCAGCGTTGGCTGATAACTAACCACGGATGGACACTGATAAACACGGATGAAAACCGGTTTGGCGCTAACTGGCGAAATTCGCGTAGAAGTTCTTTCTGAATCCGTGTCCATCAGTGTTTATCCGTGGTTGAAATAATTTAGAACATGAGCAAGCAACCTATTCTCGAAATCAAAAACCTCCACGCCGGTGTGGAGAGCAAACAAATCCTGAAGGGCTTCAGCCTGACGATTTATCCGGGCGAAGTCCACGCGTTGATGGGCCTGAACGGCAGCGGCAAGAGCACGCTCGCGGCGATTCTCGCCGGGCGCGACGGTTACGATGTGACCGAAGGCACGGTGAATTATCTCGGCAAAGACCTGCTGGAACTCGCTCCCGAAGAACGCGCCCGCGAAGGGGTGTTCCTCGCCTTCCAATATCCGGTCGAGATCCCCGGCGTGAACAGCACCTATTTCCTCAAGGCCGCGCTGAACGAACTCCGGAAGCACAAAGGTCAACCGGAGCTGGACGCGATGGAATTTCTCACGCTCGTGCGAGAGAAGATGAAGTTGCTCGAACTCAAGGACGATCTGCTCAAGCGTTCGGTCAATGAAGGTTTCTCCGGCGGGGAAAAGAAGCGCGCGGAGATTTTCCAGATGGCCGTGCTCGAACCCAAGCTCGCGATCCTCGACGAAACGGATTCCGGTCTGGATATTGATGCGTTGAAGGTCGTTGCCAGTGGCGTGAACAAGCTGCATCGCCTGGATGCCGCGCAACTCGTCATCACGCACTATCAACGCCTGCTCAACTACATCATCCCCGATCATGTTCACGTCATGGCGGATGGGCGCATCGTGAAATCCGGTGGCAAGGAACTCGCGCTGGAACTCGAATCGCAAGGTTACGAGGCGATTGTCAAAGGCCAGTTGACGCCGGCGTAAAGCATTTTGCTGCGTGCGGACGATTTAAGATTCGCGTGCCCCTCACCCCGTCCCTCTCCCCATCGGATGGGGAGAGGGTGGCCGCCAGGCCGGGTGAGGGGATTTTTTTACCGCTCATTTCAAGAGTCGTTTCAGGCCGCCCTTTTCATTTTGGCTGGGTCCTAATTTACGGAGCGCGGCCTTTAGGCCGCTTTCGCGCCGCCCGGCAAAAGCACCGTGAAGCGGGCTGAAGCCCGCGCTCCGCTTTCAAATGAGGACACTACTTTCATTTTCACAAGCTTGCTGGTGATGGCGGGCAACGATTAGCCTGACGCGGATGCGTCTGTTGGACCGATACCTGTTGCGGGAGTTGCTGATGCCGTTTGCGTATTGCCTCGGCGGCTTCCTCATCTTTTGGATCTCGTCCGATCTGTTCGGCAACATCGGGGAATTCAAGGAAGCCGGCCTGGGCGTGGGCGACGTGCTGGAGTATTACGCGGTGAAATCGCCGCAACTGCTGGCCATCGTGCTGCCGATCGCGTTGTTGCTGGCGCTGCTGTATGCGCTGACCCAGCACGCGCGGAACAACGAGATTACGGCGATCCGGGCCGCGGGGGTGAGTTTGTGGCGGCTGGCCTTGCCGTATCTGGTGGTGGGATTTCTGGCGAGCGTCACCTTGCTAATCGTCAACGAAAAGCTCGCGCCGGACGCGGATGAGCGGGCGGAGTTGATCAAGTCCCGCCGCGCGCAGGCCGGGCAGGCCCGGTTCCGCAAGCACATCGTCACGAATCTGGGCTTCGTCAACAACCGCGATGGACGCAACTGGGCCATCAAGGAGTTGAACACCGAGACGATGACGATGACAAGCCCGGTGATCATCTCGGCATTGAAGGACGGTTCGCCGGTCTGGTTCTACGCGAGTTCCGCCGTCCGCTCAAACGGCGTTTGGGTGTTTTACAACGCGCGCGAGTATCGCAGTGACCCGGCCACCAATGCCGCGCCGGTGCCCACGCTGATGGAGGCGCGGTTGCCGCGGCCCGACCTGACCGAGACCCCGGAAGAGATCCGCAGCGAAGTCATCATCAGCCAGCGTGCGTCGTTGAAACGCCGGCATCACGCGGAAATTCCGGTCAACGAAATCCGCACCTACCTCTCGTTGCATCCCCATCTGCCACCGGCGATGGAAAGCTGGTTGTACACGCGCTTGCACAGCCGGATGGCCGCGCCGTGGAAATGCCTGGTGGTTGTGTTGATCGCGTTGCCGTTTGGGGCGGCTTCGGGGCGGCGCAATGTTTTCGCCGGGGTCGCAGGGAGCATCATCATTTGCTTCGCGTATTTTGCGCTGCTGGAAGTCAGCCAGGCGCTCGGAAGCTCCGGCAGCATGCCGGCGTGGCTGGCGGGCTGGTTGCCCAACATCACGTTCACCATGATCGCCGTCTGGTTGATCAACCGTGTGCGTTGAACCGCTTTGAGTCATGAGCGAATTGAAGGAACTCCAACGCCGCTACGAACGGTTGCAACTGCTCTATCAGGTCGGCAGCGTCATCCACTCCACGCTCGAACCGAAACCCGCGTTGGCGATTATCGCGCGCGAAGCGGCGCGGCTCATGGACGCGTCCAGTTGCTCGGTGGTGCTCATCAATCCCACGACCGGTCTGCTCGAGATCGAGGCGGCGCAAGGTCTGCCCGGCGCGGCGGAAGGCTTGAAGCTGCGCGTTGGCGAGGGGTTGACCGGCTGGGTCGCGCAGACCGGCAAACCCGCATGCGTCGGCGATGTGGCGAAGGACAAGCGTTACATCATGCTGCGACCCGAGGTGCGGTCGGAACTTGCCGTGCCGCTCGACGTGGGCGGCAAAGTGCGGGGCGTGTTGAACGTGGACTCGGACCGGCTGGATGCGTTCACGGCGGACGACCAGGAATTGCTGGAATCGCTGGCGGTGCAGGCGGCGCGCGTCATTCAAAACACTTGGCTTTACGAACAGCTCCGGCTCAAGGCGCGCTTGCTCGAATCGCTCGCCAGCGTGAGCCGCACGATCAACTCCGCGCTGAACCTCGACGAAGTGTTGCAGACCATCACGCGCGACGCCGCGCAGTTGATGCAGGCGAAGATGTGTTCGCTGCTGATGCTGGACGAAACGCGGTCGTGGCTGGATTTGCGCGCCAGTCACGGGGCGGGGGATATTTATGTCCGCAAGCCGCGGTTGAGTGTGAGCGAAAGTTTGCTTGGTGCCGTGGTGCGGCGGAAGAAGCCGGTGCAGGTGGACAACGTGCAGACGTCGTCAGGCTACCAAAATGTGGAGGTCGCGCGACAGGAGGGTTTGGTGTCGTTGCTGAGCGTGCCGTTGATGTTCGCGGGCGAAGCCATCGGGGCGCTGAACATCTACACCGCCGCGCCCTACAAATTTTCCAACGAGGAGATCCGCATTCTGGCGTCGTTCGCGGAGTTGTCGGCCATCGCCATCGAGAAGGCACGATTGTATGAACGCCTCGTGGATGCCGAGGAGCAGATGCGGCAGAACGAAAAATTGTCCGCACTCGGCCTGCTCGCGGCGGAGGTGGCGCACGAGATCCGCAATCCGCTCACGGTGATGAAGATGTTGTATCACTCGCTGGACTTGAAGTTCCCGGCGCAAGATCCCCGCGCCCAGGACGCGCGATTGATGGGCGAAAAGATCGAGCACCTGAACAAGATCGTGGAGCGTATCCTCGATTTCGCCCGCACCACCGAACCGAAGCTCGTGCCGGTGGATTTGAACGCGGTCATCGGTGAACTGAGTCTGCTGGTGCGGCACAAGCTGGCGAACCAAGGCGTGAAGCTCGTGCGCCAGTTGCAGGACGATCTGCCGGAGGTGCTGGGCGACGCGATGCAACTGGAGCAGGCGTTCTTGAATCTGATCCTCAACGCGGCGGAAGCCATGCCCGAGGGTGGCTCGCTGACCCTGGTGACGCGGTCTGATGAAGATGCGACCGGGGGCGTGGTGGTAGTGGAGGTCGCGGACACGGGCGAGGGGATGAGCGAGGAGCAATGTTCCAAGGCGTTCCGATCCGTGCTGAACACGACCAAGGCCAAGGGCACGGGGCTGGGTTTGGCCATCGTCGGGCGCACCATCGAGACCCACGGCGGGGAACTGGACATCAAATCCGATCTCGGGCGGGGCACGACCATCCGGTTGATCTTCCCGGCGCGTCGTCAATAAACAGGACTTTTTGCCAGTTGCCTTTTGGGCGGTGCTTTGGTGAATTGCCACCATGCAAAAAACCTCCTTTCTGACCGTTGCGCTTTTGATCGCGGGCGGCGTGTTTTCTTTCTCCTCGGGTCTGGCGGCTGATGCGCCCGTCGGCTACACGGATACGCCGATCATTCCCGGGCAGCCGTGGCACGTGCATGATCCCAACCGCCCCCGCCCGCGCGTGGTGACTTCGGGCGAAACCTTCAGCCATACCGCCCCCGCTCCGTCCGATGCCACGGTGTTGTTTGACGGCAAGGATCTCTCGAAGTGGAAAAACAACAAGGGCGCCGCCGCCGCGTGGAAGGTGGAGAATGGTTACATGGAAGTTGCCGCCAAGGCCGGCGACATCACGACGAAGGACGAGTTCGGGGATTTCCAGTTGCACCTCGAGTTTGCGACCCCGGCGAAAGTCGAGGGCAACAGCCAGGGGCGCGGCAACAGCGGCATCTTCCTGCACGGTATCTACGAAATGCAGATATTGGACTGCTATGAGAACCCGACCTACCCCGATGGTCAGGCCGGGGCGATGTATGGGCAATACCCGCCGCTGGTGAATCCCATCAAGAAACCCGGGGAATGGCAGACCTACGACATCATCTTTGAAGGACCGCAATGGGACAAGGACGGCAAACTCATCAAAAAGGCCTGCGTGACATCCATCCTCAACGGCGTCGTCGTGCAGCATAAAAAGGAATATATGGGCCCGACCAAACATAAGGAGACGACCAGTTACGACGGCGTGAAATCCTCCCGCGGACCGATTTCCTTGCAGGACCACGGCAATCCGATGCGGTTCCGTAACATCTGGATCCGTCCGCTCGGTGAGTACGACAAGCCGTAATCGCTTTTAAGTTTCTTCCGCCCCTCCGCGAGCTGGTCTTGCGGAGGGTTTTTCTTTTCGCGAATTCTACTGCGTTCTGCCCACCCCGGGGGTGACCCGGGGTTCAGACCCGCATCGCCCCGAGTTGTCGGTTTACGGAGTCGGCGTAGGTTGCCGCCACAATCACACATGATTGGAGCCGCAAAAAAAGGAGAGCCGTTTCCCGTTGCGAACCCGCAACCCCCCAAAAGCCCCCGGGAGCTCAGAAGCCCGGGAGGTTTTCCGGTTCCGCCATAACCTTGGTGATGATCTCGCCGCCGATGGGGGCGCCGGCGGCTTGCGACTGGCCTGTTCGTGCCATCTCTCTCCGGCGCGGGCAGGCCAGCTCGCTTTTGCGGCGTGTAAAGGCGCGCTGCGAATGTGCAGTTTGAGTCGGAGGTTTCCAAAATGCGAAGGGCAGGGAAATAGCGCCCTCATCGTCTGAGGTTTTTCTCAGCCTTCCCACTTTTGACCAGGGAAAGCGCGCTGTCGGTGCCGCGCGAAGGCGCGCGGCGAAATTGGGCTAACCAGTAAGTGCCGGGGCGAGCGGGCGAGTCTCCCGCACGGCGTTAAAGCCAGTTTCAACCGGGCGTGAATGCCGGTTTAACGGCTCATTAAACTGGCCTTCAGACGAATCACTCACGCTTGTTTCCGCCACGGGCGCGGGGCTACGACGGCGGCGCTCTGGCTTGCTGTCAAACACGCGCTGGAGCGCTGCATCAGACGGAGCACGCCATTCCTTAACGGCAGTCTGCAAATCCTTCGCGGTTATCTTTTCGCGCCCGGCTCGCTTGGCGAGCAACTGTGCATCTTCGGCGGTATCAGTGATCGTTTGGAAGTAACCACGCGACGTGATGGCGTAGCCGACGACAAACGCAATCGCTGCCTCGCCGAGTCCACTGAGCAGCTTGCGCGCGACGGCCTGCAAGTCCTCCGTGGTGGGCGCGTCAGGGAGCAGGAACACCTTGCGCGTGCGGCGGCGTAACTGTTCGCTGCTCCAATCGGTCTGCCGTTCGACATGTTGGCGGCGCAGTGTGAATTGCTTGGTGGCTGAAATCACAAACGGAACGCCTTCGTTGTAAAGAGCGGTGCCGATCCAATTGATCAATTCCGGGTGAACCGTGACGCGCTTGCCCTGCGGCCAGAGATATTGTCCTTCGTCAATCACCAGCATGATTTTGGATCGGCGCAAGTATTCTTGGCAGCGGATCAAACGGCGTTGTGGGCTGAATCCTTTTCCACGCGCCACGCCTAGCGATTGTGAAAGCAATTCCGCGAATGATGTTCTGTCCATCATTGCTGTGAGTTGCAGATACCTGGTGCGTCCAAGGTTCATTTCACATCGTGCCTTGAGCGATGTGGTTTTGCCGAAACCGGAATTCCCCTCGATGAGTGCCGAGCGTCCAGTGTCCAACGCATAATCAAATGCCTCAAAGACAACTTGGCTGATGCTGGTTTCGACAAATTCGGTGCTGATGCTTTCAGCGTAGCGACGCTGATACTCAAACAGCGCGCCAAGCACGTCGTGGAAATACGATACTTCGGCAAACCGGAATAAGTCACGATCTGCGATGGCGGATTTTAACTCGGGGCGTTCGCTCGCCAACTTTGAATCGCTGCGCAATGCAACGCGCGCTTCATCAAGAACGATCTGTGCGCGGCGCTGATAGTTAGATTTCGATTCGGATTGCCGCGCGACTTCGATCTTCGGATTGCAGCAAAGTTCTTCGATGAAATCGGACAAACCCTCCTCGGCAAGTTCGCGGCATTTTTCAATCCAGGCTTCGGCGGTTCGGACATCTTGCTTTTCATCAGCAGACCGACCGGAGAAGGAGAATGCGTGCATAGCACGCACGGCGGCGGTGTTTAGTAATTCGCAAGAGATGGCATCCGATTGATCTGCTAACAGACGTTTGCCTGGCTTGCATCCAACCTTGTGCATGGTTGGCGAGCCAAGGCGTTCCGGGAACATTTCAACCAACTCGCTGGCGATGCGTTTCACGCCGCCATCACGCAGCGACAATCCTTGGAGGAAATAGAGCAGTTCGCTTTTCTCCGGGCTGTCTTGCAGCGCGGCCTTGAGCGCAACGGCGGTGCCGTCAATGCCGCGCAAACAGTCATACTCCACAGCGGAGGCCCAACCATTCTGGCGGCGACGTTCACCGGCTTGGACTTGGCGCGTTGAACTCATTTCTTTTTGCCTTTCGTTGGGAATGGTTTCAGGACGTAATCTTTCTTTGTGGGGGACGGCGCCGCTTCGGTTGGTTCCGATTCCATCATCGCCTGCTCGGCGCGAGTCATCATTTCCAAACCCTCGGCGGTTTGTTCGTCGGCCTGACGCACCAGAGCGGACGGCAGCCCAAGCATACGTGCATTGCTCGTAGCTTTGGTGCGGCGGCGGGTTTCCTTCTGTTCGCGTTCCTGAATCGCTTGCGCTTGCTCCTTGGTGTGCGTGTTGAGTTCCTTGACGAGCGGCGACACGAACGTCTGGCGCAGGACGGGCGCGAATTTTGCCTTCGTGGCATGATACTCGGCGCGGGCAACATTGGTGGTGCGTTGCGCCTGGGCCGTGGTGAGCGCCATTTGTGGATCGGCCAATAGCGCATTGTTTGGTTCCAAGCGCGACACGGTGAAAGGATTGCGGAGTTTCATGTCTGTGAACGTGCAGGTTTCAGGAAATTCCGGATCCCAATGCGCCAAAAGTTTCTCGCCGATGCGAGCGCCGGTCTGTTCGTCGCTATAGGTATGGCCGCGGAGTTCCACAAAGCCGCAGGGGAATTGTTTGCGGCGCAGATCGGGCGCGCGAACGGTGACTTCCTGTTGAACGTGCGAGAGCAGGACTTCACACTCGGCATCGAATGCGGCGGGCGGATCGGTCCGGTTTTGGAAAATGTCGAAGGCTTCTTCAGGCGAGAGCGGCGCACCGGTGAGCGGATCGCGCAACTTTCGACCTTCCTGCTTGGTGGAATTGTGTTTGGCAATCAGCGCTTGAACCGTCTCACACCACTGGTCCCAAACCAACATGCCGACTTCGTGCGGGCTGGCCTTGTGGGCCTTGATGGCGGCGACAGCCTCGCGTGTTTTCTGCGGACAATCGTCCATTTCACGCCGGCCAGAATAACAAGGCAGGCGCTCCATGTGTTGAGTCATCAAGCGAATGACACCTTCAACTGGCTTGGAGTTCGGGCAGTATGATTCGCGGAACTGGATGGCGATGCTGCCAATCTTCTCTTCCATCTCTGTGGCAGAACCAGCGAAGGCGACGCCCCGACGCTCCAAGCCATACTCGATTTCTGCGGGCGAAAAGCGGTTCAGGTTGCGTTCCTTGGTGCTCTTTCCGATGTCAGCCATGCTGTTTGCTAGATGACTATTGCGCCACAAGCCGCCTTCCCGGACGATGAACTTGGGCAGACCATACCGCTTGAAGATGCGTTTGAAAGGGCCGTAAAAATCGAGGACCTTGTATTGCGGTGAGGGCGTGAGGCCGTGGCCGATGATGAAGTCGCTGCGGTAGTCGCTAATCAGGATCAATTGTGGGCGCATGGGCGTCCACCAACCATTTCCATCCGGCACCGCGATATAAAGATCGGGCGTCTTGTCATCCCCGACCAGGGCCGTCATGGAAAAAATACCGTCGTAAGTGAGCTTGCGGCGCGGGCGCATCTTGCGGGCGTAGCGTTCGCCCTTGGCAATGATTCGCCAGGCTTCCACATCCTTGAACTCGGCGCGCAGGGACGCGGGCAGATCGGATTTACTGCTGGCAGTGTCGAGGGTGTGCTTGATGCGAGGATCGGTTATCCGTCCGGCTTCGTTTAACTCGCGCGCCGCAGTGACCACGTGGCCACCCGTCATATCAGCGGCAGCCAATTTGATGAGTTTAATTTGCTCGGGATCGTAAGGCGGCAAGACGGGCACGCCGCGCCGCTCGCAACGGCCATCCGCAAATGCCGATGCGTCGCCGTCCGTTGCGCGTCCAGCCTGAATGGCGCGATCCAGCGCGACGCGCAGGGCGTTGTCTGTGCTCGCGAGTTTCGGCGCGGTGGCACAAAGGAACTTCAGGACGCGCAACCGGGCCGCCTTGAATTCCCGACGGTGTTCCATCACAGGTCGCAGATGGTCATAGATGCGATGCCACAGCAACGCCTTTTCGTCGGGCGTTGGTGCGGCGGGGTTGCCGAAAGACCGAATGACAGCGTGCAGACGTTTCAACTCATCGGAAATTTCCGGTTGTTGACGAGGCGCACTAACTGTGGCGCGTTTGAGATTGCCCGGCAGGAATAATTCCGGGCGGTGAAAATGTTCCGCGCCGAGATCCCGGTCGAGCGTGCGGTTGAACAGATAGCGCCAACGGTCGGCTGCAATCTCGCGCCCAAACTCGCGCGAGTAGTTGCGCAGTCCGATTTCAACCAGTTCGCTGCCTTCCAAGATCGGACTACGATGGCGTTCGAGAATCGGGAGCAAGGCGCGTTGCAGTTTTAACGCTTCGGTCTGCTGCTCGTTATCCACGTCGCGCCAGGGGAATTCCGGTTGCCACGGTTCGACTTCATTGAACAGCGCCGCAACGGTCTCAAGTCCGCGTTTGGTTGCGGCGTCTGCCAATTCCTTTTGCAGCGCCGACGGCAACGCTTCCCAACTCCACTGCGCAGTGAGATTGCCACGCACGACACATTCACCAGATGGAGCGCGGCCTTTCAAAGCGCGGCGGAGCAAACGCGGCGCCTTGCCGAGCTTGGCGGCGATTTGCGCGGCGGTGAATTGTGGTGCGGCGGGATTCATGGTCGCAAATTGCTGTTGTTTACCCGTCGGTTAATTTCGTCGAGCGAGCGTTTGAAATTTTCCTGCGTGTCGTTGAACCGGCTCAGGACGGTCAGGATGGTCTGATTACTTTGGCCGACGAGTCCCAAAATCTGCGTGGCTTTGGCAATGGCGGCGGCTTGCTCTCCGGAGATTTTGCCACCCGCCTTGAGCGTGTCGGCGCCGGAGGACGCAAGTGCTGTGATGTCGGCTGCCGGCCCCATGCCGGCGGCAATGCCATCAGCGCGCCAATTGGTTTGATTACGAAAAGCCGTATCCGTTTTGCGATTCGCTAAATCCTCGCGACCGGTGCGGACTTGGCCGAGCAAATCTTCACCAGATGCGTATGCGGTTGCTGCCTGCGTCAACGGTGTCTGCCGATCCTCAAGCCATTTCTTGGTTTGCTTTAACTTCTCCAGCTTTGCCTTTTCTGAGGTATAGGCACCCAACTGTGTTTTGTAATTCTCGGGATCGTTCCAATACGGGAATGCTCCGGCAACTGTCGTGATCGAACTCATGTCCGCGACGGATTTCTCCGATTCGGCAATCTGCTCATCAAGTGACTTTAGTTCGGCAGGCAGTTTAGCGAGGTTAAGCTTCACCTTGTCGGGTGTCATGCCAGTGAGCGCATATCCCTCGCGATACCGCTGCCGCCCCATCGCCTCCATTTGATTGAGGGAAGCCTCACGGGCGGCGAATTCTTTCTCCGTGGTCTGGCTGGTGGTGCGTCCCCGTAGGTTGGCATAACGCTCGCGGATCGTCTTTTCCTCTTCAGGATTCTTCGCCCCCGCAAGATCAACCTTTTCGCGCGCATCCAAGAGTTGCAGCACGGCATCCTTCTCCAGATTGATGACCTCAATCTTGCGTTTGCTCTGGCGCTCGAAGTCGGCAAGCGACGATTTGAAATTGGCATCGGCCTTGGCGCGCTCAATGTCGAGTGCGAGCATTGCACCTTTGATGTCACCAATGCTCTTGGCCGCGTTGATGCCGGATTGCACGATACCGGCCTGGAATTGCCAGAACGATTTCCATACTTCGCCGACGGCTTTCGCCAGCACGGCCGCGCCGAGAATTGCCGGATTGAAGATGTAGCGCATCACCTGCCCAAGCGGCCCTAGTTGAGCGCTCAACAAGTCAACGGCTTTTTTTGTGTCTTTGAGACTGACGTTCGCGGTGTCGGCTGCCTTGGCGGTCTCGGTGCCGGCACGCTTGCCCGCCTCTTCCAATTTGTTCAATTCCTTGACGGCTTCAGTCGCCTTTTCATTAGAGAGGCCGAACTTGATGAGGATGTTGTAAATGTTGTCGTTCATTCTGCGCCTTGAGATTTGGTGAACCTGGCTTTAAGAGCGGCGATGGCCACGGCTGTTAGATTGGATTCGGACGGTACCAGTTGCCGATTGCCTTCCTGCTTAACCGAGCGCTGGAGCTTGAATAGAAATTCGAGTGTGGCGCGCTGTTTCTTGAACCGCCCTTTGGCCGTATTGCCGCCAGCATATTGCGCAATGTATGCACCCTTGGGGGTGTGAATCAGAAACGCACCGGGAAAATCCGCAACGGTTTTACCATACGCCTGGCTGCTGATGGGAATGGTCAGGAACTTGGCCCGCACCGCCCGAATCTCACCACCGTAGATGCGTTGACGGACTCCAATCTTGTTGATCCTGATTGTTACCGTGTCGCCATCGGCTTGCCAGTCTGTGCCCCGCGCAGCGCCTTCCCAAAATCCTGTGCTTGGCCAGCCTTTCTCGTTGCGCGGATTTCGCGCGAGATGACTGCGCACTGTTTGCCGCACAAACGGCCCGACATGGGCAGCGGCGGCAGCCGGGGAAAAGTCAGCCTGCAATTTTGCCAAACCGGAACTGGCGCGATCCACAATTGTGATTGTCATCAGTTCAGCCATGGGTCAGATGGGGAAAAAGGTTGAAAGCGACGTGCTAACCTTGTTTGAAACCCCCTTTAAAACGCTTTGGGATAGGGCAAGGGTGCGGCGGATTACGCGGGCGCAACCTCGGGACGCATCAAACGCGCAAATCGAATTCTGGAGCGTCATGCTGTTAGTCCTCCCTTGGGGGCAAACCGCGCCCGGATTGAATGGCGCACCGTGGCTAACTGACTCTTGATCGATTTGCCGGAACGCAATGCCCTCTGCATCCGCCGATAGGGGCCGGAACTGAAATACCGCAAGATGGTGCTGTAGGTAACGGGCGGCAGAGTTTTCCGGCTGGCGACAAACTCTTTCCACGCTGCCAGTAGCGAGAGCGTGCGGAGCACAGTGCAAAACTTTACAAACTCCAGGAGGAACGCCTGTGTCACCCGGCGCGGTGTTACGGGTCGCCACCGCCGATACAGACATTCCTTCGTTCTTCCCGACTTGCGCCAATGATAGAAAAGATTCAGCAACGTGGAGTAGCCGAACCGCACTTGCCGCGTCGGATCGCAGTGATAACAGCGCCGGCGCCAATACCAGGAGAATCCGCGAAACACCTGTCGGAGTTCGCGCCCGGTCGCCAACGACCGCTCTGCGGAGTGAAACTTCCGATGCAACCGATCAGCCCGCTCGATTTCCACCGGCCCGGCGTTCGCGCGCCTGGCACACGTGCGAGACAACGGCAGCTTAGCGGTAGCTTTGGAGGGGTGGCGTCGCGGCATAAGTCAACTCAGTGCGGGCTGATGGGGTAAGTAGCGCTGCCACCGCGCGACGCCGCATACGGTGGCAGGTGATCTGACCAAGCCGAGATTAACGCTCTCCCGGCCGGTAAGGCCCGCGTCGCGGATTGGGTCGGATCAAATTTGGTTAGAGTGGAAATAATCATGCTACCCTGCGTGATTTTAAAAAATCCACTACGCTTGAAAATTCAACCTCGGGCGAGCCGTTCGGCCCACGACGGCACCGCGCGCCTTTCACAAAACGCAACGATCCGTCCCGCGCCAGCCGCAACGCATGGTCGCTGCCGATGCTGAGTTGCTTCGCGACATTTGTGAGCGGCATTTTACCGATGACGCCAACGACGGCTTGGGGCGCAGCCGGGAAAATGATTTTCACAGCGGCGTTAAAATCCGCCACGCGCTCAACTGGCTGACCTTGATGCCGCGCCAGTTCACAAGCGAGCAAGCGAATCTCTCTGCGGCTGCCGAGCGCGACATCAAAAGCGAAAAGCAGTTCGCGACTGGCAAAGAGTTCTAACACCTGTTTGGTGGATTTGCCCAGGGCCATGCAGGCAACATCAAGATCAACCAACGGAGCGCGAAAGGTGATTTGTTGGGGCGATGTGGTTGGGGGCATTGTTCCACGAGAAACAGGACGTTGCCCCCGTTTGCCCCCGCACTGACGACGAAAGAAACCCGCACGCTGCCGGGGGGTAACAGCAGCGCGGGGGTGATGATGGCTTTGAGGTGCTGTGCGGCCATCAAAAATGAAATCAGTCAGGCGGTGGGTTTTAGCCACCGCCTGACTTTCTCCCCGACCTTGCGGTGCGGTGGACAGCCACAGAGCGACGCACCACTCAGTGCGCCGACCTGATCCAGGGTGAAAGCGCCCTGAAAGCGAAGAGATATGTAACGGCCTTGTCATTCCAGCGGGTAATTCAAAACACCACCGCCCCACAAAATCGGTTCGGTTTCCCGAATCGTTTCCATCGCGCTCTCAACCGTCATTCCCTGGTTCACGTATTCTTTTACCGTTTCAACGAAGAGGTTGACGATGCATTGATTCCACGGCCCACGAAACAGTTGAGAGCGGCCACGATCTGTTTCCCGTGATAATACGTCAGCAATCTCAACAGCGACGGCGGGGGCTTTCCTGTTGGCATCAGACCATTGATTTGTTGGAGTGCCAGCCGGACAATCACTACGGTTGAGAAAGGCAATATGATTTGCTGAAGTCATGAAGCTGGCACGGGCATAAGTCGTGCGGTTGGCCAGTGCGTAAGCTTCGGTCAGTGCGGCTGCCTGGTGTGCAGCGATCAATTCCTTCTCGCTCTTTGAGCGATTCTTAAGCGGCGTTTCCGGTTGATAAAGCGCAGGAAAAATCGCTCCGCACAAGGCCCACGCTTTTTGGTAAGTGCAGCCGAGCGAGTTTTCGGTTTCTTGCACTAAGGCATTGAATCGGGCCATTGAATCATCCCGGTTGGAAATTTTCGGCTTTGCACCAGTTTGGCCTGACATCCGGTTGAACAAAATACCGTGGGTGGTTCGGCAATGGTTCCATGCGCGAGTGAAATCCCAGCCCTGTGCTGTCTGGGTCCGGTTGACGAGCACCGCAAATTTGGCGGCGGCGCGCTCGGGAGACATGCTTGAGACATCTTCGCCATCGGCCTTGCTGGAAGCTGCCTGAGCACTACGGTTGGTCATGGGTGTCAGCAAGTCTTTTCCGTTCGCCTGATTGGTGAAACCAATGGTATCAATGCGCATGATGCGCGCTTTGTTAGCGCCGAGCTGCCGCACATCCTCGCGCAGGGCAACGAAGCTGGTGAACTTGTATTCTGCATTGGCAATGGCTTCCTTGCCGGTAGGTGTCAGGCCGGCGGCATTCGCCCAAATACCATCTTCGCGTTTCTCAAAATCTTTGAACCATGCGAGTGCAGCACTGTCTTGGTCACTATCGTAAATGAAATGTTCCCGCCCCGCATAAAGCCCCGGCCAACGATTGCCGAGTTCGGCCTTTTTGGATTCGATGTTGTTCAGGATGGAATCCAACGAAACATCATCCAACACCTGAACAATCCCTGCTGCCGTGTTCTCCAATTCCCCTTTGGGAACGATGTGAATCCAACCGTCCGGCGCAATTTGCGCCGCGCGGTTCAAGAGGTAGTAGCGCTCGGTGGACATGTCAGGCGAGTTTGGCTTCGATGGCGTCCAGGTTATTCCAGACATCAAGCAAGCTTTGAGCGTAGTTAACTATTCCGCCCCGATGTTCCGGGTTTGTGATGCTCGGCGCGATGCCTGTAAGAGTTCTTACCTGATCGCTGTTGTGGACAGCGGCATCCAACGCGGCAGAGTCAGAGTATAACGATCTAAGGGTTGCTTTTACGTTGGCCCGCGTGCGGACGGCAAGCTGCTGCGCACGTGGAGAAATAACCTGTGAAATGCAGTCATGAACCTTCTGCGTCAACTTTTGGTCGAAATCATTCAACGCTTTTTCCAGCGCGGCGATCCGGCGCGGCAACATTGCGGACATGGCTTGCAATTGAATGATTTGATCCATGATTGGCTTGGAGGTGATGTCGGCGGTTTCTTCAAGCTGTTTGAGCAAATCACCCGTTGAGCCAATCGAGTTTTGCAAACTCGTGATCTCATTCACGCGGTCAACGCGATGGGCGAGGTTGGATTGGAGGGATTCAATGGCGGGGTTTGATTTCATGGAGAGATTTGTTTCGATGGTTTTGCGGTGGTTAAAGCGTGGTAGCGGGCGAGCAAGGTTTCAGACTCGCGCTCGCCGATGATGACTAGGCGGAGGTGCTGACGAGTGACGCCAAGCGAGGTAGCGGCAGCGCCGATTCCGGCGATCCGCCTGGCTTGTTTGACATTTGAAACGGTTACACCCACGCGCAGACGAGTCCCATAAATTTATGGGACTGTCAACACCATTGTTTTGAATAGCCTGTTTGTTACTATGTGCTGTGCCTAAAAAGAGCGGGAAAATGACAGCGCGGGAGCGAGATATTTGCACTCGCTTCAAACGCTTCCGGGAAAGCTCTCTCCTTTCTCAATCAGCGTTCGCGGCAGAGTTGGGATTAACACACAATCAATTGGCTGGAATTGAATATGGACATACCCCTCTTAGATATTCGCAAGTTGCGCGGGCAAATAATCGTTGGGGTTTGAATCCGCTCTGGCTTGCCACTGGGGCTGGACGTCCACATTTCCCCCGGAGTATTCCGTCCGACGTGACTAGTCAATTTGGGAAAGATGCCATCTTTTCTGTTGTTTATGACGGACTCCACAAACATTGGGAGCATGAGCAAGCTGAACGTGCGGCGGCGATGCGCAAAACCGCAGGCAAACTGGATTTTAATCCAGATGCGGCTGGGCGGCTCACTGCTTTGGAAATGCTTAGTGAAGAGTTAGAGGAATGGTTTGCGACCGTTTCGGATGGCGAGTTTAACAGCTTTTTTGGTGAACTGTTACAACATGGAAAGTCGAGCGCCACTCTTCGGTCTAAAAACGAATCCGCTGCTAGGATCAATGCGAGGCGCGAGGCGCTGACTGAGGCAAAGCTGTTATTGGAACACCGGCGCAAAAACCTCGCGCCGCAACAATCAACGCTTGACTCTGTTCACGCATCCGTAAATAGTGGCGATGTGAAAGCGCAATGGCCCCTGCTGAAGAAACGCCTCCAGAAAGCGAGCGAGCCAGTTGGTTTGAAATCGAAGCTGGCGGAGTTCCTCGGCGTTAAGCTCGCCAGTGTATCGCAATGGTTGAGTGATTCGGATAGTCAGCGGGAGCCGGGCGCGGAAACTACGCTTCGGATGCTCAGATGGGTCGAGCTTCAAGAGCGTCAAGCCAAGTGACCCGAAACAAAAGGCTCTGAACGTGCGCTAACACGATCAGAGCGAAACGTCCGAATGAAAGTCCTCACTACAAATGAAAACTAAAATCCAAACGCCCCGCAACGGTAGCGCCAAGAGCGCATCAACTCAAGCCGCAACTCCGCCTGATTCATCACCTGCCGAATTCAAAGTGGTGCGCTTGCGCGAATGTCCCGGGGCCGGTGCGGCTTTCAATGACGATAGCGCCGTGGAAACCTTCTGGCGCGCTCATGTGGAAACCGCGCCCTGGTTCAAGGCCGACAAGGAATGTCTGGTGGTGTTCCTGCTGAACACGTGCCGGAATCTGCTCGGGTTTGAAATGCTCAGCCAGGGCACGAAGGACACGCTGCTCATCAACGTCTCGGAAGTGTTCCGCCTGGCGGTGATGAAATCCGCAGCGGCCATCATCGTGGCGCATAATCACCCGAGCGGAGTTGCTTCACCCTCGGAAGCGGACATCAAAGCGACGCGCGATTTGATCCGCGCCGGTGCCGTGGTCAAGATTGAAGTGCTGGATCACATCATCATCGGCACGCCGTTGGAGCGCGGCGCATTCTGTCATCAGAGCTTGCGCGGGCTGGGTTACTTCTACGAGCCAGCCTCGGCGGGCGCGGGATTCACTGTTGCCACCGCTGAGGCCGCGACGGCGCCGGCGGTTCCCATGCCGGAGCAAAAGCTGGAGCTGCTGAAGCGGGAAAACCTTTTCAGCGATGATCAGCCGAACATGGAACAAGCCGTGCAACGCGCCTTGGGATTGCTCGGTTTGTTGGGCCGGATGAGTAGTGCTCTAACCCTGGACAAAGGCCACAGTAGTTATCAGGGAATGGGCTTCACTGATTGGAGTGGGCGCGTTGGCAAAGCGCTTTATGAAAATTGGAACACGGCGAACGATGCCCGCAGCGATGACGGCAACAAAATAGCTTCCGTTCGGCGGCTGGGTTTATCGGTTGAGAAAGCCAAGGCCCTACTACTGATGATGGCACATGATTTGTCAACGGGCGGGGATTTCGATGAATACGACGGCTGGAAGATGGATCGGGACGGATCGGATCATCTTTCCGATTTGGATTTGTCGCCCTATCTCACGATGGCTACCGACTGCGCCGAGTATCTTGAGGCAAGTTACTACGTGGATTTTGGGAACATTCTACCGATGAACCAATTTAACCGGGACTGGATTGAGACGGAAATCGTCGCGAAGTTTGCACCGCACGCCGAGCAACAACGGAGGGCAGCATGACACGATTCGCAGCAGATTTCGAGTTTGAGAACTTCCAGGACATCATTGATTTGATGGCGCGGGCCGGATGGATCAAGTGTGCCAGCGAAGACGCTGAAGGAGTGTCGGTGCAATGGAGTCAATTAGGCAAAGCCAAGGCTCGGGAAATGGCCAGCTTGATAAAACCATTCATCAATTGGTTGCGCGACCAAACCGGACCAAAACCAGACAGGGAGGACCAGCTTATCTGTGCAAACAGCTTGGCTCCCTACATTCGTGAGTTGGGCTTTGTGAACGACACTGAAACGGAATCGCTCAAGCTCATTGCGTTCATTGCATTTCTTGCGCCTGAATAGTCATCCCCGTTCTTACGCGCGCCGGATGGGATCAACCTGTCTGGCGTTTTGTTTTTTTGGAAATGTCCTTCCTTGTCTCTATGCGGCGGTGGCGACGCTGATATTATCCGCGTGTGATGAAACCAAACTCATATTACAAACGCCTGCAAGGGCAGCTTAAAAGGTCGCTCGCACTGCCCAGCGCCGCTGTGCCTGGGGAACGAACAAAACTGCGCGGCGATCTGGAGAAGCGATTCATGGCGGCTTGGGGGTTCGGGCCGGATCGGACGAGCTGACTAGCGCGCTCACCATCGGGGCGAAGCTGCGCCCGGGAAGACGGCTTTCAGGCGGCTTGAATGAGGCATTAACGACGGGTTAAGGGCATGGCAGAAATCTCCAAAACCAGCCAACCTAGCAAAATTTGCCACGTGGGACATCTGCACATAGTTGGTTTGGTCCCACGTAAAATCAAAATGTGCAGAATCGTAGTTGGACGTGGGACAAAAGAGATGAAACCCCCGTCTTTATTGATCTGAGTAGTGTCCCACGTCATTCTGCACATTTGCAGAAAAGCGGCGTTTTTGTGGTATCGCAATTCGGTGGGTAAAAGTCTGCTAAATCCCCTTTATTTCCTATTGTTTCCCCTCATTTCCCGCTGATTCCCAATTCTGCACAACAGCGGCGGCGGGACTCAGGCGGGAAAATGAAGTGGTGCATCCGGCAGGACTTGAACCTGCAACCTTCTGATCCGAAGTCAGAAGCTCTATCCAATTGAGCTACGGATGCGACCGCCAGAGATACTAGCTGCGCCACAAGCACACCGTCAATCATCGCGCGCTGGATCGCGCTTTGCCGGAACAGTCACCACCAGACTTCCATCTGGACGCCGTAGGTCATGCCGTCGTTTTGGGTGAGATAATCATTGCCACCGACCCGGCCCACGAAATCGTCGCTCCACTGGGCGTAGGTGGCAAAGACCCGCAGGACCGGGCGACTCATGAATCGTCCACCCAGGGAGAGCTGGGGCGCGATGGTGAACTTGTAGAGGTTGCCGCTGGTGTTGGCCGCGTCGTCACGCACCCAATCCACCCCGCCTTCAAAGGCCAGGCTGAAGAATTTATTGAAGTGCGCAATCGGCCGGACGCCGGCGGAGAACCAATCAATCCGTCCCCCGCGATCACCGTTGTCGGTCAATTGATAAACCAACGCTGGGCTCAGGGAAAAATGATCGTTCAGGTTGGCGATGAAACTCTCCGTGACGCGGAAGCGCCAGGAATCCCGCGCATCGGGTTGGATGAAGACGCCGTTGGTCAGGGTGACTTGTTCAAAGCCGGAGGTGAACGTCTTGGCCGCGCCGGTGCCGAACTGGAGCGAGAATTTGTTCACACCGTCTTCACAGAGGAAATGTTCCCGCGTGTGCAGGAACGTGAAGGCCACCCCGGCGGAATCTGAGGCGGAATTTCCAGCGGAGTCCCGCCCGCTGGAGGCTTGGGCGTACACGATGCCGAATTCGCCCTTGCCGAAGGGGAGCTGCACGTCATAGAGGCGCAAATCCCAGTTGGCCTTGCTGAAACCGGTCTGGTTGCTCGCGTCGGGTGCGGGCACATCGCTAATGCCGCTTTCGGAAGCGGCACCGATCCAGGCGGCGGCGAGTTTGCCGAAGGGAAGTTCAATATCCTCCACCCCGCCGCCGGCACCGCTCATGTTGTAAAAGAAGAAGTCGTTGATGTGGATGTCGTGCCGGCGATAGTAACGGTTGCCGGCCCAGAATTTCATCCCCGGTTGGGCGGCGGAAACATTTCCGATCGAGGCCCAGATTTCCGGTAGTCCGAAGGTGGTGCTGGAGGAGGACAGCAAATCCTCATAGGGATTGTAGATGGAGATGGTGGTTTGCACCCGCGCGATGGGGCCGGTCGGAGTGCCGTCCGGGCGCGGGGTTTCCTCCGGATCAAACAGGCCGGCGACGTAGAAGTTTTTCCCGATCGTCAATTCGCCGTAGGTCTCGGCTTCGTTGCCGAGGCGATACTTGGCGGACGCGCCCGGCGCTTGAAAGCCCACCTGCGGTCCGCCTTCGTTGTCGCGCCCGTAACCGGCCCGGAAATAGCCGGTGATGTCCACAAAGTTCTCGAGGACCTGGCCGACGCGGGTGCGGAACGGGGAGGGGGCCAGTTTTTCCGCCTGGGCGCGCGATTCAGTGCTCTGGGCGAATTGGGCGTCGGCAAAATCCTTGGCCGCCAGCGCATTGGTGGCGGCGGTGGTGGCCGACCCGGTTGTCTCGAGATGCTGCAATTTCGTTTCGAGCTTCTGGATGCGTTGATCGGAATCCTGCCGCAACTGTTGCAATTCTTCGCGCAGTTGTTCCGCTTCCGTGGCGGCAATCGCTTTGTTCGGAACCAAAGGGAGCATGATCGCCAGCACAAAACAACTGATGGCGGTGTGGAGGCGGCGCGAGGAGCAGCTTGGGATGGGATGGAGTGTTGGTTTCATGGTTGGTGGGAAAGTTTGCCAGTGCTGGTCCAGCGGAGTAGCCAGCATGTGCAGGCCCGGTGCGTACGACCGTGCGCGCAAGTTGACCAAATGTGCATGGCAGCGTTCTAACGGCCCGGCTGCTGGAAGAAAAGAAATTTCCTGAGCCGGCTCAAGGTTTTAGCCGGCTGACGACCTTCCAGAATCGCGGCTGATATAGTCATCCTGCGCTACAACCCTTGGCCGCCCGCGGCGCGATATTCCGACGGCGACAAACCCACGGTCTGCCTGAACTGCCGCAGGAACGCGCTTTGATCCGAGTAGCCGCAGTCGAGCGCGATGGCGGCGATGGGGTCGTTCGTCTCGCGCAGGCGTTGCACGGCGGCTTCCATGCGGGGCTTCTGGATGAGTTGCCCGCCGGTGAGTTGAAAAATCTTCCGGATGCGCTGCTCGAACTGATAGCTGGACAGCCCGGCGCGGGCGGCGAGGTCGGCGACGCGCAACGTGGCGGCGAAATGCTTCTGGATGTGCTGCCCGGCTTTTGCCGGGGCGTTCAAACCCGATTACAGCGTGGACCACGCGTTCAGAGCGCCGGACTCGTGAATGCGTTCCCGAAAGAATCCGTGGCGCTCTACAACTACGCGATGCGCGGCGAGACGAAGAAGGCGAGCGAATTTTGCAAGTGGTTCCTGCCGCTGTTGCGGATGGATACCGTGCCGAAGTTTGTGCAGCTCATCAAACTGGTGCAGCCGGAAGTCGGCATGGGCCATGAACGCGTCCGTGCGCCGCGTTGCGTCATGGCCGGCGCGGAACGAAAAGAGGCGCTGGACACATTGAAGATCGCGCTAAAGAATCTGCCGAAGGTTTGATTTTAACCACGGATAAACACGGACGGACCCGGATACGGCACAGCTTTGACACGAATTGCGCGAATTAACCCGAATTGATTCTGGGGTGATCCGCGGCCCGGAATCCGTGTTCATCTGTGTCCATCCGTGGTTTCGGAATTTTGACTATGAAACTCGAAGGTCTCTCTTTTATCGGCAACCGCCGCGCGGTGGCGACCGGCAAACCGATCGCACCAATCAACCCCGCAACGGGCGCGGCGCTCGAACCGAATTATTTCTGGTCCACCGCGGCGGACGTAGATGCGGCGGCGCAACTCGCATGGCAGGCCTTTGCAGAGTACAGCCGCTGGCCGGCGGCGCGGCGGGCGGCGTTGCTGCGACGCATCGCGGAACTGCTGGAGGCCACCGCGGCGGCGATTGTCGAGCGGGGGACTTTGGAGACGGCGTTGCCGGCGGGACGGTTGCAGGGCGAACTGGCGCGGACGTGTTTCCAGTTGCGGCTCTATGGTGACGCCTTTGTGAGCGGGTTGTGTGTCGGGGCGCGGATTGATCATGCCGATCCGAATCGCAAGCCGCTGCCGAAGCCGGACGTGCGGTCATTGATGCGGCCGCTCGGGCCGGTGGTGGTGTTCAGCGCGACGAATTTTCCCCTCGCCTATTCCGTGGCCGGTGGCGACGTGGCGGCGGCGCTGGCGGCGGGTTGCCCCGTCATCATCAAGCCGAACCAAGGGCATCTCGGTCTGTCGGAAATTGTCGCGCAACTCGTGCTGCAAGCCGCGCGGGAAGCGGGCGCGCCGGAAGGCATCTTCTCGATGATCTACGGCGCGGGCCGGGAAGTCGGCATCGCGCTGGTGAAACATCCGCTGGTCAAGGCGGTCGGGTTCACCGGCTCGGTTGCGGGCGGTCGTGCGTTGATGGATGCCGCGGCGGCGCGGCCGGAGCCGATTCCAGTGTACGCCGAGATGGGCAGCATCAATCCGGTGTTTGTGCTACGGGGCGCGCTGAACCAGAAGGCGGAGGAAATTGCCACGGGATTGCAAGCGTCGGTCACGTTGGGCGTCGGGCAGTTCTGCACGAATCCGGGGCTGGTGTTCGTCGAAACCTGCGCCGGTGCGAAAACATTTTTGCAGAAGCTGCAAGCACTGATCGTGGCAACCCCGGTCGGCACGATGCTGACGCAGGATCTGTGTTCATCGTATCGCGCGGGCGTGGAGAAATTCTCCCAGGCGGCGGGCGTGCGGAATGCGGCGAATGTCGCGACGGGCGCGGGCGCGGCGGAAGCGGGCGCGGCGATGTTTGTCACGAGCGCGGAAACCTTTCTGACGAATCACGATCTGATGGCCGAGGTGTTCGGCCCGGCGACGCTGGTGGTGGAATGTTCGTCCCGCGCGCAGATGCTCGAAGCGGCAAAGCGCCTCGAAGGTCAGCTCACGGCGACGATTCATGCGTTGCCGGACGAGCTTCTGGCCAATGCGGACCTGATGGCCGTGTTAGAGACGAAAGCCGGACGACTGGTGTTCAATGGCTTCCCGACCGGCGTGGAAGTGTGTCACGCCATGACGCACGGCGGGCCGTACCCTTCGTGTTCCGACGGTCGCTCGACGTCCGTCGGCACGCGCGCGGCGGAAAGATTCCTGCGACCGGTGAGTTATCAAAGCTTCCCTGATGCCACGTTGCCGGAGGAATTGCAGGAGAACAATCCGCTCAAGATTCAACGCTTGGTGGATGGGAAGTTGGTCTGATACTCAAGCGGCCATTTGGCCTGGCATGCCAGCAGGAACTCGCCGGCGGGACGCCGGCGCTTCCGGGGTGGGGCGCCAGTTTCAGTCACACCGGGTTGACCCTCAGCGCAGCGAACTGCCGTCGAAGGCGCCGGGCAGCAGTTCGCTGACCTTGAATTCGCGGACCTTCGTCAATGCCGCGCTGTCGGCCACATAGACCGTGGCGGTGGGCGCGTATTCGGCGAGCAATTGCCGGCAGGCGCCACAAGGCATGGCCCCACCCGCGAGGCGCGTGACGACGGCGATGGCGGTGAAATCTTTTTTCCCTTCAGTCAACGCCTTGAACAGGGCGATGCGTTCCGCGCAGCACGTCAGTCCGTAGCTGGCGCTTTCCACATTTGCGCCGGTGATGATCGCGCCGCGCTTGGTCAGCAGCGCCGCGCCGACGAGAAATTTGGAGTAGGGCGCGACGGCGGATTTCCGGGCGCGGGCGGCGGCGCGGACGAGTTGGGTTTTAGCGGACTGAGCCATAAAGCTTCGCAAAAGTTTCGAGCAAGGCGGCGGCGGCAGGTTTGACGCGTTGCGCGGTTTCCAGGACTTCTTCGTGCGACAGGGGTGATTTGCTGATACCCGCGCCGAGATTGGTGATGCAGGACAACGCGGCGACGCGCAAGCCGTGTTGGCGGGCGACGAGGGTTTCCGGCACGGTGCTCATGCCAACGGCGTCCGCACCGAGGCGGGCGAACGCGCGGATTTCCGCCGGGGTTTCGTAGGTCGGCCCGCTGACGGCGAGGTAAACGCCCCGCTGCAATTTCACCTTTGTCGTGCGGGCTGCCTGGGTCAACAAGTCACTGAGCGGCGTGTCGTAGGCTTGGGTGAAATCCACAAAGCGCGGCAGTCCTTTGGTGGCCGGACCACGCAGCGGGTTGACGCCCATCAGATTGATGTGGTCGGTCAGCAGCATGAAATCGCCGGCGCGGAATTTCCGGTTGAGGCCACCGGCGGCGTTGGTGAGCAGCAGGTCTTTCACGCCGAGCGCGGCCAGCGTGCGTACGCCGAGGGTCACTTGTTCCATCGCGTGGCCTTCGTAGTAATGGGCGCGACCGTTCAGAACGATCACCGGCGTGCCGCCCAGTTTGCCGACGAGCAATTCCCCCGCGTGACCGGCGACGTTGGGCGTGGGAAAACCGGGCAGTTGCGCATACGCGATGCGGACGGCTTCGGTCAGCTTGGACAGGACATGGCCGAAGCCGCTGCCGAGAACGAAGCCGAGTTGCGGGCGGAGCGGGGAAAGTTTTTGGATGCGCGCGAGGGCAAGGCGGGAAACGCTGGTTGAATTGGCGGTCATGCTGGTGGCGGAGCGGCGTCATCGGCGTCGCCCGCACTGTGGGCAGCGTAGTCCAGAGCGTGGGGCGGATGCGAGTGGAAGTTTTGGCCGGGGAGGTAGCGTATGGTTGCTTTGCCGGGGTGCTTCCGTAAAATTCAGGGAGCATCAACAGCCATGGCGAAAGCTCGCAACTCAATGGATGATAAACCGAAAAGGGCGGCCTGCTGGATCAGTTTGATCTATGCGTTGGTGGGGATGGTTTGGATTCTCGCTTCCGATCAGGTGGTGGAACGACTCTTTCCTGACAGCCGCAGTATTTCCCATTTTCAGACTTACAAAGGGCTGGGCTATATCTTCGTCACGGCGGTGTCGCTGTATCTGGCGTTGCGTTTCCTGTTCCGGCGCACCGAAATGGAACGGGCTTCGCGGGCGGCGGCGGAAGTGGCGCTGCGTGAGAGCGAACAAATGTTGCAGCGGGCGCAGACCATTGCGCGGCTGGGGCGCTGGACGGCGGACCCACAGACCGGGATGATCACCGCCTCGCCCGAAGGGGCGGCGATGGTGGGCTGGGAGCCGGGAGCGCACCAGATGGAGGAATTATTCGAGTTGATCGTGCCGGAAGATCGTCCCTCTGTCCAAGCGGCGTGGGAAGCCACGCTGAACGGCGCCATCTACGACGTTGAGCATCGAATGGTGGTGCGGGGCAAGATCCATTGGGTGCATGTGCGTGCCGAGCCGGAGCGGGATGCTAATGGCAAAGTGGTGAAAGTCCTCGGCATCACGCGCGACATCACGGAACGCAAGGAAGCGGAGGCAGCGTTGCGCAAGAGCGAGGAGCGCTATCGTAACCTGACCGAGCAGGCGGCGGACTCCTTCTTCGTTCATGACGCCGACGGCAATTTTGTGGAGGTCAACCGCTGCGCTTGTGACAGCCTCGGTTACCCGCGCGCGGAGTTGCTGGCGATGAAGTTCACCGACATCGAGCAGGAGTTGGATCAGGTGGCCTTGGAGAAGGTGCTGATCCAATTGAAACCCGGCCAGGCCCGGACCTTGATGGGGACGCAGCGGCGCAAGGATGGCAGCGAGTTTCCGGTGGAGATCCGGCTGGGCACATTCGATTCGGACGGGCAGCGCCTTTATCACTCGCTCGTGCGCGACATCACGGATCGCAAACGCGCCGCCGATGCGCTCGAGATGTTCCGCACGCTGGTGGACCGGGTGAACGACGCCATCGAGGTGATTGATCCCGAGACCGGCCGGTTCCTCGACATCAACGAGAAGGCCTGCACTGATCTGGGTTACGCGCGGGGGGAACTGTTGTCCCTCAATTTCACGGATGTGGATGTGCAGACGGATCAGGCGAAGTTCCGGCAGAACAAGGAGAAACTCTGGGCCGCGGGCGCGTTGCTGATCGAGAGCCGGCATCGGCGCAAGGACGGCACCACCTTTCCGGTCGAGGTGAACATGCAATGGGTATGGCTCGACCGCGATTACATCGTGGCCGTGGTGCGCGACATCGGGGAGCGGCGCAAGAACGAGGCGGCGTTGCGGTCCAGCGAGGAGCGGTTGCGGGCGTGCATTGACAACACGCCGAACGTGGCGGTGCAGTGGTATGACGAGGCGGGCCGTGTGTTGTATTGGAACACGGCGTCGGAAAAAATCTTCGGCTGGACGCAGGCGGAAGCGGTCGGCAAGACGCTGGACCAGTTGATCCAGACCCCCGGCGAGGCGGCGGAGTTTCAATCCACCATGAAACAGGCGGGCGAGAAAAAGCGGCCCATCGGTCCGGTAGAATACAATTTCCGGCGGCGGGACGGCACGATCGGCGTCTGTCTGTCCACCATCTTCACGATTCCCGGGCCCGACGGCGGCAATCATTACGTCTGCATGGACGTGGACCTGACCGAGCGCAAGCAGGCGGAGGAGGCCTTGCGCAAACGCGAGGAAGATTTCCGCCTGCTGATCGAGAATGCTTCCGACCTCATCACGGTCATAAATCATCAGGGGGAACTCCGCTTCCAAAGTCCATCGGTCGTCCGGATGCTCGGCTATCAACCGGAGGAGATGCTCGGGCGGAAGGTCTTTGAATATCTGCATCCAGAAGATGCCCCGCGCATCGGGCCCGCCATCCAGCGGGCGGCGGCCAACCCGGGATTGCCGGTCGCGATCGAATATCGTTTCCGCCATCAGGACGGCACGTGGCGTTACTTGCAATCCGTCGGACGCAGCATTTCCGGGGAAGCCCCGGAGGGTTTCATCATCGTCAACTCGCGCGACATCACGGAGACCCGCAAACTCGAGGAACAATTCCGGCAGGCGCAGAAGATGGAGGCCATCGGGCAACTCGCCGGCGGCGTGGCCCACGATCTCAACAACATCCTCACCGTCGTGCATATGCAGTTGGACCTGCTTAAATACGGTGATCCCCTGACGGCCGGGCAGACCGAATCTGTAATGGATATTGAAAAAGCCAGCCGCCGGGCGGCAGATCTGACGCGGCAGTTGCTGATGTTCAGCCGGCGGCAGGCCGCGCTGAAGGCCGATCTCGATCTCAATGCCGTGGTGACCAACATCACCAAGATGCTGCAGCGCATTCTGGGGGAGGACATCGGGATGCACATCAGCTATGCGCCGCAACCATTGCCCGTTCACGCGGACCACGGCATGCTGGACCAGATCCTGTTGAACCTCGCCGTGAACTCGCGCGACGCGATGCCCGCCGGCGGACGGCTGGTCATTGAAACTTCCGTGGCGGAGTTCGATGAATTCGCCGCGGCGCAACGTCCATTTGCCCGGGCGGGCCGGTTTGCCTGCATCGCGGTCAGCGACACCGGCAAGGGCATCCCGCCGGAGATTCTGCCCCGGATCTACGAACCGTTCTTCACCACGAAGGATGTGGGCAAAGGCACGGGCCTCGGCCTGGCGACGGTGTTCGGCATCATCCAGCAGCATCACGGCTGGATCAGTGTTTACAGCGAGGTGGACCGCGGCACCACCTTCCGTTTTTATCTACCGCTCCAGAATGAAACGAGCGCGGCGGCGGTGGAGCAACCCGAGGCCGGGAATCTGCAAGGCGGGAGCGAAACCATCCTGCTGGTCGAGGATGAACAATCGTTGCGCGTGCTTGTGCGCAACGTGCTCACCCGGCTCGGCTATCGCGTCGTGGAAGCCACCACCGGTGTGACAGCCATCGAGGTGTGGAAGGAGCATCAAAAGGAAATCCGCTTGCTGCTCACGGATCTGGTGATGCCGGACGGGATGACCGGCAAGGCCCTCGCGGCGCAACTCGTGGCCCAGGACCCGGAGCTTAAAGTGATTTACACCAGCGGCTATTCACGCGAGGTTGCGGGCCTGGATTTTCCGCTCCAGGACGGGGTGAACTTTTTGAGCAAACCGTTTCAGGCGGCAAAACTCGCGCAGACCGTGCGCAACATTCTCGACCGTTAACCATTCATGGCTGAAGCCATCGCCACCACCGACCTGCGCCATCCGCTTGCGCCGCGCAGCGGGGGCAGACTCATCGGTGTCATTCTGGGCGTGGCGGCGGTTTATATCGTGACCGCGCGACTCGGTTTGATCTTCGCGATGGCGGATGGCGTGGTCACTGCGGTCTGGCCGCCCGCGGGCGTCGCCATCGCGGGTTTGCTGTTGTTCGGTTTCCGGGTGTGGCCGGGCATCTGGCTCGGCTCCTTCGTCGCCAACGTGTGGGGGCTGTTGCCGCATGATTCCGCGACCAGCTTCTGGGCGGCCATCGGTCCTTCAATCGTCACGGCCACCGGCTCGTTGTTGGCGGCGTTGATCAGCGTCGGGTTGCTGTTGCGTTTCGGGCGCGAACAACATCCGTTGGCCACCGTCACCAGCGTGTTCCGCCTGATCGCCATCGGCTTGTTGGGGTGCGTGATCAGCGCCTCGGTGGGCGGGGCGGTGCTCTGTTTCATCGGCCACTCGGCTTGGGCGCAGTTTCCCCTCATCTGGCTGACGTGGTGGGCGGGCGATGCGGTGGGGGTCGTGGTGTTCACGCCGGTGTTGCTGGCGTGGGGTCGTCCGGATCGTTTTCCGATGAAAGCCCGGCCGCTGGAGGTGCTGGCAGCGCTGGGTTTGCTGGCGTTGGTGTCGGGGTATGTGTTTCTCTCCGGGCCGACGGATTTTTTTGGCGGGGAAACGCAGGCTTTTCTCTGTCTGCCCCCCATGATCTGGATGTCGCTGCGCCTCGGAACGCGCGGAGTCGCCACCGGCCTGTTGCTGCTGGCGGGATTTGCGATCTGGGGCACGGTGCATCGGATCGGGCCGTTTGCCGATGCGCCGACGCTGAACAATTCCCTGCTCGCGTTGGATTCCTTTCTGATGGTGTCGGTGTTGGTCTGTCTATGCACGATGGCGGCCTCCTGGATGCGCCGCGAGGCGGCGGAAAGTTTGCGGGAGGCTAATCGCACTTTGGAGACGCGCGTCACCGAACGAACGCAAAACCTGCAGGAAACCGCCGACCGGTTGCGGGACCATCAGCAGCGCCTGCGCGAAGCCCAGGCCATCGCGCAGATCGGAAATTTCTACTGGAATGTCCGGGCCAACCAGATCACCTGGTCGGAGGAATTGTTCCGCATCCACGGGCACGACCCGCGGCGATTTGGGGCCACGTACGAATCGTTTCTGGCCGCCGCATCTCCCGAGGATCGCGCTCCATTGGCCGAGGCGATTCAAACCGTGCTCCGCACGCGCGAAGCCTTGAGCCACGATTACCGCATTCTCCGGCGCGATGGACAGACGCGCTGGCTGCATCTCCAGGCGCGCGTGACGCTCAACGAGCAGCAGGAGGAGGTTGGTCTCGAAGGCACCTGTCAGGACATCACCGAACGCAAACGAACGGAAGCCGCCTTCCGCGAGAGTCAGGAGCGCCTCGAATTGGCTGCCAGTGCGGCGCAGATCGGGTTCTGGGATTGGAATCCGGAAACCAACGAAGTGCAGTATTCGCCTGAATGGAAAGCGCAACTCGGTTTCGCGCCGGATGAATTGGACAGCCGCTACGAAATGTGGCGCGACCGGCTGCATCCCGAGGATCGCGAGCCCGCCATCGCGAAAGTGGCCGCCTATCTCGAAGGCCGCGCGGCGGACTACGAGGCGGAATTCCGCCTGCGGCACAAGGATGATTCCTATCGCTGGATCTACTCGCGCGGCAAATTACTTCGCAATGAAGCGGGCCAACCGTACCGTGTGCTGGGCGGCAACGTGGACATCACCCAACGCAAATACGCGGAGATGAATCTGCGGGAAAGCCAGGAGCAACTCCGCCTGCTGTTCGAGACCGCCAATGATGCCGTGCTGCTGGTCACGCCCGGCGGCCACATCCTTTCGGCCAATCGCGCCGCGTGCGAGATGTTCCAGGCCCCGGAAATCGGACTGCGCCAGCTCGGGCTGCGCGGCATCACGGATTCCACCGATGAACGCGTGGCACAGGCGATCCGGATCCGGAACGAGACCGGCTCGTTCCGCGGGGAACTGACTTTCCTTCGCAAAGGCGGCGTGAAATTTCCCGGGGAGGTTTCCACGGCGCTCATGGGCCAGGCGACGGGACAACAGATCGCCACCGTCTTCGTGCGCGATATCACCAATCGGAAAAGATTGGAAGCGGAACAGGCCAACGCCCTGTCTCTGTTGCAGGCGACCATCGAGTCCGGCGGGGAAGGGCTGCTGGTGGTGGATTTGCAGGGCCGGGTCACGGTTTACAATCGCCGCTTCATCGAACTCTGGCGCATCCCCGACACCGTGCTGGCCGAGCGCAACGATGATCGCCAGTTGCACTTCGTCCTGGAACAGCTCGCCGAGCCCGATGAATTCCTGGCCACGGTCAAGCACCTCTACGCGCATCCGGAGCAGGAGTCGTTTGATGTCTTGAAATTCAGGGACGGTCGCTGTTACGAACGCTACAGCCAGCCGCAACGCCTGGGCGAGCGCATCGTCGGGCGCGTCTGGAGTTTCCGCGATGTGACCGAGCAACGCCGGGCCGAAGCCGCCGTCCGCAACAGCGAGGCCCGCCTGCATCTCGCGCTGGAAGTGAGCCGCATGGCCAGTTGGGATTGGGATCTGCAGACCAACGCGGTGGTGTCCGATCCGCGGCTCCTGCCGCTGTTTGCTGGTCCCGGGGTGGACGGGTTGGTCAACGAATCCGATTTCCAAAAGTTCATCCATCCGGACGATCAGGCGATTGTGCGCGCCGCCATCCGGGAAGCCGTCGAGCACACCAACCATTATCTCGCCGTGTTCCGCGTGGTCTGGCCCGACCAGACCGTCCGCTGGTTGGAAGGCTGCGGCGTGGTGTTCCGCGACGAGACCGGCGGGCCCGTGCGCATGGTCGGGGTCACGGCTGACATCACCGAGCGCCAGCAGGCGGAGGAATCTTTGCGGCGCTCACAGCAACAGTATGCCGAACTCGTCAACAACGTGGATGGCATCGTGTGGGAGGCCGACGCCAAAACGGCGGCGATGACCTTTGTCAGTTCGCAGGCCGAGCGCATCCTGGGTTATCCCGTCAGCGCGTGGACGGCGAGCGATACGTTCTGGCAGGATCATCTGCACCCGGCGGATCGCGCGGCAGCGATCAATTTCTGCGTCGAGCGCACCCGGCTGGGACAGGCCTATGAATTCGAGTATCGCATGATCGCCGCTGATGGCCGCAGCGTGTGGATTCGAGATCTTGTCAAAGTGGCCATGGAGGACGGCGTGCCGGTCAAATTACGCGGCATCCTGCTCGACATCACGACGAGCAAACTCGCGGATGAACTGGCCGCCGGCCAGAGTCGCGCCTTGGAGCTGATTGCCCGGAGCGCGCCGTTGTCGCGCACGCTGACCGAACTCTGTCTCACGTTGGAGGCGCAATTGCCGGGCGCCCGCTGCTCGGTGTGGTTGACCGATGAAAGCCGCAATCGGCTGGTCCCCGGGGCGGCGCCGAGTTTGCCGGAAGCCTTTAATCGGGCCGTGGTTGAATTACCCATCGGTCCCCAATCAGGCAGTTGCGGCACGGCGGCCTACCGGCGTGAGCGTGTCATCGTGGCCGACATCGCCACCGACCCGCTCTGGGCCGACGGGCGCGACCTGGCCCTGGCGCACGAGCTGCGCGCCTGCTGGTCCACGCCGATTCTGGACACGCATCGGCAGGTGATCGGGACATTCGCGATCTACCGCAACAGCCCCGGAGAACCCACGGCGCATGACGGGAGCGTCATTGAATCCGCCACCAATACCGCCGCCATCGCCATCCTGAAGCATCAGGCCGATCAACAACTGGAACGTTCCGCCGAGATCCTGCGGCAGTTGTCCGCCAATCTGCTGGACACTCAGGAAACGGAACGCCGCCATCTCGCCCGGGAACTGCACGATGAAGTCGGGCAAACGCTCACGGCCACGAAGATTCTGCTCGAAGGTTTGCAACAACAGGAAAGCACCGCGGCGGTCGGGACAGCGAACACCAGCAAGCGCCTGGGCGATGCGATTCAATGCGTCAACCACCTGTTGACCGTCGTGCGGGATCTCTCGCTCAGTCTGCGGCCCCCCATGCTCGATGACTTCGGTTTGCGCCCGGCGTTGCGCTGGTTGCTCGACCAACACACGCGCACCACGGGGCGTCCGGTCACGTTTGACGCCAGCAGTTTTACGAGCAAGCCGGCCCCGGCCCTGGAAACCGCCTGCTTCCGCATTGCGCAGGAATCGCTCACCAATATCACGCGCCACTCGCAGGCGAAACAGGTCAGCGTGGCATTGCACAGCGACGGGGACAGCTTCACACTGGTGGTGCGGGACGATGGGGTGGGCTTCGAGGTCGCGGCGGCCCGGGCGCGCGCTTTGCGGGGCGGCAGCCTTGGTTTGCTGGGACAACAGGAACGCGCCGCGCTCGTGGGCGGGCGCGTCGAAATCGTTTCCACACCTGGCACCGGCACGGAAGTCCGCGTCTGGTTCCCGCTGAGCTTGGATGAAAACACCGTGAAACAATGAAGACATTTCGAATCTTGCTCGTTGACGACCATGCCCTCGTTCGCGCCGGCATCGGGGAACTCGTGCAGAAGTTGCCCGGGGTCGAAGTCATCGGGGAAGCCAGCAATGGGCGGCAGGCGCTGGAAATCGTCGAGGCGCAGACGCCCGATCTGGTCTTGCTCGATATCGGCATGAAGGAACTGAACGGTCTTGACGTGGCCGAACGCATCACGCGCGATCATCCCGGCGTCAAAGCGCTGATTCTTTCCATGCACGCCAACGAGGAATACGTGCTGCGCGCGTTGCGGGCCGGGGCGTGCGGCTACATGCTGAAGGATTCCGCCATCACCGAACTCAAACTCGCCATTGATGCGGTGCTCGCCGGTAAGACTTATCTCAGTCCCTCCATTTCGCGCAGCGTGATTGACAGTTATCTCAATCGCACTGCCGCGCCGGCGCGGAAAAATTCCCTCGAATTGCTCACGCCGCGTCAGCGCGAAATCCTGCAACTGATCGCCGAGGGCAATTCCACCAAGGAGATCGCCGCCAATCTCAACCTCAGCGCCAAGACCGTGGAGACGCATCGCGCGCAGTTGATGGAACGGCTCGATATTTATGATGTCGCCAGCCTGGTGCGCTTTGCACTCCGCGAAGGTCTGATCCAACCGGAATAAAACCGGGCCGCCCCGGGACGATGACATGAGCATGTCGTTGCCTTGCATTTCAGGGATGTTCGCCCGCTAAATCAGGTTTTTCCTGATTCACCTTCGCCGGGTGATTGCCGCTACACTCCCGACATGACCAACATGGAGCGGGTCGCCCCAACGGAAAAGTTGTCGCCAGTTCCGATGACTGGCGAACAACCTGTCCGTATCATCCTGGCTGACTCCGATGCCAACTTCATGAACAGCCTCAAGGATTTCTTGATGGCCCAGCCGAATCACCAGATCGTGGCCCGGGTGGAATCCTGTCTGGATGCCTTGGTCTGGTGCGAAGAACTCACTCCCCAAGTAATCGTGTTCGACTGGCATTTGCTGTTTGAAGCCCTGTTGCCCGCCGGGATGAACGGCGCCACCTTTCTGCAAAAAATCAAAGCTCTCAAAAATCCGCCGGCGGTGATTGTGGCTTCGCGTCTCAGTCTGGACGAACATCGCGCCATCGCGCTGGCGGCGGGAGCCGATGAATTCATGCCCAAGGCCAAATTTCCGCAGCTCATCCGCCCGCTGATCAAACGTTTGGTGCCGCAATTCTGATCCGCCGGCGCCTCGCAGAATCGTTTTTTCCAACCTGCAACTTATTTATTTCCGGATCGTCACCAGAAAATTCTTGTCCTGAACTACAGTTGGCGGCATGTAGTGGCATGGATGGTGCGAATGGGTTGGCAACAAAGTCGCACCCGTTCTTTGAAGCCGTAAGCCAGTGATGACAGGAACCAGATTTACCCTGCCCTGTGCGTGATTCGTAACTGAATCCTTGAACCGTAATTATACGAAATCCTGGTGTCTATTCGTGGGGACCGCCGACAGGCCTTGATTGGAAGTCGAACGTTCGCCGACGGGCGCCGCATGTTGCGAAACATGTTCAAAGGAGTAGTTACACACGGCAATGGTGGGGTCACTTTGACGGGCCGGTTTGCGTCCCCACGCAAACCGGCCCGTTTTTCTTGATCATAGAGCATACTGCAAAAAGAATGGCGAAAACTCTGGTCGGACGGGCGGCCCCTCACCCCGTCCCTCTCCCCATCCGATGGGGAGAGGGTGGCCGCAGGCCGGGTGAGGGGAATTCGTTTCCGCCAAACATTTTGAGAACTGTTCTAATCTTACTCTTCAGGGGGAGGATTAAGAAAAAGATTAAGAGTAGGATTAAGAGGAGGAACTGACGTTCCGCGCCCGGCACACGCCCGCCGGGCTTTTTTCTTTTGGGCGACCGGTGCCCTGCTGCTAGTCTTGAATTGTGGCGCACGACGACTTGTTTTCATCCACTGCATCGCCGGAAGTTATGCCGACCGATGCGGGGGTTGAAAAATCTTTGCGCCATCAACCGCTCGCCGCGCGGATGCGTCCGCGCACCCTCGACGAATACGTCGGGCAGCAACACATCCTCGCGCCCGGCCAGTTGCTCCGCCGCGCCATCGAGGCTGACCGCATCCAATCGCTCATCTTCTACGGCCCGCCTGGCACCGGCAAAACCTCGCTCGCCCAGATCATCGCCCAGCGGACCAAAAGCAAATTCGAGCGGCTTAGCGGCGTGGAGTCTAATGTCGCCGACATGCGCCGCGTGCTCGCTTCCGCCCAGCACCGCCTCGAAAACACCGGCCAGCCCACCATCCTGTTCATTGACGAGATCCATCGCTTCAACAAATCGCAGCAAGACGTGCTGTTGCCCGACGTGGAAAGCGGCGTCGTGCGGCTCATCGGCGCGACGACGCACAATCCGTTTTTCTTCGTCAACTCACCGCTCGTCTCGCGCTCGCAGATCTTTGAACTGCACCCACTCACCGAAGAAGATTTATTCCAACTCCTCCAACGCGCCGTGCGTGACGAAGAGCGTGGTCTTGGCCACCTGAAAATCAACGCGGACGAAGCCGCCCTCCGCCATCTCGCCACCGTAGCCGATGGCGATGCCCGCAAATGTCTGAACGCCCTCGAAATCGCCGCGCTCACGACGAATCCCGGTGCGGACGGTGTCATCACCATTGATCTCGCTGCCGCCGAGCAGAGCATCCAGAAGAAAGCCATCGTGTATGACGGCGATGGCGACGCGCATTACGACACCATTTCCGCCTTTATCAAATCCATGCGCGGCAGCGATCCCGACGCCGCGCTCTACTGGCTCGCCAAGATGATCCATGCCGGCGAAGACCCGCGCTTCATCGCGCGCCGCATCGTGGTTCATGCCGCCGAAGACGTTGGTCTGGCTGATCCGATGGCGCTGGTGCTGGCGAATGCCGCCTTTCAAGCGGCGGAATTCATTGGCTGGCCCGAGGCGCGCATTCCCATTGCGGAAGCCACGATTTACATCGCCACGGCCAACAAGAGCAATAGCACCATCAAAGCGATTGATGCCGCCTTGGAAGACGTGAAATCCGGCCGCACGCTCGCGGTACCCGAACATCTGCGTGACGCGAGTTATCAGGGCGCGAAACGCCTCGGTCACGGCGTCGGTTACCAATACCCGCACGAAGGCGAAGGCCACTTCGTGCCGCAGGATTATCTGGGTGCGGACAAGCGTTACTACGAACCCACCGAGCAAGGCGTGGAAAAGAAGATCAAGGAGCGGCTGGACAACTGGCGGAAACAGAATCAGGCGGCCCGTAAATAGTTTGTCTGAATTCCGGCTGCCATTGCTCCGCAAGACGTTGGCTTACCCGAATCTCGTGACTGCTGAAACTCTCCGTCCTTTCAACAATAGGAACTTGGGGCCGGAGTAATGGTTCAGCATATTTTTTGAATTGTGCCAAAAATGAGGCGTCATAACGTAACCCCCAGCCCGCGCGGGCCGGAAACCTATTGGCCGGTCGGAGTTCGACCGGTGCAAAGACCCAAAGAAAGGCCACCAAAATGAAGACCATCACTTGTTCAGTCGTTGTTGCGCTCACCACCCTCGGCTGCCTCACGCTGCCAGCCGCCAATTGGACGCAGGGCATGACCGAAGGCAAACCCGAGTTCAAATCCATCAGCCAGCTTGCATTCGGCCCGGAAGGGATTCTCATCGTTGCCGATGCCAAAGCCGCGGCCATCACCGCCATTGCCACCGGCGACACCGCTCCCGCCAAGGACACCAAGTCCATCAAGGTGGAAGGCATCAACCAAAAGATTGCCGGACTCCTCGGCACGGGTGCGGATCAGATTCTCATCAACGACATGGTCGTGAATCCCATTTCCCGCAACGCCTATCTCGCCGTCTCGCGCGGCCGTGGACCGGAAGCTGTTCCGGTTCTCGTCCGGGTCAAGGCCGGTGAAGTGGAAGCTGTGTCGCTCGACAAAGTAAAATTCTCGCGGGGCGAATTGCCGGATGCGCCGGTGGATGGGGTCATCGGTCAGGGCAATCGCCAGAGCAACCCGCGTATGGAATCCATCACGGACGTCGCATTCTTTCAGGACCGCATTTTGATCGCCGGATTGTCGAGCGAGGAATTCGCCTCCACGTTGCGCGCGATTCCGTTTCCGTTCGAGAAAGTTGCCGGTGGCACGAGCGTGGAAATCTATCACGGCGCTCATGGTAAATTCGAGACACGCGCGCCCATCAGGACGTTCGTTCCGTTCAAGGTGGGCGATCAACCGTCCTTGCTCGCGGCTTACACCTGCACGCCGTTGGTGCAATTCCCCATCAGCGACCTTAAGCCCGGCGCGAAGATCAAAGGCAAGACCATCGCCGAACTCGGCAATCGCAACCGCCCGCTCGACATGATCGTTTATCAAAAAGACGGCAAGGATTTCATTCTGATGGCCAACAGCAGTCGCGGCATCATGAAGATCAGCACGGACAACATCGAGAAAGCCGAGAGCATCACCACCAAGGTTGCCGATAAGCAGGGGCAAAGCTACGAAACCATTGCCAGTTGGACCGGCGTGGATCAACTCGACAAACTCGACGCGCAATACGCGCTCGTGGTGCGTCGCGCCGATGGCAACTCGATGAATCTGGAATCGCTCGCGTTTCCGTGAGGATTGGCATTGTCGAATCGCGCCAATAACTCTGCACGCCCCTCACCCCGTCCCTCTCCCCATCCGATGGGGAGAGGGTGTCCGTCAGGACGGGTGAGGGGATTTAGTATGCGGCCCGGTTTGATCGTCGCCGTCCTGTTTGCAACTCTTCTTCCTTCGTCAGCCGCCGAAACTTCCCGCTATTCTCTCCGCTGGAATACCAATTCAACTCCTACAATCGTTGAGGTTGCTGGAATCGGTGAACCAACGCTCCGCCAGTTGCAGGCGACAAACTTACCGGTCAACGAATGGCAGAAGCTTCTTTCCGTCTCTGTAGGTCAGGGCGATTCTGCTGCTGATAAAAACACCCCGGCGATGCTTGGAAGCTATCGAGTTGCCGACAACCTGATTCGCTTCCAACCACAGTTCCCGCTGGAACGCGGCGTGACTTATCGCGCGGTGTTCTGTCCGACGAAGTTACCCGGCAGCACAAGTGATCACGTCCCTGATATTGTTTCCCAATTTCAACTGCCGGCGAGCCAGCTCAAGCCCACCACCATCGTCGCGCAGATTTATCCCAGCGGCGATGTGTTGCCGGAAAACCTGCTCAAGTTTTACGTCCATTTCAGCGCAGCGATGCGTGGCGGTCACATCTACGAACACATCCATCTCCGCGATGAAACCGGCAAACCGGTGGAACTGCCCTTCCTCGAACTCGACGAGGAACTCTGGAACGTGGAGATGACGCGGCTGACCTTATTCATTGACCCAGGCCGCATCAAACGCGGTGTGCAACCGCTGGAAGAAATCGGTCCGGCGCTCGAAACTGGAAAACGCTACACGTTGGAAATTGACGCCACCTGGCAGGACAGCAATGGACTGCCATTACGTGAACCCTTTCGCAAATCATTCCACGTCGGCGCGCAGGATCGCGAATCGCCATCCCCGGCCACCTGGAAAATCAAACCACCCAAAGCCGCCACGCGTGATGCATTGACGGTGGATTTTCCTGAACCGATGGATCACGCCCTCGCCGTGCGCGTGATCAGCGTCGCCGATGGGGCGGGACGATTGGTTGAAGGTACAAGCACATTGTCCAATCACGAAACCCGCTGGACCTTCACGCCGCGTGAGTCTTGGACCATTGGTCAGCATCACCTGCAAGTGCCGAACACCATCGAAGACCTTGCCGGGAACAATATCGGCAAAACCTTTGAAGTGGATTTGCGCGAAGGCACGCAACGACGTTTCACGAATCAAGTGGTGAAACTGTCGTTCGAGGTGAAATAAGGTCTGGCGAGAGTATCTGCGCGAAGGCTTTCAAACCTCGCGAAGCGTCTGGACTGCGTGCGTCTTCAGCGCCGTTTTTGGATGGGGGAAACGAATCTTGCGCCAGTCCCGCAATGGGGGATTCAGACGCAGGGGTGTTCCCGTTTGACTTGCTGGGTGACGACCGACAATCTGCTCGAATCTCACCATGAGCGAAGAAAACATTCTGCGCTACACCGATCTTGCCGCGCTGGTTCAAATGGCCCGGGCACGCGGCTGGCCAACCGGTCGGATTGTGAGGGAAATGTCCCGAGGACTGACTTATGCGGATGCTTTGATCCTTGCGCGCAAAGCCGCGCCGTTACTGGATATTTCCGTGTCCGAATTTATGAAGCTGCGGAAGCTGGGATGAAACTCAGGCGGCTTCGAGTTTCGACAGCAAGCGGTCGCTGTAGCCGTCCTTGCGAAGTTTGGCGGAATCCACGCGGCCTTCCTTCTTGACCATGTCCTTCTTGAGCGCGCGCAGCAGGCTGTTCGTGGCGTGATCCAGAACTTGCGCTTCGGACTTGGCCCGGCTCTTGGTGGTCGCTTTCACGCGGACACCATGCCTCAAGCGCGGCGCTTGTTCAACGGCCAATTTTACCAAGCTCCGCCAGGAGCGAAATCTTTGTCGCCAAAACGATCCCCAATAGCGAAATGTGCAGAATGTTTTATGACCTCCCTCACCCTGGCCCTCTCTCCAAGGAGAGGGAACAGCCTGTGCCCGTCTTTTGATTGCAGGATGACTGGCTGTCTGTTTCGCCGCCCGATATTCCATGAGACAGCGAACGGTTCACCCTCTCCTCGGGGGAGAGGGCCGGGGTGAGGGCGTGCGTTGAAACATTATTCCCTGCGTGCGTTCCCCGCCGCTTGCGGATGGGGGAAACGATTCTTTCGCCAGTCCCGCGATGGGGGATTCGGGCGCAGGGGCATTCCCGTTTGACTTGCCGACAATCAAAGTCGCAAGCAAAGAGCTAAGAACTATTCGTATTTGATGACGACGATTTTCGCCGTTTGCCTGCGAACATTAACCGCCGTGTGTCCTGACGAGGTGTAGCTGGAAGAGCCGGAATAGTAGCCGGTGTTTCCGTAGGTTTGAATTGTTCCGGTCTGAACGCCAGTCGTTGTTACTGGGGTGAAATAAGTCGCAACATTTTCGACGCTTGAGCCAACGATGATTGCGGCATCGCCGCCACGCTTCTTCGCTAGGTTTGCAATATCAGAGTGGAAGTTCGCCATTGGAATTACGGCTTTGTTTCGCTCGTCGTTGATGACGCCGATAATCCGAAAGGTGCGAAGCGGTGTCCCGTCAGTCCAGAGATCAATTCCATTGATAACTTTCTTTGCACCTCCGTGTCCTTGGTAAATTGGCGAACCTTCCCAGTCAGTGTAATTGGTGGAAGCACACCCAGAAAAAATCATGACTATTGCCAGTAAAGACAAGAGCTGCATTCGTTTCATGGTTGAATGGTATTGAGCATTTAGAAACCAAACAAGAACCCGATTGCTTTCACTTTCGCATTTCCTCCCGCCCGATTTTCTCCCATCTTCTGCGCCACGAATTTTTATGGCTGAGAAATCCAAAGCGGTTTACGACGAGAGCAAGATCAAGACGCTGAGTTCGCTGGAGCATATCCGGCTGCGCACGGGCATGTACATCGGACGCATCGGCACGGGCGCGCATCCCGACGACGGCTGTTACGTGCTGCTCAAGGAGGTCGTGGATAATGCCATTGATGAATTCATCATGGGCAACGGCAAGGAAGTCCACATCGGCCTCGACGGCAATCGCGTGACGGTGCGCGATTTCGGGCGCGGCATTCCGCTCGGCAAGGTCGTGGACTGCGTTTCCAAGATCAACACGGGCGCGAAATACAACGACGACGTGTTTCAATTCAGCGTTGGTTTGAACGGCGTCGGCACGAAGGCGGTCAATGCATTGTCCAAAACCTTCATCGCCCGCAGCCATCGCGACGGGGAATTTGCCGAGGCGCAATTCAAAGTCGGCAAGCTCAAGAAGGAAGACACCGGCAAGACCAAGGAACCGAACGGCACTTACATCGAGTTCGAGCCGGACGAAAGCATCTTCAAGAACAGCGAGTTCAAGCTGGAACACATCGAGCGCCGTCTGCGGCATTACAGCTATCTCAATACCGGGCTGAAGCTGGTGTTGACGTGGGGTGGTAGGGCGCGTCACTCCGTGCGCGCCGATGATGGCAAGACACCCGACGGCGCGCACGGAGTGACGCGCCCTACCGAAGAAGGTGGCCAAAAGGTGTTTCAGTCGCGCCATGGCTTGATGGACTTGGTGATGGAAGAACTTGGCACGGACGGCAGCGAGCCGCTGTATTCGCCGCTCCATTACAGCGGCAAGACGCTGGAATTTTGTTTCACGCACAGCAATTCGCGTTACGGCGAAACGTTCTTCTCGTTCGTCAACGGCCAGTACACCAGCGACGGCGGCACGCACTTGAGCGCATTTCGCGAAGGCTTGCTGAAAGCCGTGAACGAGTATTGCGGCGGCAAATACGAAGGCGACGACGTGCGCGAGGCGATGGTCGGCGCGGTGGCGATCCGGCTGAAAGACCCGATGTTCGAGTCGCAGACCAAGAACAAGCTGGGCAACACGGAAATCCGTACCGAACTCGTGAACAGCGTGCGCGAGGAGTTGCTGCACTTCTTCCAGCGCAACAAGCAGATCGCCGAGACGATCATCGCGAAGGTCAAGGACACGCAGGAGTTGCGAAAGGAATTGCAGAACGTGAAGAAGCTCGCGCGCGAGCGCGCCAAAGCGATCACGTTGCGCATCCCGCAGTTGAAGGACTGCAAGAATCATTTCGACCAGAAGAAGGAAAAGGGCAAGGGCACGATGGTCTTCATCTGCGAAGGTCAGTCCGCCGCCGGCTCGATCACGAGTAGTCGCGATGTGAACAATCAGGCCGTGTTCACGCTCAAGGGCAAGCCGCTCAACGTCTGGGATCTCAAGCGCGACGTGATGTACAAGAACGACGAGATGTATAACCTCATGCAGTCGCTCAACGTCGAGGACAACACCGAGGGCCTGCGCTACGACAAGGTCATCCTCGCCACCGACGCGGACGTGGACGGCATGCACATCCGCAATCTGATGATCACGTATTTCTTCCGCTTCTTCGAGCAACTGGTCCACGACGGCCACGTCTATGTGCTGGAGACGCCATTGTTCCGCGTGCGCAACAAAGCCGAGACGATCTATTGCTATAGCGAAGTGGAACGGGACGCAGCGTCCACGAAGCTCGGCGGGAAACCCGAAATCACGCGGTTCAAAGGCTTGGGTGAAATCAGCCCGAAGGAATTTGCGCAATTCATCGGCAAGGAAATGCGGTTGAGCAAAGTGGAATACGCGCCGCGCGCCGAGTCCGGGCCGATCTTCAACTTCTACATGGGCAAGAACACGCCCGAGCGCAAAGACTACATCATGGACCAGCTCATCGTGCCGGTGGAGGAATAGAAACTCCTTTTGCCAGAACTGGGGCGGCGCGTCTGTTTTTGCAAACCAGACTGCTGCTCTAATTCTTTTCCAGCCACGCCTTCGCCTCGGCATCCAGCGCCTTCAGGTCGGGCGGCTTCTGCGCGATGGCTTGAGCGTCAGCCCATTCCTTGTTCAGGTCGCCAAGTTCTACGTCGGCACCGACGCGGACGAAGATTGGGATTTGGTGCAACTCGGCTTTCACGTTGATGCTTTGGCCGCCGGGATAAATCTTTTCAGGATTCCACGCATCACGCCATTGTTCGCCCGCCGGCAGATAAACTTCCTGCTCGCGCTTGTTCTTCTCCCAGATCGGCGACACCAAAATGTCGCGACCGTAAAGGAACGTCCACCAGTTGTCCCACGCCGCCGGAGCTTTCGGGTCAACGAGGAACAGCGGGCGTGCGATGGGCAGGCCGGTCTCGGTGGCTTCCTTGCCATGGGCGTAACTGTAATCCACGAGCCGCTGATGCAATCGCGCGTAGAGCCGCCACGTCGCGATGAGCGTTGCGTCATACTTGGGTTCGCGCAGCAAGTTCCAGAAGGCCACGTTGCGCGTCGGGCCGACTTCCATGATCGGATTGAAACAACTGAACGCCAGCCAGCGCGCGCAGACTTCCTGTTCCATCGCCGCGCGACCGTAGCCGCAGGTGTCCGCGCCCCAGTTCGGATAACCCATCACCGCCGAGCGCAGCAGCCCGATGATCGAAGCGCGCAAACCTTCCTGCGGCCCGCCGACATCACCGCCCCAGAACACCGCATACTTCGACGTGCCCGTGTACGCCGCGCGCGGCATCAGGGCGAAATCCTGTCCGCGATGCTTCTCAGCGATGTCATACGTCGCCTTCACATACATGGCGGGATAGGCGTTGCGATTCTCGCGGATGGAGCGGCCATCGTGAATCTTGAACGGCCCGCTCTCGGGAATATCCTCCTCCGCGCGATCCAGCTTGAAGCCCGCGACGCCAAGCTTGAGCAATTTCTCCACGCCGCTCTGCCAATACGCTTTCGCCTCGGGATTCGAGAAATCCACCATCGGATAATTATTGCCGTTCTTCGGTCGCACCTGACCGGCGAGATTCCAGCCGCGTTCCAACGCGTTCGTCGCCATCTGCCCTTGGAAGAACGGTCCGATCCACAGCACCATTTTGGTGTTCATGGATTCCAGCCACTCGATCGTCTTGCGGAAATTCGGCAGGCGCTGCTCATCAATGTCGAAATCATCGTAGCCCCACGGTTTGCCCGGGCCCCACGGCCGATCAATCCAATACACGCCGCACGGAATGCCATACGCCTGCATCATCAGGATGTCCTCCATCACCTCGGAGTTGAACGGCCCGGTCACCGGCGTGCCGTCGTAGTAATTCGTGCGCTGCGTGTGTTCGTCGCGCCAGCGCCACGGCGTGTAAAGCCACTTGGGCGGCAGGAACGGCGGCCCGGCCTCGAGCGCGTGCGCTTTCACGAGCGTCGCCGGTTCTTGCGATGTGTAAAACTTCATCTCCAGCGCCGGCCCTTCAAACTCGATCTTCACGCGCGCCGGGTCGCTGACACAGAAATCGTATTTGCCCGGCCAATCCGTCTTGGCGAAGGTCGCATAGCCGCGCGACGAAATGTAGAACGGCGCGTAAACCGAAGTCGTCGGCTTGAGGATCATGTCCACCTTCTGGCCGCGCAGATTCATGGCGGGTTTGATACCCGGCGCCCACGACGCCTGTTGCGGCCCATCCACCGTGCGCTCCATCAGCCCGGTGAAATACTCGTCCGCGTGCGCGTCAATCGCGAAGCCCCACTTCACGATGCCGGCGGCGGGTTCAGCACTGAGCTTCAGGTTGAAGTTGTCACCCTCAGGGATGACCGAGATTTTGATTGCCCGGCCATCGGCCATGGTGGTTTGTGCGGAATAAACCTTGTCCGGCGTCACTTCACCCGAGAGCGCCGTGAGCATGGCGGGCAGATAAACGCGACCACTTTCCGTCTCGTAGAAAATCCCATCCAGCTTGAGCGTGCCGAGCCCGGTGGCTTTGGTGGAAAGCGCCGGCGACTTGAGCTGCACCGTCGCGGTTTTGATGCCATTCACTTTCGCCGTGGTGCAACCCGCGATCACCAGAGCCGTCGCGGCGCCGAGCCAGAAAAATTTGCTTTTCATGCGTGCCATCAAACTGCCAGTTGCCCAAAACGCTTGCGAGGCTTATCGCGTCCCCAATTCGGGCGAGGGTCAAAAGAGACATCAAAATCAGAATGATCGGGTCAGAATAATAAAAACAACACGTTGGCCGCGACAAAAGGTGAAGCAAACCCAGCAACGGAAAGACGGGCGATCCCCCATTCTTACCCGTCTTTAATCACATCATTCTGATCCCATTATTCTGACAAAGCTTTTTGCAGTTAAGTCACAGACAGAAAATCGTCAGTTTCTTCGGGCCATGCGCGCCAAGAACAAGGATACGTTCAATGTCGCCCGTGCGGCTCGGGCCGGTGATGAACGAGATCATGCTCGGATAATTGCCCACGTATCTCTGCTTCACCAAGGCCATCGCCGCCGGCAGATCCGTCACCATCTGGTCACGCCGCGCGATCACCACATGATGCGGCGGCAGACAGGACAACGCCCGCCCGCCCGAACTGCGACTCGTCACCAACACCGTGCCCGTCTGCGCGATCAACGCATCGCACTCCGAAATGCCCACGTCGCACTTCTCCAGTTCGTGTTTGTCGTAGCCGTCGTTGGTCACGATGGTCGGCAATCCCAGCGCCTTCGTCTGCGCTTGGGCCACTGCGCCGGTGTGCGTTGCCGCGCGCTGCCAATTCTCCGCCACGCTCAAAGCCTGTAATTCCGCCGCCAGTTCCGCCTCGTCCTTCACGAGTTTGAACGTCGCCTTCAGATCGCTCGCGTTTTTGGCGAACAAAGCAAACTGCTCCGCCGCCGTCGGGCCGACCGGCGGCATCACGCCGCGTTGCTCGGCCGCGGTGGGCAAGCCAGAGCCGTGATGAGCATGAGCTTTGACGCTCAACCCTTCGCGGATACGGGCAAAAATGTTTTTGCGTTCAGACATGTAGTTCCAATGGAGTTAAACCACGAAATACACTAAACACACAAAAAGATGAATGTGCATTCAGGCTTGATATTCCCCTTTCGTGTAATTCGTGTGTTTCGTGGTTAATCATGCCTTTGCTCCTTCAGCCATTCGCGGAAACTCTGCTTCGCAATCGGCGGTAAATCGCGAGTCTTCGTCCACGCTTGGGCGGGATCAACAACGCTGCCATTCACTAGGCCGCGCAGCTTCATTCCGATCCGACTCAACTTGGTTGTCAGCGACCAGAGCGCCGGATTGTTTGCGACCGGAGCAAAAATCTTGAACGCCAGTTTCTGAAAGAAGCTTGGCTTGCCCGTCTTCGGCGCGGAGGCGTTACGTCGGTTCTGCAACAGGTGATGATGCAGATCAATCTTCACCGGGCACGTTTCCGTGCAGGCGCCGCACAGCGACGACGCGTAGCTGAGATGCTTCCAATCCTGCAACCCGCGCAGATGCGGCGTGATGACCGAGCCAATCGGCCCGCCATAGACCGTGCCGTAGGTGTGACCGCCGACGTTGCGGAAGATGGGGCACACATTGAGACACGCGCCGCAACGGATGCAGCCGAGCGCGTCACGCTGTTCGGCATCGGCGAGCAGCAGCGTGCGTTGGTTGTCGAGCAACACGACGTGATATTCCTCCGGGCCGTCGGCTTCGCCGGGTTGGCGCGGTCCGCCATACATCGTGTTGTAACACGTCAATGCCTGACCTGTGCCCATCACCGCGAGCATCGGCAGGAACAGTGCGAGGTCTTCGTAGCGCGGCAAGACCTTCTCGATGCCGACGAGCGTGATCATCGTCTTGGGCAACGCCGCCGTGAGCCGCGCGTTGCCTTCGTTTTCCGTGATGGAAATCATCCCGGTTTCAGCGATGGCAAAGTTCGCGCCCGTGATGCCGACGTCCGCTTGCAGATACTTTTTCCGTAGCGCCCGCCGTGCAACCATCGTCAACGCTTCGGGATCGTCGGATGGCGCGTCGTTGAGTTTCTTTTGGAAGAGGTCTTTGATCTCGCCGCGCGTGAGGTGCATCGCGGGGAACACGAGATGATACGGCGCTTCTTCGCGGAGTTGAACGATGTATTCGCCGAGATCGGATTCGACGACCTCGTAACCCGACTTCTCCATCGCGTCGTTAAGATGGATTTCCTCGGACGTCATCGCCTTGGACTTCACGATGACCTTGGCCTGCTTCTCGCGCAGGATGCCGAGGATGATGTTTCGCGCCTGTTCGGCATTGCTGGCCCAATGCACCTTCGTGCCGCGCGCTTCGAGCAATTTACTGAACTGTTCGAGATGCGTGTCGAGGTTATTGACCGCCTCGAACTTGGTGCGCGCCGCGAGATTCCGTGCGCCTTGCCAGTCCTGAAACCACAACTTGCGCTGGTCGCGCACGACCTCGTATTTGCCCATCGCCGTCTGGATGATCCCGCGATGACGCAGATCACCAGCCACCCGCGTGGCATCTTCTTTGAAATGGGCGAGCGGCGCGCTCATGCGAGGAAAAGTTTAACCACGGATGGACGCGGATAGACACGGATGCTGGAACGGAGCGCGGCTGTGTCTGAAAGACCAGCCGCAGCGCATTGACGTGAAGAAAGACTCACGCGTGACTCATGCAACCATTGAACTCGAACGTGCTGCGACTGGTGCTGCGCACACAGTCGCGCTCCGGCAAAATTCCATCCGTGTTTATCCGTGTTCATCCGTGGTTGAAATTCATTGTTGTGCCAAAACCTCCGCGAGATGGATCGTCTTGATGCCCTTCTGCTGCTTGTCCGCCAACCCCTGAATCTGCATCAAGCAACTCGAATCACACGAGACGATGTAATCCGCCTTCGTCTCCAGCGCGGAGGCGCACTTTGCTTCGCCCATCGCCGTCTGGATGATACCGCGATGGCGCAGATCACCGGCGACGCGTTTGGCGTCTTCCTTGAAATGGGCGAGTGGCGCGCTCATCTGGAAACAAAATTAACCACGGGTGGACGCGGATTCGAAGACTCCTCATTTAACAACCAAACCGAATACATCTCGCATTGTGCATGAGGTTCTTCCGGGTGTTTTTCGGCGAGTAACTGTTTTACTTCAGTCGCGCGATCAAAATCCAAGATCAGTCCACAGTTATTCAATTCACCGTTACTGAATACATCTGGAAATCCGCCGCAGTTTGTTAGAGCACTAATTTGCGTTTGCTCCTCAATCAAATCATAGCCCATGAAAGTGAAATCACCTTCGGCAGGCGCTTCAGAAACATGAACTGTCGGGTTGCGGTATAAGCCCAGAATGTTTCGCCGGGTTTGGATTTGGATTCTTTTTACCAAGTAGTTTAGGTGGAGAAAATAGTCGGTTCTGGAATCTTCGTTAACCACATGTTTCCAATCTTCGTCAACCATCTCTTGAGGTAGGTGGGGACAAAGCATGGAGTCCAAACCTATGATTTCAGTCAGGTTGGGAATTTTTGCCCACTCAAAATACTTTTTCCACTTTTCCCCATCGGTTGGGTCGAAGCGTTCAGTAGCTATGAAGAGTGGGGTGGTCACTTTGTCTTTATTCGTGATTGAACATCATTGGTTCGCCAAAACCTCCGCCAAGTGAATGGTCTTGATCGGCTTCTGCTGCTTGTCCGCGAGGCCTTGAATCTGCATCAAGCAGCTCGAATCGCACGAGACGATGTAATCCGCCTTCGTCTCCAGAGCTGAAGCGCATTTCACTTCACCCATCGCGGTGGAGATGGCGGGGAACTTCGCTGAGAACGTACCACCGAACCCGCAGCACGTCTCAGCGGCGCCCATTTCGACGAGTTCCAAACCCTGCACCTTTGCGAGCAGTTCGCGGGGCGGACGTTTGTTGTTCAATTCGCGCAGGCCGTGGCAGCCGTCGTGGAATGTGACCTTGTGCGGAAACTTCGCGCCGAGATCGGTCACGCCGAGTTTGTTCACGAGAAAGCCGGAGAACTCGTAGCACTTGGGCGCGAGCGCGCGAGCCATCGCTTCGTGTTTCGTTCCGGCGAACAACTCCGGGTAAAACACCTTCATCATCGCGCCGCATGAACCGCTGGCGATGACCACGGCCTCCGCGTCCTGATACGCTTCCATGACCTTGGTCGCGATCTCACGGCTCTCGTCCCAGTAACCGGTGTTGAAAGCCGGTTGGCCGCAGCACGCCGGAGCTTTTGGCACGACGACCTTGTGCCCGAGCTTCTCGAAGATGCGCACCATGCTGATGCCCACCTGCGGATACAGCAGGTCCACAAAGCACGGAATGAAGAGCGAGACGGTCATTGGTCGGCATGATGCGGATTGAATCAGAAAAATCGAGTCTCAAGAATTAGGTCAGAATAATGGGGTCAGAATAATAGGAACAGAAACTGGCGGCCCGTTTGGGGCGTGGCGGGCGGAGTAGATTTGATTTCAAGGTGAATGGGCTTCATCATTCTGACCCCATTATTCTGATTCCATTTTGGGCCCATGAGGCCCGAACAGAACAGTCGGAATCGGATCAGAATAATTATTTGATGAGGGTGATGAATTCGCCGCGGGTGCGATTGAGATTGAGCCACTGCAACGCGCGAAGGGGAGTATGAGTCAACCAGCGGCGAAATTGTGTTTCGGCTTGATCGCGGTCTTCCAGTTGCGCCGTGAGACGAAAACCAACGTCGGGCGCAAGCAGCAAACAGCGTTGTCGGCCCAGGATGATGCCGTTGCGGGCAATTTCAATTTGCCGAACCATCGCAAGTTCCCCACCGAGAAATTGCGTCAGGAGGTCTTCGTAAAGCGCGAGGTCAAGGAATGCGCCAAGTTCCTGAAGCATTTCCACACTGGCCGAGTGAAAACCGGCGCAGGCCGACGAGATTTCACGCCAGCGCGAGGTGTCGGTCGTGATCCGGGTGCGTTCCGCAAGCGTCAGTGATGTGGAGGCGAACCATGATTCCGCTTGGGGCGGTCGCAAGTTGAGCAGTTTGCCGGTGCGCAGGCCAAGGAGCAGAATGTAATTCAGGAGTTGAGTCTTGTGCTCGCCGATGAGGGTGGCGGCGGTCTTCAATTCGTAGAGCAACAAATCTTGGACGACCAGATCGAGATAGTAGTCCTTCCGAAAGGTTCGCCAGCCGACGGTTAGCGGCACTTCGGTTTGCACCGGGCCAAAACCGGCGGCTTCGAGCCGGGCGGCAAGATCGCGTTGGTAAATTCGCTCATCGTGGAGCCGGCCGAGTTCGTTGTGGCTGGCAAAGACATGACTCATCACCTGGTAATCAAGCTGGCGAAAGGCTTCGTCGCTCAGAATTCTGAATTGGATGGGGCAGGTGATAGGCATGGGGGAATAATCAGAATGATGGGATCAGAATAATGAAAAACAAGGGCAGGCAAGTCGTTGTGGCGTGAGGAGGGGTGATTTCAATTTCCAACTGAAAGGTCTTCATCATTCTGATCCCATTATATTGATTCGTCATTGCGTCGCTCCGAACTCTGAACAGGATGAGGCAGGTGATGGGCATGGAGGATAATCAGAATGATGGGGTCAGAATAATCAAAACAAAAACCGACAAGTCATCATGCCGTGAGGGGGGTGATTTCAATTTCCAACTGAAAGGTCTTCATCATTCTGATCCCATCATTCTGATTCTCTATTCCAAGCCTCAGTCCAGATGGAACACCTCTCGCAAAGTGCCGCACTGGGGTGAATTATCGGCATTCACTTCCATCAACGGGGCCATGTAAGCCCACCATTTCTTGACGATGGGATGATTCGGCAGGTCGGCGGCGGTGTTGTTGCTCGTCTGCTTTTGCACGGCGAACAGCGTCAGTGTCGTCTCGTCAAGGAAGATCGAGTAATCAGAAATGCCTGCCGCCCGAATTGCCGCTGAAAGCTCCGGCCAGATTTCGTCGTGGCGCTTCTTGTACTCGGCCACCACGCCGGGCTTGAGCTTCATGGTGAAGGCGTGACGTTTCATGGGAAAACTTTGTCAGAATAATGGGATCAGAATAATAGGGACAAGCGGACGGGAACTGATGTCTGCCAGGCTGGTCATCTTCGTAAAACACAAGGTGCCCTTCGTCATGGTTTTCATTATTTTGACCCCATTATTCTGATCATTTGTTCCTTGTTTCATCTGTGGTGAAGTTCAGCGAAACGACCTGCCGCCTCGTTCCATGCCGCCGGCTCGTAACGTTGCACTTGGCTGGAGGCGCGCACCACATCGCGCATCTCGGCGAGCGAGCTGAGTTCGCCGTCGGCTTTGACCTGCGTGAGCAAATTGCCCATCGCCGTGGCCTCCACCGGACCGGTGACAACCGGACGTTGACAGGCGTCGGCAGCGAATTGGTTCAACAACTGGCTCTGCGAACCGCCCCCGACGATATGGATGACTTCGATCTGCTCGCCGGTAAGTTCTTCAAGCGAGCCCAGCACTTCGCGATATTTGAGCGCGAGACTTTCGTAGGCGCACCGCACCAGTTCGCCCTCGGTCTTGGGGATGGGCTGTTTCGTTTCACGACAGAATTCCTGGATCGCTTTCGGCATGTCCGGTGGATTCAGAAAACGCGGATCGTTCAGGTTGACGATGGAGCGGAGCGGCTTCGCCTTGGCAGCCATCGCGGCGAGTTGCGCGTATTCGTATTTCTTGCCCGCTGCGTCGAACGACCGCTTGCATTGCTGTACCAGCCACAGCCCCATGATGTTCTTGAGCAGGCGATACGTGCCGTCAATGCCGCCTTCGTTCGTCATATTGAGTTCCAACGCGCGTTTGGAGAGCGCTGGCGTCTTCACTTCCACGCCCAACAGTGACCATGTGCCGGAACTCAAGTAAGCCCAGTTCGCTTTGCCGGTCTTGGCTGTCGGCACGCCCGCGACGGCGGACGCCGTGTCGTGCGAGGGGGGGGCGACGACTTTCACGCCCGCCAGGCCGGTGCGGTCGGCGAGGGATTTGCGAAATTTGCCGAGCGTCGTGCCGGGTGGAACGATTTTCGGCAGGAAATGCGTCGGCAGGCCCAGCTTCTTGAGCAGCGGCAGCGACCAATCGCGTTTGAGCGGATGCACGAACTGCGAGGTCGAGGCGATGGTGAACTCCGCCTTCTTCGCGCCGCACATCGCCCAATGCAGGAAGTCTGGCATGAACAACAGCGTGTCTGCCGCGTCGAGAATGGCAGGTGAATGCTCCTTCCACGCGAGCAATTGATAAAGCGAGTTCAGCTCCATGAACTGCAAGCCCGACTGTGCGAAGATTTCGGCGCGCGGGACGCGTTTGAACGTCCGTTCCAACGCGCCACGCGTGCGGACATCGCGATAGTGATACGGCTGGCCGAGGATTTCGTCCTGTTTGTTGAGCAACACGAAGTCCACACCCCACGTGTCCGCGCCGACGGAGACGATCTGTTTGCCGAACTTTTTCCCCGCGAGCGTGAGGCCGTTCTGGATCTCCGCCCAGAGCCGCATCGCGTCCCAACGGATGGTTTCGCCAAGCGCGACCGCGCCGTTGGAGAAGCGGTTGATTTCTTCCAGCTTCAGCTTCTTGCCGTTCCAGATGCCGGCCATGACGCGACCGCTCTCCGCGCCGAGATCCACTGCCAGATAAACTTTTTGTGCCATGTTGAATTAAGATTAAGAATTCCGAGCCGCTGTGAAAACCGTCCGTTCGTTCACCCTTTCGCCGGTGTCAGTTCCGGTGAAAGTTTTTTGAGGCGAAAGTTGCGGTATTCAATCTTCATCGGCGGGCCGACGTGAACTTGCACGCCGAGCAAGCCATCAAACTTACGCCGCTCCCTGTCATCATCCACCACGCTCATGACGTGACCGTTGATCAGATGCGTCATCGTGTTGCCACGGACAATCAGATGAACCTCGTTCCAATCCTCGCTCTTGATGAATGCAGCGAGGGCATCCTTGTCGCCGACCGAGCCGACGATGCGTGATTCTCCGTCCGAATCCACCCGGCTGATGTCGCCGCGCAATGCCAGAAATGTGCGGCCCTTCTCCTCGTAGTTCTGCCCGGTGTATTTGTTCGCACCGTCGATATCTGATTGATAACCGCGCAGCGCAAACGGCGAATTGGTGATCTGCACGCTGCGATAATTGATGCCGCTGTTGCCTTTGGCCGAGACGCGATACTCGACCTTCAACTCAAAATCCCGCGTCGTGTCACCACGCCAGATGATGAAGGAATTCTGTTTGAGCAACGTCTCGGGCGTGACCTCGCCGACGAGGCAGCCGTTTTCGACGCGCCAGTATTTTGAATCACCTTCCCAGCCGTTCAACGTTTTGCCGTCGAAGATTAACTCAAAGCCGGCGGTGTCTTTGGTTGCCGGCGTGGGATAAATTTGCTGGGCTGCCGACTGCAGGCAGTGGAGACCGAAGCCAAGGCAAAGTGTGAAAAGGAGTTTGGAACAGAAGGTCATCGAAGTTTGAATTGTTCTAGTTCTGAAGAGGTCATGAGCTTATCCAGGAAACGATGCTTCCGCTCCCAATACATTACCGCGTGCATCGGGGCCATTGAGGCGCTTCCGGTTTCAAATTTGAAACAAAGCTTCTTTCCATCGGCAAACTTAAGCGTGGCGATTTCAATCGGAACTTCCGCAAGGTGAGTTGAGGCAGGGCCATAGCCCTTGAAATTCTCAAACGCTGACTCGATCAAGTTCTCTGGGTTCGCCTCTTGAATCAAACCGTCAAAACAACAAACCACACGACGAGTTGTAAAGGCATACCAGTTTCCGGGAGAAATAAACCCGCTCACCAAGACCAATTCTTCCGATTGCGTCGAAAGTTCATCTTGAAATGCAGAATGTAGTTTGCCGATGCACGTGTGCTTCCAATCCTCTGACTCCATCGAGCTTCGGCGAATCTTCGCGACAGCAATATCGAAAATTTTTTCGTCTTTTGTCATGCCAAAATTCCGGCCGTCATTTCCGTTTGCTCAACACGCTCTTCTCATAACTCTTCACTTCGTCGAGCCAATCGGCGCCGACGGGGACGCCTTGTTTGAGGCAGTAGTAATCCCAGACGGCGCCGAACGGCAGCGTCTTGGCTTCCTCCATCAAGGCGAGACGCGAAGTGTAATCGCCGTCGCGTTCGAGCTTCTTGTAGGTCGTGTACGGCTCAAGCATCGCGATGCAGAGCGCGCGGATCATGTTGCGCGTGCCGATGGTCCACGCGGCGATGCGATTGATGCTCGCGTCGAAGAAATCGAGGCCAATATGCGTACGGCTGAGATAATTGCCCCGCACAAGTTCCTGCGCGATGGCGTTCAATTCATCGGTGAGCGTGACGACGTGGTCGCTATCCCAGCGGACGCCGCGACTGACGTGTAGCAGAATTTCCGGCACGAAGCACAGCACGGAGGAAACTTTGTCCGCCATGTTTTCCGTCGGGTGATAATGACCGGCGTCGAGGCAGACGAGTGTTTGGTTCTTCACGGCGTAACCGAGATAAAACTCGTGCATGCCCACGGTGTAACTTTCCGCGCCGATGCCAAAGAGCTTGCCTTCCACGGCGTCGAGATTGTGCTTCGGGTTGAGCTTCTTCTTGAAGATGGCGTCGAGGGATTGTTCGAGACGTTCGCGCGGGCCGCGACGATCGGCGGGCGTGTCTTTCATGCCGTCGGGAATCCAGACGTTGGTGACCGTGGGCGAACCCAGGGCTTTGCCCATCGCCGCGCCGATCTCGCGGCTGGCCTGGCAATGCTCGATCCAGAACTGGCGGATGCCTTTGTCGTGATGCGAGAGTGTGAAGCCGCTCGCCGACTTGGGATGCGAGAAGCACGTCGGGTTGAAATCGAGTCCGATGCGCTGCGACTTGGCCCAATCAGTCCAGTTTTTGAAATGCTTCGGCTGGATTTCGTTGCGATCCACTTTCTTGCCGCCGAACTCGCCGTAGAAAGCGTGGAGGTTCAGGCGATGTTTGCCGGGAATCAGCGAGAGCGCCTGGTTGAGGTCGGCGCGAAGTTCATCGGGCGTGCGGGCTTTGCCGGGATAATTTCCCGTGGACACGATGCCGCCGGTGAGCGCGCCGCCGAAATTCTCGAATCCGCCGACGTCATCGCCCTGCCAGCAGTGGAGCGAGACGGGGACTTTGGCGAGTTGCTTGAGGACGGCGTCGGTGTTGACCCCGAGGGCGGCGTAGCGGTCGCGGGCAAGCTGGTAGGCGGCGGAAATTTGTTTGGTGTTCACAGGCGGGAGCGTAGCGGTTGGACGCGCCTTTGTTCTAGTCCGAAATCACCGCCAAAATTGGTGAGGCTGTCGTGGCAGGGGCGTGGCGGGAAAGGCATTGATTTGGTTTTGACCGTTTGGCTAGGATGATTTGCATACCAAGATTCAATTTTTCTGTGGCTAAAGAAGAACCCATTGAATTAACCGGGACGGTGACCCAGGTATTGCCGGGCACGATGTTCAAAGTCGCGTTGTCCAACGGGCACGAAGTCCTCGCCCACATCTCCGGCAAGATGCGCAAGAACTGGATCCGCATCAACGTGGGCGACAAGGTCAAAGTCGAGATGTCCCCCTACGATCTCGGCAAGGCGCGGATCACCTATCGCGAATACTGAGCAGCGGTTTGAATCGTAGCCGACGACGTGAGGAGGCGGACATTTGGAAAAACCCTCGCCCGAACCCGCCTCCTCGCATCGGCGGCGACAAGGTTGTCCAAGCTTGTTTCCCTGCGTTGAATCGGCGACAACCTGTGCATGTCGTCTGTCGTCAACGTCGCCATCCACGAAAGCCAGTCGCCGGAAAATGTCCGGCGCGATCTGTTGGAATCATTGCGCACGCGGCGGGTGAATCACAAGTTTCACTACGACTCGGTCAAGCAGACCAACAAATGGCTGGCGTTGCATCAGGCGTATTCGCCGTCGCGAAATGATGATGATTGTGCGGCGACGTATGATCGGGCGTTTACTGGGGTGTCACAGCAGATCAAGGCCAAGCAAGTTCACTTGATCGGTCTCGGCTGCGGCGGCGGGCAGAAGGATACGCGGTTGCTCAAGTTGCTGAAGGCGGGTGGCAGGGCGGTGAGCTATACGCCGTCAGATGTGAGTGTGGCGATGACCTTGGTCGCAAATCGAACGGCTCGTTCAGTGGTCGCGGCGGAAAAATGTTTTCCACGCGTCTGTGATCTGGCGACTGCGCCTGACTTGGTCAAAGTTCTAGCTGCACAGCACAAGGCCAGCACCGCCCGCCTAGTCACGTTCTTCGGTATGATTCCCAACTTCGAGCCGCAGGACATTTTGCCGAGGCTGGCGAAGCTGGTCCGCCGTCAGGACGCGTTGCTGTTCAGTGCGAACCTTGCGCCCGGAACGGATTACGCCGCGGGCGTGGCGAAAATCTTACCGCAGTATGACAACAAACTGACGCGCGAATGGCTGCTGACATTTTTGCTAGATCTTGGCGTGGAACGGAGCGACGGCGAATTGCGCTTCAGCACGGAGACCGGAGCCAAGCCGCTGCGCCGGGTGCTGGCGCGATTTCAGTTCAAGCGTGCTTGCCACATCACGGTGGAGGGCGAGACATTTGAATTTCGCCGCGGTGAAAGCATCCGGTTGTTTTTCTCCTATCGCTATACGCCGGAGCTGGTGCGCGCCGCACTGGCAAAGCACCGATTGCGTGTATGCGACGAATGGATCACACGATCCGGCGAGGAAGGGGTCTTTCTCTGCCGCCGGAGTTGAATCAGAATAATGGGATCAGAATAATTTTTCTGTTCATCATTCTGATCCCATTATTCTGATTATTCTGCCCGAGCCTGAGTTCAATAGACCTTCAGCGTCTCCAGCACGGCTTTGATGCGCGGGACTTCGTGAGTGCGGAACAGGTCGGTCTTTCCCAACGATGCCAGCACGGCGAAGAATGGTTCGGCGCAGCGGACTTCGTCGCCGAAAAACTCAAAGGCGTGAGGCAGCGCGTGGCAGATCGGAAAGCCCAGCGTGCGGAGGCGGAACGTGTTCAGGAAAACCTTCATTTGATGCCGCACGCGCACCGCGCTGTCTTGCAGGTTGCGATAGTAGAAGCCCAACCCCGGATCAATGAAGATACGTTCGACGCCGTTGCGTTGGGCGATCTCGATTTGGCGCGCGAAGTAATCGTGCATCATTGGAATCGGATCGGCGCTGAGATCGAAATCACTGACTTCACGCACGTTCTTGCCCTGCACGTAACAGATGATCACGGCGGCATCGTGATCGGCAACCATGCGAAACAATTCCTCGCTGCAATCCGTGCCGGTGAGGTTAAGAAGGTTGGCCCCGGCTTCGAGACAGGCGCGCGTGACGGCCGGCTGATAGGTTTCGACGGAGACGAGAATGTTCGCCGCGCGCAGGGCTTTGATCACCGGCAGCAGCTTGGAGTTTTGTCCGGCGGCGTCCACCCGGGTGGCGTGCGCCAGCGTGGATTCCGCGCCGAGGTCCACAATGTCCGCGCCCTGCGCCGCGAGGATGTGGCTGCGCTGAATTGCGCTTTCTGCGGTGAGACAAACACTCTCGCGATACCACGAATCGGCGGAGAGATTCACCACGCCCATGATGGCGGGCCGGGAATTGAAGGCGAATGATTTGCCGCCAATGGAAAATTCTTTTATGCGGGCGGCAGCCGCCGCGCGGTTTTTCTCCAGCAATTCGGCAAGATATTCAAGTGTGAGCACGCGCAGAAATCGTAAATCGTAAATCCCCAATCGCAAAGGAACTGGTGCGTCTGGCGGGAATCGAACCCACGACCCTCTGCTTAGAAGGCAGATGCTCTATCCAACTGAGCTACAGACGCGACCTGCCGCCACAGTAGCGAGCTGGGCGCATCCGTGCAAGGGGGTTAAACCTGTCCCCGGCACGCGCCGCTGGCAAGGGTCGAGCGCGTCAGGCGGAAACGGGCACGTTGCTCGTGATGTCCCGCAAGCGATCCGCCGCCACGTGCCACGGCGAGTTATGCGGGACGATGGCCTGGACCTTGTAGGAATTGCGGAGGATTTCGTGCGCGGCATCGAGCGAGTTGATGTGGCCGAGCGTCAGGGCCTGCACCACGACATTGCCGATGCTGGCTGCGTCCGGCGAGGTGATGAGGGCCGGGACTTGCAGCGCGTTGACGATGAAATGATTCAACAGGTTGTTTTCGCCGGCGCCGAACAGATACAGACGCGCGAATTTGCTGCCGGTGAGCATTTCGGTTTCGTGGAACGTCTTCCGGTAGTGCAACGCCAGGCTTTCGAGCACGCAGCGGATGATCTGGCCCGGTTTGCGGGGAATCTCCTGCCCGGTCTCGCGGCAATAAGCCTGGATCTTCAGCGGCATGTCGCCCGGTTTGGCAAAGCGCGGATCGGTGACGTCAATGAACGCCTCGAACGCCGGCGATGTGGTGGCCAGATGCATCAACACGTCGTCACACAGCTCGCGGTCGCGTTCGATCCAATAGCGGCGGCATTCGTCGAGGATGGAAAGTCCTGCGGTGCGGCGATACAGATTCGTGCTGCCCCCGAGGCAGGTTTCATTGCAATAACCCAAGGCTTGGGCGAGGGGATTGATGATGGGATCGGCGACTTGTGTGCCAAGTAAAGTTTCCGAGCCGATGCGCAGGTAGGCCCAATCATTCCCGTAGTTTTGGGGCAGACCGGCGAGCGCCGCGGCCAGTTCGTTGGAGCAGGTGGCGATGATCTGCGTCCCTTCAAGTTTGGTTTGCTTGGCGAGTTCGGGTTTCAACATTCCCAGCCGCGTTCCACCTGACACGATGGCAGGCAGGATGTCTTGCGGCAAACGGAGATCAGCAGCGAGGCGGCGCGACCAGGCTTTGGTGACCGGGGTGTATAATTGGGTGGTGCTGGCCAGGGACGCCTCGGCGCAGGCCACGCCCCCGAGCAGATGGTTGAAGGCGTCGGCGAACGGCAGCAACGTGCGCGTCTGCTTGAGGCGGCGTGATGATTCGGTGGCGATCTGGAACAAGGTGCTGCCGTTGCGGGGCGGGCAGCCGGTTTCCGCATAGATCGTCTCGGGCGAAATCTTTTCCAGCACCTCCGCGCGGCCTTTTTCCGAGCGCGCGTCAGCGAAGTGATGCACGGGTGAAAGCAGCGCTTCATCCCGGTCGAACAACACATAATCGCCGCCCCAGGAATTGCAACTGATGCCCGCGATGTTGATGTCCTGCCTGCCGATCTCCATCAAGCCCTTGAGCGTCTGACTGAACAGCTCCGGAATATTCCATTGCCGGATTTTCTTGTCGTGCAGGACCGGGGTTTCGAACTTCCGCAGTTCTCCCAGCTTGAGGGTATTGTGTTCCAGCGCCCCCAGCATGATGCGACTGGTGCGCGGTCCAAACTCACAAGCGATATACAACTTCTCCATAAGCATCCTGTGCAATGCAGAAGTTGTGCCTTTTCCGATGCCGCCCGGGCCAAAATTTTTCCGGCAGAATCCTGCGGAGTTGCCGATGTTTCTCAACGCCCCGCTCTCCGGGGCTGCCCCCGGGGTGTCCTGAAATTGAGCAAGCCCGGTGCTAATTCCCTGACGCGCGCGGGACAACGCTTGAGTCACCCGGTTCTGCCCTCTAAAGTCCTGCCAATGAATTCTTCTTTGAACGAACCGGCGCAAGCCGTATCCGCGTGGGTCAAGACGCTCCGCGCGGAAATCGCCGGGGTCATCGTCGGTCAGGAACAACTCGTGGATCGCCTGCTCGTCGGATTGCTCGCCAACGGTCACGTCCTGCTCGAAGGCGTGCCCGGCTTGGCCAAAACCCTTTCCGTCCGCACGCTTGCGTCCGCTGTGCAAGCCGGCTTCCGCCGCATCCAATTTACGCCCGATCTCCTGCCCGCCGACATTGTGGGCAATCTGATCTACAGTCCGCAGGACGGAAAATATCACGCCACCAAAGGCCCGGTGTTCACCAACTTCCTGCTTGCCGACGAAATCAACCGCGCGCCCGCCAAGGTGCAATCTGCCCTGCTCGAAGCGATGCAGGAACGTCAAGTCACGCTCGGCGGCGAAACGATGCTGTTGCCCTCGCCGTTCCTGGTGCTGGCGACGGAAAACCCGATTGATCAGGAAGGCACGTATCCGTTGCCCGAGGCGCAGGTGGATCGCTTCATGTTCAAGGTCATCTTGGATTACCCGTCCGAGGTAGAGGAGCGGAAGATTCTGGACCGTATGGCGTTCACCGCGCCGGAGAATCCGGTCAAACCGGTCATCGGCCTCGACGACATTCTCAAAGCCCGCAAGCTGGTGGACCAGATTCACGTGGACGACAAGGTGCGCGATTACATCGTGCAGGTCGTGTTTGCCACGCGCCAGCCGGAGAAGCACAAGCTGGACATCAAGAACTTCATCCAGTTCGGCGCGTCGCCGCGCGCGACGATTTACCTGACGCTCGCCGCCAAGGCGTGGGCGCTGCTGCAAGGCCGCACCTACGTCACGCCCGAGGACGTGAAGAGCATCGGCCCGGACGTGTTGCGCCACCGTATCATCCTGACCTACGAAGCCGAAGCGCAGGCGGTGACGACGGATGCGATCATCAAGAAGGTATTTAATGCGGTGCCGGTGCCGTGAAGTTTAGAATTCGTTTCTCTGTTTAACTGTTAGCCAACATGAGTTATCCCACCAAAATCTTCGGCCATTCCGCCCGTCCGAAACACAAAATCAATGAAAACATACGGGTTACGAGTCGAATTGGAGACATAACAATTCAGGTGCTTCGTTGGGAGATTTCGGATTTTGAGATCAGCGGCTTTTCCTTAACCAGCGGGCATTTCCTTAGTTTTCGAGTTACAGACGCCAAGGGTTCGCAAGATTTACTCCAAGGGAAATCAGTGTTTTTTGCAGGCGAGTCGTTGCCGCGGCTAGAAGGTGCTGCCATCAATGTGCCGCAAGGGGATGGTGTAGTCGCTCCAAAATGGCATAAGTGTGATAGAGCTTGGCCTGAGCTAGATGGTGTCAAAGCGCGTTTTGTCGGCCAGTTCTATTTCGAAAGCACGGTCGCTTACCTGTTTTCAGTGAAGAATGGCGCGCTCGATGTTTACGCTGTTTTTAAGGATGAAATAGACAGACAAGATGCAGAAGAACATTATGCGGAGGAAGAGGACTGTGACCAAACGAAGCGCTGAGTCTAGTCGCTTCACCCGGTTCGATATGCTTGATCTTGGAATTGCATCAAAAGAAAGACACGACCGTTTCGTTCAGCGTGTCGTAGCGTCTCGTGAAGTCTGGGGGCTGAAGAATGTGGATGGGTGGGTTTGCTCTGAATCGACCATGGATGAAAGTGGTAATCGCGGTGTTATGCCCTTTTGGTCTGATCGGGCTTACGCTAAACAGTGTGCCAGGGAGGATTGGACTGATTACGAACCAACACAAATCTCTTTAGACAAATTTCTTGAGCGTTGGTTGCCAGGCATGGCAAAGGACGGTCTCATTGTTGGAACGAATTGGAACGCGGCATTATGCGGACATGAAATCTTGCCTTTGGAATTGAAGGGTGAAATCGAGCGGGTTCTCGAGAAACTGGTTTAACCACCTCCAAAAAGTTACACGAATCTGAATGACCACCGCTGAACTGCTCGAAACCGTCCGTCGCGTCGAGGTGCGCACCAACCGCCTCGTCAACGACACGATGGTCGGCGCGTACTTGAGCCAGTTTCGCGGGCGCGGCATGGACTTCGAGCGGTTTGAACTCGCCACAGAACAGTCAGCCAGCCTCAGTTCTAAACCCATCGAATTCGATGGGTTTGGTAATTGTGGCGAATTCGCCACAATTAGAAATCAGGCGGTCGCGGTTTTTCCGGGTTTAATCCCGTCTAATTCGACGGGATTGGAATCCAGTCGTTTGGACCTTTGTTTTTATTCCCTCGAATTCAAGGGAATTAGAAACCAACACTAGACATGAGCAAGGCCAAGAAATCCGTCATCGAAGTCAAGGGTAGCCCGGTCACTGTCGTCAGAGAGAACGACGCTGACTACATTTCGCTTACGGATATCGCGAAGCACAAAGAGCCTGATCGGGCGGACCAGATCATTCAGAACTGGATGCGAAACCGCAATACGGTGGAATTTTTGGGTGTCTGGGAGCGGTTGAACAACACAGGTTTTAACCCCCTCGAATTCGAGGGGTTTAAAAGTCGGGCAGGATTGAACAGCTTTGTTTTGACGCCGCGGCAGTGGATTGAAGCCACATCTGCCATCGGTTTGGTTTCCAAGTCGGGCCGCTACGGTGGCGGAACTTACGCACATCAGGACATCGCGTTTGAATTTGCCTCGTGGATTTCCGTCGAGTTCCGGCTCTACCTCATCAAGGAATTCCAGCGGCTCAAGGAGGACGAGAACCGCCGTCTGTCTCTCTCGTGGAATCTCAACCGCACGCTGGCAAAGTTGAATTACCGCATTCACACCGACGCGGTGAAGGCGCATTTGATTCCGCCTGAAGTCACGCCCGCGCAGGCCACTATTACTTACGCCACGGAAGCGGATTTGCTCAACGTCGCACTCTTTGGTCATACCGCCCGCCAGTGGCGCGACGTGAATCCCAAGCTGGAGGGTAACGTCCGGGATTACGCGAGCGTTGAACAATTGCTCGTCCTCGCCAACATGGAGGGCATGAACGCCGAGTTCATTCACATGGGATTAGCGCAAGGCGAACGGTTGAAGCGGTTGAATCAAATCGCCATTCGTCAGATGCAGGTTTTGACGGCCACGAATCTGAAGGCGTTGCCCGGCACGAAGAAGAATTAACATGACCACCGCTGAACTGCTCGAAACCGTCCGTCGCGTCGAGGTGCGCACCAACCGCCTCGTCAACGACACGATGGTCGGCGCGTACTTGAGTCGGTTCTGCGGGCGCGGCGGCGCTGTACGGTCTGCCAGGAACTTGCCAAACAGGGGTTTTCACCGATAATCAGCCCATGAGCGCACAGGAAATTCTGATTGAAGAGATCAAGCATCAGCCCGAGTCCGTTGCGCGCGAAGTCCTCCGCTACCTCAAGTTCCTCGAACACCAGCGGGAAACCGAGACGCCTCTGGACAATGTCATTGCGGACACTTGGGAAAAACTCGGGCCCGCTCCCGACGTAGATTATGACAAACTTTAGTCGCGGCGACGTGGTTATCGTGGATTTGGGCTTTGCGGCCAAAGTCAGGCCGTGTGTGGTTGTCTCGATCAATAATTCTGACCGGCAGCGTAACATGTCGGTGGTTGTGCCACTGACCACAGAAATCCGGGGTGGCCAGAGTGAAATCAAATTTACCAAACCGCCGTGGCTGCGGCAGGAATCGGTGGTCAACCTGCTGGGCATCGCCGGGGTGGACAATTCCAAAATCGAGCGGCGCATCGCTGCTTTCCCGGTTGAGAAAATGCCAGAGATTGAAGCCGGGCTGAGAAGGTTGCTCGGGTTGTAAGCGATGCCGAATCGCAGACCTTGAGCCGGCTTTTGATCCAAGTCGTCCGATCAAAAATGAAAACAAACCATAGGTGGATTCTGGTAAAAGTGGTGCGCGGGATTCCCGCCGCGATTGAATTTTTCAAAGACGAACAAAAGGCCATTCGTGCGGAGGCGGATTGGCGATCCAAGATGAATACGGATTACGACGAAACCAGAATTTTCCAAGCGTGCTTGAAGGATGTCGAGGAGAAGGAGTTTTATCAGCTCGAATCTGTGAATTAGCAGTTGCCCACAGAGGATTAATTTTTGAAAAACCCTGGATGGTTTCCTGTTACGCCGTAATTTCCGGAAATGCTTCATGACCACCGCTGAACTGCTCGAAACCGTCCGGCGCGTCGAGGTGCGCACCAACCGCCTCGTCAACGACACGATGGTCGGCGCGTACTTGAGTCAGTTCCGCGGGCGCGGCATGGACTTCGAGGAGTTGCGCGAATACATGCCCGGCGACGACGTGCGCGACATTGATTGGAACGTCACCAATCGCATGGGCCGCCCGTTTGTGAAGCGTTTCCGCGAGGAACGCGAACTCGGCATGGTGCTGGCCATTGATATTTCCGCGTCGTCCGCGTTCGGCTCGGCCCGGCGCACCAAGCGCGAGTTCGCCACCGAGATCGCTGCCACGCTCGCCATCTCCGCCGCGCGGGCGAGCGACAAGGTGGCGTTGCTGCTGTTCACCGAGCAGGTGGAACTTTATCTGCCGCCGCGCAAAGGCCGTCGCCACATCCTTCGCCTCATCCGGGAAATGCTTTCGTTCCAGCCGAAGCATCGCGCGACGAACATTCCGGCGGCGTTGACGTTCTTGAATCACGTGCTCCCGCGCCGCTCGATGGTTTTCTTGCTGACGGATTTTTTGCATAGTTTCGGAGAAACCGGAGCGCGGCTGTGGTCGCAGACTCAGCCGCAGCGCCCCACCAATCCTGAGAGTGCTGCGGCTGGTGCTTCGCACACAGCCGCGCTCTCTGCCCGCGACGCCATCCAGGAAATCGGCCTGACCAACGCGCGGCACGATTTGATCTGCGTTCACCTACACGATCCACGCGAAAGTTCGTTGCCGCGCGCGGGGTTGCTGACCGTGGAAGACGCGGAGACGGGCGAGTTGCTGGAACTGGATACGAATCGCGCTGCCGTGCGGCAGGAATTTTCCCGCACCAACACCGAACGCCTGGCGGCGCTGGATCGCGCTTTGCAGCAGGCGGGCGTGGACACGTTGCGCCTGAGCGCGGAGCAATCCTTCGCGCAGACGCTGCAACATTTCTTCGAGCTGCGACGCGGAAGGAGGCGGGGATGAGGGGCGGAGGTCAGAGCCGAGGCGTGCGGGCGGTTCTCGTATTGTGCTGTTTTGTCATGTTGTTGGCAGTGGCGGGGTTTGCCCAAGCGCCGGACGATGCGCCGCAATTGCGGCCCATCCGCGCCGAGTTGCCGCCCACGTTTTGGGAGCAGCATACGGGGACGGTGGTTTTGTATGCGGTGGAGTTTTTGGTGCTGGCGGGAATTGCGGCGTGGTTGTTCTTGCGACCCGTGCCGCCGCTCCCCGTGCCCATCGAGGTCCAGACCCGGAGCGAACTTGAAGTCCTGCGCAAACAATCGCCCGACGCGACCACGCTCAGTCACGTGTCGCGCTGCGTGCGACGTTATTTTGCGGTGGCGTTCGGCTTGCCGCCGGGCGAGTTGACTACGGCGGAGTTTTGTCGGGCGCTGGCCGGGAATGAACAGATCGGGGGGCGATTGTCCAAACTTGTGACTGGCTTTCTCCGGCAGTGCGATGTGGCGAAGTTTTCCCCGGTATCCGCCGCCAGTCCCAGCCAAGCTGTGAGCGAGGCGCTCGAACTTGTGGCGCAAAGCGAAGCGCGCCGGGCCGAACTGCGTCAAACCGAAGTAGCCAAACCCAGCGCATGACGAGCAACTTCGAGTTTCAATATCCGTGGGTGCTGGCGTTGCTGGCGCTGCTGCCCATTTACGCGGTGCTGCGGGGCAAGGTGGGCAAGCACTCGGCGTTGAAATTTTCGAGCACGGACATCGCGCGGGCGGCGGGCGCGACGGCACGGGCGGCGGCGGGGCGGTTGCTTTTCTTTCTGCGGTTGCTGACGGTGGCGCTGGTCATTGTGGCGTTGGCTGGCCCGCGCTTTGCCAACGATCGCACCGAAACGCAGGCGAGCGGGGTGGACATCATGCTCGCGCTGGATTTGTCGTGGAGCATGATGGCGCTGGACATGAGCGGGCCGAACGAACGCGTGACGCGCTTCGACATTGCCAGCAGCGTGCTGGAGGATTTTGTCCGCAAGCGCGAGCATGATCGCATCGGGCTGGTGGTGTTTTCCGCCGTGCCGTATCTGGCGAGTCCGCTCACGTTGAATCACGAATGGCTCGGGGAAAATCTCCGGCGGCTGCACGTGGGCATGATCCGCGAGCTCGGCACGGCCATTGGCGATGCCACGGCGGCGGCGGCCAAGCGGCTCAAGTCCAACACGGATACCAAGAGCCGGATCATCATCCTGTTGACCGACGGCGATAATAACAAAGGCGAGATTGATCCTGTGCCCGCGGCGCAACTCGCTGCTGCGCTCGGCGCGAAGGTTTACACCATCGGCATCGGCGTGGAAGAACCGTGCAAGCTGCCGGCGTTCGATCCCGCCACCGGCAAGCTGGTGCTCGAACCCAACGGGGCCGTGCGACCGACCATCGTGTTGCAGCCGGCGAATTATTCGGTACTACGCAAGATGTCGAGCCTGTCGGGCGCGCGGTCGTATCGCGCCACGAATCGCCGCGAGTTGCAGAGCATCTACGACGACATTGATCGTCAGGAAAAGACCGAAGTGAAGCTGCGCCGGTTCACCACGCACACGCCGTTGTTCCAATGGCCGCTGCTGACGGCGCTGGGATTGTTCGTGGTGGAATGTCTGCTGGCGAACACGTTATTGCGGAGAGTGCCATGAACATTAAGTCTAAAGTCTTTAGTCTAAAGTCTGAAGTCGTTGCCAGTCTGAACGCTGACGGACGCGGGTGGACTTTAGGCTTTAGACTTCAGACTGGAGACTCAAAACGATGAATTTTGCCGCGCCACATTTTGCCGAACCGCGCTGGCTCTGGCTGGCGGCGGTGGGGCCGCTGTTGCTGCTCGCGTTGCAGGTCTATGCGGCGTGGGCGAGGAAGCGGCAGCTTGCGCGCATCGCCGCGCCGGATTTCGTGGCGGGCCTGACGCAGTCGCACAGTCCGTTTCGTCGCGGGCTCAAAAATGTTCTGCTCGTGCTGGCGTTTGCCGGCATCGGCCTCGCGTTGGCCCGACCGCAATGGGGGGTGCGCGAAATCACCACCAAGAATCTGAGCGAGGACATCGTGTTCGCGGTGGATTGCTCGCGCAGCATGCTGGCGGCGGATGTGTCGCCGCATCGGCTGGGGCGCGCGAAGCTGGCGGTGCAGGATTTTGTGCGCCGCCACACGAACGGCCGCGTGGGTCTGGTGGCGTTCGCGGGACAGGCGTTTTTGCAATGCCCGCTGACGTTTGATCACGGCGCGTTTGAGGATGCGTTGCTGGCGCTGGACGAGAAAACCATCGTGGTTCCCGGCACGGATGTCGGCAGCGCGTTGGATGAAGCATTCCGCGCGATGGAAAAGATGGATCGCAAGAAAGTCATCGTGCTGATCACGGATGGCGAGGACCTGGAAAAAGGCGGCGTGAAAAAAGCCAAGGCGCTCGCGGAGAAAGGCGTGATGGTCTTCACCATCGGCGTGGGCACGGAAGCGGGCGCGGAAATCCGCGTCCTGAACGAGCAGGGCCAGATGGAGTTGGTGCGTGACTCGAAAGGCGAGGTGGTGCGCAGCCGGCTGGATGAGCCGACGTTGCGGGGCATCGCCGAGGCGACGCGGGGGAATTATTACCCGCTGGGCGCGTTGGGCGAAGGACTGGCCAAAGTGCGGACGGCGATTGAAGCCGGAGACTTTGACTCGGGCGCGGTGCCGATCCGCAAGCAGGGGATTGATCGTTATCATGTGCCGGTGGCGTGTCTGTTGGGGTTGCTCGTGGTGGAATCTCTCATCGGGACGCGGAAAGGAAGGCAGAAGTGAGAATGAAGAATGATGAAGTATCGCCGGGCGTGCGGGCTGCCTTGGGGCTCGGGTTGATGCTTTTGTTATCCGGCCACAGTTCCATGGCGGTGGGGACGAATGAGACAACGGTCGCGAACGTGGTGGCAAAGAACGAGGCTTTGGAGAAAACACCCGAAACGGCGCGGGAGTTTTTCAATGCGGGCACGGGACGGTTGCGCGAGGGCAAGTGGCGCGAGGCGGAAGGATTTTTGCTGAGTTCGCTGACGACGCAGGACGAGCGGGTGCAGCCGGAGGCGCTCTACAATCTCGGCCACGTGCGCTACGAACTGGGCAAGGAGGAATTGAAGAAGTCGCCCGATCCCAAGGCGGCGGCGCAGTGGGGCGTGAACGCGCTGGAGCGGGGGGATGAGGCTTTACGGTTCGGCCACGATGCGTTGGCCGGTGAAGACGTGCAAAAGATGGTGCAGGCGTATCTGAATGGCCGCGGGGCGCGGCGGGAATTGCGCGAGGCGACCGATCAAGTCCGGCGCGCGATGGAAGCGCACGGGGCGACCTTGCTGAAATGGCAGCGGGCGGTGGGTGATTTCAAGAGCGCGTTGGAATTGAATCCCACCGACTTTGACGCGAAGCGCAACATCGAGATTTTGGAGGAAGCCATCGCCAGGTTGATTGATAAAATCCGGGCGTTGCAGCAACTCGGGCAGATCATGGGCCAGCAAAGTCGGGCGCTGGGCGAGATGATGAAGCAGTTGCGCGGCAAGATGCCCGCGCCGGACGCGCCGCCGGGCGGTCAGGGTGACGAGGAGGACGAGGAAGAGGAAGACAATCCCAATGGTCCGCGCGAAGGGCAACAGGAAGGCCCGTCGCGCGAGGGGCAGCAGATCATCCGGATTTCCCGCGAGGAAGCGGGCTGGATTCTGGATGCGTTCAAGCTCGGGGGTGATCGTCGGCTGCCGATGGGGCAGGGTGAGGAAGGCAAGCCGAAGGATCGGAAAGGGAGGAACTGGTGATAGCGATGGCAAAACATCCAACATCCAACATCCAACATCCAACGCCGAAGGCCGTGCGCCTGGCGGCGGAGTTTCTTGGATGTTGGACGTTGGATGTTGGGTGTTGGGTGTTTCGATTGTTGATGTTGATGACCTTTGCCTTTGCGTTTTGCCTTCAAGTTTCCGCCCAAGCGCCGCCGCCCGCGCCGCAGCCGGATCCGTTGATGCAGTTGATGCTGACGCAGCCGCCGATCGAGATCAGTTCCAACGTCACCATCACGGCGTCGTTTGATCCGCCGGTCATCGCGCCCGGCGGTCTATGCACCTATCGCGTCACCATCAACGCGGTCAGTGATTCCATCCGCTGGCCGGAGGATGTGCTGACGCCGTCGGAATTGACGCTGCGCTTCAGTGCGCGCGGGCAAATCTTGCAACCGGCAGCCGATAAAATCCGGCCCGCCACGACGATCAATCATCGTGTCAGCGTGACCAAACCCGGCACGTTCATCATCCCGGAATTCAAGGTCCGCGTTTACGGCAAACCCGTCACCGTGCCGGCGGCGCGACTCGAAGTGGTGGCGGCGTTGCCGGCGGATGTCCTGGCTCCGCAGCGGATTTATCTCCGGCTCGCGGAAACGAACGCCTACTGCGGCCAGCCGGTGAAGGTGCGGATTCTCGTGCCGCCGGTCCGCGGCAACCACATTCAGGGGTTGAGTCAGGTGCAGTTGAATGGCGATGGCCTCCTGCTGGACCAATCGGCCGTGCGGCAGACCGTGCCGCAGATGGAATTTCAAGGTCGCATCGGGCCGGTTTACATTTATGAATCCACGCTCACGCCGCTCGTCGCGGGCCGCTTGAGCATCACGGCGCAGGGATTCACGGCGGGCAATCAATTCTCCGGCAGCATCGTCATCCAGGGCAACGCCACCATCTCCGGCGGTCAGCCGCAATATATCCTGCTCGATTCCGATCCCGTCACGCTCGACGTCGAGCCGCTGCCGCGCACGGGGCTGTTGCCGGGGTTCACCGGTGCGATCGGTCGGTTCGCCGCGCCCGCCGCCCGGTTGGCCCCGGACGTGGTGCGCGTCGGCGAAATGGTGAAGGTGCTGGCCACGTTCGAGAGCGAAGGCGAAACAAAACGCCTGCTCGCGCCGCCGCCGCCGGCCGTGACGAACTGGCAGGTGTTCCCGCCGCTGGCCGACGGCCCGCCGGTGACGTTGCCGCGCGCGGGCGGACAATTCTCCACCACGGTCACGTTCAGCTACACGATGATTCCGCTGACGAACAACATGACCCATACGCCGGCCATCCCGTTTTCCTACTTCGATCCGGAGTTGAAGAAATACGTGGACCTGACGATCCCGCCATTGCCCATCACCGTGCGGGCGGGCGCGGTCAGCGAAGAAGCGCAGGCCCTCGCGCAAGCCGCGGCGGCGGCCGGGCGTTCGGGGCAGAAGTTGAAATTGAGCGGGCTGGCCACCGCGCCCGGACGAACCGGTGGAGTGCTCGTGCCGTTGCAGCAGCGCGCGGGGTTCTGGTGGTTGCAACTGGTGCCGTTCGCGACCTTCGCGCTCTTGTGGTATGGGGAGCGCCGGCGGCGATTCTGGGAACAGCACCCGGAACTGGTGCGGCGGGGCCAGGCCCGGCGCGCGTTGCGGCGCGAACGGAAAGTTTTGAACGCCGCTGTCAGAGGGAATGATGAGGCGCGTTTCGCCGCCAGCGCGGTGCTGGCATTGCGGGTCGCGTGTGCGCCGCATTTTCCGGCAACGCCGCGCGCGTTGGTCGGGAGCGACATTTTGGAAGTGTTTGACGAGCCGACGCGGAACGGCCGGGCCGGCGAAGTCGTGCGCCAGCTTTTTACCCGCATGGATGCAACGCAGTTCAGCGCGACCCCGCCGCCCGCGGGCGAATTGCTGGCATTGCAACCCGAGTTGGATCAGTTGCTCGACATCCTGGAGGCCAAGTTGTGAACGAGCGACGTGAACGATTCTTCACCGGCTGGCGTGCGTGGCTGTTGCTGGCACTGTTGTTGGCGAACCCGGCGGCGAGAGCGGGCGACGATGATTTCACGCGCGGGCAACAGGCTTATGAGCGACAAGATTTTCCCGCCGCCGCTCAAAGTTTTGCTGCGGCAGTTTCCAATGCGCCCTCGGCCGGTGCGTATCAAAATCTCGGCAATGCCGAATGGCTCAACGGTCGCGTCGCCGAAGCGTTGCTTGCCTGGGAACGCGCGTTGTGGATTGATCCCCGCGCCGCGGACGCCCGCAACAATCTGCAGTTCGCCCGCGAGGTCGCGCAGCTCGAAGCGCCGGACCTGACCTGGGGCGAAATCGCGTCCACGTGGCTGCCGGTGGATTGGTGGGCGTGGCTGGCGTGCGGCAGCCTGTGGTTCGCCGTGAGTCTGGCGGTGCTGCCGGCGGTATTACGTTGGCGCAAATCGGGTTGGCAACAAGCGTTCATGGCGATCGGTCTGGGCATTTTTCTCCTGAGTCTGCCGGCCAATTACGGGGCGGTGACGCGCACAACGCTGGGTTTGGTGCTCGCCGCCGAGACGCCGTTGCGGTTGACGCCGACCGCCGAGGCGGAAGCGACGACGCGGCTGGCGGCCGGAGAGCCGGCCCGGGTGTTGCACAGTCGTGGGAAGTATCTGTTGGTCCGCACCCGGCTGGCGACTGGTTGGATTGAAAGCGAGAAGTTTGGTCTGATCTGCCCGGAGTAGTGTTCTCAAAGGAGTTGAAATCCAACTTTACAAACCGCCCAAAGCCATGCCACGCTAACCAAGCTATGTGGAAAAAATCATTGCTCCTTTTGCCCGTGCTGGTCTTGTTCGTGAGTTGCGCCGGCGTCGGCTCCAATATTTCGGCGCAACGTCAGGTGCGGAACAAGGAAAACCTTTATCAGGTGGAAGTCGAATTTGATTCCCGCCAGCAATCCCTGCGGTGGGAAAGCGTCAAGGCCTACGTCATCGTGGGCAAGGAAAGCTATGAGATGCGCAAGATTCATCTCATGAACAATCGTTGGGAAGCCTTGCTCCCGGTCCCGGCGAACGTGAATACCATCGCCTATCATTACAAGTTCGACTATCTCTACAACGACTTCGGCGGGCCGAAGCAGGGCAGCGCTTCCACGCGGACCTACGCGCTCGAGATCGTGGAACAACAATAATCCACCACCAAACGAAACAAACTTTACGAGCGGGCGCTGGCGACAGCGCCCGTTTTTCTTTTACGCGAAAGCCGCTTCGTAGAGCCGGACGAAATCCTCCGCGGCAATCGGGCGCGGATTGAACCCCGCCGTCCATTGCTTCGCGGCTTCCGCGGCGAGGTCGGTCACTCTGTTCGCTTCAACGCCGCACTTCGTCAACCGGGCCGGCAGCATGGCGAAACCCAGCAACGCCTCCAGCCGGCGCGCGAGCAGTTCGACGGCGTCGGCCGGGGAAACGCCCGGGCTGCTGATGCCGGCCACCGCGCTGAGTTGCGCGTAGAGCGAGCGCACTTCGGCTTCCTCGGCGTTGAAACGCACGACATGCGGCAACATCAAGCCGACGGCGTGGCCGTGAGCAATTCCAAAATGTGCCGTGAGCGGATTCGCCGCCGCGTGGGCGGCGCCAAGCATGGAGTTTTCAATCGCCGCGCCGGCATACGCCGCGCCGAGTTGCATTTGCGCGCGGGCTTCGCGGTCGGTGGGCGTTTGCATCACGCGCGGAAACGCGGCCATGCAAAGCTTGAACGCCTCGGTGGAAAGTTGCTGCGATAGTTCGGTCCGCTTCGTGGTGACGGCGGTTTCCACCGCGTGCGCAATGGCATCAATGCCCGTGCAGGCCGTCACGCGCGGCGGTTGCGAGACGGTCAACTCGGGATCAAGGATGGCCACACATGCCGCGCACTTGGGATCGAGGCACGCCATCTTCTGATGCGTGGTTTCGTCCGCGATCAACGCGGCGCTTTGCATTTCGCTGCCGGTGCCCGCCGTGGTGGGGATGGCGATGAACGGCAGCATCGGCTGGGTCGCCTTGCCCACGCCCCAGTAATCTTTCATCTGGCCGCCATTGGTCAGGATGAAATTGCAGCCCTTGGCCGTGTCCATCGAACTGCCGCCGCCGAGGCCGATGATGAAATCAATTCCCGCCGCCTGCGCTGCCGCCACGCATTCCGTGACGCACCGGGTCGTGGGATTCTCGCGCGCCTGGTCAAATACCGCGACGCGCAAACCTGCGGCCTCCAACGAAGCAATGACCTGGCCGGCATGGCCCGCCGCCACAATGCCCGCGTCGGTGACCAACAGAATTTTCTTTGCGCCGAGTTCCCGGGCGATGGCGCCAACTTGTGTCACGACACCAGCGCCAAAGACCAATCGGGTGCGCGAAGGGAAATCTATCGGCGTTAGCTGCATGACGCTTCTCAGACGCGGGTTGCGTGAAAATTGTTCAAACTACCACGCCCGCTCGATGCTGCGCCGTTGCCACAGGAACTCGAACATGTTGCCCTCGTGCGGCTGATCCCAGGAGATCTTCATCGTGGACACCGGGCCGATGTTCAATCGCTCGATGTGCGGATACGCCATGAGTTGCCCGATGAATCCGGCGTCCTTCGTGATCGCGGTGCAGGCCAGCGTGTAACCGATCTGCTTGAGCATTTCACTCTGTGGCACTTGAACCACACTGGCGTAAGGGCAGAGAAATTCCCGGTTCGCGAGCGGGTGGGCGAAGGAATCACACTGCACAATGCTCGGGCGAACAAACGTGCCGCCGTCGGAGGTGGTTTTGCGCGAGCCATTGCGATACTTCGCCGTTACGTCGGTGGCTCCGGGTGTCTTCAAGCCTTCCTCGATTGCCCCGTCAATGAAGTCCGCCATCTTTGGATTCGCAAAACCGGAGAGCCGGGCGTTGGCGTCGTCCGCCTTGGTCGGCTGGATCGGGCCGAGCTTCTGCGCGAGCGCGTCGGCGATTTCCGCCGCGTATTTCGGCACGACAATGGCGCTGGCGTTGATGCACGAGCGACCGCCGTTGTCGGAAATGCTCGAAACCATCACGTCCAGATAATCGTGCCAGTTCTCGATGCAATCGTCACCGATGAGAATCTTGCTCCAGCCCGGGCCGTGAATCTGGATGGCGGGATTGTTCGCGTATTGCTGCGTGGTGGACTTGTCGCCGAAGATCAGCGCGCGACCGCAGGTGTTGAGGATCGCGCCCGCGCCTTCATGATCGGTCGGATAAAACCCAAACGCTTCCGCCGGTGCGCCCGCCGCGATGAACGCCTGGATCAACCGATATGGCGTCCACGGCTCTTCTTTGCCGGGCTTGATGATGACCGGCGTCTTGAGCGCGATGCTCGGCAGCCAGAGCGAATTCACCGCCGGCGAATTGCTTGGCATCACCAGTCCGAGCGCCGGCGTCGTCGGAAAATAACTCAGTCGCGTGCCGAACTGCTCGCCGCTGCCGGAGTCGAGAATGGAAAGGTCCAGTCCGCGCGACAGCCCGTTGAGCACGGTCTTCATGTTCGTCAGCGCGAGATGAACCTTGTCCATGTTGCGCCGGACCATGACGTATGGCAGACCGCTCGTGCTGGAAAGCGTCTCGATGTATTGCTGCGGTGATTGGGTGTGACCTTTGTCGCCGAGCGGGAGCGTGCCGTTGAGGAAATGTTCACCGGTCTTGGCGCAAATCTCGATGAGTTGCGCGACCGAAAACTTCTTCAGCGCCGCTTGCGCCTCGCCAACGCGGGCGAGGTCCTTGCGGACGATGCCGGCGTTGACCTGGCTGACGACGGCTTTGACCTCACCGGTGCGGAAGTCTTTGACCGCCACGGTGTCGAGGCTCTCGTAAGGTTTGCCGCGCCGCAGCGCGGGGATATGGGGCAACTGGCTCATGCTCTTATTACAACTGTTAGCCTAAAACAGACTCCGTTGCCGAGGCGAGAATTCATCTGCAATCATTTGTCCAATTTTTGCCGCGGTTTCCTGCGGTGAATAATTTGTCCCGCCGCGCGCTTGACGCCGGTGCCGGTGCGCTTCACGCTTTCCGGCGCTGGTTCAATGGAGTGGGCAACATGAGTCGGAAATCATCCAGATCAAAATCCACGTCCGTCATGGCGTTGGGCGTCGGGTCGTTCGCTTACAGCGTCGCGCAAACGCTGAAGGAAAACGGCGCGGACGTCTGCACCTATCTCACGCGCGACTACGGCCATTTTCCGCCGTCGCTCGCCGGGCCGACGTTTCTGCGTGAATCGCATCCGAGTCCCGTGCCGATCCTCAAGGAGCGCGGCGTGAAACTCATCGTGCCGCAGTCCATTGACTGGGCGCAACAATCGTGGGCTGCGGACCTGTTGAAATCCGGCGTGGGCATCCTTAGCCCGACCGGCGAAGCCATGCGCATCGAACGCGAACGTGATTTTGCCCGGGAGTTGTGCGCCAAGTACAAGATTCCGTTCCCCAAATCCTTCGTCGCCTCGAACCGGCTCGAAGCCGAACGCATTCTCAAGAAGCATCCGCACCCGTTCGTCATCAAGAACCCGCTCTGTTCGCCGACGAGTCCGGTCCATACGATTCTGTGCGAGTCCGTGGCCGACACGCGTTCGTGGCTACGCCATGTGAATTACGCCGAAGGCGTGTTTCTTCAGGAGTTTGCCGGTCGCGCCGAAGCGGGGCATATCGCGTTGGTCAGCGGCGGGGAGATTTATTCGCTGGTCACCAATCAGGAATACAAGCGCGCCTTCAACGGCAACATGGGCATCGTCGCCGGTGCGCCACTGGGCGGCCTGGTTGAGCGCGATCCGAACGACAAATACGGCCTCGCGCGGGAGCTGATTCATCCGCTGTTGCCGTGGTTGCGCGCGGTGAAGTTCAATGGCCCGCTGCAAGTCACCGCCGTCAAACGTCGTACGGGCTGGTGCGTCATCGAATACAATATCCGCATCGGCGTCACCTCCGGCGCGATGATTCTGCGCCTGTTGGAAAACCCGCTTGAAACCCTGCTGGCCACGACGCGGAACAAAAAGCTGTCGCCGCGTTGGCGCGCGGGGCGCAACTTCGGTTGCTCGCTCACGCTGGCGGGCTACGGCTATCCGTTCACGCAGGTCAAAGCCCCGCCGTTGCCGGTGGACATCACGGCGCCGTTCGATCACGCGGACTGCGATGTCTGGTGGAACGAAGCGGCGCGTGACGCGGAGGGGCAATTCATCGCCACCGGCCATCGCATCGCGGATGTGATCGGTTTTGGAGTGGACGTGGAAACCGCAATCGCGAAAGCTTACGCCAACATCCGGCGCTTGCGCAGCCCGGGCAGTTATTACCGGACGGACGTGGGGCAAAGCCTCTGGCCGCCGGGGAATGAATGACGAACGCTGAATGAAAATTTCGCCCAGCCAAACAGCGGTGCTAAAGCCACCGCTGTCCAGATGCTTCGCGCGGTACGATCGCAGCGTGGCGGTCGCGAAGCGTCTGGACTGCGGCGTGTTCACCGCCGCTTTTTCCCTCGCGTGCCCGGGGGTTGCCCAATGAACCCGACTTCCGACGAGCTGATAGCCAAAGAAACGACGACGTGGACAGGCGACACGTCATCGCCGTTCGTCTTCCCGTTTCACATCGGCAACGGTCGGCCGCCACGTCCGGCGTGGATCGAACTCGATCTCGCCCGCTGGCGGCGCAACTTCCAACTCATCCGCGCGGACCTGCCGCCCGGACTGGGGATGCTCTCCGTCGTGAAGGATGAAGCCTACGGTCACGGCTTGTTGCCTGCCGCGCGTATCGCGACTGAGAGCGGCGTGAAATTCCTCGCGGTCTCGACGGTGGAGGAAGGCGTGAAGCTGCGCGATGGCGGCATTCGCGAGCGCATCCTGATTCTGGGCGACCGACAGGAAGCCGAGTTGCCGTGGTGCGTGGCGCATGATCTGACTTGTTGCGTCAGCGAACCGCACGGCATCACGCGATTGGCCCGGCTCACGCAGCAGACAGGCAAACGCATCGCCGTGCATCTCAAGATCAACACCGGTATGAACCGTTACGGCGTGCGTTGGAATGAGGTCGCCGCGACGGCTGAAAAGATCGTCGCCGAGAAATCCCTCTGGCTCGAAGGCGCGCTGAGTCACTTCGCCCAATCGGACGAACTCGATAAAACTTTTGCCCTGCTCCAGCTTTCGCGCTTCAACGAGGCGTTGCAGGCGCTGGCGGCGCGCAACATTCCGGTGACGGTGCGCCACCTCTGCAACAGCGGCGGTTTCCTGGATCTGCCGTCCGCACACTTCGACCTGGTGCGCCTGGGGATTTTGCCGTTGGGCGTTTTCCCATCGTCGGTCTGCCGGCGTATTCCCGGCGTCGAAGCCGTGATGAGCGTCAAGGCGCGGATTGCTTCCATCCAGAAGCTTCAGCCCGGCGATCACGTCGGCTACGGGATGCGTTATACCGCGAACGAGAATCGCCGCATCGCGGTTTTACCCATCGGCTACGGCGACGGCTTTCCCCGCGTGCGGAATCTCGGGTGCGCGCTCATCCACGGCCAACGCGCGCCGGTCGTTGGCGGCGTTTCGATGGATGCGCTCACGGTGGATATAACGGATATTCCCGCAGCGAAACTTTGGGACGTGGCGACACTCATGGGACGCGATGGTTCCGAGGAGATTTCCGTCCACGACATCGCCAAGCTCAAGAACTCCGCGAGTTACGACGTGTTGTGCAGTTGGCGCGGGCGCTTGCCGCGGATTTACGTCAATGACGAAAGCAGCCGGCCGGCTGTATAGGGCTGCCGAGAATTACGTGAGGTTGATTGTGCAATTTGGGGAAACATCCAACATCCAACTTTCAACATCGAACATCCAATGGGCAGACTTCGGCGTTGGATGTTGGATGTTGGATGTTGGATGTTTCTTTATTCCGGCCGCATGAAGCTCCTCTTTTCCGAAGCGCGACCGGACTACGGCCACTACATTTTTCCCTACGCCATCTGGGCGTTTCCGGAGCCGGGTGAAACTCCCGCCGACCTGTTCAACGCGGGCTTTCTGCCGTCATCGCGCCAGTTGGATCGCTTCTATCTCTGCCGCCATATCCGCTTGGCGCTGGGGAAATTCGCGCCGTCCTCGGAGAACCGCCGCATCCTGCGCAAAGGTGAAGGCATCACGGTGACACTCGTGCCGCGCGCGGAATTTGAATTCACTCCCGCGCGCCGGGAATTCTGCAAGCGCTACACCGACGCGAAGTTTGGCGCGAACGGCATGAGCTATGAACGGCTGGATTCGCTGTTCAACTCGCCGGTGACAACGCATGTGCTGTTGTTCACCGAAGCCGCAACCGGTGCGGAGATCGGCATTGCTACGCTTTACGTCGAAGGTGATCGCCTGGCGTTTTACTACTACGCCTTTTACGATCTGGCCCACGCCAATCGCAGCCTCGGTCTGTTCATGATGACGACCGCGGCCAGACTTTTCGCTGAACGGGGCTGTGGCCATCTCTATCTCGGTTCGTGCTACGCGGAGCGCGCGCTCTACAAGACGCAGTTTGCCGGGTTTGAGTTCTTCAATGGCTGCCGCTGGTCGGAAAACCTGGAGGAATTGAAATTTATCCTAAAGCGCCAGCAGCAATCCGAGTTGAAGCAGCATCTGCTGGAGGATGAAGCCTATCGCGCCGCTTTTCTGGGCGACGATGTGCCAATGCTTGCCATCCAGAGCCTGTTTCGCCGGTAAGACGGTCCTGCGGAAAGGGAGGGTGGAAAGCGGTTCTGGTGCAGGCCTGGTCCGGTCACCCGCCCAAACTTCAAAAAATATGCGTTGGTTTTTTTTGTGCTGCTTGGCAGCATACGGCGCAAATTGACTATTCCGCCCCGGCTGCGCCACTGCCAGACGGGTTTGAATGGCCGAACGGTATTCGCTCAAAGGCTGGATACACGACCCCGTAGAAAAAGGGAGCGCCGGGATTTTCTGCGTTTGGGGACGGGTGGCCGACGGAGGGATACGCGCAGAGCAAACCGACCGAAGTAGGAATTATTGCGATGAAACACGAATTGACGCAGGAACCGAGCACTGGGACTAAAACGGTTTATCACCGCGCGGGGCGTTGGCTGGCGCTGGCACTTGCGAGCCTCGGTGTTGGCGGAGCGGTGCCGTCCGGCTTGGCGCAAACTGCGTGGAATGGAAATGCGAGCACGGATTGGTTTGATGCCGGCAACTGGTCGGCAGGCGTGCCGACGGCTGGAGACACAGCCAATATCAATTCCGCGACGGCTAACGCCATCGTGCAAGGAGGTTCCGCTGTGGCCAATCGGGTGGATATCAATTCAGGCAAATTGCTCGTCGGTAATTTTTCGAGCGGCGTCCTTAATGTGGAAGGCCGGGTTTTTATCGGTCCATCCGGGGCGCTCCAATTGAATAATGGCAGTACTTTGTCGCTTAACAGTCTTGAAATCAGCATTGGCGGCACCTACTTGGACACTGCTGATGACCAGTTGGTTCTCACTGGCAGCAACCCCGGCATGGCCATCGCCTCAGGCGCTACAACCATTAATAGCTTGATCAGTGGCACAAACGGTTTGGCCAAGACGGGGGTTGGCACACTTATTCTGGCGAATGACAACATTTACACCGGTGGCACCACCATCAGCCAGGGAACGATACAAGTCGGCACCGGCGGGACGAGTGGTTCGTTGGGTTTTGGCGATGTCACCAACAACGGCACTTTGTCCTTCAATCGCAGCGATGAAATCACGTTTACGAATGCCATTTCGGGAGCCGGCATCGTGCGTCAAGCGGGTGGCGGTAAACTCATCCTGACGGCGGACAACACTTATTCCGGCGGCACCGCCATCAACGGCGGCACGGTGCAGGTCGGCGATGGGGGCGCGACCGGTTCGCTCGGCAGCGGCAACATCACCAACAACAGTGTTCTGGCCTACAACCTTGGCGTTGATGTCACTGTGGCAAACAACATCTCCGGCGCCGGCAGTTTCCAGCAGATCGGCACCAATACGATCACGTTCACCGGCACCAACACCTACACCGGCACCACCACCATCAGCAGCAACGGCGCAATCCGTGTCGGCGATGGAGGCACGACGGGCACGATTGGTTCGGGGGCTATCATCAACGATGGCGGGCTGGTTTTTGATCGCAGCGATACGCTCACGGTAAGCGGTGGCATCAGCGGCAGCGGCAATGTCACCAACGTCGGTGGCACCACCATTCTCACCGGAGCCGGTTCCTACAGTGGTTTGACGGTTATTGAGGCGGGCACGCTACAGATCGGCAACGGCGGCAACACCGGTTCAATCGGCACAAACGAGGTCATCAACAACGGCATGCTGGCGTTCAATCGCACCAACAATTTGACCATCGCCAATCGCATCAGCGGCACGGGTGGACTGACGCACGCCGGCAGCGGCGCGTTGACCTTGTCCGGCACGAATACTTACAGCGGCGGCACGACGGTGGATGGCGGCGGCACGCTGGCGTTGGTGAACGCGGAAGCGCTCGGCAGCGGCGACTTCAACCTTGCGAACGGAAAATTTCAGGCGTCCTCGCAGCTCTCCACCGGTTTGGTGATCAATGTCGGCGGCAATTACCTGCAAGGCACAGACGGCACGCTGGAACTGGGCGTCGGCGGCGGCAACGCGGCTTCGAATCAGTTCGATCAAATCAAGATCGCTGGCAGCGCCACGCTGGACGGCACGCTGCATGTGACTTCGTTCGGCAACTATCGGGCGACACACGGTGACCAGATTGATTTACTTGTCGCTACCGGTGGCATCACCGGGACCTTTAGCACCTTCACCAATGACATTGAGCGCAGCGTGTTGTTGACCGAGAAACTTACCTATGACTCCGACAGGGTCTGGCTCGGTTGGGATCACATGTCGTTCGTGTCGTTCCTGTCGTCTTCCAACGTGACACTCACGGCGAATCAGCAGGCCGTCGCCGTCAGCCTGGACACGATCCTTACTTCGACTGCCACCAACGATGTCGCGCTCATCAATCACCTCGATTACCTCGTTGCCCCGACCAACTCGCTGTCCGCAGCGCTGCCCGAGGCGTTCGATCAGATCGCGCCCGAGGAATTGACCGCCATGATTGTCGCATCGTTCTCCGCGATGGACGCGCAGGGGAATCAGTTCTTGAAGCGCGTCGGCGATCTGCAATCGAATTACCGGCGGCTGTATCAAAACACTTTGGGGCGGAAAACGACCACCAAGGCAGCCTTTGAAGCCTACGTGAACAAGCCGTGGGACCTCTATTTTGAGTTGCCGGTCAATTCCGCCAGCGTGGCCGGCGACGCCAACGCGGGCGGCTATGATCTGTCGAGCGGTGGGTTTTCTGTCGGGGCGGACGGGTGGCTGGGCGAAAACCTGATCGTGGGCGGCGGGATCAATTATCTCCAGACCAGCGCCGATCTGGACCACGGCGGTTCGGTGGACGTGGATACGCTCAGCGCGCAGGTCTATGCGACCTGGTTCAACGCGAGCGGGCTGCACTTTGAAGGCATGATTGGCGCGGGAATTAATTCCTACGACACCGCGCGCCAGGCCGTGGGCGGCGTGGCTTCGGGCAGCACGGACGGGCTCAGTTTCACGACTTTGTTTGGCGGCGGCTACAACTGGGAGAACGGCCCGTGGCAGTTCGGTCCGAGTCTCGAATTTCAATACATGAATGCCAGCATTGATGAATTCACCGAAAGCGGTTCGCTCTCGCCGCTGCGCATTGCGTCGCAAAGCGAGGACGCCGCGCACTCACAACTCGGGTTCAACGTGCGTTACCGGCATCAGGTTGCGGATTCGTGGACGGTCATCATGCCGGAATTCTCTCTCGCGTGGCGGCACGACTTCTTCGACAACGCCATCGCGCTCGACTCACAATTTGCCAGCGGTGCCGGCAGCAACTTCACCGTGACCGGTCCCGAGCTGGGTAGTGAAAGTGTCATCATCGGTCTGGGTTGCTCCGTGCAATGGAAGCCGGAACTCAACACCTACCTGAATCTCACCCTGCAACGCGGCCGCGACGGCTACGACTCGCAGTTCCTGAACCTCGGGCTGCGGTATAGTTTTTGAGCCTTGGTAGCAGCCGAGGTAACGAGGCTCAAACAAGAGTCAGAGCCTCCTCACGTCGGCTGCTACAAGTTCAAAATGGCTCGGCTGGCGCTGGAGGAATTTTCCGTGGCCGGGTTTGCCAACGAATTTGCCATCGTGCCCGGCAACGGTCTGTAATCTGATTTCAGTTGCATCCTCGTCATCAACCTTCCGGCGTGTCCAGCAAGTCTTGCAACCGGGCCACCAATTCCGCTGGCAAACGCCCGATCCAACTGGCATCCACCAGCCCGACCTCAATCAAGTCGCGCAGGTGAGTCCGGTCTTTGTCACGAAACGCAGTGAGTTTCATCCGCACGAGCGCGTCCAACGTCACGAGGCGGAAGGTTTCCGTGGCTTCGGACTCGGTCACGTCCGGTGAGGGGGCGATTGAGTCTGCTTTTACTTTTTCAGCGGCAAAGACGACGTGGACAGCGTCGCGCGCCTTTGCGTCCGGGCCGTCCAGAAACATATCGAGGCTTTTGGCATGGCGATGGATGAATCCTGCCCGGGCCATCGCCGCAATGGCTGCCGGGAGATCGGCGCGTCGCAAAAGAATATCCACGTCCTGGGTGTTGCGCACCGCCGCTTCATCCACGCGCGAAACCCACGCGGCGACCGCGTTTCCGCCGGCCAGCGCGTAGGGCACTCCCGCCGCTTCGAGAGCGGCGACGGTCCGGCGTAATCGTTCGCGTACTTTTTCCACGGCTCGAATCATCCTTTCCCAAGAAACGTTGCCCACCAACGCGGATTCGGTTGGGCGCGCTTTCCCGCTGCTGGCGGCGGCTTGCATGACGGAAACATTATCATAGCCCGTCGGTTCGCCAAGACCGGAAAATTTCCACCAGTTGACTCAGAACTCGTGGCAGCCGAGGTAACGAGGCTCAAACTAGGAACGGAAACGGTTCAGAGCCTCCTCACGTCGGCTGCTACGAGTACGTCGGCTGCTACGAGTTCAAAAATGACTCGGCTGGCGCTGAAGGAATTTCCCGTGGCCGGGTTTGCCGACGAATTTGCCGGCGCGCACGGCGACTTGCCCGCGCACGGTGACGACGCTCGGGCGGCCTTCAATTTTCCAACCTTCAAACGCGCTGTAATCGAGGTTCATGCTCTGCGTCTTCACGGAGATTTTGCCGCGATAGTCCGGGTCATAGACCACGAGGTCGGCGTCCGCGCCGGGCTGGATCGTGCCTTTGCGCGGGAAGAGGTCGAAGGTCTTCGCGACCTGTGTGCTGGCGGCATTCACGAATGTGTGCAGGTCAATCTTTCCGGTCTTCACGCCGTAGGTGTAGAGCAGGTTGACGCGGTCTTCGAGTGATGGGATGCCGTTGGGAATCTTGGTGAAATCGTTTTTGCCCATCTCCTTCTGTTTGCGGAAATCGAACGGCGCGTGGTCGGTGGCGACGGTTTGTACAAGTCCGTCGCGCAGGCCGTTCCAGAGAATTTCCTGATTCCGCTGGTCGCGCAGCGGGGGAGACATGACGTATTTCGCGCCCTCGAACTTCGGTTTCTCCGCATAGGTTTTGTCGAGCGTGAGATATTGGATGAGTGTCTCGACGGCAACGCGCACGCCGCGTTGGCGCGCGGCGATGGCTTGATCAAGCGCTTCCTTGCAACTGAGGTGGACGATGTAAGTTGCCGCGCCGGTCAGTTCGGCAAAGGTCATCAAGTGATGCACGCCCTCGGCTTCGACTTGCACCGGGCGGCTGGGTTCATGGAAACCCGGCCCGAACTTGCCGGCGGCCAGCAGTTCCTTGCAGCGCTCGCTGACGAGGGTTTCGTTTTCGCAATGCGCGGTGACGATGACGCCGAGTTCCTTCGCCAGCTTGAGCGTGCGGTAGAGTTCCGAGTCGTCCACGCCGAACGCGCCTTTGTAAGCGAGGAACACCTTGAACGAGCTGATGCCGCGCTTCACGATCTCGCGGAGTTGTTTCTCGGATTTGTCATCGAACTTCGTCACGCCCATGTGGAACGAGAAGTCGCAGGCGGATTTGCCCTCGGCCTGGCTCATCCAAAGCTCGAAGCTCTTAAGCGCGTCATCCGAGCGCGCCGGGCAGCACATTTCGATGAGCGTCGTTGTGCCACCGACCAGCGCGGCTTTGCTGCCCGAGATGTAGTCATCCTTGGAGAACGTGCCCATGAACGGCAGGTAGATGTGAACGTGCGGATCAATGAAGCCAGGGAAGATGAACTTGCCCTTGGCGTCCACGACCTCCGCCCCCTTCGGCGGAGTGATGCCGCGATCAATGCGCGTGATGGTTTCGTTCTCGCAGAGGATGTCGGCCAGATAGCGTTCGCTGGCCGTGACGATTTCGCCGTTCTTGATGAGTAAAGCCATGTCCGTTGGTAACGCGAGCCCGGAAAAATTCCAAGCTCCATCTTGGTCAGGGGAATGATTGGCAGAGGAATGAACGGCAAGGGAATGAGAACCATGGGACGGGTTGGAACTCAATCACCCACTTCTGGTTTAGAACGCTCGAGGGGGAATTTCCCGGATCCTGCCGGCGTGTGCCGATTCAGCGCAAGCTGCTCTTGCGTCCGGGAATTGTCCGACTAAGCTTCGTGCCAGGCTGACACGTCGGGCCAAACGCATGACACCATGATCCGCTCACTTGCATTTACCACGCAGGGCCGCCTGCACACGCGCGACATCGAGATGTTTTTGATGCCGACATTGCTCAACGACACGAACCTGTTCCTCTGGATTGATCTGGAAAGTCCGACGGACGAGGAAAAGAAGTTCGTGCTCGAAAATCTTTTCCATTTCCATCCGTTGTCCATTCAGGATTGCGTGCAGATCAGTCCGTCGCCGAAGGTGGAGGAGTTTTCCCCCAAGGAGGACGAGACGTTTGCTCCGTATCTGTTCATGGTGATCCACGCGGTGGACTACAGCCGCAAGGACGGCGTGTTCGCCACCAGCGAATTGAACTTTTTCCTCGGGAAAAACTTTCTGGTCACCTACCACGACGGGCCGTTGCGCAGCGTGATCCAGACCGAAGAGCAGGCGGTCAAGGCCACCATGCACATCGCCCGCGCGCCGGATCGCGTGGCGCATACGTTGTTGGATTCCATCGTGGAAAATTACAAGCCCGCGCTGGACGAATTGTCGTTGGAGATCGCCGAGCTGGAAGAGCAGGCGTTGCAGAAGCCGACGGTGGACACCTTGAACAAGATCATCCAGGTGAAAAAGGAGGTCATGCACCTGCGGCAGATCATCGGCCCGCAACGCGAAGTGCTGGCGCGGTTCGCCCGCGGCGAGTTCAAGCTCATCCGTCCGCACATGGTGCCGTATTACCGCAACGTGTATGACGGGCTGTTCCAGATTTCCGAACTGGCGCAGGGTTACACCGACTCGCTCACAGCAATTTTGCAGGTTTACCTGAGCATGTCGTCGAATCGCACCGGCGAAGTCGTCAAGGCGCTGACGCTCATCACGATTCTTTCCACGCCGGCGACCATCATCGCGAGCTGGTACGGCATGAACTTCCAGAAGGACATGCACGAGATCAACTGGCAGCATGGTTACGCGTTTGCGTTCACGATCACGACCATCACCACGCTGGGCACGTATTGGTATCTCAAACGTCGCAATTGGTTCTGACATGGCCGTCGCCAAATCCAGTTTTCTCGACAAAGTGCTCGGGCGGCTCGGGCGGCTCGACGCCGAAGGCTTGCAGACGGTCGTGCAACGCCTCGCGCGCGAGCGGTCCTTGCTGGAGACGCTGTTCAACACCATCGAAGACGGCGTGCTCGTGGTGGATGAAAGCGGTTGCGTGGTCTATTTCAATCAAGCCGTGACGCGGTTGATCGGCCTGCAATCGAGTGCGGAAGGTCAGCATCTCGATAAATTCCTGCCCGAAGTGGATTGGCGGAAAATTTCACACTTCGACAAGGATGGCGGGCAACACGTCGTGCGCCACGAGTTTGAAGTCGAGTATCCGCGCCCGCGTTTTCTGCGGCTTTACGCGGCGCCACTGGATGGTGAACAAGCGGGCAGTTCCGGCGTGGCGCTGATTTTGCACGACGCCACCGAGGCGCGACAGAAGACGTTTGACGCCATCGAGAGCGAGCGCGTGCAGGCATTGACGTTGCTGGCGGCGAGTGTAGCGCACGAGATCGGCAATCCGCTGAACGCGCTGCACATCCACCTGCAATTGATGGAGCGCGAGGTGAAGAAGTTGAAACCCAATGCGACGCGGAGTGGATTGGGTTCGCGCAATCGTGCGCAGGTTTTGTCCAGCGACACAGAAATCGCCGATGCGGCGGCCAAACTGGAACAGTATCTCGCGGTGGCCAAGGGCGAGATCAACCGGCTGGATTACATCGTCACACAGTTTCTCCAGGCAATCCGCCCGACGCCGTTGCAGTTGAAGACGGTCGTTTTGAACGATGTGGTGGAGCGCACGCTCGAACTGTTGCGGCCGGAGTTGGACAATCGGGGCATCACCATCAAGACCAAGCTCGCGCGGCAGTTGCCGGCGACGCCGGTTGATCCCACGCAGGTGCAGCAGGCGCTGGTGAATCTGGTGAAGAACGCGATGCAGGCGATGACGCGCGGCGGCACGCTGACGTTGCAGACGGGCGAGAACCCGGACGCCGTCTGGGTGAGTGTGGCGGATACCGGCGGCGGGATTCCGCAGGAACAGATCAACCGCATCTTCGAGCCGTTTTACACGACGAAGAAAAAAGGCACGGGACTCGGGCTGATGATCGTGCAGCGCATCGTGCGCGCCCACAATGGCCGGATCGAATTGGATAGTCACGTGGGGCGCGGCACGACGTTCCGGCTCTGGCTGCCGTTGCAGGAGAAGAAACCGCGTCTGCTGGAAGCGCCGACCAACTAATGAGAGTTACAAGTTACAGGTTGAAAGTTGCCGGTGACGCGCCGCGCGGGCGTCAACAACCTGCAACCTTCAACTTTCAACCTGCAACCAACCAATTGGAACGATGAAGCCAACTTTGCTCATTGTGGATGACGAGAAGCCGACGCGTGAAGGTCTGCGCGCCGCGTTGGAGGAGCGTTTCGACGTGTATCTTGCCGAGGACGGCAAGAGCGCGATGGATTTGCTCGAGAGCGAAAATTTCGACGTGATGCTCACCGACTTCAAGATGCCGAACGAAGACGGCATGAAGCTCATCGCGCGGGCAAAATCGCTGGCCAAGCCGCCGGTGTGCATCCTGATGACGGCGTATGGTTCGGAGGAGCTGGCGGTGGACGCGATGAAGCGCGGCGCGGACGATTACATTGCCAAAGGGCGGTTGCAGATTGATGAATTGGAGATGCGCATCGCCCGGGCGGTGCGGTCGCAAACGCTGGAGACGGAGAACGTCTCGCTCCGCCAGCAGCTCAGTTCCAAGTTCGGCATGGAAAACATCGTGGGCGAATCGTCCGTGATGCAGGAGGTCTTCGAGACGGTGAAGCAGGTCGCGCCGACGCGGGCGACAGTGTTGATTCTGGGCGAAAGCGGCACGGGCAAGGAGATGGTCGCGAAGGCGATTCACCAACTGAGTCCGCGGGCGAAACAGCCGCTCGTCTCGGTGCATTGCGCGGCATTGTCGCCGACGTTGCTGGAGAGCGAATTGTTCGGGCACGAGCGTGGCGCGTTTACCGGCGCGCACGAGCGGCGGATTGGCCGCTTCGAGCAGGCGCAGGGCGGCACGTTGTTTCTCGACGAGATCGGCGAGATTGACGCGGCGCTGCAGATCAAGCTGCTGCGTTTCCTCGGCGAACGGACGTTCGAGCGGGTCGGCTCGAACAAAACGCTGACGGCGGATGTCCGCTTGGTCGCCGCGACGAACAAAGATCTGGAAGCGATGGTGAAGGCCGGGACGTTCCGCGAGGATTTGTATTTCCGCCTGAAGATCGTGGAGCTTTACCTGCCGCCATTGCGCGAGCGGATGGAGGACGTGCCGTTGCTGGCGAAGAGTTTTCTGCGCGAGTTCGCGAAGGAGAACGACAAGCCGATCGCGGATTTTACGGCGGACGCCCTGGAAATGCTGCTGAATCACCGCTGGCCGGGCAACGTGCGCGAGTTGCGCGCCGCCATCGAGAGCGCGGTGGTGATGTGTCGCGGCGACCGGATTGCCGCGCGCGATCTGCCGCGCACCGTGCGATCCGAGGCGGCCCCGACGGGCGATCCGGCGCGCTTGCTGGCGAAGAATGACTTGACCGTGAAGGAAGCGGAGAAACAATTGATCATCCGCGCCTTGAAGGAAACCAAAGGCAATCGGACGCAAGCCGCCCAAAAAATCGGGATGCCGCGGCGGACGTTTCATCGCAAACTGCACACGTATCATCTGGAAGGATTTTGATTTATGCCGTCAATTCAGGATTTGGTTCATAAGTTCGAGGAAAAGGGCGGGCGCGGGATGCTGGTGACCTTTGTCATCCTGGTCGTGGGCGCGTTGTGGGTCGCGTACAACTGGCGCGGCTATCGCAACATGAGCAACCAGGAGGCGATGGATGCCGCCCAGGTGGCGCGGAATCTTGCCGACGGGCACGGCTTCAGCACGCATTTCGTCCGCCCCTTCAGCCTGACGCTGGTGAAGGAACACAATCGCAGCCAGACCGCGACTACCAATGAAACCGGGGTGGCGGACCCCGCCCAAATCCGAGGCTTGCATCCGGATCTCGCCAATGCGCCGCTCTATCCGTTGTTCCTGGCCGGGGCGATGAAGGTGTTGCCGTTCGACTTTCAGGTGAATGTGACCAAGCCGTTCTGGAGCACCCCCAATACTCGCCTGCATAGCATGACGCCGGAGCAGCAAGCCGCCGCGCCGCCGCGCTTGTTTGCGCGTTATCAGCCGGATTTTCTCATCACGCTCATGAACCAGGTCATTTTAATTGCCATCGCAGTGATGACGTTTTTCCTCGCGCGCCGGTTGTTTGACTTGTCGGTGGCGTGGATGTCGTTCGCGCTGGTGATCGCTTGTGAAGTATTGTGGCGGTTCAGCGTGACGGGTTTGTCCACGCTGTTCCTGATGCTGATCTTTCTCGGCCTCATCTGGTGTCTGGTGTGGATTGAAAACGAAGAGCGCGATCCGGTCTGGAGTCATCGCGCCCAAACCTGGCTGGCGCTGGCCATCGGGTTGTTGCTGGGCCTCGGCACGCTGACGCGGTATTCGTTTGGTTGGCTGCTGATTCCGGTGCTGGTGTATCTCGGGATCTTCTGTGTATTGCGGCGCTGGCAGATTTTTTTGCTGGTGTCCGGGGTGTTCCTGCTGGTCGTCACGCCATGGATCTGGCGGAACATCAGTGTCAGCGGCACGCCGTTTGGCCTCGCTGGATATGCGTTGGTGGACGGCACCTTCGGCTTTCCGGAGTATAAGATGCAGCGGGCCTTGGACCCGGATTTCCGCAGCGTCAACTTGATGGCGCTGATTTATAAACTCACCGGCAACGTCCGGCAGATTTTGCAGGAAGGGCTGCCGCGCCTGGGCGGCAGTTGGGTGAGCGCGCTGTTTCTGACCGGGCTGTTGTTGTCGTTCCGCAGTCCGGCCCTGCGGCGGTTGCGCTATTTTCTGCTGGCGGCGTTGCTGGTGCTCGTGATCGCGCAGGCCTTGGGGAAAACCCAGTTGTCGGTGGACGCGCCTGATTTCAATGGGGAAAATCTCATCGTTCTGCTCGTGCCGCTGGTGTTCATCTACGGCGTTGGTTTGTTCTTCCAACTACTGGACCAGATGAACCTGAGGTTACGCGAACTGCGCTACCTGGTCATCGGCGTATTCGCCATCATCATCAATCTGCCCATCATTTTCACAATGCTATCACCTTCAGCGCGGCCGGTGGCTTATCCGCAGGCGCCGCATTATCCGCCCGTCATTCAAGAAATTTCCGGCTATCTGAAACCCGGCGAACTCATGATGGCTGACATTCCCTGGGCCGTGGCGTGGTATGGCAACCGCCAGGTCGTCTGGCTTACGGCCAATGTGGACTCGGAATATTACGCCATCCACGATTACCTGAAGCCCATCCGCATGTTGTACCTGACGCCACTGACGACCGACAGCCGCATCCTGTCACAGTGGGTGTGGGCCGGGCTGGATAAGAGCTGGCCGACGTTCATTTTGGAGTTTCTCTTCCGCAAACGGGTGCCGGAGAAGTTTCCCCTTCAGTATGCGCGGGCGGCTTATTTTCCCGCGCAACTGGTGTTGTGTGATTACCAACGCTGGAACGATGCCGGCACCCCCACATTGCTTCCCGATCACGAGGAGGAGAAACCGGCCCCCGCAAAATCCGCTTCGGGTCAACCCGCTGCCGAAGGCGAAAAGAAATAAGGCGGGTGGGCGGCATGGTTGTGTGATTGCAAACGGCGCGCTGCCCGCTATTTTCGCCGGGTGAATAATAAAGTTGAACGAACTCCGGTGGATCCGGAATTGCACCGTCGCGTCCTCGACCTGATCAAGTTCAAAGGCGGCGGCTACAATGAAGATGCGGTCGCGGACATCATCGAGAACGCCCTCAAACTCCTGCAAGACGTCGAAGACACCGGCGACGTGCGTGTCATCCAGACCGCCGTGCGCGAACTGCGCTACGCCTACCGGCTCTTTGCGCCGTATGCGGATCGCCGCAAGGTGACGATCTTTGGTTCGGCCCGCACCGGTCCCGCCAAACAGGAATATCAACAAGCTGTCGAAGTCGGCCGCAAGATCGTTCAAGCCGGCTTCATGGTCATCACCGGCGCCGGCCCGGGCATCATGCAGGCTGGCCATGAAGGCGCCGGCCCGGAAAACAGTTTCGGTGCGAATATCCGGCTGCCGTGGGAACAGGGGGCGAACCCCGTCATCGCACAGGACAAGAAGCTCGTCACGTTCAAATACTTCTTCACGCGCAAGCTCACGTTCATCCGGCACTCGGATGCCATCGTGTTGTTCCCGGGCGGCTTCGGGACGATGGACGAAGGTTACGAAGCCATCACGCTCATGCAGACCGGCAAGAGCCAGCTCATGCCGCTCGTGCTCGTGGACAAACCCGGCGGCACATATTGGAAGACGTGGGACAAGAACATCCGCGAACACCTGTTGCGCGACGGTTTGATCTCGCCCGATGATCTGAATCTCTATCGCATCACCGACAGCGCGGATGAAGCGGTGAAGATTGTCTCCCGCTTTTATCGCAACTTTCACTCCACGCGCTTCGTGAAGGATCTGTTCATCATCCGCCTCAAACACGCGCCGACCGATACCGCGCTTGAAGCGATCAACGAGGACTATGCCGACATCATGGTTGGTCCGACGATCAAGAAGATTGATCCCACGCCCGAGGAGCGCGAAGACAACGATTGCCTCGATCTGCAACGCATCGCGTTCGGCTTCAATCGCCGTGACTATGGTCGCCTCCGTCAGTTGGTGGACGTGTTGAACAGCTTGTGATTGTGATGCGACCTTTCATCCCGGGCCGGCCTTCGTTGCGGAAGGCAGGCCTGGGGTTGTCGTCGGCTGGAGGCGCGCTCGCATGAGTCAGCCATTGCCCCAACTACGAGATGCTTTGTTGCACCTGCACAAGGCGTTGGTGGATTCCGAACGCGTCAGTTACGAGCAGACCGTCGGCACGATTCCCTCGCCGAATCATTTCCTGCAACTGCTGACCAACGACCCGTGGTTCGCGTGGCTCCACCCGCTCTCGCTCTTGATCGTCGCGATGGATCAAGCGCTCGACAACAAGCGCCAGCCCCTCACCGAAGCGGACGCGGTGGCGCTCATCCGGCAGGCCCGGAGTCTGTTGATTGCTTCGGAAGACGGCGAAGGTTTTTCCAAACATTACTTCGACGCGCTGCAACGCGATCCGGACGTGGTGTTCGCCCACGCTGCCGCGGCAAAATTTTTCTCACCCAGGAAATAAAACGGAAGTGCGGGCCGGCTTGCTCGGCTACGCCAGCGCCAAAATCTTCCGGCGCAAAATCTCCAGCGCCTGCGTCGTGGTGGCTTGTTTGAACGTCTCGCGGTCAAAGGGATTGAATTGTTTGAGCGCGAGGGTTTCATTTTTTGAAGCAAAACCAATGAACACCGTGCCGGCAGGTTTTGCTTCACTGCCGCCGCCCGGACCGGCAATGCCGGTGACGGAGAGCGCGTAGTCCGCGCCGGTTTCGCGGCGCGCGCCGGCGGCCATTTCGCGGGCGACGACTTCGCTGACCGCCCCATGCGCCACCAGAGATTCAGCCTGAACGCCAACGAACTTCTGTTTCGTCTCATTCGCGTAGGTCACCAGGCTGGCGAGCAAGACCGCTGACGCGCCCGGCACATTCGTGATGCGGTTGGCCAGACCCCCGCCCGTGCAGGATTCAGCGAGCGCGAGGGTTTGTTTGCGCTCGGTCAACAGGCGGACAATGACCGCTTCCAGGGTTTCGTCGTCTTCGCCAAAGATGTGTTTGCTCAATTCAGTCCGGATGGTGGCTTCGGCTTCACCCACAAGTTGAGAGGCGTTTGCACCCTTGGCGGCAAGGCGCACGTCCACCGCGCCGATGTGGGCGCAGTAACCCAGCTCCAATCCGCGCGCCACCATTTCCAGCAAACGATTGCCGATGCGATCCGCCGCCTGGGATTCCCCGATGCCAACCGTGCGCAGCGTGAGGCAGACAAATTCCTCGGCCAGTGGCAACTCGTGTTGGAGCAGCGGCACGACCGCAGTATCAAACATCGGACGCAATTCCCGCGGCGGCCCAGGCAGCATGATGAGCCACTTGGGGGAGGTTGAGGGTTGAGGGTTGGGAGTTGAGCGGAATAAAGCGCCTTCCACTTTCATCGCCAAACCCGGCGCGGTGCCGTTTGGATTTGGCAGCACGATGGCGCCTTCCGGCACCATGGCTTGCACCAAGGTGCTGGGAGGCATCGGGCGTTTTCGCAAGGCGAAGAAGTTTTCAATGTGCCGCGCGATGCTGGCGTCGGGATGAAGTTTTTTACCGAGCAACTGGGCGATCCTATCCCGGGTGATGTCGTCCGAAGTCGGGCCAAGGCCGCCGGTGGCGATGATGAGATCATTGCGATCCAATGATTCGCGCACGGCGGCTTCGATGTCGCGGGCGGTGTCGGCGACGGCGACCTGGCGGTTCACAACGTAACCAAGATCAGCGAGGCGGCGGCAAAGCCACTGTTGATGCGTGTTGAGCACGCGGCCGAGCATCAGTTCACTGCCGATGTTGAGAAGTTCGACGTTCACGCGCGAAGTTTGGCGTGAGTTCGGGCCGGTGCAAGTTTGGTCTTCGCGCGCAGGTCTATCTCGAAGATTTCGTAGTGCGTCTTGGTCATGCCCAGTTTGGCGTAAGTGCGTTGCGCGCGATCATTGTTCTCCTCCACGTAAAGGCGCAAGCCGCAGACAGCGCGTCGCGACTCCACCAGCTTTTGGACATGCGCAAACAAGGCGCGAAACACGCCACCCTGCCGATGTTCCGCCGCGACATAGACACTTTGAATCCACCAAAAGTTGCCGTTGCGCCAATCGCTCCATTCGTAGGTGATGAGCAGTTGCCCGACGACTTCGCCTTCGTGTTCGGCGACGAAGTAAGTTCCTTTGCGCGCATCTTTCAACGCCGCGCGCACCCCGCGTTGGATCGTTTGCGGATCGAGACGCAACTTTTCGGTTTCCCAAGCGAGGCGGGAGTTGAAGTCGGCGATGATGGCGCGGTCGGTCAGGCGGGCCTTGCGAATTTTCATCGCGCCCAGCATAGCGCAGTTCAACGCCAGCGCCAGCACCAGGGAAATCCGTGTTCATCGGTGTTCATCCGTGGTTAAATTTCCCCGTGGATGACGAACCCATCCAACTGCCGATTGATGGCGTGCTGGACCTGCACACATTTCAACCGCGCGAGGTGAAGTCGCTCGTGCTGGACTATCTGGCGGAGTGTCAGGGGCGTGGGATTTTGCGCGTGCGGATCATTCACGGCAAAGGCATCGGGCAATTGCGCGAGACGGTTCACAAGCTGTTAGAGAAACACCCTGACGTGGGGGAATTCCACCTGGCCAACGAACATTTCGGCGGCTGGGGCGCAACGATTGTACACCTCAACCCTACCAACCGCTAAAGGTAGGGCGCGTCACTCCGTGCGCGCCGTCACAACAAAGCTGAATGTTTTCGTGCCAGTCGGCGGCTCGCAGAGGACTGCGAGCCCTACCTGCATCACTCAAACTTGAAATTCCGCTTGGCGCTCTGTTCGCGGACGGCGGAGATGACCACGGCATCCAGCGTGTTCGTGCCGGAAATCTCCTTCATGCGGGCGGCGACGTATTTTTCCCGATCCTTGTTCAGTTCGTTGATCTTGGTCTGCATCTCGGCGCGTTCCTTGGCTTTGGTTTCGACGTAAGCTTTGCGCTCGTCGGCGTTCAGCTTCTGCATTTCGGCGGGGAGTTCCTCGGTCTTTAGTTTGGCAACGTCCGTCTTTTGGTCCTTGACCGCATCCACCAAGTCCCAGGAAGAATTGCGATAATTCACCGACGCTTTCGCCACGGCACGTTGAGCCACCGCGCCGGAGGCCGGAGCGAGCGTGGCGACGGCGGCGTCTTGGGAAACTTGCCGGCCCGCGCCGAGTTTGCCTTCGACACCATAAGCGAGATACGTCTTGTTCAACGCCACGCCCAGCTTGGCGATCTCTTTGTCCTGCGGCGCTTCGATGCTCACAATGGCGCGGTTCTGATCAATGACGAGATACTTTCCGTCTGCGAGGTCCGCGCCGTCCTTCCACTTGGTGTTGATGCCCTCGGCTTCCGCGCCGCAGTGAATCGTATTCACGATGATGCCCTTCGTGATGGCGGCTTTGCAGGAATCGGCGTAATTCACCGGCCCTTGTGTGAACGGCTCGTTACCCGCGATGAAGATGGCCTTGTAAACATTCCCCTCGGGACTCCAGGCGAGATCGTTGACGGCGTCCTTGATGACCCAGCCGCAATACTCGTCGCCACCGTTCGTGCGCAGGGCGAACAACTCCTCGGAAATCTTGTCGAGGTCAGTGGTCAACGGCTGAATCCGACGCACCCAGCCGCTTGCGGCGGCGAGGCTGCTCTTGCCGTATTCGTACAGCGCGACCTGTACCTCCGGCGTGACGCCGTCCTGCTTGGCCTTGGCGAATTCGTTGACGATGCGCCAGAGCTGGCTCTTGGCTTGTTCAAGCAAACCTTCCATGCTGCCGCTGGTGTCGAGCAGAATGGCAATCTGCACGAGCGGTTTTTTGGTCTCCTTGCTGGGTTTGACCAGCGGTTCTTTGGCGGAAGCAAAGTTGACCGTTGCCGCGGTGAGCAGCGCGACGCAGAGATGTGTGAGCACGGATTTCGTTTTCATAGGAGTGATTGGTTGAACGGTTAATTGTCGTAAATCTCGTAAAGCGTGTCGTCCAGGACGAACTGCACATTCTGGCCGAGGGCGAGCCACGGCAACGCACGGCGTTCCTTGGCGGCGAAGGCGAAGTATTCCTTCGAGTTGAACTGGATGCGCTGGCGTTTGGCGTTCTGTGCCTTCTGCACGTTTTCATCCACCCATTCGTTGCGGGTGTTCTGGTAGAAATTCCGGCCCGCGACGAACCGGCCTTGTTGCGATTTTTGCGCGAGACGGAGTTTTGATTGATCCTCCGCTGGAGCGGTCGTTGCAACGGGAGCAAGACCGCGATTGACGTAGTATTTGTCCACGTCCAAGGCCCGGTTCGCCTCGGTCACACTTTTGCTGGTGGCCACGGTGGGAGCTTCAGCATGCTTCAGTTCAAAACCATAGCGTGCGCCGGAAACGCCCTTCGTGCCACCACGTTCCTGTTTGAAATCACTCCAGTTCGCCGCCGCGTCTTTGCGGGCGGGCGAGTCCGTCGAGAGTTCAGGCAAAGACTGCATGGCTAGCGGCACATTGCGTCGCGCCTCGTCCTCGACGATCAGATAAGCCGTGTAAGGCGTGACGATGCCGTATTTGCGGGCGAGGTCGGTGACTTCCTCGCGCAGCTCGGCGTTCTCGCCGCGCAGGCGGATTTCATCCAACAAGTAGCCGACGCGGCGCGTCGCCCAGAGGCGCGGGATGAATTCATGATCGTCAGCGTTGCGGGGAAAGTTGACTTCGTAAGTGAACTTTTGCTTCGCACCGTTCGCCGGGCCTTCGAGCACCACGGCGGAACCACCTTTGCCGGAATAGCGGCCCACCAACACGAGTTGATCGCCGCGAAAGAGATCGGGCAGCGGCGACGGATAAAGCTTCGTGATGCGGACATCGCCGGTGAACTTGATCGTGGGATTCGCAAGCACGGGTTCTTTGATCTTGGCAAAGAAGTTGGAGACTTTGACTTCGAGGTCTTCTTCGGGCAGGACGTATTGGCTGAAGGCGCGGGTTTCCTCGGTGATCTTGTCGAGCAGGTGCGTATTCACATCCGTGCCGATGCCGAAGCAGAAGATGCGGGTGCGACCGGCATCGGCGCGCTTCACGGCGGCGAGGATGCGATTCTCATCCGTCTCGCCGATGGTGGGGCGACCGTCGGTGAGAAAGATGACGACGAAGGGGCGATCCTGCTCGGATTTTAAGGCCAACGCTTTCTTCAGTGCGTCATCAATCGCCGTGCCGCCAATGGGCTTGAGGCCCTTGATGAATTGTTCGGCCTGATCGCGGTTCTGGGAATTAGCGGTGACGAGCTTGTCAAAGAGCGGCTCAACTTCAGTCGAGAAGCGCACGATCTCAAAGCGGTCGTTGTCGTTCAGGTTCTCCACGCAGAACTGCAAAGCCTTCCTGGCTTGGTCGAGTTTCTTGCCCGTCATCGAACCGGAGGTGTCGAGGACGAAGACGACATTCTTGGGCACGATGCGTTTCTCCTTCGTGTCCATGCCGGGCGAGGCGAGCAAAAGGAAATAGCCGTCGTCGTTGCCGGTTTTGTAGGTCAAAAGGTTCACGCCGAGTTCGTTTTTCTCGGGCGCGAAGTAGAGCGAGAAGTCAGTGTCTGGCTTCACGTTGCTTTCCTCGAAGCCGACGGTGGCGCGGAGTGAACCGTGGCGTTTGACCTCAACCGCGTGACTGGGCGAGTAAATGGATTTCAACGGACGCTCGCCCGTGAGTTCAACCTTGATGCTGACGTTCTTGACCGGCGCGGCGGAAAACTTTTCGGTGTTGAGCGGATAAGTGTAGTTCACCAGGCCGGCGTCAGACTTGAGGACTTCGGTGTAGGAAAGTTTGATCCGTTTGTTGCTGCGGGGCTCGATGGGGAAGATGCGGACCTTGAAGACGTCGCGGTCGGCGTATTCGAGCAGGGCGGGGTCTTTCATTTTGCGGACGATGTCCTCGTAGATCGCGCGGGCCTTGGCGGCGGGGAGGAGTTCGGCTTCGACCATCTTGCCGCCGATGTCCATGGTGAACTTGTCAATCTGCGCGCCGCGCGGAATGGGGAAGAGATACGTGCCTTCGAGCCGCTGGTTGTTGGGGTTGAAAAATTCCTGGTCCACGCTCGTGGTGGCGATCTGGCCATCAATTTTTACCGTCACGTGGTGATAAACGACTTCCAACGGCGTGTAGGGGCGGGGCGGATGCGGCAACGGATGCGGGTGACGTGGCCCCGGCCGCCAATGGGCTTCGTCCACGATGATGAGCCCGTCGGCGCGGCTTTGCGGCGCGGGGAGCAGGAGGCCCAGAAGCACCAAACCCAGCAGAGCAGAAATGCGTTTCATGCCTCATTGGACGGGAGGCAGAAAAAGATGCTCCGGGATTTATCAGTGAAATGTCCCGACTGTAATCCATGCCGGCAAACGCTGAACCAGAACCGGCTTCGGCGTGACGATGGTCACTTTACCGCCATGGCATTGGCGGAGCGGTGGAAAATGCGCCATTCAAAACCCGTCAGGCGCAGCTCTGGCAGCGCCGACTCTGCCGCCGGCGGTTGCCCGCCGATTTTCACCAGGTTGAATCGAGCCGGGTTGGCGAGATTCACTTTGGCGGAGAGCGGGCGGTTCGAGAGGTTGATGACGATGAGGAATTCATCCTGGTCGTCGCGGCGGATGAAGGTGATCAGATTGGTGGGGTCCGAATTCGTCTGCCAGGCGACGCTGCCGCTGCGGAGGGCCGGGTGGGTCTTCCGCAGCTTGATCAACTCGCGGTAAATACGGCGCAAGGGCGGACGATCCTTCGGTTGCCAGAGGATCGGCGCGCGCTCAAACAGCGACGGATCTCCGGACTCGGTCGCATCGCCGACCTCCATGCCGTTGTAGAGCATCGGCACGCCGTCCAGAGTGAACATCAATGCCGAGGCCGCGAGCGCGCCGCGACCGCCAAACCGCGCGACCGCCCGCGCCTGATCGTGATTGTCCGACATGTTGAGACGCAATGCTCCGGCCGGGTAACGCTTCCGGTCGGATTCCCAGGTCCGTTGCAGTTCCGAGGCGGGCGCGGAATTGCCCAGCACGTTTTGCATCGTGTTCAGCAGCGGCCACGCATAGTCAATGTCGAAGGCTTTGTTGAGCAACTCGGGCTTGTCCGCTTCCGCCAGCATCATCAGATCAGGTTTGGTCTGCTTCAACGCCACGCTGGCTTCCTCCCAGAAACTCGTCGGCAACATGGACGCGGTGTCGCAGCGGAAGCCGTCCACGTTGCATTCCGTGACCCAGCGTTTCAGCATGGCGATCATGTATTGCCGCAACTCAGGATTTTCGTAATTCAATCCCGCCACGTCCGTCCACTCACGCACGGGTGGAACGATCTTTCCGCTCGCATCGTGCTTGTAGAATTCCGGGCGTTGCATCAACACATTGTCCCAAGCCGTATGCAACAGCACGACGTCGAGAATGACTTTCATTCCGCGCCGATGGGCTTCGGAGACGAGTTGCTTCAAATCATCCTTGGTGCCGTAATCGGGATTGACCGCCTCATAATCGCGCACCGCGTAAGGACTGCCGAGTGAACCTTTGCGCAGTTTTTCGCCGATGGGGTGGATCGGCATCAACCAGAGAATGGTCACGCCGAGATCGTTTAATTCGTCAAGCCGGGTGGTGACGCCGTTCAAATTGCCTTCGGGCGAGAACTGCCGGGGGAAGACCTCGTAAACCACGCCATCGCGCAGCCATTGCGGCGGAGGATTTGTGACTTGAGCGATGCTGGTGGCAGCGCCAAAAACACCGATCATCCCCAGCAACAGCGCCCGCCGTCCCAGCCGTGCAAATTTCCGCCAACGTGAGTTTTCCATAGTGAAAGCATCACCTTAAACGAAACGCCCCTTCTGACCATCGCATGAAATGTGGTGCCATCCGTACGGCGGCGGAGGACGGCGCGCACACAAAACATGCGATGTTCAATCACCCGCCCGCCTGTTAGAAAAGCAGTGTCAGCCCAACCAGAATTATCAGATGCCCGACACAATTGTATGAACACAACCAAGAAACTGAGTGCCCTGTCCGTCGCCGTTCTGCTGCTCGCCCATACTGCCCCGGGCGCGTCGTATAGTGATGCGACCAACGATCTGCTCCCCACCACCGCCAGTTGGACGCACTTGAACATCGCCTCGCTCGACATCACCAATGACGCGGTGAACATTTCCTTTACGATCAATCTGGTGGGCGACCCCATCGCAACGAGTTGGGGCGAGTATCAGGTCAGCGTTGATCTGATTCCGGCTTGGGGTGCGACCAACGGCACCGTGCCAAATGGCCGCCCCATCAGCATGTCGAACGGTGGCATGGATTACTGGGTCAGGAGTTGGAACGGCGGCGCGGAGACGTATCACTGGGACAACGGCGGGCTATTCTGGTTCGGCGACCACTTTACCTGGGCACCGCCGAGCGACATCCAAGTTCCCACCAAGACGACCAGTTCGGTCACGCTGACCACGACCCTCGCTTCGTTGGGCCTGGCGATTGGCGATACTTTCGCTTTTGACGTGTCCACTTCGGGCGGCACGCCGACGGACAGCGCGGTGGATTCACTCGCGAATCCCAATCCCACCGCCGCCTCGGGCGATTGGGTCAGCCCCTACGATTCGGGCACCAATGTCTATCGCTACACCGTCACGGGCACGCCGCCGGTGCTGACCAATGACTTTGGCGCGGCCTACAGTGATTCCACCACCGACCTGCTCGCCGCCACCGTGGCGGAAACGCATCTCAACATCGCCGCCGTCGCGATCACCAACGACACGGCCAGCATCTCGTTCACAATCTATCTGGCGGGCGACCCCATTGCCGTGGATTGGGGGCAATACAGCATTGGGATTGATAGCATCGCATCCGCCGGCGCAACCAGCGGGACGGTTCCGCCCACCCGGCCCATCCTCATGTCCGGCGGCATGGATTTTTGGGTCAGAAGCTGGAATGCCGGCGCGGAAATTTATCATTGGGACTCGGCGGGGCCGTTCTGGGCTTTGGATTCCGCCACATACAATCCCCCGAGCACGATTGAATTCCCGGTCAAGACCGCCAACTCTGTCACGCTGACCACGACGCTCGCGGCGCTGGGCTTGTCGGCGGGCGAAAGTTTCTATTTCGATGTGTTCGCTTCCGGCGGCAACGACGGCGATAGCGCAATAGACGCTTTGGCGAATCCGAATCCCACCTTCGCCTCGGGCAATTGGGTCGCGCCCTACGACTCCGGCGCGCGGGTGTTTCAATACACGGTCACTGGCGCGGTCGCGCCGATTGCCCCGCTGCTCAACGATCCGCAAAAGGTGGGGAACAACTTCACCGTCACCACGCCGACGCAGACCGGTTTCAATTACGTCCTCGAATTCAAGAATGCGTTGACCGACGCGAACTGGACTGCTGTTCAGACCAACAGCGGCACGGGTGCAACCATCACGATGACCGATAGCGGCGTCACTGAACCGAACCGTTACTACCGCGTGCGCGTTCAATGAAGCCGTTGGCGCAACTATTTCACCGCGATAACCAGACAGAAAACCATAACCAGTAACAACAAACCCGACACAACAGGATCGTATGAAGACAACCAAACAACTCGCCGTCGCCTCGGCCACGGCGGCGCTGCTCGTCAGTTCCGCCCTCGCCGCCACCTATAACGACGCGACCGGAGATCTGCTCGGCGCAGGCTGGGCCACGCATCTGGACATCACTTCCGTCGAGGTGAACAACACGGCCACCGACATTTCCTTCAAGATCAATCTGGCCGGCGACCCGGTTGCGACCAGTTGGGGCGAATATCAGATCTCGATTGATAGCATCCTGGGCGGCGCAACGAGCGGAACGGTGCCGAACGGTCGCCCCATCAGCATGTCCAGCGGCATGGATTACTGGGTCCGGAGTTGGAACGGCGGCGCGGAGACTTACCACTGGAATGCGGGCGGACCCTATTGGGAACTGGATAATGCCACGTGGGGCGCGAACCCCGGCAATCTGCAAGTCCCGGTACGGACCCCAGGCTCGGTCACATTGACCACCAGTCTGGCTTCGTTGGGTTTGTCGGGCGGCGACAGTTTCTATTTTGATATTTCTTCATCGGGCGGAACTCCGACGGACAGCGCGATTGATGCATTGGCCAATCCGAATCCGACGGCGGCTTCCGGCGATTGGGTGTCGCCCTACGACTCGGGAGCGAATGTTTATCAATACACCGTCACCGCCGTGCCTGAGCCGGCCAGCATGGCGCTCGCGGCGTTTGGATTGAGCGCGCTGGTGTTGCTGCGCCGGAAAGTTTCTTGAGACGTTGTTGGGGTAAGAAAGCCGTTGTCCGAAAGGGCAACGGCTTTTCTGTTCTTCCGCGGAGCCAACTCACCGCCCCATCACGGAATCACTTTGATCCGGTAATACTTCGTCGCGTTGGTCGCGGCGTTGTCGGTGTAGCTGGTTGATGGGCCGGAGGCGGTCAGCGCGCCGCTGATGGCGTTGAAGCCGGTTGTAAGATTGGTCGTGGCTTCGACCTGATACGTCCGATTCGAGACGCTGGACCAGGTCAGCAGATTTCCATTTTCAAAACCCGTGATGCGCAGGACCGAATCCGCGTCGAACAAACTCGTGCCGGCGAGGTCTTCGGCGCTGTTGCTCATGCCATCGCCGTCCTGATCGCCATTCGGGGCGAGCAAAATCACCCCCGCGCTGGAGGCGCTGACCGGTCCTTCCAGGTTGCTGTTGTTGATAACGCTCACGGAGGCGTAAAGTGTATTGCCGATCACGTTGGTCGCGGCGGCATTGGTGCTCGTCACGATGGCGTTCAACACATTCGACGCACCCGGCGTAGTTCCCACGCACAGGCGATAACTCAATCCGCTGCCATCCCAGTCAATCACTGGCGGCCAATTGAAATCCACCACAGTGCCGAGTGCATACGGTTTGGGCGACGCCGGTGGCGATGCCAGCGCGTATCTGACCTGATAGTTGGCGTTGTTCACAAAAAAAGCGCTGGCGGTGGTGTTGCTGAAAGTGGTCGAGCGGAACAGCCCGCCGCCCCGCGTGTTGACTTGAAACCCAGACGAGCCGGCAGCGTTCACGCTCACGTTATCGAAGATTGTGCCACTGATCGAGCGCGAGGAACTTGTGCCGCTCAGAAAAATCCCCTGATAAGTGCTGTCGTTGAAAGCATTGTTGGTCACGTTGATTGCCGCCGTGATGTCGCCGTCGTGCGCGAACAGCCACAACGCGCCGACATCAGTCGCAAAATCGTAACTGCGGCTGCCGCAGCGATCCAACTGGTTGCCCTGGATCAACGTCGTGCCCCCGAACGGAAAGGCGGCAAAGCGGTTCGCCACCTGGATGCCCGCGCCGTTGACAACGATGTCCTGAATCCAGTTGTTCACCGCCGCATTGTTGTTCCCGCCGTAGATGCCGATGCCGTTGGCCAGGAGCGGCAGTTGAATGGTGTTGTTCTGGAAAAGATTGCTTTGGTTCGGCGCCGTGCCGTATTCGGAATCCGACCACATCGCCATACCGTCATCGCCGGTGTTGCGGACGCTGCAATGCTCCACGCGCGTGTTGACGACGCCATAGGCGAGATTGATGCCGTCGGCAAAAGTGTTGCGCATCCGGCATTGCGTGATCAGCAGCCCCGTCGTCGGGCCATCAATCCACATGCCTGGGACGGTATGCTCGACCCAGACATTCGAGATCACCGAGCCGTTGCCATACAACCCTTCGATGCCGGTCGCACCGCTGCCCGCGACATTGGCCGTTCGCGTCGTCGTCGAGCCATCGAGCTTGAAGTCGGAAAGCCGGATCGTGCCGCCGAGTCCGTAGAGATTGAGCTTCGAACCCTGGAGCAACGAGTGCCACATCCCCGCACCGCGAATCGTGAGGTTCGAGATATAAACCCGGTTCGTGACGATGAAGCGTCCCGGCGGAATCCACAGGCCCTTGCCCTGCGATTGCGCGGCGGTCACGGCGTTCTTGAACGCGGTCGTATCGTCCGTGCTGTCATTGGGCGTCGCCCCGTAACTCGCAATGGACAAAAAATTCGCCGGCAGGCTGCCCGCGGCGGACACTTGCTCGAAGTCCACCAGGTCAATCAAGTAATAGCTCGCAGTGTCGCCGGCGTCCTTTTGCAGTCGCACCGTCGTTCCGGCGGGCAGATTGCCGATCAGCGCACTCACGTCGTCGAAGAAGTGATGCGCGCTGCCTTGCCCCGGCGTGTTGGAATAAGGATACGCTCCGTAAACCCAACTGAACGCCGAGGTCAGCGTCAGGTCCTGGGCGTGAATGCCGTTGGTGTAAAGACTTAGTGTGCGAGTGTCGCCCGCGCCATCGCCGGAATCAGGAATGCAGAAGCGCACGACGATGGAGTTCGCCGCTTCAGCGAGGGTGAATTGTACATACTGTCCGGTGCTGTTCAAATTCACGGCGCGCCGGCGTGAAGCTTCGGAGGCTTGAGTCAGGAACGTCCGATTGGGTCCGATGATCGAGCCGGTGGTGACAGCGTCTTCGGCTTCGTATTCGCGATACGGGAGCGATGCACCCACGCCGGTCGCCGGGGGCTGCGGTGGCGCGGGATTCGTCAGGGTGTATTGATAAACATTTGCCGCCGAGTCGTACGGGCTGACCCAATTGCCGGACGCACCCGTGGGCAGTGGATTAGCCAACGCATCCACTGCGCTGTCCGTTCCCGTGCTGCCCGACGTATAAATATCGAAAGCAAAAGTGTCGCCCGCCGACAATCCCAGCGAAGCGAGCGTCGTGGTCAGCGTGACCGACGAAGCCGTCTTAACCGGAGTTTGAATCGCGCTGGGCGGATTCCACGTCGCGTGGTCCAGTACCCAGGACGAACCGGAACTCTGCCAGTGATACGTTTCCGCGCCAGTGTCCCAACTGCGAACCCAATAATCCATGCCGCTGGAAATCGTGATGGGGCGATTCGGCGGAACGGTGCCGCTGGTCGCGCCGCCGGGGATGCGGTTGATGCCGATGTTGTATTGCCCCCAGTTCACCGCGCTGGGATTGCCGGCGAGATTGATCGTGAAGGAAATGTCCGTCGCGGTGTGATTGACCTCGACCGAGGTGATGTCCAGATGCGGCCAGGAGCCGAGCAATGTGCCGTCACCTGTGGCATCGCTGTAAGAAGCAGCAAGGATCGGATGCGAGCCGAGGAGTGCGAGCGCAGAAATAATGCTGAGGGTTTTCGTTTTGGTCAGCACATCGAGGTAAACAGGTCGGCGTGATCAGCAACAATCACATGGCGGTGGTTCGTTCCTGCAGCCAGGTGATGTCATTGGGGGAATACTTCTCGTTGCCCGTGCAAGGTGCCGCGCGCCGGACTGGGAACAGGGTGTTACCATCGCGCCACTTCTTGATTTCCGAATGGCCATCGGCAAAGGAGAATCCCCCGGCCCCGTTGTGCGTCGAGGCGGGCACATCCGTCCACTTCGCCGACGAGTCCGGTTGCATCCGCACCGAAAAGAAGCCGTCATTGAGACTGTCCGGGCATTCGTCCAGCATGACCCATGTGTTGACCGGGCCGGGCCGGGTGAAATCACTCGTTTTCAAGAAACGCTTCCATCCCTTGATGGATTGCCCGGAGATGTTGTTGGCGATGTCGCGGGTGTCGCCCACGAAACCATTCATGGAAACGCTCCGCACGCGCGGCCCCAACGCCCCCGGCTGATTATCCGCCGGGCACTTGAACACCGCCGTGTTCTTGGCCACGTAGGGGCCGATCTGGCCATCAGTCAACTTGACTGTGTCGGTGTTCTGCGAGTTGGGTGCCGCGGGGCTGTCCCACGACAACACGCCATTCACCCAGGCCGGCAAGTTGATCGCGCCCGGATTGGCCGGATAGGTATCGCTGTTGTCGTCCACATACATGTGGATGGCCACCTGGAGTTGCTTGAGATTATTCAGGCAGTAAATCCCCTGCGCCTTGGTTTTGGCTTTGCTGAGGGCGGGCAACAACATGGCCGCCAGAATTGCGATGATGGCGATGACCACCAGCAACTCGATCAATGTAAATCCGGTTTGGCGCTGCTTCTGAACTCTCACGATTAAACCTTTGCTTCCATTTGCTACTCGTCCCGCTGGAACTCTGTGGCCCGGCTTGCGATTCCGGCTCTCGTCGTGTTCTGGCGTGATGTTGAGGTTAATGTAGCAGCCGCAGCGCAATTGGGTATCGCATGAAATGTGCGTTCGGAAAGCCCGGCCCATACGATGTTTAAGCCGATGGAAGCCGCGTCCTTCACCGCTCAACGTCGCAGGTATTTGGCCACCGCTTCCGTCCGGGATTGGACATGCAATTTCTCGTAGATATGCCGGAGGTGCGTGCGGATGGTGTTGATGCTGATGCCAAGCTCATCGGCGATCTGCTTGTAAGCCAGACCGCGTGACAGGCAATCCAATACCCGTTCCTCCCGCGGGGAAAGCTGATTTTCCGGCTCGGCAGCGCTGTTCGCGGACTGAAACGAGGCCACCACTTTGCGCGCGATCGCATGGGACATCGGCGAGCCGCCCGCGAGGACATCGCGGATCGCCTGGAGCAATTCATCAGGCGTGAAACGCTTGAGCAGATAACCCGTCGCGCCGGCGGCCAGCGCGTTGAAGATTTTTTCCGTGTCTTCGTAAACCGTCAACATCATCACCTGCACCTTGGGCATCAGCGCCTTCAAATGCTTCACACACTCGATGCCGTCCATGCCCGCCATGTTGATGTCCATCAAGACGACATCCGGTTGGTCTTTCGGCAGGTTCTTCAAAGCCGCGTCCGCGCTGCCGTAGATGCTCACGCATCGGAAGCCTGGCGAGCCGTTCACAAACGTCGCGATGGACTCGCACAGCTTTTTTTCGTCATCAACGATGGATACGGAGATCATGGGTTTGCTTTTCTCACACCGCGTTGGGAAAGGAAAGCACGAAGCGGATGGTGGTGCCGTTTCCGGGCTGTGATTCCACCAGACAGCGCCCACCGAGTTGGGCGACGCGTTGCCGCATGTTGCGCAGCCCGTTGCCGAATCCGGCGCTCGACGGCGCTGCGGCCAGCCGTTCCGAATTCGGATCAATTCCAACGCCATTGTCCGTGATGGCAATTTCAAATTCACTGCCGCGACAGGTCATCTCGATCTTCACCTTGGTCGCCTGGGAATGTTTGAGGATGTTGGTCAGCGATTCGTCCACGGACAGGAACAAATGATGCCGCGACTGCGCGGAGAGCGGTTGGGCCGGGATTTGGCCCGGGATGAGCAGCTCGCATTCGATGCCGGTGCGCCGGAAGTAATCGCGCGTGTATTGAGCGATGTAGGAAACCAGATGCTCCAGTGAATCATTCTGCGGATTCACCGCCCAGACGATTTCATCCAATGATTGCAGCACTTCGCGTGAATCATCGGAGATGGCGGAAATCTGCTCCCGCACTTCTTGCGAAACCGTGTCGTTGCGGCGGGTGTGTTCACTCAGGAACGAGATACGACATAACTTCGCGCCCATGATGTCATGTAAATCCTGAGCGATGCGCGTGCGTTCCCGTTCCAACATCCGCTCCTGCTCCAGCCGTTTGAGCCGGCGCTGGGATTTTCGTTTTTCCACAATGCGGGTCGTGCCCGCGCCGACCACGATGGTCCCGAGCGCCAGCGCCCCGATGAACCACCACGTTTGCCAGAAGTGGCGCAACACTTCCACCGCCAGACCGTCACCCACTTCATTCCAGACGCCGTCCGCATTGCAGGCGATCACCCGGAAGCGATACGTCCCCGGCGGCACAAAACCATAAAAGGCCGAACGCCGTGTTCCGGCATCCACCCAATCAGGGTCGAGGCCCTCGAGGCGATAGCGAAACCGGATTCGTTCCGGCGCATCAAAACTCAGGCCGGTGTAGCGAAACTCGATGCGATGTTTGTCCGGCGGCAAACGAAGAAAGCTCGAAGTGGCCGACGGCGAACCGTTGACAGTTTCCCCCTCATTTTCCCGAAGCTTTCCCAAGGCCCGGAACTCCTCGCCGGACACGCCGTTGACCAATGTCTGTTCCAGCACCACCGCCGGCGCGGGCGCGCTGACGGAGATGTGTTGCGGGTCAACCACCACGATGCCTTTGAGTGTGGAAAACCAGAGCAGGCCGGACCGGGGTTTCAACCCGGAAGAAAAATAGCCGCCGGTGCATTCCTCGGACAACATGCCCTCGGCGCGCCCGAAGAATTGCGGATAGATCACGGAAATTTTCTGCGCCGCCAGATCGTCGAGGTCCTGCTTGCCGACGCGCACGATGCCACGATTGCCGCCGAGCCAGAGATGATCCGCGTCGTCCTCCAGGATTTGCGAAATCGTATTGTCCGGCAATCCCTCGCGCGTTGTCACCGTTGCGATCTTGTCTCCCCGCAACCGACTCAAACCGCCGCCCGCGCTGCCGATCCACAACGTGTTCTGTGCATCGAGATGCAGCGTCCGAATCCAGCCGCTTGGTAGGCCTGTGATTCGCTGCCGCCGCGAAAACCCTTCGCCCGCAAACCGGAACAACCCGTCGCCTTCCGTGCCGACCCACAGACCGTTCTCATTATCCGGCACGATGGCGGAAATCGCGTAACCGTGCGGTGAGTTTGTCAGTGCTTGCCACGTTCCATTCGCGAATCGCCAGAGTTCGCCTTCGCGCGTTCCTGCCCACAGAACACCTGTTGCACTTTCCGCCAGCACGCTGATGGTCAAATTGTTCAACGCTGCGATGCCGCCGCCGGCTTCGGCATTCGCGGGATTCGTGAATTGCAGCAAGCCGAAAGCTCCAGCGAGCCAGGCGCTGCCGTCACGCGCCGCCAGAAGTGTGTTGATGCGCGGTTCTTGCGCCGAAATGCCCGGGAGCACCAGCCGGCTGAATCGTTGCCCGTCCCAGCGGAAGACGCCTTCGTTCGCCTTGCTCGCCCAGATCCCGCCGGGACTGACTTCGGCCAAGCCTTGCACCGCGCCGTAACCGAGTCCTTGATTGTGACTCAGCGCGATCAGTTTTTTCGGCAACAAACGATTGAGTCCACCATGCGTGCCGACCCACAGCCGGCCTTCGCGATCCACCAGCAAAGCTTCCACCAGATTGTCCGATAAACCGCTGCTCGCATTGATGGCTTCCAGTTTGCCGCCGCGAAATTGAAACAAGCCTTCGCCGACCGATCCCGCCCAGACCGTGCCGTCCGGCGCTTCGGCCAAGGTGCTGATGTAGCGGCGCAACAAATGTCGCGGCACACCGTAGCGCCGCCACTCGTTGCCCTCGCGACACAAGACCATCGCATCGCCCGCGCCGATCCAGATGCGCCCCGCCTGATCCACCAACACGCAGTGCGGGTCTTGCAACAGCGAATCCAAAGCCGCATCGCGAAGCTGAGTGAACTGGCCGGCTTTGAAGGAGAAAACGCCCGTCTCGGATGCGCCCAGCCACATCGTGCCCGCGCGATCACAAAACAACGTGGTGATGTTCTTTCCCTCGAACTGAGTCAGACCGCTGACTGTCACCGCCCGACCCTCGTGCCAGATGGCCAACCCTGCTTTTGTTCCCACCCAAAGCCGTCCTTCGCGATCTTCCGCCAGCGCCGTGACGGAATCCGATGGCAGGCCCTCGCGCGTCGTAATGGTTTTCAGCTTTCCGCCCTGCCAGAATCCCAAGCCGCCCCCGACGCTGCCGATCCACAGTCCGCCGCGACTATCCCCGTACAAAGCCTGCACCGGGCCGTTTTGGAAACCTTCCGCCGAACCGAACGAAAGAAAGTTCACGCCATCAAACCGACTGACGCCATCATCGCTGCCAACCCAGAGATAACCATTGCGCGTCTGCGCCAGCGCCCGCACAAAATTTTGCGGCAAGCCTTGCTCGCGTTGCCACGATCGGAACGTGAACGGCATCTGTTCCTGGCGCAGCCCGGGAATGATGCCCGCCGGGCCGGCGCGATTCGCATTCACGAAATCGTCGAACGAGGTCGCCACGGCCATTTCACTGAAGATCCAGCCATCCCCACCGCCGCCATGCCGTAGATGGATTTGATCGAACGACGCGTTTGCCTTGAACTTGGCGATGAGTTGTTCTGACTGACCTGATTCCGTCGCGCCCGGTTGCAAGTCCGGGTCCAGCCAGACCGTCACCAGGTCATCCTCGCCCGGAACATATTGCACCTTGAAAACGATGGTCCGCTCGATTCCCCAGTAAGGCAGCTCGTAAGTGTAGAACGTGCCTGCGCCGGAGCGCTCCGGTTTGGACGACTTCAAATCAATGTAATCCTCGACGCGATTGGTTGTTCCCGGCAATACCGCCGGAAACGCACTGTAGGCCCAGGCGCGAAGGGCGTTGCCCACGGCCAACCGCTCATGTGGACCCTCAAACAATTGAAACGCGGCAAAGTATTCCTCCGTGCTGGCATCCGATAACGGCTCGACATGTACTTTGAAATACAACACATCGCTCGCCGCATCGTCCCGCCGCAGCACCCCGCCAAGGATGTCCGGCCCCGGCCCGGTTTCGTGAACCTGGGTCGTCCCCAGATCGCTCCACAACAAGGTCGCGGGGCAAACATATGCTCCCAGCGCCAAGGTTAGAAGTGTTGTGCCGGCGATGATGGCGCATCGGATATTCTGACAGCGAATGTGGAAAGATCCGTTGCGCGGTTGTCCTCGGAGAGGCAAAAAAGCAGCGGCGCGCTCGCGGGTCATGACTTATCAGTAGGCGAAACCCCCGTTGGGCCACAAGTCCTGAGTCGTTGGGCCGCTCAGTTTGCAAATTGCAAAAGGCCATCCGCTCCGGGTAAGGTGGTACATGCTCTCCAGGGTTTGCTCGGCGGCGGTCAATGGGATTGAAGCTTTTCCGGTGGAAGTCGAAGTCAGTGCGGGATTCGGCGACACCAAAATTGTCATCGTCGGTCTGCCCGACGCCGCCGTGCGCGAATCGCAGGATCGCGTCACCACGGCGCTCAATAGTTCCGGGTTCAAGTTTTCCTACGGGCGTACCACCATCAATCTCGCTCCCGCCGACGTGAAGAAGGAAGGGCCGAGCTTTGACCTGCCCATCGCACTCGGGATGCTGGCGGCGAGCGAGCAGATTGAAACCGATCAACTCGATAACTTCGTCGCGGTCGGCGAACTGGCGCTGACCGGGGCGGTGCGTCCGTGCAAAGGCGTTTTGCCCATTGCCATCCGTGCCAAGCAGGACGGCAAAATCGGCGTGCTTGTTCCGGCGGAAAATGCCGCGGAAGCGGCGGTGGTCGCGGGCTTGCAGGTCATCCCCATCCAGAACTTGCGCGAGGCGACGAATTTTCTCGAAGGCCAGATCACCATCAAACCGACGCGCGTGGACATCGCGAAGATTTTTGATCACCCGCTGGATGACGACGTGGACTTTGCCGAGGTGAAAGGACAGGAATCGGTCAAGCGCGCCTTGGAGATCGCGGCGGCGGGCGGACATAATCTCTTGCTCATCGGCCCGCCCGGCACGGGCAAATCCATGCTGGCAAAGCGCCTCGCGACGATTCTCCCGCCGCTCACGCTGGAAGAGGCGTTGGAGACGACGAAGATTCACAGCATCGTCGGGCTGCTGCCAGCGGGCCTGGGATTGATTACACGTCGCCCGTTCCGCGCCCCGCATCACACGGCGAGCGATGCCGGTCTGCTCGGTGGCAACATCAATCCGGCGCCCGGCGAAATCTCGCTCGCGCACAACGGGGTGTTGTTCCTCGACGAATTGCCGGAATTCAAACGTAGCGTGCTCGAGACGATGCGGCAGCCGTTGGAGGATGGCAAAGTCACGATCTCACGCGCGGCTGGCACGATGACGTTTCCGAGTCAGTTCATGTTGGTGGCCGCGATGAATCCGACGCCCGACGGCAAGATGCCGCATGAGAGCAAGAGTTCGCCACGCGAGATCCAGAATTATCTCGGACGGATTTCCGGGCCGCTGCTGGATCGGATTGATCTGCACGTGGAAGTTCCGGCGGTGAAATTCCGCGAGATGACGGGCGACAAGGTCGGAGAAACATCCGCGCAAATCCGCGAGCGCGTCATCGCGGCGCGGCAGATTCAGCAGAAACGTTTTGCACACAAACCTAAGATCACCTGCAACGCCCGCATGGCCACGAAGGAGATCAAGGAGTTTTGTCTGCTCGACGCAACGACGAAGGAATTGCTCATGAATGCGATGGCGGAATACAACCTCAGCGCCCGTGCTTACGACCGCATCTTGAAAGTTTCGCGCACCATCGCCGATCTGGCCGGTGCCGAGCAAGTTTCCTCCGATCACGTCAGCGAGGCGATTCAGCTCCGATCCCTGGACCGGCAGTTGTGGGGCTAAGAGCTTGTTTGAATCCGAACTTCGAAGTCGCCGGCAGCAAAACGGCGCGGGCGGAAAGTCGGGCAGGCTTTCCAGCCTGCCGGTCCACCGGACTTTCCAGTCCGGTGTTTCGGAACCGGGCGACTGGAAAGTCGCCCGCACTGGCAGGCTGGAAAGCCTGCCCCACAGTTATTGCCGCGCGCCAACTTCGGTGTTCGGGTTGAAAACGCCGCGCTGGAAACCCGGAGCAAGGATGCTCCGGGCCCCGCGGGCAGGATGCCCGCGCTACGACGTAACGCAGGCATCCTGCCTGCGGGTGCTGGCGGCATCCCTGCCGCCAGTTCCGGGTTTTCAAACCGGCTCTAAAGAGACTTCACAATCTGATCTACTGAACGGTGCGTGTCGCCGGTGGGCCGAGATGCGTCGGCTGCAATCCACCGAGATCAATCACGACTTTGTCGAAGACGAGGCCGGGATCGAGTGGCTGGAGTTTGAGCGTGTGCGGGCCGGGGCGGTCGAGGGTTTGCTCGATCGTTCCGATGGCGGCGGCGCGCAGGACGTTGGTGCCCCAAGCCTTGCTGTATTCAGCGGTGGTGATGTCCACCACCTTGGCCTCGCCTGAGCCGATGCTGACTGAGTAGCGCGCCTTCAGGCCCGGGTGAATCGGTTGGGTTGGGAGACAATAGACCACCACTTTGACGGCACCGGTTTGCGCGATATTGAAATCGTATTCCAACGCTGCCGCCGCCGGAGCAGTCGTCGTGGGCAGCAGCGCGATGGAATCGCCCGAACGACCGAGGCCTTGGATGACTTTCCACTCCGTGCCGTTGCCGTTGATGGTGCGCATGGGTTGTTCGGCTTCCAAAGAAATAAAACCGTTGGCGGTTGCAGATTCGCTGCTCGCTTTGGCCTTGGTTGCGAACGCGCTCGCGTCCGGCTTGCGCAGGGCGGTGCGGTTGCGGGGGTTGGCGGACATCATGTGCCGCCATTTTCCGCCCGCGACCTGTTCGTTGTAGTACCACGTCTCTCCTTGAATCTGCTCGTAGGCCTTCAAGGCTTCTTCGGCGGTTGCGCTGAGATGCATCCGGTTGGCGAGGGCGGAGCCATGCACTGGATAAACGACGGTTTCATAAAACGCGTCCTTTCGTTCCGGTGGCAATGCTCCGAGCAACGCGTCGGTTCGTTTCACAAGCTGTGCGAAGCGTTGCAGTCGTTGTCCGATCTCATCGTAATTCGTTGTGAACTGCGCCAGATGCAGATGCTCGGGCTTGGCCGGGAAGTTAAGCCGGTAGTATTCGTCGAGGATGGCGGCGATTTCGGTGGCGTGCGCTGGGCCAAAGTTTCGCCTGGCCCAATCGGCGAGGAAAGTGGGTTGGGCCGTTTCGTTCCACGGCGTGATGTCCCACGCCAGCCGCAGAAAAAACTCCATGCCGATCTCGCCCGGCTTGATGTCGCCGACGTTGACGATCCAGACCTTGCGCGCGCCGTGCTCGTAAGCCTTGTGCATCTCCTCCCAGACCAGGGCCGGCGGCGTGGTGCAGAGCCAGAGGTAATCTTCCGGCGCACCCCAATAGGAGATGTGATAATACACGCCAGCGCCGCCGCGACGTTTTTGTTCCGCTGGATTGGAGAGCTGGCGGAGGTAACCGTGATTGTCGTCCGGCCAGACCAAGGCCACATCGGCGGGCACGTCCAGGCCATTCTTGTAGAGTGACAGCACTTCCTTATAGGGGCAGAAAATCTGCGGCACCATTGCCGGGTCAGGGTTAATGGCCTTGGCGATCAATTCGCGCTGGTCCTCAATCACCCGTTGGAGTCGGGCAACCTTTTGCTGCGTATTGCCGCCGCCGGGCATGCCGCTGTCGTGGATGCCCCGCATGCCGATGGTGTAAACATTTTCGAACCGCCCGTTCTCCTCCAGCCGCTGCCGCCAATACTCCAGAATGTTCGTGCGGTTCTGGTCGTAGTCCCACGGGCCGGATTTCTTTACGTCGTATTCGGTGATGTTGTTGCGGAGCATCTGTTCGCAATGGGAGGAGCCCATCACGATGGCGTAGTCGTCGGCCACGAGTTTGTTCCGCGGATAAAGGTTGAAAGCTTTGGTGCAGGGATGCATCGCGGGCCAGAGATAGTTGGCTTTCAGGCGCAGCAACAACTCGCAGACTTTCGCGTAGGTTTTCGGCCCGATGTCTTTCGTTTCCGGCTCAAAGGTCTTTTCCGCCCACGGCTGAAGTCCCCAGTCTTCGTCATTGATGAAGATGCCGCGGTATTGCACCGAGGGCGGGAGGCTGGTGATGCTTGTCGCACCGATCACCAGCGCCGCGCGTTTCTGGGGCGCGACATCCGCCCACCAGACCCACGGTGAAACGCCGATGGCTTCGGACAGGGTAAATACTCCGAAGGCTGTGCCGCGTCGGTCGGCGCCGGCAATCACCAGGGCGTTGCTCACGCCGGGAATGGGATTGGTCAGCACTGTGATGACGAACGACTCCCATTGTCCTTTGATCCGGTTCACATCGAGTCGGCCCGCCCGGATCAATTCATCAATCACCGCACTTTTGCCAATCGTGCCGATCAATACGACGTCACCAGACAGTTCGCGCGGGTTGCTTTTGATTTTGGGCTTAATGCCGGTGACGCGCTCTATATCCGTTCCGAAACAATCCGCCGCGATCCGGGCCACCTTGAAATCATCCAGGGCCACGTAGAGGTCCGCAGCGCGACCGTTTGCCGCCAGCGCGAAATCACCCGGCTTCGGGTTCTCAGTAAGCTGAAGAGGGATCAAGTCGGGCCGCGACGAAACCGGGCCGGCCTTTGCCGACAGGACTGCGCCGGCGCTCAACCAAACCATCAAGCCCAGCATGAGGCGGGTTTTTACCGGTGAAAACATTCCGACAGTGTGAGTCGCCGCCGAAAACTGTCAAACGGTTACGCCTCGCCAAAAGAGGTGAACATGAACGCCGGATGCATTGGGATGATGAGTGCCCCAAGCAAATCTTGGGTGGTTGGAGCGGATGAAGGGAATCGAATCAGGGGCCGTGACTTCTCCGAGTTCCTTAAACCCTTGCATGTTAGAACAGTTCTCAAAATAATTTCCGGCGCACCGCCGAGACGCCGAGCAATTTTCCTCTGGTTTTTTCTGCGTCTCTGCGTCTCGCGGTAAACGATCCGGAAATTTGGTTTGAGACTCACTGTAGCCCAAGCATAGAGTCAGCTTAAAGATTTGAGTTTACGGTTTTATGGGGAGTGCCGTTTCGATGACGGCATCAAAGGCTGGTTTCGCCTTTCCAGCCCGGTCGAAGAGCAGCGGGTAATTGCTTCTGCCGCGGACGGGCCAGTTGTTCAGCCAGGAATCGCCATCGGTCACGCCCCAGAAGGTGACGCGGCTGATCTTGTCGGCGTGCTTGGCATAAACCGCAAAAATTTCTCCGTAGCGTTTGGCCAGGGCTTGCTGCACGGCATCGGGCAGGCCCAGGCGATACGGGTTCAACTGGGGGTCGGCGGCTTCCCGCCGCGAGACTTCCGCGCCGCGATCCTGGGACCTTGCGGGCAGCACATCAATGTCGAGTTCGGCAATGATCACTTTTACGTTGAGTTTGCCGAACTCCGTCAGCGTGTCGTCCACCAGTTGCGGGGAAGGCCAATCCAGTTTCGCGTGGGTTTGCGTGCCGAGGCCGGCCACTGTCACGCCGGCGGCCTGGAGTTTTTTGATGAGCGCGACGGCCCCATTGCGTTTGGGTTCGTTCTCCAGGGAGAAGTCGTTGTAATAAAGTTCGGCGGCGGGATCGGCGGCGTGGGCGAACTCGAAAGCTTTCACCAAGTAATCCTCACCGATGATCTTCAACCACGGGGTCTGCCGCAGCGAGCCGTCTTCGTTCAACGCCTCGTTCACCACGTCCCAGCCTTTGACACGGCCTTGGTAGCGTCCGACGACGGCGTGGATGTGATTACTCATGCGGGCCAGCAAGGTGGCGCGGTCGGTGGGATTACCTTTGCCATCCTCGAAGACCCACTTCGGGGTTTGTTCGTGCCAGACCAGTGTGTGGCCGATGACGACCATGCCGTTCTTCATGCCGAATTCGACGTAACGATCCGCCGGGCCGAAATGGAACTTGTCCGGCTCGGGATGAATCCGCTCCCACTTCATCACGTTCTCCGGGGTGATGGTGTTGAACTGCTGTTTCACGAGCGCGGCCTGGGCGGCGTTCTGCTCGGTGAACTGGGATTCATTCAGCGCCGCGCCGATGAGGAACTTGTCTTGGAACGCTTCCTTGAGCGTGGGTTGCGCGGCGACCCCGCCAATCGCGACCCCAAGTCCGACGATTGTCATTAACAGGCATTTTTTCATATTGAGTCTCGTTTGGTTCAGGCGGCACTTGCTTTCGCGCGGCGTTCGGCGAGTGTTGCGGCCATCTCGATGGTGGCGCGTTTGTTGAGTTGGTAGGCGAGGAGCAGGACGGTGCAGAGGG
>CAZQNQ010000006.1:0-264632 GCA_964594985.1 uncultured Bifidobacterium sp.
ATGTTTGGCCGAACCGAATTCCCCGCACCCGGCCTGCGGCCACCCTCTCCCCATCGGATGGGGAGAGGGCTGGGGGGTGAGGAGCGTTTCGTCAACACCTCGTTTCCGACATTCTTTTTGCCGTACGCTCTATCAGGCTGCTTTGCGTCCGCCTCCTCCCGGCGGCGGCTCCGGCAAAGCTTAAACCGCTCTAATTGTCTGCAGTGGTTTTTCCTGAAAATGTCGCTGGCAGTAAAAAAGCATTGCGCCACTTCCTGACGGGCGTATAAGAGCAGCAATCCCCGCCGTTTCAGAGAACAGTCGTTGTTTAACCATGATGGACTGGACAAGTTGGGGTGGACCGGCGCAGAGTTGGCGGGACGACCGAAGGGTGACGCACGCAAGCGGCGCATCGCGCCCCGGCTGCGGAACGGAAACGGCGGTGACGTTGAAAGGGATCGCCACGGAGTTGCACATGGGCCCGTGGACGCCTGTCGCCAACCGCTTGCAAAACGCGAAAGGGAAAATGAACCACGGGACTGACCCCGGAGAAGTTCGAGTTTAACGTGGTGTGGCCGGGTGAGAGCAGACTAAAACCCCCCGGCGAAAAAACCGGCGGAAAGCCATTCCCAATCTTTAGATGAAACTACGATTCAACTGGCAGGTCACCGGCACAATTTTAGTTCTTTTGTTGGTATTTGGGTGCAACAGTAAGAATTCCCTCCCGAACAAGAGCGGAACGCAGCCTGGTGGCACAAACTCCATACGCTGCTGGCCGACTTTGTGAATGGCGACAGACTTGGTAGCGACCTCTTTCTTGAAGAGAACATCCATTTGTGCGAAGACATCTTGCGTTATTATTCTCAGGGAGGAAATCAGCTAACGTTGGAAGAACAACTTATCGTAGCATATTGCTTGGTCCGTGCGGATGATTTGCGTTCTGCCATTCGGATTGCTGAAGAGTATGTAAAGGTTTACACAAACAGCGTGAAGGGGTGGCAATTCCTCGGGAGTTGTTACGCTAAGTTGGGAGAGCGCCCCAAGGCCATAGCAGCATACGAGAAAGCCGTGGAGTTTGGTGCTGACAACTCCATTCCGATACTTGCAGGATTATTGTTGAGCGCTGGCCAGCTTGATCGCGTCGAGCCTCTTGTCCCCAAATTGTTTGCGTTGAAAAGCTCTGAGGATCATTTTAAGGAGGGCAGACTCGAGGCTGTTTGTACGCTGACTATCTATGCCGTCAAAACCCGCAACGAGGCGCTTTTCCTCAAGGCTCTGGAGGGTGTCAACGTTGATGAGTTTCTGGCCCGCGAGGATATGGAGCGTTTAATCGACAAAGCTTGCAATATTTTTGATCCAACAAAGTTTGAGGATTTTTGTCGGCGCGTTTTGGCGCAACCTAAAACGCCGCAAGGCACCGCCCGTTGACGCCTGCCGTCCGCATAAGTCTCAATGATTTCGTATTTCGTGGATTCAGTTCCACTGAAAACGATAAGGTGGAGCATGCAAACCTATACGACGCAAGGCCGGATTTGGCGGGTCTTACGGGATGTCGTCATTGTGACCAGCCTGACTGCTCTTGGAGGGTTTGTCATTGGGATAACAGGCATGTTGAGGACCCGGTACGGATTATTTGCTTTGGTGGTTGCAAATTTGGGGCTTGGGACCATTGGGTTTTGTATCAGTAAAGGGGTCGCTCCTTACTATTGACACAAAACCGGACGGGGGTAAAACCGCCCAGCACGATGACGCCGAAGACGTCCACGCGTTTGCCGCTGCCGGCCAGCCCGCCGGAGATGGCGCAGACCGCCACGGCGAAGTGGGTTTGCAGGAATTGAGCCGTCATGCACTCCTCGGATCGGAGTTACTTGAGCAACGCTGCCAACCGTTGGCCGTAAGCCACGAAGTTTTTCCGGGCGGCATCGCTGGCGGTCGCGGTCTTGGCGTTGGGGGCGTGGAACACCGTGACCATGTGCGGCTCAATGCTGACGCCGGCGGCGTAACCGCGTTGTTTGGCGTCCTGCAAAATCTCGCGCACGTAACCTTGACCTTCGCCCGGCCAGTTATAGACCTCGGTGTTTTTCGCTTTATCCCACGACGCGTCCTTCGCGTGGATGTGGATGACGTGGTCGCGAACATGCGTCCAGAATTCCCACGCGTCCTGCCGGGGCCAGGGTTTGGGTTTGCTGCGGTCGGGGTTGAACACCGGATTGGCGGTATCGAACACGAGCTTCAGGCCGGGGCATTTGTCGAGCAACTCAAGCGTGTGTTGCCAGCTCATGCCGCCGTAGTTCATGCAGTTCTCGTGCACCGGCTGGAGGCCCGCGTCGAGAAACATATTCGTCACGTCTTTCACGCGGCGGAACACTTCGGCGGGCGTCTTGTATTCCTCATCGCCGGGCTTAAAGCTCATGATGCGGACGAACTTCGTGCCGAGCCGGGTCATGCGGGGGATGCAGCGCTTCACTTCGCCAAGCGTGAGGTCAAACGGGTCTTCGATCTTCTTAGCCCAGTTCATCACCGCCGAGCCAAAACAATAGACCTGCACGCCGGATTGTTCGATGAGTTTTACCGCCGCGTCGAAGGCGGCGTCGGGGAGGTCGTGGAAGTTCGCCTTGTTGTGCCCGGGCAATTCCGCCGCGCGCAGTTCGATGAACTTCCAGTCCAAGTCGCGCGTGGCGGCGAGCTGGGTTTCCAGACTTGCGCCGGCCTCATCGCCGATGCCCATCAATTTCATGATGCAAGAATTCTAACCACAGATGAACACAGATGAACACGGATTAAAAGTTCGAGGCGCGTGTGTCGCCAGGTTCCGCGAATAAAGTTCAAATTCGCGAGGGTCCGTGAAATTCGAGTAAAAGGTTTCCCTCATCCGTGTGAATCCGGGTCCATCCGTGGTTAAGACTGCTTGCGGCACCGGTAAACGTACGCCGGCGGAATGTTGCGCCAGATGGTCGGCGTGGTCTCAAAGTGGGCGAATTGCCGCTGCATCAAACTCCGGAAGCGGACGGTGGTGGGATAGTAGCGCGCGTGACTGTAGGCGAAGCCGACGAATTCCCCGCCCGGGGCGAGCGAATTCACGATAGCGCTCATGATGCGGTCCTGGAGCGCGGGCATCATGTTGCCCCACGCCAGCCCGCTGACGACGCATTGCGCAGTGCCGGCGGGGACGTATTTCGCGAGATGCTCGGCGGAGTCGAAATGGATTTCGCTCTGGGGAAAGCGTTGCTTCAGCACGGTGACGTTCGTGGCGCTCAATTCCAGCGCGACCAGCCGACCGTTGGGGTGCAGCCGTTTCAGCAGCAGGTCGGTAAAATTGCCGGTGCCCGGGCCGAGTTCCACGACAGTGTCGGTGGGCGTAAACCCGCAGGCGTCCACGATGGCGCGTGAGAGGTCTTCCGAGCTGGGCCAGATGGCGCCGACTTTCAGCGGCTCCCGGATGAAGGCTTGCACAAACCGCCAGGCGCGGGCGCTGACATTGGTTTCGGGGGCCGTATCTTCAATTGGTTTCATGTTCGACGCCGCCCAGCATAACGACACGTCCCGGGTGAACAACATCAATTCTCGGGAACTATGCGGTGAGGGTGTTAAAACCGGGTAAGGCGGTCGGCGCGGAGCGCAAGCGGTCCTCGCCCGCAGCGCGAGGAGGGACGCAGGCGTGGGAAAAGCTTCCAAGCGTATTGCGGTGGTGGCGCGCTGCGGGCGGGGACCGCCCGCGCTCCGGGATAAATGGCTCCGGACCTTACCCGCTGTTAAACCCGAACTCCGAAGCTGAAGGGCACCGTAGCGCCGTTGCGCCCGTAGGGCAGGCTTTCCAGCCTGCCGGTGCATCGGACTTTCCAGTCCGGTGTTTCGCGGAACGGGCGACTGGAAAGTCGCCCGCACTGGCAGGTTGGAAAGCCTGCCTTACGTTTATTGCCGCGCGCCAACTTTGGAGTTCGGGTTAATCACACCCGTGCGTTCCGGGGCTTCGGGGTTTGTCGCTGGCACAATTTTCAACCCGCCGGGCACAGCGTCGAGGTTTTCGCCGCTTGCCTCTTTCCCCGGGTTGGACAACTCTTGCCGGGAAATCCACCGAACGACATTGAGTATTGTCATGAACCAAAACGCAACCTCTCCGGCGCGCGATTTTTCGCGGCGCGAATTCATTGCCACCACCACCGTTGCCGGCGCGGCCTTGCTCGCGACACCGACACTGCTGGCTCAATCCTCCGGCGCGCGGAAACGCTACGCCCTCGTCGGCACCGGCTCGCGGGCCCGCATGTATCAGGACGCGGTCCACAAGACCTACGCAGAGCATTGCGAGATGGTCGGTTACTGCGATAACAACGCGGGCCGCTTGAAACTCGCGCAGGAGCGCGCCCGCGAACAGACCGGCAAGGATATCCCGCTCTACGACGCAAAGGATTTTGATCGCATGGTCCGCGAGCAGAAACCCGACGTCGTCATCGTCACCACGAAGGATTCCACGCACGACCAATATATCATCCGGGCGATGGAGCTGGGTTGCGATGTGATGACGGAAAAGCCGATGACCACGGATGAAAAGAAATGCAAGGCCATCCTCAAGGCGCAGCGGCGCACCGGTCGCAAGTGCATCGTCGCTTTCAATTACCGCTACTCGCCGCATCGCACGCAGGTGAAGGACCTGTTGATGAAGGGCACGATCGGCGAGGTGCTCTCGGTGGATTTCCATTGGCTGCTCGATACGGTTCACGGCGCGGACTACTTCCGCCGCTGGCACGCGAACAAGGCCAACTCCGGCGGGTTGATGGTCCACAAGGCCACGCATCATTTCGATCTGGTGAACTGGTGGCTCTCGGCAAATCCGCTGTCAGTGCAGGCGAACGGCAAGCGGGATTTTTACACGCCGCACATGGCCAGACGCCTCGGTTTGCAGGGGCATCATGAGCGCTGTCACACCTGCCCGGAAAAGGACAAATGCACGTTCTTCCTCGATCTCGCCGGCAACGACAACTTCCGCCGCATGTATCTCGAACAGGAGAAATACGACGGCTATTTCCGCGATCGCTGCGTGTTTCGCCCGGACATTGACATCGAGGACACGATGAACGTGAACGTGAAGTACGATTGCGGCACGACGATGTGTTATTCGCTCAACGCGTTCAATGGTTGGGAGGGCTACCACATCGCCTTCAACGGCACGAAAGGCCGCTTGGAGCACGGCGTCCAGGAGAAGGTCACGGTGTTCGGCGACGGCAGCACGCCCGGCGCGGTGAAGCCCGGCGGCACGTACATCCGCGTTTATCCATTGCGCGCCCCCGCGTACGAAGTCCCGCTCTGGCCGGAAGGTGAAGGCGGTCACGGGGGCGGTGACAAGGTCATGCTCGACGATCTGTTCCTGCCGCAAAAACCGGCGGACAAATATCTGCGTGCTGCCGATCAACGTGGTGGGGCATATTCCATCCTCACCGGTGTCGCGGCGAATCATGCCATTCGCACCGGTCAGATCATCCAAATCTCTGACCTCGTTCGCGACATCGGCTGGCCGGATTATCCCGCCATGCCGGACCATGCCGAACCCGTGCCGATGCCACCCCGGCCGAACGCCAAAGCGTGAAAGCAGACCGGCGCGGCTTGGTAAATCGCTGGAGCGCCGAGCCGGCGCTCGGCGCTCCCCTGCGGTCTGAATCGCATCGCCTTCGGCGACGTCGGAGTCCACGATGAGCGTTGTGATGAATCGAGATCGGGAAAGCGGGACCGTTGCCCGAAGCGGAAGCCGCGCGAAGTTTTTCGGCTTCGGGGTGCGGCTTTGGTCGCTGGCGTTGTTGCTCGGGCTGGGATTGTCCGGCAACGCCGCAGTCTATCACGTGGACAGCCAGAACGGCGATGACGCGCGCGACGGCACTTCCGCCGGACAAGCTTGGAAAACTCTGGAGCGCGTGAATGCCCGTGTCTTCCAGCCCGGCGACCAATTACTCTTCAAATCCGGATCGCGCTTCACCGGGCAACTCCGTCCACAAGGTTCGGGTAAACTGGATGGCGATAAACCCCTGCCCATCACCATCGGCAAATACGGCGACGGGCCGAAGCCGCGCATTGACGGCGAAGGAAAGTTTCTCGACACGTTGCTACTGCGGAATGTCGAGTTTTGGGAGGTCAGCGATCTGGAAATCACCAACCTCGGCACAAACCGCGTTCCCTGGCGCACCGGCGTACGCATCGTCTCTGACGGTTTCGGAAAAATGCGGCACATCCATTTGCGCAATCTATTCGTGCATGACGTGAACGGCGACTTGCGCAAAGAGCAGGAGGGCTGCGGCATTTATTTCGAGAGTCGGGGCCGCAATCAATCGCACTTCGATGACCTGCGCATCGAGAACTGTCACGTCGTCCGCACCGACCGCAACGGCATCTGTCAGCGCGGCGGTCGCACCCGCAGTCTGCGGGTGGTGATTCGCGGCAATCTCCTCGAAGACATCGGCGGCGACGGCATCAAAATCTGGGGCAGCAACGGCGCGCTTGTCGAACACAACGCGATTCGTGGCGGTCGGACGCGCTGCAACGATTACGCCGCCGGCATCTGGCCGTTCGACAGCGATGACACGCTCATTCAGTTCAACGAAGTTTCCGGCATGAAAGGCACGAAGGACGGGCAGGGGTTTGATTCGGATTATCTCTGCCGCCGTTCCGTGTTCCAATACAACTACAGCCACGACAACGAAGGCGGCTTCATGCTCATCTGCGCGCCGGGCCATTCCTACAACGAGGACACCGTCATCCGTTACAACATCAGCCAGAACGACGGCCTCAATTCCGCCCGCATTTTCCATATCAGCGGCGCGAAGAACACGAAGATTTACAACAACACGATCTACGTCGGTGCGAAGCAGGACTTGCCGCTGTTGCTCTGCAACGACTGGGACGGTGGCAGCGCGCGCGACACATTTTTCTACAACAACATCTTTTATGTGGCCGGTCGCGTGACCTATGACTTCGGGAAAAGCCAGAACACCGTCTTCGAGGACAATGTTTTCTGGGGCAAACATCAGAACCCGCCGGCGGATGCGTCCGCCATCACCCACCAGCCCGCGCTCGCCAATCCCGGCAGCGGCGGGGCGGGTTTTGATTCGTTGTCCGGCTACCGGCTCCGTGATGCCACCGCATGTCTGCCGGGGCGACTGGTCCCGGAAAACGGTGGTCGCGATTTCTTTGGTAATTCCGTTCCCGCCGATCAACCACCCTGCATCGGTGCGGCGCAGATTTACAAGTGAGGAGCGCGGCTGTGTCTGAAAGACCAGCCGCAGCAAGCGGAGCAGGCGAAAGCTTCATAACCTTGCCGGACTCGTGTGCTGCGACTGGGGCTTTGCCCACAGTCGCGCTCCGGCGACGGTTTGAACAACAACGATGCCAGCCGGTCAAATAAACCGTGAAAGCAACGTCAACCCAGTCTCCCGCTCCAATTCCCTTTCGCACCCGCGCCGGCCAGTATTGGCGCAAAGAAATCCGCCCGTTGCTCATTTTCGCGTTGATTCTCTTTTCCATCCGCTCCTCGCTCGCCGATTGGAACGATGTGCCGAGCGGCTCGATGCGCCCGACCATTCTCGAGGGCGACCGCATCTTCGTGAACAAACTCGCCTATGATCTCAAAGTGCCCTTCACCACCTGGCACATCGCCGAATGGGGCAATCCACAGCGTGGCGACATCGTGGTGTTCTTCTCGCCGCACGACGGCAAGCGCCTCGTCAAGCGCGTCATCGGCCTGCCCGGCGACACCATCGAACTCCGCAACAATCAACTTGTCCTCAACGGCGCACCCGTCGAATACCAGCCCATCGCCGAGGAACTCCTGCGATACATTCTCGCCGCCGAACGCGAAGGCCGCGTCTTTGCCAGTGAAAAACTCCCCGGGCAGACACACGCGGTTGGTGGCTATCCCGCCGCGCCCGCGCCGCGGACCTTTGCTCCCATCGTTGTGCCGCAAGGCGAATACTTCATGATGGGCGACAACCGCGACGACAGCTTCGACTCCCGCTTCTGGGGCACGGTGAAACGCGAGAAGATCGTGGGTCGTGCCACCGCCGTGGTGCTCTCGTTCGACAAGAGTAATTACTGGCTGCCGCGGTGGGGAAGGTCGTTCACTTCATTGCGAAGTGATGGGGATTAGCATCATTTTGAGGGAGGGTTGTCTTCACCCAAGCCATCCTCAAAGTCTCGCTGCCCGTTTGGGTCGAAGAAGGCTCGATCAAATCCATCTTCAAGTTTGATCGGCTTGAACAGCACCTCTCCAGAATCTTTGAAGGCTTTGCAATACGCGAAGAATGTATCGTGGTTGTCAGTGATGACAAACTCAGCATCAATCACCACAGCCCGAGCTATAATTTTGATGTCGTCTTTCAACGCATCGCGCTCCACACCTTTTGGACGCAGGCGTTTCCAATCAAGCTTTGCGGCCTTCTGAGCATCTTCCCAGTTGAATGGAAGCACAACACAACAGCGTAAAATATCCGCCGGGATTTCCTGCTTCACGCAGAATTCGGACGCGACAATCGTGGAAAGATAGATGGGAATCTGGCTCTCCAGAAAGTGTCTCCAGTAACGGCGCGCGGCTTCATTGTGCTTCCGATTGGAATCGGCGAGCGTGATGAAGAAGCTTGTGTCAATAAGAACTCCAGCAGCCATTTTATCCTCCGCGCAAATCCCTAACCCATTTTGCTGCGTCAGGAACATCGGCCCACGCCTTGGTTCCCTTGGCTGCGAAGCGATCTAATGCGCCTTCGTCGTAGGTTGGTTGATAATCAACAAAGGTGATCAGTTGAATGCTTCGTAAATCGCCCGTGCGAAAATGTTGGTTTGCCCGCACGTGCAGGAGTGCTTTGTGGTAAAGCCGGTTCTCAATTTGTTCGCGCAGGTATCCTTGCGAAGCACCGATGATCAGTGTTTTGCCGGTGCGATCTAGTTTCAGGTGAATGTTTGCCTTATGGGTGCCCCCCATGTCCACGACTTGCCCGAACAGGTATTTTTCTACCGCGACCCACGGGACGATTTCACCAATCCGGTAGTCGGTTTTTTGACTGATCCGAAAGCCCGGCAGGTTTTCACACTTCGAGCGAACCTCATAGTCCAGTTCAGGATTGTCCTTTGTGCGTGACTGCCATTTTTGAATGATTTCTGCGCGCTTGTAATCCAACTCGCCCAATACATCTTCTCGAGCCATCAGCTTCAGATCAGGTTCAAGGCTGGAAGCAACCACTACCGGGAGCAGAACACGCAAGACATAGGAGCTTTTGGCAATTTCAACGTGCGCCTGGTCGAGCTTCAGTTTCTGGCTTCCGCTGATGAATGCCTCGACTTGCTGGTTGAACTCGTTGAACCGGGACAGGCCAATCGTCTTTGGAGTGATTTCTACTCCTTCCACTTTGCCGTGTAAGACAAACTCCATGGATGCCGCTTCGTTCATTGCCTGCTCGCTGCCATACAGTAGCTCATTAACGGGAGTATTCGCAATAGCCGGCTACGAACCAAACAAATCCATCTGCGGGGGCGGGGCGAGGTGCTTGAGTTTGTCGCGCTCCTGCTGGCGGCGCGGTTGGCCTTATCCGCCTGCCAATGTCTCCAACCGTTTCAGGGAAAAGACATCGCCACCCCGCAGGAAGAAGCGCGTGATTTGCTCGCGCAACTGGCGGTAGAGCGCGGGGTCGGTTTGCGCGAGTTGTACCGGCACGTCGCGCCGGGCGAAACGCACGAGCGCGGCGAGTTCGGCCCAGCGTTTTTGTTGGAAATAAACATCCACTTGGGCCGGGTCGGCCAGCAGGGCGCGGGCGGTCAATTCTTCTTCGCGGGCATTCATGTTCAGATTTCCAGCACGTCGAGATAGACGAGATTTTCGGTGGCGCGTTCGCGGGCTTGGGAATTGAATTCAACAATAATGCTCCGCACTCGTTGCAAGTCCGGGCGATGGCGGCTCAACAAAAAACGGATGTCGCTCAAGTCTTTTGGTTCCGCACGAATGAGCTTGGCGGCGATGAGATTTTCCACCGGCGGTCGAAAGAGATGCAATCGCCCCATGCGTTCTATCAACATGGGGTCAAAGTTTCCCAGTTGCGTCAATCCTGGCTCGATGAGTTGCAGATACGGGCGGTCGGGTTCGAGCGTCTGTTTGGGATCGAAGAGCAGGCCGATTTTTTCGGCTGCGGTCTTGAGTTCAAGCCGGTCGTAGTCACTCGCGGGTTTCCAGATGTCGAGGTCGGCGGAAGTGCGTCCATCCATGCCCCCAAACAAGCAAGCCGCCGAACCGATGAGACAGAGCCGGAGCGGAGAACCTTCTTTGCCGAGAGCTTGAGCGAGATCAGCCAACACCGCCGACCACGCTTCGCCGTCGAGTTGTAGCTTCAAGGACATTCAGTACGCGGTGGCATCATAACCAAAACTCGGTGGCGAATCAAACCAACAAAGAGGCCCGCACCTGTTGCTTGATCCAAACAAATCCATCTGCGGCGCACGGACGGTCCCCGTCCGCAGCGGGTGAAGGGGGAAGTGGGTTTATGGATTATCCTACATCTTTCTGTCTGGCGACGCGCTGCGGCTGAGGACAGCCGCGCTCCAGCGATTTACCCAAACAAATCCATCTGCGGGGGCGGGGCGAGTTGCTTGAGCTTGTCGCGCTCCTGCTGGCGGCGCGGTTGGCGGACGTTGCCTTCGGGAGTGAGTTCGGATTCTTCGAGGTTCACCAGGATTTGCTTCGCGCGTTCCAACACTTCCTTCGGCACGCCGGCGAGACGCGCGACCTGGATGCCGTAGCTCTTGTCCGTGCCGCCTGCGACGATTTTGCGCAGGAAGACAATCGCGTCGTGCCACTCGCGCACGGCGACATTGAAGTTCTTGATACGCGGCAGGCGTTGGGCGAGTTCGGTCAGTTCGTGATAGTGCGTGGCGAACAGGGTTTTCGCGCCAACGATGTTGTGCAGGTATTCCACGATGCTCCACGCGAGGCTGAGGCCGTCGAACGTGCTGGTGCCGCGGCCGATTTCGTCCAAAATGATGAGGCTGCGCGGCGTGGCGTTGTTGAGGATGTTGGCCGTTTCGCTCATCTCGACCATGAAGGTGGATTGCCCGCGCGCCAGATCGTCGCTCGCGCCGATGCGGGTGAAGATGCGGTCCACGAGGTCAATGCGCGCTTCCTTCGCGGGAATGAAACTCCCGGTGTGCGCGAGCAATGTGAGTAGCGCCACCTGCCGGATATAGGTGGATTTACCCGCCATGTTCGGCCCGGTGATGAGGGCGATTTGCGGAGCGCCGAGCACTGCCTTGGCCTGTTTCGCGTCGCCTTCGGTTCGAGCCGAGGTGGTGCTCGGCGCTCCGCTGGAAAGCACCGCATCATTCGGCACGAAGCGTTCGTCCACCAAGCTTTGTTCCAACACCGGATGGCGGCCATCGGTGATTTGCAGCTCACCTTCGTCGCTGACTTGGGGGCGGCAATAGTCGTGCAATCGCGCGATCTCGGCGAAGGAGGCGAGCGCGTCGAGTTGGGCGAGGGCGGACGCGGTCTGCTGGATTTTGGCGAGTTGGCCGAGGACTTCTTCGCGGAGGCGTTGGAAGAGTTCGTATTCCAACTTCACGCTGCGTTCTTCCGCGCCGAGGATCTTGCCTTCCATGTCTTTCAATTCGGGCGTGATGAAGCGCTCGCCGTTGGCGACGGTCTGCTTGCGGATGTAATGCGGCGGGACTTTGTCGAGGTTCGACTTGGTGACTTCGATGTAATAACCGAAGACGGAATTGAACCGCACTTTGAGCGAGCTGATGCCAGTGCGTTCGATTTCATCCTGCTGCAACTTGGCGAGCCAATCCTTGCCGCCGCGTTGGGCGTTGCGGAGTTCGTCGAGGTCGGGGCTGAAACCGTCGCGGATCATCCCGCCTTCCTTCACGGCGAGCGGCGGTTCGTCCACGATGGCGCGACCGATCAGCTCGACGAGGTCGGGCGATTCGGAGAGTTGCGCGGTGAGGTTGGCGAGTAACGAGTTGCCCCTCACCCCGTCCCTCTCCCCATCCGATGGGGAGAGGGTGGCCGATAGGCCGGGTGAGGGGGTGTTCAAATTCTCGCCTGTAGCAGCCGACGTGAGGAGGCTCTGACTTCCTGCTTCCGAATTGAGCCTCCTTACGGCGGCTGCTACGAAGGAGGAGAGGGTTTGCCGCAGGGCGGGAATCTGTTCCAGCGCCTGGCGCAGCACGACAAGGTCGCGCGCGTTGCCGCTGCCGGTGCTGAGGCGGCCCAGCGTGCGTTCAAGGTCTCGGACTTGCGTGAGTTGCGCGCGGAATGTGTCGAGGCTGGTGGAGTTTTCGATGAACGTCGCAACAGTTTCCTGACGTTGGCGAATGGGTTCAACGGCGGCGAGCGGTTGGGAAAGCCAGTTGCGCAGGAGCCGCGCGCCCATCGGCGTGGCGGTTTTGTTCAACGCGCCGTAAAGACAGGCGTTGCGCGGGGCGTCGCGGTGTTGTGGTTCGAGGATTTCGAGATGTCGTAGCGTGGTGTAGTCAAGCGCGAGGAAGTCCGTACGTTGATAGAATGACAGGCGCGTGAGGTGTTTCACGTCGCGCCGGAGATTTTGCGTGAGGTAATGCAGCGCGCCGCCCGCCGCGCCGATGGCGGCAGTGCGATCCTTCAACCCGAAGCCGTCGAGCGAGGCGACCTTGAAATGCTCGCGCACGGTGAATACGGCGGTCTGTGGGGCGAAGGTCCAGTCGTCGTAAGCGCTGACAGTCCAGCCCCGTCCTGTGGCTGCGCTCGTGAGAGCGCGGCTGACACTTTTTGGATCAGCCGTGTTCTCACGAACACAGCCACAGAGCAAGTCGCGGAGCGCAACGGCTTCCATCGGATGCACGATCTCGGCGGGGCGAAGGCGTTCGAGTTCGGTGAGGAGCGCGGCTTCGGCTTCGACTTCGGTGGTGAGGAAATCGCCAGTGGTCAAATCCACGAGCGCAAGGCCGAAGGTTTTCCCGGTGCTGACTACTGCGGCGAGGAAGTTGTTGCGCTCGGCGACAAGCATCCGTTCATCGAAGTGCGTGCCGGGGGAAAGGATTTGCGTGACCTCGCGATTGACGAGTTTGCCGGGCTTGGCTTCCTCGGTCTGCTCGCAGATGGCGACCTTGCGTCCGGCTTTGAGCAGGCGACTGATGTAATTGTTGGCCGCGTGATACGGCAGGCCGCACATCGGGATGCCGTTGCGGGCGGTGAGAGCGAGATTGATCAATTGAGAGGCGACCTGCGCGTCCTCAAAGAACATCTCGTAGAAATCGCCGAGGCGGAAGAGCAGGAGCGCGTCTTTGGGCAGTTCGCTTTTGATGCGGCGATACTGCGCCATCATGGGAGTGAGTTGCGCTTCGGCAGACATGCGGCGGGGAAGTTAATGACCGGCGGCGCGAACGTCGAAGGGAAAGTTACAGCAAAAGATTATGGCGTGCCAAAGTCGTCGGTCGTTGGCCTGAATATCGTTCTTAATTGTAATGAATTTGTCCGTGCGACTTCCAACAACCAGTCTTCTGCGCCTAAAGTTTTCGCTGTGCTTGGGTCAACGGCAGCCAGTGAATGCAGGGCTGTTGTGATTCGGTTATCGTTCATGTCGGTGCGGGCAAATCTGATGAGGGTTGGGACAGCAGCGTTGGCATCAGCGCCGAATTGCTGGAACGCGGTGAGAATGCTGTCACGTACGCTTTCATCCTGCTCTTTTTCCAAGGCGTCCGCCAAGGTTTGGATGTACGGCTTTGGATCGGTGGGAATGATTCGGAGGGCCATGATTGTTTGAATGCGAACATCCCGGTTGGGATCGCTAAAAAGCGGCAATAAGTCAGCGACGTAGTTTGTGGCGGCAGATCGGTGAATGCCAATAACCTGAACGGCGCGTTCCCGCACTTTGGCGGCGGGGTCTTTGAGCCGTGGAAGCAGCGAGGGGACGCAATTTGTTCCATAGCGGCGAAGTCCGCCCGCCAAACTGATCGCTTCAAGCCGGACTTTTTCGTCTGGATGTGACAACAATCCCAAGATTTCCGGTGCCGCGTTTGGACTTATCTGGCGAAAGACGCGCGCCGCTTCCGGCACCAGAGCGGAGTCAGCCATCGCATTCGAGAGTGCCGGCGCCGCCCGGCAAGCCTCCGCGCCGAAGCCCAGCAAGGCGGTGCAGGCTGTTTGGCGGACGGATGAATTGGTGTCACTTAGCATGGTGGCAAGCAAGGGAACATTTGATTCGGGATCATTCTGAAAATTTCCGATGGTTTCCGCCACGGCCTGGCGGACTTCTGGCTGAACATCTCGGGCGAGTGAATGCAAAGTCTGAGTGGCTTTTGGTTGATTGGTAAAGGGCGTCAGCGCGACCGCCGCCGCCCAGCGGAAATACCAGTTGGTTGAATCTGCCGTTGCCAGAATCACTGGCAGGGCTGGTTCCCCGATGGCCCCCAACGCATTGGCGGAATCTCCCGTCAATTCGGGATCGTTCAAGTTGGCAATCAGGTCGGGAATGAGCGGCGCTGCTTGACTGCCCAAGATTCCAATTGCCTGGGAAGCGCCACTGCGGTGGTAATCTGCGGAAGTGAGCTTGATGAGGTTGTGATCCCAGCGATTCTGGAAGCGCTCGTTCCAACTCATGATCTTCTGTTTGAAGTTGGAGTCCTTGCTTCTAAGTTCCTGGCTTAAGTATGGCAAGGCATTGGTGCCAAAGTGACGAAAAGCTGCTTCGGCCGCATCCCGATTCTCAACGAATTCGTAGCAGTTCAAGTCTATGACCCACGAACTCAGCTTTCGACCTTGATAGGTTGGTTCACGAGGCCAGAGCAATGCCGTCAATGCCGATAATGCTACCAGCAGGAGTAACAGCATTGGCCCGCGTCGTTTCATTGTGTTTCGCAGAATGACAGTTCGTTCTGCCTCTTGGCAAGATTCCGGGAGCATTCCGGGGTAACTCTCGTCCAACGGTGCATGAAAATGGTGTTTAATGTGGACGAAATCCGGGTGGCTTCGCCTTGCCACGCGCGGTGGAACGACATGGATGGCGACGAACGGGCGCGGTTTTGTCGGCAATGCTCCAAGCATGTTTTCAATCTGTCGGCGATGACCCGGGGGCAGATCGAGACGCTCGTGCGCGAAAAGGAAGGGAAATTCTGCGGGCGATTCCATCGGCGGGCGGATGGCACGATGTTGACGGCGGATTGTCCGTCGCAGTTGCGGCGGATGCGGGAGCGGGTGGCAAAGATTGGCGGGGCATTGTGCGCGTTGGCGCTTTCGTTGGTGGGGTGTTCACCGCGACAAACCAATCAAGCCAATGGCGGAAAAATGGGTCGAGTCGTCATGGGGGATGTCGCTGTGCCGCCGGTGGTTTGCACCACAAACTCTTCCCCGGCGATCATGGGGAAGATTGCCCTGCCAGCATCACCGTCGCAGGATACAAATGCGCCAATGCTGATGGGGGAGATCTCCATCGCTCCGAATTCCAATTCTGTGTCGCCGGTTTCAGGCACACCCGGGAAATAGTGGGCTTTGGTGCCTGCCTAAACAGTTGCCCCGGCACGTTCCCTGCGGCACTCTGACTTCTCATGGTGGTTGACCGTCCCGACAAAGCGACCTTGCGCATCGGCCGGCTGGAGTTCACGCGACTCGGCTGGGCGTTGGTGCTCTCGCTGGTCGCGCATCTGGTTTTTTGGGGCGGTTACGAGGTGACCAAGCACTTTGATCTGGCAGCCCGATTCCGATTGCCCCAGTGGGCCCAACGCCTTCTCGCCCCGCCGCCGGTCGAGGTCAAACCAAAGCCCGAGTCTGAGCCTTATATGTTCGTTGACGTGAGCGAGGCGCAATCGGTCGCCGAGCCGCCCAAGGATGCCCTCAATTACTCGGATCGGAACGCCGTCGCCGCCAATCCCGAACCGGCCAAAAATCTTAACGAGCCGAAGGTGGAAGGCGAGAAGAACGAGTTTGCGAAGCTTGAGGACGCCGGGCGGAAGAACAAGTTCGATCAACTCATGCCCGATCCGCCCAAGCCGGAGGCGGAGCCCAAACCGGAAGAGAAACAGGCCCCGGGCACGATGACGGTGGCCAAGGCGGATTTGCGGCCGCCGCAGGAACGGCAACGCCCGCGGACGATCGCCGAAGCGATGCGGCAGCGCAATCAGACGCCCGGGCCGCGTTCGCAGCAGGATGCCGGGGTTTCCCGGCGCGGGGAGCTTTCGCGTAATGTCAAAGTGACCGGGTTTGGCGCGTATGATCGGGCGTTCATTGACGCGGTCTCCTCCCGCTGGTATGGCCTGCTGGATAACTTGAGTTACGACAATTGGCGGACCGGACGCGTGGTGATTCAATTCGACCTCAACTATAAGGGGGAGATTGCGGAACTGGTAGTTGTCGAAAACACCGTTTCGGACATGCTGGCGCTGATGTGTGAGAAGGCGATCCGCGATCCCGCCCCGTACGGGGAGTGGACCACGGAGATGCGCCAAAAGGCCGGGGATTCGCGCCGGATCACCTTCACATTTTTTTATCACTGACAAAAACCGTCCACTCTTAAAAGATTACTGCTCATGGAACTCTTTGTTTACATTTTGTTGATTCTCACCTCCATCGTGGGACTGACCTTCATCGTCGAGCGGGGGCTGGCCTTGCGCTGGAAAAAAGTCGTGCCGCCGGAGATTGAAACCGCGGTGGACGCCTGCCAGAACCGGGAAGACTCCGAACGATTGAAGCGAGTCTGCGAAAAACATCCCTCGGCCCTGGGGCGGCTGCTGGTGCTGGCGGTGGAACGCCTGCACTGGTCCAAGGAGGAAAACGTGGACGCGCTGCAGACCCGCGCGCGGCATGAGATCGTGAAACTGGAGCGCGGCCTCGTGGTGCTGGAGATCATCGTCGGCATCGCGCCGCTGCTGGGGCTGGTGGGGACGATTCTCGGCATGATGACCACCTTTGAACACGTCGGCCAGATGGGATTGAACGATGCCTCCAAGCTGGCCAATGGCATCGCGCTGATTCTGAAGGCGACATTGATCGGCCTGCTCATCGCCATCCCGGCGCTGATCTCGTGGAGCTATTACACCAAGAAAGTCGAGATGCTCGCCGTGGAGATGGAGACGCTGTGTGATGAAGTCGTCCGGCGTTTGTATCGCGACGAAAAACCCTGAGCTGCCATGCGCTTTTATTCCCACAAACGCCGCCAGCCACCTGCCATCATCATCGTGGCGCTGATTGACGTGTTGATCGTGCTGCTCATCTTCCTGATGACCACCACCACGTTCAAGCAGCAGAGCGCGATGAAACTGGCGCTGCCGGAATCCAGCCAGGGCCAGAAGACCGGCGCGAGCGAGGATGTGCCGCTGGTGGTCAGCATTGATCCGCAGGGGAATTTGCGGCTCGGCGGCGGCTCGGACGCGTTGCCCTTGACGGAAGAAAATTTGCGCAAGGAGCTGGTTTCACGCACGGCCAAAAATCCCGAACTCAAGCTCGCCATCAATGCCGACAAGGCCGCCCCGTTTGGCAAGATCGTCAAGGTGATGGATGCGGCGAAAGAAGCGAAGGTCAAGTTCGTCAGCGCCTACACCAAAGAAGCGGCGAAGTGACCCGCGCGGTTCGGGGGCGAACCCTTAAGGCATGTTTTCAAAATGGATTTATTGGCTGAGTTCGAGGGGCGGCGAGTGGAATGGTTGGTGGCTCGCCCTCACCCCGGCCCTCTCCCCCGGGGAGAGGGGGACACGCTCGCTGCGGCGCGACGGATTGACAGTGGCGGATTTGACCACGTCCAACGACCGAGTACAAAAGGGCGGTGCGATGCTGCTCCCTCTCCCCGGGGGAGAGGGCCGGGGTGAGGGCGAGCGTGGCACTGATTTCATGACGGGAGGCATTGCATCCCAGAGCCGTTGGAAAACATTTTGAAAACCACCCTGGCCCCATGTTCCGATGAATCTCTTCGAGTTGCTTGAACGCACGGCGGCCCGTCTGCCGGCGAAGCCGGCTTTGATCGAGGACGACCAAGTCGTGGCGTACGCCGAACTGCTGCGCCGCGCGGAAGAACTGGCGCTCGCGCTGAAAGCACAATCCATCGGAGCGAGGCAACGCGTCGGTCTGGCATTTCCCAACAGCATCGCGTATGTGGTGCTGACGTTTGCGCTGTGGCGCTTGGGCGTGGCCGTCGTGCCCGTGCCGACGGAATGTTCCGAGGATGAGGTGCAGGAGATTTGTGTCGCGATGCAACTGACCGGCCTGCTTACGCCGAAGCCGCGCGCGAGCAGTGCGGCCATCACGTCGGATTGTCACTTCACCAAACTTCAACCCGCATCGCCGCCGGACAATCACGGGTTGGACCTGGCGTTTATCCGCTTCACGTCCGGCACGACCAGCACGCGCAAAGGCGTGGCGCTGTCGCATGAGACGATTCGTGATCGCGTCGCCTCCGCCAACAAAGCCTTCGGCATCACGGCGGACGACACGGTGATCTGGTGTCTGCCGATGGCGCATCACTTCCTCATCACCATCGTGCTCTACCTCGAAGCCGGCGCAACCGTGGTGCTCGCGCGGCATGTGACGGCGAAACCCTTCCTTGATGCCGTGAATCGCTGGCAGGGCACGGTGCTGTATGCCGCGCCGTTCCATTACGCGATGCTGGCGCGCGATAATTCGGCGGTGCAGATTCCGTCCGTGCGCCTGGCGGTGTCCACGACGTGCGCGTTGCCGGAGAACGTCGCGCAGGATTTTTTCAAGCGCTTCAACCAGCCGCTCGTGCAAGGGCTTGGGGTGATCGAACTCGGCCTCGTGGCGCTCAACACCGCCGCGCCGCGCGAGAAGTGGAATTCCGTCGGTCGCGTCGCGGGCGATTTCGAGTGGCGCATCGTGAATCCCGACGCGGCGGGCGCGGGCGAACTGGCGGTGCGCGGTCCGGGCATCTGCGATGCCTACGTCGCGCCGTGGGTTTCGCGCGAACAGCTTTTGCGCGAGGGTTGGTTTTTCACCGGCGACATCGGACGCGGAGATGCGGAGGGGTTTCTATTTCTGCTCACGCGTAAGACCGCGGTCATCAATCTCGCGGGCCGCAAAGTTTTCCCGGAAGAGATCGAAGCCGTGCTCAATCGTCACCCCGAGGTGATCGAGTCGCGCGTTTGCGGCCGGCTGCACCCGCATCTCGGCGAGACGGTGGAGGCGGAACTGGTTTTGCGGCAGCCGGAAGCGAGCCTTGATCCCATCCGCGCTTATTGCCGGGAACATCTCGCCTCCTACAAGATTCCCACCCGTTTTACCGTTGTCTCTGCCTTGCCCCGGACGCCCGTCACTGGCAAGCTTCGCCGCGCCGCTCCGGTGGCCTGAATGATTGAAGCGTCAGAAATTGAAACCAAACTCCTCGACTTCCTGAAACGCGAAGTGTTCGCGCCCGAGGTTGTCGTCACAACTGAAACCGATCTGCTCGCGTCGGGTTTTGATTCCATGTCGCTCGTGCGCGTGTTGCTCTTCATCGAGCAGAGCTACGGCTTCTGGCTGCCCGAAGGCGAAATCACCGGCGACGCGTTGCAGAATGTCCGCTCCCTGGCCACCACCGCCGCCCGTTTGCTCAATGCCCGGTAAGCTCCCACTCAACGGTTGCGATTACCTCATGCTCGGGTTCGACCATGAGTTGCGGCGTCATGGTTTTGCAGGGAATTCCTGCCAGATCGAATTGGAACTGGACGCCGCCATCTCGCCTGATGTTCTGCGCCAACGCATCGCCGCGCTGGTGGAGCGCTATCCCATCCTGCGCGCGCGCCCGTGTGGCTGGTGGATGCCGAAATGGAAACTGCCCTCGGCCCGCGCGCCGCAGCCGCAGGTCCGGGTTCACCAAGCTGCTCCCGGACTGCGCGAAAAACTTTGCGACGAGCCGCTCGATCTGAAGCGCGGCAAACTTTTCCGTCTCGATCTCATCGAACACGACGGCGGCATGACCGTCATCTTCACTTGGTCGCACGCGCTCATGGACGCGAACAGCGCGGAACATTTCGTGGCGTTGCTCGGTCGCGAAGACATTCCGCTGCCCGCCCTTGCGCCCCAGATCACCTCGCGTCTGCCGCCGACGTTTCGCGAGCGGTTCAAGCTTGCGCACCAGGGCATCCTGCAATTCGACGAGTTCATCAAAAACCAGCCGCGCACCGTCGGGGTGCGGTTTCCCCGGGCGCCCCGGGTGCAGCGTTTCCGGGTCGAACATTTTTCTGCCGCGGAAACCGCCCAGGTCCGCGCCAATGCCACGAAGCTGTGCGGCGTGCTCGGGGGCGCGCAATTCCACGCCGCCTGCACGGTGATCGAGCTGCATCAACTGCATCAGCGCGCCGGCAAGCCAAGTGTGAGCTATGTCCTGCCCATGCCCGTCAGCCTGCGCGGCAAAGGCAGCGTCGAACCGCTGTTCTGCAATCAGGTCGCGATGATGATGATGCAGTTGTTCCCCGCGCAATTGGACACGACCGTGAACGCCGTGGCCGCGCTCAAGCCGCAGATCGCCCAGGGGATGCGCAACGGCCGGATCGAAACGGGCGTGGCCATCGCGGAAGTTTTCCGTTTTCTGCCGCTCACGCCGTACATGTTCATGCTCAAGTACGGCCTGCGCGGAGAAATCTGTTCCTTCTTTTACGGCGACGTCGCCGCCGTCACGCCGCTGCTCACAACTTTTTGCGGCGCAACCATCCGCCAGTTCACGCACATCGGGGCCACCACGCCGTCGCCGGGCATCGGCGCGGTGTTCTATTCGTTTCGCGGCGAATTGCGCGTCACGATCTTTCACCTGGAAACCCATTTCACCGCTGCGGAAGCCGAATTGTTTGCGAGGGGGCTGCGCGCACGGCTGCTCAACCCGTGAACCCGCGCGCGGACATCGCAGTCGTCGGTGCCGGTGCGGCGGGAATCGCCGCCGCTGTTTGCGCGGCGCGGGCCGGGGCGAACACGATGCTGTTCGACGCGCGTTCCGCGCCCGGCGGCACCGGTGGGTTCAGCGGATTGACCACGCTTTGCGGCCTCTACGATGGCGCGGGGATTTTTCTCAATGACGGTTTTGTGCGCGAGTTTGCCGAAGCCGTGATGGAGCGCCGAGCACCGGCTCGGCCAGTTGTTGAAGATTTGAATCGAGCCGAGGCGGCGCTCGGCGCTCCGCTTCGCATGGGGCGTGTTTGGGTGCTGCCGTATCGCCCGGAGAAGTTTCGCGAAGTGGCGGCGGAGTTTGTTTCCCCCATGCTTAACTTGCGGGTGCAGTGGAACACGCCGCTGGCTGGGGTGGTTTTTGAATCAGCTCGCATCACGCACCTCAACGGTTTTGAAGTCGGTGCCGTGATTGATTGTACTGGCATGGCGGAAGTGGCGCAGGCGGTCGGCGTGGAAACCCTGGCCACGGACGAAACCACGCAAGCTCCCGCGGTCATCTTTCCCCTGCGAAACGTAGCGCGCTCATTGGAGACCGCAGCGGACATGACGCAAGTGCTGTTGCCGCTGGCTCGTGCGGGTTTTCCGCCACTGAATCTACAGGCAAGCCTGACGCCGGGGGAGTACACGGCAAAGTTCGCTGGAACGCCGGAGCAGGTGCCGCAACTCATCGCTTTCCTGCGGGCCAGCGTTCGTGGCTTCGAGCAATGTGAAACGTCACAGCAAGAATTTCCTGTGGCCCGTCGCGCCGGGCGGATGATTGTCGGCCAGTATGTCCTGACCGGCGCGGATGTGTTGGCGGGAAGAAAATTTTCAGATGCCGTCGCGCGTGGCGGGTGGCCCATCGAACAGTGGGATGCCAAAGGCGCGGTGCGATTCAAATACCTTCCGGCGGGAGCAAGCTATGACATTCCGGCGCGGGCGCTGCGGGCGGCGCGGGTGGATAATCTGTTCATGGCCGGCAAAAGCATCAGCGCGGATGTGGACGCCATCGCCAGCGCGCGGGTGATGGGCTGCTGCCTGGCTACCGGTGCGGCGGCTGGAGTTCTGGCGGCGAACTTTGTAGCCTCGACGAAAATCAGGTGACCAAAACCTTCGACCAACTCTGGGCTGGGACGTTTCGCCACGCGGCGGAACATTCGCCGTATTACCGGGAACTGTTTCGCGGTCGGGCGGAAGTGCCGGCGCTGGAAGCTGTGCCGCTGCTCGCCAAGCAGACGTTGTCCGAGCGGAATCTGGATTTTCTCTGCGTGCCGCGCGAGCGCGTGGTCGAGATTGTCACCACCAGCGGCACAACGGGGCATCCGCTGCTCTGGATGTTGACCGAGGCCGATGTGAAACGGCTTGCGGTGAACGAGCAACTCTCCTTCGGCTGCGCCGGACTGACGGCGCGAGACACGGTGCTCGTCGCGGTGGCGATGGACCGGTGCTTCATGGCGGGGCAGGCCTATTGGTTGGGGCTGCGCGAAATCGGCTGCGGCATTGTGCGCACGGGTGCTGCGTCCCCGTTGTTGGTGCTGGAGATGATTCAGCGCGTGCAGCCGACGGCGATTGTCGGCGTGCCGTCGTTCTTGCGTCTTGTGGCGGACAAGGCGCGGGAGGTTGGCGTTGATCTCAAGCAATCCGCAATCAAGAAGCTTATCTGCATCGGCGAGCCGATTCGCGACGCAACGTTTCAATTGAATCACTCCGGCGCGGCGCTCGAAGCAATGTGGGGCGCGAAGGTTTATTCCACCTACGGCGTGACGGAACTCGCCAATTCACTCTGCGAATGCGAAGCCGGGCAGGGCGGGCATTTGCACGAGAATCAACTACACATCGAAATCCTCGACGATGCGGGTCAGCCCGTAGCGGACGGTGAAGTCGGCGAAGTGGTCGCGACAACATTCGGTGTCGAGGCGATGCCGGTGATCCGCTATCGCACGGGCGATTGTGCGGCATTGTTTCGTGGAAAATGTGCGTGTGGCCGGACGTCGCCTCGGCTTGGGCCGATCATCGGGCGCAAGAATCAGAAGCTGAAATTCAAGGGCACATCGCTTTATCCGGCGACGCTGGCGGCGGTGTTGGAACAGAGCTCGGGCGTGGAATCATTTGTCATCATCGCGCGGAAGGAAAGTGAGCTGTCGGACGCGGTCGAGGTGCTCGTGCATGGTTCGGCGCTGGTGGCAGAATTGCGCGAAGTGTTTCAAGCGCGGGCCAGGATCACGCCGCAGATCCGGCATGCGACGCGCGAGGAGATCGAATCGTTGCAGTCGCCGCCGCAGGCGCGGAAGCGCCGGACGTTTGTGGATTTGCGAAACGAAAGTTTGCGTGGAGGTGCAGCGTGATGGGAAATCCGGATTACGATTCGATAACGGTTGCCAGAAACCATCTCCGGGAGAACCCACCCCCAGCCCCTCCCGGGAGGGGAACTCTTTTACGAGCGCTTTCTCAAATGCTCACCTCCCGGGAGGGGCTGGGGGTGGGTGTGTCGCAGATGTCGGAAATTTATTCTGGCAAACGCCCTAGACTGGTTCTCTTAGATCGTTTCCGGACGGCCCCTCACCCCGGCCCTCTCCCCATCCGATGGGGAGAGGGTGGCCGAAGGCCGGGAGAGGGGTTCGCGGTTTTTCATCCGGAAATCATTTTTGAGAATCACTCTGGCGCTCCGGGCTTTTTCATAAACTCGCCGGCAGGATGCCGGCGCTCCCAGGCATGAAACCCTGCGTCCTCATCCCGTGTTACAACCACTCCGCCACCGTGGGCGCAGTGGCGCAGGCGGCATTGACGCACGCGCCGGTCATCGTGGTGGACGATGGTTCGACGGAGCCTCTGCCGGAGTTGCCGGGATGTGAAATTGTTCGGTTGAAACAGAACGGCGGCAAGGCGACGGCATTGCGGGCGGGGTTTCAACGCGCGGTGGAACTTGGTTTCACCCACGCCATCACGATGGATGCGGATGGTCAGCATTTTACCGAGGATCTCCCGAAGTTTCTCACGGAAGCCCAGCAGAAGCCGGAAGCGTATCTCGTCGGAGTGCGGAATTTCCGGGAAGCCGGCTGTCCGACGCACCGGCGGCGTTCCAATGCCATCTCAACATTCTGGTATCGCGTCGAGACGGGCGTGCGACTGCGCGACACGCAATGCGGTTTTCGCTGCTATCCGCTCGCATTGGTGCAGCAGTTGCAGATCCGGTCGGATCGCTACGCGTACGAGTTGGAGTTCATGGTGCGCGCGGCGTGGGTGGGCACGGCCATCGTGGCGATCCCGGTGAAATGCACTTACGAACCGGGCAAGACCGGCACGTCGCACTTCCGCACGGTGCGCGACTTCGTGCATATCACGAACCGCAACATCATCCTCGTGTTGCAAACGTGGCTCGTGCCGTTGTCGCTGCGGGTGGATTGGTCCCGGGGGCGAAAGAACAAGTTCGGGCGCGTTCTCCATGAGTTTTTTACGGAGCACGCCCACGAACCGGGGCGGCTGGCGGTGGCGGTGGGGCTGGGACTGTTCTTCGGCATTCTGCCCATCTATGGATTCCAGATGGTGGTCGCGGCGGCCGTGGCCCATAAGCTGCGCGTGAACAAGGCGATCACCTTGCTCGCGAGCAATATTTCCATTCCCCCCGTTGCCCCATTTATTTTTTGTGCGGCGCTGGTGCTGGGGCACTGGTTGCTGACGGGCGAGGTTTTGAAACTGTCACCGCAGTTGATCACCCGGGAAACATTGTGGGAATACCTGGGCGATTGGCTGTTTGGGAGCCTGGCCCTGGCCATCGGGGTTTCCGTCATTGGGATGATAGTGACCTACGGCATCGCGCGCTTGGTGCGGAGGAAGGGCTGACCACAAATGGACGCAAACAAACACGACTTGGTTGGCTGAATGAAATTGGATCTCTACACCCGGCTTTATTTGTGGCTCGTGGCGCGGCGGCGCAGCGTGCTCGCCGTCACGTTGCTCGTGATGGTGGCGGCGGGCTGGTTCTCGTCGCGGATTGATCTGCAGGAGGACATCCTCGACATGCTGCCGCGCAATGACCGGCAGATTGATGATTACCGTTACGCGCTCGGCAAGTTCCGGCAGATTGACCGCGTCTATCTCGACATCGGCAGCAACACCGACGATCCCGAAACGCTGGGGCGCGCGGCGGATGAGGTGTATTCCCGTTTTGCCACGAATCAAAATTTCGGTCGGATCACCTATCACGTCGAGATGGGCGGGCAGGGAAAGGTGATCGAGTTTCTCACCGGCGCATTGCCGAATCTGTTCACCGCCGAGGATGCCAGGGCGTTGGAAACCAAACTCGCTCCGGACGAAGTGCGGCAATACCTGACCACGATGCGCCGCAAGCTGGCCGGGCCGGAGGGCATGGTGCTCAAGGACGTGGTCGCCGCCGATCCCGTCGGCCTGAGCGCGCTGGTGGTGGCGAAGGTGTTGCCGTTGCAGACCGGTTTTGGTGACGCGCAAATTGTGGACGGTCGCATCACCAGCGGCGACGGGCGGCACGTGCTGATGCTGGCCGAGCCGAAGTTTGCGTCGGCGGACTCGAAGGCGAGCCTGGCGTTGGTGCGGGAGATGGAGCGCGTGGTCGCCGCCGTGGAACAGGAATTTCCCGGCGTGCATGTGGCGATTACCGGCGGCCATCGCATGGCGGTGGACAATGCCAGCATCATCCGCGGCGACGCGACGCGGTGCATCGCCATCGGTTCGGCGGGGATGATCGTGCTGTGCTTCGTGGCGTATCGCCGCCGCTGGCTCGCGCTGGTTTCCTTTTTGCCGTCGCTGTTCGGGACGCTGATGGCCGGCGTGGTGTTGATGCTGTGGCAAAAACAGCTTTCGGCCATCGCCACCGGGTTCGCGTCCATCGCGGTCGGCATCACGGTGGATTACGCCATCCACATCATCTATCACCTCGATGGCAACGGCAGCACGGATCGCCGGGCCATCGGCAAGCATCTCAGCCGGCTGGTGTTTCCCATCAGCATCGGCGTCATCACAACCATCGCGGCGTTTCTCGTGATGATGACCTCGCCGATGCACGGCTATCAACAGCTCGGGTTATTAGGAGCGATCGGCGTGATCTTTTCGTCGGGGTTTGCCCTGGTGATTTTGCCGCTGCTCATTCCGGTGGCGAAGCAACCCGGCCAGCCGCCGCTGTGGCTGACGGTCGTCTGGGAAAAATATTTCCGCTGGGAACTCCGCTGGCGCGGCTGGCTGGTTTTGCTGGTGGTCGCGTTGTCGGTGGTCACGTTCTTCGGATTGAAACGATTGCGGTTTGAGGGCGACATCTCGCGCTTGAACGGGATCACCGCCGCGACGCGAGCGGATGATGCGTTGATTCAAAGCACGTGGGGCAACGCGCTCGGCATGACGATGGTGGTGGCGCGCGGGGAAACCATCGAGGCGGCCCTCGCGCAGAACGACCGCGTGTTTGCGGCGTTAGAGCGCGATCCGAATGTGGCGGGAGCGTTTTCACTGGCAGCGGTGTGCCCCGCGCCGGAAATGCAGCGGGCCAATCTGAAGCGGTGGCGCGAGTTTTGGACGGCGGAGCGGCAGGCCGGTTTGCGCACGACGCTCGATCAGGTTGGCGGCGAGCTGGGGTTTCGCGCGGAAGCGTTCGACAAGTTCTGGCAGAGCGTGGTGGGGGAACGACCGTTGCTTACGCTCGATCTGTTCCGCGGCACGCCGTTGGAGAATGCGTTGAACGAACGCGTGGCGCTCGGCACAAACGACAACGCCATCAGCACGCTCGTGAAACTCAAGAATCGCGATGAAGCCGCGAAGCTGCGCGAGACGTTGCCGGAGGCGATCGTGCTCGACAGCAAAGGGCTGGCGGATCACATCGCGGGTCTGGCGCGGGTGGGCTTGACGCGGTTTGCGTTGTGGACGGGCGTGTTCGTGGCGGTGCTGTTGTTTCTGACGCTGGCGTCGGTCGAACTGGTGGTGCTGACGTTGCTGCCGCTGGCGTTTGGCTTGATGTGGACCTTCGGGTTGATGGGCTGGCTCGGGCTGCCGATTGACCTGATGAACAGCATTTTTGTCATCTTCGTCATCGGCGTGGGGGAGGACTACTCGGTGTTTTTGGTGACCAGCAAGCTGGAGGAATGGCGCGGGCGGCCCGGTTCGACCGCCGTCAACAGCGCGTCGGTGCTGGTCTCCGCGTTGACAACGATCTTCGGTTTCGGCGTGATGGTGCTGGCGGATCATCCGGTGTTGTTCTCGATGGGCGTGACGGTTTTGATCGGGATGGGGTTTGCGTTTCTGGCGACGCTGATTGTCGTGCCGATCGGGATGGACCTGCTGCTGTTCAAGCCGCAACCGCGGGGCGCGCCGCGGTGGTGGCATGTGCTGGGAACGGTCTGGATCGCGCTGCATCTGGCCGGCAGTCAGGTGTTCCTTTATTACATTCTCCGGCCGTTGCTGAAAGTGATTTCGCCCCGGACGGCGGATGACCGGCTGCGGCGCGCGGCGCACTGGCTGGCGCGCGCGATCGTGCGGAGCATGCCATTTGGAAAGATCGAGTATCAGAATATCAGCGCGGCCACCTTCGCCAAGCCCAGCATCGTCATCAGCAATCACCAGTCGGCGGTGGACGTGCTGCTCATGGTCACCCTCCCGGGCGACGTGCGGCAGACGGCGAAGAAACGCGTGTTTGATGAAGTGCTGCTCGGCGTCAGTTGCAAGGTTCTCGGCCACGTGATGGTCGAGCCGAATGATCCGGAGACAACCTTGCAACGCTGTCGCGAAACGCTGGCGCGCGGGGCGTCGGTGCATTTCTATCCCGAGGGCACACGGTCGGTGGACGGCTGCCTGCAACGGTTTCATCGCGGGGCGTTCCAACTGGCGGTGGAACTGCAGCAGGACATCCTGCCGGTGGTGCTGTGCGATACGAACGTGGCGATGCCGCGGGACGCGTACTGGTTCGAGCCGTATCACATCACCATGCGGGCGCTGCCCCGCATCACGCCTGAGAATTTTGATTACAACCAGGGCGTGGTGCCGCTGATGAAACATTGCGAAGCCATTGTCGCCGCGGCGGCGCAGGAACAGCTCGATGCCGTCAACACGCCGCGGGTGGTGCGACGCAAGGTCGAACGGCTCTATCGCTATCAAGGCATCTACGTCGAGCAATTCGTGAAGTGGAAGATGAAGCTTGATCCGTTCTTCCTGAAACTGGATGCCGTCGTGCCACGGCAGGGGTTGGTGCTGGATCTCGGCTGCGGTTATGGCCTGGCGACGCATTGGCTGGCGGCGTTCACCGGCGCGCGGACGTTCTGGGGCGTGGATTATGACGAGGAGAAAATCCGCGTCGCCCAGCGCACCGCCGCGGAGCATACCCGCATCAAATTTACGCAGGGCGACCTGTTGGAATGTGAACTGCCCGCCGGCGACGCCGTGTTGTTGCTCGATGTGCTGCACTATTGGACGGCGGACAAGCAGCAACTCATTCTGAACAAAGTCCGGCAGGCGTTGCGGCCCGGCGGACGATTGATTATACGCGACGGTTCCCGCGCGGAGACCGAGGCCCACCGCAAGGTGCATCGCTGGGAGGAATTCGCCACCCGCATGGGCATGAACCGCACGAAGGAGGGGCTGCATTTCCAGACGTTGGCCGAGATGGAAGCGATGCTGAAGCGCGCGGGTTTTGCGCGGTGGGAACTTCAGCCCGGGGCAGGCAACGATTCTAACGTGATGCTGGTGGCGTTTGTTTAGCCGCCACAAGCTTGGTAATGCATATGAGTGTGACGATATTCGTTAGTGATAAGAATTCAGATGTCCGCGTCTTGCAGTGGTTTCATGCAATGGGATCTACTGCTGGAGAATCCCCCTGCGGCCCTCTTTTATCCTTTCGCGCTGATGTGTTTCGTCGGATTGGATGGGATGTTGTTAATCATCATTTTGCTGAGCATCGCACGAAACGATTAACGCATGAGAAGGTGCCTGAAGTTTTCTCCTCACGCGCTGAAAAACGGACGTTGGCGAAGCAGCGCGCAGTCGAAGTTGTAGAAGAAATTGACGGGAGAATACGTTTCATGCCTATTGAAATTGAAAAGCTGAGTTTAATGGGTCTTAAACGCCTGCCGGAGCACTTGGACCAGATCGTTCCAGCTGGAGCGTCTGAAGGTGATTTTTGGGCTGCCTTTGAAAAGGCTTTGGCAAAGTCGATTTCACTAAAGTGAACTAGCTGAACTCGACGAGCCAAGCATAGCAATGCGGCTGTGATCATTTTAAGTCTGTCCAGCCCTGTTTAGTTCTCGCTGCCGCAATCTTGGTCTGCACAAATTCCAAAAATTCCTCCCGCGGCATATCGAGATACTTTTCCGGCGCGATCGCTTCGCCAAAATGGACTTCCACCTTGCGCCAGCCCTGGATGGGATGAAACCGGCCGGTCTTGGTGGAGACCAGTTGCATGTTCTCGATGAACACCGGCACGATGGGCAGGCGGGCGGCCTGGGCGATGTGATAGATCCCCGGCTGGCAGGCGGCCACGTTCACGCCGTCCCCGCGCGTGCCTTCGGGAAACACGATGAGTTGGAATTCCCGGCCCGCGCGGCCGAACTCCTCCAGTTCGCCGATGCGATTGGGATTGAGTTTGCCGCGGTCCAGCAGGAAGGCGGTGTGATTGCTCAGAAACTTCCTGATCCACGAGGCGTGCCAGACTTTTTTGTCGCCGAGTACCAGGATCGGATAACACCGCGAGCGCCAGCACAGCGTCGCGAGCACTAGCGTATCGAGCAGGCTGATGTGGTTGACGACGAAGAGATGTTTTTGCTCACGCCGCAACCGTTCCAGCCCGTGCGTCCGGCGGAGAAAGGGCAGGCCGAGAAAAAGATGCACCCCCAAGCCGAGCAGAAATTGGATGAACACCATGCTGCGCGTGGCGTGACGCGACACGGGTGCGCTGTTGTCTTCTGACCCGGGGTTCATTCGCTTACTTCGTTCCTTGAGCCTGCTGCAACAGGCTCTCGATGTCCGCTTTCTCGCTCTGAAAGGCGGGTTGCGCGGCCAGCGCCGCCTGGAGGGCCTGAATCCCCTCGACATTGCGGTTCAACAACAGCAAGGCCCGCCCCTTCAAATCGGCATTCTGATAAAACCCGGGATTGTTTGTCTCGGCTTTTTTCGCTGCGGCCAGCGCGGCGTTAGCGTCGCGGTTCTTCAAGGCGCGCCGGCCCTCGACCAAAGCCTGGTGCGCGGTCTTGGCCTTCTCGAATTCTCCGGACGCGAGCATGGGGTCGGCTGGCACTGTGAGTGCGGGTAGTTCGCGGTCAAAGTCGTTCACGTCGAACGCGACGAATTTGCCGAGTTGGTTCGGCGGTGAGGCGGCCCAGAAGATTCCCTCGCTCAGATCCATCACGGTGGCGTGCGTGGCGATGAGCGCATTGAGCGTGGCGCGATGGCCATTGCCCGCAAAGGTTCCGCCGGGCAACAACCGGTCACGGAGCATCTCGGCGGCGCGGACGGTGTTGATGGCCCCGCGATTCGTCTGGACCAATTCACTCATCCGGGCGTAACGCGGCGTGGACGTGGCTTCCTCGATGTAACGCAGGTTGCGTTTGTCGTCCTTGAGCTTCCCGGTCTGGAAATGATTGGCCGATACGATGGAATCGCCTTCGGCCTCGCGGACGTTTGTGGCTTCCGGAGTTTTCTCCACCACCACGAATTTGCCGTCCGCCTTGCTGCCGATGAGCCAGAGCGTCGAGACGAAGACCCGCGTGTTGCGGATGATATCGAGCGCGTTGGTGAGGTTGTGGGCTTTCTGCAACACCTCGCGCGCCACCATTGCCACGGGCGTGGCGGTCTCGCCCGGCAGGCTGGAGGGGGCGCCGTTGATCGTGATGGAAACCCCCGCGCGGTTCATGCCGGAGACGACGCCCGCCATGCTGGCCCACGCCACGGAGATGAACGGGATGCCGCCGTCGGGTTCGCACATGATGACGACGCGGTCGCGGCTGAAAACCTCCGCCGCCTCCCAATCGAAGTTGCGTCCGGTGATGAGATGGCCGTTCTCCGTCGCGCTGCCCCACGCGCCGAACGCGGTGCAGCCCGCTTTCGAGACCAGCGGGTTATCAATCATCATGTAGGAGACGTCGTGCGCGGCGTGGTAGTTGAGCATGCGGTCGTAAAAATCACCCAGCTCGGGATGGATATCTTTGCAGCCAAGTACGACGCCCAGAATCTGCTGCCGATCTTCCAGGGACACGTAGTTGCTGAGTTTGCGATTCCGATACATGATGTAGCCCCGGAGAATTTTGATCTTCCACGCCTGCGGTACGTAACCATGGATCATGTCGAGAAACTCGTTTTCCAAGGTGTGCATCTCCTTTTCAAACAGCTTGCCCGAGGCGTAACCCATCTCGAATGGCGCGCCTTTGAGCCGGATGACCGGCAGACCGTCGCGTTTGGAAACCCACGATTTTCCGAGCCAGGTCTTGCCCTCGCGCGTCTCCGGCTGGGCCTGCATGATCGAAACATCCGCCGGCAGCGGGGGCGGCTTGGCGATCCACAGGCGCGTCAGCAATTTGCCCGTGAGCCAGCCGCCCCCGAGGAGGATGGCCAGGACGATCAGGATTTTTTTGAGCCGCTTCATGTCGGGAAACTAGTTAACCACAGATGGACACTGATGAACCCGGATTCCAAACCGGAAAACCATGACCCGAATGCCGCGGGTTTTCGCCAATTGAATTCGCGCCAATTCGCGCCAAGCCGTTTCCCCATCCGTGTTCATCCGTGTTCATCCGTGGTAAAAATTCGGGTTCAGATTATTTTGCCAGCAACAAAATGGTTTCGCCCGCGGCTTGTCCCGTGACGGAGAAGCTGGCGCGGACCTGAAGCATGTCGGCTTTCTCCACCAATTTCAATTCCACGCGCACGGTTTCATCGGGGATGATGGGACGCAGAAATTTTGCCTTCGGGATTTCGCGCACGTGGAGCGGTTCGTTCCGCGTCAGTTCGGCGGCGAACCGCGCGATCTCCAGTTGAAACATGCCGGGCAGCAGCGGGCGCGTCGGGAAATGGCCGGCGAACGTCGGATCGGTCGTGGGAAAGCGGAACTCGAACAGAGTCGCGCCGTCGGATTGAGGCAGCGGTCCGCTGAGGCGGGCGGCCGCAATCGAGTCGCGCAGGTTCATGGCTTTTCCGCCTGGGTGGCGTCGAACAGGGTCGCGGGCTGGCTTCCGGGTTGGATGTTCACGATTTGCACGTCGAGCTTATACCAACGCCGCTGGATGAGGAAATGATTTGGTCCCAGCGTCTCGCCGGGACAATTGTTCGTAATTGCGCTTCCAAATAGACAACTCACATCCGCCGCCACATAACGCTCGATCCATTTCGGCTTGAAGGCGCGACTAGATTTCATCACGTGCGCCTTTCCGTCCGGCGTCACCAGCACATCGGCCAACACTCCGCCGAAGTTTTCCGTGAGAACAAGGCGTTGTCCGTTCGTGGCGCTGGTGGCAAGGTAGCCGTTGAGAGTGAATTGTTTTCCGCCGAACACGGTCAAGAGGCCGCGCTGTGTGATGAGGGCGTCAGCGGGAAAAGTCTGGGCCGGGCGCTGAATCTGCGTGCGCGGCGCGGTGGCGCACCCCGAGAGAAAAACAACCACCGCCAGCGATAGGAATGCGATGAACACTCCAGCGTCTTGGAGTGCGGCGGGAAGCGAAGCGCCACGCCGCTTTCGTACGTCCAAGGAGTGTCTTTTACTTCGGGGCTGTTCGCCCGCCCGAAAGCGGTGTCGCCGCTGCGCTATGCCACCGCAGTCCAAAATCTTGCGGAACCTCGAACGGCTACTTTGCATCGTTCACCAGAGCTTTGATCGCCGTCAACTCCGCCGGCTTGGTTTGATCGAACGTCTTTTCGGGAAAGATCACGCCGCGCTTCTCGCGCTTGAAGATGATGCGGGTCAGATCGCCGCCGGGTTCGCGCATCACCACTTCCTTCGTCGCGGACAGGTCGGAATGCAGATGGATTTCCAGCGCGGCCAGCATGGCGCGGACGTTCTCATCCTTCGGGATCATCGTCACCACGGTAACAGCGCCGGTGGCCACCGAGATCGTGAAATCGCTCGTGAGCGCGTCGAGCTTGCCCTGGTGCATGAGCGTCATCTGATCCATCACGCGCTTGAGCATCTGCGGGAAACCGAGTTTGAGCTTCTTCCACTGGCCGTCGGCAAACTCGAATTGCGCCACGGACTTCTGATTGCCGAGCAGGATGGATTGATAGGGCGACGTGGTCTCCCAGCGGATCTGGCCGGGCCGATCAATCAGCATCACGCCCTCGCTCTTGAGCGGTTCGGCGAACAGTTTCAACTGCCGCTCCTGCGTGAACTCCAGATAGACCGACGTCAACGACGACATCTTCTGCTGCAGATCGGCGAGAATCGGCTTGGGGTCGGCCACGGGTGTGAGTTTTTGGGCGTCTTCGGCAATGCCGGCAGAAACGCTCAAGCTGAAGAGCAAAAATGCCAGCAAAGACGCCATGAAGCCGGGGCTCTTAATCTTCTCAGACCGCAGATTAAGCAAAAGATTAAGATTATGATTAAGGCGTGTTTTCAAAATGGATTTATTGGCTGAGTTTGAGGGCAGCGAGTGGAATGGTTGGTGGCTCGCCCTCACCCCAGCCCTCTCCCCCAGGGAGAGGGGGATACACTCGCTGCGGCTCGACGGATTGACAGTGGCGGGTTTTACCACGTCCAACGGCCGAGTCCAAAAGGGCGGTGCGATGCTGCTCCCTCTCCCCGGGGGAGAGGGCCGGGGTGAGGGCGGGCGTGGCACTGATTTCATGGCGGGATGCCTTGCACCCCAGCGCCGCTGGAAAACATTTTGAAAACACACCCTAAGAGTCTGCACTACTCCACAATGGCTTTGGTCGGGTTCCTCGACCAGCGTTGGTTTTAGAGCCGGTTTGAAAACTCCTCGCTGGAAACCCGGAGCAAGGATGCTCCGGGCATCCGCGGGCAGGAGGCCCGCGCTACGCCGTAACGCAGGCATCCCTGCCTGCGGGTTCGGGCGGCATCCCTGCCGCCCGTTCCGGGTTTTCAAACCGGCTCTTATGGTTTTCATCCTAACATTCGGTCCAGCCGCACGACTTCGTAGCCGTGTTCGCGCAGCTTGGCGAGCAGCAATTTCACCGTCAGCACCAGTCGCTCGGCGGGAATGTTGCCATCGTGCAGCAGAATGATCGCGCCGGGTTTCAAGCCGCGTTCGATGCGTCGCACGATCTGTTCGGGATCGGTGCTGCGTCGGTCGAGGCTGCGGATGTTCCAGCCGATGACTTTCAATCGCAGCGCCGTAGCGGCGTGAAACGTGTTGGGATTCGACAAACCGACGGGCGGGCGAAAAAAGCGTGGCGTCGTACCGGTGTGCTTTTGAATCGTCTGCTGGGCGCGCGTCAACTCGGTGGTGAGCTTGCGGGTGGAATAAAAATTCGTCGCGTTGCTGTGCTCGTAGGTGTGGTTTTCCAGCAGATGACCACCACGGAGGATCTGATTCGCCAACTCGGGGGTCGCATCCACTTTCTTGCCGATGACGAAGAACGCGGCTTCGACGTCATGTTCGCGCAACAGTTCCAGCAGGGCGGGCGTGGCGCGCGGGTCCGGGCCGTCATCGAAGGTGATTGCGACCTGGCGTTTGTCTGACTTGCCGTGACAGATAAAATCACCGAAGAAACTGAGTTGCGGAATCGCCACGCCCAAGCCGATGGCGAGAAACAGAGTGAGAATGGAAGCATTGACCAGCACCCACTGGCCGCAAGCCAAAGCCACGGCGGCGGTCGAGGTTGCCAACAAGGCGATGAGATGAAAACGCGTCACGGCTCGACGCAGCATAGCGCCTTGCCGCCGCGCAAGGAAAGCGTGTAGAGCAACACACCGCACTGTTGTTCGCGCGCCAGTTCGACGGCTTTCGCGAAGCCCACGGCGGAGGCTGAGTAAAATTCCCCGCAATGCTGTTTGTAGGTCTGTTGCTCGATGGTGCGGCCAACGCGTTGGGACAACGCCGCGATGACCGCGTCGTAACAAGCGTCCAACTGCGGCCAGCCTTTCGCGCCGGTCACGACTGTTTTGATCCGGGTCAGGTCAACGGCCTGCGCGATCCACTCAGCCTCAAGCGCGGCGGCAAACGGGCGTTCGTAGCGGCCCAGGCGGACAGCGGTCACGCGGGCGAGCGGAGTTTTGTTCGTCGCCGGGCTGGCGAGATTCGCGATCACGGCGGCTTCGCCGGGAATCGTCTGTTCGTTCCAAAGCCCCCAGCGTTTGCCGATGGAGAGCGGATACTTGCTCAGTTCATCCACCGCGCCGGCCAGGGCTTCATCGGCCTCGCCGTTGTTGATTTGATTCAACGCCTGCCAGAGCGCGCTTTCGAATGAAAGTTCACCCATCGTCGGCGCGGAATTCAAACCGGTTGCCCCCAGATCAATCGCAACCTGGCCGGCGGGCGCGTTGTGAACCGAGCCGGGGAAACGGGTCGGCATCGGTTCGGCTTCGTCCTTGATGAAAAGATTTTCGATGAACACCGCGCCTTCTTCCAGACAACCGAAGCCCGTGCCGATGGCAATGGCGAGTCGCTTCGTCGGATCAGCAGGATGGCTGCGGCGCGCGGCGAGGATGGCCATCTGGATGATGCGGCTGAGGCGGCGGCGTTGCGTCGGATTGAGCGTGGCCGCGTCGGCCAACGGGCCACAGGCGCGAACGCGCACCGAGTCAGGCGGCAGCGGCGGTTGAATGGCTCGCTCCGTGATGGAATTTATTTCCGGGGCGATGACGCCCAAGCCGGTGATGAGGACGGGTGCGATGAGCGTGCCGCGGGTTTGCGGCGTCGTCTCGGGCGTGGAAAAGATCAACACGGCATTGTTGCCGCCGAAGCCGAACGAGTTGCTCATCACGTGGGTCAACTTCGCGGCGCGCAGTTCGGTGACAGGCGTGAGGCCGATGGCGGGGTCAAGTTGCGTGAAACCCGGATTCGCCGGGAGTTGCTGGCGTCGCAGCGCTTCGATGCAGACCACGGCTTCAATCGCCCCGCTCGCGGCGAGGGAGTGGCCGAAAAACCGTTTCGTGCTGGAGAACGGCGGGATGTTTTCGCCGAATAGCGATTTAAGCGCCCGGCCTTCGGCGACGTCATTGTCGCGCGTGCCGGTGCCGTGGGCGTTCACGTAGCCGATGTCCGCCGGAGTCAGCCCGGAGCGCCGGAGTGCCGATTGCATCGCCGCGAGCGCGCCCGCGCCGTCGGGATGCGGTGCCGTGACATGATGCGCGTCGCAACTTGCACCCCAACCGCTGAGGCGGGCGAGGATTTTTGCGCCACGTTTCCGGGCGTGTTCTTCGGCTTCGATGATCAGCACGGCCGCACCTTCGCCAAAACTCATCCCACCACGTGTGGCGTCGAAGGGACGACAACCTTGCGAATCCACCAGCAGCAGCGAGTGAAATCCCGCCCAGGTCGTGTGTGAGAGCGAATCCGTGCCGCCGGCCAGCATCACGTCGGCCTGGCCGGATTGGATCAACTCCGCTGCGGTGGCGATGGCCAGTGCGCCGGACGAGCAGGCGGTGGCGATTGCGAAGCTCGGTCCGAGCAGACCAAACGCATCCGCCACCAGGTCCACCGGCGAGAAGCATTCGTGAAAGCGCGTCGGACGGGCGCGCATCTTTTTCTCTTTGATGAGCGCGGTGAGAAAGCGTTCCGTGTCGTAGGTGCCGCCGACGGAACTGCCGAGCAAGACCCCGGTGCGGTCGGCGACTGATCTTGGATCGAGGTTGGCCGAGTGGAGTGCGTCACGCGCGGCGAGCCAGGCCAGTTTATCGCTGCGCGAGCCTCGCAATGGAGCGCCGAGCGCGGTGAGGTCGCGGGTGATTTCGCCGACGGGAATCTGTCCGTAGCGCGGCGAAGGAAAGAGGGTGAGGGGTTTGAGGCCGTCTTGACCGGCGGCGATGGCGGCCCAGATTTCGTCCGCGCCACTGCCGGGGGCGGCGATGACGCCCAGGCCGGTGATGACTGGGAAGCGGTCGGCCACTTAGAAGGAGCGGGAAGCGAACGGAGCGCGGGCTTTAGCCCGCTGCAACGCCGCGGTTTGGGAGATTTGTGGAGCCAGTGACATGGCGAAAGTTGAAGCGGCGTAAACGCCGCGCTTCGTCAGGTGCCGCGCCGGGCTTCGATGAAGTCCGCCAGCGTGCGGACGGAGCGGAAGGCGGGCCGGCCCTCCTCGATGTCCTTGATGACGATGCCGTAATTTTTTTCGAGCATCACCACAAGTTCCAGCGCATCAATGGAGTCCAGCCCCAGACCCGCGCCAAACAGCGGCGCTTCATCTTCGATCTGGTCCGGGCTGATGTCCTGCAGGTTGAGCGATTCGATGATTCGCGCCTTTAATTCCGTCGTTGGGATGGCCATGGCTTACTTCGTCAGATTTTGCGGGCGCAGGGTAGCACAGAGCGCTTCCATGTCACGGCGATTTTCCCCCAGTTCGGTCCCGCCCGGCCCGGTTCGGCTCAACAGCACCGCAACGGCCCGCGCAACTTCAGGTGCAGGAATCATCTTTGTTAGCGCGGGTGAAACAATGTGCGTAAAAACGGCGACGCAGGCATCGGCCTCGCCGGTGCGCAATAACTCCGCCGCTTCCGGCAAAACATCCTGGCTGCCACCGACGAAGCAGAGATTCGGGCCGGTGAGGCGATGGCGGATGGCGATCTCGCCGATGGCGGCACTGGGCAGCGTGTAGGTGAACAGCGTCGGGCTGAGGCCGCCGGGTTCATTGCGGGCATTCCAGAAGGCGACATCCGTGGGCAACGACCCGGTCTGCGCCGCGAGCACGATGGCGATGCGATCGCGGGCGAATGTTTCGAAGTGCGGCGCGAACGGTTCGACCACGAGCAAGCTGAGTTGGCTCGCCAGATCCATGCGCCCGAACCGCGTGCCTAGCCGGGCATTGGCAACATCGGCGCTCGTGACAGAACTGGTGGCGAGGATGAAGGCGTTACTCATGGCTCAGGATCAAGGCGCCGTTCACTCCGCCGAAACCGGTGTTGAGTTTCAAAACATGTTTCAGCGCGACACCGGGCCGCGGAGTTTTCACCAGACTGGCGGGAAGTCCTTCGGCAATCGTGTCCAAGCGGGGCGTTCCCGGCAGAAAGTTTTCCTGCATCGCCAGCACACATGCGATGGTTTCAACGACGCCGGCTGCGCCCAGCGTGTGGCCCAACATGCCCTTGATGCCGCTGAGGGGCGGGATGGCGTCGCCGAAGACCGTGCGCAACGCGGCGGATTCCATGGCGTCGTTGTACGGCGTGCCCGTGCCGTGGACGTTGACGTAATCAATCTGCCCGGGCTGCAACTTCGCAGTGTGAAGCGCGGCGCGGATGGCTTGGGCGAGACCCGCGCCGTCGCGCGACGGGCCGGTCATGTGGTTGGCGTCATTGCTCGAACCCCAGCCGCGAATGGTGATGGAAGATTTTGGTGCGAGGTCGCTGCGCACGAGCATAATTGCCGCACCTGCTTCTCCAGGGCTGAGGCCGCGGCGGTTTTGGTCGAATGGGCGGCAACCTTCCGGATCAATCGCCTTGAGGGTGGTGAAACCGCCGACGACAAAGGCGGACAGATGATCCACGCCAACAACGAGCACGGCGTCGGCCGCGCCGCGTTGGATGAGTTTCGCGCCCTGCATCAATGCCACAAGGCCGGAGACGCAGGCGTTGGAGATGTTTTGCACCGGGCCACGCGCGCCAAATTCAGCGGCGAGGTCGGCGGTGAGGAGATCGGCTTGCAGATGACGACGCGCGGCGGCAGAGCAGGGGCGGCCATCAGAGAGGCGTTCGAGCGCTTCGATGTTGGCCTTGGTGGTGGAGAGCACCAAGCCGAGGCGATCGGGGGAAATGTCCACGGTAGGGCGCGTCACTCCGTGCGCGCCGTCGTTGCCAGGAAGAAGCCCGGCGCGCACGGAGTGACGCGTCCTACCATCGCAGGTCGCAGAAATTGCTTCGCGAATCGCGATGGTCGCGAGTTGATGCGCGGGGTTGTCGGTGGCAGGGTCAATCGGCGCAGTGCCGACGATGTTGGATTGGAAGCGCAGGGCGTTGAAACGTTCGTTCGGGCGAAGGTGGCTGGTGTTGGTGCGCAGAGCTTCGAGCAAGGCGGAAGTGCCGTTGCCCGCCGCGCTGATGACGCCGCAGCCCGCGATGGCAACTTGCGGCTCACGCATACAACGACAAATCTCCGGTCGCGATGAGTTCCGCGTCGCAGGAAATCTTTCCTGTGATCATCAGCATCGGACCGAGGCGTTTCACTTCGCGGACTTCGATGGTCAAAGTCTGATCGAGCGGCGGGCGGGAGTGAATCTTGAAGTTTGAGACGGCGGCGAGCATGCCGTTGTTGGCTGTGCCGGATTTGCCGCCGGCCTGCATCCGCTGACCGAGCGCGGCGGCGACGGTCTGGGCCATGCATTCAACCAGTGCGGTTTCAATCACCATTCCATTCACGACCGCAAAATGTTCGGCCGGGAAACGTGTCGTGGCCGTCGCGGTGGTTTCCGTGCAATCAAGCAATTCTTCCACCCAGCGCATCGGAGCGCGGTGGGGAATGAGTTGTTCGATGGCGGCGGACATTTGTTAGTGTGCGCTGGGGTTGGGCGATGCCCCCCTCACCCCGTCCCTCTCCCCATCGGATGGGGCGAGGGGGGCCGTCAGGGTGGGTGAGGGGTTGGCGTGCGGATTGGATTGTTCGTTGCCGTTCGGGGTGGGTTTGGCCGCTTCCCAGAACGGGAAAAAATTATACCACTGGAACGGGTCGCGCTTGACGATGGTTTCAAGGCGCGCGGCGAATTGCGTGGCACAGGCGCGGAGATGGGCGTCGCGTTGGTGATGGGGCGGATGATGCGGCGGCACGGGCGGAAAGCCGAAGAAGTGATAATGCCCGCCCGGTTCGCGCAAACTGAACACCGTGACGATCGGAGCGCCCGCAATCGCCGCCATGACGTAGCCGCCGATGGGGAAGTGCGCTTGCCCACCGAGGAATGAAATGGTCTGTGCCGGGCTGCCGTAGGTGCGGTCACCCATCATGCAGACGAGTTCACCGCGCCGCATCGCCGCGACAAGCTGGATGGCGTCGGTGGGCGAGCCGGTGAGCGGGATGAGTTTGAAATGTTGCTTTGCGGAGCGGTCCAGGGTCGCGCGGATGGCGGGCGCTTCCTTGTCAAAGCCGGTGACGTTGATGGGGCATTTGACGCGTGAAAGGAGCTGGCCGGCGGCTTCCCAATTGCCGACGTGCGCGGTGAGGAGCAACACGCCTTTGCCGGCGGCGACGGCGTCGTGGATGTTCTGTTCGCCATCGAACGTGAAGGAAAATTTATTCGCGCCGCCGGCAAGGATGGCGGAGCGATCAATGATGGCGCGGCCGAACGAGTGGAAATGTTTGAACACATACCAGCGGCGTTTCCACCACGGGATTTTACCGAAGACGCGGCGGTGGAAATCCATTGTGGCCGGCACGTCGGGCGAGGCGAAGCTGAAATACAGCGCGGGCGGGATCGCGAAGAGATACGCGACGCGCGGGCCGAACCAGCGGATGAGCGCGAGGAAGAACGCGATGCCGCGTTTGCCGCCGCGCAACTGGCCGGTGCCGGACCAGTGTTTGGTTTCAGGCGCAGCCATGCGGACTAAGCGCCTCCTTTCCGGTTCTGCGCCAGGCCGGGGACCAAGGTGGTTGGCTTGTCCATTTCCGTGAACTTCTCAAGAGTGGGTCGAGCCGATTCAATTCGTCGGATTCCAGATGAAACGTCCGGTGTCGTCAATGGAACCGACTTTGCGGGAGATCTTCACCCGGGCCAGGCCGTCGGTGAACGGTGTCGCTTCATCGAACTGCGGGTTGATGACATATTTGCCATCCCGGCTGATGTAACCCCAGCGACCGGCGATTTTCACCCGGGCGAGGTCGGACGCGAACGCATCCGCAGCGTCGAACTGCGGATTGACGACCAGCCTGCCGTTCTTGTCCACAAAGCCCGACTCGCCGCCCACGATCACGGGGTAAAGCGTGCCAGCGCCGGCGGGGAGAGAAGCGGTCAAGCCCAACGCCGCGAGCGTCAGCCCGAGCCAGACGGAGGTTCTTTTCATAAAACGGTTTGGTTGCAGAATCATGATTTCAACTGAACGGACCTCGGGAAACAGTTCCGGTCAGGATGACGATTCTATTTTGGGCCGGGGGTCAGTCAAGAAACCAATCGGGAGACCTCACGCCAAGGGCGCGGCGGACGCAAAGGCGGGAAAGGCTTTGCCTGCATCGCATACCGAGCATCGGCTGAATTGTCGTTGCGTCCGTGGCGGTCTTGGCGTGAGGCGGATTGGCTTGAAACGCGCCGGTTCAAGAGACCGGCGGCCCGTTCATTTCACGCGCAGGACGGTCAGGGAGTTGGCAGGAGACTTGTAGGTGTGGCCCTTGGCCTTGAGTTTTAAGATGCTTTCCGCTGGAGCGATCTTCCTCGGCTCGGCAAAGGAGTTTTCATCCGTGGTCTTGGTGCTGGTCAACACATACGCTTGCGCGGTGAGGGCGGATTTTGCCGTGCCGCTCAGGGTCAATTTCACATCGGCGGGGGCATTGTCGCCGTTCACGATCTTGATGATGACTTCGCCGGTGGCGTTGTCGCGGGTGGCGGAGGCGTAGAGTTTCTTCTTGTCCACGCCCTCAAGTTTGACGGGCAGGATGACGTCGCCACGATGGTTGGCGAAGAGTTTCTGCACGTAGTAGTTCGGTGTGCCGTAGATGTTCAGGTTGTCCACCCAGATGAGATTGGGCGTCCATTGCCAGCCATCAATGTGCGCGAAGAGCGGCGCGTAGCTCGCCATGGTGACGACTTCGGCGTTGCGTTCGAGGCCGGTCATGAACGCGGCTTCCGAGATGGCGGTTTCGAGGTTGTTGCGATTGAGAACGCTGACGATCTTGTCGCTCTGGGCCGCGTATTCACCGAAGAAGACCTTCGGGCCTTTGCGGTCGTATTTATCGTAGCGATGGGTGTTGTTGAAAAACCAATCGGGCTTGGCGTAGCAGTGTTCGTCCACGATGTCGGCTTTGAGTTCGCGGAGTTTTGGCCATGCATAGTTGAAATGATTGCCGTCCGGACCCGGGCCGGCGCTGGAGACGAGTTGAATCTCCGGATGCTTCTCCTTCAGCACGGCGTGGAACTTCGCGTAGCGTTCGAGGTAGGGTTGCTGCCAGTTTTCGTTGCCGATGCCGAGCATCGTCAGGTGGAACGGCGCGGGATGACCCATCGCGGCGCGTTTCGCGCCCCAGGTGGAATTGGTCGGACCGTTGGCGAATTCGATCAGGTCAATCGCGTCCTGAATGTAGGAGTCGAGATCATCGAGCGGGCAGGCTTCGCCGGAATTGAACTGGCACGCGAGACCGCAGCTTAGGATCGGCATCGGTGCCGCACCCATGTCTTCGCAGAGCTGGAAGAACTCAAAGAAACCGAGGCCGAACGATTGGTAGTAATCCGGGGTGGGGCGATGGAGGAATTCCACGTTCCAGCGATTGAGCATGGTTTCACGTTCCTCGACCGGGCCGAGGGTTTTCTTCCATTGATAACGATTCGTCAGGTAGATGCCTTCGACGATGCAGCCGCCGGGGAAGCGCATGAAACCAGGCTTGAGGTCGGCGAGCTTTTGCGCCATGTCGGCGCGCAGACCGCCGGGGCGGTTCTTCCAGGTGTTTTCGGGAAAGAGCGAGATCATGTCGAGGTCCACCGTGCCCGCGCCGTCCACGAGCACGTAGAGTTTGGCCCTGGCGTCGGTCTGGTTCGGTTTTAACACGGCGGAATGCTTCGCCCACTCGCCGGAGAATTTTTCGAGACGCGCAGAATGGAGCAACGCGCCGCCGGAGCTGTAGAGTTCGATCCGCAGTTTCGGCGTGCCGGACCCGACCCGGATCTGGGCGGAGAAATTGTAAGCCTCGCCCTGCCTCACGCCGATGCCGCGGAAGCCCTCGTTCGCGATGCCGAACAAATCCTTCCCCTGCGATTCGATACGGAGGTAGTGCGGGTTCTTGGCGTTGAAGGGATTCTCCTCGCGGATGGCGAGCGTCCCGACGGATTTGCTCGGGCTAAGGGCGTGCCAGCCCATCAGCGGCTCGGGAAACTCGAACGCGCGGTTCTTGATGAGTTCAGCGTAGAGGCCGCCGTCGGCGCCGAGGTTGATGTCCTCGAAGAAAATCCCCCACATGGCGGGATTGATCTTTGCGCCGGGTTGATCGGCCTGGATGGTGAGCGTGGGGTTGGCCCGCGCGGCGTGAGTCAGGGCGAGCGCGGTCGTTGCAGTCAGGAGCAGGGCTTGCAGTTTCATTGGTTGAGGTGACAACTCAGTTGGTGTGATTCAGAGGATGGCGGGTTGATCGGTCAAGGTTCAAGAATGCGGACGCGGAAGAAGCGGTTGGTTTCGCCGGTGAGCGGCCCGGCGATGGTATCCACAAAGTTCGCCGCGCTGAACCAGAGTGTGTTTTCCGGCACATCCCAGAGATTCCAGTTGGCAAAATCGCTGCTGGATTCGACGAGGAAGCCGAGATTGGCGACGCGCGTGAAACTGACGCCGACCGTCCCGGCGGATTCATCAATGGCAATCGTCCACGGTGCGGGCACGGCGTTTGTCGGCGAGGTCTGTGTCAGGTATTCGTAATAGTTGTTCGCACCGTCGCCATCAGGATCGGCGGTGGCGAGCGCGTTGGCGGCATTGGTCGAGCCGAAGATGGCCAACTGCCATTGCGCGAAGCTCTGACGGTTCGTCAACTCGGTGGAGATCCACGTGTGCAATAGATTCGTGGCGGATTCGTCAATGACCGCCGTGGCGAGCGGCGGCATGCGGCTGAAACCGTTCGCGCGGATGCGTTGCAGGATGACGGAGTGGACGGTGTCGCCGGGGATGATGAGCTGGTTGGCGGGATTGCCGCCGTTGTTGTAAGGCGTGCCGTTGATGAGTTTGGTGGCGTCCAGCGAGAGCCAGGCGCGCGCGTCCCAAGTGGACGGACCTGAGCCCGCCGGCTGATGGCATTGGACGCAATTCACGGACAGGTAAGAGCGCACGCGATGTTCCAAACTGACCGAGGCATCGTTGGCGCGGGAGAACGCGGGCAACGTCTGCGGCGCGCTGACGGGATTGGCGAAATAACCGGCGGCACTGAGCAAGGCGAGCTGGTTGTCGGTGTGCCCGTTCATCGTGGCGGGCTGATTCAACTGCCGCGTGTTGAAGCTCAAGGCCAGCCCGCCGACTTCCGTGTGACACGCGAGACATTCGCTGCGCGACGGAATGCTCCATTGCTGGATCAAGGTGGAGAGGCCGTTGGTGATGGTGAGACTGAAATTGGTGCCGCCATCGGGAACGAGGAACGCCTCCGTACCCGCCGCGTTCCACGCGTAGCTGACGCCGTAAATACTGTTCGTGGTCTTCACGACGAACCGGGTTTCGAGGCGCTTTTTGGTGGCGGGATTGCCGCGTTCCAGTTCCATGTCGAAATGTTTCACCCAGACCATGCCGGTGGGCAGTGTCCAGTTGCCGTCGGCGACGTGTGTGACGGTGTCGGTCAGATTCGGAATGCCGAACCAACGGCTCTTGATCGCGTGATCGGACCAGAACGGCACGATGGGATCGTAGTTCACGACGCCGGGACTGGGCGCGAGATCGGTGAGATCGGCAAACGCGCCGGTGTCGCTGAGTTTTTGCGGAAAGTCGTTGTCTTCGCCGGGCACAGCGATGAGACGCTCGATGCGGTTCATCACGTAATTGGCGATCAACACGTCGCCGTTGCCGGGATCGAGTCCGAAGCCGGCGGGCGCAATCACGCCCGCGAGCCGCTGCACGGCGGCGACGGAATTGTTCGTGCGCCAGAGCGCCCAGATGTGGGTGGATTCAAAATCGCCGAAGATGTAAGCGCCCGTGAGTTCGGGGATCTTGGTGCCGCGATAGACGACGCCGCCGGTGACGGAGTTGCCTTTGAATTGTGGCTCACTGCCCGCGCGGGCCGTGTGCAGATACGAGTAGAATGGCGGCGCGTGGACAAAGCCGGGAGGCGGATTGGAGAGCAGCGTGGGTTGGGTCGGATAAAGCGTGACGGCGTTGGACCAACCTTCGTGATACGCCCAGCCGTAATTGCCGCCGTTGGTGACGATGTTGATCTCCTCGATCCAATCCTGGCCCACGTCGCCGACCCAGATGTCGCCGGTCGGCGCGTCAATCGAGAAGCGCCAGATGTGGCGGAAGCCAAGCGCGAAGATTTCGGCGCGCAGCGTGTTGGTGTTGATGGCCGCGCCGAGGAAGCTCGTGGCGTTGACGAATGGATTGCCGGCCGGAATGGAGTAATACGCCAGACCGGAGGCATTCGTGTAGATGGTCGTGGTGTTGGCGGAGGGTTTGGGTTCGGGATTGCCCGGCTTCTTGTCCACGTCAATGCGCAGCAGCGCGGAGTACAGATCCTTGTCAATGCGCTGGGCATTCTGGCGGATGTTGTATTGCTGCCCCTCATCACCCGTGCCGATGTAGAGGTAACCGTCGTTGCCGAAATGCAGGTCGCCGCCGTTGTGGTTGAAATCCTGATCCACAACATCGAAGAGGCGGAGCTGCGTGTTGGTGTTCACGGTCAGCGTGTTCGGGTCCGCGGTGAAGCGCGCGAGCCGGTCAATGTACGGCGAGCCGGGCGCAGTGTAGAACACGAAGAAATAACCGTTGGTCGCGAAGCCGGGATGAAACGCCATGCCCATCAGGCCGCGTTCGCCCTCGGCTGTGTCGTCGAAGGACATCTGGTTCACGAGGTCGAGGAAGACGAGGCGTTGCGGGGTGACGGCGTTGATGTCGGGCACGTAGGAAATGCGGCCGCGGCGCTCCACGACGAAGATCTGGTTCGTGCGTCCCGGTGGCGTGGTGATGGCCAGCGCGTCCTCGAAGACGAGTCCGGGAAAGGCATCTTCAAACGCAAAGCCGACCGGCGGCTTGGTGGGCGGCAGGGCAAGCGAGGGGGCGGCGAGACGGAGCGCGTTGGTGATCGTGAGTGAAACTGCGGCCGGGGCGGAATTGCTGCCGACAAAGTTTTGCACGCGATAGGTGAAGGAGTCGAAAGCCGTCACGCTGTTGTTGTGGGTGTAGAGGATTTTCCCATCGGACTTCACCACGGCGGTGCCGCTGCCGGGCGGAGTGACGATCTGCACCGTGCTGGACGAAATCGAACCCTGATCGTTCGCGAGGACGTCGAGCAGGACCTTGGCACCCGGATTCAGGGTGGCGGAGTCGGCGGTCGTCGTGGGCGGTGCGACCTCGAGGGCATCCGGCCCGTTCTGAAAATTGGTCAGGACCAGGCTGGCGGGAAGCGCGACATCATAGATGCGGAATTCATCCATCACGCCGTTGAAGTAGGGATCGGGCCAGACTGATTTGCCCAGCCAGTTGTTCACGGTCGGCCCCATGTCGGCGGGCGTGAGCGTCATGTTCGCGTTCATGCTCACCTGCCCCCCGTTCACATACAACCGCGCGATGTTGCTGGCGGCGTCCAACGTCCAGACGATGTGCGATTTTTGGCCCACCGCCGGCCGGTTGCCCGCCCACTCCAGCAGTTGCTCGCCGCCATTGCCATTCAAGGTGATGGCGCCGCGCAGATTTCCGGGACCACCGGGCAGGGCGAGAAACAGATACTGGGTGCCGGTGCCTTGCAAATCCTCCCCGGCGTTGTTGTTGCCGAAATCAAAGATGCGACCCCAATTACCGCTGCCGTTGTCCGTCACCCAGGTTTCCAAGGTGATCGAAGTGTAGCCCGTGACCAGATTGTTCGGCAGATTCACGTAAGCGGACGTGCCGTTGAAGATGACGTTGTTGGTGGCGATGATGGCGCCGCCCTGCAACGTGCCGTGGGCCGTTCCAGCCAGGTCGCTGGCATCAATGGCGAAGTTGTAGCGGTGCCGTAAATTATTGGTGAGCGGATTGACCACGGTCACCGAGTTGCTGCTGACCTTGCCTTGAAAGCCGGCGATGATCCACGCCGAGCCGTAGGTCAATCCCTGCAAGGTGCCGTTGGTGGAAACCGTGATCACGCCGGGCGCGCTGGAAGAATAGGTGGCGAGCGCCGTGACATCGGCCACGCTGCCGACCGTGTAGGTGGCCAGCACCGTTGCTTGCGCCGTGCCCCCCAGCGCAATCGGGCTGCCGACCTGCAATGAAATGGATTGAACCACTCCCGGCGCGATCTGATTTGCAGTGGGGGCATCGGCCAGATTGTAAACAGTCGCTGCGCCGCTGCCCGTGTAGGAATAAACCGTCGCGTAATAGCGGACTCCAGGCGTCAGGTTGGTGACGGTGACACTGTTGCCCGCGCCGGCGAAGACGACGTAGTTGCTCTCGCCGAGATTTGAGCCGTTGCCGAAGCTGGCATTACCGGTGTAGGTGTTGCCGTAATTCGGCTGCATGGAAGTCGGTTGACCCGCGCGCATCACCACCACACTGCCCGCGCTGCCGGGGCCAGGCGTCCAGCTCAATGCGAGGACGTTCGGGTTGGTGTTGATGATCAGGCTGGAGGCGGCATTGGGCGGAGGGACAAACGTATCCGGACCGTTTGACCGGCTGAAGTTGACCTCGTTGGAACTCATCGCATGGCTGTAGATGCGGAACTCGTTGTAATCCGCGCTCGCACTGTTGTCCGCCGTGAATTGGGAGCGTCCGAGCCACAGGACGGTGTCGTTCACATCGGAGACCGTTGCGGCCCCCGTATCAATCGAACCGTGCAAGACTCCATTACGGTACCAGCGCGCCAACCCGCCCCCGCTGGGGCCGCCGCTGGCGCTCCAGGTCACCGCATAATGGTATTGATTGCTGACGGTCGTGGTCACCGCCGTGTCCACCCGCCAGATCGGAGCGGAATCATGTTCCATCCGCTGTTGATTCAGTGAGGTGCTGCCGCGGCAGAAGGAAAGATAAAAATCATTGCCCCCGGTGCCGGTGCCGGCGCCGAAATCAAAAATCCGCGACCATGTCTGGCCGGCGCGCGGCGTGGCCCAGACTTCGATCGTCACATTGGTCAGGCTGCTGACCAGCCCGCCGGGAAATTGCACATAATCCACTTGGGCCCGGGCGCCGCCGGACATGCTGAGGAATCCTGCGCCGCGGGTGTAATCGGTACCGGTGCCGATCACCATCACCGCACCATGAGCAGTCCCGACCGAATCAAAGACATTTGTGCCCGAGGCTTCGCTGAAACTCCAGCGATGCGTCAATGCGGCAGATGCATTGAGTAACAGGAACGGCCCGGCCAATAGGGCGAGCAACAAATGACCCGGACGGGCCGCGCGGTATTTCATGCGCTGAATCTTAACATGGTGCGCGCTTTTCGATAGACCCCTCAAACGGGGGACACGCTCCCGGGCCTCACCTTGCCGCCGTTCCGGTGACTCAGCGTTTGAGTCGTAACATTTGGGTGACATTTGTTTTGAGCAACGAAACGCTCCAGCGATCCGCCGTCAGGCTGGGCGGGGCAATCACCGGCGACCACGAAACCAGGTCGGAGGAGGCCTCCGCATTGAACCCGACGGCCCACGAGGGCCAGGAGAGCGTGAGCGTGGTTGGGGAGTTGGATTGGGTCAACGTCACTGGCAGCGCGAGGGCGTCCGGGCCGAACTGGTAGTTCGCGGCGATCTCTTCCGGCGTGAGGCGGCCGTTGTAGATGCGAAATTCGTCAATCGTCGCGTTGAGCCAGGCGTCCGCGGTGAAGAGGGAGCGACCGATGAATGACCACGCCGAACTGACGGAGGTAAACGCCGGCCACGTCGCGATCAGGGTGGATTCCAAAACGCCGTTGGTGTAGATCGCGCTGAAATTGGAAGCCGGGTCCACCACGCAGACGACGTGGAGCGTGCGATTGTCATACGTGCCGGCAACATCAAAAGTGCGAAGCGTTCCGGTGGACGTTTCAAGGCGATGCCCGCCGAGCCCGTTGTGCGGACTGAAGAAGAAATAATTCTGCCCGTTCCCGCCGGAGATGTTGCCGAAGTCGAAGACGCGCGCCCAATTTCCATTCACACCGAAGCTCGCCCAGAATTCGATCGAGACAGCGGACGAACCCGAGACCAGGCCGCCGGGCAAATCCACGTAGCCGCCGCTTGCGCCGGTGAGTTTCAGCGCATTGTTGGTGACGACGGCGTTGCCTTTGAGCGTGCCGTGCGCCATGCCGACGGAGTCCCACGCATTGCCGGTGAAGCTGTAACGATGCGCCAGCGCCGGATGCGCCCACGCGAGGTTTTTGATTTCCGCGGCGGAAAGTGCGCGCCCAAAGATGCGGAACGAATCAACCCGGCCATTGAACAGCGGGTCGGTGGCGAACTGGCTTTCGCCGATGTAATTGCTGCGCGTGAGCAATTGCCACGGGCGGATGGTCATCAAGCCGTTGGTCGCGACGGGCAGGCCGTTCTGGTAAAGCACGCCGCGCTGGCCATCGAGCGTGACGGCGACGTGAACCCATGAGTTTGTCGGCAGGGCGGCGGGCGCGTTGAGCAATTGTTCCCCGCCACCGTTCCTGATGGCAAAGCGCATCACGCCTGTGTTCGCGCGGGGCGTGAGGAATAGATATTTCGTCGTGTTGCTGCCGAAGTCGAAGATCCGTTGCCAATCACTTCCGCCGTTCCATTTCACCCATGCGGCAAAGGTGCTGGCGTTGGCGACGGCGTTCGGGAGTGAAACATAGTTTGTCGTGCCGTCGAGCTGGAGCATTTTGCCGCGGCCGGTTTCATTCGTGATGCTCGCGCCGTTTCGCAATGTGCCGTTGTAGAGCGCGCGATGCTCGCGGGCGTCGGTGTCGAAGGTGAAGAGCGCGCTCCAGTCGTTGGTCAGCGTGGGCCAGCCGTCAGCCAGCCAGGATAGTTGGTTGAGGCCGATGGTCGGCGCGCCGTTGTTGTTGGCGTCGTAGTAATGGTAGGTGAACCAGTTCGTGCCGTTCTCGCCGAGGATGCCGGGGTGGCCCGGACCGATGAAACGTCCGGTGCTTTCAAGCAACACCGTGCCGCCGGTATTCAGCATGTTGTTGCCGTTGTGATCGAGATAGGGGCCGGTGACACTGGTGCTGCGCCCGACGCGGATGTTGTAGGTGCTGTTCACGCCCGCGCAGCAACCGCCGTAGTTCAGAAAGAGATAATAGTAACCGCCGCGCTGATGGATGTGCGCGCCTTCAGTCGTGTTGCTGAAGAAGGACGTGCTGCTGCTGGCGATCTTCGTGCCGATGGACGCGGGGTTCAAGCGCTTGCCGGTGCTGGGATCAATCTGGGTGACGAGGATGCCATCCGAATACGAACCATAGACCATCCAGATCGTGCCGTTGGTGTCTTGCAGGATGCTCGGGTCAATGCAGTTGAAGGACGTGGTATCCGTCTCGGGCCCGGCTTCCCAAGTCGCATCGGATTGCACGAACTTGCCCTGATCCGTCCACACGGGCGAAATGAGCGACGGTGAGGTAACGAGGCCGATGGCGGAATCAATCGTGCCCCAACTCGAAATGGAATAATAGACGTGATACTTGCCGTTGAAATAAGCGACGTCCGGGGCCCAGAAGAATCCGGTGAAGTCGGGCACGGCGTTGGTGGTCCAGGCGGGCGGGCTGCCCGGGAAGATGCGCTGGCTGTTGCCGCTGTAAGTCCAGGTGCGCAGATCGGTCGAGTATTTACTTTCCAATCCCTGGCTGGTGTAAAAGAGGTAATAGCGGTTGCCGTCCTTGATCAACGTGGAAGGATCGTGCGCCCCGTTGTTGCCCAGGACCGGAAGCTGGGCGTGGGCCGGTACGGCAAGGAATGTCATTCCCAGCGACAGGGCCAAGATTTTTGGTGCGGAGGCGATACCACTCATTTCCAGTTTAGAGCGTACTGCAAAAAGAATGGCGAAAACTCTGGTCGGACGGGCGGCCCCTCACCCCGGCCCTCTCCCCATCGGATGGGGAGAGGGTGGCCGCAGGCCGGGTGAGGGGATTTTGTTGCCGACATTCTTTTTGAGAACTGTTCTAACATCTCTAACGATCTCTAACGGTGCGCCCGTTTGCCTTGGGTCGCGGGTTGTTTCATCGCGACTGGTTCCAAAGAAACGAGGCAGCCTTGCAAGCCTGCCTCGTTTTGAAAGACACGCCAATTCCCCAAACGGGGGGTGTCAGTGCCGGCGCCGCGTGCGCCAGCCGACCCATGCCGCTGCCATGCCCGCCAGCGCGAGGCTGGTCGGCTCAGGCACAGCGGTGATGATCGTGCCGCCGGGGAGCGTGGTGGTGTCCACGTTGATGGTACCGCTGCCGCCGTAAGCGGTCAGTTGGCCGTTCGCGATCCACGTCGCGACATTGGCGCTGATGTCTCCACCGCGCACAATCCACGTGCCGGCGCCGATGTCCACGAGGGCGTTGTTCTGGCCGCTGGCGTTCAGGTTGACGTTGCCGCCGATGTCGAGCGTGCCGCTGGCGAGGTTGATCTTGCCGCCAATCCACGTCCAACCGCGGGCCTTCACGGTGCTGTTGTCGGTGATGTTCAGGTTGACGCCGGGGGCGGTGTTGAACCACCAGTTGTCGCCCACCAGGAGTTCGCCGACTTCCAGGTAACCACCGCTGCTCACGTTGATGATCGAGGGACTGGCGACGGCACCGATGGGAGCGAACACGAAACCGAGACTGGTGAAGCTGCCGCCGGCGATGTTCAGGCTCATGCCCCATTCCGGACCGAAGACGTCCCCATCGAACGAGGCGACCGAGTTCAGCGTGATGCTGGTGCCGAAGGATTGATTGTTGAGGAACATGTTGCCCTGGCCCGGCGCGGGCAGGATGCCTAGGCTCCAGTTGCCGGGCGTGGTCCAGAGGCCGTCGCCGGTGGCTCCGGTCCAGTTGTTGTCGGCCTGAGCCGGGGTGGCCAGGCTGACGGCGATCGCCAGCATGGCTGTTTGTATTGTTGTTTTCATGGTTGTGGTTTGGTTCTGAGGTTTCTGACTGAGTCGCCTTAGTTTTTCAGGCGGAAGTATTGCGCCGCGCCCGATTGCGGTACGGTCCACTTGTAGTTGCTGCCATCAATCACCAGCGTGCCGGTGCTGACTTCGGTCCAGTTGGCGGCCGTGCCCAGCGTCGGACTGGCCAACAAGGTGACGAGTGCGGAACTCGCCGGCCAAGTCAGGACGATGTTATTTCCGGACACGATGGCGGTGAGCGAGACGCTGGTGTTCGCGCCGACGAGTTGATTCGGGCCAAGCAGGGCGTTGGCTTTGATCTGGCCCGGGCTGAGCGGGCCGTTGTAGATGCGGAATTCATCCATCAACATCGCCAGGGGCGGATCGTTGAGCCATTGGGAGCGCCCGAGATAGTTGAACGGACTGCCGGTGGCGAAGGCGTCGGTCAACGTGACAGTGATGTTCGGGTTGATCGCCGCCTGCACGCCGTTGGTATAAACGGACAGGTAACCGGCTTCCGGGTGAAAGACGCAGACCAGATGCAGGTTGGTGTAGTTGTCCAACACCGGAGTGAAAGACGGGTTCTGTTCGGTGCTGCCATCGCGGATGCCCGCTTGCGTCGTCGCCGGGGTGAAGCCGGTGTGCGGCTGGAAGCTGATGTAGTGGTGGCCGTTGGCGCCGTCGTTGTCGCCGAAGGTGAACAGTACCGCCCAATTGCCGATGGTGCCGAGCGTGACCCAGGTCTCGATGGTCACGGCGTTGAGATTCGTGAGCAGGCCGGCGGGGAATGAAGCGTAACCATCCACCCCGTTCAATTCCAACTGACCCGCGTTGAAGAGGGCGCTGTTATAAATAGTGACATCGCCGCTCGCGCCGCCGACCGAATCCGCCGCAGTAGTGCCGCTGGTTTCCGAGAAGCTATACCGATGCGCCATGCTGGTGGGGTTGGTCCAGGCGCTGACGGTGATCGAAACCGAGTTGCTCAAGCTGCCGATGATGGCCGTGACCGTGGCGGTGCCGGCCCCGGTGGCGCGGATCTGGCCATTGGCGGCGACTGTGACGACGTTGGTGGCGCTGGATTGATAGGTAAGGTTGGTCGCGGTGCTGGTCACGTTGATATTGGTGGCGACACCGTAGTCCGCAAAGACCAGGGCTTGCTGCAAGCCGCCCACGACCACGTTGGTGCGGGGGATTTGAATGCGGACGGCGGTCATGACGCTCGGACCGGTGGCCGTGGTGGTCACGACCGTGCGTTCGGGCCAGTTCACGTCGGCTTCATCAATGACGATCTGCGACGCGCCAGCCGGCGAGCCGTACACCCACAGAATGCCGCGTGCGATCCAGTCGTTCACTGTCACCGTATAAGTCGCGGGTAACACGAGCTTCGCGCCGAATTGCAGATTGATGGAACGAGTGGTGTCGTTGTCGAAGCCCCCAGCGAAAACTGGGGTGGCGGCGGCGGGGCCGGCGTTCAAGGCGTTGGTGACGCTTACCGTGCCGCCGGGATAGATGTTCAAGCGCGCCCCATGTTGAAACCAGTTCACGCCGACGAAGGCGTTGCTGTAAACGTTCATGACGACGTTTGGCCCGCCGCCGAACCACCATGCCGTCCCAAGCGCCAACGTGTCGCGCAACGACCAGTAACCGTTGGTCTGGACGTTGACCGTGGTCACGACGGTGTTCAGATCGCCCCAGACGAACTGGCCAAAGCCGCAGGTTACCGAACCGTAGATGTTGAGCGTCTGGCCCCATAACGGGCCGAAGATGGCGTCGCCGATGTTGACCACGTCGGACGCGGCGATGTTGATCGGGACGACCGAGCCGCCGGCATTGACAAAGGTGTCAATGGCGAAGGTGGTGCCGTCCGCTAGCGGCACGACGCCTTGGGTCCAGTTGGCGGCCTGACTCCACGTGGCTTGGTCGCCTCCGGCGGACCATTGATAATTGGTCGTCTGGCCTTGAGCGACGGTGGCGGTAATTACGCCGGCGGCGACGGCGATGCCAGCCAGCAGTCTAAAGAGGTGGGTTGGTTTCATGATATTACAGATGGATTTCGGTTGTTGGGTTGGTTGGTTTGAAAATGAAATAGTTTCTGGTCACCACCAGAAACCGGGACTTGTGCCGCTGGCGCGTTGAGCCATCTCCCGGAATCTTCGCCACTGCACGTGACCGTCCTTAAAGGCGATGTGTCCACCGTCGGGTAAACTGCCTTTCAAGTGCGGACTCAGGTGACGCACGGAAAATCCTCCGGTAGTGATGTCGTTAAAGCTGCCGGCCAGCGTCGGATCGGCGGCGGTCCCGCCCCGATTCTGGCTGATGGTGGCGTCGGCGATCAGCGGACGATCGCTGATCGGCGGGGCCGGATAAACCGTGAAGGCATCCACGCGAGCGGGTTCGGATTGCAACGTGGTGTTCTGGTTGGAGCGCATCAAGGAAAACTGGGTAACGTTGGTGGCGGGGCCGGTAAATGCCATGACGTAACCGATCACATGGCTGGAAGCGCTGTTATCGTCGTTGCTCCAGAAATGCCACAGGCTGTTGGGCATGGGGTTGTTGAAGTTCAAGTCATCGTTGAAGCGCGGTGAAGTGCCGGGACAATAAAAGGTCTTTTTCTTCATGCCGCTCTCAATCATCAGGTTGGCAGTGTTGTTGGGGATGTCCCAAGCCCAAGCGCCGATGATCTCGGGCAGCTTATCCCGGTTATCCCCGGCATACATCGTCGTCGCGATTGCGAATTGGCGCAGATTGTTGAGGCAGGTGATGCGCTTGGCCTTCTCCTTGGCCTTCGCCAGCGCCGGCAACAACATCGCCGCCAGAATCGCGATGATCGCAATCACCACCAGTAATTCGATGAGCGTGAAGGCAGAAAGATAACGGGAAAGGCGGTTGACTGGCTTGAGACTTTGCATGGCGGTTGTTTCGTGCCGACACCATGCCCGCACCGAGGGATTCGCCCGGGGCGATACAAACAATGTCTGGCTTCAACGGGTAATGCGCCGTCCTTGGAGAAAACCCGACAGGAAATCTTGCGATTATTTTTGCGCCAGCAGCCCGGTCGCTTCCCGCAGCAGAATGCGGGCGAACACCCAGTCGAACCAGAAGCCTTGCGTGCCCGTGCCGCGTTCCAGCCCGGCTTTGAACTTCGTCTCCACCGCCTCGCGACCAGGGGCCAGGGCCGGGTCCGCCAGATCGCTGCGGCGCAGTTGGTGATAGCTCATGGCCAGGATGATCTGCGCCGTCGCATGGCGCGGGGCGTTGAACTCGTCGTAACCCAAACAGCGCTCACACCACTCCACGGCCCGGGCGTAATTGCCCCGCCGATATTCGTATAACGCCAGCGACATCGAACGCCACGCCGCTTGAAACATTTCTTCCCGGGCGGTGTCGTTCCTCTGGGCGAAATAATTTTCCGCCGCCTCCACCTGCGGCTTGAGTTGCGCCAACAGGCGTTCGTCCGCCGGGGCCAGCAGGCAGATCTTGATGATGCGATCGCTGAAGAGGTAGGGCGCGGCGGAGAAATGTTCCACCGCCGCCTGGCGGAATCGCTCGTAACCGGCCGTGTCATTGATTTCCAGCAGGGCGGGGCCGAATTCCAGATGATCGAGCGTGGCGGTGTCCTGTCCGTCCAGTTGATTGATCTGCAACAATCGGCGGAAACATTCCACCGCCTCCTGCCAACGACCGTTGAGCGCGTGCCAGTCGCCCACCGAGCGCAACACCGCCGCGAGTTCGATCGAGGGTTTGCCGACGGGAATCCCCTTCAACAGCGCATTCGCTTCCGGGTAATTGTCCTGACTGACCAGCAACGCGGCCTGCGTGATCTTTTCACGCCATTCCGCCTGTTGCCGCAAGCCCGCCTCCTGTTGCTCGGCATCCACGGCGCGTTTGCGGGCCTCGCGTTCGCGGAAAAACAACCAGGTGGACGTCGTCAGCCCAACGATGAGCACCAGCGTGATGGCAAAGCCCGAGGCGAACACGGCTTTGTTGCGACGCACCAGTTTTTGCAGCCGGTACGTCCGGCTGGGCGGACGCGCGAACACAGGTTCATTGTTCAGATAGCGCTGGATGTCCATCGCCAGCGCGTTGGCCGTCTCGTAGCGTCGCTTGCGGTCCTTTTCCAATGCCTTCATCACGATCCAATCGGGATCGCCCCGCAGTTGCGAGATCAATTTGGGCGGTTCGACGTGGCGCTGTTGCGCGGTCGCGGTCAGTTCCTCGTTCTGCAACGTGGTGAGAATCGTGGACGGACGTTGCGGTTCGCGTTCGCGCAAGGTGCGCCGCATTTCGTCGAAGCCGGATTGCAGCAGTTGCTTGGGGTCAAACGGCGTCCGCCCGGTGAGCAGTTCGTAAAGCAACACCCCAAGACTGTAGATGTCGGCGCGGGTATCAATGTCCAGCCCGCTCATCTCCGCCTGCTCGGGACTCATGTAGGCAGGTGTGCCGATGATCTGCGCGTAGGCGGTGAATAGCGTTTTCTCGGTAAGCTGCGCTTCGGTGGCTTTGGCGATGCCGAAATCAATCACCTTCGGCACCGGCACCCCATCGTGCAGCGTGACAAGAATGTTCGACGGCTTGATGTCGCGATGGATGATGCCCTTTTGATGTGCGTGCTGGATCGCCTGACAGATCAGGATGAACAGATGCAGACGCTGGGTCGTGTCGAGATGGTTGGCGTCACAATACTCCGTGACCTTGAAGCCGCGCACCAGTTCCATGACGAAGAACGGGCGGCCGGTCTCGGTCGCGCCAGCATCAAGCACGCGGGCGATGTTCGGATGATCCATCATCGCCAGCGCCTGGCGCTCGGCTTCGAAGCGGGCGATGACGGACTTGGTGTCCATGCCCAGCTTGATGATCTTGAGCGCGACGCGGCGGCGCACGGGTTTTTCCTGCTCGGCCATATAGACCGCGCCGCAACCGCCCTCGCCGATGCGTTCCAGCAATTTGTAATTCCCGATGCGCTTGCCGACCTGTTCGTCGTCCGCGGCGCGGGTGGGTTCGGAGTGGGCCAGGGCCTGTAGTTCACCGCCCAACGAATGCACGGCTGAACCGCCCGCGGCAAAAAAATCCTCCGCCGGTTCGAGTGCGACCAAGAGTTCCTCCACGCGCTGGCGCAATCCGGCGTCACCGCCACACGCGCGCGTGAGATATGAACGCCGCGCCCCGGCATCGGTGATGAGCCGGGCCGCGTCGAAAATATCCTCTTCCTCTTTGAGCGTGGGATTCATCGCCGGGTCTTACTCTCTCATGCGCTATGCGGCAGCCGAAACCGACAGTTTCATTTCATAATTCCGTCTGGATGCAGCGGAACATCCAGGCTTTGGCGAACGCCCACTGGCGTTCCACCGTGCGTTCGGTGACCCCGAGGCTCTGCGCGACTTCCTGATTTGTCAGGCCGCCGAAGAATTTCAACACAACGATCTTTGCTTTTTCCGGGTCCTCTTGCTTCAACTGCTCCAAGGCTTCGTCAATCAGCAGAATCTTGTCATCGGGCGTGGTGTCGGCCAGGTCCAGTTCCTCCAGCTCGACACGCACCTGGTCGCCGCCGCGTTTGAGCCGGGATTTGCGGCGGGCGTTTTCGATAAGGATGCGGCGCATCGCCTCCGCCGCCGCACCGAAGAAGTGCGCCCGGTTCTCCCAGTTGCGATTGCCTTCACCGACGAGCCGCAGCCACGCCTCATGCACGAGGGCGGTGGGTTGCAGAGTCTGGCCGGCGGCTTCGCGCGCCATGCGGGCGGCGGCGAGATGGCGCAATTCTTCATAAACGAGCGGCAACAAATCCGACGAAGCCTGTCGCTCGCCGCGCGCCACTGCTTGCAGCATCAATGTGATGTCGCTCATGAGTAAGTGCGGAGAGTATGCCCGCACCGGCAAGTTTTGCGAGCCAACTTCTCCGCGCTCAGGCGGTGATAATGCCCGGGTGACGCCTTGCTCTCGGAGCCGGTCTGAAAATCCCGGAGCGCGGCTGTGTCGTCCTCGACCAGCCGCAGCAGGGCGCATTTTTTATGGCGTCAGGGAGCTTGTGATGTGCTGCGGCTGGTCTGCGACACAGCCGCGCTCCTTTTTCAGTCAGGCTCTCAGGCAGAACTACCGTGGTTACTTCGACTTTGCCGGGTTGACGCCCTCAGTGGTTTGTACCACGCGCTGCAACGAGCCGTCGGAGTTGTAATAGAGGTAGTCAATGCACACCGAACGACGAAAGCTGCCACCTGTCGTTTGTACACCGCCGTTGTGATAGATGAAATACCAGCGCCCCAGGAATTCGATGATGGACTGGTGGATCGTGTTGCTGTTGCCCGCGATCTCGGTCAACAAACCGCGATGCGTCCACGGCCCGGTGAGTTTTTTGCTGGTCGAATAAGCCACCTTTTCCGGGAAACCGGTCGCGTAGCTGAGATAGAAAGTGTCGCCGCGCTTGTGAATCCACGGTGCTTCGGTGAAGCCTTTTACTTCCGCATCCGGGATGACGTGAATCTCGCCGTCGAGTTCGGTCATGTTCGCCTTGAGTTTGGCCCAGTAACATTTCTGGTTGCCCCAGAACAGATACGCCTGACCGTCGTCATCAATCCACGCCGTCGGATCAATGTCGTCCCAACTGATGCGCGTGGCCTTGGTCATGTCGTTGACCACCAGCGCCGAACCGCGCGCGTCCTGGAACGGACCGGTCGGACTGGTGGCGACGGCGACCCCGATGGCCTTGCCGCCGATGGTGGCGTGTGTGCACGAGACATACCAATAGAACTTTCCGTCGCGTTCAATCACCTGGCTGGCCCACGCGTCGCCGCGTGCCCACGCGAAATCCTTGGCGGCGAGTGGTGAACCGTGTTCCTCCCAATCCACCATGTTCGTTGAGGAGAAAAGCAACCAGTCATTCATCCGATAGTTGGAGTTGTTGTCCGGCGCGATGTCGTGGCCGGTGTAGAGATAGACGCGGCCTTGATGCACCAGCGCGGCGGGATCGGCGGTGAAGACCTTCGTGATGATCGGGTTGCCGCCGGTATGATGCACGGGGCGACGGTCGTCAGCCACGGGCGTTCCAAAGTTCGGCGTGCCGTCGGCGTTCCAGGTCAACACCTGCGCGCGGGTGGCGCGGTCGGGATTGCCCAGCGGATCGCCGGCAATGTGTTCGTAGTTGCGCGCGTGATAAACCATGATATCCGTCTTGCCGTCGGGCGTGGTGGTGAAGCAGTTGTGGCCCGGACCATACTGGCTGGTGGCGGGGTGGCTTTTGAAAACGGGCGTCGGCGATTTGCTCCAGGACTTCGGATCAAGCAGATCGGCGTTTTCATCCGCAGTAAGCAGGCCGAGGCAATAGTTCGCATCCGTGGCGCTGGCGGAATAGGTCAGGAACAACCGGCCATTGCGATGAATGACGGCGGGCGCTTCGTTGACGTTGTGGCCGATGCGTTCCCACGGCAGTTCGGGTTTGGAAATGCAAACTTGAGTGCCGGTGATGGACCACGGCGTGTCCATCTTGGCGAGGAACAGACTCGTGCCGCGCACGTCGGGGATGCTCTGCGCCCAGGCAAGGTAACGGGTGCCGCGATGCTCAAACGTGGTGGCGTCGAGCGTGAACGATCCCCAGTTCATCTTGATTTCGCCCTTCTCAGTCCAGTTGCCTTCGAGTGGATTGGCGGAATCGTTTTCGAGCACGTATTGCCGGATGTCCCAGACGGCCTCGGCGCGACCGGCGGCGAAATAGATGTACCACTTGCCGCTGATGAAATGGATTTCCGGCGCCCAGATGTGATGACTCATCGGCCCGTTCGCATGTTTGCGCCAGATGACTTTTGCGGCGGCGCTGACCAGTCCGCCCACGGTGCGGGCGCGACGGAGTTCGATGCGATCATACTCCGGCACAGTGGCGGTGAAGTAATACCAGCCATCCGAATGTAACGCGACGTGTGGGTCCGCGCGTTGCGGCAGGATGGGGTTGGACCACTTGAGCGGGTCATCGGCGGCGTGAACGGACAGGGTCAATCCCAGAAGAATCAGCAGGGAGCAGATGTGGGTGTGCATGTTTTGTTTCGGAATGAGTTTCAAAAAGTGAGAGTGCTGTCGTCGCGGCGTTCGCAGTTCAGGGATAAATCAGGCGATAGAACACACTGCCCTGGTTCGCATCCACCGGCAGGCTTACGCTGTTCGTCGTGGCTGAACCCGGCACATCAAACCAATTGGTGCTAAGGCCCGCTGCCAAATCATTGGTCTGGACCTGCAAACGCCAGCCGAGGTGATCCGCCGGCCAGGACAGGGTGAGTACGCCATTTGAAACAGACATCGAAACGTCCACCGGCACGGTCGAACTGGGGATGGCGCTGACTTGAGTCGAGTTCAACCCTTCGCCGCTGATGTTGGCGGCGGAGACGACATAGTAATACGTCGTGCCGTTGACCAAGCCCGGGTCGGAGCAGGTGGTCGTACTGACATTCGTAATCGTGGTGTACGATCCGCCGCTCGTCGTGGCGCGTTTCACTTTGTAACTGGTCGCGCTCGCGGATGCGCTCCAACTCAACCCGACCTGACCGTTGCCGGGAGTTGCGGTCAGACTCGTCGGCGCCGCCGGCACGCCGCCGTTGGAAGTGAACAGCGTGGAAACTTCGGCGGAACTCAACGCGCGGCGGTAAATGCGGAAATCATCCACGCGGCCGTTGAGGTAGGGATCGGAGTACTGTGATCGGCCAATGTAGTTCAAGCCGGTGTTGCCCAGATTCGACGGCTTGAGCGTCATGCTGGCGTTGGTGCCGACGGCGACGCCGTCCACGTAGAGGACGCCCGTCGTTCCCGACAAGGTCACGGCCACGTGCCGCCAACCGCCGATGGCGAGGGCGGCGGTGCCGTTGATGCGTTGCTCGGTGCTGCCGCCGCTGGTGGTAATGGCGTAACGAATCGCGCCGCCGCCACCGACCGGAGCGAGAAACATATAATTGCCGGTGCCAGTACCGAAATCGAAGAGCCGCGCCCAAGTGCTGTTGGCATTCAAATAAACCCAGGTGCTGATGCTGAAATCATTCAACGTGCTGACTACGCCCGTGGGCAAATTGACATAGCCGCTGCTCCCATTGAGTGAAACAGCGTTGTTGATCTTGCCCGCCGCCGAGAAACTTGCGCCTGTTGCCAACGTGCCGTTCTTGCCGTTGCCGCTCGAATCGGCGGCGCTCGTGCCGCTGGCTTCGTTGAATTTCAGATAGGCCAAAAGCTCGGTGGGCGTTGCCGTTACTTGCGGAGAGTTGCCGCTTTCGCCCGCGCCGTTCGCGGCGGCCACCACATAGTAATAGGTGATGCCGTTCAGCGCGGTCGGGTCGGTGTAATTCGCGGACGTGGCCGTGACGATGGTCGTGTAAGGTCCGCCGCTCGTCGTCGCGCGTTTCACTTTGTAAGTGGGCACGCTGGCCACGGCGGTCCAGGTCAAGGCGACCAGATTGTTGCCCAACGTCGCGGCGAGGCTGCTCGGTGCGGCGGGCAAACCTTCGGAGTTGGCCAAAGCCACAATCTGCGCGCCGCTCAACGCCTGATTGTAGATGCGGAAATCATCCACGCGCCCGTTCAGGTAGGGATCGCTGAACTGCGATCTGCCGATGTAATTTAGCGTCGTGTTGCCCAGATTTGACGGCTTGAGGGTCATGCTGGTGTTCGTGCCGACGGCCACGCCATCCACGTAGAGTGTTCCGGTCGTGCCGGACAACGTCACCGCGACGTGATGCCACGCGCCCGCCGCGAGGGCCGGGCCGTTGATTTGCTGCTCGCCGCTGCCGGTGTTGATGGCGTAACGAACACTGTTTCCGCCGCTGACCGGAGCGAGGAACATATAAGCCGTCGTGCCCGTGCCGAAATCAAAGAGTCGCGCCCACGTGCCGTTGGCGTTGACATAAACCCACGCGGCGATGCTGAAGTTGCCCGAGAGCGAGCTCACCACGCCAGCGGGCAGAGTCGCGTAGTTGCCCGCGCCGTTTAGCCCGACCGCGTTGTCGAACTTGCCCGTCGTCCAACCCGCGCCCGCCACCAAAGTGCCGTGCCGCGTTCCGACGGAATCAAATGCAATCGTGCCGCTGGTTTCATTGAATTTCCAATGCGCGAACAGGGCAGTGGGCGATGCGGTCACTTGCATTGAGTTCGCGCTCTCGCCGACTGAGTTGGTGGCTGACACCACATAGTAATACGTTGCGCCGTTGATAGCGGTTGCATCCGTGTAAGTCGTCTCAGTCGGAGTGCCGATCGTGGTGTAAGGGCCGCCATTGACCGTGGCGCGTTTCACGTTGTAACTGGTGGCATCGGTGGATGCGGCCCAGTTCAACAGGACTTGATTGTGACCCGGCATCGCGGCCAGACCCGCCGGCACGAGCGGTAATGTTGGGGTCGTTGTGGTTGCGTTGACTTCGGTGCTGTCGCCGCTTTCGCCGGAGTCGTTCGTTGCGGAGACAACGTAGTAATAAGTCGTAGCACCCGTCAGCCCCGCATCGGAGTAACTTAGTCCCTTAACATCGGCGGCAATCGTGGTGTAAGGTCCGCCGCTGGTCGTTGCTCGTTTGACGTTGAAACCGTCGGCACCTGCCTGATCGGCCCAAGTCAGATTGATTTGCTGACTGCTGGCGGGAGTGACTACCAAGCCCGTCGGCGCGGCGGAAATTTGCGGCGTGCCGAAAATCTGGCATTCGTAAAAGGAAGCCCAGCCACCGCCCGGAACGATGCCGGTCGCCGTGATGCGCACGTAACGCGCTGTCGTCGAGAAGGTATTAGTCGTAGTTCCGACGACAGCGTTGGCCGTCGCGTCCAAGGCCACGGTGTAGTTCACGTCATTGGTGCTGACTTCAATCCGGTATTGGAACGAGTAACCCGGATACCAGTGGGTGACGATGCTGGTGATGTCGTGCACCGCGCCCAAATCCACACGCCACCATTGCGGATACGCGCCGCCGTTCGCCGTCCAGCGAAGCGTGGGGATGTTTCCGTCGTTGCCATTGACTGGCTGATGTCCGCCCAGCGAACTGCTCGCGGTCGCGGGCCGGAATTGCGAAACCAATCCGGCGGAAATTCCCGGAAGCGCGGTGTTGATGAATTTCCACTGTTGATTCCAACTCGCGTTGTTGCCCCACTGCTGCATCCCGGCGCCTTCCACGGTCTGGCCGCCCGTGTCGAGGCACTTGCCGCTGGCCACATTGATGAGCTTGTAAAAGCCGCCATCGGTTCGGATCACCTGCCATTGCTGGCTGGCGCTGAAATTTTCCGCCACTTGACCCACCGGCGAACCGTCAACATTGCTGCCGAATGAATCCAGAAATTTACCGGTGGCGACCGAACGCAGCGTGAAATAGGTCGTGCCCGGAATCAGGCGCAACACCCATTGCTGATTGGGACTGCCGGAACCGCCCCATTGCCTGACCTGCGCGCCGTCCGCGATGGAGCCGAAATTGTCAAGCAGCCGGGTGTTGTTCCGATTCCGCAGGCAGTAGGTGCCGGGCGCGAACCCGATGGTCTTGTCGGTTTCCGTTCCCATGTCCTGGAGAAAACCACCGACGAAGCCCACGAGCCGCTCGGGATTAACCGCCTCGTTATCGTAGTTCCAACCATACGGCCAGAAATGCGCGGCGTCGCAGCCGACTGCGGCCCCGGGGCCGTCGTACGCTTGCGCGGCATTGTTGCAATACGTGCCGATCCATCCGCCCTGGCGCAAATCGTTCCACGTCCCGTAAGTTCCCGTGCCCAGCCAGTGACACATTTCGTGCATCGCCGTCCGGTAGTTCCGCGACCCGCCGAACCGGATCTGACCGTGATAACCGGCATCGGCCGTCGGCGTGCCGGGCGAGTGGATGACGCCGATGTCGTAGGTATAGTCCGAATAGGTGTTGAACATCGCCACGGCCTGGCTCATCGCCGAGTGGATGTCATTCGATGCATTCACATCGGTGGGCAAAGCATTCCAATGCCAGCTCAACGCGGCAGGGCAGGTCAACGCGCTGAAGGCCAGGGCGAGCGCTCCGAGTAAATGTTTCATTCGGTTGGGTTTCCTGATTGGCATTTGGTGGCAACGCAACACACCCGGGCTTGCTGGGATTTGTGCTTTTGCGGCGTGTATCCGGCTAAATTTCACCTAATCATAACTCACCCGGCCAACGCTTGAAGCCCCCCAAATGAGTGGCGTGAAGGCGGCCAGCAGCAGGAGTTTGACGGCTATGTCAGGGTGCGGAAACCGAGGTGCGATAGAACGCTCCAGCTCCGGGAGGGGTGGGGTCTGCCAGTAGTACCGGCCCGTCGTCGGCGACCGGCCCGTTGGTAAGAATCGTGGCCCACAAACCATCCAGTGACAAACTGCGCCAGAGAATGTAGGTCCGACCGGCAACCCCATTCACCGAGACTGTCAGCGGCGCGCCCGCTGCCACGGTTTGCGCGAAGTAGTCGGCGGCGTTGTTTGGCTGGGTGCCAGCGGCATGTTCCTCGCGATTGGATTGGCCGTCGCCATCCGTGTCGGCGTCGGCGTCGGCAGCGTTCAGCGGATTCAAGCCATAGGTCACTTCCCAACCGTCCGGCAGGGAATCGTTGTCGCTGTCCGGGTCACGAATGTTGCGGATGCCATCGCCATCCGTGTCGGCAAAGGATTCGGCGCTGTCGGGCAACCCGTCATTGTCGCTGTCGCTGTCCAGATAATCCGGCGTGCCGTCGCCATCCGTGTCCACAGAGGTTTCCGCGCTGTCAGAGAAGCCGTCGGCATCGCTGTCAATCGCCGGGTTGGCGAGATTGGCGACCTCGAAATCCGACAGGGCGCGATTGTAAATCTGGAAATCATCCAACTGCCCGCTGAAGAGCGGGTCGGGCCACTGGCTCTTGCCGAGGTAATTGATGGCCGGATTGAACGAGGACGGGTTGAGCGTAACCGTGTTGGACGCGACGAGCGCACCGTTGACGTACAACTTTCCGCCGTCGCCCGCGAGCACCACCGTCACGTGCGCCCATTCGCCCGTGGCCACCATGGACGTATCCAGCCGTTGTTCGTTGCCGTTGCCGCTGCTGGTGATGGCGAATCGCAATGTGTCGCTGGCCGAACGCGGCGTCAGGAACAGGTACTGCGTGGTGTTGTTCCCGAAATCAAAGATGCGCTGGTAAACCGCGCCGCCATTCCATTTGAAGCGCGTGCAGATGGTGATGTCGTTCACGTTCAAAATGTTTGCCGGCAGCGTGACATAATCGTCCCCGGCATCGAACCTGAGAGCCTGACCGTTTGGTCCCGCGACATACGCCGGCGAACCGAAGGCCGTTCCGTGATTAAATCCGCGCGAGTTTGTCACGCTGTTCTCAAAACCGTAAATCCCGATCACGTCCGGGCCAGGCGCGATGTGGATGTTCAGGGTGGCGTCATCGCTGAGTTGCGCTCCGTCGGTGGCGCGGACCAGAAATGCGTTCGGACCGACATTTGCCGCCCCGGGGGTGCCGCTGAACGTGCCGTCGCCGGCGACCTGCAACCACGCCGGCCCGCTGACTTTGCGATAGGTGATTGCGCCGCCTTCCGGATCAGTCGCTGTTCCAGCAAGCGTGCCGTCATATGGCCCGCTGGGAACGGCGTTCGAGCGCGACATCGGGTCAGAAGCAAACGCGGGCGCTTGGTTGGTGTACAGAGACGCGACCTGCGCTGGAGACAACGCGTAGTTGAAAACATAAAACCCGTCCACGCGACCGTTGAACAGCGGATCGCTCGCGAACTGGCTGTCGCCGATGTAGTTCACCGTCGGATTGAAGTCCGAAGGGTTGATTGTCATCGTCCCGGAGACTGCGGCCTGCGCGCCATTCACGTAAAGGCGTCCAACATTGCCAGCCAACGTAACGACCACCTGCCGCCACTGGCCGACGGGCAACGCGGCGGTTTCCATGATCTGCTCGGCCCCCCCGTTCTTGATCGCAAAGCGCAACGTGCCGTTGCCGGAACTCGGGGTGAGAAACAGATATTGACCCGTGCCCGTGCCGAAGTCGTAAATGCGCTGCCAGTTCGCGCCGCCGTCCCAGTTGACCCAGGTCGCAATCGTGATGTCTTCGGAATTGGCCACCCCGGCGGGTAACGTCACCAGATCGTCCACGCCATCGAGATCAACGGCCTGGCCGAGATGCCCCGCGATATAAGCCGGTGAACCGGTTGTCGTGCCGTGCAACGTGCCGACGCTCGACAACGCATTCCCATCGAACTCATACCGCGCAACCATGTTGGCCTGACCGCTGACGGAGATCGTCAGTTGCGCGAAGGCGCTCGCGCCGGCAGCGTCGCTGACGCGTATGATAAAAGTGTTCGTCCCGCCGTCCCCGTCCCCGGGCGTGCCGACCAACGTGCCATTTGCCGTCACCGTCAACCACGCCGGGCCGACGGCCTTGCTGTAGGTGAGCGTGTCGCCCGCGTCGGCATCCGTCGCCGTGCCCGCGATGCTGCCGCTGTAGGTCTGGCCCTCGGCAATTGATCCGCCGGGCAAAATGCCGCTGGTGAACTGCGGCGGCGTGTTGGTTTGCAGCGCGGCGATCTGCGCCGCCGACAGCGCCGTGTCCGTGATGAGCACTTCGTCCAGCAGCCCGTTGAACCACGGATCGGCGGGGAACTGGCTCGCGCCGAGAAAATTCACGCGGGGTTTGAAGCTGGCCGGAGTGATGGACAGGCCCGTGTTCACAGCCATCTGTGCGCCGTTGACGTAGAGTCGCGCAGTATTCCCGTTGAGCGTCACTGCTACATGCTGCCATTGATTCTGTGCGAGTGCGGCGGTCTCCACGATCTGTTCGCTGCCCCCGTTCTTGATGGCGAAGCGCAGGGTGACACCGCCCGAACTGGGCGAAAGAAACAGGTAGTGCGTGGCGCTGTTGCCGAAATCGAAGATGCGCTGCCAGTTCGCGCCGCCCTTCCAATTCACCCACGCGGCAAATGTGAACGCGCTGCCGTTTGCGACGTTGGGCGGCAGCGTGACTTTTGTGTTCGCGCCGTCGAACACCAGCGCCTGACCGCTGTGGCCATTCGTGTAGGCCGGCGTGCCGGAGGTGACACCGTTGTTGCCGTGGCCGGAGGTGTCGAGCGCGTTGGTTTCAAACCGGAGCTGGCTGAAACTGCGCGTGTTGTTATCCGGCAAGCCTTGCACGTAGGCGAGCGGTGAAACGTGATCGCGATACATCACGCCCATCGGCGTCAAGCCGCCGGCGTTGTAATAAATCTGGCGGACCTCTTCGACGGCGCTGTAAACCGAGTAGCGTTCGACCCAGGGCGTCCCGTCCATCATGTTGACCATCGCCTCGATCACATTCTTGTTCTGCTCGAAGGTCGGGTCGGCGTCGCCGGTCCAGTTGGCGCCGTTGTTGAATTCCGTCAGCCAGATCGGGCGTTTCGTCGCGTCGTAGATGCCCTTTAGAAAATTGTAGAGATTGTTCGCCGCCCCCGTCGGATTGTCATTGTTCGGGTACGAGCGGTAATAATGGACCGGCACATAATCCACCCGATGCCCGGCCGCCTCGGCCTGGTTGATGAAATCCACGATCCAGGAATAGCCGCCATCCGTCACCGCCGGAGCACCGACCCGCAATCCCGTGCCGAGCAGTTCCGGCCAGCGCGCCACCGCATCGGAGACTGAGCCGGGGGGCGTCAAATTCTGGTAGGCATCTTCGACGGAATTGTTCGGCTCATTGAAACCAAGCACGTGATTCACCTGCCGCGCCTGCCAATCCTGATTCAAGCCGGGCCAATACGGCTGCTGCTTGATCGCCACATATTGCATGTCGCGGGTGGAGTTCTCGCTGATGTTCCAGTTATACCACCAGCCCGCGTTGAGATCGGCGGGCCAGATATCGCACGAACCTTTCTTGGCCGTCCAACGCCACGGCTGGATGTAAACGAAGCGGATGCTGTCGTCGAACGCCGTCGGCAGCACGCTGATTTCCACATCGCCGTCCTGTGCGACGTAATTCCGGCTGAGGCCCGTGCCGCTCTCGCCCTGCGCCAGCGTGACCATGTAACCGCGCTTGAGCTTGAACGAACTGATCGCGCCGTTCATTGCCCCGAGGCCCGTGCCCTTGTAATAGGTGTATTGGCCCAAGAATGACGACGTGCCGGTGAAGTTCGGCCCGCTGAACACTTGCAGCGGCTGGAACGTGACTGCATGCGGGATCACCACCGTGCCCGTTGCGCCGTATTGCACCACCCGCACATTATTATCTGCCGCCGCCAGCGCGCCATTCACGCGGACCTGGCTGAGATAAGTAGAGACGACGACGGAAGGTTTCACGCCCGAGAGGATAAGGCAAGTATCCACCGAGGCGAGATTGATGATGCAGCCGGACAACGGCGTGGTCGCACTGGTGACACGCAATTCGCAGCGGTTGCTTAGGTTCACCGTGGTGTTGGTGAGCGCATTGTAAGTCTGGACCCCGCTGGTGAGGTTCACAGTCTGCGCATGGCAGGGAAGGCCCATCCATAAACCCGCCATTACCGCGATGCTGGCAAAAAATCGTGTTAGCGATGAAATCATCGGGGCAATCCGGTCTGGTCGTTTGATTGATAATTGGCTGCAACGGCGCATACGTGGTCTGGTCTGGACAGGCGTTTATCCAACGCGCATCTGGCCAGAAGATTCCCCAAGAACATAGCGTGGCACCGCCGTGCTTAAATCCCCCAATTGGGGTGGGATTCAGGTGGGGGCTTCGAGGTTGGATTTCGGCCCACAGCCTGGTTTTCGGCCTGAATCGCAAGATGCTTGGCCGAAATCCAACTGGCTTATCCCTGAAAGAGTCAGTGCCTGCGCCAGGCCGCCCAACGTAACGGCGTTCCAGCGCAGTCAGCTCGCGCGCTCGACGCGTTTCACGCGCGCGGCGAGATCGTCAACCTCGGCGATGGATTCGCAGCCAACATTCAGCACGTCCACGCAGCCGAGTGTCAGGGCGAATTTCACCGACGCGTTGCGTTTCTCGTCATCGTTGCGGAGGCGGCCTTCGCCCATGATCTTCATGCCGACGACGCCTTTGCCGGCGGCGTGGATCTTTTGCAGGACGGGGACGACTTTTTCGGGCTTGCCGTCCATGCTCATGCCGTAGGGATTGATGCGGGTGTGGACGGATTCCACCCACGGCTCGGCGATGCAGGCTTCGAGCGCTTCGAGGGAATGACACGAAACCCCGAGGGCGCGGATTTTCCCTTGCTCCTTTAGTTTGGAGAGCAGGTCCATCTGTTTGCGCAATTCCTCCGGCCACTTGGCGGAGACCACACAATGCAGGAGCAACAGGTCTATGTAGTCCGTCTTCAGCTCTTTCAAAAAGCGCTCGACGCACACGTCGGCATCCGGGCGTTCCTTTTCGGGGATGCCGCCATCGCGAAACCAGATCTTGGTGATGACTTGGAACTTGTCCCGTTGAATGCTTTTGAGCGCCGGGATGACGTAGGGATGCGAGCCGTATAGGTCGGCGAGATCGAAGGTGTCCACGCCGCGGTCGTTGGATTCGCGGATGAGCGCCTCGAACTTTTCTTTGCCGAGCCGCGTGTGGTTGGATTGCCGGTTGCCACCCTTCATTCCCGTGCCGAGGACGACGCGGGAAAACTTCAGCTTGGTTTTGCCGAGGGGGACGCGTTCGTAGGGATCGAAGGGTTTGGGAAGGGTGAGCGGTTCCGCCAGCAGCCGGGGCGCGAGCAGCGCGCTGCCGAGTCCCAGAGCGGTCCGACCGAGGAATTCGCGACGCGGGATTTTCATGCCTCCACACTATCGCCGGCGGGCGCGGCTGGCAACCGGGATTGCGGTGGGTGCGACTGGAACTGCCGCGCCGCTTAGGTTCTTACTCTTAATCTTCTTCTTAATCTTAATCTCCCGGGCCTGAGGATTAAGAAAAAGATTACGATTACGATTAAGAACTGCGGCGATGCGCGGCAGTTCCAGTCACCCCCGATTGTGGTTCTACGCTTGCGCCACGCCGTTTTTTTTGGCATTTCCTCCATCAGCGCCTATGGTTTGACCGAGCGGGACGGGATCAATCGTTAATCAGCATGACAACCAACATCAGTAACGCGGATGATTCAACGTCGCGAGCCGCGACGGAAGTTCCGGCTGCCGGACTGATGTTGAAGTCCAGTTCGATGTTCAATGCCCGGGTGTTGGTGCTTCCCACGCCGACCGGCCTGCGGGTGATCAAGGATTTTTCTCACAGCCCATTCCTCGTCCGTCATACGCTGGGGCGGTTTCTCATCCGGCGCGAATGGGCCACGCTGCGCCGGTTGCAGGGAGTGTTGGGGGTGCCGGTTGACCCAGTGCGGCTCCATCCGTTTGCCCTGAGTTATCGCTACGTCCCGGGCGACACGCTTTCGACCGTCCAGATCAGCGGAACTCCGTTGGATCAGACATATTTTTTCGCCTTGGAACAACTGGTCGCGGGGTTGCACGCTCGCGGCTTTGTGCATCTCGATCTGCGGAATGGCAAAAACATCCTGCGCGCGGCCAACGGGCTGCCCTGCCTGCTCGATTTTCAGGCGGGGGTGTGGTTGGGCCTGGTGCCGGCTTGGTTGCGCCGACCGTTCGAGGCGGTGGACATGTCCGGGGTTTACAAGTGGTGGTCCCGCCTGGCCCCCGGCCAGATGAATCAGGATCGCACCCGGTCATTGCGCACGGCGAATCGCTGGCGGCAACTCTGGCGTTTCAACTATCCCAAGGACGACCACCGCCTGCGCCGCTGAACTGGTGTCCGCCTCTTTATGTCCCCCGACTCAACCAATAATCCCATCCATCAATTATTCAATCAGGCGGGGCTGCGCAAATTCCTCCGCCGCACGCGCGTGCCGCTGGCTTTGGTTGCCGCTGGCTGGCTGGCGTTCCATGTCAAACCCGAGTGGTTCTGGCCGGGATTGGCGGTTTCCGCCGTGGGCGAATTTTTCCAGCTCTGGTGTTTTGCGGCGTTGCACAAGGAACAAACGCTGGCCACCAACGGCCCCTACAAGGTGGTGCGCAATCCCATGTATCTGGCCCGCTTTTTGATCCTGTTTGGCTGCCTGATGTTTTTGGGCAACTGGGTGGTGTTGGCGCTCTGTCCCATCCTTTACTATTTCTACATGGTCAACCGGGTGCGCCGGGAAGAAGTCCGGCTACAGCAGATCCTGGGGGAACCCTACGCCGAGTATTGTCGGAAGGTCAGCCGGTTCGTACCGTTCTGCGGCATCAGTTCGCACGGGCACATTTTGTATTTCAAATGGCCCTACTTCTTGGAAAACAACGGCCACACCAACGGTCTCGCGCAGTGCGCCTACTACGCCGTCTGCTACGTGATCACCTTCAAGCCGTTCGCGTCCTGAGTCGCCTTCAACCGGAATAATTCTTTTGAACAGGAGCGAACCGAGGCAACGGAGTTCGGCACAAAGAGTTTCCTGACTGGAGAACGACCGTGTCGGCACACAGCAAATCGTGGCTCCGGGATTTTCCCCGATCGCCGAAGCCAAGCTTGCCCGGCCTGCTCCGTTTCCTCTGCGTCCTCCTGTTCAACTGCATCGTTCTGGTTCAGTGCCAGATGCGTTGAGCGCAAGTCAGCTCCGTGTCACCTGCAGACCGGTTTCGGACAGATTGAAGTTCACGAACCGGGCGCGCGGGTTGGGCGGATTGGCCGTCAACGTCTGCCGGATGCGGGCCGCCGCTTCGGTGTCTTTCGCAAACATCAGCAAATAACCGCCACCGCCCGCGCCGAGCAACTTCGCCGCAGCGAGCTGATTTTTCACTGAATCCAGAATCGCGTTCACCGGTGGCGGGTTCGTGCCCGGATCAAGCTGTTGGTTCAGCCGCCAACTATTGCGGATCGCGGCGCAGAGTTGGTCGTAATCGCACTGTTGAATCGCAGCGCTGGCGAACTTCGCGTTCGCGCCAATTTCGGCGATGAGATTCAGATGGGCCGGCGAGTTGAGGAAGATGCCGCGCACGATTTCGCTCAGGATGTTTTTCGCCAGCCGCGTGACGCCGGTGTAATAGAGCAGGATGCGATGGTTCGCAAACTCGTGGCCGAACAGATAATCCGGCAGCCAGCTCAGCGTCGGCTTTTGCGCGAGGCCGGTGGCGGTCTCCACCAGCTTGATGCCACGGAACAAACCGCCCGCCTGATCCTGCCAGCCGCCGCCCGTCGTGAGCATCTGCTCCAACGCCAGCGTGCGCGTGAAGAGCACATTGCGATTCCAATTCAACCCGCAGAGATCGCTCAACGCCGCCAGCACGGTTGCGGCGAGAATGCTGCTCGTGCCGAGGCCTGAACCCTTCGGTGCCGCCGCGAGCAAAGACAGTTCGATGCCGCCGCCGAAATCGCGCAGTTGTTTTTCGAGCGTCGTTGCGCCGCCGTCGGCATGGAAGCGCGGGAGAAAACCGGCGAGCGCCAGCGCGGCCTTTGCGAGCGCAAACGCACTGCCAGGCTTGTCGTAGGTGTCGAGTTCTTCGTAAGTGCGCAGCCGTTCCTCGACGCCGAGATCAATCGAGCGCACGACCAGTTCCGGGCGCTCGCACAGTTTGGCGAACACTTGCACGGGCGGCTGACCGTTCAGGTCCACGGCGACGTTGAGCACGCTGCCGCCGAACTCGATGCAGTAGGGCGGGGTATCGGTCCAACCACCGGCGAGATCGAGTCGCACCGGGCTGCGCGCCCAAATGATCTGATCCTCGATGACGTTGCGGCGGGGCCGGGCCGGAGAGAGTTGGGCTTCGCGCACGATCAAATCCCGCAGCTTGCCGAAGGCGTTCGCTTCAAATTGTTCCCAGCCGGCTTGCTTGCGATGCCGCGCCACCGCGCTGCGGAACATCTGGTCGTGAACTGCGGTGAGCGGTTCATCATGCGCGTCGAAGTTCAATTCAGGCAATGTCTCTCTGGTCTTGGCGAAAGAACGCGCGGTGGCCTCCAGATCGAGCCGGAAGAAAATGCTCCAGCGCCGGTTCTTCATCAGCGGCACGAGCGACGCTTGATGCAACTGGGCGCGTTGCGCGTAGGCGCGCGGCATGTTCGCCTGTTCGCAGAGTTGTTGCGCCGACCAGCGCGGCAGATTGCGCCAACGTTCGGCGAAGTCCGGGCGGGCAGCCGGCTTGGCGACGGTCATCCATTCGACAAATGCGCCATCAATCTGATCGGGCGGCAGGGCGGGGAACAGTTTGCAAAGCTGGATGTCGGCATCGAGCGCAAGACCGCAATCGGCTGGCTTGAGGCCGCGCGCGGCGAACCATTCGCTGATCGGACGTCCCAGCCAGTGCGTGTGCGCGTCGCCGAGTTTGCCGCTGAAGCTGTCGCGAAAGCCATAGACGCGGATGCTCACGTCGGTTTCGCCGACGGGCACGATGTCGAGGCAGACACCGGTTTCGAGTTTGAGCTTCCAGTTGTTCTCGGGAACGCCGGTGAGCACGTGTTCATGCGCGATCTGCCACGAGTCCGGGATGTAACTGTTCTCGACCCAGAGCGTGTGATTCTCCTCGCGCCGCAAGGGCAGGGTGAACTTCGTGTTCTGCAGGTATTGATCGGGATGCCGTCGGCCGCCGGATGAACCGAGTTTCGTTTCATCGAGAACCAAGTTCTGCAACCCGGACACCGACTCGATCATCTGCTTGCTCGTGCCGAAGTGATAGAACTCCGCGTGGTTCAACGACACAACCGCACAGGATAAACCGCTGACGAGCGGATCGCGCTCCGTCGGCTGGCTGCCGAGCGCGAGGGCGAAGCGGGAATAAAACTCGTAGTTCGCCGCGCGCCCGCCGGTGAATTGCGCGCCGGCTTCGTTCCACCCGCAACGCTGGAGCAGCGCGTTCACCGCGCGTTCGCTCAACAGCCACATGCCGGTGTCGAACATGAACAGGTGATTTTGCGCGAGGTCGCGGGTGTGAGCGGGCGCGGGTTTTTGCCGGAAGAAGGCGAGTTCGTTTGGATTGCCGCGCGGGGTGAAGAAAACTCCAAAGTCCTTCGCCTTTTCGGGCGTGCCCCATATACCAAGGCCGAGCACATCAACGTCGGGAAACTCCGGCAGCTCGGCCGGCATGCGGATCAACGTGTCGCCGCTGACGAGCATGGCGACGGTCTTGGAACCGCCGTGTGCGAGCACGCGGGAATAATCCGGCAGCGCGAGATCGAGCAGTGATTGATCCAACCGCTGCCCGCGTGACCAGCGCAGCACCGGTACAGGCATCAGCAACTTACCGAGCGGCGCGTAGGCGGGTAATCGGCGGCTTTGTCCGCCGGAGTGCAGCATGAGCTTGCGACTGGATTGCAACCACGCGGAGAAGTTTTTCCCACCCGCTGTGTTTTGCCACGCCTCGACGAGCAGATTCGCCGTGCCGCCACCCGAGCCCAGCGGTGGGCCGCTCGAATCCGAGCAGGCGAACCATTGCGGCCGCTTCCGGCCTTCAAGCGACTCGAATTCCGCCGCCATGCGGGGCGGGAGGGTGAGCAGGAATTGCAGCGGCACTTCGTGAGACAGCATAGCGTGCCGCGATGATGACGAAAGGCTGCCGAGAGTGTCGAGCGGTGTTTTTCCCGGGAGCGCTGGCGTCCCGCCGGCGTGTTTCCGCCGGGGCAATGGTCTGGCCCGGATATTTCATAACCGCTCATCAGCCCCGGGCTTCAACCCGGTGACCAAAGGGCAATGGAGCGGTTCACCGCTTCAGCGGTTTTCAGCTAACCGGGACAGTGCCACGAGGTGGGCAAGGCATTGGGATGTGCAGTTTGATTGTAGCCGAGCTTTGCTTCGTGTGAGAAGTGTTCGTAGCCGAGGCCGCCGCGCAAAGCGAGTGATTTAATTTTGGGACCCCATCTGCAGCGGCGGGGAAGCCTCACCTGCGCCAGTGCAAAATTCATGGCATGGCGGCTGCATTGGTTGGCGTGTCAAGTTCACTTATTGCCGTCTTCCAGAAACCAACTGCCGTCCTGCCAATCCAGCGCCAAGCAACAGCAGCGTCCACGCATTTGGTTCAGGAATGGCAACGACCAGATTGTCCAGCGACCAGCCGATGGTAGGAATCTCAACACGCGTCAGGCCGGAGAATTCCGGGCCGAAATAGAAGGTCTGAAAGTTCAACCTGCTGCCGGAGAAAAGCGCGCTCCCCGTGGTCAAGCCCGTGCCGCTCACGGTTACGCTGGTCAGATTGGCCCCGGGCTGACTTGCTTGGCCCGCCACGGTGAGCGTTCCCACCCGCGTGGCTGTGGTCAGTTCATTCCGCCAGTTCGCGGCACAGCTTTTCCGTCTCTTTTGCTTTGAATAATTCACAGCCTCTTTGGACACAGCGGCGCAGATCTAAATTGTCCCCGAGGTCCCGCGCGGTCTCGCCTCGCAGCGCTTTGACGTACAAATCTTTATTGGTCGCAATCACGCTATACATGACCAATACGTTCAGCATCTCGCGTCTGATTTTGAGATCTTTTTCGGCGTCCTTTATAATGAGCAAACGAGGAATGATGGTGTTTTCGAGTAGATCGAATCGTTGTGCATTCAATGCCATCAGTCCGATGGGGGCAATTTGTTTTTCACAGCCGTTCTGGAGTGCTGTTGTACCAGCCCGCAACGCTTCACCGTACGACTCGGTCATTGCCTTGGCCGGAACAAGAACACCCCAAGCTGCGCAGTCATTTGAGTAAACATTCAGGTAGTCGCGAGCAAGACGTGCGGCCTCCGAAAATCCACCGGTTAAGAGAAAACACTGGCTGATGGGCAGGAGCATTTTCAATGTGACCTGATTTGAGTGCGCCTCGAAATACACCGTCATATTTGTAAAAATGCTGGCGTCCGTGATGTTTTTAGGCCCGGCAATTTCTTCAAGTGTTAATGCACCTCGTTCGTAGGCCTCCAGTCGTTGTTTGATTTCATTGCTTTGCTTCTCCGAAAGCGTCACCGTTTCTCCAAACCCATGCAAAGCGCACGACAATGCAAGCAACGCAATGCAGATGTAGAATATTTTCATGAGTTTTTCATTTAATTGCCAAGGGAGGGTGTTACGAAATTCATAAAGGTAAAGGGGTCGCTTCTTACTATTGACACAAGTTCAAGTCGCGTTGGTTGTCAGGTTTTGTGGAATGAGGGGCGAGCCGGTTGGCCGCCTGCGTCCAGGTGCCCATTTGCAGATGTTCGGCGCTCCCTTTCAACGTCCCGCTGGTTGCGGCGCGCACCCGCCGCGTGATCCGCATCTTGCGTGCGGCACCCTTGGGATATGGCGTCAAAATCGCGCCGGGATCTTGGATGCGTAACGCGCGCGGCATGACGGCGGTTTACCCCCGTCCGGTTTTGGTGTCAATAGTAAGGAGCGACCTGGGGGGTGACTGGAACTGCCGCGCAACTAATTCTCTTACTCTTAATCTTTTTCTTAATCTTAATCGCGGCGCGGAGGAGATTAAGAAAAAGACTAAGATTACGATTAAGAACCAATTCCCTGGACGGCAGTTTCAGTCACACCCAGCGACTCCTTTACGGGCAGTCCTACACGGTGGAGAGCTATTTGAACGAAGGCGGCGAGCGGGCGGCGCTGCCGCCAACGGCGGTGGGGAAACAGCCCGGATAGTTCATAACCTCTCATTAGCGCCGGGCTTCAGCCCGGTGAACCAAAGGCAATGGAGCGTTTAACCCGAACTTCGAAGCTGAAGGGAACCGTAGCGCCGTTGCGCCCGTAGGGCAGGCTTTTCAGCCTGCCGGTGCAGCGGACTTTCCAGTCCGGTGTTTCGCGGAACGGGCGACTGGAAAGTCGCCCGCACTGGCAGGCTGGAAAGCCTGCCTTACGGTTATGGCCGCGCGCCAACTTCGGAGTCCGGGTTTAACCGCTTCAGCGGTTTTCACCCTCGGGGGGAAGCCGTTGAAATGGCTGCGGGCGACTCCTCCGCCTTCCACCGGGCTGAAGCCCGGTGCTAATGAGAGGAGCGAGCAAGAGGGTGAAAGATCCGGGCTAGAACTCGCCGGCGAGACGCCGGCGCTCCCAGGTTGCTACTTTTTCTTTGTGACTTCGAGCGCGGCCTTGGTTTCCGCCTGCAACGCGTCGAGTTCGTCGCGGATTTCGTTCTTCGATTTCCGGTCCATGCGATCAATGAACAGGATGCCGTTCAAGTGATCCGTCTCGTGTTGCACAGCGCGGGCGAGCAGACCGCCGCAGCGGAACTCGACGGGCTTACCCTTCTCATTCATCGCCTTGACCTCGACCGACTCCGGGCGCAACACGTCGCCGTAAAGTTCCGGGAAACTCAAACATCCTTCCGGCCCGAGCACGGGATCGTTCAGCGGTTTGAACTCAGGATTGATGAGCACCAACGGCATGAACGCGTCCACGTCTGCCGGTTTGCCATCGAGTTCGAGGGTGGAGGGTCGGTCCGTCACGCCGCGCACGTCGAGCACCGTCAGTTGCAGTGCTTGACCAACCTGTTGTGCGGCGAGGCCGATGCCTTTGGTCGCATACATGGTCTCAAACATATTCGCGATCAACTGTTTGATCTCCGGTGTGATCTTTTCGATCTTCGCGCCTTTCGCACGCAGCACTGGATTTCCGTATTTGACGACGGGCAAAATCATGAGTCTGCGATTGCTTCAGTTCTTCGTTGGCCAATTCTGTTGGAGTCCGGCCAGATCGGCGATGGTCGGGCTTTTGGCGGTGCGAACATAAAATCCACTCGTGCTCACGCCGGTCAAGACCGCCTTGGCATTGTCAAAACCGAGCAGTTTGCCGAGGCAGAAACCGGCGTTGAAATGATCGCCCGCGCCCGTGGTGATGAGCGGCTTGGCGGTGAACGGACCTTCGATGAGCGCCGCGTCGTTCGCGCTGACGGCCAGCGCGTAACTCACCGGATGCACGACCACCGTGTTCACCTTGATGCGGGCGTGAATCTCTTTCGTGAGTTTCAACAAACCTTCCGGCGAATGATCGCTGGTGTCCAGTCCGAGATGCCCGCCGATCTCGTAAGCTTCCTTCTCATTCAACCCGAGAATGGCGTCAAAATACTGCTCGAACTCCGTGATGAGTCCCAGTGCCTTCAAGATGTCTGCGCGGGTGCGCTTTTCCGGATCGGCCAGATCAAAGAACAGTTTGCGGCGCGGGCCGGTGAGCTTGGGACAGACCTCCTTGAGGATCGCGGCCCACAGGTCGTTCATGCTGGTCAACATCGTCCAGTTCACGAAGCCGAGGAAATTCGCCGCCTGCACCTTCGCGTGGAACCGGTCTTCGCCGAAGCGCGCCTTGATATTGGTCCAGTTCACTTCGCGCAGGGCCTTGAGTTTGCCGTGCATGATCTTGCCGTCTTCAAATTCCACCGCGTCCGTGTAGCCCGGTTCGGCGACGGTATAAACCTCCGCGCGCTTGGCGAAGTCGGCGAAAATCGGGTGCAGGTTCGGATAACCGAGGTTGCCGAGGTAACACACCTTCAGCCCGAAGCTCGCGAGCGCATTGGCCATGATGGGGCCATTGCCGCCGAGCTTGGTCTGTTGGTTGACCAATTCCACGTTCGTGCTTTTGCCCGCGGCACCGGCGAGGCGTTCGGCGTATTTGGAGATGGTCGGCAGGCGCAGATAATTGTCAGCATCCTCGCGCTTGTCCACGACGTGGAGGATTTCATCCACGAACCCGTCGAAGCCGACGAAGGCGTTCAAGGCGGTGACTTTGCTGGCGTTGGTTTGGAGTTGGCTCGCGCACGCGGCGCGGAGTTCAGGAGTGTTCATTTGGTTGTTGGAAGAGTTAGAGTGGTCCTCAAAAAGATTTCTGGCTGCGAAGCCACGAACCCCTCACCCGGCCTGCGGTCACCCTCTCCCCATCGGATGGGGTGAGGGACGGGGTGAGGGGCCGTTCGGAAATCATTTCTGAGAATCGGTCTAAACCACGAAATACACCAAATACACGAAGGAAATCACGAACTGATTTCAAGCAGGGAGAAGCGCAGAGCATTTCGTGTGTTTCGTGGTTGAAAATCAATCGGCATTCACGCCGAGCGCCTGGAGCACGCCCTCAAGTTCCGCATCGCTGAAGAAGGAGATTTCCAGCGAGCCTTTGCCGCCGTGGTAGCGCAATGACACCTTTGTGCCCAGCTTCTCGCGGATTTTGGTTTCCAGACTCGCCACGTGCGCGTCGGTGGTCAGGGGTGCCCTGGCTTTCTTGGTGTCGCCGCGCGATTGCAACTTCGCGACCAAACCCTCGGCCTGACGCACGTTCAATCCTTCCTTGACGACGCGCTCGGCGGCTTCGCTTTGCTGGACCGGATTCGTGAGGCCGAGAATGACCTTGGCGTGACCGACGGAGAGGCGACCGTCGCGGATGAAATTCCGCACCTCGTCCGGCAGCTTCAGGATGCGCAGCGCGTTCGCCACGACGGCGCGGCTCTTGCCGACCTTGGTGGCGACGAGTTCCTGCGTGAGTTGAAACTGGCTGATGAGCTGCGCGTAACCGAGCGCTTCTTCGATGGCGTTGAGGTTTTCGCGCTGTAGGTTTTCGATCAACGCCATCTCCAGCACCGCGCGATCATCCGCCTCGCGCACGATGACCGGCACTTCCGTCAACCCGGCGAGCTGTGCCGCGCGCCAGCGGCGTTCCCCGGCGATGAGTTCAAAATTGGCTCCAAGCGGCCGGACGATGAGCGGTTGGACGATGCCCTGTTCCTTGATGGAATCGGCGAGTTCGCGCAACGCTTCCGGCGGGAAATCTTTGCGCGGCTGAAACGCGCACGGCTTCACGTGGCCGACGGGCACGCGGCGGACCAGGTCGCGCGACACCGGCGCGGGCGCGGGGATGACCGCGTGCGGCACGGTGGCGGGCACGCCCGTATGCGTGGTGTTCGTGGACTCAGTGATGACGGGAGACGGCGCGACCAGGGCGGGGTTGGCGATGGCTGGCGAGCCACCCAACAACGCACCCAGACCGCGTCCCAAAGCCGGTTTTGCCATGTGGCAAGGGTGACGAACGGCGGAATTATTGTCAATTGTTCGTCACCGGCGCGACAGCATGCACCACGGGTCCGCCGGAACCGTAAGGTCGCCTGAAGCCACCTCGCGGTTGCGCTCACGACTCGCAACCGAGATTATTCAGGCGGTTTGAAGGATGCCGGGGCAAGACCCCTAACTGTTGTACCTCGTACACGTTGTCCGCAGTTGGAGGGGGGTGGAGCTTTGGAGCGTTAAACCCCGGTTTCGGGAAACTTCTCCCGAATCCGGCGGCGGACGAGTTCTTCGTGCTCGGGTTGGAGGCGGCGGCGGGTGATGAGGCGTTGCACGGCGTCGAGGAGTTCCATCCAGTCTTCCAGCGGCGGCTCGGCCACGGGTTGCCAGGTGTCAAAGCGCTTGGCGCGGTGCGAGAACTTCCACTCGCCGCCCACGCGTTGCGCGGTGACTTGCAATTTCTCGCCGTCCTCGGTCCTCCGTTTCCAACTGATCTCAGCTTTCGGCATAATTTCAAACCACGAATGAATACGAATGGACACGAAGACAGGTAGGGCGCGTCACTCCGTGCGCGCCGGCGCTGACTGACACAAAACGGGTGAGCGTTTTCAGCCCATGTGTTTGCACCACCACGTTCGCGGCGGGCAGGGGACTGCCCGCCCTACCTGCCACAGTAAATTCGTGTTGATTCGTGTCCATTCGTGGTTAAGGGAGATCAACACTGGCGACCGCCATCGCGGCGATACCTTCTTCGCGACCGATGAAACCCATGAGTTCGTTCGTGGTGGCTTTGATGCCGATCTGGGCTTCGCGCACGCCGAGCGCGTCGGCGATGCAGGCTTTCATGGCGGCGATGTGCGGATAAATCTTCGGCGCCTGGGCGATGACCGTGGCGTCCACGTTCACGATGCGGCCGTTGCGTTGCAACACCTGGCGCGCGGCTTCTTCGAGGAAGATTTTGCTCGGCACGCCTTTCCAGCGCGGATCAGTGTTTGGGAAAAAGTGGCCGATGTCGTCCTCGCCGAGCGCGCCGAGGAGGGCATCGCAGATGGCGTGCATGAGGGCGTCGGCGTCCGAGTGGCCGTCGAGGCCTTTGGGGTGAGGAATCTCCACGCCGCCAAGGACGAGTTTGCGCCCCGCGACGAGTTGATGAACGTCGTAGCCAATGCCAACGTGAACCATGCGGTCAGCTTAGGAGAGGCCGGGCAGGGGAGAAAGGTTTTATTGGTTGGGGGCCGCTTGTAACAATTTCCTGGCGACGAACGTCATGAGAAGGATGAAACGATTTCTATGGCTGGTGGTGAGTCTGGCTTGGTTCGGAGATGCTTTGCTTCCGGCGCAAGCGGGTCAACCAATGGCCGTGCCCTGGCGGGCGAGCGAAATCACGAATGCGGTGCTCGTAACGCGAGCGGAATGGCGTGACGCCAGCCGCGAGCGGGTTGTGCCGGTGAAGATCTATTCGCCCCAGTCGGGTAGCGGGCCATTTCCAGTCATTATCTTCTCGCACGGATTGGGGGGAACGCGGGAAGGTTACGAGTATCTCGGGCAATGTTGGGCTGCGCACGGCTACATCTCAGTGCATCTGCAACATGCCGGCAGCGATGATTCAGTCTGGAAGGACGCCGGCATCGGCAAACGGATGAGTGCGATGCAGCGGGCCGTCGCCCAGCCGCGCAGCGCGATGGATCGGACGCAGGACGTGAGCTTTGCGTTGGATCAACTCACGCAACTCAACGCGACTGGAGTGGTTCCCAAAAATGATTTCCGGCTGGAAAGCGGCGAACCCCTCACCCGACCTTCGGCCCCCCTCTCCCCATCGGATGGGGAGAGGGACGGGGTGAGGGGCCGTTCGGAAATCATTCCTGAGAATCAGTCTGATTCCGCGTGGCGTGGGAAGCTGGACCTGACGCGCGTGGGCGTGGCGGGGCATTCGTTCGGGGCGCATACAACGCTGGCGGTGGCGGGTGCAGCTTATTCGGCGTTGGGAACTGGCATCGGTGGCGATCCGCGGGTGAAGGCGGCCATTCCCATGAGCGCGCCCGTGCCGGCGAACAAAGCGCGGCTGGATGAGGCTTATGCCGGGGTCAAAATTCCATGCCTGCACATGACCGGCACCAAGGACAACAGTCCGATTAGTGATACCAAAGCTTCCGAGCGACGGTTGCCGTTCGATCATTGCCGCAACTCGGATCAATTTCTCATCACCTTCACCGACGGCGATCATGCGATCTTCGGCGGGCGGGAACGCAGGTTGGGCGGCGGGAAGGACGCGGAGTTTCAGCGGTTGATCTGCCAGAGTTCACTGGCGTTTTGGGATGCGTATCTGAATAGCAACGCCGCAGCGAAGGAATGGTTGACCACCAAATTCAAAGACGCCCTCGGCAAGGAAGGCGTCTTGGAAGTGAAACAGAAGAATTAAAGCCGAACTCCGAAGTTGAAAGGAGCGGTCGCGCGGTAGCCAGTAGGGCAGGCTTTCCAGCCTGCCGGTGCACCGGACTTTCCAGTCCGGTGTTTCGCCGCACCGGGCGACTGGAAAGTCGCCCGCACTGGCAGGCTGGAAAGCCTGCCCTACGATGGTTTCGTCGCGCCTACTTCGGCGTTCGGGTCAAACTTAGCGCGCTTTGTTTTCTGCGGGCGCGTTGCCGATGGCGCGTTCGAGTCTGGCGACCGCGACGGCGTAAGCGTATTCCGCCTGGATCTGAGTGGTGCGCGCTTCGGTCAGCGCGGTTTCGGCGGCCAGCACATCGAGTTGCGTGCCGGTGCCGGCGGAGGCGCGGGAGTTGGCGAGGCGCAGGGCTTCGTCGGCCTGTTCCTGCACCTTCTTCTGCGATTCCAACACTTCGGTGGCGGCGACAAAAGTGGTGTAGGCGGTGCGCACTTCGAGTTCAATCAAACTGCTGGTGTCGTCGAGTTGCACGCGGCTTTTTTCGTGAGCCGCTTTGGCTTGGGCTACTCTGCCGCGGGTCGCGTAACCGTCGAAGATGTACCAGTTCAACTGCGCGCCGACCTGCCAACCGTCCACGACGTCGTCAATATCCGTGGTCAGGGAAGAATCGCGCCAGCCCCACCCGGCGAAGGCTTGGACGCTTGGCAGGCGGCCGCTCTTGGCGCTGACGATGTCCTCCTTGCGGAGCAATTCGGATTTGCGCAGCGCGCCGAGTTCCGTGCGGCGTTCCAAGGCTAGGCCGATGGCGTCGGACAGTTTGACGGGGAACGGGCCGACGTTGAGTGTATCGGTCAATTGCAGCGGAATATTTTCCCAGATGTCGCGCGGCAGGTTGAAGCCGAGTTGCTGGGTGAGATTGTTGTTGGCGACGCGAAAAGCGTTGCGGGCGCGGATGAGCGGCGGCCGGGCGTTGGCCACGGCGACTTCGGCGCGGAGCACGTTGAAGCGCGGGACGGTGCCGGCTTCGTAGCGGCGCTGCTGTTCCTCGAGTTCCTTGCTGAGCAGATTGACGGAAGCCTCGCGGACGAGGATTTCCTGCGCGGTCAACAGCACGCCGTAATACGCCTCGCGGGTGGCGAGCAACTGGTCGGCGATGACCGTCTGGTGCTGGAGGAAGGCTTGTTCCTTGACGAGCTTGGCGGCGCGGAACGAGGACATGATGCGGCCCCCTTCGTAGATGGATTGAACGAGCTGGATGTTCGCATTCCAATTCCGGTTGTCAAACGGCTGGCCGACGAAGGTTTGGATGGCATCCTTGTCCGTATCGGTGTATTGGCCCGAGGACTGCACCTTGGGGATGGCGACGGCGCGGGTTTCGAGCGAGATGCCGGCGGCGATCTCCAGGTCGCGTTCCGACTTCTGGATCGTGCGGTTGTTCTGGAGCGTGAGGTTCATCGCCTCGGCCAGCGAAAGCGGTTTCGTCAACCAGCCGGGCAGGTTGGTGGAGGTGGCGCTGGACTCCGCGTGAGCCGGGTTAAAACTAGGTCCGAGGGTGAACAGAGTGAGCAGGAACAGGCGGGTCATGAGGTTCAAACGGCACAGTTTTCGTAGCTTCATAGTAAATCGAATCGCACTCCAATTATGGGGATAATCCTCCGCCGGACTCAATCTTTTGCTGCGACCACTGCGGCGGCGAGGTCGCGCGCCTGGCGCACCAGCGCCAAGTCACTCACTAGAGCACCAAACCGGAAGCGTGGCAAACCGCTTTGTTGCTGGCCCAGCAACTCGCCCGGGCCGCGGAATTTCAAGTCGGCTTCGGCGATGCGGAAGCCGTCGGTGGTTTCCGCCAAAACCTGCAGCCGCTCGCGGGATTCGGGCTGTTTCGCGTCGGAGATGAGGATGCAAAAGCTTTCATGCGCCCCACGTCCGATGCGGCCGCGCAACTGGTGCAATTGCGCCAGACCGAAGGCTTCGGCGTTTTCGATAAGCATGACGGTGGCGTTGGGCACGTCCACGCCGACCTCGATGAGCGACGTGGCGAGCAGGACCTGCACGCGGTTGGCGCGGAAGTCAGCCATCACGGCTTCCTTCTCCGCGGCCTTGATGCGTCCGTGCAACAGGCCGACGCGGAAGGGCGCGAGATTTTTTTTCAAGACGTCGAACTCCTTGGCCACGGCCTTCAGTCCGTCGGCGTTCTCTTCGACGCGTGGATAAACCACATACGCCTGGCGTCCGGCTTCGAGCTTCTGGCGCATGAAGTCCCAGACCTTCGGCAGTTTGTCCGAGGCGCGGATGAAGGTTTTCACCGTGCCGCGACCGGGCGGCAGTTCGTCAATCGAGGACAGGTCCAGATCGCCGTAAAGTGTCAGGCCGAGCGTGCGCGGGATGGGCGTCGCCGTCATGACGAGCAGGTGCGGGTAATTGCCTTTGCGCACGAGTTGTTCGCGCTGCGCCACGCCGAACTTGTGTTGCTCGTCAATGATGACAAGGCCGAGGCGCGGGATGGTGAAGCCGCCGGTGAGCAGGGCGTGAGTGCCGATGAAGAGGGTGACGGGTGACGGGTGACGGGTGACGGGAGTTGGTGAGCTTTGGGTGTTGGATGTTTTTTTGTTCCCTGTCTGCATCTCCACCGTTACGCCGAGCGGTTCGAGCCAGTGGGAAAAATTGCGGAAGTGTTGTTCGGCGAGAATTTCCGTCGGGGCCATGAGCGCGACGTTGAAGCCGCTTTCCAACGCCATCAATGCGGTGCAGGCGGCGACCGCCGTTTTGCCCGAGCCGACATCGCCTTGGAGCAGCCGCCGCATCGGATGCACACCGCCCATGTCGGCGCGGATTTCGCGGAGCACGCGGGTCTGCGCGGCGGTGAGCTTGAAGCCGAGTTGCGCGAGGAATGGTTTGATGAGCCGGTTGTCGCCGGAGCAGGGCAGGGCTTTGGCGCTGGCTTCAAATTTTTTGCGGCGCGATTGAATCTGAATCTGCAACTCAACGAACTCATCGAGCGCGAGGCGTTGTCGGGCGAATTCCACGTCGGTCAGTTCCTCGGGGAAATGAATCATGCGGACGGCGTTGGCGCGGGAGGGGAGGAGCGACGTTGCAGGTTGCAGGTTGCAGGTTGCAGGTTTTGCCACCCGAGCATCGCGGGCCGCTTGAACCTGCAACTTGCAACTTTCAACCTGCAACCGATTCCACTCGGGTTCAGTCACCGCCGTTTCATACCGTTCCAGCGCCCGCCAGATAAGGCCGCGCATGACGCGGGCGGTCAGCCCTTCCGTGAGCGGGTGGATGGGGACGATGCGGTTGACGTGGATGAATTCGTCATCGCCAGGCTCGATGAACTCGGTTTCGGGATGCTCGAAGGTGCGCGGGCGGAGTGACTCGGTTTTGCCGAACGCCAGAAACTCCCGGCCCGTCACGTAGTAATCCTCCATCCACGGCTGCGCCTGCCACCAGCGCAGGTAAAGATGCGCCGTGCCGTCGTCGAGGACGCACTCGAACAGGCTGCGGGTGCCTTTGCGGAAATTCTTCCGTCCGGCGGCGATGATCGTGCCGCGGATGGTGGCGGGTTCGCCGGGTTTCAGATCGCGGATGGGGAGAAACTTGCGGCGGTCTTCGTACCGGCGCGGTTTGTGGAGCAACAGATCCGCGATGGTGAGGATGTCGAGGCGGGCGAGCAACCGGGCGCGTTCGTCGCCCACGCCCCAAACGCTCGTCACGGGCGCGGCAAGGGGATTGTTGGGGGCGTCCGGCATCGTTACGGGCGCACGATACAAATCGCGGTCGGAAGTCTAAAGTCTAAAGTCTCAGGTCTAAAGTCAAAGCATGCGGAGGATTGTTTCCGACTTTAGACTTCAGACTTCCGACTCAAGACTGAACGTCAGTGTGCGCTGGCGTGGGCGGGCGCGTTGGTCTTGCTTTGGGGGAATTCTTTGACGAGATATTCGACCAGCGTGGCGACTTGCGCGTCCGAGAGCGGGCCGCCTTGGGCGTGGGAGAAGGCGGGCATCAACGTGCCGGGTTTGCCGTTCACGATGAAAAATTTCCAATACTCGGCGTTGGGCGCGATCTTCAGGTTGTGCAGATCGGTGACCATGGTGGCGCGATGCTCGGCTTCGTGGCAGATACCGCAGGCGGCGGTGTAGAGTTCTTTGCCGGTTTTGCCGATGAGCGGTTCGACATGGCACTTGGCGCAGTCGCCTTTGAAGACCGCCTGCCGATCCGCCAGGGCGAGTTGCTGGTTGCGCTGGCGGTTCATGGCCTCGGCGGCGCTGTTGGGCGGCGGCGCCTGGATGTTGGCTTTTACCCAGAGCACTTTGTGACCCTTGTCCGTGTGTAAGGTCACCGACTTGGGGACCACGCCGGATTTCCCGGCAAGATTCATGTTGATGGGGATGTTTGTGGTGTCGCCCGGGCTGAGTTTCATTGGCAACTGGATTTTCGTCGTCGTGCAACCGCAGGAGGTCTGTACGTACGTGATGGTGACATCGCCGGTGGAGATGTTCGTGAGATTGAAAATGAAGGGCACGTTAAGCTCGTCGTGCTTCGCGTTGTATTCCTTTTGCTCCGTGTCAAAAGCGAGAAAGCCGGCCGGCATCGGGAGATTGGACAGTTGCGGCATCGGATTGGCGGCGGGGGGCGGCGGGCGCATTGGGGCGGGCGTGGCGGGGACTGGGGTGGCAGCGGTGACCACATTGCTCCAACTCTGGGGCGACGGTGGGAGCAGGTGCGAGTTGGTGGCAGCCACCGACCAGGGTTGCGCGCGGCCAACAGAGACTGCGAGAAGAAAGACCGCGAGAGCCAGCTCGGAACAGATCATCTTTTTCATTTTGAGACTGCAGGATACTACGTTACTTGGGGGCGATTGACGAGCGGGAAAAGCAGACGATTAAACCACTTGTGATCAATTGCATCGCTTCAGGGGCAACCTGATAGTTGGAGCCGGCTTATGATCGGAAAATGATCGCTCGGAAACCGGCCGTCACGGGAAAAAGTCACGATTTCCGTCCGGTGAACCGGCCCGTGCCCGCGGGCGAGAATCCAGTCTATGCGTTCGCCATTACGCACGAGTGGTTGAAAGCCGTTGAAACTGTTCACGCCGTCGTTGCCGCGCTCCTTTGCCGCCAGCCAGGTGTCGGTCAGAAAGCCGTCCTTCGTCAGTAGGTCGAAGGCTTTAGTGCGGCCTGCGGCGGCATTGAAATCGCCGATGAGCAACACCGGCAATTCCGGGGGCAGGGCGGCAATCCGCTGCCGGATCAGTGCGGCGCTCTTTTCGCGCGCCAGTTGCACCTCATGATCGAAGTGGGTGTTGAACAGGATGAACTCGCCGCCGGTGTTTCGATCGCGGAACTTCAACCACGTGACCATGCGCCGGTTCTTGTTGCCCCATGTCGTCGAACCGGGAATTTCCGGCGTATCCGAAAGCCAGAAATGATTCGTAGTGAGCGCTTCGAGTCGCGCCCGGCGATAAAACACCGCCATGAACTCGCCCTTGGTCTTCCCATCGTCGCGGCCAACTCCGGTCCAAGCGTAGTCCGGCAGATCGCCGGCGAGGTCCTGGAGTTGCGCGTGCAAACCTTCCTGCGTGCCGATGACATCCGGCGCGGCGTTCATGATCAGTTCGCGCATGAGGGGACGGCGGTCCGGCCAGGCGTTCGGCGGTGTGGCGCTCGCATAACGCAGGTTGTACGTCATTACGCAGAGCGGGGGATTGGTCGCGACCTCGGCGTAAACCGACGTCGCGACCGCCCAACTGAAAATCATTCCCCAAACCAACCGGTGCAGTTGCATGGGGAATGGACGCATGGGATCAACGGCGATTCAACGCGCTCAACACCGCCCGGATGGAGGCGAGCTCGATGTTCGTATCCACGCCCGTGCCCCAGCGCGTCTTGCCGTCGGCGTGCTTGATCTGGATGTAGGAGATGGCACTGGCGGTTTCACCCGCGCTCAACGCGTGTTCGCTGTAGTTGACGATTTCAAAGCGTGGCACGCCGGCAGTGGTGAACCCATGCACCAACGCCGCGAGTGGGCCGTTGCCTTCGCCGGAAAACTCCACCGGCTTGCCATCGCGCAACAACCGCGCCTTGCACTTCACCACGCCGTTGCGGCTCTCGGTTTCAAAACCTTCGAGTTGCCACGGGAAATCGCGCTCGATGTATTCGCGCCAGAACATCGCCTTGAGTTCTGCGCCGCTGACCTCACGGCCCAGCTTGTCCACCTCGTCGTTGGCGATCGGGCCGAACTCGCGCTGCATGTCCTTCGGCAGGGTGATGCCGAATTCGCTTTCGAGCAGATACGCCACGCCACCCTTGCCCGACTGCGAGTTCACGCGGATGACCTCGTGGTATTCGCGACCGATGTCCTGCGGATCAATCGTCAGATACGGCACGTCCCAATGCTGTAGCACAGGCGTCCCGCCGGTGGATTTCTGTTCGCGTTCTGCCAAGCCTTGCTTGATGGCGTTGGCCGGTTCGGTTTTGCAAATCGAAGTCGCTGTCGCCCACTCCGCCAAACCTTTCTTGATCGCGTCCTGATGCGAGCCGCTGAACGCGGTGAACACCAATTCGCCGCCGTACGGCTGACGCGGTGGCACGGTCATGCCGGTGCAACGTTCGTAAACATCGCGGATCGCGTTCAAGTTCGAGAAATCCAGCTTCGGATCAATGCCGTGCATGTAGAGGTTCAACGCCACGGTCACGATGTCCAAATTGCCGGTACGCTCGCCGTTGCCGAACAACGTGCCCTCCACGCGGTCCGCGCCAGCCAGGATGCCCAGTTCCGTCGCGGCTACGCCCGTGCTGCGGTCGTTGTGCGTGTGCAAGCTGATGGCGAGCGCGTCGCGATTCTTGATGTTGCGACAGATCCATTCGATCTGATCGGCATACACGTTCGGCATCGCGACTTCGACCGTATCCGGCAGGTTCAAAATCATTTTGTGCTGCGGTGTCGGTTGCCACACGTCCATCACCGCCTCGGAGATTTCTTTGGCGAACTCGACTTCGGTCGCGGAAAAACTTTCCGGCGAATATTGGAGCGTGATCTCCGTGCCTTTCAACCGATGCAGCCGATCCTTGATCATCTGCGCACCCTTGACCGCGATGGCCTTGATTTCATCCTTTGACTTGCCGAACACGACACGCCGCTGCGCCGGTGACGTCGAGTTGTACATGTGGATGATGACGCGCTTGGCGCCGATGAGCGATTCCACCGTGCGTTCAATCAAGTCTTCGCGCGCTTGCACCAGGACCTGTAACCACACGTCGTCCGGCGCGCGTTTCTCCTCGATGAGCCGGCGATTGAACGTGAACTCGGTGTTCGACGCCGACGGGAAGCCGACTTCGATCTCCTTGAACCCGATCTTTACGAGCGTGCTGAACAATTCCAGTTTCTGTCCGACGTTCATCGGCACGGCGAGGGCCTGGTTGCCGTCGCGGAGATCCACGCTGCACCAGCGCGGCGCCTGGGTGATGACGCGATTGGGCCATTGCCGGTCGGGCAACGCCACCGGCGGGAACGGACGATACTTTTTACTCGGATCTTTCAACATAAACTGGATGCGGGATTAAACCACGGATGGACACTGATGGACACGGATAAAAACGCCCCACCGCAAGCGGCTCGCTGGCTCGGAGCAAGGCAATACCCTTGCCATTCGCATCAATTGGCGAAATTCGCGTAAAACTGTTTTCCGAATCCGTGTTCATCAGTGTCCATCCGTGGTTAAAACAAAAACCCCACCGCCGGTTTGGCAGTGGGGTTCGACAAATCTTTGGTAACAAATCAGAACCCAACCGCCACGCCGGTAAGCGTGCCAAGCAGCAGGTTCAGATTCAGATTGCGATTCACGCCGCCAGCCTAGTTGCGCCCGTCGCCGGGGTCAATTCGTTTCCTTGACCCCTTCCCGCCATCGGCCTAGCCTCGGCATCAGATGGGGAGCCAACCAGTCGCCCTGAAGCGACGCAGGCTGAGAGGGCACGCAGGAGCGTAGCCGACCCTTTGAACCTGATACGGGTAATGCCGACGAAGGGACTGCTTGCACAGAGCCGCCATTCTTCCGAAGTTTTCCCTCATCAACCGAAAGCAAATTTATGATCGCATCCAAAGATTCGTTTGAACCGCACAGCAGCGAACAATTGCCCGCCAGCAAAAAGGTCTTCGTGGCCGGCACGATCCACGCCGATGTCCAAGTGCCGATGCGCGAAATCAGCGTCACGGACACGAAGTCTTACACCGGCGCGGTCACGCCGAACGATCCGGTGCGCGTCTATGATTGCTCCGGGCCGTGGGGCGACCCCGCGTTCACCGGCACGTCCGAGCAAGGGCTGCCTGCGCTCCGCGCCAAGTGGATTCGCGACCGCAACGACGTCGAGGAGATTGACGGTCGTGAGGTGAAGCCGCAGGACAACGGCTACCTTTCCGGCAAACATGCCGAATACGCCAGCAAGGCCGAGAAGAATCGCCTCGTGGAATTTCCCGGCCTCACCTCGCAGCGCCGTCGTCCGCTCCGCGCGAAGGCTGGCAAGGTTGTCACACAACTCGCCTACGCCCGCGCCGGTGTCATCACGCCGGAGATGGAATTCATCGCCATCCGCGAAAACATGGGTAGAAAGCAGATGGCAGATGGCAGATCGAAGATAGGGGATTTGTCCCGCGATAATGTCCGAAACGATTTGGACAAGCAGCATATCGGCTCTGCCCAACTCCCAACTTCCAACTCCTATCTCCCAAGTATTTTCCGCCGCTTCCCGCAGCGCATCCCCGCGCAGATCACGCCCGAGTTCGTCCGCTCCGAAGTCGCCGCCGGCCGCGCCATCATCCCGAACAACATCAATCATCCCGAGTCCGAGCCGATGATCATCGGGCGCAACTTCCTCGTGAAGATCAACGCCAACATCGGCAACAGCGCCGTCGCGTCGAGCATCGAGGAGGAAGTCGAGAAGATGCGCTGGGCCACCAAGTGGGGTGCGGACACCGTTATGGATTTGTCCACCGGCAAGAACATCCACGCCACGCGCGAATGGATTCTCCGCAACTCGCCCGTGCCCATCGGCACAGTGCCGATCTATCAGGCGCTCGAAAAAGTGAACGGCAAAGCCGAGGACCTCACGTGGGAACTCTTCCGCGACACCCTCATCGAACAAGCCGAGCAAGGCGTGGATTACTTCACCATTCACGCGGGCGTGTTGCTGCGCTTCGTGCCGCTCACCGCGAACCGCATGACCGGCATCGTCTCCCGCGGCGGCAGCATCATGGCCAAATGGTGTCTCGCGCATCACCAGGAAAATTTCCTCTACACCCACTGGGACGACATCTGCGACATCATGGCCGCCTACGACGTCGCGTTCAGCATCGGCGATGGGCTACGCCCAGGGTCAATCGCCGACGCCAACGACCAAGCGCAGTTCGGCGAACTCGAAGTGCAGGGCGAACTCACCCAACGCGCGTGGGCCAAGGGCGTGCAAGTCATGAACGAAGGCCCGGGCCACGTGCCCATGCATATGATCGAGGAAAACATGGCCAAGCAACTCGAATGGTGCGGCGAAGCGCCGTTCTACACGCTCGGCCCGCTCACCACCGACATCGCGCCCGGCTACGACCACATCACCAGCGGCATCGGCGCGGCGATGATCGGCTGGTATGGCTGCGCGATGCTCTGCTACGTCACGCCCAAGGAACACCTCGGATTGCCGAACAAGAAGGACGTGAAAGACGGCGTCATCGCCTACAAGATCGCCGCGCACGCCGCCGACCTCGCCAAAGGCCATCCCGGCGCGCAATACCGCGACAACGCGCTCTCGAAAGCCCGATTCGAGTTCAGATGGGAAGACCAGTTCAACCTGTCACTTGACCCGGTGACGGCTCGTGAGTTTCACGACGAGACGTTGCCCCAAGAAGGAGCGAAGACGGCTCACTTTTGTTCAATGTGCGGGCCACACTTTTGCAGCATGAAGATAACGGAGGACGTGCGGAAATACGCGGCAGAGCAAGGCATCGCTGAAGAAGAGGCATTGAAGAAGGGAATGGAAGAAAAATCCCGCGAGTTCACGGAAAAGGGCAGCGAGCTTTACGCGAAGGCGTGAGCGCATACTTGCAGTTTCGGGCTGAAAACTGTTCAATACCTCAAACCTATGGGACTCTTCGACAAAATCTTCGGCCAGAAGCCTGACGGGAAAGCGACATCACAACCTGCGAGTGTCGCCCCGCCACCGGTTCAGCCGCCATCTCCGCCGGCTGTGACTCGGCAGCCTGAGCCGTCAGAAGCAATGGTTGATGATGCTGAGGAGGAAACCAGCCAACCCGATGGAGTCCAGTTGAGCGAGAAAGATTTGGTTCTGGATAGCCGCTTCAATCCGTTTTTGCCGAGCGCGGTTCTGGCAACGCTGTTTCGAAATCCAAACACGGCTGCAACGCCAGCCTACGATTCTACAACCCTGAACGAACTAAACCGCCAACCAAACAAGGTTGTTGTTGCAGAAGCCAAGCGCGCCAACCTGATTTCTGACGACGAGCAAAGACGGCTCGACACCCTGTTTGCTGATGTCAATTCGGTGGAACGGCGGATTTTTCAGAACTCCAAAACACGTGGATTGATGTATGGCTACGACGTTGACGCCGAAAAGATCATCCTCCGAAGCCTAATCGGAATGAACCTTTTCGTGAAAGCTGTTCAGATTTTGACGCCTTCACAATTGACATTCCTGAAAATCGAGACGGGAGAGGTGGACCTGATCGAGTTGCTGGAGAATAGCTACGTGAATCTGGCGGCAGGCATGTGGAGCAAGTATGTTCCCCCAAGACGGTGTTCCTTCGCCTATGGGACGAAGAAACTCTGGAGTTCTGCGATGCAGGAGACTGCTGACGACATGGTCGGCGCTATTGATGATGGGGTCGAGATCGCACAGCAAGATGGCATCGCCCATGTGATTGAGTTGATCGACAGTTCGGACGACATCCGGCAAGGGCTTGTCGATGCTTACGAACTCAATCAGCAACTCGTCAACCAAGGTTTAGATGAGCAGTTCAATCGGATACGCCTCTGCGCTAACACGCTCGGTTTGCACCCAATCTGCATGGTGTTTTTCCAGAAGCGATTCGAGGAATGCATCTGGGCCTATTCTCGGATCGACAAGGACATCTCGAACGCCGACAAGCGCTACGCCGAGAATCTCATCGGGCGCATAAACGCGATCACCGATGAATACGTCAAGGCCGTGACTGCGACCACCACACAGCAAGGCGTCAAAGAGGACGATTTCGATTCAATCTTGAAGGAGTTGGAACAACTGATCGGTTTGGCTTCGGTGAAGGAAAAAGTGAAGGAGGCCGCGAATTTCGCCCGCATCCAGCAAATCCGCGTTCAGAAAGGCGCGCCAAAGGTAAATCGCAGTATGCACGCGGTTTTCTTTGGCAACCCCGGAACTGGAAAGACCACTGTTGCGAGATTGATGGGCCGACTCTACAAGTCGCTTGGCGTCTTGAAAAAGGGTCACGTTGTCGAATGCGACCGGTCGCGGCTTGTGGCCGAATACGTCGGTCAAACCGCGACTAAGACTAACGAGGTGATTGATTCAGCTCTGGATGGAATCTTGTTTGTTGACGAGGCGTACACGCTTTCTGGCAAGGGACAACAAGACTACGGGAAAGAGGCGATTGATACACTGCTTAAGCGAATGGAAGACGAGCGTGACCGGCTGATCGTCATCGTCGCGGGTTACACGGGAGAAATGGAGGGCTTCATTGGCTCGAATCCCGGTTTGAAATCTCGCTTTACGAACTACATCTACTTCCCGGATTACGCACCCGCAGAACTCCAAGCGATATTCGCGGGAATGGCGAAGCAGAACGGCCTGAAAGTTTCGGAGCGCCTGACAAACAAGCTGCTCCAACATTACACAATGGAGCTTGAGGTTCGAGACGCCCACTTTGGAAATGCACGCGATGTCCGCAACCAGTTCGAGTCAACGCTCTCGAACCAATCGAACCGACTTGCTGCTGAGGGAAAGTTTGATGACGAATCGCTCGCGCTTCTGGATGCCGAAGATTTTGCGTCGCCATTCAACGACCAGATAAAAGTTTAGGAGTTCACCATGTATATCGAGTCCTTGACTGTGAAAAACCTACGTTGCTTTCGGGCGGTGAAGGAGATGACGTTTCAGTTTCCGGGGCGCGTGGTTCACAAGGATGCGCCCGCACCGCCCGCGCTGCGAAACGTCAACCTGCTGCTGGGCAACAACGGAACGGGCAAAACGACCATTCTCAAGGGCATCGCGCTTTCGCTGATCGCGCCGGTGGCGCAAAGTGCCGGATTGCGTCCCTACAATCTGGTGCGGCGGGTTTATCATGGCGGCAAGGGGCGTCGGCCTGAAAATGCGGAGATCAATGCCGAGGTCTTGTTGACGACTCAGGATTTCGAGCGGCGGAAGCGGAAACGCACCAAACCCGCGTCGTTATTCATCCAACTTTACCGGGAAGGTGACAATGATAACATCGGCGAAGCGACGCCGCGCTCGGCACAATGGCGGGCATTGAATCAAGATGAATCGCCGGCTTTTCTAGTGCTGGGTTATGGTGCTACACGGCGGATCGCGCCAAGCAAGGAGAACATCACCAGCCGCACCAAGGAGGCGCATTTGCGCTATCAGCGTGTGCGGGGATTGTTCGAGGAGGATTTCTCGCTTGTCCCGCTGTCGTTCTGGCTGCCGGCTTACAAGAACCCCGGAAGGCAAAAGCAGGTGGTCGAGTTGTTGAACAAGTTACTGGCTGACGAATACTCGTTCACCGGGGAGTTTGAGAATGGGGAATACATTTTTGTCCGCGAGAAGGCGCGCGTGCCGTTGCTGGCACTGTCCGATGGATTCCGGGCATTCATCGCGTGGGTGAGCGACCTGCTATATCACGTTCGCAACGCCGTCCCGTCCGGCAAGCGACTGGAGGAAGTGGAGGGTATCGTGATGGTGGACGAAATTGACCTGCACCTGCACCCAAAATGGCAGCGCACGATCATCAAGACCTTGTCGGAAACTTTTCCAAACGTGCAGTTCATTTTCACGAGCCACAGCCCGCTGGTGACGGGCAGTCTGGAGTGGCAGAATATCTGGGTGATGAAGGAGAATAGCCCGACGCAACTCCCCAATGAACCGATTTACGGCCTTAGCGCCGACCAGGTTTTGCAGAGCAAGTATTTCAACCTCGATTCCACGCGCCCACCTGAAGTCGCCGATAAGCTCCGAAGTCTCGACAGCAAGGCACAGCAGGGCGACCGAAAAGCGGCGGTGGAATTCATGCGGCGACTGGCGCACGGAAGCGAACCGCAGGTGCTTGAGCCGGCTTCGAAACAAAATGGAAGCGCGACTTCCAAGACAGCCAAGTAATCCAACCTGCTTAACGCTTCCCATGATTCGCTACAAATTCAGCGAGGCGAAACTGATCGCCGACATCAAAGCTGACGATGTTGCGAAGGGCCGGAAACAATCTTGGCTGGACAAAGCAAAGAAGCTCACGAACGAACTCAAAAAGAAGCCCACCAAGAAAATTGCGTCGCAGTGGAGCGAGGTTAAAAGCGTTTACACCAAGCGGCAACACGGGAAGTGCGCCTTCTGCGAACGGTTGCTTGGCGAACACGAGTTGGCGGCGGTCGAGTTTGATGTAGAGCACTTCCGTCCGAAAAATGCGGTCAAAGCGTGGCCTACGCCGGAGGTCATCGCTGAGTTGAAGCTGCCTGCTGATTTCCCGAGCAGTGCTGGCAAAGGAAAGGGCTATCGCTTCTTGGCGTATCACCATCTCAATTACGCGAGTTCCTGCAAGACCTGCAACAGCCGGCTGAAATCGAACTATTTCCCCATCGCGGGCAAACATGATTTCACGGGTGTTGATCCCGTGGCGTTGCGGAAAAGCGAGCGTCCCTATTTGGTTTATCCGTTGGGCGATTTCGACGACGACCCCGAGGGAATCATTTCCTTCCAAGGTTACATGGCTGTGCCTCATCCTAAACCCGCTACTCCGCACCATCGCGACCGTGGGCGTGTGATGATTGCCTTTTTCCGGCTGAACGCAGAACGCGACGACATTCTGCTTTTACGGGCCAAGCAACTCGACAATGTTCTCACCAAGATTGAATTGCTAACGGCAACCAAAGCCCCCAAGAAGCGCCAAGAAATTTGGAAAGACATCCAACGACTTGCCAAAGAAGCGAACGATCACGCAGGTTGCGTCCGAAGCTTTTTGCGGTTTTACGGCCATCCTGACGACAAGCCAGCGCCCAAGTCTCGCGTCGAAGCGCTTGGTTATTTGCAACTGGCGCGGGATTATGTTCGTAGAACGCTCAATTTGTAGAAGCATTGCGCGAGTTGAATTTGAAAAGTTTTGCCCAAGTTGAACCACGTTGCCGCCAGTTGCCCATGCATACGTTCGAGGAAAACATGGCGAAGCAACTCGAATGGTGCAGCGAAGCGCCGTTCTACACGCTCGGGCCGCTCACCACCGACATCGCGCCCGGCTACGACCACATCACCAGCGGCATCGGCGCGGCGATGATCGGCTGGTATTGTTGCGCGATGCTCTGCTACGTCACGCCCAAGGAACACCTTGGCCTGCCGAACAAGAAGGACGTGAAAGACGGCGTCATCGCCCACAAGTTCGCCGCGCACGCCGCCGACCTCGCCAAGGGCCATCCCGGCGCGCAATACCGCGACAACGCTTTGAGCAAGGCGCGCTTCGAATTCCGCTGGGAAGATCAATTCAATCTCAGCCTCGACCCCGTCACCGCGCGCGAGTTCCACGACGAAACCCTGCCGCAGGAAGGCGCCAAGACCGCGCACTTCTGCTCCATGTGCGGCCCGCACTTCTGCTCGATGAAGATCACCGAAGACGTCCGCAAATACGCCGCCGAACAAGGCATCGCCGAGGAAGAGGCGTTGAAGAAGGGGATGGAAGAGAAGTCGAAGGAGTTCGTGGAAAAGGGCGCGGAAGTTTATGCGAAGGCGTGATTTCGCCGGAGCGCGGCTGTGTCGCAGACCAGCCGCAGCATGTCCGAAGACCAAGCCGCGTTGAATTCTCCGAGCGCTTCCGGCCATGCGAAGCTGCTGCGGCATAGCCGCGCTCCGTTTGCGAGTTACGGACGCCAATGAATCACGGTTTCTTCGCCCGGATGCGCCGCCGTTTCTTCATCCCGCCAATAGAGCCGCACATAAAGCTCCTCATTCAGCAATTTCGCCAATCGGTAAAGGTTGTCAGCAGCCTTCTTTGCATCGAAACCTTGAATTGAGAGCTTCAGTTTCGGATGCCACACATACCCGAGCAGAGAAGCGCGTCCGAATCTTCCACCCGTGTCGTCATGGTGGAACTGCTGCGACTGGCTTTCAGCACAGTCACGCTCCGGTGGCTCACGAAGCGGGACTACCTTGGATTATCTTCCAAAACAGTCCTCGCCGCGGAGCGCGGCTGTGTCCCGCGCTGCGCGGGATCAGTCCAGCACGTCCGAACGCCGAATTATTCCATGCGCTGCTCGTTGCGAAGCTGCTGCGGCTGGTCTCCGCGACACAGCCGCATCTCCGGGGGCGTTCCAAGGCTTGCTGCGTTTCAGGGTTTCCGGCTCAATGTTCGGCGTGAGCCAGCCACCCAAACCGCGTCGTCCCGGGCCGCCGCACAATCCCGGCGTGCGCGGGTTGGTCGAGGACAAGCGGCGTTGGTCTTCGCCGCCGAAACCAGAGGACGCCAAGCAAGGTTTTCGCGGTTGGAATGAACGCGGTTATCTGCCGCATCGCGATGAGTCGGGGTTGACGCAGTTCGTCACGTTCCGTTTGGCCGATTCATTTCCCGAATCGCTTCGCGGCGAGTGGGAACGTCTCTTGAAGATCGAAGACGACCAGCAACGTCGTGCGGAATTGGAAGCGTATCTTGATCGAGGACGTGGCGAATGTCATCTGCGCCGGCCGGAAATTGCCCAACTCGTCGAGGACGCGGTGCGCTTCTTTCACGGTGAGCGTTACGAACTGCGCGCTTGGGTGGTGATGCCAAATCACGTTCACGCGTTGTTCAAGGTGGATGCCACGCCGATGGCGGAGATTCTCGAAAGTTGGAAGAAGCACACAGCGCAAAAGGCAAACCGGCTCTTGAAGCGGCGCGGTGAATTCTGGCAGGCAGATTACTGGGATACATTTATGCGCGACGGTGACCACGAATTGGAGACGCGTAAATACATCGAAAGCAATCCGGCGAGAGCGGGCTTGGTTCTCGATCCGAAGACTTGGCCTTGGAGTAGCGCACGGTTTCGGGATGAGTATGGGGTGCTGAAACTTTGACGGAGTGTGGCTGTGCACGTCGCGCACCAGCCGCATCACTGGAGAATGCGGCGGCTTTTGATAGATTTCACACGTCTCTGTTGGCGTGAGTGCTGCGGCTGGTCTTCGACACAGCCGCGCTCCGGTGAATCGTCCGCAGCTATTCCATGAAATACATCCATAGCCAAAAGGCATGGGGTTCTTGCTGAAGCTGCCAGTTTCGTGCTTTATGTCTGCCCATGGGAATTGGAGGAGCTGAGAAACGACGTTTGGCCGAAGACAAGGCGCGGGAGAAGCACTGGAAGCGCTGGGGCACCTACCTTCCCGAGCGTCAGTGGGGCACGGTGCGCGAGGATTACTCGGCGCATCAGAATAGTTGGGAATACTTCACCCACGATCAGGCCCGCAGCCGCGCGTATCGCTGGGGGGAAGACGGCCTGATGGGTTGGACCGACCGCGAGTGCCGCATCTGTTTTGCCCCGGCCCTGTGGAACGGCCAGGACCCGATTCTGAAAGAGCGGCTCTTCGGACTCAGCGGCCGGGAGGGCAGTCATGGCGAGGATGTGAAGGAGTGTTATTACTACCTCGACGCGGCGCCGACCCATTCCTACACCAAGGGGCTCTACAAGTATCCGCACGCGCCCTATCCCTACAACGCTTTGGTCCGACAGAACGCCGGACGCAACAAGAAGCTCGGCGAAATCGAATTGGCGGATCTGGGATTGTTCCAGGACAATGCCTACTTTGACGTGCTCCAAGAGGTGGCCAAGCGGAGCCCCAATGATCTGCTCTGGAAGATCACGGTCACCAATCACGGGAAGCAGGCCGCCCCGATCCACGTGCTGCCCACGATCTGGTTTCGCAACGTCTGGACTTGGAACGGCGTCTCCAAGGAACGCAAGCCGCGGCCGACGCTGAAGTTCGATCCGGCTATCGGCGCGATCCGGCTTCAGCATGAGGAGCTGGGTGAGTTGCTCTTTTACAGTGAGGCGGAAGGAGCCAGTGCCGCAAGCGATTGGCTGTTCACCGAGAACGAGACGAATAAGGAGCGCATCTTCGGTTTGAAAAGCGCCTCTCCCTACACCAAGGATGCGTTTCATCGTCTGCTCTTGGACGGCAAAGCCGATGCGGTGAATCCCGCCCAATGCGGCACCAAGGGCGCAGCCTATTGGAAGTTCGAGATCCCGGCCGGAGCCACCGTGGTCGTTCGTTGTCGCCTGCATCCAGTGGCGGAGGACAATGGCATCAATGGCCTCGGCGGGTTTGAAGAAACCTTTTCGACCCGGATCGCGGAGTGCGACGAATTTTACGAGGACATCCTGCCTGACCAGACCAATCCCGAGGATGCGATGATCTGTCGGCAGGGCTACGCGGGTCTGCTGTGGACCAAGCAGTTTTACGAATTCATCGTCAACGACTGGATTTATGGGGAATCCGAAGAGCCCATACCGCGTGAGTCCCGGAAATTGGGTCGCAATAGCGACTGGGGCCACTTCTATGCGCGCGACATCCTGTCCATGCCGGACAAGTGGGAATATCCGTGGTTCGCGGCTTGGGACACGGCTTTCCACATGTTGCCGTTTGCCAAAGTTGACCCGGACTTCGCCAAGAGTCAGCTACTGCTCTTGTTGCGCGAGTGGTATATGCACCCGAACGGGCAACTCCCCGCCTACGAATGGAATTTTACCGACGTCAATCCGCCCGTTCATGCCTGGGCCGTATGGCGGGTTTACAAAATGGCCGATCCCCAAGGCCAGCGGGATGTCGAATTTCTCGAGAAAGCTTTCCAGAAGTTGTTGCTCAATTTCACCTGGTGGGTGAACCGCAAGGACGTGGAAGGTCGCCACGTTTTTGGCGGGGGATTCCTGGGGCTTGACAATATCGGAGTGTTTGATCGCTCCCGCCCGCTGCCCGGCGGCGGCCGCCTCAATCAGGCCGACGGCACCGCGTGGATGGCGTCCTATTGCCTGCTGATGCTCTCGATTTCCATCGAGCTGGCCCTGCACCGGCCCGCTTACGAAGACATCGCCTCAAAGTTTTTTGAGCACTTCGTCAACATCACCGACGCCATCAATGCCCTGGGTGGTAACGGGCTTTGGGACGAGGACGACGGCTTTTACTACGACCAGCTCATCATCAACCATCAGGACCCGATCCCGCTCAAAGTCCGTTCCCTCGTCGGTCTGCTGCCGATGATCGCGGTAACGGTTCTCGATCAGAAAACCATCAACGCATTGCCGGGCTTCAAGAAGCGCATGGACTGGTTTCTGAAAAACCGGCCCGAGCTGGCCAAGTATGTCAGCTATTGTGATCGCGGTACGGGGCCCGACAGCAACGAATCGCTGCGCCTGCTCGCCATCCCGTCCCAGCAACGGCTCCGACGCTGTCTGGAACGTCTCGTGGATGAAAAGGAGTTCCTCAGCCGCTTTGGCATCCGTTCCCTCAGCAAGATTCATGAGCAGGAGCCCTTCCGGTTCAACCACGGCGGCGAGTATCACGAAGTCAGCTATGTCCCGGGTGAGAGCGACAGTTGGATGTTCGGCGGCAACTCGAACTGGCGCGGCCCGGTCTGGTTTCCCGTGAACTTCCTCATCATCGAAGCGCTCGAGCGCTATCACCATTTCTACGGCGACGCCTTCAAGATCGAAGCTCCAGCCGGCTCCGGCCACGAACTGGCCTTGGATCAGGTCGCGGATCTCATCAGTGAACGCCTGATCTCCATCTTCCAAAAAGATGCGAATGGTTACCGGCCTTGTTTCGGCGGAGGCATCGCCAAACGTTACGATGACAATCCCACGTGGCAGAACCTAGTGTTGTTCCACGAGTATTTCCACGCCGAAACCGGGGAAGGCCTCGGCGCCAGTCACCAGACCGGTTGGACTTCGCTCGTCGTCCGGCTGGTCCGCGAACGTGTTGAGAAACTGACGGATTACCATAAAGCCTGACTGATGCTTGATTTTGTCCTGAGGTTCGATCATCACGGGATGATTGAATCCCGCTGGGATTCAGTTCAAAATGGCCGCCGCCCAAACTATGAAGAACAGCACCAGCAATAAAAAGGCGTTGGCCCCAAAACAACGGGAAGAACTGCTCAGCGCGTTGAAAGCCCGGTTTGAGAAAAATCCGAACCGCCATAAAGGTCTGGACTGGGCCAAGGTGCAGGCCCGGTTGGAAGCCAACGCGGAAAAGCTGTGGTCGCTCAATGAAATGGAAAGCACCGGCGGCGAACCGGATGTCGTGGGTCAGGATAAAAAGTCGGGCGAATACATCTTCTTTGATTGTTCGGCGGAAACTCCCAAAGGTCGTGTCAGTGTTTGTTATGACCGGGAAGGGTGGGAGTCGCGGAAGGAACATCGCCCGAAAACCACCGCCATGGACATGGCCACGGCCATGGGCGTCGAGCTTCTGACGGAAGAACAATATCTGGAACTCCAGACGCTGGGAGAGTTCGATCGGAAGACATCGAGTTGGGTGAAAGCCCCGGCGGAGATCCGAAAACTCGGCGGCGCGCTTTACGGTGAGCGTCGCTACGGTCGGGTTTTCGTGGGCCACAACGGGGCGCAGTCTTACTATGGTGCCCGGGCATTCCGGGGCTGGCTTAAAGTTTGAAGGCCGGCCCGTCGGCACAAATTCACACGCATGAAACTGCTGTTTGTGGCGGACCTGCATTATTCGCTGAAACAGTTCGACTGGCTGTTGGCGGAGGCGCCGAAGTTCGATGCCGTGTGCATCGGCGGGGATTTGCTCGACCTGTCAGCGCGGCTTGATTTCGAGGTACAGATCGCGGTCGTCGAAAAATACCTGCACGAGCTGCGGAAGCGGACACTGTTGTTGGTAAGCTCGGGAAATCACGATGGCGACAGCCGCAACGAGGCGGACGAATCGGTGGCGCATTGGCTGAACGAGGCGAAGGCGGAACGGCTGGTGGTGGACAACGAAAGCGTGCTGGTGGGCGAAGACCTCATCACTGTGTGTCCGTGGTGGGATGGGCCGCTATCGCGCGGGCAACTGGAGGAGTTCCTGGCGCGGAAAGCAACGAAACCGCGACGCCGGTGGATTTGGATGCACCACGCGCCCGCGACCGGCTCGCCGACAAGTTGGACGGGGAAAAGCGACGGCGGCGACGAATACCTGCGCGCGTGGATCGAACATTTCCAGCCGGATATCGTGCTGGGCGGACACATCCATGGTTCGCCGTTTTACGAGAAGGGTTCGTGGGTGGATCAGATCGGCGCGACGTGGGTGTTCAACCCGGGTCGGCAGATCGGCTCTTATCCGACGCATATCCGCCTGGACCTGGACGCCGAGACGGCAGAGTGGATCTCGCTGGAGGAGCGCTTAATCAAGCCCCTGGCCTTTGCGGATCGTTGATTCGCTGGGGCGAATCCGGGTGCGCGGCTGGCGTTGCATGAGGCGGTCAAGCACGCCTTCGATCATCCCGAGTTGGTCATGCCCCTTATACTGCAGTTTCGCGTCCACGAGATATTCAACGAGGGCGTCGAGCCGGCCGGCCATGATTCCGCAGACATGGAAGCAAAGATCGGGGTTGCTCTCCAGCGCGTGGCGGGCGTCATCCACAATGTGGAGAACACAGGGCTCGAGGGCGCGGCCGCTGGCGGTGTGCGGGGACTGGAGGAACGCGGCCATCTCGCCAAAGACGGCACCCGGCTCGCGGGCGACGGCGATGCGCACGCCGTCCTTGAGGATTTCCACCGCGCCCTCGGCGAGGAAAAAGAGCTTCCCGGTGACGGTGCCCTGTTCGACGATGAGCGCGCCTGGTTCATAGCGGCGGGTCGGGTATTTCTTGATCTGATCGAGAATGGAAGGCATGGGCGATGAATAATCGAACCGGCGGCATTTGTCCACTCTGTGCGATGCGCCATGCCTGATGCGCGTGGCCGTCGGTGCGGGAGCGGATGAGAACTATTCGGAGCCGCTCGCCGGATGCTTCGGGGCCGAGTGGCCGGGAGTTGTCTTGGCGCGAAGGCAGGCGCAGAATCACCAGCATGAAACCGATTCAAGGTTACACACTCATCAAGCCGGAAGACCTCTTCTGGCGTCCGTCCAATCTGATGCAAATCCCGAACGCGGATTATCTGGAGCGCACCGGGAGCGAGAACATCGGCGCGCGGCTCTGGCGGTTGCCGCCCCAGAGCGCGAACACGCTGCACAAGCACATTCGCGCGGAGGAATTCTATTTCGTGCTGGAAGGCACGGGTCGGTTGCGTGTGGGCGACGAGACGTTGACCGTGCCAAAACATGGCGGCGTGCTGGTCGGGCCGGACCAATTGCGCCAAGTGTTCAACGATACCGACGTCGAGGTGCTCTGGCTCATCGTCGGTGCGCCGGAGGAGCTGGAATTTCTGCAAGGCTCAAAGTCCCAGATGGACCTGTCGCTCATCTATCCGACCGACCCGACGCAATTGCCCAAGGAACTCGCCGGCGTGCAGTGGCCGCCGAAAGATTAAGCCCCCAGTGCCAGCCAGCTAAAGGCGGCGGAGTAAACGCGCGTCTCCCGCCAGGTGGTGATTTCGGCGATGAAGCCGGCCTTGGTGATTTTCGTGGCGGCGAGGGTGAGCCGGCTGGTATCGCGGTGGTCAATGTCGAAGCTGGTCAACCCGAGATGGACGACGGGTGGTGCGGCGAAGGGCGCGCTGAAATAAACGGCGAAGCGAAAGACGCGGGTCTCATCGCGGTAAACGGCTGGCGGCGTGGCGAGCGTCCAACCTTCGGTGAGCTGGCCGACGTGAACAGTGGCGGACAGAGTTTTCCAGGGTTGCATAAGAGTTCAATTCCAACGGGTTGATCTTCTCCTTGGCTGCGGCAGGGGTTATCGCGCGCAGCGACGCTTGAGTTAAATCAGGGCCAGGCTTCGAACGCAAGTCAGTATTGGAAAAAAGGCGCGGTAATCCGTCTATTCGCGGTCGAATCAAGGTTGATCGGGAATCTCTGGCTCGACCAGTTGGTTCAGGAGCGTCAGTGATTCCTGCCAACCCAGGTAGCAGAACTCGGCGGGAATCATCGCCGGAATGCCTTCCTGGGTGATGTTCACTTCGGTTCCGCAAACCACCGGCTTCAAGCCGACCGTGGTGATCATTTCGCCGGGCAGATTGGGGTCATCGAACTTGTCGGTGTAGCGGAGGAGTTCGTTGGGTTTGAGTTCGAGATACGTTCCGCCGAAGGAATGACTTTTGCCGGTGTTGAAGTTGGTGAAGGACATCTTGAACGTGCCGCCGACCTTGGCCTCCAGGTGATGCACCTTGCCGGTGAAGCCATGCGGGGGCAGCCATTTGGCCATGGCGTCGGCGTCGAGGAACGCGCGATAAATCCGCTCCGGCTTGGCGCGGAGCACGCGGTGGAGTCGGATGGTGTTGGTTTTATTTGCGGTCATGATTTTTCATTGGGTTGTTGCCTGTCACAATGACGACGAACGGGACGGAGGCTCCAGGACATTTGGCGGAAATTTTTCGCGCGGGTCATAAACTCATTCGTCAGCCTTGGCCATGATGCGGTTGCTGACGGAATTTCCATCCTCGGATCGCAGGCTCAGGAACGTCAGCGAACTCACAATGGTGACCGCACCCAGGGTCAGAAATGCGTGGTGCAGAGCCAGCACGAATTCCGCCGAGGCCGAGGGTTGAATGCCGCCCAGAAACCAGCCGGTGGCCAGTGAGGCGCAAGCCACCCCGATGCTGATGGAGAGTTGCTGCGCGGTGCTCGCGATGGTGCTGGCGTCGCTGGCCTGGGGATCAGTGGTGTCGGCGTAGGCGAGCGAGTTCATGCTGGTGAATTGCAGCGCGGAAAAGCTGCCTTGCAGCAGGCTCATCAACAGGATCACCCAGATGGGAGTGCCCGGCCCCACCAGCGCGAAGATCATGATGGTTGCCCCGATGAAGGCGGTGTTGGCCAGCAGTACGGTGCGATGGCCAAGATGGGCGAGAATTTTCGGCGTGACCAGTTTCATGCCGATGGCGGCCGCAGCTTGCGGCATGGTGAGTAACCCGGCCTGCCACGGGGCATAACCCAGGCCGACTTGATACAGCAGGGGCAGCAGAAAGGGCATGCCGCTGACGCCGAGGCGGGTGACGAATCCACCGACCACGGACGCGCGAAAGGTGCGGAGGCGGAACAAACCCAGCGGCAGCAGCGGTTCGGGGCGGGTCTGGGCATGCCAGCCGTATCCGGCGAGCAGCAATAGCGAAAAGGCGAACAGCACGACGATGGCGTTGGTCGGCAGGCTGTGATGCCCGAAGATTTCCAGCACGTACGAGAACAGCGCCACGCCGCCGCCGAAGAGCAGGAAGCCGAGTTTGTCAAACGCCCCGATGTTGGTGTCGCGATGGTCCGGCATGTAGCGATGCACGAGGTAAAGCCCGAGCGCGCCAAACGGCAGGTTTAATAGAAAGATCATGCGCCACGGCATCCAATGCACAATCAAACCGCCCATCAAGGGCCCGAGCAGCGGACCCAACAGGGCCGGGATGATCACGAAGTTCATCACGCGCAGCATTTCGGATTTTGGAAATACCAGCAGCAACGCCAGTCGTCCGACGGGCAGCATGATGGCGGCCCCGGCGCCTTGAATCACCCGCGATGCGATCAGCATCGGGAGGTTCACGGACAGGCCGCAGAGCAACGAGCCCAGGGTGAACAGGCCCACCGCCAGACCGAAGACGCGGCGCGTGCCAAAACGTTCCGCGACCCAGCCGCTGAGCGGGATGAAGACGGCCAGACCGATGGTGTAACTTGTCACGACCGATTTCAGGCTCAGGGAGGCGACATGGAGGCTCATGGCCATCGTGGGCACGGCGGTGTTGACGATGGTGGAATCGAGCTGCTGCATGAACAGCGCGACGGCGACGATCCACGGGAGAAAACGCTCGACCTGCTCGCGGGAAAGGGCGGGGCGCGCAGTCATCATGGCTGCGCAAGATGAAAGGGCGGCCGACTCTTTCATAGCTTTTTCTTGGGGCTGGTGGCGGAACGTAACCAATAGCCGACCAGAGCTGGTTTAATGGCCCGGTGACGTTTGGGATTTCAGAGTCGAGGCCTTGCTTGCGGAGATCGCTGCGGCGTGCTCTATTGCGCTCATGGCACAACCATATCCGACGATCATTCCCGGGCTGCGCAGCCCGTTCGAGCAGGTCAACGGCCTCGTTTATTTCGGTCGCATGCTGGACAAGATGAAGCTCGCCGCCGCGGGGAAATTGCCCGAGGGCTGGCAGGCGGCGCGCGGCCCGACCATGAAGGGCAGCTTCGACTGGCGCTGTTGCCTGTTCCTGAAAATTGATTACGCGGCCCTCGAAGCGGAGACGCTCAGAGGTGACAAGACGGATGCGGAGTTGCTCGAATGGGCGTGCCAACACGGTCGCCGGCCCGATGAGCAGGAGATCGAAGTGTGGAATGCGTTCATGACCAAACGCGGCTGGCGCGATGCGGGCTCGCAACGGTTGAACGAGCGGCTCGCCGAAATCGGTCTGCCGCCGGGCACGGTGCCGACGATGTTCGAGTTCATTGATCTGGATGAAGGCCGGCTGAAACCCAACCGATGACCACAACTCGCCGCCCATGAATTCTGCTTCCCAAGATTTCTCGCATCACCTCGGCGTGTTGTGCGAACGCATGTTGCACCCGGAGAATTACGAACGCGCGGTGCATTATTTTCTGGAGGAGTTCGCGGGCGACGGCGAGTTCGTGCGTGCTTCCGATCCAGCGCCGAGGCCGCATCTGGTTGCGGTGCTCGGACGGGTGGTGTCCCAGATCATCGGGCGGGGCGTGGAATTGGAGGGCGCGTTGGTGTCCTATCTACGCGCCCATCAGTTCGTGCATGGCAACGCCCGGGCCGATGGCCGCATCGTGCTGTTCTTCTATTTTGAAGCCAATGATACCGGCATGATGATGTTGATTCCCGGCGTGCAGGGCGAAGGCGACATGGCGCGCTTTCACCTCACGGGCGGGCTGACCGACCCGCAAAAGAATTGACTGCCTGGGTCAAGCCTTCTTCACGAAGCACGCCTTCAGGCCGACCGCGATGTTGTCCACTTTGCAGGAGATTTCGTGATCGCCGTCCACGAGCCGGATGGGCTTGGATTTTGAACCACCCTTGAGTACGGACGAACCGCCAAGCTTCAGGTCTTTTATGAGGATGACGCAGTCGCCGTCGGCCAGCACATTGCCGTGGGCGTCTTTGACGACGCGCGGGCCGCTCGGCGCTTCGGCTTCGGGGGGGCGTTCCCATTCGTGACCGCAGGTGACGCATTCGTAGCGTTCCGCGTGTTCCAGGATCTCGTTCATCTCGCACATCGGGCAGGCAAGTTTGCTCATAAAAAGTCAGTGTAGCAGGGGCGCGGGAGCAGACCAAGCACTCAAGTGAAGTGGGCGCGCTTGAGGATAAGTTCAGCGCGGGTGTAAACCTGGTGTTGGTGTTCGCCGCGATTGGGAGGAGGCGCAGCATGCTCGTGCAGTCGCTTCAGAGATCAAATTCCAGCCGGGTGCTGGAGCCGGTCTGTGCGTTTTCAATCCGCATCTCTTTCAACTCGTGCCGGCCATTGATCTTTTCGAGTTCCGTCGGGAAGAATTCTTTCAGCAACTTGCCCCGGGCATCGTAAGCCCTGGCCTGGACGATGCCGCCGGATTCGTCATGAATCCAGGAAACGACCCGGGAATAACCGGTTTGGGTCGCAATCGGATTTTTGCTTTCCAGGACTTTGCAGCCACAATGCCGGGCCATTTCCCACTTCGGCACGCGTTGGTCGGGCCAGTGAAAGAACTCCAGGCCGAGATCGGACAGCCAGAAATCCGAGCCGGCGAACGAGACCTCCAGTTGGTTTCCGGAAAGAACCCTGCCGGTGTCATCACGGTAAAGGTTTGGTTGGTCCGCGCGATGCTCGACCGAAAAACCGGGCAGCGTATTCGTGCCGCGCACGGCGGAATAATGACTCGTCCAGTTGGTGGCCGTGATTTCCACCCGGCAGGTGTACGTCACTTTCACCACCGGTTGACGTTTCGCTTTGATGAAAAGGGTGCCCGTGTTGGTGAAGCTGGCTTCGGGCCGCAGCGATCGCAGGTCGGTGGCCAATTGCCGGCCCAACTCAACCGCTTTGGGTGCATCATAGATGACTTGGCCGGGGGCGTTGGTCGCGGCGGCGAAGCACTCCGTCGTCACAAACACCGCGAGTGCCACGGCGATGGCGGCGCGAAGGTTCATTTCGCCTCCAGCGCGGTCTTGACGACTTCGGAGATGTGGCTGACGAAGTGGACTTTGATCTTGGCGCGCACTTCGGCGGGGATTTCCTCCCAGTCCGGCTTGTTCTGTTCGGGCAGAATGACGTGTTTCACACCAAATCGGACGGCGGCCAGCACTTTTTCCTTCACGCCGCCGATGCGCAGCACGCGACCGCGCAGGCTGATCTCGCCGGTCATGGCGGTGTCCGAACGCACGCGACGTTGGGAAAGCAACGAGGCCAGCGCGGCAACGATTGCGACGCCCGCGCTCGGGCCGTCCTTCGGTGTTGCGCCGGCGGGAACGTGGATGTGGATGTCGTGCTTGGAGGCGTCGTTGAGATCGAGGCCCAACTTGTCCGCCTGGCTGCGTAAGTAACTGAACGCCGTCTGCGCGCTTTCCTTCATCACATCGCCGAGCGAGCCGGTGAGGAGGAAACCACCTTTGCCGGGCATCCGCGAAACTTCGATGAACAAAACTTCGCCGCCCACCGGCGTCCACGCGAGACCGGTGGCGATGCCGAATTCTTTGATCTTCTCAGCAGTTTCGTTGACGAACGGGGCGTGGCCGAGTTGTCCTTTGAGCGCGCCCGGTTCGAGTTTGATCGGGTCAGCATGACCATTTTGACTGACCAGTTTACGGGCAGCTTTGCGGGCGAGCGCGGCGATCTGGCGCTCCAGTTGGCGCACGCCGGCTTCGCGGGTGTATTCCTGAATCAACCGGCGCAACGTCGGGTCGGGCAACGCAAATTCCTGTTTGCTGAGGCCGTGCTCGTCCAACTGCCGCGGCACGAGGTAGCGCTTGGCGATCTGGAGTTTTTCCGATTCGGTGTAACTCGGCAGTTCGATGACTTCGAGCCGATCGCGCAACGCGGCGTGAATCGGCTCCAGCCAGTTCGCGGTCGCGATGAATAGCACGCGCGACAGGTCGAACGGCAAATCAAGATAGTGATCAGTGAACGTGTGGTTCTGCGCCGGGTCGAGCACTTCGAGCAGCGCCGAGGCCGGATCGCCCCGAAAATCCGAGCCGATCTTGTCCAGCTCATCGAGCAGGATGACGGGGTTGTTGCTCTCGATGCGACGGAGGGTTTGCAGGATGCGACCGGGCATCGCGCCGACGTACGTGCGGCGATGGCCGCGAATCTCCGCTTCATCACGCATACCGCCGAGGGCGATGCGGGCAAACTTGCGGCCCAGTGCGTCGGCGACACTTTTGCCGAGCGAGGTCTTGCCAACGCCGGGCGGGCCGACGAGGCAGAGGATCGGACCTTTGATGACTTTCTTGCGCTTGATGACCGCGAGAAATTCCAGCAGGCGATCCTTGACCTTCACCAAACCGAAATGCTGCTTGTTGAGGATCTTCTCCGCGGCCCCGAGGTCAATTTTGTCATCCGTAGATTTTTCCCACGGCAGATTGATGATCCAATCAATGTAATTGCGCGCGACCGGATACTCGGCGGCGGCCGGTTGGATTTGCTGGAGGCGTTCGAGTTCCTGGGTGGCGACCTTTTTCACCTCCGCCGGCATGGGCGTCTGCTCGATCTTCTCGCGCAGCGTTTTGATCTCGTTGGAATTGGGTTCGCCCTCGCCGAGTTCGCGCTGGATGGCGCGCATCTGTTCACGCAGGAAAAAGTCACGTTGCGTCTTGGCGATGGAACTGGCGACGTCCGTTTGAATCTTGGAACTGAGTGACAACACCTCGTGCTCGCGATTGAGCATGGGGAGCAGTTTGCTGAGGCGCTCTTTGACTGAAGCGGTTTCAAGCAACGTCTGCCGGTCCTCAAGTGAGAGATTCAGGTTGGCCGCGATGAGATCCGTGAAATGACCGGGGTCTTCCGTGTTGAGCGCGGCGACCTTGACCTGTTCCGAGAGAGCAGGGGAAAGCTTGATGATCTCCTGAAACTGCGTCTGCGCCGTGCGCATCATCGCGGAGACTTCGATGGAAGCGTCCTTCTGATCGCGCAGCAGTTCGAACTTTGCACGCAGGTAGGGATTGGTGGTGGCGTATTCCTTGATGCTGATGCGCCACAGGCCCTCGACGAGGACGCGGGCGGTGTTGTCGGGGAACTTCACCATCTTCGCCAGCCGCACCACGCAGCCGACATCGTATAAATCCTCGGGCGCGGGGTCGGGCACGTCAGCGCGTTTTTGGAGGATGGTGCCGACCAGACGGTTGCCCGCGACGGCTTCATCAATCAGTTGGATGCTCGGGCCGGTTTCGACCAACAGTGGCGCCACGGCCCCGGGAAAGATGACGATGTCCGACAGTCCGAGAATGGGCAGCGTCTCCGGCAGGGAGCGCGACGAGATGCGTGAAGCTTCCTCCGAAGCCCCGGGAGTGCCCATGATGCTGACAAATTCTGTGTCGGATGGAGTCATCTTGGCGTTGGCGAACCGCGATTATTAGAGCCGAAACCCGGAGAACAATTCAAGCAAACCTGCAAAGAAACTTATTTGCCATCCGAGATGGTCAACTTGGTGCTCTTCGATTGCGGTGCCGGAGCGACGGGTGGCACTTCAATCCGAAGGAAACCATTCAAGTACGAAGCCTTGGCCTGACCGAGATCGTAACCATGGGGCAATTCGAGAATGCTCTCGAACGGGCCGTAGTTGATTTCCATCACGAGAAAGCTGGCTTTGGACGCGCGACAGGTGTCGGGGCGGTCACCGCTGATGCGGAGCCGGTTTCCTTCGACGGTGATTTCCAGATTCTCGCTGCGCATGCCGGCGAGTTCGACCTTGATGACCAACCCGCAGTCGGTGGAGTAAACATCGGTATTGGGTACCCAGTGACCGTTGGCGGCGGAATCGCGTCCGCTCATGGCGGAGGCGCGGGTAACAAACTGCGTGGAAGAACTGACTTTGGTTACGGCCATGCGAATTCAAACTATCTCACGCTTCCGGGGTGTGCAAGTGTCGCTTCAGGTCTTTTCCATGATAATCGGACCTCCGACTGTGATAATTCTGCCTTTTCCTAGAGTAACTTTGCATACTTTTTCTTTACGATAACCTGCGGTCGTTCGCCTTTGCGGGCATGGAAAACGATGGATTGGTGCGTGGTGGATTGATCCGGCGGGGCGCAGCCGCAATGGGTGTCGCGGTGGAAGCTGAACTTGCGCCTGCGAAATCTGGCCCAAAGCAGCCCCGTCGCGGCCAGCGCCACGATGAGCAAGGAAACCACGGTCTGCCAGTCCGAATTCACGCTCCCAACATAGGCCGGGTCACGGCACTGGCAACAGGATTATCCGCGGGAATTCCGGTTGAACTTTTCCGCCTCCCGCCTACGCTGCCGCGCGTGAGCGATCAGAGCTTCATCCATCAACACCGCGTGACCTACGCCGATTGCACAATTGGTAATCACGTCTATTACGCGAACTATCTTGGCATCCTTGAAGCGGCGCGCGGCGAATTCTTCCGCAGCCTCGGCTCGACGCTGCTGAAGTGGCAGGAAACGGGTTTCATGTTTCCCGTGGTTGAAGCCCGGCTGCGCTACAAGGCCCTCGCTCGCTATGACGATGTCCTGAGCATCGAAGTCTGGGTGACTACCGCCGAACGCGTCCGCCTCAACTTTGCCTATCGCGTCACCAACCAATCCGGCGATCTGGTTCTCGAAGGCGAAACGTTCCATGTTTGCATGAGTTTGGAAGAAAAAATGAAACGGTTGCCGGAGGAGTTTGTGGCTGCGGTGAAACCCCACAGGCATACGCCCGCCACTTGAGCCGGGCTTTTGCCTCACGCAAAGGACGCCAAGGCCGCAAAGTTGCTGGTTTTCCTTTGCGCCCTTCGCGTCCTTTGCGTGAGGAAATTCAGGCCGCGATGATTTTCTCCAACCGCTGACAGAGATCACGCAGCCCCTCTGGTGTATCACCGCCACCCTGTTCGGTGATGAGATAATCTTGGTAGCCGGTTTCATCGAACGCCTTCATGATGCCGGACCAGTTGTTCGCGCCTTCGAGCAGTGGCACGCGGAAACCTTGCCAGATATCGCCGGTGCGCATCGCGCGGTCGCGACTGTATTCCTTGATGTGGACGCGGCTGATGCGTTTGCCCAAAGCCTTGATCCACGCGATGGGATCGCCGTAGCGGATGATGTTTCCGACATCAAAATGCCACTGCACCCAGGGACTGTTGATCTCGTCGAGATAACGCCCGGCAACATCCTCAGTGGTGATGAAATTATTCCAGACATTTTCGATGGAAATCTTCACGCCGAGTTCTTCGGCCAGCGGAATCGCTTGCCGGATCTGTTCGATGGAACGCCGCCAACACTCATCGAACTTTACTTCGTTGTTCACCACTCCCGGCACGAGTAAAACCGAGCCGGCGCCATACGCCTTGGCATCACGCAAGGTTTGCTTCAGCGCCGCCAAACCTTCCGCGCGCACCTTTGCGTCGGGGTGCGACAGCGGTTTCGTCCAATGCTGTGCGCCGCAGACGCTGGGGATTTCCAAACCGGTTTCCGCGCGCGCTTTGAGTACCTCAGCCTGATCCAGATGGCTCGCCATCTCAACGCCATCGAAGCCAGCCGCCTTGACGGCGCTCATCTTTTCCAGCACTGAACCTTTCACCTTTACCGTGTCCCACATGATGGCTTTCTTGAACGTGCGTTTTGCCCGGGCGGAAGTATCATTGGCGGCAAACGTAAACGGGATGGTTGTCGCCAGCGCGGCCATCGCTCCGCCAGCGCGGAGGAAATCACGGCGCGTGAAGGATAGGCTCATGACATTCAAATCAATTTGGTCCTTCCCGGCATTGCGACTGGCGGCACGGCAATCGGCGCGTCCCACGCGAGTTTTTCCGGGAACAGATTCTCCTTCGAGTTGAGCGCTTCTTCCCATGTCACAACCTGTCCCGTGTAAGCGGCCATGCGACCCATGATGGCGAGCAGGGTCGAGTGCGCCATGCGTTCACCGTCATTGATGGGCTTACCGCTGCGGATGGACGCGAACAACTCGTCGTGCTCGATCTGATACATGTCGCGCATCCTTTCCTCGCGATGTCGCCAGTTTGTTTTGCCCTTGATGACAAACGGTCCAGTGAACGCGCGAACGATGTGCCCCACGCCGTCCGAACCCCAGACGTGATCGGAATTGTCCGCGGCGGTATTGGCTTGCTGCCGGCAAAAATGAAACGCGCGCACGTCGTTTTCGTAATCGTAAACCACGCCGAAGTGATCGTAGATGTGGCCGAATTGTTCCTCCGTGCGCACCTGCCGACCGCCAATCGCCATGCAACTCACGGGCGGCGCATCCTTCATCATCCACGACATCTTGTCCACGTTGTGCACGGCCTGTTCGACGATGTGATCGCCCGAAAGCCACGTGAAATAATACCAGTTGCGCATCTGCCACTCCATGTCGGTCCAGCCGGGTTGGCGGGGCTTGGTCCACACGCCCGCAGTGTTGTAGGTCGTATGGATCACGCGAATGTCGCCGACGGCACCATTGTGGATTTGCTCCATGAACGCGCGGACGCCGACGTTGTAGCGGTAACAAAATCCCGCCACGAGCGAGAGGTTCTTCCGCCTGGCTTCAGCCGCGCTCGCAAGTACGGAACGAACACCGGTTGCGTCCACGGCCACGGGTTTCTCGGCGAAGATATGCTTGCCGGCGGCCACTGCGGCTTGCAGGTGTTGCGGGCGAAACCCCGGGGGCGTCGTCAGAAGCACCACATCCACATCGCTGGCGATGACTTTCTGATACGCATCGAAGCCGGTAAAGCAATTCTCCGATGGGACTTTGACTTTGGCGGAGATTGCCGCCGTGCCCTGCAAGGTTTTCAGGCTGCGCTCCAGCGGTTCGGGAAACGCATCGCCCATTGCGGTGAGCACGACGTTCGCATCCGCCTTGAGTGCATTCGCCGCCGCGCCGGTGCCGCGGCCGCCGCAACCAATCAACCCGATGCGGAGGGTTTCGGAATTATCCGCCGCGAAAAGTTTGCCGGGCAGGATGGCCGGTGCCGCGAGCGTCGCGGTGGCCAGCGCGGCGGTTTTAAGAAATTCCCGTCGGGTGGCCGAAGCTGGTGGGTTCGTCGTATTCATGATGGGGCGAACCGAGTGTCCGTCCGCGCTGATTCCGACGTCAAGCCAGGCCCGAGCATTCACCAAGACATATTCGGGTAGGCAACGGAAACACACCGGCCGCGGCGCATCAGGCGATGCGATTCCAGATCACGATGGCGGGCGGTTCGGTGCAAAGCTCGCCGATGCGCGGCAACAAGGCCTGGATGTGCGGGGTTTGCAGGTGCGCGTCCAACGCGGCTTTCGTCGTCCAGTTTTCATGGAAGAGAAACTTCGCCGGGTTCTCGGGCAAGAGGTGGAGATCGTAGTTGAGGCAGCCAACTTCCATGCGCGTTGGCGCGACGAGGCCAACGAGCGCGTTGCGTAATTCAACTTCCTTGCCCGGGCGGGCTTCAAACGTGGCGACGACGGTGACGGTTTTCATAGATTTTTTGTTTTACCACGGATGGACCTGGATGAACATGGATATATGGATTGGTGGATTGATGAAAGACAGTCGGTCTGAATTTTTCCAACCGTCCAATCATCCAGCCATCCAACAATCCTTTGGTCAATCCGTGTTTATCGGTGTCCATCCGTGGTCAAAAATTATCGGAGTGAATTCAGGATGCTCTCCGCCGCCGCGCGCGGATTGGTCGCGGCATAGATCGGACGTCCGATCACAAGCCAGCTTGCGCCGGCGTCCATTGCTTCACGCGGCGTGAGCGTGCGCTTCTGATCGTCAGCCTTCTCTGTGCCGGTGCGGATGCCGGGTGTCACGAGTTGCATCGAGGCGGGAAGAATTTTCCGCAACGCCACAATCTCCAACGGCGAACAAACCAAGCCGCGCAAACCCGACTTCGCCGCGAGTGAAGCCAGCCGCTCCACTTGCTTGCCCACATTCGGCTCCCAGCCGATTTCCGCGAGTGTGTTCGCGTCGTGGCTGGTCAGCACGGTGACGCCGAGCACGAGCGGCGCATTTCGCCCCGCCTGCAATGCCGTTTGTTGTGCGGCTTGTTCCGCCGCGCGCATCATTTCGCTGCCGCCGCTCGTGTGGATGGTCACCATTTGCACGTCGAGCCGCACGGCGGAGGCGATGGCCTTGGCGACGGTGTTGGGGATGTCGTGAAATTTGAGGTCGAGAAACACGCTCGCGCCCGTGTCGCGGACGCGCTTGACGATGTCCGGCCCGGCGCTGGTGAAAAGCTCCTTGCCGATCTTGAACGCGCCCACAGCGGGCGCGATTTCCTGCGCGAGTTTCAGCGCTTGTTCAGCGGTCGGGACATCCAGGGCGGCGATGATCGGATTCTGCATCACGCGAATAATCGAAGCCACCGCGTGCGAATTAAAGCGAAAAATCCGAGGGGAACAAACGCAGAAGCCGCCAAAGGGAGGTTGGTCAGCGGAATGAATGTCAGGGGAATGGGGGGAACAGGATTTTTTCAGACTTGTTTTTATTCCTCTGACAATCATTCCCCTGACTTGATTTCTTGCTGGATGGTTGGTTGAAGCAAAATCTGTGTGACGCTCGCCCTCACCCCGGCCCTCTCCTGGGGGAGAGGGTTAGGGTGAGGGCGGGCATCACACCACTCTGCTCGGTCTTATCCGGCCCGCGAAAATGTTGGAAAACTTTTTTGAAGTTACGCGCGCTTCCGGCGGGACCAGCAGAGCAGACCACCTGCGAGTAACAGCGTGGCGGAAGAAGGTTCCGGCACGACGCTGTAAATCCACGGCGCGAAGGCGGAAACCCGCCCAAACCCGCTGACATCGCCGTAGTCGGCGTTGGCGTTACCATCGCGTCCCGCCACGAAGGAAATCACGCCCGCCAGGTAAGACTGTGAGCCATCAGAAAGAAAAACGCCGCCGCCGCTGTCGCCGGGAGCAACGCAGCCTTCGAGCATCAATGGTGTGGGGCTGCCAAAGTCGCTGTCGGCGGTGGAATTTGGATTGTCGAAATCGGCCCCCAGTAAAACAGAGGGATTACCGAAATTGCCATCAATGACGTTTTGGAAGGCGCGTTTCTGATTGTCGAGCGTGCTCCAGCCGCTCAACCCTGTGCCGGTGAAACCATAGCCGACAAAAGTGCCAGTCTGCCCAAGTTCGAGGTTGCCCAAGTAAAGTGAGGCTGGCAGCACGTCCAGAACTGGCGTGTTGAGCCGCACCAAAACCAGATCGGAACCGTTGAAGGCGTTTCCCGTCCAGCCGGGATTAGTGATCCACTGCGCTGCCGTGTAGGAATTTCCGTTGATCGTGAACGTGCTGCTGCTCGAAACCGCAAGATGCGCGGCGGTCAACACCCAATCCGCCGCAATGAGCGTGGCGCTGCCGGTTAATCCCCCTTGGAATTGGCCGACCGGCGCGTAATCCGGCTGGGCGGCGAGACTCAAATACGCACTGTCCGGTTGGTCCTCGCGCCGCGTCGCGCCGGAAACCGGGTGCGACCACAACGCGGCGCAGATCAGTGCGCTCAAAGTCAGGGTGAGGTTTCTTCTGGTGGTAGCCATGTTGCTATTGCTTCACGGCGCGCGGCGTTTGTCAAGTGCGGCGCAAGTATTTGCCGGATTGATGCTTGAATTGATTTCACCTGATGGCTTTTCTTTGGATTGTAAAACTGAGATTGCGCCCGCGTTCGGAAAAACCAGCCCGCGCCCAAACCGGCCAGGGCCAGTGAGCCAGCGCCCGGCTCGGGAACGGAAACCACCAGATTGTCCAGCGACCAGCCGTAGGTGGGGATTTCCACCCGGAGCAGATTGGAGAACTCCGGGCCGAAATAGAACTGGCCCTGCCTGTTCGTGGGCAGGAAAAACCAGGAGCGGTTCACGTGTTGCTGGTGAGCAAGAGCGGGCAATTTCAAAACCATCCGATGATGCCCCGGATCAAGGTGTCCGTGTTCGCATACCACCATTTACACATGGTCCACACGCTGACCTTGGCCGTCACTGCTGGCAGGCCGATGAGCAGCACCAGCACGTTGCCGAGAAAAATCACCACGGCGGAAAAGAGGTAGCCTTGGCTGGTGATGTCGGTCTGTTGTGTCTTGAGCACGTGAGCGTTCAACGTGACGTGAAATGCGTACGCCGCGCCGATGAGCAGGTGAAACCAGACGAAGAAATCTTTCCAGTTCCAGATCAGGTGTCCCGCAACAAAAACGCCGACGACCATGATGGCGTAGAGCGGAAAGAAATACGGCGAGAGCGCGATGATGAAATTGGTTTTGTCCACGATCACGTGGCCGCCGCTGGAGGCGACCTTGAATTTCTTCACGCTGCCGCCGAACAACCAGACCCAAAGCGCGTGCGTCAGTTCGTGGCCGAAGACGTAAATCCACATCGGCTTCGGCAGGACGAGATAGATTGCCAACCAACACGCCGCGCCGCCAAGGATAGGCACGAGGGTAATGTCCGCGCCGCCACAGGCGCGCATGACCTGCCAGAGCGTCTGGCCCGCCGCCACGCAAACCGGCAGCAGCAGCACGGCGATGATGAATTTGACCCACTTCGGCACGCGCGGATTGTTGTGGAGCGAAGAGTTGTTCGCAAGGCTGCGCCTGAATTCCCGGAGCGCAGATGGTTTCCGTCCGCAGCGCGTGGCAATGGAGAAACCCGCATTGATTTCTCAGCGCCGTCAGGCTTGGCGACACGCTGCGAGCGGGGACCGCGCGCGCTCCGGCGCACTTGAATCTTGTCACCCGTCACCCGTCACCCGACACTTTCCGAAATGACACAGAACGAAGTTCTCCAGGTTTTCCGCGACACGGGCGCGCTGCTCGAAGGCCATTTCATCCTCCGCAGCGGTCTGCACAGCCGGCAATTTTTCCAATGCGCCCTTGCCCTCCAGCAGATGCCTATTGTCGAGAAACTCGGCGCGGCGCTGGCGGCGAAACTCAAGTCGCTGGGCGCGGTCACGGTGGTTTCGCCGGCGATGGGCGGGCTGGTCATCGGTCAGGAAGTCGCCCGGCAACTGGGCTTGCGCTTCATCTTCGTCGAGAAGGAGGAGGGGAAGCTCGTGTTGCGTCGCGGTTTCAAAATTGCGCCGGGTGAAAAGATTCTGATTGTCGAGGACGTCGTCACCAAGGGCGGTCGCGTGCAGGAGACGCTTGATATTGTCCGCGCGCACCAAGGCAACGTCCTTGGCGTTGGCATGGTGGTGGATCGTTCCAACGGGCTGACCCAGCTCGGCGTGCCGCAGTTCAGTTTGATCGCGCTGCAAGTGGAGGCGTTTGATCCGAATAACCTCCCGCCTGATCTCACCAATACCCCCGCCGTGAAGCCGGGGAGCAAATAACGGAGCGCCGATCTCCAGATCGGCCCGGCCCCAATTCTCTTTGTCTTTGTAGGAGACGACGTAAGGAGGCTCTAGCTAATTTGGTCCCGTCCAGAGGTCGTCGCGCCTCCGTTTGATTTGAGCCTCGTCATCTCGTCACCTCGTCTCCTACAAAAAATTCCTTCGAGCCGAACCGGAGTTCGGCGCTCCTTGATTGCGCCACATCCCTTGCGCGCTCACTGTGCCACGCCGTCGCGAGTGGCACAGTTCTCCCAATCTGCGTCATCTGCAAAATCTGCGGATTCATTTAGGATTCCTTCGATTTCCGCCCAAACCACTCCCGTGGCACAGGACTGGCATAGAAGAACTCGCCGCGTGTGTCGTGGCACTGAACCGATTTTTATTTTATGGCAAAAGTATTAGGCATTGACTTGGGAACGACGAACTCCTGCATGGCGGTCATGGAAGGTGGCGAGCCGCTTGTTCTGGAAAATTCCGAAGGCAAACGCACCACGCCGAGCGTCGTCGCGTTCACCAAGAGCGGCGAACGCATTGTCGGCGACGCGGCCAAGCGTCAGGCCGTCACCAACTCGCGCAACACGGTTTACTCCATCAAGCGTTTCATGGGCCGCAAGTTCGATGAAGTGCAGGAAGAGATCAAGCGCATGCCTTACAAGGTCGTGAAGGCTTCCAATGGCGATTGCGCCGTCGAAGTCGAAGTCGAAGGCAAGACCAAGCAATTCTCGCCGCCCGAAATTTCCGCGATGATCCTCGCCAAGCTCAAGGCTGACGCCGAAACGCGTCTCGGCGAAAAGGTCACGCAAGCCGTCATCACCGTTCCCGCTTACTTCAACGACTCCCAGCGTCAGGCCACGAAAGACGCCGGGCGCATCGCAGGTCTCGAAGTGCTCCGCATCATCAACGAGCCGACGGCTGCGTCGCTCGCGTATGGTCTCGACAAGAAGAAGGACGAGAAGATCGCCGTGTATGATTTGGGCGGCGGCACGTTCGATATTTCTGTTTTGGAAATCGGCGATGGCGTGTTTGAGGTGAAAGCCACCAATGGCGACACGCACCTCGGCGGTGACGACTGGGACAACACGCTGATGGATTGGATTCTCGACGAATTCAAGAAGGAGCAAGGCATGGATCTGCGCAAGCAGCCCGACGCGCTCCAACGCATCAAGGAAGAAGCCGAGAAAGCCAAGATCGCGCTCTCCAGCTCGACGACCTACGACATCAATCTCCCGTTCATCACGGCGGATGCGAGCGGGCCGAAGCACATCCAGAAATCTCTCACCCGCGCCAAGATGGAACAGCTCACCGACAGCCTGTTCGAGCGCACCATCAAGCCCGTGCAAGCCTGCTTGAAGGACGCCGGCATCAGCGCCGACAAGATTGACGAACTCGTGCTCGTCGGTGGGATGACCCGGATGCCGCGTGTGGTTGAAACCGCGCACAAGTTGGTTAACAAGACTCCGCATCAAGGCGTGAACCCGGACGAAGTCGTCGCCATCGGCGCCGGCATCCAGGGCGGCGTGCTCAAGGGCGAAGTGAAAGACGTGCTCTTGCTCGACGTGACCCCGCTGTCGCTCGGCATCGAGACGCTCGGCACAGCCCAAACGGGCGGCGTATTCACCAAGTTGATCGAGCGCAACACCACGATCCCGTCGCGCAAATCGGAAATTTTCTCCACCGCCAGCGACAATCAGCCCGGCGTGGAAATCCACGTGCTCCAGGGCGAACGCCAATTTGCCCGCGACAACAAATCCATCGGCAAGTTCCAGCTCACGGACATTCCGCCCGCGCCGCGCGGCGTGCCGCAGATCGAAGTGACGTTCGACATTGATGCGAACGGCATCCTGCACGTCGGGGCGAAAGACCTCGGCACGGGCAAGGAACAGAAGATCACCATCACGGCCAGCAGCGGTCTCTCGAAGGACGAAGTCGAGAAGATGCGCAAGGACGCCGAAGCCCACGCCGACGAGGACAAGGCCAAGCGCGAAGAAGTCGAGACGCGCAACGAAGCCGACAACGCCGTCTATCGCACCGAGAAGATGCTCAAGGAAAGCGCGGACAAGATTTCCGGCGACGACAAGAAGAAGATCGAAGACGCCGTGGGCGCGGTGAAGGAAGCGCTCAAGGGCAGCGATGCCGCCGCGATCAAAACCGCCAGCGAGAAGCTGAACGAAACCTGGCAGGCCGTCAGCACCGAGCTTTACAAGAAAGCGGCGGAACAGGCCAAGGCCAGCGGCACACAAACCGGCAGCAGCGATGCTGGCGGCGAGCAAGCCAAGTCCGACGACAAGAAGAAGGACGAAGGTCCGATCATTGACGCCGAAGTCGTGGACGAGAAGAAATAAGTCACCGTGTTTCGTTAAGCACAACGATAACAATGGCAACGGCCACAAATCCACAGAAGCCAGAGACATTCGCTATTTATGCGGAAGCGGAGGGTTTTGACCGTCCGTTAATCATGCAGAAATTGTCGTTTGGCCGTTTGATGGATGAGGTTGTTCTTCCGTTCCGCGAAGACCAACCTTTTTTTGTAGATGGCGTTTCTCTCAAGAAACAAAATCTAAAAAAGCTCAAAATTCTGCGCCTTGAGGAAGATCGGTTTGTTCATGACTTCTGGAATTTCAATAATCAGTTAAAGCACGGCGATGACAAAACGAGCCGCATTTTTGGTGATCAATATCACATACGGATTGAGGCAATGCTTCGAGAAAACGGTGAAGATGTGACGTCGCAAGTCGTGACTGCTTTCGATAAGACAATTAAGCCAAGCATCAAAGATTATCTGCCAAAGCGGGAAGAGTTGATCAAGGGTGCGCTTAGTTTCTTTTTGCAGAATTTGACCCAACTCGCGGGAGTTAAATGATTATGTCTCGGACTCCAGTTTCATCATCAAATTTAGCTTCAGTCGGCTACGAGGTTGCAAGCCGGACACTGGAGGTCGAATTTTTGAATGGAACTATTTATCAGTATGCGAACGTTCCTTCCGAACGATATTCGGGGTTATTGAATGCGTCGTCCAAAGGTGATTACTTTAATTTTTACATTAAAGAGGGCGGCTACTCTTTTCGGCAGATTCAATGAACTAAACTTTTCCCTCCGCTCGGGCGGCGGGAGTTAATTAAGCAGTTAACACAAACCAGACAAAACAAACTATGGCACTGAACATCAAACCCCTCGGAGATCGCATCCTCGTGGAAGCGGTCGAAGAAAAAGAAACCAAAAAGGGCGGCATCATCATCCCCGATTCCGCCAAGGAAAAACCGCAGGAAGGCATCGTCCGCGTCCTCGGCACCGGCAAAACCGGCGACGACGGCAAGAAGATCGCCTTTGAAGTCAAAGTCGGCGATCGCGTGCTCGTCTCCAAATACGGCGGCACGGAAATCAAACTCGACGGCAAGGAATACAAGATTTTTGGTTCCGATGACCTCGTCGCGATCCTGAACTAATCAAACTAGGTAGGGCGCGTCACTCCGTGCGCGCCGCGGCGTGCAGGGGACTGCCCGCCCTACCAACGACAAAATTAACCAAACTAGAAACTAAAGAAATTATATGGCAGCAAAACAATTATTGTTCGATGAAGCAGCGCGTCAGGCCATCCTGCGCGGTGTTTCCAAGCTCTCCCGTGCCGTCGTCGCCACGCTCGGACCGAAAGGCCGCAACGTCGTCCTCGACAAAAAATTCGGTTCCCCCACGGTCACCAAGGACGGTGTGACGGTGGCGAAGGAAATCGAACTGGAAGACCCGTACGAAAACATGGGCGCCCAGATGGTTCGCGAAGTCGCGAGCAAGACCAGCGACAACGCCGGTGACGGCACCACGACGGCGACGGTTCTGGCTGAAGCGATTTATCGCGAAGGCTTGAAGTTCGTCACCGCCGGTGCGAACCCGATCGGCATTCAACGCGGCATCAACAAGGCCGTGGAATCCGCCGTCGGTCACCTCGACAAGATCGCCAAGAAGGTCAAGGACAAGGAAGAGATCAAGCAGGTCGCGACCGTTTCCGCCAACTGGGACGACACGATCGGCAACATCATCGCCGATGCGATGGACAAGGTCGGCAAGGACGGCACCATCACCGTGGAAGAAGCGAAGTCCATCGAGACGACGCTCGACGTGGTCGAAGGTATGCAGTTCGACAAGGGCTACCTCTCCCCGTACTTCGTCACCAACGCCGAGAGCATGGAATGCAAGCTGGAAGACGCTTACATCCTGAACTACGAAAAGAAAATCAGCTCGCTGAAGGACCTGCTCCCGATCCTCGAGAAGGTTGCCAAGCTCGGCAAGCCGCTCTTGATCATCGCGGAAGAAGTCGAAGGCGAAGCGCTCGCGACTCTCGTCGTGAACAAGCTCCGCGGCACGATCAATGTTTGCGCCGTCAAAGCCCCCGGCTTCGGCGACCGTCGCAAAGCCATGATGGAAGACATCGCGGTTCTCTGCGGTGGCAAGTGCATCACCGAAGATCTCGGTATCAAGCTCGAGAGCATCGGTCTCGAAGACCTCGGCCGCGCCAAGAGCGTGGTGGTGGACAAAGAGAACACCACCATCGTTGAAGGCAACGGCAAGTCCTCGGAAATCCAGGGCCGCGTGAATCAAATCCGCCGCCAGATCGCCGAGACCACAAGCGACTACGATCGCGAGAAGTTGCAGGAACGTCTGGCGAAACTCGCCGGTGGCGTGGCCGTCATCAACGTCGGCGCCGCGACCGAATCCGAAATGAAGGAAAAGAAAGCCCGCGTGGAAGACGCGTTGCACGCGACCCGTGCGGCCGTCGAAGAAGGCATCGTGGCTGGTGGTGGTGTGGCGCTCATCCGCTGCATCGCGGCCATCGAAGCCACGAAGGGTGCGAACGAAGACGAACAGATCGGTGTCGGCATCATCCGCCGCGCCGTGGAAGCCCCGCTCCGCGCGCTCTCGGCGAACGCCGGTGTGGAAGGCAGCGTCATCGTTGACAAGGTCAAGAAGGCCAAGGGCAACGAAGGTTACAACGTCGCCACGGGCGAATTCGAAGACCTCGTCAAAGCCGGTGTGGTTGATCCGAAGAAGGTCACCCGCAGCGCGCTCCAGCACGCGGCCTCGATCTCCGGCCTGCTCCTGACCACGGAATGCTTGATCACCGAGCTTCCGGAGAAGGACAAGCCCGCGCCCGGCGGCGGCGGTCATGGCGGCCCGGACATGGGCGGCATGGGCGGCTACTAAGGTCCTGGCGGACGGCCACCATTCAGCGCTGCGCTGATCGGATGCCGTAACGCCGCGACTTTGCCGAACGGAGGAACCGATAATTCAGAGCCCGGTCAGGAAACTGACCGGGCTTTTTTGTTTCGCGGAGCGCCGAGCACCGTCTCGGCTCGGCGATAGTTCCAACACTGGCCGAGACGGTACTCGGCGCTCCGCTGAGTGGTGTTCATTGCGCAGTGGAAAAGCGGCGGTAAACGCGCCGCAGTCCAGACGCTTCGCGCCGATTGGTGGCGCATGGTGAACGCGATAGCGTCTGGACTGCGGTGACTTTAGCACCGCTTTTGTCGAGCGCCGATTTTCCTCTCGCCACCATTCGCCGCCTGGCTACTCTTCGCCCATGAAACTGCTCCGTCTCTTCGTTGTTTCTGTTTTCATTGGATTCAACGTCATCAGCGCGTTTGCCCAAACGCCTGCGCCTGCCGCACCGGTCGTTTCCACCAACAAAGCCACGAAGCATTGTCTCTGGGAAGTGAAGGGCAAGACCAACACCGTGTTCCTGCTCGGCTCGATGCACGTCATGAAAGACGACATGTATCCACTCGCGCCGGAAATCGAAGCGGCCTACAAGCAAGCGTCCGTGCTGGTGTTTGAGACGGACATGAAGGTGTTGGAGTCGCCCGCATTCGCCATGAAACTCATGGGCAAGGCGACGTATCCCGAGGGCGAGTCGTTGAAAAAGAATCTGTCGCCGGCCATGTATTCGTTGCTGGCGTCCAATCTGCAAAACTCCCTGTTGAGCGTGGAGATGATCAACCAGTTCAAGCCGTGGATGGCGGCGATGACCATTGTGGTGCTGGAATTGCAGAAGATGGGCTTCGATGTGCAGAACGGCGTGGATAAACATTTTTTCTCCCGCGCCAACGAAGACCAGAAGGCGCTTGACCATTTTGAGACACCCGACTTTCAAGCCGAACTGTTCACCAGTCTGACGGACAAGGAATCGGAGGAGTTTCTGGGCCAGGCCTTGCGGGACATGGATGTCTGGAAGAAACAGATCGGACTGTTGGAAAAAGCATGGCTCACCGGCGACACCAAAGCGCTGGATAAATTGTTGCTCGATTCCTTCCGCGAATATCCACTGATGCACAAGAAGCTGCTGCTGGATCGCAACCGTGCGTGGATCGCAAAGTGCGAGCAATTTCTGAAGGGCGAGAAGGACGTGTTGGTCGTGGTGGGCGCGGGCCACCTGGTCGGCAAGGACAGCGTGGTGGAATTGCTGACCGCCAAGGGCTACAAGGTCGAGCAGCGGTGAAGGAGCGCCGAGCACTGTCTCGGCTCGGTGAAAGTTCTGGAACTGGCCGAGGCGGTGCTCGGCGCTCCGGGCGTCAGTGCTTCACACCTGTGGCGTGCTGCCACGAATGGATGATGTGGCGGATGATCTCATCCACGCCGACGCCGTGCTTTACCTGCGCAAAGACAAACGGCCCGTTGCCGCGCATCTTCTTGGTGTCACTTTCCATCACCTTCAAGTCGGCACCCACGCCTGCCGCCAGGTCCGTCTTGTTGATGACGAGCAGGTCGGTCTGCGTGATGCCCGGGCCGCCCTTGCGCGGAATCTTGTCGCCGCCGCAAACATCAATGACCTGGATCGTGAAGTCCGCCAGCTCGCGACTGAAACACGCCGCCAAGTTGTCGCCGCCCGATTCGATGAAGAGCAGTTGCGGCTTGAACTTGGCGTGCAGTTCTTCGAGCGCGAGCAGATTTGAAGAGATGTCCTCGCGGATCGCGGCGTGCGGGCAGCCGCCGGTTTCCACCGCGCGAATCCGTTCGGCGGGCAGAGCGCCATGCTTGGTCAGGAATTCGCCGTCTTCCTTGGTGAAGATGTCATTAGTTACCGCCGCGATGTTCATCTTGTCGCGCAGCTTCAGGCAGAGTTGCAACATCAACGCAGTTTTGCCGCTGCCCACCGGCCCGCCGACGCCGACGGTGAAGGCACGTTTTTTGAAATCGCGGTCGAGCGGGAGTTCGCGCTCGTGAAAATGTCCGGGGCTGTCGGCGTGGGAATGTCCGCCGCCGTGCGGGTGCAGGTGCAAAAGGATTTTGTGTGTCATTGGTTTCAGGGCCGGCGTTGCATCGCTTTTATCTTGGCAAACCTTGGATGGTGGGGCGCGTCACTCCGTGCGCGCCGTTTGTGCCAGCCAGACGACGGCGCACACGGAGTGACGCGCCCTACCAGCTCAGTCGAAATCCACCGTCCGCAATCAGGCTAGCTTGCTTTATACGCCCGCCAACCGCCGAACGATGTAATCTCTTTTTGCCCTTCGCACAAGATTGGTTCGCCGAGCACGCCCAAAACTTCCGTGCCGTCCGCGAGTTTCACTTTGCCGATGCTCAAGCCGGGTGGCTCTTTCAGGAGAATGGACGCCAAGCCCTCTGGCGGCACGGCCCAGATTTCGGCAGCCACAGACATGCCATCGGTTTTGACACGCACCATCGCGGGATGGCGGTCGTTGATGGTCCAGAGGCGATAGGCGGGTTCGGTTTGCGCCTCGCGCACAAAGGTCGCGCCGACGGCGAGCATGTTGGGATTGAGTTCGAGGCCGCGCATCAACGTGCCGTTGACGGCGAGCAGGACTTTTTCAGCGGATTGGCTCATGGTGAAGCAGTGCGTGGTCGGATAAACGCAGAGGCGCAGAGAACGCAGAGCGGAGCGCGACGTTTACGTCGCTTCAGCGCTAAAACCAAGCAGTGCGTCCCAAGTAACTCCACGCGTTGCGATCCAGTCATGTTGAAGCGGGCTGAAGCCCGCGGTCCGGCCACGATTTGACGGCATCGTTCCGGCTTAGTCTCAGCGACTCTCCGCGGCTTCTGCGCCTCTGCGTTTGCCGGAATCAGTTTCACTCGACAGGCTTCAGAAATTTTACCGGCTTCTCGTAGATCGCGAGCACGATGCAGCCGTTCTGGCTGAGGATGCTGTGACTGGTGCCGGGGGGATTGATGATGAGCGCGCCGGTCTCGGCTTTGCTGACTTCATCCACCTGTTCGCCCGAGAGGACGAAGATGTGTTCGTAGCCGGTATGTTCGTGGAGTGGGACACGTCCGCCGGGACGGAACCGCAGCAACGCGGCGGTCGGACCGGTTTCGCCGTCGCCATAGAGGCGGTAAATATCCACGCCATCAGAGAAGGGTTTCCACGGCAATTTGTGTTGCCAGCCGGAGACCTGGAAGAGGTCGGTGAGTTTAAGAACCCGCTCGGAGTCATTTGCCATGAACTTGATTTAACAGGATGCAATGGCAGGCGAAAGTCTGGGCTGCCAAAATGCGATTCAAATGAAAGGGTGGCGGCAACTACCCAGTTCGCTGCCACCACCCTCCACGCCCAACACAACGGACATTACGCGGGCGAGGCCTCGCCGTGAATCGGCGCTTCCGCCGGCTTCGGAGCCACCACCGCAAATTTCGCGCACGCGGCAAAGATCCCCGCCATGATGAGATAACTCACCGCGACGACGGGCGTTTGCGCCACGCCGATCTTTTCGCCGTGCATGAACCCGAAGAACGTCATGATTGCCCCTGCCAGCGCGAAGCTTGCCGCATACATGAATTTCCGATCAATGATGTAGGCCGCGATCGCGCCGAGCACGAGGCCGCCGAGGATTGAGCCGCCGCCCAGCACATGCAGGCCGTTGTAGAGCACGCCTTCGTTCGCCATCTTGCTCATCAGTTCGGCCGTCTGCTCAGGAGTCAGCGCATGGATAAATGTTCCAGAGGCGGCGAGCGCGCCATTGATGGCCACGATGGCCCACGCCGCCATGTGCGGCACGAGCGAGAGGATGACGGCGGGCGCGTGGCTCTTCGGAGTTTCCTGGAATGCCTGCGAGCCGATCAACATGCCGATGTAGAGCAGGATTGGCAGGATGGCCACCGCGGGGATCAGCGCCAACATCACTGAAATGGTGCCGAGCCAACAGAGTATGATTACGAACACGCCCGTGGCTGCGGAATAACCGATGCGGCCGCCCATCGCCTTCCAGCCCGGGTGGCCGATGTAAACGGCGTTGATGAACGGATTGCCCATCACGCAACCGATCAAGCTCACGACGCCGTCAGCCGTCAGCACGCGCGTGGTCGGATAAGCATCGCCGGCCACTTCCGCGCTCTCGACGTTATCAATGGCCTCGACAAGATCGTAGATACCGAACGGGATCGCCGTCACGAGCAGGATGCCAAGGAATTCAAATCCGCCGAAGACGTGGCCGAACACCGGCAGCGGAATATGGAAACCGAAGTTGGCGACCGAATCCGTCAGGCCTTGCAGGCTCAGGCCGCCGAAGTTAAGACCGAACGCCGTCGAACCCCACGCGATCAAGGTGCCGACGGCAATCGCCACCAGCCCCGCCGGGATGCCGCGAAATTTCACGCCGCCAAACCAGCTCAACATGATGATGGCAAAACAAGTGATGCCGATGACGGGCGTCATGAACATTTGCAGGGCGGGCCGCATGGAGATGAAGGTGATTGAAACCCCGGCCAACGTGCCGAGCAGCGCGGCGCGCGGGGTGATTTTGCGGACGAGGTTTCCCACGAAACCGCCGATCATCAGCACGAAGCTCTGGATGAACACCCAGGTCAGCCCCGCTTCCCAGCCTTTGATCGGGTCGCCGGTCTTGAGCGTGATGGGCAGCATGATCACAAACACCACGATGAACATGTGCGGCACGCTGATGCCGGAGGGCAGGGCGCACACATCGGTGCGGCCCGTTTTCTTGGCGAGCCGATACGCCAGCCACGCGTAATACATGGTGGACAGGCAGAGCATCAGACCCGTCGCGGGCAGGATTTTCCCGAAGACGATGTCGTCGGGCATCTTCAACACGAACCGCAACAGCGCGGTGAGCGTGAGCAGGTTGACGAGGATGTTCGTGCCGAAGCCGAAGAAGGCGTTCCAGTCTCCGGGCACCCAGATTTTAGGCTTGAAGGTCGAGTTCATAGGTTCAAGGGTTCAGGGTTTGTGAGGCGAGTTGACGGTGGGGAAAGTGGAGCGTCGGCCTCCGGCACGGCGTGTTTCGATTTGGTGGGGTGACGCGTGGCTTGCGGAAGGATGTCAGTTTGTGCAACGCTCGCCCTCACCCCGGCCCTCTCCTCCAGGAGAGGGGAAAACGCTCGGCAGCACTGGGTGAATTTGTGAGTTGGTCGGTTGTTTGACGGCTTTCGGGAAAGTGAATGGAGACGGCGAGAGCACAAAGATTGTTCGAGCGTTGTGAGGCGTCCAATAGCTTCCCCCTCTCCCCGGGGGAGAGGGCCGGGGTGAGGGCGAGCGACGACACACTCTTTCAGCAGCAGTCTCATCTCAACGCCTCCAGAATTTTGTCCGAATGCGACACCCAGCCGAAGATGCCGCCCTGGGCCTTGATCATCTTCAAGCCCATCTCTTGAAACTCGGGAAAGTACGAGCCGACGCAGTCTGACGGCACGAGGCAGTCGTAACCGCGGTCATTCGCTTCGCGCACAGTGGTGTTGACGCAAACTTCCGTGGTCACGCCGGTGACGATGAGTTGCTTGATGCCGCGATTCATCAGGATGGCGTGCAGGTCGGTGGCGTAGAACGCACCTTTGCCCGGCTTATCAATCACCGCTTCGCCGAACTGCGGATAGAGTTCGGGGATGATGTCGTGGCCGGATTCACCGCGAACGAGGATGCGGCCCATCGGACCTTTGTCGCCGATGGTGGTGGGGCTGCGACCGCGAATCTTCTTTGCGGGCGGCAAACAGCCGAGATCAGGCCGATGGCCTTCGCGGGTGTGGATGACGTTCCAGCCGCGAGTGCGCCACGTGGCGAGCAGCTTTTTGTTCGGCTCAATCGCGCCGCGCAGTTGGGAGACGTCATTGCCGAGCATTTCACCGAAGCCACCCGGCTCAAGAAAATCGCGCTGCATATCAATGATGAGCAGCGCGCACGCGTCGGCAGCGAATTCAAACTCGTAGGGTTCGGCTTCAACTTTGAATGTGCCGTTGGTTTTCATAAATCGTTCAGCGTTTCAGTGGGACGGAACTGGCGGCAGGGATGCCGCCAGAACCCGCAGGCAGAGATGCCTGCGCTACGTCGTAACGCGGGCATCTTGCCCGCGGGTTCACGGAGCATCCTTGCTCCGTGTGTTTCATTGAGGTCGCCAAATTGGTTCTACGTTGTTCCATTTTGTTGAATCGTGGTGATGAACGCCTTCGAGTCCGCCACCGCGCCGAAGACGCCGCCTTGCATCTTGATCATCTTGAGGGCGGCGAGGTAATTGCCGTGATCGGTCGCGCCGGTGCAGTCGGAAAGCATCAAGCATTCGTAGCCGCGGTCGTTCGCCTCGCGCATCGTGGTGTGGACGCACACATCCGTCGTGATGCCCGCAAGCACGACGTTCTGGATTTTTTTCCGGCGCAGGAGCATGTCGAGGTCGGTGGCGTAGAACGAACCCTTGCCCGGTTTATCAATGATGGTTTCGCCGGGCAGCGGCTGGAGTTCGGGAATGATGTCCCAGCCACTCTCGCCGCGGATCAGGATTTTGCCGCACGGGCCGGGATCACCGATGCCCGCGCCGATGCGTTGGCTGCGCCAGCGTTTGTTTTCGGGCAGATCCGCGAAGTCGGGACGATGGCCCTCGCGGGTGTGCATGATGTGATACCCCTTCGCGCGCGCCGCATTCAGGACGTTCTGAATCGGCCCGATGGGCGCGCGCGTCAGGGTTAGATCGTAACCCATCTTGTCCACATAGCCGCCCGGCCCGCAAAAATCCGTCTGCATGTCAATGACGAGGAAGACGGTGTTGTCCGGGCGAAGTTCGCCGTTGTAAGGCCAGGGATACGGATCGGCTTCAACGTGGCGTTTCATGCGTGGCGAGATGGGAGTTAAGCCGTGAAATCCGACGAGAAAAACGCGGAGGCGCAAAGGCCGCAGAGAAACGCAGAGCGGAAAACGGATGCGGGCAGCACACCGTCCGGGAAAGGGATTTGTTCGGGGAAATCTTTGCGTCTCTCCGCGTTCTCCGCGTCTCTGCGTTGATCTGGTCGGTGTTCGGCTGCATGGTTTCGGTTCGGTCAGGGTTGCGATTGGTTCAAAAGAAGGTCGTGATGCCGCCATAGACCTGCCACGTGTCGGAGCGGCCCTGCGTGGCGATCAGGTTGTCGTCCACGAAATCCATGTATTTCACGCCCAGATGCGTGCTCCAACTGCCGTAGCCAGCCGGCATGAACTTCATGGGCATGGAGGCTTTGACGCCGAGTTCGTAGAGACCGATGGCGGAGTGACTGCCCGCGCCGGTGCCGTAAAAACTGCTATCCGCCGTCAACACCCGGCAGGGCAATTCCAGTTTGAGGCCGAGGTCCTTGAAGGTGTAGGACGGCGCGATGCCGATATCGAAGTAGAAACTTTCGTCCGGGTTGGCGTCCGTGCTGGAGACGGCTTTGTTATGCAGTTCCTTCCAAAAGATGATATAGGGACTCAGGGCGAAGTTTCCGAGGAAATCGGCGTCCTTGAAGCTCAACTTGGTTTCCAGGTGTTCGGAGAAGGGGATGTTGAAGATCTGCATGTTGAACGCCGTGTACGTGATGTCCAGGGTGAGGTTCTTGCCGATCCCGAACGACATGCCGGCGATGGGATCAATTTCATACCACGACGTCGGCTGGCCGTTGTTGTCCGGGAGCTTGCTCGTGCCGTAACAATTCCAGATGCCGCCGACCAGCGTGGCGCTGAAGCTGTCGCTGCCATAGAGATTAAAAAAGCCGAGAATCAGGTTCTGGAAGACCAGCCCCTCGTTCTGCACCAGCATGCCGCGCGGGGTGAGGTATTTGTCCGAGAACTCGAAGTTCACCAGCGCGTGGGAACGTGACGGAGGGGCATCTTCAGCCTGGGCGACCGAGGTGATTGCCGGGAGGGCGAGAGCCGCCAGCGCGCCGAGCACGTAGCGGGAAGCGAGACTGGAAGTAGAGGATTTGGAATCAGCAGGGGAATAGGAATAGGTTTGGGGTTCGTTCATTTTCATAAGGGTTGAAAACACGGGTTCGGTTTCCTGACGCTGAACCCTTAGCCAACCCTGTGCCATCCCCGCCTCCGCTTAAAACCACCAATGTTAGCAGCCTGTTTCCATCGCCGCCCGGTTTCCGTCCTCCTCTGAAACTGTTTCACATGTCGTCCGCAGCACACTTGAAACACTTCAACCCGTCGGTGTTTCCTCTTGCGCCAGCTTCCGGTAGATGCGCGTGCGATGCACGCCCAGCAACCGCGCCGCCTCGGCGATGTTCCCGCCGGTCTCGTCGAGCGCGCGTTGGATCAACACGTCCTCCGCCTCCGCCAGATTCAACGGCAGCGTGGCCGCAAAATCTTTCTTCGGGGAAGGATTGATGAGCGCGAGTGGCGCGGTGCCGCTGCGTTGCAGATGCAGATGCTCGGGCAGGATGGTTTCCCCGCCGCTCTGGATCAACGCCCGCTCGATGATGTTCTTCAACTCGCGGATGTTCCCGGGATACGCGTAAGTCTTGAGCGCTGCGGTGACCTCGCGGCTCAACCCGGGCGGTTGTTGCCCCATCTCGGCGGCGAAAACTTTCAGGTAATGCGCGGCGAGCAACGGCACGTCTTCGAGCCGTTCGCGCAGCGGTGGCGTGGTTACTGTGTAACGCGCCAGCCGGAAATACAGGTCTGCGCGAAATGTCCCGGCGTTGATGCGCGCATCCAGATCGGCATTTGTGGCGGCGATCACACGCACGTCCACCTGCCGCGGCTCGGATGCGCCGACCGGCATCACACAACCATCTTCAAGCACGCGCAGCAATTTCACCTGCAAGCCCAACGGCATGTCGCCGATCTCGTCGAGAAACAGCGTGCCGCCGTCCGCGAGTTCAAAACAGCCCTTGCGATCCGCCGTCGCGCCGGTGAACGCGCCTTTGACGTGACCGAACAGAATGGATTCCGCCAGTTCCGAGGGAATCGCCACGCAGTTCACCGGCACGAACGTGCCTTTGGCGCGCGTGCTGCCGAAATGGATCGCGCGCGCCACCAGTTCCTTGCCTGTGCCGCTTTCGCCGGTGATGAGCACGCTGGTGTTGGCGAAATTGTAGAGCTTGCGGATTTCTTCAACGATCGTTCGCAACTTCGCGCTGGTGCCGATCAACCCGCTGATGTTGCCGCGCGCCGCCTCCAGGTCGGAGAACGCGGCCAGCTTGTCATCCGCCTGACGCAACTCGGTTTCCGCCTGTTCGCGGCGTTTGATTTCCGCTTCGAGCGCGTGGTTCTTTTCCAACAGTTCGCGGGTGAGCCGGCTTAATCGCAGATGGGTTTTCACGCGACTCAGCACTTCGTCCGCTTGAAACGGCTTCACCACGTAATCCACGCCACCCGTGCGAAAGCCTGCTACCACGCTTTCCATCTCATTGCGCGCCGTGATGAAGATCACGGGGATGTCGCGCGTCGCTTCGTTCTCCTTCAGTCGCCGACAGGTCTCGAAGCCGTCCAGTTCCGGCATCATGATGTCGAGCAGGATCAAGTCCGGCCGGGCTTTCGCCGCGACCTTGAGCGCCGCCGCGCCGTTTTGGGCGGCAAAAACCTCATAGCCCTCCGGCTCCAACGCCAAAGTGAGCACGGAAAGATTGGCCGGGACATCGTCCACCAGCAGGATCTTTTCCGCGCGTGGGGAGGCTGCCGGCATAATCAGGGAAGGGGGAAACATCCAACGGCCAACGTCCAACGCTCAACTTTCAAACAGGTCTGCCAAATTATTGGCGCAACCGGATTCCCCTCACCCGGCCTGACGGCCACCCTCTCCCCATCCGATGGGGAGAGGGAAGGGGTGAGGGGTCGTTTCAATTCGCTGCCTGTTGGACGTTGTTTCATGCGTTCGTCGGTTGCCCGGAGTTTTGCGCTGTCGCCACCCGTGTCAGCAACCGCTGGATGCCATCCATGTCGTAGCACCGCATCAATTGCCGGATTTCCTCGGCCAGCCGCTGGGCGTCGGGGCCGCCCGCGCGCAATTCCTGCAAACAAGCTTTGAGCGCCGTGGTGCTGTGCAGTTCCGCGGCGACCATCAGTCGCGCACTCAATTCTTCCGGCAAATGAACGCTCGCCACTGCGCTGTTCGCCGATGGCGGAGGCTCAACCAAAGTTTCGCGCTCGAAGCAAACACCAAGATGCCGCTCCAGACATTCGTAAAGTTTCTCCGCCTCGAATGGTTTGGCGATGAAGTCCACGCAGCCTGCGGCGCGGGCCTCTTCGCGATGCCGCGTCAGCGCGGAAGCCGTGTGCGCGATGATTTTCGGCGCGGCCCCGCTGCTTTCCATGAGAATCCTCCGCGCCGTTTCCGTGCCGTTCACCCCCGGCATCAGGAGATCAAGGAAGACAATTATCGGCGGGCCCGCTATCCCCGGAGCGCCGATCTCCAGATCGGCCAGTTCCTGAAGTGTCACGGTCCCGGGCCGATCTGGAGATCGGTGCTCCGAAGGATCGGAAGCCCCGCGAAAACATCGCACCGCTTCCTCGCCATTCGTCGCAAACAGAACCTTACAGCCCACCGCCTGCAACATCCGTCCCAGCACATCGCGATTCTCCCGGTTGTCATCCACTACCAGCGCACAAACGCTATGTCCCGGCGCGAGCCGCAGCACGCGCGCCGAAACCTTTTCCACCGTGTCGGTTGCGGATGACAGCGGCAGTTCAAAGTGAAAACACGAGCCAATCCCACGCTCGGATTCCAAGTCCAGTTTGCCGCCGAGCAGTTCCACCTGTCGCTGCGCAATCGCGAGGCCGAGGCCCGTGCCGCCCTGATGCTGCGCGCCGCTGCCTTGATGAAACGGCTTGAAGATGCCCGTGCGTTCGTCCTCGGGAATGCCGAGGCCGGTATCAATCACTTCAAAACGCCAGCGGTCGCCAACGGTCGGCTGGATGCGCAGACAGACTTCGCCGGCGTTGGTGAATTTGACCGCATTGCCGACGAGATTGATGAGCACCTGCCGGAGTTTCCCTTCGTCACCACGGACGGCGGTGGGATGCGTCGCATCCACTTCCAGCCGGAACCGGATTTTCTTCTGCGCGCACAGGGGACGAAACGTGGCGGCCAGCCCGTTGCCGAGCATGGCCAAATCAAAATTCACCGGCTGCAACTCCATCCGGCCCGCTTCGATCTTCGAGAGGTCCAGAATCTCGTTGATCAAGCCGAGCAAGTGTTGACCGCTCGCGCTGATGCCGCCGACGGCGTCTTGTTGTTCGGGCGGCAGACTGGCGTCGCGCTGCATGAGTTGCGTATAACCGAGGATGGCGTTCAGCGGTGTGCGGATTTCATGGCTCATGCTGGCTAGGAAATCGGACTTCGCCTGGTTTGCCTTGTCAGCGGCGGCTTCGGCACGCTGACGCACGGCTACTTCCTCCTGCAACGCCGCGTTGACGGCGGCGATTTCCATCGTGCGGCGCCAGCCTCCGTAAAGGTAGGCCGTCGCCAAAAGCGTGAAGGCCAGCGCGCCGGAGAGCACCAGCCAGGATTGATAATGCGACGCGGACGCCGCGAATTCGGGCAATGCCTGAAAGGCCAGCGCCCATTGGCGCCCGGCGATTTCCAGGGGAATGCTGTCGCCGGCCTGGGCAAAGGACTTTTCCGCGTAGAGCAATTGTCCTTGGCGTGATTGGTCGTAAAGCGCGGCCTCGATGCCTTTGGCTTTCAACTCGTGAAAGAATTGCGCGACGAGATCATTCACACGGAACACCGCCACGGCGAAGCCACGCAGATGTCGTTGTCGCTCGGCGATGGTCGTGGGTGGCAGGTCGCTGTGATAAACCGGGAGCAGGACGAGAAAGCCCGCTTGATTGTCTGGCCCTTGCGCGAGTTGAATCGGCGCGGTGGCGACGGGCTTGCCCGAATCGCGCGCTTGCTCCAATGAAAGCCGCCGGCATTCATCCGACGCGAGATCGTAGCCCAGCGCGGCGCGGTTGCGTTCCAACGGTTCAATGAAACGAACGGGTACGTAAAAGTCGCGCGCGCGCGCTGGGATCAAATGACCTGCGAGGTCTTTCTCGCAGAATTGAAATTGGGTGAGGCCCTCAGTGCGGGCAGCGGTTTCCACCTCGCTCCGGTTCGCAGCGGGCACGACTGGATTCCATGACAACGCCTGAAGTTCTGGCTGCCGGGTGAGCGTGGGCTGGACAAATTGCTGGAATTGGCCCGGCATCATCCCGCCGTGCAAGGTGTGGAGCGCGGCGATGGAATGCAGCACTTCCATGGAACGCAGGACGGCGACCTGAAGTTTCTCCGCCTGCTCGTGCGCGAGATCGGCGGCGCGTTTTTCCAGTTCGCGCCGTTCCCAGCCGCGAATCGTGGCGAAGAGCGCCAGCGACAAGATTCCTCCCACCGCCAGGACAGCAAAAATCCAAGCCGGTGGCAGGCGTGACCGAAGGACTGGGTTGGTCCGGTTCAACAACTGACTTCAAGCATGTCGTTTGCCGTCGAAGGAAAAGCACCATGCCAATTTCAACGGACATCAAAAACCCCACTGAAATCAACACGATACGAAGGATGGCTGTGGGTGAAGTGATGCCGCCGAACCGCGCGAGGTGGTTTGGCTTGGCTGGAATTACCCACCCTGACCAAAGGCGGGCAAGGAAGGTTGCTGTCTGGTGACGTCACGCCAGGAGCGATGCTGAAGCCATCGCACTCCAGACGCTCCGCGTTTGTGAAACCTCGCGAAGCGTCTGGACTGCGGCAGCTTCAGCGCCGCTTTCCGTGTCTGGTCAGCCAGCGCGTTTCAACTTTGAAACAACCGCGAGTAAAGCCGGTCCTGTGCGCCTTGCCACAGGTCGAGCAGCGGCGCGGTCTGGGCGATTTGCTCCAACATCAGGGTTTCACACTTTTGCCGGACGAGTTCGGCTTTGGCCGAGAGTTTGTGCTGCAACACCTGCGCCTCCATCGGCCCGGTGATGTTCAACCGCACCGCCGCCGCCAGCACACTGCGAAGGTGGTTGAAGAAAAACATCCGCGCCGTGGTTTCCCGGGAAATGTCGAGTTGCCGCAAACACGCGCCGAACACGGGGGCGAAGTGCGCGAACGGAGCGCCGATCTCCAGATCGGCTCGTTGAGCATGACCTTCGCCGCCGAGCCGATCAGGAGATCGGCGCTCCGGGAACACGCGCTCCACCGCCGTGAGAAACGCCCGGCCTTGCGCGCGGCTGGCGCGGTTGGCGACATGATTCGTCGTGAAGGCAGCGCAGAGTTTATCGAACTCGGCGAGCTTGTCCGGCGCAGCAAACGCCGCCATGACGAAGGGTAGGTAGCCATGCCCGAGTTGATTCAGGCTGGTTTCCACAAATGCCAAAAGCTCGACCCGTCCCCGCACCTCGCCGTGTTGCCACGCGGCTTCCAGCCCGGCGGAATGCGCAAACCCACCCGTCGGAAAGGCGGAGTCCATCAGTTGCCAGACGAGGAAATCAGAAGCTTTCCAATTCGGACTCTCATTAGCACCGGGCTTCAGCCCGGTGTTTTGTTCGGGAGCGCCGTGAGCCGCTTCAGCGGCTTTTCCGTTCGTGGTTGAAGTGGCGATTGGTGCGACGTCCGCCCTCACCCCGGCCCTCTCCCCCGGGAGAGGGGGAAGTTTAGACGTGGCTGCTGAAATTCGGGGCGTTCCATTGGCAACTCCAACGCTTACAACGTTCGCCTGAGAGGCTTGCTTCAATCGAGGGCTGCCATTTCGACGCGACGCGGAAACTTTTTCTCCCTCTCCCCGGGGGAGAGGGTCGGGGTGAGGGCGAGCGTTGCCGTTTGTAGCAGCCGACATCAGGAGGCTCATTCTTTTCTTCGGTTTGGCCATGAAGTTAGAGCCTCCTGACGTCGGCTGCTACAATCAAAAGAGATTATACCTCTGCGCGAGCGGCAACACTTTCGCCGGCTGACAGGTCAGTAGTTCACCATCAGCGCGCACTTCATACGTCTCGGGATCAACGGTGATCTTCGGCATCGCGTTGTTCCACTTCAAATCCTTCTTGCCGACTTTGCGACAACCTTTCACGGCCTCAACGCGCTTGGTCAGGCCGTAGGTTTTGCCGACGTTCTTTTGCTTCGCGAGCTTGCTGACGAACGCAATTGAGGTCATGCCCGTCGCGCGACCGAATGCGCCGAACATCGGGCGCATGAACACCGGCTGAGGCGTGGGAATGCTCGCGTTCGGGTCGCCCATCTGTGCCCACGCGATGACGCCGCCTTTGACGACCATCTCCGGTTTCGCGCCAAACAGCGCGGGCTTCCACAACACGAGATCGGCAAGCTTGCCGGTTTCAATCGAGCCGATGATGTGCGCCATGCCGTGCGCGAGCGCAGGATTGATCGTGTACTTGGAGAGGTAACGCTTGATGCGGACGTTGTCGTTGTCGCCCTTTTCCTCCGGCAGGCGACCGCGTTGTTGCTTCATTTTGTCCGCCGTCTGCCACGAGCGCGTGATGACTTCGCCGATGCGGCCCATCGCTTGCGAATCCGAACTCATCATGCTGATCGCGCCCATGTCGTGCAGAATATCTTCCGCCGCGATGGTTTCGCCGCGAATCCGGCTTTCGGCAAACGCCACGTCCTCCGGCAGGTTCGGATCGAGATGATGACAGACCATGAGCATGTCGAGATGCTCGTCAATCGTGTTGATCGTGTAAGGCCGCGTTGGGTTGGTGGAACTTGGCAGCACGTTTGGCTCGCCGCAGATGCGGATGATGTCCGGCGCGTGACCGCCGCCCGCGCCTTCGCTGTGATAAGTGTGAATGGTGCGGCCCTTGAACGCGGCGATCGTGCCTTCGACGAAAGTGGATTCGTTCAACGTGTCCGTGTGGATCGTCACCTGCACGTCATGCTTGTCCGCCATGCTCAGACAGCAATCAATCGCGGCAGGCGTCGTGCCCCAGTCTTCGTGGAGCTTCAGACCGATTGCGCCAGCGGCAATTTGCTCGGGTAAACCAGCGGGCATCGCGGTGTTGCCTTTGCCGGTGAAACCGAAGTTGAGCGGAAGCGAATCCACCGCTTGCAACATCGCCTTGAAATAAAACGGCGCAGGCGTGCAGGTCGTCGCGCAAGTGCCGACCGCCGGGCCGGTGCCGCCGCCAACCATCGTGGTCAGACCGGCCGCGATGGCTTCGTGTGCCTGTTGCGGACAGATAAAATGAATGTGTGTATCGAGTCCGCCCGCCGTGAGAATCAATCCTTCGCCCGCGATGACTTCGGTGGTGACGCCAACGATCATTCCCTTGGTGACGCCCTCCATCATGTCGGGATTGCCAGCCTTGCCGATGGCGGAGATCAAACCGTCCTTGATGCCGATGTCCGCCTTGTAGATGCCGGTGTAATCGAGAACGAGCGCGTTGGTAATGACACAATCCAGCGCGTCCTTCGCGCCAACACCAGCGGCCTGGCCCATGCCTTCGCGGATGACTTTGCCGCCGCCGAATTTGCATTCGTCGCCATAGACGGTGAAATCTTTTTCCACCTCCGCGATGAGCGAAGTGTCGCCAAGCCGGACTTTGTCGCCGGTGGTCGGGCCGAACATGTCGGCGTAGTGGGCGCGTTTCATTTTGTGGCTCATGGATGTCCTAATTCGTTTTGGTGGTCTTGCGATATGTAACCTGCCACGAGTCTTTTGGTTTGCGAAGATTGTCCCAACTTGCCGTCACAACAGAAAAGTCGTCGCTTGCCATAAATGAAGTTCCCAGGAACGAGGATGTATCGGGAGCACAGAATCCAAGATGATATGGATTGCTTCTGCCGCTTACGTAATACCCGAGGAAATGTCGCTCCTCTTTTTCATTAACGATCTGCGTGTGAAACACCCGACTGTCGGGCATGAAGATCAGTGTCTCCGAATTGTCAGCAGCGTAAGTCCCAACGAGTCTTGGATCGGTGGACAAAGATGCACAGCCAGCCATACAGAGCGTGAAGACTAGGCCAAGGATAACAATGCAACGATTCATGACGATCTGCTTCAGATGCTCGCAAAGCTCTTCTGTTTTGCCCGCTTCAGCGCGGCTTTCTTTCCGGCGGCGGAAACTTTGCCGCTTGCGAGGTTGTTGCCGCCGCGAATGACTTTCTTGCCGGCGATCTCCACCAGCTTCACGGTCTTGGTTTCGCCGGGCTCAAAACGAACCGCTGTGCCCGCCGGAATGTCGAGGCGTTTGCCGTAGGCGGTGGCGCGATCAAACTGCAACGAAGCGTTCGTCTCGATGAAATGGTAGTGGCTGCCGACTTGAATCGGGCGGTCGCCGAGATTCGTGACGGGAAGCTCCGCTGTGGCGCGACCGGCGTTGAGTTCAATCTCGCCGTCTTTGATTTCGCACGCGCCGGGTGTGGCAAGCATTCTTTCCCCAAGAGTCGGAGCGCCGATCTCCAGATCGGCTCGTTGCGCCCCGGCGTCAGAATCGGGCCGATCTGGAGATCGGCGCTCCGGCATCGGTCTGAAAACGGAAACATCCGGCACGGGCAGAAAACTGCCGTGGAGCGCGAGAGCGAGATTTCCGTTCTCGCTGGCGATGGGATGATGCACGGTCACGAGCTTCGAGCCGTCGGGGAATGTTCCTTCCACCTGCACGTCGTAAATCATTTCGGGCACGCCGGACATGACTTGGTTTCGTCCGAGCAACTGGCGGCCAAGGTTCATCAACTCCGCGACGCTTTTGCCGTCGCGGATGAATTCCAGCAAGACAGTGGCGATGAGCGCAACGGATTCGGGGTGGTTCAGCTTCACGCCGCGCGCGAGGCGTTTTTGCGCGAGAAAACCCGCCTGATGCAGCGTCAATTTGTCGAGTTCACGAGGAGATAAATGCATACCTAAAATGTTTTAACCACGGATGAACACGGATAAACACGAATCAATCCGAGGCCTGGTAGGGCGCGTCACTCCGTGCGCGCCGTCGTCTGGCTGGCCAAGTTCGGCGCGCACGGAGTGACGCGCCCTACCAGCGAAAGCCCATTCGTATCTATTCGTGTTCATCCGTGGTTGATTACCATTTCCGCGCCCACGGATCGTCGCCCAGCATGTCGCGGAGGAAGGCCAGATGTCCACTCAGTTCTCGGCGGACGGTCTCGACTTCCTCGCCGGCGACGCGCAGTAACGCACCACCGCAAACGGGACTCGCGCTACACGTCAGCGCCGCGCGCTTTTCGACTGGGCGGGCGGCGATCTGTTGCAACAAACCTTCCGCCGCCAGTTTCATCGCCGGGCCGATGAGCAGCAGGGTGGCGAGGCAATTGAACCGGCCCATCTGCGTAGCGAGTTCCTCGGAGTTGAGCAAAATGGAATCCACCAGCGCCCGTTCACCGCCGATGAAGATGTCGTTGCGGCTCTCGAGATGTTTGAACGCCCAGCGCTCGCCGCGCGCGGTGCGCCCGGCGCTGAACCAGTCGAGCAGGACAAGCCCGGCGTTAGGCGCGAGGTGGAATTCCTGGCGTTGCGAGTAATGCGAATCGGCGAAGGCTTGCACCGGTTCGGGCGCGAAGACGAGCAATGAGTCTTCCTTCACTTCCGCGCGCGTCGAGTGATCGCAGGGCAGCGCGGCGGGATTGCGATAGACCTTCGTCGAGGATTGCGTGCCGAGAAAGCAGCGCGCACCAGCGCTGACTTTGATGCTGAGTTGAGTTTGGTCGCCCGCGACGAGGCCGCCACCGAAGCTGCTCGTGTAAGCCCAGACGCTTTTGCCGCGCGCGACGGGCGTGAGCAGTTTCATCGGGCTGCTGGCAAAGCTGGAAACCGCCGTGCTCTCCCCGAAAACCATCGTCACTTCCAAGGAGGCAGACCCGCGTTGCGTTGTTTCAAATGTTGCCGGCGCGACCACGCTTCACACAGTCAAATGCTTTTTCACGACTTCGTCATTGAGATTCTTCATCGGGCCTTCGGCGACGATCGAGCCGCGGTCCATGATGTAAAACTGGTCGCCGACCTCGAGGCAGAAGTCGAGGTATTGCTCGACGAGCAGGATGCCGATCTGGCCTTCCTTGCGCAGTTGCTTGATGGCGTTGCCGATTTCTTCGGTGTAATCCGCCTTCTTTACGCCCAGCCCTTCGTCACGCAGCTTTTTGATCGTCTCGCCGATCTGATCAATGATGTTCGGCTGAATGCCTTCGGTCGGCTCGTCGAGAAGCAGGACTTTGGGATTGGTCAGCAACGCGCGGCCAATCGCCAGTTGTTGCTGCTGGCCGCCGCTGAGGACGCCGCCTTTGCGGGCGAGGAATTCTTTCAGGATCGGGAACAACGTCAGCACGCGATCCACTTCGCCGTTGAGCTTCTTGCCTTGGGCAATCGCGCCGATGTGCAAATTCTCCTTTACGGTGAGGTGTGGAAAAATGTCGCGGCCCTGCGGCACGTAGCCGAGGCCGGCACGGGCGCGGGCGTCTGGTTTTTGACCGACTAGCTCAGTGTTGTCGAGCTTGACCGAACCGGCGTCAGTCTTTGCGAGGCCAACGATGGATTTGAGCACGGTGGTTTTGCCGACGCCGTTGCGGCCCATGAGGCAGACGACCTGGCCGGGAGGCACGGTGAGATTCACGCCGCGCAGGATGCGCGAGCCGTCGTAGGAGACTGAAATGTTGGCGAGGGTTAGCATCTTTGTGAAACCACGGATGGACACGGATGGACACGGATGCCGAGGGTAGGGCGCGTCACTCCGTGCGCGCCGGGCTTCTGTCTGGCAATAACGGCGCGCACGGAGTGACGCGCCCTACCAGTAAAGCCGAATCTGTGTTTATCCGTGTTCATCCGTGGTTAAGCTTTTTTCTTTCTGCCCAGATAAACCTCGATCACGCGCTCGTTGTTCTGCACTTCGTCCACGCTGCCTTCGCAGAGGACGTGGCCCTGGTGGAGCACGGTGACTTTGCGGGCGAGTTGGCGGACGAAGGTCATGTCGTGCTCGATGACGACGATGGTATGTTTGCCTTCGAGCGTGTGGAGCAATTCGCCGGTCTTGTGGGTTTCCTCGTCGGTCATGCCGGCGGCGGGTTCGTCCACGAGGAGCACCTTCGGGTTTTGCGCGAGCAACATGCCGATCTCGAGCCATTGCTTCTGGCCGTGGGAAAGCAAACCCGCTTTGGTCGGCGCTTTGTCGGTGAGGCCGACGGTTTTCAGGACTTCATGAATCCGATCTTTCTGCGCGGGCGAGATGCGCGAGAACAACGTGCTCCAGACCGTGCGGCTGCCTTCAAGCGAGAGCCAGATGTTTTCGAAGACCGTGTGATCAATGTAAACCGACGGCGTCTGGAATTTGCGCCCGATGCCGAGGCGATTGATCTGATACTCGTTGAGCTTCGTGAGATCCGTGTCGCGGCCAAACTCCACGCGGCCAGTGTCGGGTCGGGTGCGGCCGGTGATGATGTCGAGCATGGTGCTTTTGCCCGCGCCGTTCGGGCCGATGATGACGCGGAGTTCGCCTTCATCGAGCGCGAAGTTCAAATCCGTGATCGCTTTGAAACCTTCAAAGGCTTTGTTCACGCCTTCGAGCAGGAGGATGAAATCCTTTGAATGCGCGAGGGCGCGATTGGGGCTGGCGATGGCGGTGGTGATCATGAGCGGCCTCCGTTTCTTGGACTGCGCCGGCGGAGCGAAGCGGCGCCGGCGCTTTCGGGTACAAGTGAGGTTGACGCATGGCTGAAAGCTGTCAGCCATGCGAAAGCGGCGTGGCGCTGCGCTTCCCGCCGCAGTCCAAGACGCTTCGCGAGGTTGGGCGTCCGGTTCATTTTCCGTTGCCTCCGTTGGGTGCGACGGGCGCGGGTTCGGAAGCGACTGGCGTATCAGAATTATCTTTGCGGCTTTGATAGCGGCGTTTGATTTCGCGGAATTGTTCCGGCAGGCCGATGATGCCCTTGGGCATGAAAATGGTCACGAAGATGAACAGGAAGCCGATGATGTACGGCCATTGCTCGGCAAAGGCGTGCGTGGCGTAGCTCTTGAGCGAGTTGATCCCCACCGCGCCGAGGATCGGGCCGAGCATGTTGCCGCGGCCACCGACGGCGACCCACACGACGGCTTCAAGGGATTTGGCCGGACTCATTTCGCTCGGATTGATGGCGCTGACTTGCGGCACAAACAACGCGCCGCCCAGCCCGGCGATGATGGCGGCAATGACAAAAACAAAGAGTTTGAAATCCGCCGTGGCATAACCGGAGAACAGCACGCGGTTTTCCGAATCGCGGATGGCGCGTTGAATCAAACCGAACTTGGTCGAGGTCAGCCAACGACAGAACAAATACGTGAGCAACAGCAGCCCGCCGGAACAAATGTAGAGCGCGCGTTTGGTGGCGGCGGCATTCACGTCGTAGCCGAGGATGGTTTTGAAATCCGTCAGCCCGTTGTTGCCGCCGAAGGTGAAGTCGTTGCGGAAAAACATCAAACACGCGGCGTAGGTGAGCGCCTGGCTGAGAATGGAAAAGTAAACGCCCTTGATGCGCGAGCGGAACGCCAGCCAGCCGAAGATGTAACCGACGACGGCGGGCACGATGATGACCATCGCGGCGGCGAACCAGAAGTGTTTGAAGGGAATCCAGTGCGGTGGCAGTCCGCCGGTTTCGGGATACTTGGCGGGAAATTCCAGGAACACCATGAAGTCGGGGATGTCGGCTTTGTATTGGCCGAGCTTGCCGATCATGAGCATGAGGTTCATGCCGAGCGCGTAACCGCCAAGCGAGAAGAAAAGGCATTGCCCGAGGCTCAGGATGCCGGTGTAACCCCAGAGCAGGTTGATGCCGAGCGCGAGCACGGCGTAGGTGAGGTATTTGCCGTAAAGACTGAGCGTGAATGTGCTGACGTGCAGCGCGCTGTCGGGCGGGGTGAACGCGTTCAAACACGGCAGCAACACCAGCACGATGGCGGCGGCGAGGCTGATGATCAGGAGTTCGCGTTTGGGAAAAGGCTGGGACACGGGATTTATGATTTACGATTTACGATTGATGATTTCACTTGGCAACACGTCGCGCCGGGGGTTGGTGGTTTCTAAATCAAGCGGCGGCACGCCCGGAGTGACGCGCCCTACCAGCCCAATCGTAAATCGTAAATCACAAATCATAAATTCAACCATCGAGGCTGCGGGACTTGGTCACGAAAATCCCGGCGGGCCGCCATTGCAGGAACAGGATGATCGCGGCGAGCACGATGATCTTGCCGAGCACCGCGCCGAGCCAGGGTTCGAGCAACTGATTGGTGACGCCGACGCCGAGCGAGGCGGTCACGGTGCCGACGATGTTTCCAACCCCGCCAAGCACGACGATCATGAAACAATCCACGATGTAACTCTGGCCCAAGCTCGGACCGACGTTCGCGATCTGCGACATGCAACAGCCCGCCATGCCCGCGAGGCCCGAGCCGAGCGCGAAGGTCATCATGTTCACGCGGTCAGTGCGGACGCCGACGCACGAAGCCATGTTGCGATTCTGCATCACCGCGCGGATCTGCAGGCCGAGCGACGTTTTGGTGAGCAGCAGATAAGTGCCGTAAACAATGGCGATGGCAAAACCGATGACGAAGATGCGGTTGAAGCCGATGGGCGAGCCGTTGTAAGTGAAGCTGCCGCTGAGGAACGAAGGCGAATCCACCTGCACGTTCGCCGCGCCAAACGTGTGGCGGAAGAGCTGTTGCAACACGAGACTCACGCCCCAGGTCGCAAGCAGCGATTCGAGTGGGCGCTTGTAGAGGAAGCGGATGATGCCGCGTTCCAACGCGAGGCCGACCAGCGCGCCGGTGAAAAAAGACGCCACGAGCGCGACGGGGAAATAGCAGTCAAACCCGGGGCCGGTCAGTCCCAAGCCCTTGATGCTGACGTTGCCGAAAAAAGAGAACATCAGCCCGCTGCCGAAGATGCCTTGCACCATGAACGCGGTGTAGGAGCCGACGGCCATGACTTCGCCGTGCGCCATGTTGATGACGCCCATCAAGCCGAAGGTGATCGCCAGCCCAAGCGCGGCGATGAGCAGCACCGACGCGAGGCTCAGGCCGCGAAACGCCGTGCCCACAATGGTGCCCATGCGCATGTGATGCTCGATGGCGATGATGGAATCGCTGAGGGCGCGGATGGTGTCCGGGCCGTACTTGGTGGGATCTTTCTTCGCGGTGTTGTTGAGTTGCTTCAGAAATTCGAGGGAATTGATGGAGTACATGGCGCCGAGCGCCTTGATGGCGGGAACGCGGATGACGGAATCCTCGCTCGCAATGCCGGTCAACTGGATGGCTTCATTCAACGCGCGGATGACTTCGGGATGGGTTTCGGTTTTGAGGCGGGCCTCGAAGTGCGGCAGGTATTCGACGTTTTGTTCCTGGCCGAGTTTGGTGACGGCGTCGCGGCGCATCGCCGGCATGGGATTGCCGATGGCCAAAACGTCGAGCGTGGTCTTGATGGCGCGGCGCAACTTGGAAGTCGTGTCGGCGGGCGTGAGTTCCGCGGCGAGAAATAAAATGGGTTTGCCCGCCGCGTCGGAAAGGGGTTGCCCGTCGGCAATACGGAGGCCTTTGGCTTTGCCGTCGCTGTCTTGCTGGCTGTCGAGAAGGAAAGGGGTTTTGCCACCGTCGTCGGCAGAGTGGACGTAAAGTTCACCGAGCCGCCAGGCGATCAGACCGCGCGACACGGTTTCATCGCTGCTGCCGACGAGTTGTTTGATCAACTCGAGTTGCGCATCGGCGTCTTCGGTGACGACGGCTTGCGCGAAAATGTTGCGGTAATCGTTGGTGGTCTGGCTAAACGCGGAGGAAGCGAAGAAAGCGGTGACGACCAGCAGGGTGAGGAAAAGTTTTTTGAAAAATGCCATGTCCATTCAGGAAAAGGAGGCGGGCCGCAACCGACCCGCCTCCGTGAAAATCCAGCCGCCTGATTATTTCAGGAACTTCTCGCTGAACGGTTCGCCCGCGACCGCGTTGAAGGTCTTGATGATCTTGAACTGGCCGGTCGGCAGGGTTTCGCCGATGAAGACGTTGTTCACGAGGTGATGGTTTTCCTGCATCGTGACTTCACCAGCGGGACCTTTGAATTTCTGGCCGATGAGCGCTTCGCGGACTTTATCCACTTCAAACGAATCGGCTTTCTCGACCGCTTGCTTCCAGAGGTTCACGCCGAGCCGGGAGAGATTCATCGGGCTGCAAGTGACGCGGCCTTTCGGGTCCACACCGGTGACCTTGTAGTCAACGCCGGCGACCTTCGGGTCTTTGACCCAGGCGAGGAAGTCATTCACAAACTTCGTGTTTTCCGGGGTCTTGATGGACATGAAGTAGGTCCAGCAGCCGAGGTGGCCGGCGAGTTGTTTGGCCGGCAGACCGCGGAATTCATCTTCCGAGATCGAGAAGGAAACCACCGGGCAGTTTTCGGAGGTGAGGCCGGCGTTGGCGAATTCCTTGAAGAACGGGATGTTCGTGTCGCCGTTGAGCGTGCTGATCACACAGGCTTTGCCGCCGGCGGCGAACGACTTGATGGCGGCAACGATGGTTTGATAGTCGGTGTGACCAAAGGGAGTGTAGATCTCAACGATATCTTCATCCGGGATGCCCTTCATCTTGAGATACTGCTTGAGGATCTTGTTCGTGGTGCGGGGATAAACGTAGTCCGAACCGAGGAGATAGAATTTCTTCTTACCTTCCGCGAGCATGTAATCCACGGGCGGGATGGCCTGTTGATTCACCGCTTCCGCCGTGTAGAAGATGTTTTTGGAGAGTTCTTCGCCTTCATATTGCACCGGGTAGAAGAGCAGGCCGTTGTGCCGCTCGACCACGGGGAGGACGAACTTGCGGCTCACCGAAGTCCAGCAGCCAAACGTGACCGCCACCTTGTCTTTGACGAGCAATTGTTCGGCTTTTTCCGCGAACAACGGCCAGTCGGAGGCGGGGTCCACGACGACGGGTTCAATCAGGTAATTCTTGCCGCCGACTTTGACGCCGCCCGACTTGTTGATTTCGTCGAAGGTGAAGAGCAGCACGTCTTTGAGGGACGTTTCGCTGATGGCCATCGTGCCGCTGAGCGAGTGCAACACGCCGACTTTTACCGTGTCCGCCGCCAAGGCCGGGAAAGTCAGAGAGGTGGCGAGGGCCGCCGCAGGCAGTAGTTTTTTGAACAATGATAGGGATGTTATTTTCATGCGCAGTGCGATTCCGTATGTGTTGTGCGACTGAGTGACGGGTTTTGGTTTGGCCGGAACCGGCCCGCCCCATCGGTTTTGAGCCGGGCTGATTCTGGTGAAAGCAAGTTTAGCACTGCGTATGCCACGAGGTTGAACTTTGCTGAAGTGATGAATAATGCGTGCGATTCATCGTGTCGGCGCCGATAGCGATGAGTAATGCCGGTCATAGGTGTTCAGAAAAATTGTACAGCGCGGGCAATTATCACCAGTGTTTCTGGTCGGATGGCCGTTGCGGAAACTTTCTCGACGCTGATTCCGGGCGCAAAAAATCCGCCGCACTTGATAGTTTTTAGCAGTCTGCGCCGCCGGACTGGTGTGGCTGGCTGGCAACATTTCTGACCGCGAATTTCAACTTGCGGCAACCACCGGCAAATTGGTTTTTTCCTGCGATAAAACCAAGGGTTCTTGTTGATGCGAGGAGGGAGCGTTACGAGGAGTTTTTCCGGCGCGCCGATCGGGTGAATGAAACGACGGCGCGGCTGTGTTCATCAAAGTTATTCACAGTAGCCCCGGACACTTGTGGGCGGGGGCTGAAAATAAAAATTCCCATGCGGGCATCCGTCGTGCTAGTTTCGTCGCGTCCGTGCACCCAGGCACAGACAAGCTCGCAACGAATCGAGAGACAAATAACAACACAACTATGAAAATCAACAAGTGGACACAGGTGCTTCTTGGAGTAGGCTTGGTCAGTATTCCGGCAGTCACCCACGCAGAAGAACAACTCAGTCAGCTTCGCACTGAACTTACTTCAACAACCATCAGTGGTTATGTTGATACGACCATGGCTTGGAAATTTGGGGAAGGCAGCGTCTTCATGCCTGGTCGTGTCTATGATGGTGGCAATACCGGTGCCGTTCCTGGTGGCCCTGCTGGCGTTCCAAACTATAGCCATCGTGGTTTCAACCTGAACGTGGTGAGCATCACTTTCGCCAAGCCGCTCGATGAGAACGAGTGGGCGGCAGGTTACAACGTGCAGACACTGTTTGGTCCTGGAGCATCGAAACGCGGCACTGGCTTATCGACTGGTGGTGGTGATGTCGCCTTCAACGAAGCCGTCGTGCTCCTGCGCGTCCCGATCGGCAACGGCATTGATTTCAAGGTCGGCCAATTTGGTACGTTTAACGGCTACGAAGCCTACGACACCTATAAGAACCCGAACTGGAGCCGTTCCTACGGTTTCTACCTCGAGTCTTCTGCTCATACCGGTGTGGCCGCTTCCTACAAAATTACCGACTCCCTCACCATCCAGGGCGGCATCGGCAACATGGCCGGCTTCAACAATGCGGTGGATGCCCAATATTTGAATTCCGAAAGTTCAAAGGCTTTCTTGGGCATGGTCACTTACACCTTGCCGGAGGGCGCTGGATTTTTGAAGGGCGCAAGCCTGTCCTTAGGTTACACTGGCGGCGAAGCAACCACCACGTCATCATGGTGGCAGGAAAACTATTACTTCGGCTTGAGCCTGCCGACGCCGATCAACGGCTTGGCGGTCGGTCTGTCGCTTGATTACACTAAGGGCCTTAATAATCCTGGCTTTACACCCGCCAATGCAGAAAATAGCGCCGCTCAGGCGCTCGCGGTTTATGTGACGTACCAAGCCACGGAAAAACTCAGGCTCAACGGTCGTGCGGATTTCGCCAAGGGTGACGATGGTACATTCGGCTATAACTCGGTCCCGGCCACGGGCGGCAATGGCAATAACGAACTGTTCTCCCTCACTTTCACGGCTGATTATGCCTTGTGGAAAAACGTGATCAGCCGGCTGGAATTCCGTTGGGATACGGCTTTGACGGATGACACACCGTTCGGCGGCACAACGGATAACCCCACGCCTGGCGACTCGTCTGCGACCTCGCTCACGGCGAACTTCATCTATCAGTTCTAAGCAATCGTAAGACCGTTCTTTGATCATTGGTTCCTCCGATGATCGCAACGGGAGGCGGGCGCGGGCTTGATCGTCCATTTCAAGTTCGCCCCGCCTCCTCATTTTTGTCCGCTTCTGCTTCCTGCGCGCCGCGGGGTGGAACGTCCGCCCTCACCCCGGCCCTCTCCCCCGGGGAGAGGGAGAACAGGTTCGCCATCGCGGGCGAATTCGGACGCGCTCAATTTGCCATGCGCTCTGAAATGGAGCCAAAAGAGGTGGAGACAACACGAGAGACATCGAAACTTTACGAACCGTCCGATAGCTCTCCCCTCTCCCCGGGGGAGAGGGTCAGGGTGAGGGCGAGCCAAATCACTAACTTCATTTTCTTTTCCGCCAAAGCCTTCGCCGCCGAACGCGCTCCGCGCGTTTCCGTCGCGGCTTCGTCAGAGCGCGGCTGGGTTTCCGAATCAGTTTGTGTTCATGCCCGCCCTCACCCCGGCCCTCTCCCCCCGGGAGAGGGAGAAAGATAGCCCCGTCCTTTTGTTCCTGGTCGTTGGACGTGGTAAAACCCGTCAACGTCAACACGTCGAGAGGCCGCGAGCGCGTCCCCTCTCCCCGGGGGAGAGGGTCAGGGTGAGGGCGAGCGACCAACCATTCCACCCGCTGTCCCCCGCAACTCAGCCCATCAATCCATTTTGAAAACACGCCTTAGTCCTCCGCCGGTGCGATTGTCCCAGCTCTGGCTCGCTCAGAACTGCGGAACAGGGACGGGGCGAACACTCCGTTCTTCTGATTGGGTGTGCCTGAAACGGCCGCGCCATTCTTGTTGGAGTTCAAGCTTTAGCTTGTCCGGCGGTGCTTGGCGGCGGGGAACAAGCTAAAGCTTGAATTCCAACGCTCGGCCCACTCCCCCCGGCGCGACACTTCCAGTCTCACCCCGTATGTCCCGGAGCGCGGCTGTCCTCAGCCGCAGCGCGCCGCCCCGAGACCACGTTGGAATGCTTTCAGGCCCTCACGCCAGCCACGCGCTGCGAGCGAGGGACCGCTCGCGCTCCGCCCCCGACTTCAACCCGAACCCCGAAGTTGGCGCGCGGTAATAAACGTAGGGCAGGCTTTCCAGCCTGCCAGTGCGGGCGACTTTCCAGTCGCCCGTTTCGAGGAACACCGGACTGGAAAGTCCGGTGCACCGGCAGGCTGGAAAGCCTGCCCTACGGCGCAACGGCGCAACGGTTCCCTTCAGCTTCGGAGTTCGGGTTTAATCACGCCCAACACCCCGGGTTGTGATTAAAAGCGGGTGAGGGTATCTGCCGGAGCGCGGCTGTTCTCAGCCGCAGCGCGCCGCCCCGAGGCCACGGCTGGAATGCTTTCAGGCCCTCACGCCAGCCACGCGCTGCGAGCGAGGGACCGCTCGCGCTCCGCCCCCGACTTCAACCCGAACCCCGAAGTTGGCGCGCGGTAATAAACGTAGGGCAGGCTTTCCAGCCTGCCAGTGCGGGCGACTTTCCAGTCGCCCGTTTCGAGGAACACCGGACTGGAAAGTCCGGTGCACCGGCAGGCTGGAAAGCCTGCCCTACGGCGCAACGGCGCTACGGTTCCCTTCAGCTTCGGAGTTCGGGTTTAATCACGCCCAACACCCCGTTCTGCTGATTTTGCAATTTGACCCCCGCCTTGGCGGTTGTTACCCTCCGCCCCCCTGCCAACAGGGGTTTATGCGACATACCATCTCAGTTCTCGTGGAAAACAAGTTCGGCGTGCTCACGCGCGTCGCCGGACTTTTCAGTGGGCGCGGCTACAACATTGATTCCTTGAATGTAGCTCCGACACACGATTCCACCGCGTCCCGCATGACCATCGTTACCACCGGCGACGAAGCCACGCTCGAGCAGATCGTCAAGCAGCTCAACAAATTGCCCGACGTGCTCAAGGTGCAGAATTTCGCCGAGGGCGAATACGTGGATCGCGAACTCGTGCTCGTGAAGGTCATCGTGGATTCCAAGGCCCGCGCCGAAGTGATGCAGATCACCGATATTTTCCGCGCGAAGATCGTGGACGTGCAGCCCAAAGCGTTGACCATCGAAATCACCGGCAATGAAAGCAAGGTGGAGAAGTTCATCGCGCTCATGAACACGTTCGGTATCCAGGAACTTACCCGCACCGGCAAAGCCGCGATGCCGAGGAAATAGTCCAAAGCCTAAAGTCTAAGGTCTAAAGTCACCAGCGCATCGCCTCTCAACTCTCAACCAAGAACACTCAATTCATTTTATGGCAAAAGTCTATACCGACAAAGACGCCGATCTCGGCGTGTTGAAAAACAAAACCCTCGCCGTGCTCGGCTTCGGCTCGCAAGGCCACGCCCACGCGCTCAACCTCAAAGAGAGCGGCCTCAAGGTCATCATCGGCCTCTACGAAGGCAGCAAATCCATTCCAGTCGCGAAGGAAAAGGGTTTCAAGGTGGTCACCACCGCCGAAGCCGTGAAGCAGGCCGACGTCATCATGGTTGCGCTGCCCGACACCAAGCAGGGCGCGTGCTACCAGAAGGACATTGCGCCGAATTTGACCAAGGGCAAGACCCTCGTGTTCACGCACGGTTTTTCGATCCATTTCAAGACCATCGTTCCGCCGAAGAACGTGAACATCATCATGGTCGCGCCGAAAGGCCCGGGCCACACCGTCCGCCGGCAATACCTCGAAGGCAAGGGCGTGCCGAGCTTGATCGCCATCTACCAGAACCCCGGCAAGGATGCGAAGAAGATCGCGCTCGCCTGGGCCAAGGGCATCGGCGGCACGCGCGCCGGCGTCATCGAAACCAACTTCAAGGAAGAGACTGAAACCGATTTGTTCGGCGAGCAAACCGTCCTCTGCGGCGGCGCGAGCGCGCTGGTGCAGGCCGGGTTTGAAGTGCTGGTCGAAGCCGGTTACTCGCCCGAGATGGCCTACTTCGAGTGTTTGCACGAACTCAAGCTCATCGCCGACCTGATGAACGAATCCGGCATCAGCGGGATGCGCTTCTCGATCTCCGAGACCGCCAAGTGGGGCGACATCACCGTCGGCCCGAAGATCATTGATGCCAGCGTGAAGAAGCGCATGGCGGCGGCGTTGAAAGACATCCAGAAGGGCAAGTTCGCCAAGGACTGGGTCAAGGAATACCAGACCGGTTACAAGAAATACAACGCGCTGCTCAAGAAGGGTGAGAACCATCCGATCGAGAAGACCGGTGCCAAACTCCGCGCGCTCATGCCGTGGATGGGCAAGAAGAACATCAAGGGCGCGCAAGCCGCTTACTGACATTTACGATTTCGGATTTACGATTTACGATTTGAAAAATGCAAGAGCCGTCGCAGGGAAAACTGCGGCGGCTTTCAGTTTGTAGCACGCTCGCCCTCACCCCGGCCCTCTCCCCCGGGGAGAGGGAGAACCATTCGCCGCTGCTCGCAAGAACCTGCGACTGGATTGGCCGAGCGACCATTCAAAGACCTGAACCGTGCCAACGCTGTTCCCTCTCCCGGGGAGAGGGTCAGGGTGAGGGCGGGCGTTGATCCATTTTGTTCTATTTGATTCCGTAGCAGCCGCCGGAAGGTTTCAGCCCGGAGGGCTGGGAGAAATTAGCCGGGGGTTGAGGAGTGAAACGACGATACCCCCGGAAGCTCGTAGCAAATTTCCTCACCCTGAAAGGGTGATAGAATCGCGTGTTGTTCGGATTTTCTGCCACCCCTTCAGGGTGGTTGTGATTTGGGCGCTCTGACCGGGGGTGTCGCTCGCCGACTCGCTCAACCCCCGGCTAATTTCTGTCACGGCTTCGCCGTGAAAGCTACAGCGACTCTTTTGTTCTCGCGACGTGAAACCAATCTCAGAGAACGGTGTTTGTTCTGTTGCTATGAGATTGTGTCGCAAAGTTGTGATTCTAAGCATCAGCCTTCTGTCCTTCATTGCAGGGGCTGCCACTGATGACTTCGCGAGTATTTCCAAACGCAATGTCTTTGGTTTGCTGCCGCCCAAGCCGGAACAGAAGCCTCCCGAGATCAGGCCCGAGCTTCCGCAAATCACTTTGCAAGGGGTGACTACTATCCTCGATGTGCGGCAGGCGTTGTTGAAGATTCAGAGCAAAGTCAAACTCAATGCGACCGAAATCTGCTGCATTCTCAGCGAAGGGCAGGAACGCGCCGGCGTCAGGATGCTGAAGATTGAAATGGAATCAGGCACGGTCTGGTTGACGAATCAAGGCGCGGAACAGGTCTTGTCGCTTAAACGCTGAACCACGCTCGGGCAGCGTTAACTCACCGCCCACTTCAGAATCGCCTTCTGCGCGTGGAGCCGGTTTTCCGCCTGCGTGAAGATCGTGTCGGCGTTGGCCTCGAAGGTTTCGTCGTCAATCTCCTTGCCGCGATAGGCGGGCAGGCAGTGCATGACGAGCGCGCCGGGCTTGGCGAGCTTCACGAGGGCTTGGTTGATCTGATAACCCTTCAAGACTTTCAAGCGCGCGGCAGATTCAGCTTCCTTGCCCATCGAAACCCACACGTCGGTGTATAGCACGTCTGAGCCGCGCGCGGCGGCTTTCAGGTCTTCGGTGCAAACGATGTTGCCGCCGGCGCGTTTCAGGATGGCGGCGCTGGGTTGAAATTTTTTCGGCGCGGCGATGCGGAGTTCAAAGCCGAGCTTGGCCGCCGCAAAAACCCACGACACGGGCACGTTGCACGCGCCGTCGCCGACGAACGTGACGACCAGCCCTTTCAGCGTCTTGCGCGTTTCCAGAATGGTCTGGAGATCGGCGAGAATCTGGCAGGGATGTTCCGCGTCGGTGAGCGCGTTGATGGTCGGGATGTTCGAGTAGTGCGCGAATTCTTCCACATCGCTCTGTGCGAACGTGCGGAAGATGGCACCGTGAATCATCCGGCCCATGACGCGCGCGGTGTCCTTGATGGGTTCGCCGCGACCGAGCTGGATGTCCGCCGCGCTGAGAAACATCGGGCGACCGCCGAGTTCATGCACGCCGACCTCGAACGACACGCGGGTGCGCGTGGACGATTTGGAGAACAGCAGCGCCCACGTCTGGCCGGCGAGCGGTTTGGTTTTGTGCCGGTCGCGCGTGCGTTTCATCACCACCGCGTCGGCGAGGATCGTTTCGATGTCGCGCGGCGCGAGTTGCTCAATGCTTAACAGATGTTTCACGATGTTTTTGCGGCACGGTCATATTCGGTCATGTTTTTACCAAAGGCCCGTGTTTCAGCTCCGTTAGGAGCGTCATGTTTATAGTAACGATGTGAGGTGGATTCAAGCTCCGTAGGAGCGGCATGGGGTTACGGGCTATTTGCATGTGGGTTTTGTGGTGTGCGGTTTGTGCCGCTCCTGACGGAGCTGGGTTCGTTCATTCCACGGGTTTGAAAATGTAGCGTTCGTCGTGTGGCACATCGAAACGGTCCAGCAAGGTCTGATACTCGTCGCGGAAAGATTGTTTTGCATGATGCTTTTCTTGGTTCTGGATGTAACGGATAACCGTGCCCAACTGCGAATGAGAATACGAGAACGCGCCGAAGCCTTCCTGCCACGAGAATCGTCCCGTCACCCACCGGCTGCGGTTGATATGATTGGTTGAACCGGTTTTGATGTCGCCGACCAGATCGGAGAGCGCCATATCAGGTTTCAGTCCGATCAAAATATGGATGTGGTCGGGCATTGAATTGATGGCGATCAATTTCTGTTTCTGCCGGGTGATGATGCCGGTGATGTATTTGTGAAGCTCCTCTTTCTTTTCGCGCGGGATGATGGATTGACGGCCTTCAACGGCGAACACGACATGCACGTAGATTTGGGTGTAGGTGTTGGCCATGGGTTTTAAGCTCCGTTAGGAGCGTTATGTTTATAGTTGTGGTGGTTGGTGGTTCAAGCTCCGTAGGAGCGATATAGGGTTTTTGCCGTGTTCCAACTGAGCGCGGTTTTCATGTCGCTGCTGACGGAGCTTGGTTTGCTTATGTTGTCATTTCTATAAACAGGTCGCTCCTACGGAGCTTAGTGGTGTGCTGGTTTCGGGTTCTATAAACATGGCGCTCCTGACGGAGCTGGGGATCATTGATGTTTGGTTTCTATAAATAGGACGCTCCCAACGGAGCTTTTAGGAGCCGAGCTTCGCCACCGCTCGCTCGATGATGATAAGGCCTTCCTCGGCGTCGCTGCGGGTGAGATTCAGCGGCGGGAGCAGGCGCAAGACATTCGGGCCGGCGGGAATCACCAGCGCGCCGGCTTCCTGCAAGCGCGCGGCAAACACGGTGGCTGGCAATTTGCCTTCGACTTTGAGCGCCGGAATTTCCGGCGCAAGTTCGAGTCCAAGCATCAAGCCAAGGCCGCGCACACCCCGCACGAACTGCGGATAATTCTTCGTGATCTGCTGCAAGCCTTCGGTGAGGAAATCGCCCATGCTGCGGGCGTTGTCGGCGAGGTTTTCCTTTTCGATGACTTCGAGAATTTTTAATCCCACCGCGCAGGCGAGCGGCGATCCGCCGTAGGTCGTGCCGTGCGTTCCGGCGCTCAACAAATCCGCATACGGCGCACGCACCCAGAAGGCACCCATCGGGAAACCGCCGCCGAGCGACTTGGCCATCGAGATGCCGTCGGGGAGAAAACCAGGTAGCGCAGGCTTCCCAGCCTGCGGGTTCACGGAGCTTCCCAGCTCCGTGTTTCGGGAACTGGCGGCAGGGATGCCGCCAGAACTCGCAGGCAGGGATGCCTGCGCTACGTTTTGCGCTACATCTTCAAGAATGCGTTGGAAACTTTGAAAGCGTCCGCTGCGGAAATGGCCGCATTGCACGCTGTCCATGAGCAGCAGCAATTTCTTTTCGTCGCACAAGGCGCGGAGGCCGAGCAGATATTCGGGCGTCGCGGGCGTGACGCCGCCTTCGCCTTGGATGCCTTCGACGAGGATGGCAACGGTCGCGGGCGAAATCGCCGCGCGCATGGCTGCGAGGTCGTTGTACGGCACATGCCGGAAGCCGGGCGTCATCGGCTCGAAACCTTTCTTCACCTTTTCCTGACCGGTAGCGGCGATGCCGGCGAGCGTGCGGCCGTGGAAGGAATTGATCGTCGTGATGATCTCGAAGCGGCCTTCGTCGTGGCCGAACTTGCGCGCGAGCTTGAACAAACCTTCGTTGGCTTCCGCGCCGCTGTTGCTAAAAAAGCATTTGCCCGGGCCGATCAATTCCACGAGCGCCTGGGCGAGGCGGCCTTGTGGTTCGGTGTAATAAAGATTGGAGACGTGGACGAGTTTGCTCGATTGCTCGACGAGCGCCTCGGTGATGGCGGGATGCGCGTGGCCGAGCGAGCAGACCGCGATGCCGCCGCCGAGATCGAGATAACGGCGGCCGTTCACGTCGAACAGATGGCTGCCCGTGCCGTGACTGAGCGCGAGTTCGAAGCGCCCGTAGCTCGGGATGACGTTCTTGGTGAACAACGCGCGGATCGTCTCGTATTGGTTGCGGACGATGGGCGGCGGCGACTGCGGCACGATTTCTTTCATGTTCGTTCAACTCTCAAAGGACGAATGTTTAGTGCGGGCGGGCGCGTGTGAAAAGAGAATTTTAGCCCGCCTGACCTGATAAATTAGGCGGAGTCAAACCCTGGATGAGCGGGGATGAATGTTTGCGGCGGCGCTTGCGGGCTAAAATTCAGGCTGATAACCTACCGGCAAGTTTTGATAAACCGAAAACACACCATGAAACCAAATCACACACTCGCCGCCGTCGCCGGATTCGCCGCCGCCCTGCAATTCGCGACCGCGGGAAACATCACCGGCAAGGTCACGCTCAGCGGCACGCCGCCCGCCGAGAAGCCGATCACGCCGCTCATTGACGACGCCACCTGCGGCAAGTTGCTGGGGGGCGCGAAGCCCACGACCAAGTTTTTCGTGGTGGGCGCCAACAAGGAACTGGCGGATGTGATCGTGGTGTTGCAGGGCGACAGCCTCAAGGGCAAATCCACCGGCGCGACAGCCGCCCCGATCTCTGTGGATCAAAAAGGGTGCGAATACGTCCCGCAGATTCTCGCGGCCCAGACCGGCCAGACCATCCAGGTGAAGAACTCGGACCCGGTGATGCACAACGTGCATACCACCCCGACGGCGTCCGGGAACAAGGAAGAGAACAAAGGCCAGGGGCCGGGCGCGGCGGATTTGAAGTTCACGATTCCGGCCGCGGAAAACTTCCTGCGGTTCAAGTGTGACGTGCATCCCTGGATGTTCGCGTGGGTGACGGTGGTGGATCATCCCTACTTCGCGGTTTCCGGCAAGGACGGCGCGTTCACCATCAAGGATGTGCCGCCGGGCAAATACAAGATCGTGGCGTTGCATCGCAAAGGCGCGCCGACCGGCATCGAGAAGGAAATTGAAGTCAAGGCCGACGGGGCGACGGTTGATTTCACGGTCGAAGTGAAGTGATCGGAAGCAGTTTCGGGAAACCGCTGCGGCTGGCCGGTCGCAGCGGTTTTCTATTTTCAAATCTTGTCGCCGCCGACGTGAGGAGGCGGACGAAGTGAACAAAAGAATCCGCCTCCTTACGTCGGCGGCTACGTTTCCGGTTTAAGATGAATCAACAGACTTCCAATCCTTGGTTGCATCGCTTCGCCGTCCTGACGGCGTTGGCGACGCTCGGCTTGGTGGGCATCGGCGGCTTGGTGACGAGTCATGGCGTGGGGATGGCGGTGCCGGACTGGCCGACGAGTTACGGCTACAACATGTTCGCGCTGCCGGTCTCGACCTGGCTCACGGGCGGGATTTTTCATGAACACACGCATCGGCTGTGGGCGTCGTTCGTCGGCGTGCTGGTCGTGGCGTTGACGCGTTGGTTGGGCGGACGTGCGGCGTGCTTTCCGTTGTTGATCATCGGGGCGGTGGAGGTATTGCTCGGAATCAGCCTCCTGCAACTCGGGGCGGATTGGAAAGGCGCGGGACATTTTCTTTCGGGCATCGGCGGCGTGGTGTTGCTTGGTGGCGTGGTGTGGACGAAGAACGCGCCGGCGCCCGGGCGATTGCCGGGGCTGGGCTGGGCGGCGTTCTGGCTGGTGCAAGTGCAAGGTTTGCTTGGTGGGTTGCGCGTGGTTCTCGATGCTCACGTGCTGGCGGATGTGCGGTTGGGCACAGCGTTTGGAATTTTCCACGGTTGTCTGGGTCAGGCTTTTCTCGTGCTCACGGCGGTCATCGCATTCCTGACCAGTCGCTGGTGGCAGGAGCGCCGAGCGCCGGCTCGGCTTGCTGGTGGAAAATCGCTGGAACGGGCCGAGGCGGCGCTCGGCGCTCCGGTGCGGCGCTGGTTTCTCGGCGCGACGCTGCTGATTTTTCTGCAACTGATGATTGCCGCGACGATGCGGCATCAGCACGCGGGCCTGGCGATCCCGGATTTTCCGCTCGCGTATGGAAGCCTTTGGCCGGACATGAGCGAGGCGGCGGTGGCGAAATACAATCAGTTTCGCGTTGAAGTGACGGCGGCGCATCCGATCACGGCATTCCAGATTACTCTACAGATGGTGCATCGCATCGTGGCGGTGCTGATCACGGTGGCGGTGGCGGTTTGTTTGGTGAAATCCAGCCGCGGCACGCCGCTCCGCCGGGTTGCTGGCGGTTGGCTGGGGTTGATTTTGGTGCAGATCGCCTTGGGCGCGTGGACGATCTGGTCGAACAAGGCGGCGGACGTGGCTACCGCGCATGTGGTGGTGGGCGCACTTTCGCTCGTGACAGGCGCGCTCGGTTGCCTTATTTCTTTCGACCGTTTAATCGGAAACGCCCGTTCACCCGCAGTCACTTTTTCAGAAACCGTGATGCCCGACCGGATTTCCGCTTAACCGGTGTTTAATTCGCCCATGAATTCTACCGCCCAAAATGTTGCTGCTGCCGCGCCCGCCAAAAGCTGGTTCGCGGTTTATTCGGATCTGGTCAAAGCCCGGCTCACGTTGCTCGTGCTGTTGACCACGCTCGTGGGTTTCTACGTCGGCTTTCCCGGGCCGATGGATTATGCGCTGATGTTCCATGCGCTGTTCGGTACCGCGCTGGTGGCGAGCGGGGCGGCGGCGTTGAATCAATTGCTCGAGCGCGAACATGACGCCAAGATGCGGCGCACCGCCGGTCGGCCGCTGCCTTCCGGACGATTGCAACCGGTGACAGTGATGTTGTTCGGAGGCATCTGCTCGCTGGTCGGAACGGTTTATCTGGCGTTGCTGGTGAATCCGCTGACGAGTGTTTTGGGCGCGATTTCCCTGGTGAGTTATCTGTTCATCTATACGCCGCTGAAGCGATTGACCTGGCTGAACACGGCGGTCGGCGCGATTCCCGGCGCCTTGCCGCCGTTGATGGGTTGGGCGGCGGCGCGCGGGGAACTGGGCCCGGGCGGCTGGGCGTTGTTCGCGATCCTGGCGTTCTGGCAGATGCCGCATTTTTTCGCCATCGCGTGGATCTACAAGGACGAATACGCGAAAGCGGGATTCCAGATGTTGCCGGCGGTGGACCCGGATGGCAGTCGCACGGCGCAACAATCCGTGAGCCATACGTTGGGTTTGCTGGCGGTGAGCCTGTCGCCGTTTGTGTTGCACTTGGCGGGCAAGGTTTATCTGGTGGTGGCGATTTTGGCGGGCGGTTTTTATCTTTGGCGCGCGATTCAATTCGGGCGGAAGCTGGATGTGCCCAGTGCGAAGCAGTTGTTTTTCGCCTCGATCCTCTATCTGCCGGTGTTATTGATCGCATTAGTTGCCAACAAGCTCTGAAGCAGCGCCGGGAATGGATTCCACAATTGACACTCACGCGCGCGGTCAGTTTACTTTGGGCCACTCATTTTTTGGTGGGTGTGCATCGTTTTTTGGCGGATTTAGTTTGAACAACAGTTGAGTAAATCATGCAGGCAACCACACATTCAGGGTCGCACTCTGGCACGCACGAAACCCATCATCACGAACCGGGTTTCCTGCAAAAATACTTTTTCTCCACCGACCACAAAGTCATCGGCATCCAGTACGGCCTGACCGCGTTGTTGTTCCTGTTGTTCGGATTCCTGCTCATGCTGTGCATGCGCTGGCAGATCGCGCATCCGGGGCAAACCATTCCGCTGGTGGGGCACCTGTTGGAAGGAGTGCTGCGCAACACCGACGGCACGACGATGATGGCCGACGGCAAGATGTCTCCCGACGTGTACAACGTCTTCGGGGCGATCCACGGCACGGTCATGGTGTTCCTCGCGGTGGTGCCGCTGGCGTTCGGCGCGTTCGGGAATTACGTCGTGCCGCTCCAGATTGGTGCGCCGGACATGGCGTTTCCCCGGGTGAACATGGCGAGCTACCAATTTTATCTGCTCGGCGGCATCACCATTTTCGCGAGCCTTTTCATTCCGGGCAGCGCGGCCCAGGCCGGGTGGACTTCTTATTCTCCGCTCGCTTCCACGATCCCCACGTATGGGCAGGCATTTCTTCTGGTCGGTTTGGTGCTCTTGATCACCTCGTCACTCTTGGGCGCGGTGAATTTCATCGCCACCATCATTCAATTACGCGCGCCGGGCATGACGTGGATGCGGTTGCCGTTCTTTGTCTGGGCGCAGTTCGTCACGGGCTTCCTGCTGTTGCTCGCGTTTCCGCCGCTCGAAGCCGCAGGCATCATGCAGTTGGTGGACAACCTTCTCGGCACGAGCTTTTTCCTCCCGACCGGTCTGGCGGTGGGCGGCAAGATCGCCGAAGTCAGCGGTGGGGGTAGTCCGTTGCTGTGGCAACACTTGTTCTGGTTCCTGGGGCATCCTGAAGTTTACGTTTTGATCCTGCCCGCGATGGGAATCGTGGCGGAGATCATCGCGAACAATACCCGCAAGTCCATCTGGGGTTACAAGTCACTGGTCTATTCCGTCCTGGCCATCGGCTTCATCTCCTTCATCGTCTGGGCGCATCACATGTATCTGACGGGCATGGGCACCAAGATTTCCGCGTTCTTCCAGACCACGACGATGATCATCTCGATTCCGTCCGTCATCATCCTGACGTGTCTGTTCATTTCCTTGTGGGGTGGTTCGATCCGCTTCAATACGCCGATGCTCTTCGCGCTGGCGTTTCTGCCGATGTTCGGCATCGGTGGTCTGACCGGACTGCCGTTGGGTTTTGCCGCGGCGGACCTGCACCTGCATGACACTTACTACGTCATCGCGCATTTCCATTACGTCGTCGCGCCGGGGACGATCTTCGGGTTGCTGGCCGGGGTTTATTATTGGTACCCCAAAATGACCGGACGGTTCATGAATGAATTCTGGGGGCGGGTGCATTTCTGGGGTTCGTTCATCTTCATGAACGTCGTGTTCCAGCCGATGTTTTTCCAGGGCATGGCGGGCATGATCCGGCGGATGGCGGACGGCGGCATCACTTATTCCCACAACCAGAATCCCGATGCCATCGGCGGTCTGAGCCAGGTTTATCTGGATCTGCATACGGTGATCCTCTGGGGCGCGGTCGGTCTGGGCGTCTGCCAGATTCCGTTCATCATCAATTTGTTCCTGAGCCTCAAGAACGGCAAAAAAGTGCCGAACGACAATCCTTGGGACGCCACCACGCTCGAATGGCAGACTCCGACCCCGCCGCCGCACGGCAACTTTGTGAAAGAGCCGATCGTGCATCGCGGCCCGTATGACTACAGTTTGCCCGGCAAGGACAAGGACTTCACGCCGCAGAACCAGGCTTAATTTCAGCACCCAGCGAACATGGAAATCCCCTACACATCAAAACCCCGTCCCGATACGGGCATCTACAACGCGAAGGTCGGCATCTGGCTGTTCCTCGCCTCGGAAGTCATGCTGTTCGGTGCGTTGTTCTCGTCCTATATCCTCCTGCGCGTCGGCGCGCCGGACGGCACGTGGGTGCACGGCATGTTGAACATCCCCATCGGCACGTTCAATACGATCGTCCTCATCACTTCATCGGTGACCGTGGTGCTAGGCTGGGCGGCGTTGCAGGTCGGAAATTTCGGCCGCTACAAGATTTATCAGGCGATTACGATCCTCTGTGCGCTTGGATTCTTGGGCATCAAATCTTTCGAGTATGCGGACAAGTTCAAGCATTACGAAGTCTGGTTGAAGAGCCCGGTCACCGTGAAGCACGGCGACAAGGAGGTCCAGACCGACCGGCTTCTGGGCCACATCGAATATCAGGGCAAACATCCTTATTTTTGGAATACTCATCGGCTGGCTGGTTCTCCAGAAGTAAGATTGCCCGGAGTGGTTGATAAAGACGGCAAGGTTTCGGAAGGTAAGTTGGTCAAACCCGCCGTCGCTCCGGTTGAATCATTCAAATTTACGGTTGATCCGATCCACTACACGATGTCGCCGAAGGAAATGGCGCACGCCCGGGCCGTGTCCAAAGGCCATGCGCATGAAGAGATCGAGATCAAGTCGGCCGACGTGAAACGGCTCCAGGCCTTCGTGCCGGCGCACAGCACGTATTTTGCGATTTATTTCACCATGACGGCCTTGCACGGTCTGCACGTGCTGGGCGGGGCGATTGTGATCTTCTACATCTGGGGGCCGGGGGCAAAGATGTGGAAGACCGATCCGCAACGTTATATCAACCGCGTCGAAGTCTCGGGCCTGTTCTGGCACTTTGTGGACTTGGTCTGGATTTTCCTGTTCCCCATCATCTATCTTCTCTGAACTATGAGCGATCATTCACACTCACACGACAAGGGGGACTTTCATCCTCACTCGCAGGAGGAGGTTTCCAAGCACGTCAAAGTCTATCTGCTGGTCTTCGGCGCGTTGTTCGTCGGCACGGTTGTCACGGTGGGGTTGAACTATCTCCACTTTGACAGCAAGGTATTGACGATTGTCATCGCGCTGTTTGTGGCGACGGTCAAGGCCTCTTTGGTCGCGTGTTACTTCATGCATCTGATCTCGGAAAAGAAGATGATTTATCTCATCCTCGGATTTACAGCGTTCTTTTTCATCGGCTTGATGGGCCTGACCCTGAGTTCGTACGCCGATCTGCCCGTCAACACCGTCACCCACTGAGGTTGCGTATGTCGCTCAAAGCATTTCATGTCATCTTCATCACGGCCGCCAGTCTGCTGGCGTTTGGATTGGGAGCATGGATGCTGCGCGCCTATCAGGCTGAAGGCGTGAAAAACGATCTCATCTACGGCGTGGTTTCCCTGGGCGTCGGGCTGGGGCTGCTGATCTACGAAGGCTTCTTCATCAAGAAGCTGAAGAAAGTGAGCTATCTGTGAGCGTGCTCGCCAAAAAACTTTCTTTGCTCGCGCTGTTGTTCGCGGTGGTCGCGACCCAGTCCGCTTCCGCCTGCGCCACCTGTTACGGCGCGTCGGATTCTCCACTCGCGCAAGGCATGAACTGGGGCATCATGGTATTGCTCGGCTTCATCTCTATGGTGCTGCTGGGGGTGAGCGCATTCTTCATCTACATCGTCCGCCGGGCCAACGCGCTGGCCGCAACGCCGCCGCAATTGATTTCAACTGAGACAAAACAATGATCGATACCTTCAGTAAACTTCTCCATCTGCCGGTGCTGGCCTCCGAAAATGGCCGGCCTGTGGACGAGCTGATCATCTACATCCATTGGCTGATGATCGCGTTGTTCGTGGGATGGTTCGCGTATTTCGTTTATTGCCTCTGGCGGTTCCGCGCCGCGCGTAACCCCAAAGCCGATCACATCGGCGCCCGCAGCCATGCCTCGACCTGGATCGAGCTGGTCGTCGCCGGAGTGGAAGTCGTGTTGCTCCTCATGTTTGCGATCCCGATGTGGTCGCGCGCGTCCGACGTTTCCAAAATCCCGGATGCCAAGGAAGCGGTGCAGATCCAGATCATGGCCCAGCAGTTCGGCTGGAATGCCCGTTATGCCGGCAAGGACAACACCTTTGGCAAACAAAGCATGACCCTGGTGAAAGAGGACAACATGTTCGGCGTGGATCCGGCGGATGAGAAGGGCAAGGACGATGTGGTGGTCTATAATGACATCCACGTGCCCCTCGGCAAACCGGTCATCGCTTACGTCGGCTCCAAGGATGTGATCCATTCGTTCAAGGTCATCGCGATGCGGGTGACGCAGGATGCGATTCCCGGGATGCGGATTCCGTGCTGGTTCAAGGCGACGAAGGAAGGTCGGTACCAGATCAATTGCGCGCAGCTTTGCGGTGCCGGGCACTACAGCATGTCGGGCGGGTTTATCACCGTGGAAAGCCCGGAGAAATATGCCGAGTGGCTGGAATCGAAATCGAAGACTGCCGGCGCTTCGCAGAGTTTCGAGTAAAGCACTCGATCGTTGAATCGTTTTTGCTTTGCGCCGGACTCGCGTTCGGCGCAAATTTTTTATCATGGAACCATCAACCGAACGTCTCTCCCGCACGATCTGGATCGGAGTGGCGTTGGTCCTCTTGCTGTTGGGCGGAGCTTTTTTGCTCGCGCGTTTGCAGCCGCGGCAGCCGCCGCTGCCGGTGCTGGGCCAGATCGCGGACTTCTCCCTGACCAATCAACTGGGACAGGCGACGACGCTCCAGGCGTTGCGCGGCCGCGTCTGGCTCGCGGACATCATCTTCACCCGCTGTCCCGGGCCGTGCGCCCGCATGACGCGGCAGATGGCGTCCGTCCAGGAAGCCTTGCCGAAAGGCAGCGGGGCGCAACTCGTCTCGCTCACGACCGACCCGGAATTTGACTCTCCGGAAATCCTCTCCAAATACGCCACGCGTTTCGGAGCGGATTCAAACCGCTGGCACTTCTTGACCGGAACCAAAAAGGAGATTGGCGAACTTGCTGTGCAGAGCCTCAAGCTTGTGGCGGTGGAAAAAGCCGCCGAATTGCGGGAGAATCCCGACGATCTGTTCATTCACGCCACGATTTTTGTGCTCGTGGACAAACAAGCCCGCTTGCGGGGGATTTTTGAAACCGGCGGGGACGGCATCGAGTGGACCACTGTCCAGGCCAGCATCCTTTCCGCCATCAAACAACTCGAACGCGAACGATGACTTTCACCGATCTGCCGGCGGTCAACGCCGGTCTCAACAGCCTCTGCACGATTCTGCTTACGGCGGGATTCATCTGCATCAAACGCGGCAACAAGCTGGCGCATCAGAAGTGCATGATCGCGGCGCTCATCACCTCGGCGCTCTTTCTGGTCTGCTATCTGACCTATCACTACAATATGAAGCAGGTCTATGGCGAGGCGCACACCAAGTTTCTGGAGCCGGCCTGGTTTCGCCCGTTCTATCTCGTCATCCTGTTCACGCACCTCATCGGCGCGTTTGCCATCGTGCCGCTGGTGTTGATTACAACCACCCGCGCCTTCAAGCAACGTTTCGAGGCGCACAAGAAAATCGCCCGCTGGACCTGGCCGATCTGGATGTATGTGTCCGTGACCGGCGTGCTGATCTACTTTTTGCTCTATCAAATTTTCCCGCAGGCGAAGTAGTCTGTGGCTGTACCAGGCGCGCCGACCCGGAACTGCCGGAATCAAATTATGAGTAAACTTTCCCTCGCTGAACTCGCCGCCCAGACTGACGTGGCTTTCTGGAAGCCTGCCGCCACGCCCAAGGAATTTGCCGCGCTCTGCGCTTCCGTCCGGGCCAAAGGCACGCGTGCCCTCTGCGTCAACGGCTCGCGCGTGATGCTCGCCGCCGCCGGATTGGAGGATAGTCCGGTGCAGCTTATCGCGCTGGCCGGTTTCCCGCTGGGCACGGGCGACAGTGACGTGAAGCGTTACGAAGTCGAGGTCGCGGTGGATTTTGGCGCGCAGGAGATCGAACTCGTCCTCAACCTCGATCATCTCAAAAACGGCAACCACAAAGCCCTGCTGCGCGAAATCCATGATGTGGTTGAAGCGGCGGACGAACGTCCCGTTTGCGCCGTGCTCGAAACCCGCGCCCTGACTCGCGCCGAAATCGTGACCTTCAGCGGGGTGCTATCTGATTCCGGCATCAAGACCGTTTCCACCGGCACGGATTTCTGGCCGGACACGCGCGTGGATGCCGACGACATCAAAGCCATCCGTGATGCGCTCGACGCGAAGATCGCCATCAAAGCCGTCGGCAACATCCGCGATGCTGAGACGGCGCAGGCGCTGATTGCCGCCGGGGCGGGGCGCATCGGCACGACGCACGTCGGCCTCTTTGGCAAAGCCTGAAGCCTAGCCAGTGTCGCGCTCCGGCTTTGACTTGTTTCCCACCCCGCGCCAACCTTCCTCAAGATGAATCGCGTCCGTTTGTTGTCTGAACAGGTCGCCAATCAGATCGCCGCCGGCGAAGTGATTGAGCGGCCCGCGAGCATCGTCAAGGAACTCGTCGAAAACTCCCTCGACGCCGGCGCGACCCGCATCACCGTGGAGATCCAAGCCGGCGGCCGCAGCCTGGTCCGCGTCACCGATGACGGTTTCGGCATGAATCGCGACGACGCGCTGCTCTGTCTCGAACGCCATGCCACCAGCAAGATCGTCAAAGCCGAGGATCTCGCCGCCATCGCCACGATGGGTTTTCGTGGTGAAGCGTTGCCGAGCATCGCGAGTGTCAGCCGCTTCACTTTGACGACGCGCGAACGGGAAAGCACTTCGCCGGAAGGCACGCAGATCATCGTCACCGGCGGCAAGATTGTGGAAGTGAAAGCCGCCGGTTGCGCGCCGGGAACAAGCGTCGAGGTCCGGCAATTATTCTTCAACCTGCCCGCGCGCCGGAAATTTCTGCGCACGGAAGAAACCGAGGCCGCCCATGTGTTGCATTATCTCACGCTGGCCGCGCTGGCGTTTCCCGAGGTGGCGTTCACGTTCGTCAAGGACACGCGCCCCGTCTGGCAACTGCCCGCGCAACGCAACGGCGTTGATGCCGCCGCCAAGCTCGCGGCGCTGCGCGAACGCCTGCGCGCCTTGCTCGGCGATGTAAAGTTGATCGAAGTGGATTTCACCGCTGAACACACTGACAGCTCCGTTGGGGTCGAGGAGAACGAATCGTTCGAGAACGCGCTGCCAGAGCGCCCCAGTTCCCAATTCCCAGCTCCGATCTCCCAATTCCGCGTCTGGGGTTTGATCGGTGCGCCGGGCGTCTCCCGCTCGACGCGCGAAGACCAGCACGTGTTCGTGAACCGCCGCCCGGTCGAGAACCGTGGCATCAATTTCGCCTTGATGGAAGGTTATCACACGGCACTGATGAAGGGCCGTTATCCGGTTTGCTGCTTGTTTCTCGAAATCAACCCCGCAGCGGTGGACGTGAACATTCATCCCGCCAAGCGCGAGGTGAAGTTTCATCGTGAGAATGAAGTCCGCCGGAGCGTGGCGGACGCGGTGCGACAGGCGTTGCTCGCATTTCACTCCGCCCAGTCTCAAGTCTCAGGTCTGAAGCCTAAAGTCGGGGAAGCCGGCGGCGTGCAAGGTGTCACTGAGATTGGAACAGACACCGATGTCGTGCCGGAGAGTTTTACTCCGGCATTGCCGCAATTTCCGGCGAGCGCAGCTTTGCCGCCGCGCCCATCGGAGCAGCCTATGCTCAAGATGGGTTTCGCCCCCGCGCGCCCCGTCGCGCCAGTGTTCGCAACAGCGCCAAGGACGCAAGTCGCGCCCGTCAGCGGAGGTCCATCCTCCATCTTCCATCCTCCATCCTCGTCCCCAACGCCGCCGCTCCTAGCCGTGCCGCTCCGTCTCGTCGGCGTGGTCGGGCGACTTTACGTGGTGCTGGAATCGGATCGCGGACTCGTGCTGCTGGATCAACACGCGGCCCACGAACGGATTTTGTTCGAGCAGATGCTGGAGCGGTTGGAACGCAAGGAACAAGCGCCGTCGCAAAAGCTGCTGCTTCCAGAAACCATCGAACTCTCGCCGCGTGATGCGAACTTTTTGCGCGGGCAACTCGAAGCGCTGACGCGGCTGGGCGTGGGCTTGAGCGAGTTTGGCGAACAGACGTTTCTGCTCGATGCGCTGCCACCGTTCGTCAAAGTCGGCGATTCGCGCCGCTTCACGCTCGATCTGGTGGATGAATTGAAGGCCGCCGGACAGGACGTGAACTCCGCACGGCTCGGTGAGCATGTCATCGTGAAGACAGTTTGCCGTCACGCGGTGAAGGCGAACGATCCGCTCGCGGGGCGCGAACTGGAAAATCTGGTCGAAGACCTGCGCCGCTGTGCGATGCCGTACACCTGTCCGCACGGGCGGCCGACCATCATCGAGATGAACTATCGCGAACTGGAACGGAAGTTTGGCCGCACGCAGTGAAAGTTCTTTAACCACGGATGGACACGAATAGACACGAATGGAAGTCGGCTGGTAGGGCGCGTCACTCCGTGCGCGCCGTCGTATCGCCGGCACCAAACGGCGCGCACGGAGTGACGCGCCCTACCGGCGTTCTTCGTGTTCATTTGTGTCCATTCGTGATTGTTCCTTGCTCATGAAAGCGCCGCAAATCCTTTTCATCACCGGCACGGACACCGGTGTGGGCAAAACCGTGTTCGCCGCGCTCGCCACGGTTTATCTGCGACAGCAGGGATTTCGCGTTGCGGCGCTGAAGCCCATCTGTTCCGGCGGACGCGACGATGCGCGGCAGTTGCGGGCGGCGGCGGGAAAGGTGTTGTCGTTGGATGAGGTGAACCCGTGGCATTTTCGCGCGCCGCTGGCACCGGTGCTTGCGGCCCGGAAAGAACAGCAGCGGGTGCGATTGCGCGAAGTGATGGCGCAGATCCAGCGCGTCGCAAAACGATTTGAGGTTGTCGTCGTAGAGGGCGCGGGTGGTTTGCTGAGTCCGATGGGGGAGGATTTTGATTCGCGCGATCTGATCGCCGCTTTGAAAGCGACGCCGGTGATTGTTTGTTCAAACAGGCTGGGCGCGGTGAATCAGGTGCGCTTGGTTTTGGCGGCTTTGCCACCGGCAGCCGCGCGGCGGGCGCGGATCGTGTTGGTGAATCCGTCAAAGCCGGATGCCGCGAGCCGGACCAATCTGGCGTTGCTGCAGGAGTTCGTTAAGCCGGAATGCCTGCGCGTGATGCCGTGGCTGGCGTTGCGTTAGGAATTTTTGTTCCGGTAGCAGGCGATGCGGGGCGTGTCGGTGACGCTGTAGAGCGCCAGCAGATTGGGCAGCCGCATCAAGACCCACGGTTGCGCGTAGTTGTTGCCGTTCTTGGTGAACACGATGTCGTCGGCGATATAGACGGCGGAGTGGATGGCGTTGCCTTCGGAATCGAGGAGAAACACGATGTCGCCGTAGGAGGTCGGCTGGGCGACGGGATAGAAATTGGTTTTGACGTAGGCGGCGGTGTACGTCAGATCAGAGAACCGGAAGTCCGGTTGGCTGCTGAAAAAGTTCATCGCGCTCCAGTGACAATCCATGTTCGGATCGCCGGGGCTGGAGGGGAGCGGCGAGGTGTACAGCCGTTCACGGGCAAACGGCGGAAGCAGATACATCAGGCTGATGGAGCCACCTTCGTCGCGCCGTTTGACAGATTCCAGCAGCGGCTTGAGGTCTTTCTGGCGGACGAGTTTGTTTCCCGACCAGTAGCCGAGGAGTTTTTCAACGTCGGTATCCGGCCGGACGCGCAAGCGGGCCATCACCACGCTGGAGCGGCTGAGGGTTTTGAAGAAATGGAGGCGTGCTTTACTGCTGGGAATCTCGTTCATCACCGTTTCAACATCGCTGAAATAATAGCTGCCGTTCCGCTCGTAAGTCAGCTTGGTGACCAGGTTGATGACTTCCGGGGCGACCCCGCTCTTGGCGAAGAACTCTTCGGTGCGGTTGGTCATGAAACAATAGGGGAAGCGCATGTAGCGGTTGCGATCGGATCGGGCGAGTTCGGTGTAAAGATGTTTGCGGACCTCGGCGGTCAGCGCGCGGACCAACTCGGCGTCGGGGGTGAGGATGGTCGCGTCGGCGGTGACGCTGACGGCGGTCGGCGTCAGGGCGCTGTCAATCTGTCTGGCGTTGAAGCCGGCGGTCTGCAACGACTCGCGCACCTGGACCGGAGTTTGTCCCGGGAAGAACCATTGCGTCACGCGATTGGAAACCGGTTCAAACGCGACATACTCGTCCGGTTGCTCAACTTCAAGGTCGGACTTGATCAGTTCCCCCCACGGCGGAGTGGGATCGGGTTTGGTGGCGTTGAGCGGCGTGGGTTGCCCAAAGGGAATGCCGGTCAAACGATTCGGACGGCTGGCTTCCATTTGGATAAGCCCAAAGACCAAGACTCCCGTGCCGATGGCCGTGGCGGCGATGAGACCCGCGCAAAGTACCATCAGGCTCGAAAGCCGTAACTGAACGACGTTGGTTGATTGGGACGAATGACCCGCAGCCTCCTTACTACTCATGAGCGCCTAATATGCCCGGTTACGGCGCAGGCGCAAGAAACAGCTTGGTGACTTGTTTGGTTTTAAGGCGGTATTCGGCGGACTTCAATGGGCGGTGGGTCAATCTGATACTTCTTCCGTCAGCGCGGCGGCGGGCTTGGCGCCGCGGCCGGCTTTGATTTCAGGCACGAGAATCAGCGTCGCGATGAAAATCATTACTGCCCCGATCCAACTGATGGCGGAAACCGACAAGTGTTGCGCCAGTTGAAACGCCACGATTGGCGCGAGCACGCCGCGCAATCCGGTGAAGCAGGTGTGGACGCTCATGTAGTCGGCCACGCGTTCGGGCGGGGCGAACTTCGTGACCCACAAGCTCCACGCGACATCGCCGCCGGCGTTGGAGATACCGTAGATGATTGCGCCGACGATGAGCCAGGCGAAGTGGTTGCCGCCAAAGAACGATAGCATGCCGAGCGCAAACCCGGCGTTGAGCAGGATGCGCAACACAAAGAAATTCATCCGGTCAAAGAGCCAGCCCCAGATGGGACTCATGACCAGCCGGGCAAGATTCGGGATGACACCGACGAGCAGGGCGATCTGTGCGGTGGTGAGTGGCTGGCCGTCCCACATGAGGCCGTGTTTGGTGTTGGCCAGATAATCCACCCGCAACGGGCCGATCATCAGATTGGCGAAGCCCATGATCATCCACATGATCAGGGTGCGCCGGAACAGGGCGTCATCCCGGACGAAACGCAAGGCGCGGAATGGATGCGTACCGCCCGAGACATTGAGCGGTTGCGAGGGAATCCGCGAAACGCAAAAACCCGCGAAAACGAAGGCAATGGCAAATACCACCAGCAGCCAGCGAAAACGTTCCATGTGTCCGGAGAGCAGTCGCCCGGCGATTTCGCTAAACGCTGCTGCCGAAGCGATGCGGATCATGAACGCCCGCGAAAAGAGTTTGCCGCGCTGACGTTCAGGATAGTTCTCCTGATAAACCTGCGTCATCAGCGGAATGGCGGCGGAAGCCGTGGTCATGGCGACAATCGAGCCGATCACGAAGACTGGCAGCACCGGCCAGAGCGTCATGAGTACCATCCAGCTCGCGCCAAACCACATCAGGCGGGCCGCCGCTTGCGAGGTGCGCCAGCGCAGGGTTTCCACCTGAGCCACCACCCACGGACCGAGCATGAGTCCGAAACTTCCGCCGGCGGCGATGAGGGCTTTGGCATTTTCGCCGGCGTGAAACCAGCGCACGGCGATCAGCAGTAGAAATGTGCCTCCTGCGGCTTCGAGAATCCCGGAAGCCAGCGCCCGCCAGCGTTCGTAGCGGAAAGTTTGGGCGGTGCGATGGACGTCCAGCATCGCAGGGAGACTAGGGACTGACGCTTTGGTGGGCAAGGGCTTCGATGTGGGGGCGTGAATTGACCCGACAAAAATCCTCCGTTTTCTTAGGAAAGTTCAAGAGTTGACATTTTTAGGGGTATCTTTAACTATTTAGTTATTCGGGTAGCAGTACGTTTCTTCAGCGGGGTTCCCCACCCCCACCTCCTTGGCGTCTGCTGCCCGAATATTTTTTCACCTTGCACCTTGACCCTGTGAGTTGATTTTCCTAGTGTCTGTCTCCCCGCGCGGGGGCGTAGCTCAATTGGTTAGAGCGCTGCCCTGTCACGGCAGAGGTTACGGGTTCGAGCCCCGCCGCTCCCGCCATTTTTCTTACGGTGTTTTCTGTTTTGCCTCGAAGCAGCAACCCTGCCGCAGTATGAAACAAAAACGGCTGCCGATTGTTCAGCAGCCGGGCGAAAGCCGGTTTTGCGGATGGCTCAGGGCGTCTTTATCTTCGGGGCCAACGCCCAATCAAACGTGAGCGTCACTTCGTCGCCGCTGGTGAACAGGCCCATCGTGCTGGGCGGAGTCAGGCCGAAGTTGGTCATCTTGACCTTGGCCACGCCGGTGATTTTAAGTTTACCGTCCGCCGCTTTCTCGATGGTGACGGGCATGGTGTTGGTGTGGGTCTTGCCGATCGCGGTAATGGTGCCGATGGCATCGAACTTAAGCGCTCCGGTGGTGCCCGCCGGGGAAACGGGTTTCAACTCGATCAACTTGTACTCAATCCGTTTGAATTGCGGCTCTTTCATCTCCTTTTGCATCCGTCCGTCCATGGCGGCCCCGTTGTCGCTTTTGAATGAGCGCACGGGCATAAACACGCTGGTGGTCGGCTTGGCGGCCTTGGCATCGGTGAGCGCGGACTCGGGGAATTTGGCATCGGTCTCCAAGAAGCCTCCGATCAAAATGCCGTCCATGTGCCAGTTTTTAGTGGAGACGATCATGTCCGCAGTTCCGGCGATGCGCATCTTGCTGCCGGTCGGCAGCGCTTCGTAGCGGATCAGCGGGGCGTCTTCGGCCCAAAGCAGGGCGCTGGTTTGCAGCGTCAGCAGCGTGGTGAACACGGCGGTGCGGATTGTTTTTCCCAATTTGGTTTTCGTATTCGATGTCTTCATATTCATTTCCCTTGCCATCACTTGTCGTTGGATTAGATGCGCTGGCGTCATCCCAACTCAAACCATTCCTTGCTGATTTCAATGCGTTGGTTGTTGTTTACGGCTTCATTGGCTTTCAAAGCCAGCACGGTCGCGGCAAAGCCTTCCTGATAACCGGCAAAAGGTTTGAGCGCGAGCGATTGCAAGGTGGTGGCCAGCGCGGCCTTGTCGTTGGGATCGAACATGGCCTTGAAATCCTCCACCGCGATATGGACCTCGGCAGTATTGCCAAGAAAGGCCTCCAGGGCGTAATACAGGGTGGGCAGGGCGGCGGGTGCTTCGGCATTTTCCACCAGCGCTGTCTGTTTGGAACTTCCGGCGGCGAGGACGATCCCGGTCTCCTTGTAGAAGTTGTCCTTGCGCGCATAGACTTCCCAACCGAGCAGGGCCGAGTCCACTTCCTTGAACATCCACGCCGCCTGTTTGCCGGTGTTGTCCGTCCGCATCATCACGGTGGCGTCATTGCCGTGCAGCAACTCATGGTCGGCATCGAAGGACGTCGCCAGCGAGGCGTCATAACTCAAGCGCACCCCGTCAGGATACTCGAACACCGCCTGCACGGTATCCGGGACGGTGCGTCCGTCATTCCACAAAACGGTCGAGCCGAAGCCTGTCACCGCAATCGGCTGCATATTGAAATACCAGCCGGCCTGGTCAATCGCATGAATGCCGATTTCCCCCACCAGTCCTGGGGAAAGCGATTTATCGAGCCGCCAGTTCACGGCCTTTTCCCGGTCGGCATTGGGCGACGCGACGCGCCAACTTTGTTTCTTGTGCCACTGGGCGCGGGCTTTGACCGCTTTGCCGAGTGCCCCGGAGCGAATGAAGGGCAGCAGGAACAGGCGTTGAGGATCGGAGCGCATCTGCAATCCGGCCTGGAACACGAGCCCGGTTGAATTTTTGGCGGCGCGGGCAATCGCTTTGGCATCTTCCGCCGTCGTGGCTAGAGGTGCTTCGCAGTAAACGTGTTTACCCGCCTGAAGCGCTGCGATGACGATGTTTTTGTGTTGGTGCGATCCGGTGGCGACGATGACCGCCTGAATTTCTTTGTTCGCGAGCAGGGCTTTGTAGTCCTCGATTGGCGCGGCGTTCGGTGCTTTACTGGCGCTCCGCCGGAGCATGGCCGGATAATTATCGCAGATGGCCACCACCTCCGCCTGTTTTAGCCGGCCCAACTGGTCGAGAATCTCCCGTCCCCACGGGCCCAAGCCGATCAAGCCGACTTTAACTTTCGGGAGTTCAATCTTCATGCTGGCGGCAATGTCCGCACTGGGCTGGGCGATCAATTGCACGCCGCCCATCAGGGTCATGAGCGTGGCGAAGGAGCCGCCTTTGAGAAAATCGCGGCGATTAAAATCGGCGGGGCTGGAAGCAGCTTGGTTCATCTGGGCAAATAATCAGACGAGCAAAGCGGAGTTTCAATCAATAAACTTGCGTGCCCAGTCACGTTGCGGTGAAAGATATCCTTACTGGCTGGCCTGTGGTTTGGCATCGCCTTTTTCCAAACCCAGCGCCCACTTGATGCCGCCAAGCAGATGTTGCTGATAGGCAAGCGCCACTTCCGGGGTGTTCTTAAAGCCGCCTTTTTGCGCCGGGCTGTTCGGTTCCCAGACATCCTCGCGATGACCGAGCGAGGTGTAGAACACGCGGCCCTGGCCGAATTCCTTGATCCACGCGATGGGATAATCACCGGGCGTCTTGTCGTTGGGATGTTTGTCCAGCGTGAGCAAGCCGTGAACTTTCGTGCGATCAAAATTCTTGAGCAGATAGATCTCATCGAACACCGTCCACGTCGCGGGCAGGTGGCGGCACGCGGCGCACTCTTTATCTTGATTGATGATGTCCACGGAAACCTGCGCGCCGTGCGTTTTGAAATGTCCGCCGATCATTTCGATGTAGGGGGCAAACTTGGGAAAGGTATCCGTCGCCGAGTGGACGCCCACGAAACCGTGGCCCGCCTTGACCCAATCCACGAACGCCTGCGGGTCGGGCAGGGGTAGGTCGCCCGTGGTGTTGGCGAAGATGACGGCGTCGTAATTCTTCAAAGCTTCCGCGCTCATCTTCTCGGCCAGCACGGCCTTGACCGCCGGTTCATACTTGGCCTTGTCGGTCTTGCCATCCGCGCCCTTGAACTCCGGGGCATTGGGCGAGAGGCGCGCGTAATCCACTGTGAACGCGCCGCTCTGCTGCGCCAGTTCGCCGATGACTTTTTCCGCCGTCTCGATCGAGCTATGGCGGAAGCCGACCGTAGTGGATACCACCAGCACGCGTTTGGGCGAGTTGCCCTGGGCGGAGCTTTTGCAGCCGGAGAGGATGACGACCGCAGCCACGGCAGCGATGGCGATGACGGATGAGAACCGGGAAAGGAATGGGTGACGTTTCATGTTGATTTGAATGAACGAGTCTTGCCTAAACCGACTGTCCCGCGCGAGAAAAAATTCAAACGAAACAAGTGAGGGTCGCCGTCCTCTTATTTCGCCTTCTTTTTTGAGAGTAGCTGTTGAAGTGCGTCCGCAAAAATCACGTAAGCTTTGTCGTCTTCCCGTGTGTAGAGAACTAATCGAACTTCATCCAAACTGTGCGGTTCCTTTTCAAGGAAGCCAACGACCGTTTTTACTGCGATTGGAGCAGCAAGACGAATCGGATAAACAAATGCACCGGTCGAAATGGAGGGGATCGAGATGCTTTTGATGCCATTCTGTGCTGCGACCTGCAAAGTTCTGCGGTACGCACTCGCAAGCAGCTTCGGCTCTTCCTCGTCACCGCCACGCCAAACCGGACCAACCGCGTGAATCACGTATTTTGCTCGGAGGTTTCCACCTGTCGTGATGACCGCGTCCCCAATCGGGCAGCCACCGATCTTCTTGCACTCTTCGTAAATCGCGGGGCCACCTTTGGTGTGAATTGTGCCGTCCGTTCCATTGCCTTTGTTCAGTCGCCAATGCGCAGCGGTTACAACGGCCTCAGTGTCTTGCTCGGCAATATCACCCGTCACAAGCCTTAGCTTTGTTTTTCCGATGCTGGTTTCCATTTGCTACTAGACGGACTGAGTTTTACTTCTTCAACTGGAGATCCAGCTTCTGCGGCTCATCTTTGACCGCGCCGGTCTTGGTCGGATCGCTGAAGGCGAAGAGGTGCGTGTTGGATTGGATGTAAATCGTCCCGTTGGCGACGATGGGCGTGCCGTAAAGCGCCGCGCCGACGTTGGTTTCGCTGATGAGCTTCTTTTCCTTCGCCGCCGCGAGCACGACGAAATCACCGTCCTCGTCGCCGACATAAAGTTTCCCATCCGCCACAAAGGTCGAGCCCCACATGTGCGCCTTCATGTCATGCGTCCAATAGACTTTGCCCGTTTCGGCGTCAAGACAGTGCACGAAACCCGAGAAGTCGCCCACGAAGATGAGGCCGGTGTCCGGATCGAGCGACACCGTCGAGATGCTGCGGTGGATGCCGCGATACTCCCAGATCTTCGCCGTCTTGGTCACGTCGCCGGTCTTGGTGGCGTCAATGCAGGTGAGGATGCCCACGCCTTCGCCATGCTCCGGGTCCTGGCCGGTCGGGACATAGATGCGGTTTTTCCAGAACACCGGCGTCGCGTTGATTTCACTTATGCCTTCCGCGGCGGGGTATTTGATCGGCTTGCCTTCCTTGTCCTTCCTATACTCAGGCGGGTTGCAATCGAACTTCCACACGGTCTTCAAGAACGGGCCATCGGGCGTCTCAACCGGGATGGCGTCGAACGAATAACACCAGCCATCGCCGCCGCCGAAGACGATCTGCTTTTTGCCGTTCACCACGGCGAGCGTGGGCGAACCCCATTGGCCGTGCAAAATGTGCGGGCCGATCTTGGCGTCGTCTTCGCCGAGGAACTTGCCGGTCTTCTTGTCGAGCGCGATGAAGCTCGGCGCGTTCGGCGACGGGATGTTCGAGTGCGTCCAATCCTGGCCGTTCGAGGTGCAGGTGTAAATGATGTCGTCCACGATGAGGACGGAGCAGTTCGACGCGTTGTGCGGGAACACCCCCATCTCGTCCATCATGTCATAGACCCAGATGATGTCGCCATCCTGCGCGCCGGGTTCGATGGGGGGAGCATGGCGTTCGGTGGGTTTGCCGCGGTCGAGCAACACGTCTTTCACGACATACTTCGCCTCGTCCTTGAACGGACCGTCGTTGCCGTTGGCCATGCCATTGACGTCGAGACACATCACTTCGCAGCGGCTCGTGACGATGTAAACCCGGTCGCCTTCCACCGTCGGCGACGCGAGCAGGCCGAGGCTTTCCCAGTCGTTGACCTTGCCGGAGGCGAGCTTGGGCACGACGAGCTGCCAGAGGAATGCGCCGGTCTTCTCATCGAAGCACAGGAGAATGCTGCGGTCGCCCTCATGGCGCGGGTCGCGCGGCGGTTCGTTGTTCGTGCCGATAAAAACCTTGCCGCCGCTGACGGTGACGTTGCCGTAGCTCTGCGAGCCGAGCTTGGCGATCCACTTGAGATTCTTGATGGCGTTGGTGCTGATCTCGTCCGTGCCGGGCTTGAATTCGATCTTGCCGAACGTGTCGGGCAAGCCGCGTTGGGGGGAAAACATGTTGCGGTTGTTGCCACCGCCCCATTGCGGCCAATCGGCGGACTGGGCAGGGGAGATTAAGATTAAGAACAAGATTAAGATTAAGAGCCGGATCGCGGTGGCGGAGTTCTTAATCTTACTCTTAATCTTACTCTTAATCTTTTTCTTAATCTTTTTCTTAATCTCCTTTCCATAACTCACTGGTTCGATGGATCGTGGTTCAACACGATACGGCGCTTCATCGTCGTGCAGTCGCGCCTCGGAGTTGCTCCGAATCAAGCCAATGAGCATCGCCGTCATTTCCGCGAGGTCGGCTTTGCCGGAATCAATGTCTGTTTCGGTCAAAATTTTCTTTGCCACCAAGACGTCGAGGGCGGCGGCGCATTCCAGGGTCGAACCGCGCGCGATGTCGAAGAAGCGGCAGCGGTCGGACGGCGTGAAGCGTCCGTTGCCCTCGGCGATGTTGAGCGGGATGGAGGTTGAGGCGCGATCAAGCTGGCTGTGCGCCGACAGTTTGGACGGGACACGCTCCAGAATGTCCGTGAGCCAGGCGATGAATTTCAGCGCGCGCTGATAAACAGACAGCTTTTCATGATCGAAACGGGTGGTTTTCATTGGGGGGATTAAGATTAAGAAAAAGATTAAGATTAAGAATCGAGGTTCAATTCGCGTTCACTTTGATGTTATCAATGTAAACACGCATGTCTTGCGGCGAGAAACCGAACAGACCGGGCGAACCTTCCTGATGCGCGGTGCGGTGTTTCACTTCGATGGTCCAGGATTCAGGTTCGGTGTCACCGCGTTTCCAAGCTTTGGCGCGGATCACACCCGTGCCGTCGGCGGCGATGTCCACGCGGGACTTGAGGTGATACCAAGCATTGGGCGACCACTTGAAATCCACCGCCTCGCGCAGGCGCTCGAAGTTGGAGCTGACTTCGAGTTTCTGGTCGTTGCCCTTGAGCACGATGGCGTAGCGCTGGTTGATGACGCCGACCTCGGACATCTTGCGGCGGTTGCCGTCGCTCATGACGTCCGCTTCGATGGTGTAATTCTTCGCGTCCGGCGCGCCGAGGAAGACGGTGGCGCGCTGGAAGAATTTATTGTCAATCGTCTTGGTCAGGCATTTCGTGCCGTCCTTTTCGCGCACCTCGAACTTGAACCGCGCCCCGATCCACGGCAGCGGCGGATAGGCGAACGGCGCATTTTCGGTAAGGTTAGTTTCCGTCAGCGCGATGGATTCGAAGTCCTGACTCAGCGGCAAGTAAGGCAGCGCACGACCACGGATGTAGCCTTTCAAATCGCCGAGCGTGGCTTGAAACGCACCGGCGGAAGGTTTGGTGGCAGCATCGGCGACGAGTTTGCCGTCGGTGTCGAACTTGCCACTCATCAGTGATTTTACGCGCGCAGTCGGTGGGATGAAGTTCGTCCAACTCAGCGTTTTCATATCTTTGATGTCTTCGACCGCGAAGCCGTTGGCATCAATCGAACGCGCGTGAAATGAGGCGGACTGGCCGGGGCGCAGGGTAACTTCGGAAGGAATGATCTGAAGGGATTTGGCCGGGCCGGGTTTTGGAGTGTTGTCCGCTGTCAGTGTGATTTCAGTGATGTTCTTGTTGAAGTTCTTTCTTACAGCCGGCTCACTCCTAAGTTGTTTAACGGCTTCGGTGGTGGTTGTTATCGGGGAGTCGCTTCCCCAGCAATACAGCTGCTTCGTTGTCTGCACGTAGAGCTTGCCGTTGTAGGCGACGGGCGTGCCGAAACAGCGGCCGTCGAGTTCCGCGTGCTGGAGGATTTCCGGTTGATCGCCGGGCTTGATGATGTAAAACGCGCCGCTGCTGCCGGCCTCACCGCTGTCGCCTTCGCCCTTGCCAGCAGGATTATCGAGCATGGGGACGTAAAGTTTGCCGTCGGCGTAGAACGGGCAGGCGTTGCGTTGCTCAATGCCGAGTTTGAGTTTCCATTTGATGGTGCCGGTGTTCGCATCCACGGCGCAGAGATCGCCTTTTTCAGCGACAACATAAACCGTGTCACCGACAAGGATCGGCGAACTGGTCGAGGTCGAGATGTCGGCGGCCCAGAGTTCAACGTCTTTGCGGTCCAGCACGATTGGGCCGGCGGCAGCGTTCGTATTTTCCACATCGGGAAGCTTCAGCGCGATCAACTGACCTGGTTCGTACGGCACGCCAAAGATGGCGATGAGCTTGTCATTGTTGTGGACGATGGTGGTGGCGTTGATGCCGGCGCGGAACAGCGGCACGCGCCAGATCGGATCACCGGTGCGGGCATTGATGCAGGCCACGCTGCCGTCGCCAAGCGCGGCGTAGAGGACGCGTTTGCCATTGCGCCAGGCGAGTTGCGGATGCGAGAACGAATTGTCCTTCGGCCGGTCGCCGGGGGACGAAGCCCAGACGAGTTCGCCGGTCTTTTTGTCGAAGGCGTAGAAACGATCCGCCGCCGGGCCTTGCGCGCCCCAGTTGGCGGTGATGCCACGGGTGATGACGAGGTCGCCATCAATCACCGGAGAAGCCGTGCGCGCATTCGGGAACGTGAGGCGGCCAAACTCCTCCATGAGCGAGCGTTTCCAGAGGAGTTTCCCATCCGGCGTGAAGCCGGCGAGAATTCCCTGCGTGCCTTGCGCGAAAACATTGCCCGTCTCGGGATCAATCGCGGGCGTGGCCGTGGCGTAGCGGAGGTAAATCGTGTCGCTGATGAAATCGTTGTAGAGCTGCTGCCAGAGTTTCTTGCCGGTTTCGGCGTCGAAGCAGGTGATGCCTTCCTGCAGATCCGCGCCCTCCCCGAGATAGCCCATGATGTAGAGCTTGCCGTTGGCGATGACCGGCGTGGATTGACCGGGGAAGTCCGCGCTCCAGAGCGGTTTCTTGGGATCAACCTGGTCGGGCAGGCCGGTTTCGCGGGACATGCCGGTTTGATCCGGCCCGCGCCAACTGAGCCAGCCGGTGACCGCGGCGGGCGAGTGCGTCGCGACGAACGCCGCGAGGATCGCAAGGAATAAAGATTTCTTCATGCAGTATTCAGAATGCTACGCAAATCGTTTGGACGCGCAAGGTCTTGTCCATGTTCACGCGCGTTACAAATCCAATGTGGCTGCCGGTCCCGAGTGGCGCGTTCTATTGGCCATTGATGTCTGCGGTGACGCTGGTCGCGTCGAGGCGGGGAAATCCGGGGTGCCGCTTTACTTTCCGGTGGTTTTGGTTTCAAGCCGCTTTAATCGTTCCTCCGCATGGGGCAGGTTGGAATTGATGATCGTCTCGAAAACCTGGTCCAGTTCGGCGTTACGCTGGGGATCAGTTGTGGCCGCCCGGCGGAGGTGATAGAGCCGCGTGGCCAGTTTCAGGTCGTTTGTCCGCAGCGTAAAGCCGGCGTCGAGATATTGGCGGCGGCAGTCCTGGATGATGCCCAGATCGCGATAGCCATATTCTGACGTCGGCTCGACTACCGTGCCTTCGCCGAAATCGTTCCACGTGACGATCTGGACCATGGCGGAACGATTCGTCATGGCCCGGGTCAGCGTCATCCGCAGCATCTCGCCTTTGCGGTCCCCGAGATAACCCCAGTAATCACGCACGCCCGCCGGCCGATAGATATCATGGAAACGCGGAAACGCGCTGCTGATGAACGCGGGCCACGGGTCGCCGTTCTGCTCAAAGTTCGCGAGGTAATTTTCCAGCGCCGCCACCGACAACACGCCGCGCGCGCCCGGCGCGAGACTCAGCCACATCGGCGGCCAGTTGAACGCGCCGACGCCCAATGGCAGACGATTGTCCTCCGTGAAGAACGCCGGCTGATTCGTTTGCTCCAGCACGGAGAAGATCTGCTCCCATTGTTCGTTGGCCTTGAAGTATTGCGGACCGAAGTTCAGCAGCACCGGGCGATTGCTCCATTGCAGATAACTCGGGTCGCCGAAGTAATTGTTCTGCACATATAACATCGTTTGTTGGGCGTGGAGGATGGCGTTGGTGGCGGCCAGCACGCCGTCGGTGATCTGTTGCAAGACCGTCCGGTCCTCGTAGCACAGCGCGAACTTCAGCCCGGCTTGGCGCGTGTATTTGAAGAGCGCCGCCGTGCGTTCGTTGTTGATGCCGTAATCGAGATGGTTTTCCCGGCCATACCAATCCACGATCACGCCATCAATGCCCGCCAGCTTCATCAGCAGGACGTGATATTCCAGCACGACGGGATCAGCCGAGTCGTACGGGCCGATCAGCGGGTGGTACCACGAGGCGATCTGTTTTTCGCCGCTTGCGTCAACGACATCCGGGTTGAAATGGTTCATCGTCCAATGCCAGCCCCAGTTGTCGCTGTAGGGTTTGGCGACGTACCACGGCATATAGTAAACGAGCAACGGCTTGGGCGCGGCTGTGGTGAATCCCGGCATCAGCAAAAGCGCCAGCGCCACCACGGCGAGGGCGATGCGATGTAATTGCGGCGGGGCAAAAACTTTCATTGCTTCAGATATTTGGCGACAGCTTCGATGCGCGACTGGACGTGGAATTTTTCATAGATGCGCCGCAGGTAGGTGCGGATCGTATCAACGCTGATCTCCAGTTGGTCGGCGATTTGTTTGTAGGTCAGTCCTTTGGCGAGGCAATCGAGCACCGCCTGTTCGCGCGGGGAAAGATGCGTTTTTTGCTCCGCGACGGGGGCGGCTTTGCGGAAGGAGGCGACCACCTTGCGCGCGATGGAACTCGACATGGGCGAACCCCCGGCCTGCACCTCCTTGATGGCTTCGAGCAATTTTGCCGGGCTGGAACGTTTCAACAGATAACCGCTCGCGCCGGCGGACAGCGCCTTGAAAATCTTGTCGGTGTCCTCATACACCGTGAGCATCACGATCAACATCTCGGGCGCGCTGGTCTTGAGCCGCTCGACACATTCGATGCCGTCCATGCCGGTCATGTTGATGTCCATGAGCACGACATCCGGTTTGTCCTTCGGCAAGGCGGCCAGGGCCGCGGCGGCGTTGCTGTAACTACTGACGCAGCGGAAGCCGGGCGAGCCGTCCAGAAAGGTGGCGATGGATTCGCGCAGTTCTTTTTCGTCGTCCACGATGGAGATGGCAATCATGTTGTGAGCTTTCCGGTGTTGGCCTTGTTCAAGGGGAGAATGAAACAAATCTTCGTGCCGCGCCCGGGAATGGATTCCAGGAAGCAGCTCCCGCCGATGCCTTCGAGCCGCTGCCGCATGTTGCGCAGGCCGTCCTCGGAACTGCTGTTCTTTTGCGCGGCGTCCTGCTGCGCGGCAAAATTGAAACCCCTGCCGTTGTCTTCGATGTGGATCTCAAAGTTTCCGGCGTGGCAGAGCAGCACGACCTTGGCGCTGGTGGCACCGGAGTGTTTGAGGATGTTGGTGAACGCTTCATGCACCGCGAGGAACAGATGATGCCGCGCCGCCGAGGCGATGGGGTGCGGCTCGAATTGATCCGGCATGTCGAGCACACATTCAACCCCGGTGTTGTGGAAGTAATTCTGCGCGTATTGATTGATGTAGGAGGCGACGTGTTCCAGCGTGTCGTTGTGCGGGTTCACGGCCCACACAATTTCATCCAGCGTGTGCAACAATTCGCGCGAGGCATCGGCAATGGTGTTGATCTGGCTGCGCACCTCGCCCTGGGCGTGATCGTTGCGCTGGGCGTGTTCGCTGAGAAAGGAGATGCGACACAGCTTCGCCCCCATCTCGTCGTGCAAATCCTGCGCGATGCGATGGCGTTCGCGTTCCAAGGCGCGCTCCTGTTCCAGCCATTGCAAACGGCGCTGCGCTTTGCGTTTCTCCAGAAAGCGGACGCCGCCGCCGACCATTGCGAGGATGCTCGCGGCGGCCAGCGCCAGCACCCACCAGCGTTGCCAGAAGTGGCGCGAGACCGACATGACGAGGGCGGCTTCGGATTCGTTCCAGGCGTCGCCGCCGCTGCTGGCCGCCAAACGAAACCGGTAATCTCCCGGCGGCACGTAGTTGTAGAATGCCGCGCGGCGCGGGCCGGCCTCGACCCATTCCGCGTCCAAGCCTTCGAGTTGATAGCGGAAGCGCAGGCGCTCGGGCACATCGAAGTTGATGCTCGTGTAGTGCAGTTCGATGCGATGCTTCCCCGCGCCGATGCGCAACGGTGCGAGATTGGTGGTCGGGGAACCGCTGTGCGCGATGGCGCTCCGGAGGCTGCCGACGGAAACGCCGTCCACGAGAATGTTTTCCAGGATGAGGGCTGGCGCGGTGGTGTTGGTCGGCAACAACTCGGGGTTCACGGCCGCCACGCCCTTGAGCGTCGCGAACCACAACATCCCCGATTTCGTTTTCAGGCCGGAAGGGAAGAACCCGGTTGAACATTCCTCCGATGGCATCCCGTCGGCGCTGCCGTAGAGGTGCGGGAAAACGGAGTTGGGTTTGCCCGCCGCATCTGCGGCAAAGTCTCCTTTGCTCACGCACGCGATGCCGCGCTGACCGCCGAGCCACAATCTCCCGGCGTTGTCTTCCTGAATCTGCACGACTGTGTTTTCCAACAAACCTTGCTGTGTGGTGAACGTGGTGATCTGGCCGTTGTGCCAACGCGCCAGTCCGCCGCCCGCCGTGCCGATCCAGAGCGTGCCATCGGCATCGCGATGCAAGGTGCGGATGCTGTCGCTGGCGAGTCCGTTGGTCCGAGTGAAATGATCTTTCACTGACTCTTTCCATCGAAACAAGCCCGCGCTGTCCGTGCCGACCCACAGCGAACCGTCCATCTCCGCAACGAGTGCGGTGATGCCATTGCTCGAAGGGAATTGCGCCGCGCGCGTCCATTGACCCCGGGCCAGTTGCCACAGATCGCTCTCGCGGCTGCCCGCCCAGATGGAGTGATCGTTACCCTCGGCCAGCGCGGTGAGACTCGCACCGTTCAATTCCAGCAAACGACTTTCATCCGCCACCGCCTGCGGATCGCGAAAGAGCAGCAGCCCGTTCGTGCTCGCGACCCAGCAACTGCCGTCGCGGGTCACCAGCATGGTGCCGAGCTTGGGATCGCGCGGGGACAACCCCGCGGCGTTCAGCCGGCTGAACGTCCGTCCGTCCCAGCGATAAAGACCGTCGTTCGCCTTGACCGCCCACACGACGCCGGGCGTCACTTCGGCCAGGCCTTGCACCGCGCCGAAGCCGAGACCTTCGTTTTGGCCGATGGCGAAAAGCTGGTCGCGGCGCAACCGGCTCAAACCCGAATCGCGCCCGATCCACAGGTAGCCGTCGCGATCCGTGAACAGGGCGGTGACACGATTGTCGAGCAGTCCGGCGCTGGTGTTGATCGCGCTGAGTTTGCCTTGCTTGAACTGGAACAAGCCTTCGCTCGTCGAGCCGGCCCAGACGGAGCCGTCGGGTTGTTCCGCGAGCGAACTCACGAACGGTGTCGCCGAGTGGCGCGGAATCCGAAAGCGCCGCCACTGGCCGCTTTCCCAGCACAAAACGAAATCCTCACCCGCACCCACCCAGATGCGGTCGCTGCGGTCCAGCAGCAGGCAGTGTGGCTGACGCAGCAATGCGTCCATCTCGGGATCGGTGACGGCGGTCAGCGCGCCACCGTGAAAACGGAAGACGCCCGTGTCGCCCGCGCCGATCCACATCGCGCCCGACGTGTCGCGACACAGCGCCGTGATGCGGGCGTCGCGCAAGTTTTCATCGCCGCCCAGCAGGGAGATTTTTCCATCCTGCCAGAGCCGCAGGCCGAGTTCGGTGCCGATCCACACGCGCCCGTTTCTGTCCTCGGCCAACGCGGTGATGCTGTTCGTCGGCAAGCCATTGTCAGTGTTGATGGAAACAAACGCATCATTCATCCAGCGCAGCAAACCGCCGCCGCTTGTGCCGATCCAGAGCGCGCCGTGGGAATCGCCGAGCAGCGTGCGCACGCCGTTGCCGCCGGCGACCGCGCCCAGGTCCAGGTTGACGAAGCGGACGCCGTCGAAGCGCGCCAGCCCGTCGTCGCCGCCGAGCCAGAGATAGCCGTCGCGGGTCTGGGCCAGCGCGCGGATGGCGCTGCGGGGCATCCCGGTCTCGCGTTGCCACGATTGGAAGTTCAGGCGTTGGGCGCTGAAATTGTTGTCGGAGGCGGGCGCCGCCGGTTTGGCGCTGCTCGTGTCCACGAAATCGGCGAACGACGTCGCGATGGCGAGTCCGCTGAAGATCCAGCCCGTGCCGTTGCCGCCGTGGCGCAGGCGGAGTTCATCGAAGGACGCATTCGCGCTGAAGCGCGTGGTGAGCGTGTCGGCCTGATAGACTTCATTGGCCCCGGGACTGAGATCGGGATTCAACCACACCGTCACGAGGTCGTCGCCGCCGGGGACGTATTGCACCTTGAAAACGATCGTCCGCTCCACGCCCCGCCGCGGAAACTCGTAGCTGGAAGTCGCGCCGGAAGCGGATTGATCCAGCACGGACGAATGCAGGTCGAGATAATCCGGGGCCGGGCCGGACTCGGGTTGCTGGGCTTGCTCGAAGAACGCGCTGTAGGCCCAGGCCTTGAGCGCGTTGCCGATGCCGAGGCGTTCCACTTCGCCTTCGTAAAGTTCAAAGGCGGCGAAGTACTCCTCGGTGGTGGAATCGGACTGCGGATCAACGTGGAACTTGAAATACAACGTGTCGTTCGCGGCGTCGTCGCGCTTCACCGCGCCTTCGAGGATGTCACGTCCGGCGCTGTTCTCGAAGATCAACATGGAACTCGGGTCGCTCCACAAGATCACTGCCGGTGCGGGGTTCACCCAGGCGAATAAAACGATCAGCGCAAGCCGGAGGCCGAACCCAAGCTTCCGCCGGTTTGGTGGACGCCTGTTTGAGGCAGGCAGCCATCCAGACTGGCGGGTGGCGCGTTCGGAAAGCATGGCGTGCGACCGGATTTTATGTCGTTGTCGTTCCCGGATACAAGCCGACATTCCGTTCCGGTCCACTCGCACGCCAAAATGTTTCACCCATCAGCGCTCATGGTTGCGTGGTGCGGACCTTGAAGAACGCCGGCGGGCCTTCGGGGGAAATAGGGGTCGAATAGTTCATCGTGTTCGTTCCGCCCGGCAGCACGCTGGCCGTCTGCCAGGCGGCGGCGAGGTTCGACGTGGTCTGGATCTCCGCGCCATTGGGCGACACAAAACCGCCCACGGTGAAGCCGAGATTGTTGCTGTTCATCGCGAGGTTGTAGATGACGGGTTGCTTGGATTCGAGCCCGGTCAATTGCAGGTTCGCCACGCTGAGATTGCCGGCGACGATGTTGGTGAAGGCGCGATTCAACTCCGCGTTGGCGATGGCGTTCCCGCTGTATTGCCGGCGCAGGTTGTAGAGCCGCAAGGGCAGGGCGAGGTCGTTGGTGGTGTTGGCGAAGTTCGGATCGAAGTATTGCCGCCGGTAATCCTGCACGACGGCGAGATCGCGAAAGCCGAATTCCACAGTCGGTTCGATGACCGTGCCCTCGCCGTAATCGTTCCACGTGACGAGTTGGATCATGGCGGCGTTGTTTGTGACGGCCCGCTTCAGCAGCGAACGGAAGGTCTGGCCGCTGGCGTCGTCGAGTGAGCCGTAGGTGAAGCCCAGTCCCGCCTGTTGATAAATATCTTTGAAGCGCGGAAACGCGCTGCTGATGAACGCGGGCCACGACGCGGCGTTGTTCTGGAAGGTCGTCAGATAATTGTGCAGCGAGTTCGAACTGAGCACGCCGCCGCTGGACAGATACATCGGCGGCCAGTTGTAAGCGCCCGTCGCGACTGGGAAGCGTTGATCTTCACTGAAGAAGGCGGGTTGATTGCTCAGCGCCGAAAAGATGCTGACCCACTGGGAATTGTTCTGGAAATAGACCGCGCCGAAATTCAACAGCACGGGCTTGTTGCTGAACTGGAGATAATTCGCCGAGTTGAAATAGTTCGTCTGTGCGTAGCGCATCGTCTGCTGCGCGTTGGCGATGGCGTTGGCGGCGGTGATGTAGTTGCCGTTGATCTTTTCCTGCACGGTGCGGTCTTCGTAGCACAGGACGAATTTCAATCCGGCGCGGCGGGTGTAATCGAGCAAGGCCAAGGTGCGTGTGTTGATCAGGCCGTAGTCGAGGTAATTGTCCTGGCCGTACCAGTCAGCGATGACGCCATCAATGCCCGCCAGCTTCATCAGCAGGACGTGATACTCCAGCACAACCGGATCGGCAGAATCGTAAGGGCCAATTTGGGGATAATAGTGCGAAGCGATGTTGCGCTGACCGAGCGCGTTGGTCGTGTCGGGGTTGTAATGGTTCATCGTCCAATGCCAGCCCCACACGCCGCTGTATGGTTTGGTGAGATACCACGGCATGTAGTGGACGAGAATGGGTTTGGCTTGGGCCTGCGCCGCAAATGCCGACAGGAACATGGCCGCGAGCAAAGTCGCGAACCGGCCGCGAGCCCCGCCGATTGAATGGGAATTATTTTTCATCAGCGAGCAGCGTTGGCGAGTTCGTCTTGTTTGGTGGCCTGACGCAAACGGATGGCCGCGCCGCCGCCGGGTGCGAGGGCCACGGTGAGTTGTGAATCGCTGGTCACGGCCCGCTTTTCAATGGCGTGCGCATACGGATTGGTTTTCCAATCGGCGTCATCCGCATCGCGATAAATCTCCGCGACGTATTTTTTCTTCTTCGGCAGAAAGTCCAGCGCGAGATCGAAGCTGCGTTTCTTTTCGTCGGTGATGCTGCCGATGAACCAGTCTTCGCTGCCGTGTTGCTTGCGGGCGATGGTGACAAACTCACCGAGCGCGCCGTTCAGCATCCGCGTCTCCTCCCAATCCACCGGCACGTCCTTGATGAACTGGAGCAGGTCGGGATGTTTTTCGTAGTTCTCGATCAAGTCGGCGGCCATCTGCAACGGGCTGTAAAACGTCACATACATCGCGAGCTGTTTGGTGACGGTGGTATTGACGCGATTGTTTTTGCGGAACTCGGGATACGTCACCTGCAACACACCGGGCGTGAAGTCCATCGGGCCGCTGAGGAAGCGCGTGAAGACGAGGTTCACGTCGTGGGCCGGGGGATTGCCGCCGTCCGGCGCCCAGGCGTTGTATTCCTGCCCGCGCGAACCTTCCCGCGTCATCATGTTCGGCCAGGTGCGCCGCTCGCCGGTGTCTTTGATGGGTTCATGCACATCAATCATGACGTGATGTTTGGCGGCCAGTTCCACGATTTTCCGGTAGTGGCGAACCATGTATTGCCCGTCGAGATATTCCGCGCCGAGCAGTTTGCCGTTCGCGTCGTAACGGTTCACGCGTGGCTCCATGCCGACGTAACCGGTTTTCAGATGTCGGATGCCCAGCTTCTCCAGTTGCGCAAAGGCGGCTTCGGCCTGCGCTTCATAGTTCGTGATGATGGAGCCGGTTTCGTGATGGGAAATGAGGTCCACGCCTTTCGAGTGCGCGTAAGCGGCGAGACCGGCCAGATCAAACTCCGCGTTCGATTCGGTGAAACTGAATTCAGCGGCGTGCGCGACCCAATCCGCGGTCCACCCTTTGTTCCAACCCTCGACCAACACACCGGCGAATCCGTGCTTGGCCGCGAAATCAATGTAGGCGCGGGTGTTCTGGGTGGTCGCGCCGAGGCCGTCGGTGCTGCCTGCGCCGGGCTTGCTGGGATTCCAAGTGTGTTTGCCGAGATGCATGCCCCACCAGATGCCGACGTACTTGCTGGGCTTGATCCAGGCTGTGTCCGCGATGCGCGAGGGCGGATTCAGATTCAATGCCGTCAACATTGTGCGCTCGACGATGTCGGACAGCTTGTCGCTGATCATCACGAAGCGCCACGGCGAAACCGACGGCGCGGAAGCTTTGACGCGAACGCCATCCGACCACGGTGTGAGAAAACTTTTCAGCGTGTTGCCATCGCGGGGTTGGAGTTGCATGGCGGCGAAGTCCGTGAGGTCGGCCTCGTGGATGACGAGATAAACGCCGTCGTCGGTTTGCATCGTCAGCGGAGTGGTGGCGGCTTTGACGGGTTCTTTCTTGGGATTGTCGCCGAAGGATTCGTCGCCTTGCGCCAGCCGCGTTTGGCGAAGTAATTCACTCAGGCGGGTTTTAACGTAGAGCTGTTCGGTCTGTTGCGGGCGAAGCGCCGGTTGCCAGAGCGCAATGGGATCGGACGCGAGATTGAACTCGGTGAGTTCGTCCATGATCTCGAAATCCTTCAGCGCGGCTTGCTCGGGCCATTCGTAACGGAAGGCGATGGCGTCGTCGGACACGCGAAACACCACACGCAACTTTTGTTTCGCGGCGCTGGTCTGCTGCAAGGTGACGGCCAGTTCGTTGTAGTGGTTGCGGACCTGGCGTTGCTCGCCCCAGGGTTGCGTCCAGGTTTCATCGAAAGCTGAAGCCTTCGTGTCGAGCACGGTGAAATCACTCTTCAACGCGCCGTCCTTCAAATCGAAGCCGAGTGCCGACGGCAGAATCACGGCTCGGCCTTTGAAACTGGCCTGATACACTGGCTTGCCTTCATTCAGGTTGAAGCCCAGTGAAATCCTTTTGTCCGGAGACGTGACGGACTTGGTGCTGCGAAGCTCCTGCTCCGCCGCGGAGGCGGATGGCGTTGCGGCGCTGGCCAACGAGCCGGCGAGGGCCACAGCGACCAGGAGCGAGGGACAAATTCTCATAGACGGGATTGAAACCACCTTGGGCGCGGTCGTTTTGTGTTTCATTGAAACGACCACTGCTGGGCGTCGAGTGTTTTGCTGCTAATGGAGGCATCTGACATCACGCTGCCCACCAGTTTCGACGAGGGCGAGGTCTTGAGCGCGACGCCGGGAGTGAACACACCGTAGAATTGTCCCCACGTCAGACTGCTGGGCGCGGACGGGGCGGCGTGGCCGTCCACATAAACCACATTCACCTTGTTGTTGTGTTTGGCGTAGGCGGTCTGCAGGCGGCAATTCTCAGAGTCGACCGTTCCCGTTGGACCGGAATTTCCCGCCCACCACGAATCCAGCCACGCGGCGGCGGGCGTGTCGTTCGGATTATTGGAGCCGCTGGTGTCGGAGACGGCGACCATATCGGAAGGCCGCGCGGAGTTGGAGGCTTTGAACGGTTTGGCGTTGATCATGTTTCCATCGGCGGGATTTACCGCGCCGAAGACGCCCAATGAATTGAAGCCGTAGGACAGGAATCCGGTAACGCTGGGATCCCAGTCGCCGGGCGCGGTAGTGTAAGTGAGGCCGCGTTTGCGCTTGGGGCAGACCCAGACTTTCGGGCTGGGAACATAGCTGGCGATCATCGGGGCGGGCGTGTTGGGCGTGACCTTGTCGCTCAACAACCATTCGCCACCGCAGAACAGGTTTTGCGCGTTCTTGTACGGTCCGGGCTGCCACCAGTAGGCCGGCGATGGAAAGAAGTCATTGTTGTCACCCGCATACATGAAGACTCCGAGGCTGATCTGTTTGGTGTTGCTGAGGCAGGCGGTGGCGAGGGCCTTGTCCTTCGCCTTGCTCAATGCCGGCAGCAACATCGCCGCCAGAATGGCGATGATGGCGATCACGACCAACAGCTCGATCAAAGTGAAAGCGGTCTTTGATGAGGTCGGTTTCGGGTCTGGTTTCATGATGCGGGGCAATGATTTCAAAGCGATGACGGTTGGGGTTCAGGGTTTGACCAGGCGGAAGAAGACCGCCGGGTTGGCCGGGTTGACGGTGGTGATGTAGGGGCTGACGGTGCCACTACCGGTCGGCGACCAGCTCACGCCCAGGCCGCTGCTGTTGGTCTGCGCCTGCACGTTGTAACCCGGATACGTGCTGCTGTCCCACGACAACGTCAGCGTCTGGCCATTCAGCGAGTAGGTGATTGTCGGCGCACCGATTGTGCCGCTCGAGACAGCGATGGAACCGCTGGTGAGCAGATTGTCCGTCCAACTCAATCCGTCAGCCAGCGGCGGAAAACTCGTCACGGTGAACGCGCCGTCATAATTTGTGGCGTTGAAAAACTGGTAGCTGTTCCCGGCGATGGGGGCGGTGCCGGTATTGATCACATTCAACTGGCCGTCGTAATACAGTGTCAATGGATTGGTCGGGTACGATTGCAAGGTGAGCTGGTTGGTCCGCGCCAGATCGAAGATCAACGTGCCGGTCAGCGTGGGCGTGTTGGTGGTCAGGGTGATGCTCGCGCCGATTTCGTACGAGCCGCTGACGGTGAGCGTCGGGATCTTGAGGGCGTTGCCGGTGATGATGCCCGCGCCTTTGAAATCAATGCTGCCGTAGCCTCTGCCGGCGATGAGGCCCAAGTTCGTCAGGCTGCCGCCGAGTCCCCATTGCGTCACATCAGAAATGTTCCAGGCCAGGACGCCCGCGCCAACCGTCATGCTGCCGGTGAAATAATTTGAGCCGGACGCGCCGTCCAAGTCCACCAGCAGGGCACGAAAGCCGGTGATGGCCGTGTCGCCGCCGACCGTGAGGAAGAATGATGACGTGTCCCACTTGTTTGTCGCGCCAGTGATGGTCAGGTTGCCGCCGATGGTGATGTCTGCGCCTTGCTGCACCCCGACGTTGGTGCCGCTGATGAGCATGTTGCCGGCGATGTTCATCGGGACCGCCCCCGAGCCGGGGATGATGCCGTTGTAAAAATCTCCCGCGCCGCTGAAGGTCAAATGGTAGTAGTCGGTGCGCTTGGCCCAGAAAGGATTGCCGTGGTAATTCACGGTGCAACCCGTTGCCGTTGCGTCGAGCACGGCCAGTTGTTGCGCGCCATAGGCCCCGGCGGTGTCGCCCAGGATGTCGAGTGTCACGCCCGGGGCGAGCGTCACGGTGCCGCTGCCGTAGAGAAACGCGCAGGTGGTGGCGGTGTCCACGGTGATCGCGAAGGGCGCTTCCACATCCACGCTGTCGTTTGCGCCGGGAACAATCCCGTCCGGCCACGGTGCATCGGGCACGGTGGAAGACCAGTTACCGCTGCCGGTGGCGGTGATGTCAACGGCCTGACTGGGGGAGGCAACCAGCAAAGTGGCCAACGCGGCGAGGGCGATTCCGAACGCTTGGGTGAGTTTCATGAGGCGGGGCTGGAAAAATGGCGGTTTGGTTTTTGGGAAGGGGCGGCGCTGCGACCGGATGTCACAGCGCCGTGGGACGAATCGAATCGCTTAACTATTCCGGGCCCGGCGGCGCCCGGCGGCGAGACTGACCGCGCCGAGGCTCAACAGCGCCAACGCGGACGGCTCCGGAACGGGCGTCAACACCGAGAGATTGTGATACGTGATGTCATACGGCGCGTCAGCACCGAAACCAGCCGGATCAAACTCCAGATTGAACGCCGTGATGGTCGTCGGATCGAGCGCCGGTCCGCCGAACTGATCATTGAGCGGTCCGATCAGGGTGTAGGTGTTGGGCGCGCTGTAATTGCCGTAATTCAGGAAGCCGCCCTCGGCATTGGCAGCACTCAAGGCCACTTGATGCGTGCCGTCCGAAATGCGCACGCCCGGATTCATCCAGTTCGCCGTGCCGGGCGCGTTGATGGTGAAGGTGAGCGAGAAATGGGTCGCCCCCGGTGCGCTCACGGGGACGGCGAAATCATAAGCGCCGCTGCCGTAGCCCTGCGCCTGCACGCGATAGCTCGTCGGTCCGGAAGTGATGATCGGGGTGAAGCCCGAGCCACCATACAAGGGGTCCGAGCCATCCACGTTCCAGTTGCCGTAGGTGACGCTCAGGTTGAAGTTGTTGAAGTCGCTCAGGGTGGTGCTGGTGTATTGCGCTTGGGCCAGACCGACCGCGAGCAAGCTGCCGGCGACTGCCAGGGTTGTTTTGAACCAGGATTTGGGTTGTTTCATAATTAGGTGCTCCGAGTTGTTAACCATGGCCGCCGGCAATAGAGTTGGTTTGGCTGCGGCGGTCATGTGTATGGTCACAACTTAGTTTTGTTGGCCTTTCCCGGTAGTCGCATAAAGTGGGGACAGTCGAGACCGGGCCGGTGCCCGAGGGCGGCCCGGGGCTGGTCCGCAGTGCATCAGCAAGGGGAAAACTCTCAAGAAGCACGGCTTCAGTGGATTCAATTCCTCGGTGGACATTGGCCAATGGCTAAACTAAAAAGGGGCCGTGCCGCACCAATTCATCTTCGGTCCGTACCACCCGGGCGGGATTCATCCCGGTTGGCCGGCACACTTCAACGCAGCAACAAACGCATGAATACTCTCATTGGAATCGTAACCGGCGGCGGTGATTGTCCCGGTCTGAACGCCGTGATCCGCGCCGTCGCCAAGGCCTCCGCCCAGCGCGGCTGGCAGTGTGTGGGCATTCTCGGCGGCTACGAAGGCCTGCTCGAACCGCGCCAGACGATGCAACTGGATTATCAGGCGTTGAGCGGATTGTTGACACGCGGCGGCACGATTCTCGGCACGGCGAATCGCGGCAAATTCTCCGCCAAGGTCGGCCACGGCGAAGGCCGGACGTTGCCGACGGAATTGCTCGATGGGGTGAAATCCGGCATGGAGGCGTTGGGGATTCATGCGCTGGTGTCCATCGGCGGCGATGGCTCGCTCAGCATCGCGCAGCAGTTGCACGCGCATGGCGTGCGCGTGGTGGGCGTGCCCAAGACGATTGATAATGATCTCGAAGGCACGATGATGACCTTCGGCTTTGATTCCGCCGTGGCGTGCGCCACCGATGCGCTGGATCGCCTGCACTCCACGGCGGAGAGTCATAATCGCGTGATGGTGCTCGAGGTGATGGGGCGTTATGCCGGCTGGATTGCGTTGTATGCCGGGGTGTCCGGTGGCGCGGATGTGATCCTGATCCCGGAGATTCCGTTCACGTTCGACAGCATCCGCGCCAAGATCGAGGAGCGCGAAAAACACGGCAAGAAATTTACCCTCGTCGTCGTGGCGGAAGGCGCGAAGGAAAAAGACGGCGCGTTCGTGACGAGTGGCACGCAGAGCAAGGTCGGCGAAGCGCGGTTGGGCGGCATCAGCGCGGTGGTGGCGGCGGAGATCGAGAAGCGCACCGGCAAGGAGACGCGCAACTGCGTGCTCGGCCATCTGCAACGCGGCGGCAGTCCGACGACGTTTGATCGCGCGCTGTGTTCAATGTTCGGGGCGACGGCGGTGGAACTCGTCGCCGCTGGCGACTTCGGCAAGATGGTGGCGTTTCAAGATCAGCAGGTCGGCGCCGTCCCGTTCAGCGTGGCGGTGGGCAAACTCAAGACGGTAAAACTGGAAGGGAATCTCATCCGCACGGCGCGGGCACTGGGCATTTCGCTGGGGGATTGAAACATGGCCGCCGCCGAAATGGCGTAGCGGGAATAGAGCGTACTGCAAAAAGAATGGCGAGAACTCTGAACGCAGAGGAAGCCCCTCACCCCGTCCCTCTCCCCTTCGGAAGGGGAGCGGGTGGCCGATAGGCCGGGTGAGGGGATTTCGTTTCCGACAATCATTTTGAGAACTGTTGTAAGTCACCGGGCCGATAAATCTGTAGGGCGATGCCCCTGATTTCCCTTGAGGCAGACCGGGACAACCTGAAGGTTGAACTCCAACGAAACCGGCGCGGCCCCGCGGCTGGCGTTCACGCTTTAGCCGGAACGAGGCAGCGGGATACTCACGCAGAGGACGCGCAGGGCGCGAAGGCAAACCCAGCCTTGCTGTTGGTGGGGGCCAGACCGGCGCCCCGTTCGGGGGGTTGCTCGGCACCCTGAAAATCCCAATCCGCTTGGCGTCTTGGGCGCTCTTGGCGTGAGTCGTTCCCCATTTCATCTGAATCGTTCCGGCTAAGAGCGGGTGCGGCGAGATTCCTCCGCGTCGTCGTGCTCGGCCTCGGCCTCGGTTTTTCAAGGGACTGCGAGGACGAGAGCGAGGACGACGACGATGATTCGCCGGCACGGGAGTTTTCAGACCGGTTCTTAGCGGGTCCGGCAGGCCGCTTGGACGCATGTCGCCAACCGGCTCTCCCCTCATCCTGCAAAACCTGACCACCAACCTGACTTGAACTTGTGTCAAAAGTAAGGGGCGACCCCTTTACGACCCCTTTATGCGCGCGAGCAGGTCCTTCACGCGCGCGGCGGCGGACAACGCGGGGTTTTTGTAGGCGGGGACTTTGGTAGAGGAACTGACGTCTGATTTCTTCATTCGGGTAAAGGGGTCGCTCCTTACTATTGACACAAAAATCTGCCGGGGGTAAAACCGCCGTCATGCCGCGCGCGTTACGCCTCCAATTTCCCGGCGCGATTTTGGCGCCATATCCCAAGGGTGCCGCGCGCACGGTGCGGATCGCGCGGCGGCGGCGAACCGAGACGGCGGTGACGTTGAAATGGATCGCCGCCGAGTTGCACATGGGGACGTGGACACAGGTGGCCACCCGGCTCGCCCCTCATTCTACAAAACCTGACAACCAACCCGACTTGAACTTGTGTCAATAGTAAGGAGCGACCCCTTTACGCCCAACGAAGCCCTAGCATTTTAAGAAATAGTTTCTGCCAGAAGGCACCGCGCATGTTAAACGAAAACATTTGGCTTATTTTAGCACAGCAGCTTTCGGATAGAGCGCCTCAGTGGGTGCAAGAGGTTCTGAAGACGCCATATTCGGAAATCCAAAAATTGCCGGAAGCACACTCCGAGGGCGAAGATGATTGCATTTTCCGTCCATCTTTTGAGCACAAAGAGATTGAACCCAGTTATCTTGTTTTTCTGCGTGATGAGATTCAAAGGTCATCGAGGGGAAAAGAATGGGGCGATATTTTGGCGGCTCGAATGAATGCGTTAACCCCATATCAAGGGAAAAAGCTCTATTGGCTTATGATGCTACGAAGGCACAAACAGTCTGCGGAGTGCTTTAGCGCTAGATTTCAAACTGAGGATTTCAAACTGGTTCAATTTGAGTGTCAGTAACGTAAAGGGGTCGCTCCTGAATGGCGCTTAGATAAGGAACGTGATCGCGCGTTTTACTTGGAATTTCGCGAGGAAATCTGCCGAGTGCCCGCCTTAACTTAGCGCCATTCGGGTCGGTTCTTGGTATTGACTACTCCCTGCCTTTGGGTGGAAAGGAAAGGGGTCGTAGACCTGGCACGGCGGGGGAAGCGAACTCGGGTTGGAGTGTTTCCGGACGGAAAAGTCCGAGCCCAGTGGCGACCCAAACCGGGGCCGAGAGTGATGAGGAAAAGTGATTGCCTAAGGCGGTGTGGCAAACTCGCGTCAGTGATAGCAATCAATTGACTGACTGAATGAAGCGTGAATGCGCAACAGTATACAAAACCAAGAACCGACCCCTTTCAGAACCGACCCCTTTCCCAAAACCAAGAACCGACCCCTTTCCGACCCCTTTCCTTTCCAAACATGATTTTTGGTCCAATCATTACAACCAATGTTCCGTGGATATTAATTCCGTAAATATTCTTTGCAGGAACTTTATGAACTTCATACCAGCAAATAAATCATCACTAACATTCGTTGGTCTAGCATATGTCGCGTTGGCAGTGGCGTGTAGTTTCTGTGCCTTTCGCACTTATGGACTTGTGCGTGATGTGATTTGGACTGGTTTGCCGATTTTGCTAACTGCTGGAATGTTACTTCGTTGGCAGAGTTGTGGAAGGGTTGAAAAAGCAATTTTGGTTGTCATTTTTTTCGGGCAGTGCTTTTTGACACTGCTCACAGACTGGGCTGGGCTTTGGGGGGTGATTGCAGATCGAAGTAACGGCAGTGCGGTTGACCGGATCGCTCGGTTTGAAGAAGGTGGTACTTGGGATTTTCTCCTCCAACTCTTCCAAGCGTTTACCACATTCCTAAATTTCGGAGTCATCTTCTGGTTTATTGTTGCGATCCGCCGCTGTTGCCGGACACGGGCAACAACTTCACCACCTACGCCTACAACCTGAACAAGCAGTTGACCAACGTGACGCGGCCTGACGGGTTGGAGATCAACTATCAGCACGATCCACAGATTGAAATGAACTCGCAAGCCAACCATCGCACGCGCGGTGCCAACAAAAATAAGCACTGGCGCAGCTTCTCGATTACGAACCCTTCACAAAGGAAGGAAAGCTCATCTACTCCAACTCAACATCCCAGCCCCATGCCCGCCTCCGAGGGTTTTCCTGGTCAACCAAGGACGCGGTTTTGCGAGTCTGTTACACCTCAGCACGTCCAGTTCGCTTTGGCGACCCCGCCAGCCATGTCGCGCGCAGTTTCCCGAAACAGTTTGCCGTTGGCAACGCGAGGAACCAGGACGGTTCGCGCAAAAGCGTGCCCCGCGCGTTGCGCATCGAATATCCCGGCGCGATTTATCATGTGCTGAATCGGGGCGACCGCCGTGAACCCATCTTCCGTGACGATCTGGATCACCAGAAGTTTCTCAGCACCCTGGCCGAGGTTTGCACCAAGACGGCTGGCAGGTTCAGGCGGTGTGTTTGCTGGGGCATCAGTTTCATCTGGGGGGTGGAGGCCCCGCCGGGAAATCTGGTGACGGGGATGAAATGGTTTCCCGGCACATACACGGCGCGGTTCAACCGGCGGCACAAATTGTTCGGGCCTCAAGTTTTGGCGACGGGGCGGCGCCGCTACGCCGGTGAAATGGAGGAAACTCTGATTCCGATGGAGGATTCTCCCAATTATTGATTTCGAGCTTGCTGAGAACCCCCGGGGCGCGACAAAGATGGCCGGTGGGCAGCCTGTTTCATTCGGGATGGGCAACCCGCGTCCGATGGGCCAAAAGCGCGAAGCGGGATGCGTGGCGGTCGGCGGCCGAAATCCCGGATTTTAGAAAGCATTCAAAACATGAGACCTGAGCAGTGGGATATTTTCAAACGCGCCGCCCGGCTGGAAAAACTGGACCAGGTGCCGATGGCGCTCATCATTGACAGCCCGTGGATTCCCGGCTACCTCGGGGTGCAGCACATGGACTTCTATCTCGATCGCGAGGTGTGGTTTCAATCGCATCTGAAGATCCATCGCGAGTTTCCCGACATCATGTTTGTGCCCGGTTGGTGGATGGAATACGGCATGGCCGCCGAGCCGTCCGCCTTGGGCGCGAAGATCAAATTCTGGCAGGACAACACGCCGAGCGAATACCACACGCTCTATCACATCGAGGACCTCGCGGAATTCCCCGAGTACGAAGTCGAGAACGACGCCTTCATGGCGATGACGTTGCATCGCATCCGCATGGAACGGCAGCGCATCCTGGACACGGGCGAAATCCTGCCGTTTGTCACGTCGCGCGGGCCGATGTGTACGGCGGGGTTTGTTCGCGGCACGACCAATCTGATGATTGACCTGGTGGAGAAGCCGGAATGGGCGCACAAGCTCCTCGACCTATGCACGCGGTTGATCATTGATTGGTTGAAGGCGCAGCACAAGGCGATGGGCAACACGGTGGAGGGGATCTTCATTCTCGACGACATCGTGGGCTTCGTGAACGAGGAGCATTACCAGGAATTCTGCCATCCGTATCTCAAGCGCATCTGCGATGCGTTTCCCAAGGATTGGGTGAAGCTGTATCACAACGACGCGGAAGTGCAGGCGTGCCTTGATCATTTGCCGGATGCGGGCTTCAACGTGTTGAACTGGGGCAAGCAGACCGACTACGCGGAAGTGAAGGATCGCGTCGGCGACCGCATGTGTCTGATGGGAAATGTGAATCCCCTGGAGGTCGGCGTGCGCGGCACGCCGGAGGAAGTGCGTGAAGCCACGCTGGATGTTTTGGAGAAGAGCGGGGGCCAGGGAATCATCCTTTCTGTCGGCGGCGGCACCAGCCCCGGCATGCCGAAGCAAAATATCGTGGCGATGCAGAAGGCGTTGGAAGAATTCAATGGCAAGCTCGGCAGCGCATAATTTAACGGCAATCCTACGTTGTGAAACCAAAGCGTCGTATCAGCAGACAGGCAGATTCTTCCGGTAAGTATGCTGTCAAGTTGCTGTTCCAATATCGGGTCATGGTGGCAAACTCGCCTGGTAAACGCCGATTGTGTGAGGAGCGCATTATTGTGCTTTCTGCTAACGACAGTAAGGCAGCCCTACGCGAGGCCAAACGCCGGGGTCGCATCGTTCAGCATCAATACAAAAACAACGAGGGCAATCCAGTTCACTTTGAGTTCATTGGAATACTGGAGTTGCTTCGTCTCGACCCTGCTTGCGAGATGGATGAAGTATGGTACGACATCAAGGAGCGAATTCGCCCGATGGAACGCAAGACCACCATTATTCCACCTGAAACCCGGTTGTCGGCGATGAGAAATCACGAGTGAGTTCTTACTAGAAAGAAATCTGCATGGCCGATTACGCGTTGATGAACCAATGCCTTTACGAAGGCAAAGCCAAGGAAGTCGAGCAGATGACCAAGGACGCGCTGGCCGAAGGCCGGAGCGTGCAGGAAGTCTTGAGCGAGGGACTGATCGCCGGGATGAGCGTCGTGGGCGAGGATTTCAAATACAACATCCTCTACGTGCCCGAGGTGTTGATCGCGGCCCGGGCGATGAAAGCGGGAATGGGGGTGCTCAAACCCTTGTTGGCGGCCAAGGATTCCGGGGTTGAACCCGCGGGCGTGCTGGTCATGGGCACCGTGCGCGGTGACCTGCATGATATCGGAAAAAATCTGGTTTGCATGATGGCGGAGGGCGCGGGCTTCGAGGTGCATGACATCGGCGTGGACCAAAGCATCGAGAAATTTCTGGCGGCGCACGAGCAGTTCAAACCCAACATCATCGGGATGAGCGCGCTGCTCACCACGACGATGACCTACATGAAAACGGTCATTGATGGCTTCGAGGAAAAGGGGTTGGGCCACGTCAAGATGGCCATCGGCGGCGCCCCGATCAGCCAGATGTACGCGGACGAGATCGGCGCGGATGGCTACGGCTCGGACGCCTCCAACGCGGTGGACTTGTTTCTTTATTTCGTCGGCAAAGGCGCCGCGCCCGTGGCCAAAACCAAGATGGAAACCATCGCGTCCGTCATGGCGGAACGCGCGGAGGCCCGGACGCCCCGGGACGCGAATGCGAAATCAAAATTCCAGGTGCTCTACTGGCAGGACATTCCCTCGGAAGTGAAAGCGTGGGATGAATTCGATGAAATCAAGATCAGCCTGCCGCCGCGTTTCGCCGAGCGCATTGATGCGTCCGCCCAGAAACAGGGATTCATTCAAGCCGACACCTACCTGGCGCACTTGCGCTGGAGCGAACCGGCGGAACGTCCTGGCACTCCAAGGGAAGTGGCCGAGGCTCTGCGCAACGAATTTGAAGCCAGTGTGAAATAAAGGGGCGTTTCCCCAGGCCGACACATGAAGCAATACGCCACCATCACCGTCATCGGGCAGGATAAAACCGGTGTCATCGCCCGCGTGACCGGCTTTCTGTTCGAGCAAAAGGCCAACATCGAAGCGCTGGAGGAACAGGTCACGCGTGGGCAATTCAGCATGACCTTGCAGGCGTCGTGGCTGAAGAGGGAGCTGCGCCTTGACGTGCTGCGCACCGGACTTGACCGGCTCGCGAAGGTCTTGGGGATGGAAATCAAGTTGCGCATCACCGAACCGGGGCGGCGGCAACGGTTCGCGATCTTTGTCACCAAAGAGCCGCTGTGTTTTGAAACGCTCGCGGCGGCGGTCAAAAAGAAATCGTTGCGCGCCGATCCCGTGGTGGTGGTCTCCAACCGGCCCGATTTGAAAGCGCTCGCGCAAAGATTTCGGCTGCCCTTCGTCCGCATTCCCTGGGAGGACCGCACGCAGGGCGAGTTGCAGGCGTTGCAAGTGCTGGAAGAATACGAGGTGGATTTCGTCGTGCTGGCGCGGTTCATGAAAATCCTCACGCCGAACTTCGTCTGGCGCTACAAGAACAAGATCATCAACATTCATCCGTCGCTCCTGCCGAGTTTTCCCGGACCGCAGGCCTATCGGCAGGCGTACGAGCACGGCGTCAAGATCGCCGGGGTGACCGCGCATTTCGTCAACATGCATCTCGACGACGGGCCGATCATCGCGCAAGGCAGTTTTCAAATTCGTTCCGGCATGACGCTCAAAGACATCATGGCGGCGGGGCAAAAGCTCGAAGCCCGGGTCCTGCTCAAAGCGGTGAAGCGCTTTTTGGAACGGCGTCTCGATGTTCACTGGGGCATCGTCAACGAAGTGTGAAGCCGCAGTTTTTAGAGTGATTCTCATAAATAATTTCCGGATCGAATATCGAGAACCCCTCACCCGGCCTGCGGCCACCCTCTCCCCATCGGATGGGGAGAGGGCCGGGGTGAGGGGCCGGTCGGAAATGAATTTTGGTAAACGCTATAGCCGAACAAATGCGATGGAAAACCGGCCGGAGAAACGCCGAGGCGCAGAGAACCCAGAGAAACGCGGAGTGGAACTGGCAACTGCCGCATTTCGTCTGGTGATCAAAGTGAACCGGAATTCTCTGCGACTTTCCGCGTGCTCCGCGTCTCTGCGTTTGTTCCGTTCCGTTTCGTCTGCATGGATTCCGGTTCAGGCCCGGTTGAATTTCTCCACGACTTCGCGGATGGCGCGCGTGTGATCAGGGGTACTGCCGCAACACGAACCGATGATGTTCGCGCCCGCTTCGAGCGCCGCCGGCACGCCCAGCGCCATGTCGGCGGGCAATTGCTTGTAAACCGCCTTCATGTTCTCCAACACCGGCAGTCCGGCATTGGGCTGGACCATGACCGGAATGCTGCAACTGCCGCGATATTGCCGGGCCACCAGGGCCGCGCCATTCATATCCATGCCGGTGCCGCAGTTCAACGCCACGATGTGCGCGCCGCGTTCCTCGATGAACTCGGCGGCGCGATCCGGCATCACGCCCATCATCGTCACGTAAAATAATTTGTCCGCCGACAAATCGTAGGCGAGCGAAGCGATGATGCACGGAGCGCCCGCGGCTTTCGCCGCGTCAATCGCCACCCCGAGTTCTTCGAGCGCGGTCTGGGTCTCGATGATGATGGCGTCCACGCCACCCTCGACCAGCGCCCGCGCCTGCTCTTCGTAGGCCGCCTGCGCGTCGGCGGGGGAGAGTTCACCGTAAGGTTCGAGCAACGCGCCCAGCGGCCCCATGTCCCCGAGGACAAAACCGGGCCGACCTCCGAACGCTTCGCGGGCGATGCGGGCACCAGCCTTGTTGATGGCCGCCAAATCTTCCGCGTGACCGTGGCGTTTGAGCATGAGGCGACTGCCACCAAATGTATTCGTGATCAAACAGTCCGCGCCGGCGGCGACGTAGTTGCGCTGGATTTTCAGGACGCGTTCCGGCTGGGTCAGATTCCACATCTCACCGCAATCGCCGTTGGCCAGACCGGCGAGCATCAGTTGGGTGCCCATGGCGCCGTCACAGACGAGCCGGCGTTCGCCCACGGCTTGGAGCAGGGATTGTTTCATAAGGTCAGGGGGTGATTAGGATTTCCGTGTCCGTGATTTTGACTGCAACGCCCGCCGCCTGGGCCGCTTCATTTAGAGCGGCGTTCAGCATGAGCACCGGGTCGGGGCTGACCGCAATCCGGCGCATGAGGCCTTCGCCCTTTTTGGTGCCGACCGTGAGGGTGATCTTCAGCCCCTTGCGTTTGCAGGCAACGCGCGTGCCGTCGGCGAGTTTGGTGTTCATCGGCTTGAGGAAGGCATCGGTGTAATGCGCGCCGATGCCGGATTTCTCCGCGAACGTGGGCGGCAGTTTTTCTTTGGCCGCAAGATTGATGTCACAAAGTTTGGTCATGATGATTTGATAAAGTTGTGGCGACCGTCGGCTGGTCGTTGGGTTTTGTCTTCGCTTGTTCGGTCAATGCAAAATGGATCACCTCGAACACGAGTCCCCATTTGTGCAGCCGGGCCGAGGTCTCGCAGTAGCAGCCGGCTGGATTAGATGATCGTTCCCAGGCAAATACTTCATGCAACGGCTGGCCGAGCAGCGGAACATCGCGTTCGATCGCGCGCTGAAACTCGTCACCATCCTTCAAATATTCGCACTGCGAAGCGTGGCCGATGTCGTCGGACGCGGGAGTGCAGCGCGCGGCGACGATCCGGTAAGCTTCTCCGGGCGGCTGCAGCCGGACGTGATAATCATACGTCAGCGGCCGGCCCATGCTGGAACAGGTCGTGCCTTCGTAACGGAAACGCGCTTCCACCCGGCCGTCGTCGTCGGTACTCAACCAGAGTCGTTCCTGCGACCATTTGCGGAGCGCGCGGGCATTGACGGAATACTTTGGCGCGGGCCGGAGCGACGGGACGATCGAACCATTCGGATTATTCCTCAATTCACCCTGCAAGCGGCGCACGTCTTCGAGTTGCGGTGGCGAATGTTTGTAAGGCGCGCGGCGATATTGACAGTTGGCGAGCGAACAGTTCTCGCACGGGACGAGTCGGGCGAAGCGTTGCGCTTGTTCCACATTCGCCGTGACGCCGAACACGGCGAGCAAGGATTTCTTGGGCCGCAACATCCCGGTATCCATGACGTGCAGTTCGCCGGGGAAAGTGTGACCGTTTTTCGTGTGTAGCAACGACCAGAGTCTGGGTTGATCCGCCACGTCCCAGCCGGAATGGCCCGGACTGTAGTGGGGCAGGGCAACCATTCCCTGGCTGTCCGCCCAGCCACAGATGCGGCCGCTTGCGATGGTGATCAAATGCTCGACCACCGCCGAGCCGAACACTTCCAGGAAGAAATACTCGTCGGGCTTGCCCTCCTGCCAGAGTTCGCGCGCCTTTGCTTCGCACTCCGGGCCGGCGCTGACCGCGACCATTACGGCGTGACTGGCTTGAGCCGCGGCGAATTGATCGTGGAGTTGCTGCGAGGAAAATTCGGTGCCGCCGATGTTGAGTCGCCCGGCGGCGAGCTGGAGCGCGTTGGTTTGCCGCGCGTAAATCCAGGGCCTGCCGTGCCGGCCAAACCAATCGCGCGCCCAATCCGCGAGTTCGCGGGCGCGCCCTTCGAGCACGTGATGACGCGGAAATCCCAGCAACCGCTGATATTCAGCCGGTGCGACGTTGACTGTAGGATTTGGGTCGAACAGTTCGAGCATGTCAGGAATCCACGCGGGCCGCCGATTCAATCGGATTGAACTGACAGCCTTCGACGAAGTAGTTGAAGAACCCGGGATGCGTTTCCAGCCGGCAATGCGTGACGCGTTTCACGAGTGCTTCCAGTTCCGCCCGCTTTGAGCGCGACAACAGCGCAATGCTCGCGCCTTCGATGGACGCATTGCCGACCTGGAGAATTTTTGCCGCCGCGATGTTGGGGATGAGTCCGATCCGTTTGGAGGATTCGATGCTCAGATACCGGCCAAAACCGCCCGCGAGATAAAACACGTCGAGATCGTCGAAGCGGAGGCCGTATTGATCGAACACCACCTGCAAGCCGGCAGCATTCGCGCCCTTGGCCTGCGCCAGTTCGTTGATGTCGCTCTCGGTAAAATAAATGGGCGGGTCGCTCTTCACGTCGAGCGTGAAGCGGTCGCCGTGCTCGAATCGTCCCAGGGCATTGATGCGTTCGGTGCGGAGCAATTCGCTCAACAAATCCACCAGACCGGAGCCGCAAATCCCCTCGGCGGGGCCGGGGCCGATGACTTGGACGCGGACTGAACCGTCGGCGGAAATTTCAATCTTCTCGATGGCACCGGGCAATCCCGGCATGCCGCAGGAGATGGCGCCGCCTTCAAACGCCGGCCCGGCCGGGCACGAGGCGGCGAAAATTTTGTGTTTGTTGCCGAGGATAAGTTCTGTGTTCGTGCCGATGTCCATCATCGCGACGAGGCGTTCTTCATGGGCGAGATTGATGGCCAACATGCACGCGGCGGCATCCGCGCCGACGTGACCGCTGATGATCGGCAGACCGTAAACGCGCGCTTTGGGATGCAGCGCGAGGCCGAGCCGGGCGGCGGATTCGCTCAGACTCGTGTCGGAGCGACGACCCTCGGCCATTTCCAGTTCCGTGATGGATTGATACGGGCTTTGACCGATGGAATGGACGCTCAAGCGAAAGAACAGGTCGCGCATCGTCGAGTTCCCACCCAGAACCAGTTCGTAGATGCTCCGGGGATCAACGGGGAATTCTTGGATCGCGTGATTCAAATAACCCACGAGCGTCCGCTGCAACAACCGCGTGCCGTCTTCGGTGTCGTATTGGATTCGCGCCATCACATCAGAGCCGCCGAAGCGTTGCGGATTCTCGAAGGACGAACTGGCGACGACTTCGCCCGTTTCGAGATTCAACAATCGCAACACGACGGTGGTCGTCCCCAAATCCATCGCGATGCCGTGGATCGGACCGGTGCGGTGATCAATCTCCTCGCCGTCGAGCAGGATGCGGTCGCCCTCGCGCGTCACGGCCGGATCGAGTTGCGGGAGTTGCGCGCCGGCCGGGAGGTTCAACGCGTGATGCTCGATTTTCATTTCTCCGCGGCGCAGGGTGTGACAGCGCACCACCCCGACCTCAGCCTCGACGCGCGTGCAACAGGACAAGCGGAAGTTTCCCTTGAGATGTTTCTCGGCGACCGTCCGCGCGGAGAGGCAATCCATTCCCGCGACGACCTCCACGAGGCATTCCTTGCACTTGCCCTGCTTGCGGCAGGACGTCGGGACATTGATGCCGAGCGATTCGGCGGAATCAAAAAGCGTCACTCCGGGTGAAGCGAGAACTTCCCGGTGGTTGAAAAGCACTTTGACATTCATGACCGCAATCACCGCGTAAACATGCGATACAAAGCTTGTTTCTTCATGCGCAATAACGCGATAGAGAATTCTCTGGATTGCATGGAGGATTCTCGCACGGAGTGATTATGAGCTTGCTGCTCCGCCGGAGGGCGACAAAAATCGCGGGCCGCCAGGGAAGGCTGGCCGGGATCAAAAGACGTAACATTCAAACCAAGAATCAAGGATGAAGCTCGGACTCGGACTTTACCGGCACATGTTGACGCGCGAAAACTTTCAGTTCGCGCGGCAGGCGGGGGCGACGCATCTCGTCGTGCATCTGGTGGATTATTTCAAGGGCGGCGCGCACAATCCGCGCGACAACCAGCCCACGGGCACCGAACGCGGCTGGGGTTTGGCCGGCGACCCGAACAAATTGTGGTCATTCGATGAGTTGCTGGAAATTCGCAAGGCGGCGGAGGCGGAGGGGCTGAAGATTGAGACGATCGAAAATTTTGATCCAGCGCACTGGCACGATGTGTTGCTGGATGGACCGAAGCGCAAACAGCAGATCGAAAATGTAAAGGAGTTGATCCGCCGCGTCGGGCAGGCCGGAATTCCGGTGATGGGATACAACTTCAGCATCGCGGGCGTTTGCGGACGCACGCATAAACCTTATGCCCGCGGCAACGCAATGTCCGTGGGGATGGAAGGTCCACTTGATGCGCCGATGCCCAATGGCATGGCGTGGAACATGGTTTATGACGAGAACGCGCCGGCGGGAAATGTGTCGCCTGCCACGCATGATGAATTATGGCAACGACTCGGCAATTTTTTGAATGAAGTTGTTCCTGTCGCCGAGGAAGCCGGGGTGAAACTGGCGTTGCATCCGGACGATCCGCCTTTGCCGACGATGCGCGGGCAGCCCCGGCTCGTGTATCAACCGCATCTGTATCAGCGGGTGATTGACCTCAAGCCAAGCCGCGCCAACGCGCTGGAGTTTTGCCTGGGTTCGTTGGCCGAAATGACCGAGGGCGACATTTATGAAGCCGTCGAGCAATACGCGAAGCAGAAGAAATTGGCGTACGTCCATTTCCGCAATGTCACCGGCAAGGTGCCGTTTTATCGCGAGACGTTCATTGACGACGGGGACATTGATATGCTGCGGGTCTTGCGGATTCTGAAGCGGAACAACTACGACGGCGTGCTGATTCCCGATCACACCCCGCAGATGTCGTGCAACGCGCCGTGGCACGCGGGCATGGCGTTTGCGTTGGGTTACATGCGGGCCGCGTTGCAGATGTTGGAAAGATAATCCGATGGAAAAACCATTCTCTCTCAAAGGCGAAATCGCTCTCATTACCGGCGGTGGCAGTGGCTTGGGGCTTGGCATCGCCGCCTGTTTTGTGAAAGCCGGCGCGCGGGTTGTGCTCGTCGGTCGTCGCGCCGATGTGCTTAAAGTTGCGGCCAAAAAACTGGGCCGGGCGGCGACCGTGGAAGCCCACGACATCACACAGCTCGACCAGGCGGAGGATTTGATCCAACGCGTGAACAAACGGGTCGGGCCGGTCTCGATTCTCGTGAACAATGCCGGTATTCATCTGAAGAAGCTTGCAGTGGACACCACGCCTACGGAGTTTAATTCCGTATTGCAGACGCATGTGGTCGCCGCGTTCGCGCTGACGCGCGCGGTGTTGCCGGGGATGATCAAGCGCAAACACGGCAATGTGCTCTTCACAGCCTCGATGACGTCGCTGTTTGGCGTTCCCTATGTCACTGCGTACTCGGCGGCAAAGTCGGCGTATCTGGGGATCGTCCGTTCCTTGACAACCGAAGTTTCACCACATGGCGTGCGGGTGAACGCCATTGCTCCGGGTTGGATCGAATCCGATATGATGCGCAATGCGTTGGATAATGACATGGCGCGGAAGGCGAAAATCCTTGGCCGCACCCCGATGAATCGTTTTGGCAAGGCCGAAGACATCGGGTGGGCGGCGACTTATCTTTGCGCTCCTGCGGGCCGTTTTGTCACGGGGGTGGTGCTGCCGGTGGATGGCGGGGTTAGTATTGGGTTTTAATATCTTCCTTGGCAGACTTGCCAGCACGGTGGATTGGGAGTAAATCCAGTCTTGGTCGCACCGCTTTTGCCCTAGAGGATAGTCCATGATTTTGGGCTGTTTCAGTCTTTGTTGTCAGTTATAGTTCGCTTATCAAACAAATCCCGTGCGCAAGATAGACCTGAACAATTTTCAAGTCGCCCGCAGCGAGACCGCGCGCGACATCAACCGGCGCATCGTTCTCAATTTGATCCGCAAGAACCAGCCGATTTCGCGCGCGAGTCTGGCGCGCCGTTCGGGGTTGCAACGCAGCACGGTGTCCGCGATCACCGAGCAGTTGATCGAGCAGCGGTGGGTTTCCGAAGGCGCGGTTGGCCATGTGCCGCGGGGACGCAAGCCGACCTTTCTCAATCTCAACTCCGACCGTTTTGGGATCATCGGAGTTGATATCCGTTCCGGCGCAACGCACCTGGCGGTGGCCAGCCTGGATGCGCGATTCATTGCGCAGGAATCAATTCCCACCAGCAGCAATCCGGAAGAGTTTATTTCCCGCCTGGGCCGCCGCATCGGTGATTTGATGCGGGCGCATCCGCGCAGTTCCTACGAAGGGATTGGCGTCAGCATTCCCGGGCGGATTGATTCGCAGACAAACCGCATCGTTTTTGCCCCGAGCTTGGGCTGGGGCGAAGTGGACATCAAGACACCGTTGGAGCGGGCGACAGGATTGCCGGTGGAATTGGAGAATGCTGCCAACGCTTGTGCGCTCGCGGAACTCTGGTCCGGCCGACATTCTGAAGGCGTGCGTAACCTGGCGGTGGTGACTGTTTCCGATGGTGTCGGAGTCGGCATGATCATCAACGGTCAACTCGTCAAAGGCACGACTGGTGTGGCCGGCGAATTTGGCCATGTTTCCTTGGTGGAAAACGGCGTTCGCTGTCGTTGTGGCAATCATGGCTGTTGGGAGACACTGGCGTCGAATATGGCGGCGGTGCGCTATTACACTGAGTCCACCTCGCACCGCAAAGGGGATGTCGGCTCCAAGAGCGATATGGCCCGGATCACATTCGATGACTTGATGCGGCTGCATGCGCAGGGCGATCCGAAGGCGCTGCGGGCTTTGGAGCAGATGGCCCAGCAGTTGGGCGCCGGTCTTGCGATGCTGATTTCCGGTCTCGCTCCGGACGCTTTGATTGTGGTCGGGGAAGTCACGCGGGCTTGGGAACGCATCGGGCCGATAGTGGAAGCCGCGGTCAAGGCGCGGACGTTCACGCATGCCGCCACGCGCATTTTGGCCACTGATCCCGAGCTGCAACCGCGCTTGAAGGGGACGATCGCGCTCGTTTTGCAGCAACATTTCGGCGCTCCGTTTTTCGTCTGAAAATTCTTTACTTCCGGTGGAAAAAACTCTGGACAGAACTCAAATGCGGGATATAGTTCGAGTCGAAAACAAATTACCCCTTTCATTGCGGCACTATGTCTGTCGTCATGCTTTTGAAGCATTCTAAAACGTGAAGTAATCAACACTATGATCCTCGCCAACATAGAGTCAAATGCAGCGCCGGGGCGACAAATTCCCATGGGAGCAGTGGAAGAATTTGAAGGGCAAAACGAATTCAGGGGTATTGAGCGACGCATCGCTGAAACGGTTGGTTATATGCGGGAGCGGTTGAACCAATCCTTGCGCGTTCCCAAACTGGCAAGCATGGTTGGGGTTTCCCAGTCCCACTTTTTTGCGCTTTTCAAAAAGCAGACCGGGCTCGCGCCCATGGATTTCTTTACCCGGATGAGGATGCGGCGGGCGTGTGAACTCCTCGATTCGACTTCGTTAAGTGTCAAAGAGATCGCCGCGGCACTTGGCTACGATGATCAGTTCTATTTTTCACGGGTTTTCAAGTCCGTGAACCGAATTTCTCCCAGTGAGTATCGGAGTTCCGGGGTTGGGCAGAAAACTTTGCATCAAACCTTCTTGCCCTCGCTCTCTGTTCATCGTTTAGAAATGCCCGTCGTTCGCGCCGCTCATCGAGCCATATAACAACCCAACCAAACCAGCCATGAACCTGCCCATCTTCAACAAACTCATTTCCGCGAATTTCTTGCGCCGGAATTATGTCGCTCCCGCCAGATCGCGGAATCCAGCTTTCACTTTAATTGAATTGCTCGTGGTCATTGCGATCATCGCAATTCTGGCCGCCATGCTTTTGCCCGCATTGGCGCAGGCGAAGTTCAAAGCCAAGGTGATCAATTGCACCTCCAACCTCAAGCAATGGGGCACGGTAATAAACATGTATATGGCGGATGATTCCCGCGGGCGGTTGCCGAGCTTTGATTTCTCCGGTGGTGGTGGTGGCATGTATGCTTGGGATGTTCCACCCGGTTTCATCACCAATCTTGCGCCTTACGGGTTGACCATTCCAATGTGGTATGATCCGGTCCGTCCCAGGGAGTATGAAGCGATGGTGGCCGGTTTTGGCGGTGTGCCAGCAAAGATTGAAGAGCTGAGCGCCTACCTTACCAAGGCATATGGGGAGGCCATCATCAACCACAATTGGTGGGTGCCGCGGACGCAGGGGACGACGAGTTTTCCTAAAGACTATTCCGTCAACCAGGTGGTGCAGCCGACATGGATGAAAGGCACGCCGGCGGGGCTTTATGGGTGGCCAATCGGGTCAAGCAATACAAAATCCTACAACTTGGTGCCGTACATCAGTTGCAAGGCGGCCTCAGCGACAGGTGTGACTGGATTCGGCTTGGATGACTCACCTACCGGAGCTGCCGAGGCGAAAGTTGAGGCTATCAGTAAGAACACAGCGCATTTTTCCGGCGGGTCCTTGAAAGGCGTCAACGCCGGGTATGGTGACGGCCGCGTTGAATCGCACAGCAAGAGCCAAATGAAATGCGGTTACCAGAGCGGTACAAGCAGTACAATCTACTGGTTCTATTAACCTCGCCTCGATCCTGCTTTCTCAAGCCACAACCCAAAACCAAGTAAAAACCAATGAAAATACCGAACCTAACGTACCCACTGACTGCAAAGTTGGTGGTTCTATCGGCGGCACTCGCCGCGTTTGTCAATACCAGCCAGGCGCAAGTCACCTTTAACCAGGTGACCAATGGCTTGGTATCCTGGTACCCGCTGGACTTTGCCGTGACCAATGGTTCCACCATAACCACCCCCGATTTTCTGAATGGGCGGGACATGATCCTGAGCCCGGCGATGACCGGGAACAATGTGATCGCTTCCACGCGTCCGAGTCTCAACTCGGCCACTGTGAGCAATTGCTTTAATTTGAATCAAGCAGGAGGGGCCACAGTCATCTATTACAACTCCAAAGGACAGGACCCTCTGACGGGGGGAGGCGATTTTCTGCCGTTCTGTAACCAGGTCAACGCCACGATGAATTTCTGGATCAAGGGCAACGCGGTAGGGGGGGACACCCGGTTTTTTGGCGAATGTGACACAACAGGCGGACAGGCCAATCCGCTCTATTTGTGGGGGGACCACAGCAGCGCTCCCGGGCGGGCCCACTTGCTGTTTCGCCAGGAGCAGGGTGACGGGCCTGGCGGTTCCATTCCCTTGGTGGATGGCACCTACGAACTCCCGGTGCCGGGATACTTCATGCAGCAGAGTGATACTTATACCGCCGCACCCATATTGGATAACACCTGGCACATGTTCACAATCACGATTGACAGCAACCGGAGCGTCTCGGTGTATGTGGATGGGGTGCTTGATCCCGGCGCTGGCACGGGAGCGTGGACGGATTTGTATGGCAACCTCGCCACTTGCCAGCCGTTTCCGATGACCAATTACTATTATACGACGAACATCTATCCAGCGGCTGGTGTGGCCAACCCGCCTCCGAATGGTTTCGTGCGTTGGATGTTCAATGCCACATTCAAAACCGGTTCAACGACTTTTGGCGGCTTCAAACGTGGCGGCATCACTGGAGGTATGCCTTGTCAGTTTGACGACATCGCCTTTTGGAATCGTGCTCTTGCAGCCGATGAAATCGAATTTGTCCGGACCAACGGACTCACCGGCATCCCGATCAGCCGACCGCTTCAGATCAATAGCTGGACGGCGGATTTTGCCGAAGTTGGCAAGGGCGATTTTGTCACCTTGAGTTGGGACGTCACTGGCGCGGACACCAACGCCGGCGGCATCCTCATCAGCGGCGTGGGCGACGTCAGTTCGAAAGGACTCAGCGGCTCCACGAATGTGACGTTGAATAGTGCCCAACAGACCTTCACGCTTACCGTTCACAACGGCATTGCCCCGGATACAAACGCTGCGGTCACCGTCAAGTCCTTTGCGGGTGTTTCCTCAAGCTGGCATCTCATTCAACGATTCGATGGCGTATTTGCCGATAGTATTAATGATCCCCTCGGAGGAGTAATCGGCAATGGCTGGGTATCTGCCGGGTCTGACTTCACCGGGAGCTTCGACAAATGGAACGTGTGTACCATCGTCAACAGCGGCGCGTCAAACAAAGTCATGTCCCCCCGTACCGGTTACGGTGCGGTTGGATCTATCGTGGCTTATGAATCCAGGGGTGCGCTGGCTTACGCGAAATTGGGCAGCCTGAGCCTGTCGCCCGGCAAGACCAATACACTCTTCTTCCGCTTCTCGCTGCAACAGCCGGCCCAAGAATCGCTCGTGGGTTTGTACAGCGACATGGACTTTGGGGTCGGCCTGAGTGACTACAACTTCAATGGTCCGTCGGGCGGGCTCGGATACTACGGCGGCACCGGCGGCGGTCTCGGACCATACTTCTCCATTCTCCGCAACGACAATGGCAATTTTGGTACTACCAACGATGGATTTGTCCCGTTCAATCTATTTGCGCCTGATCGCAACGAAGGCGGCACGACCACCAACACCTTTAACTACACGACCTTGAATCCGGCTGGTCTCGAGACCAACGTGAACTACCTCGTGTGGATGGATGTGGAGAATTACAATACGCAGGGTGTGATTGACGGTGACGTCACCAATACAATCAATCAAGCCGTATATTCGGTCTGGCTCCAGAAGCAGGGCGAACCAAACCGGACCCAGTTGGTCAATCGCTTCCGGGGCAACCGGGACTACGCGGCCTTCAACCCGGTGAATGACAACCCGACCCCCGTCTTGGACAAGGTGTTCTTCAATATCGGCGGTCAAAGCATCAACGGGGCTGCGGCCGGCGCTTACTTCGCCACCAACATGATCGTGGTGGACGACATCTATCTCAGCAAGTCGGGCGTCAATGCCACGGTGCCAAGACTGTTCGACATCACCTCCATCGTTAAGAACCTGGGCAACGTGTCGCTCACGTGGAATTCGCTGGGATCGTTGTATGGAACAAACACCTACACGATTCAGCGGGCCGGTCTGATCACCGGGCCGTGGACCTCGTTGGCCACCATTCCATCCGGTGGTTCTACGACAACCTATACAGACAACACCATTGGGTCCAGCGATGCCGCGTTTTACCGCATCGTATGGTAATCGCACGATAATGATTGTGGTTGGTTAAAGGCAGGGGCGGCAGAGTCCAATGATTCTGCCGCCCTTTTATCACGCTGGGAGAAACCAAAGGCGGGAATACCAGCGTGCGGTTGCAAGTTGTAAAATGAACAAGAAGTGTTTTGAACCGACGGTTCAATGGAAACCCAGTCGGGCGTGGCAGGAGATGTTGCTTGGCTTGGTGCTGGCCTCCGGTCTCACCACGCACGCAGGCGTCACCGTTGTGCGGGGCGTGTCGCCCGGAGCCACGAGTTGGCCGGGAAGCCCCATCATCCAAACCGTGACGAATCCTGCCGTTCAAGCCACCGTCGGCGAGAGTTTCAACGCGGTCGGGGGCTGCACGAATTATGGCCAGACCTTCACCATCACCACGACAAACTACACCTTGCAGCGCCTCAGTGTTTATGCGGGCGGCGGCACGGGCACCGGGGTAGGCACGAATGTCACGCTGCGTTTGTTCGACCTCGGAACTCAGACCGCACCGAATCCGTCACCTTACTCACCCGGCACAGATCTGTTCAATTCCGGCAACGGTCTGACCATCACTTACACGCCGCAGACCACTGGCGTGCTGCAATTCGACTTCACCGGCAATGATCAAGTGACGCTGCTCAATGACCACCTGTATGCGTTTGAAATCAACGGCGCATTAAACTCATCACCTGTCGCGTGGTATCGCACGACCAGTAACACCTACGCCGCCGGCGCGGCGTATCGAAACCAAAGTTGGATCAACGGTAACAATGCGCGCGAGTTCGCTCTGGCCGTTTATGGCGTTGTGACCTCCAGCAATCCGCCGGTTTCCGCCTCGATTGACGCCAACACCAGCTTCCAGACCATCGAAGGGTTCGGTGGCGCGATTGCGTTCTATAACAACTGGGTGACGGCGCATCCCTACAAGAACGAGATTCTGACGAACGCCTTCGCCGGATTGAACCTCTCGATGTTGCGCCTGGGAAATTGGTTTCGTTATCAAGGCACGACCAATTTTGACCCCGACGCACCGGGGATTGTGGCCAAGGCCAAACAAGTGTTGGGCCGGCCCGTGCCGATCTTGATGAGTTCCTGGGCCCCGCCCGCATTCTTGAAAAGCAACGGCCAGGTGGGCAACGGCGGCACTCTGGCGATGACCAACGGCGGATTCGCATACACCAACTTCGCCAACTACTGGTATGACTCGCTGCGGGCCTACGGCTCCAACGGTGTTTCGCCCACGTGGATCAGCATTCAAAACGAACCGGACTGGGCGGCGAGTTACGATTCGTGCGTTTTCAAACCCACCGAAGGCGTGGTCAACGGCACCAACTACGCCAGTTACTCGAAGGCGCTCGACGCCACGTTTCAGCGCCTTACCAATTTGCCAGCGCCGCCGAAAATCCTCGCTCCCGAGGTGCTGGGAATCGGCTACAACAACGTGCAGAATTACGCGGCCACGATGAACGCCAACAGCTTTTATGGCGTGGCCTATCACCTGTATCACGGCAGCAGCGACGGCACGCCGGACGGTTACATCTCCGCGTTCCGCGCCGTGACCAATGTGTTTCCGGGCAAGCCGAAGTTCATGACGGAGTACGGCGTCTCCAACCTGGTTGATTCGGCCACGCTGATTCACAACGCGCTCACGGAAGGCCAGGCCTGCGGCTACAATTTCTGGAGTCTCATCTGGCCGGTGGAGGGGTTGGGGTTGATCCAGATCGAATTTCCCTGGGATCAGTCCCGCTGGACGAACGCCCCACCGGGCACGGCCACGCAATCCCATGGTTGGTGGTTCTCACCGGCCTACTGGTCCATGAAACATTTCTCCTACTACGTCACTCCCGGCTTCAAACGCGTTGCGGCCATCTGCAACGATGCCAACGTGCGCGTTTCCGCCTACGTCGCGCCGGACAACCTCCGGCTCGTCGCCGTGTTCATCAACCGGAGCCCCAACAACGCCGCCACGGTCACCGCGAACTTCAATTCATTTCCGTTCAACACTTCCAGCGTCTATCAAACCGCCGGCCCGAGCAAATTCCAGCCGCTCGGCGCCGTCGGCTCGCAACTCATGTTGCCCGCCGCATCGCTCACCACCGTGGTGCTGGACAAAACCGGCGCGGTCGGTCCGCCCCTCAGCTTCACGATGACCGAGACACATCTGACGCTCTCCTGGCCCGAGGCGAGCACGGGTTACACCTTGCAATCGCGCCCCAACCTCATGCTCGGCAACTGGGTGAATGTAACTGTACCCGCGCCGCAGATCGTCAGCGGCGAATGGCGGGTGACATTGCCCCGGCCTGCCGGCCCCGGCGAAACTTTTTTTCGACTCGCCAAGTGAATCAAGGTCGCGAATTTGCCGTGCGTGATCGTCATAAACTTTTTAATACTTGCAACTCACCATCTAACTCCGCCGAGCCGCAGCGATATTTTCGGCTGCAACTCGGCCCCTAAATAATTATCCTCCGTTCCATGCACTCCATCCGTCCCGTTGCCCTCGTGCTGGCCAGCATGCTTTGTGCGTCAGCAGCCTTTTCCGCGTCGTTGCCTTTCGTCAGCCCGATGTTCGGCGATCACATGATGCTTCAACGCGACCAGACCAACACCATTTGGGGCTGGGCTAAACCCGGTGAAAAGGTCCGCGTGGAAATCTCCGGCCACACCGCCACCGCCATCGCGGCACCGGATGGCCGCTGGCAGGCGCAGTTGATTCCGCCACCGGTCGGCGGGCCTTACACGCTGAAGATTTCCGGTCCGCAAACGGTCATGTTCACGAACCTTCTCGTCGGCGATGTTTGGCTCTGCGGCGGCCAATCCAACATGGAGATGGGGATGAATCAGGTCCGCAACAGCGAGGCGGAGATCAAGGCGGCGAACCATCCGCAGTTGCGGCTTTTCTTGGTCGAGAAACAACCGGCCTACGCACCCGCCGCAATCGCAAAAGGAAACTGGAAGCCGTGTTCCCCGCAAACCATCAGCGAGAGTGGTTGGGGCGGGTTTTCCGCGGTCGGCTACTTCTTTGGCCGACGCATCCAGCAGGAAACCAATGTGCCCATCGGTTTGATCCAGGATTGCTGGGGCGGCACACCGGCGGAATCCTGGGCCGGGGCGGACGGATTGCGTTCCATGGGCGGCTTTGACGAGATGCTGAAGGAGGTCGAGCGTCTGCACGAAAAGGGCGTGACGCCGCATGGTAATTTCGTCACACACTGGTATGAGGAATTCGACCTAGGCCAGAAGGAGGGGTGGTTCGCGCCCAACCTGGACGAGCGCGATTGGAAAAATGTCACCATTCCCGGCGGCTTTGCGGAACTCGGGGTGCCCGCGGCGCCGGCGGTTTGTTATTTTCGCAAGACGGTCGTGCTGCCCGATCCGCTGCCCGCTGGGAGCGCGAAGATTCTCCTCGGCGTCATTGAGCGCATGGATACCACGCAGATCAATGGGCGTTGGGTTGGCGCGAGCGCGTGGGTGGAAAATCCCCGCGCCTACAACATCAACGAAGGCATCCTTAAACCCGGCACCAACGTCATCACCGTCCGCGTCTTGAGGACCAAACCTGACGGTGGTTTTCAATCCAAGCCCGAGCGACTCAAACTCGTGCTCGGCGACAAAACGGAAATCCCGCTCGCGGGCGAATGGAAAGGCAAACTCAGCGTGGACGCCAGACCGCCGCATCCGTTGCCGCTCGGTTACGAGAACTGGCCCACGATGCCCGCCGTGCTTTACAACGGCATGATCGCGCCCGTCGCGCCGTTTGCCATCGCGGGTGCGCTCTGGTATCAGGGCGAATCCAACGTGGGGCGCGCCGCCCAATACAAAAAACTGCTGCCGGCGATGATTGGCGACTGGCGGCGCGCGTTTCAGTCGGGCGATTTTCCGTTTTACATCGTAAGTCTCGCCGCATTTCAAAAGCGCAAGGACGTTCCCGGTGACGATGGCTGGGCGGAGTTGCGCGAGGCCCAGGCCTTCACCGCCCGCACCGTTTCCAATTCCGGTCTGGCGCTGGCCATTGACGTCGGCGATGCCGATGACATCCATCCCAAGGACAAAAAAGAAGTCGGCGAACGGCTGGCGCTCTGGGCGCTCGCCAATCAATACGGCAAAAAGGTCGTGTGCTCCGGCCCGACGTTTGATCGCGCGGAATCAATTCCCGGCGCGCTCAAGCTGCATTTCAAGAACACCGACGGTGGTCTGATCGTGAAAGGTGACAAGCTCGGCGAGTTTGCCGTCGCGGGCAGTGACAAGAAATGGTTCTGGGCCGACGCGAAGCTCGAAGGTGACACCATCATCGTTTCCTCGCCGCAGGTGAAAGAGCCCAAGTTCGCGCGTTACGCCTGGCAGGCCAATCCTCTCGCGACGCTATTTAACGGCGCGGGCCTGCCGGCAGTGCCATTTCAAACTGTCGAGGGGCAAGACCCGGACGTTGGTCGCCGATAGTCTGACCATGCATCTGTTGCTTCGTATTCTGACTTGCTTGAGTCTGCTGTGTCCCGGGTTTGCGCTGGCGGGTGTTGTCGTCACGCAAAATGTTTCGCCTGGAGCCACGAGCTGGCCGGGGAGTCCCATCATTCAAACCGTGACGAATCCTGCCGTTCAAGCCACCGTCGGCGAGAGTTTCAACGCGGTCGGGGGCTGCACGAATTATGGCCAGACCTTCACCATCACCACGACAAACTACATATTGGAGCGCATCAGTGTTTATGCGGGCGGCGGCACGGGCACTGGTGCGGGCACAAACCTCACGCTGCGCTTGTTTGATCTGGGAACTCAGATCGCGCCAAACCCTTCGCCGTACACGCCCGGCACAGATTTGTTCAATGGTGGCAACGGACTCTCCATTACTTACGTGTCACAGACGGCTGGCGTGTTGCAATTCGATTTTACCGGCAGCGATCAGGTGACACTGACCAATGGCCGTATGTATGCGTTTGAAATCAACGGCGCGCTGAACTCGGCGCCGCTCTTGTGGCATCGCACCATCAGCGACACCTACACCGGCGGCGCGGCTTGCCGCAACCGTTCCTGGATCAACGGCAACAATGCCCGCGAATTTGCCCTCGCCGTCTATGGCGCAGTCGTTGCCAGCACCAACAGCAATACCAACACCTTTTCCGGGCCGAAGGGAATTGTCTTTCACGCGTTCACCGCACCGAGCAACGGCATCAATCAAGATGGCGCGAATCCGGCGGCGGGGCTTGCCTTGGCGAACGGGGTTCTCTGCGGCACAACGCTGGCGGGCGGCGCGCAGGGTGCGGGCACGGCGTTTTACCTGAGCGCGAACGGTTCGAACTTCGTGGCCTTCCGTTCGTTTGCCGTCGCGCCGGACGCAAGCAATCCGCAAGGAGAGTTCTCGGTTTCCGGATCTGGATTCTTTGGAACAAGCTTCGCGGGCGGCGATAATGGCGCGGGCACGGTTTTCATTGGTCAAACAAACGGCAGCGTTTCTTTGCTGCGCAATTTCACAACCGTCAACGCGGATAATGCGACGAATTCCGGCGGTGCGAGTCCGGGCGCGCTGCTGGCGTTGGCGGGCAGCACTGTTTACGGAACGACCACCGCCGGCGGCGCGGCGGCCAACGGCACGATCTTCGCGCTGACCACCAATGGCGCGACGTTCTCCGTGCTGCGCAACTTCAGTGCGCTTGATTCCCAGACCGGCACGAATGCGGACGGCGCGACTCCTTGGGGCGGTGTGATTTTGTCTGGCGACAAACTTTACGGCACTGCTTCCGCTGGCGGCGCGGGAGGAAGTGGCGTCGTGTTTTCCATCGGCACGAACGGTGCGGGTTTCACCACGCTTTACAGCTTTTCGGCAATGAATGCACTCACCGCCACAAACCCCGACGGCGCGATTCCTTGCGGCGGGCTGGTATTGTCGAACGGCACGCTCCATGGAACGACCTTCGCGGGCGGCAGCGGCGGGCGTGGCACGCTCTTTTCTTTGCAAACCAACGGCAGCGGCTTCACCGTGCGGCACCACTTCGCCGCGCCCGGCTCCGTTACTCGCACTAACACCGGCGGCGCGTCGCCCAGTGCGGGGTTGATTCTTTCGGGCAATGTTCTTTACGGCACGGCTTCCGCCGGGGGCACGGGTGCGGCGGGAACGGTATTCTCATGGGATCTCAGTAGTGCGCGGTTCAGCACGCTGTACAATTTCACGGTGCTTGGAAGCCACGGCACAAATATTGACGGCGCCTTCCCGGTCGCGCCCGTGATGCGCCTGGGAAATTTTCTTTATGGCACGACCTTCAGCGGCGGGCCGGGATCGGTGGGCACGGTGTTCAGCATTCCGCTGCCTGTTCCTCCCGCAGTCATTACGAACATCTTCAACAATGCCAACGGCAGCGTGACGCTTTATTTTCTCGGATCGCCGAGCTCCACGAATGTGATTCAGACGACAACAAACCTGGCGCTGCCCGGGACCTGGCAAAACGTGTCCACGAATGTCGCCGATGGGAACGGGGCGTGGCAATTCACGGACAGCAACAACAACACGGACCGTTTTTATCGTTCTTATGCCCGCTGAAAATTTCATCGAGCGGTCGGGGGCGGGGAAAGGCAAATCGAACTTCCTTCCATTGCTTGTCCTTGCGTGGCTCGTTGCAGTGTTGTCCGCTCGGGCTGAAGCCCGTAATCCGGTGGTCCATGCCGACGTGCCGGACATCGCGATGATTCGCGTGGGCGACACCTACTATATGAGCAGCACCACCATGCACATGAGTCCGGGGTTGCCCATCATGAAGTCCAAGGATTTGGTGAACTGGGAACTTGTCAGCTACGCCTACGATACTCTCGATGAGGTTGACGAGTTGCATCTCAATAACGGGAAGAGCAGTTACGGGAAAGGTTCGTGGGCCAGCAGCATCCGCTATCACAAAGGCACGTTCTACCTGACGACGTTTGCGCAGACCACCGGCAAGACTTACATCTACACGACCAAGAACATCGAGAAAGGTCCATGGAAAGTGGACGGCTTCAAACCCGCCTTTCACGATCATTCATTGTTCTTCGACGATGATGGCCGCGTTTACATGCTCCACGGCGCTGGCAATCTTCGGTTGGTCGAGTTAAATGAGCAGGTCACTGCCGTGCTGCCCGGAGGTTTTGATCAGGTGGTTGTCACCAACGCCAGCGCCGTGGCGGGGACCAACATCATGCTCAGCGCGGAGGGTTCGCAGTTGCTGAAGCACAACGGCAAGTATTATGTGTTCAATATCGTCTGGCCGCGTGGAGGCATGCGCATGGTGCTGGTGCATCGCGCGGATAAAATCACCGGGCCGTATGAAGGACGCGTGGCGTTGCAGGACAAAGGCGTGGCGCAGGGCAGCTTGATTGATACGCCGACCGGCGAGTGGTTCGCGTATTTGTTCCGCGATTCCGGCGCGGTCGGACGCATTCCCTATCTCGTGCCGGTCAGGTGGCAGGATGACTGGCCGGTACTCGGCGTGGCCGGCAAAGTGCCCGACGAGTTGAATCTCCCGCCCAGCAACGGCCTGATGCCGGGGATTGTGGCTTCGGATGAATTTGATCGGTTGCCCGGCGCTCCCGCACTGCCGCTCGTTTGGCAGTGGAATCACAATCCTGACAACAAACTCTGGTCAGTGACGCAGCGGCCCGGCTTTTTGCGGCTCACCACCGGGCGCGTTGATGTTGATTTTCTCTCCGCCCGGAACACGCTCACGCAGCGAACGTTTGGCCCCGAATGCTCGGGGGCGACCGCCATTGACCTCGCCAATATGAGGGACGGCGACTTCGCGGGCCTCGCACTGTTGCAGAAAAATTACGGCCTGGTCGGGGTGAGGCGGGATGGTGGCGCCGACTTCGTTGTGATGATTGTCACCAAGTCCGGCTCACCCGTCGAGGTGGAGAAAATTCTGCTGTCTCAGAAAACCGTCCATCTGAAGGCGGCGTGTGATTTCGAGCATCGTGCGGACACGGCGCAATTTTTCTACAGCCTGGACGGCAAATCGTGGACTGTGATCGGCGAGCCATTGAAGATGGCCTACACGCTGCCGCACTTCATGGGTTATCGTTTCGGGTTGTTCAATTTTGCGACCAAAGCCCCAGGCGGTTTTACGGACTTCGACTATTTCCGCGCGAGCGAACATTGAGTGATTTGAATAAACCCGTGACCTTTCAAATGCAAAAGCCCTTAACTCGAGATCATCAAGACGCCCTGGCCAAGATGAAATCACGCAAAATCACTTCTCACCAACAGGCAGCATCTTGCCGCGCTTTCTTTTGGTCGCTTGTTGTGACACTCATCGCGCTGGCTTGTGCGGCGCAGAGGTCTTTTGCCGCCGCGGGTCACTGGGTTACCACCTGGGGGACCGCGCCGCAACTCACTGAGCCGGGAAACCTGCCGCCCGCGCCGCTGGCCAATGGCACGCTGCGCCAGTTTGTTCGCACCAGCATAGGCGGAAAGCATCTCCGCGTCCGCTTCTCCAATAATTATGGCACCGACTCCGTGGTGATCAATTCAGCGCAGATTGCGTTGGCCTCCGCCAGTGCCAGTGGCGGCCATGGCGACATCTACACCGCCACAGACAGGGGGCTCACCTTTCGCGGCGCTCCCGGCGTCGTCATTCCGCGCGGCGCAGCGGTGTTCTCCGATCCGCTCGCATTTGATTTGCTGCCGCTTACTAACGTCGCCATCAGCATTTATTTTGGCGATGTCTCCGCCACGACCATCAACGGCCATCCCGGTTCGCGCACCACGTCCTTCATCCAATCAGGCAATGCGATCTCTGCGGCGAGTCTGCCATCCGCGAGCAAAACCAAGCATTGGTATATCATCACCGGCCTCGAAGTGCTGGCCGATAGTTCGAGCAAGACCATCGCGGTGCTGGGCGATTCCATCACCGACGGCCGTGGTTCGACTGACGACGGCAACAATCGCTGGCCGGATATTCTCGCCCAGCGGCTGGTTGCCAATGCGCCGACCGCAGGCGTCGGGGTGGCCAACATGGGCATCGGCGGTAACGCCATCTTCGGCGGACTCGGACCGGCGGCGGTGAACCGCTTTGATCGCGACGTGTTGAATCAGAACGGCGCGCGTTACCTGATTGTATTCGAGGGCGTCAACGACATCGGCGGCGTGAGCGACGCCAACGCGCCGGCGCTGACGACGAACCTCATCAACGCCTACACGCAGTTTGCCAATAAGGCCAAGGCGCGCGGCCTGCGTGCCTATGGTGCGACCATCACACCCTTCGGGGGCAACGGCTATTACACAACCGCGCGCGAAGCCACGCGGCAGACCGTGAACGCGTGGTTTCGCACCAACACCGTTTTCGATGGCGTGATAGATTTCGACGCTGCGGTGCGCGATCCGGTGACGCTGACAAATTTTCAAGCGGCGTTCTATCCCGGCGTGAATGCCAACGATTGGTTGCACATGAACCCGCTCGGTTACAAAGCGATGGCCGATGCGATTGATCTGAACCTGTTCACTCCGTAGGCGGTGATACAACAATCACTCATGAGCCGAATCAGCCTGCTCCTCGTTTTTATTGCCGGCGCCGGATTTGCGTTGGCCGCCGACTCGCCGCGTGAGCGCAGCTCTATCAATGACAACTGGCGTTTCACCAAGGGCGATCCTGACGGAGATTCCACGGGCTTGATCTACGACGTTCGTCCCGACGTGAAAGACCGCCGTGATGGCCAGGCGGCCGACAGTCAACCGACCGAAGCGGAACAAATCGCGGCGCCCAACCGGGTCGTGCTCAAACCGTGGATTCTGCCGACGGCAAACGATTTCATCAAAGACCCCGCCAGCCATCATGCCCGCCCTGCGGGCAATCCGCCGCGCGACATTTCGTTCACGCGAGCTGATTTCGATGACGGTTCATGGCGGCAATTAAACCTGCCGCACGATTGGGCGATCGAAGGCCCGTTCAACGTCAACCGCGCGGACGGTGTGGGAGGCGGTATGGGCCGATTGCCCAGTCCGGGCATCGGTTGGTATCGCAAGAAGCTCGACATCCCGGCGAGTGATGTGGGCAAATCCATCTTCCTCGATGTGGACGGCGCGATGTCTTACGCGATGGTCTGGCTCAACGGCCGACTTGCCGGCGGTTGGCCGTATGGTTACGCGTCGTGGCGTCTTGACCTCACGCCGTACATCGTGCCGGGCGGCGAAAACCAACTCGCGATCCGCTTGGACAATCCGCCGGACTCGGCGCGCTGGTATCCCGGTGGCGGAATCTATCGCAACGTCTGGCTCACCAAGGCCCAACCCATCCACGTCGGCCAGTGGGGCACGTATTTGACGACACCCGAGGTGTCGCAGAACCAAGCCACGGTGGATCTGCAAGTGACGGTGGATAATGATTCCAAGGAAACCGCGAATGTCAGCGTGGCAACGGAAGTTTTTGCGCTCGCTGCCAATGGCGAACAAACCCGCCGAGTTGTGGCGAAGATTGCGCCGGCAAGTCTGCAAATCGCAGCGGGTGAGAGCGCCGTCGCTGCCGGAAGAACCATCGTGACCAAGCCGAAGCTCTGGGGGCCGCCGCCGAGGCAGCAGCCGAATCGTTACGTCGCCATCACCACGATTTCAAAAGGTAACCAGGTGGTGGATCGCTACGAAACGCGCTTTGGAATTCGCGAGGTGCGCCTTGATCCCAATCAGGGAGTTTTGGTCAACGGCGAGCACATTCGCATCCAAGGCGTCAATCAACATCACGATCTTGGCGCACTGGGCGCGGTCTTCAACGCACGTGCCGCGCAACGCCAACTTGAGATTCTGCGCGAGATGGGCTGCAACGCCATCCGCATGAGCCACAATCCTCCCGCTTCGGAGTTGCTGGAGCTGTGCGACGCGATGGGCTTCCTCGTGGTGGATGAAATCTTTGACTGTTGGGAACGCAAAAAGACGCCGCTGGATTTCTCCCTCATCTTTCCGGAATGGTCTGAACCTGACTTGCGGGCGTTGCTGCGGCGGGACCGGAATCATCCCGCAGTTTTCTTGTGGAGCATTGGCAACGAAGTCGGCGAGCAATACACCGGCGCTGAAGGCGCCGCAGTGGCGCAGCGGTTGCAGGACATCGCGAAGGAAGAAGACCCGCCGCGCGCCACCACCACCGCGATGAATTGGGCCAAACCCGACATGCCGCTGCCGGCCGTTGTGGACGTCATCAGCCTCAATTACCAAGGCGAGGGCATCCGCCAGGAGCCGGAATTTGAGGGCACTGATCGCATTCGCACTCCGCCCCAGTATCCCGCCTTTCACGCGAAGTTTCCCGACAAGGTCATCTTGGGCAGTGAGACGGCGTCCGCGTTCAGCAGCCGGGGCGTTTATCTGTTTCCGGTTTCGCCGCTGATCAGCGCGCCCGTGCGCGACGGTCGTGGCGGTGATTCACAGATTCATCAGGTGAGCGCCTACGAACTCCATGCCGTGGACTTCGGCGCGACGGCGGACAAGGTCTTCGTTTCACTTGCCCGGCATCCATATGTCGCGGGAGAATTCGTGTGGACCGGCTGGGACTACCTCGGCGAGCCCACGCCCTACTATTCCTCCCGCAGTTCGTACTGTGGAATCATTGATCTGGCTGGGTTTAAGAAAGACCGGTTCTATCTTTATCAAGCTCACTGGCGGCCCGATTTTCCGATGGCGCACATTTTGCCGCACTGGAACTGGCCGGAGCGGGAAGGGCAGGTGACGCCGGTCCACGTCTTCGCGTCCGGCGACGAAGGCGAGTTGTTTCTCAACGGCAGATCACTGGGCCGAAAAAAGAAAGGGCAATACGAATATCGCTTCCGTTGGGATGATGTGATTTACAAGCCCGGCACGCTCAAAGTTGTCACTTACAAGAACGGTGCGAAGTGGGCTGCGGCTGAAATGAAGACTGCCGGAAAGTCCACCCAGTTGGAACTTGAGCCGGACCGGAATGAAATCCGCGCCGACGGTCTCGACTTGTCTTTCGTAACTTTGACGGTGCAGGACAAGGCGGGCTTGATGTCGCCGCGCGCCACCAACCAGATTCATTTTGAAATCGAAGGTCCGGGCGAAATTGTCGCCACGGACAACGGTGATCCGACAAGCTTCGAGCCGTTTCAATCGCCCGACCGCAAGGCGTTCAACGGACTTTGCCTTGTGATCGTCCGTGGCAAAGCCGGGCAAGCGGGCCGGATCAAACTTACAGCGAAGGCTGAGGGTTTGAAGACCGGGACGACTTCAATCATTACGACCTCGAAAGCTCAGTGAGCAACTCAGCTAACACTTATTGAATCATGCGGGCGCGACCGGCTTCAAGTAATTCCGTGATGTGCGCCGTATCATAGACGCAGCCCGCCCACGTGCCGCCGCTGGCCAGTTGCAGCGCCGCCCAAAGCTTGGTGTCCGCGGGGAGCGCCGGATGGGGAGCTAAATCTTTTCGCATCGTGCGTTGCGATAAAACCCTCATTCCTTCCTCCGGTGTGAAACGCATTTCACCTTCGCCAACCAGATCAACATTTCCTGCGCCGCGATTCCGATCAATCACGATGCGGATGATGTCGCCGTCCTGCAGTTTTCCAATCGGTCCGCCGGCCAAGCCTTCCGGCCCGATGTGGCCGAGACACGCGCCGGTGGAAAGACCGGAGAACCGTGCGTCGGTCAGCAGGGCGACCTGTTTGCCGAACGGCAGATGCTTCAACGCGCCGGTGAGTTGATATGTTTCCTCCATGCCCGTACCCAGCGGTCCGACGCCGGCCAGCACCAGCACGTCGCCGGCTTGGATGCGCCCCTCCTTGATGGCGGCCATCGCCGACTTCTCGCTCACGAACACCCGCGCCGGACCTTCCTTGCGATACACGCCGTCGGCCTCCACCACCGCCGGATCAATCGCCGTAGCCTTCACCACTGAACCTTCCGGCGCCAGATTGCCGCGGGGAAAAACCAGCGTGCCGGTCAAGCCGCGTTCGCGGGCCTGGTCCGGTGGAAAAATCACTTCATCCGCATCCACCCCGTCCAGTTGGCGCAACAACTCGCGGAAACGTTTTCGTCGTTCGGACTTCTCCCACCAATCCAGATTTTCGCTCAAAGTTTTTCCCGTGACGGTGAGCACATCAGTGTTGAGCAGGCCGAGTCGGCGCAGGTGCAGCATCACCTCCGGCACCCCTCCGGCCAGGAACACGCGCACGGTGGGATGATAAATCGGGCCATTCGGCAACACGCTCACCAGGCGCGGCACACGGCGATTGACGGAAATCCAATCCTCCACGGTCGGGCGTTTCAATCCGGCGGCGTGGGCGATGGCGGGAATGTGGAGCAACAGGTTCGTCGAGCCACCGAACGCCGCGTGTAGCACCATCGCGTTCTCGATGCTGGCGGGCGTCAGGATATCGCGCATCTTCAGCTTGCGTTCAGCGAGATGATGCAACGCCCGGGCCGAGCGACGTGCCATATCCAACCACACCGGTTGTCCTGACGGCGCGAGGGCCGAGTGCGGCAGTGAAAGCCCGAGCGCCTCGCTGACGACCTGCGCGGTCGCCGCCGTGCCGAGAAACTGACAACCGCCGCCCGGCGAACCACACGCGCGGCAGCCGAGCTCTGCGGCTTCCGGCAACGAAACCAATCCGTGTGCATAGCGGGCACCCAGGGTTTGCACCGTGCCGGCGTCTTCCGCGCCGGTCGCGGGCAATGTCACCCCGCCGGGCACGACGACGCAGGGCAAGTCAGGTAATCCCGCAACGGCCATCAGCATCGCCGGCAGTCCTTTGTCACACGTTGCGATGCCGAGCACGCCCGAACGTTGGGGCAGTGAGCGCGCCAGGCGCCGGAAGATCACCGCCGCATCGTTGCGATAGGGCAGACTGTCGAACATGCCGGTCGTTCCCTGTGTGCGGCCGTCACACGGATCGGAGCAGAAACCGGCGAACGGAATGGATTTCAATTCCCGAAATGTCTCCGCCGCCGCCTGCGCGAGCAGCCCGATTTCCCAATGGCCGGTGTGATAGCCGAGCGCGATCGGTTTGCCATCGGGGGCGCGGAGTCCGCCTTGCGTGCTGAGGATGAGAAATTGTTTGCGCCCGACCTCGGCGGGATTCCAACCCATGCCGGCATTTTGCGTCATGCCGAAGAGATCGCCGCTCGGGCTGTGCCGGAGCGGGAAGGGCAGGTGACGCCGGTCCACGTCTTCGCGTCCGGCGACGAAGGCGAGTTGTTTCTCAACGGCAGATCACTGGGCCGAAAAAAGAAAGGGCAATACGAATATCGCTTCCGTTGGGATGATGTGATTTACAAGCCCGGCACGCTCAAAGTTGTCACTTACAAGAACGGTGCGAAGTGGGCTGCGGCTGAAATGAAGACTGCCGGAAAGTCCACCCAGTTGGAACTTGAGCCGGACCGGAATGAAATCCGCGCCGACGGTCTCGACTTGTCTTTCGTAACTTTGACGGTGCAGGACAAGGCGGGCTTGATGTCGCCGCGCGCCACCAACCAGATTCATTTTGAAATCGAAGGTCCGGGCGAAATTGTCGCCACGGACAACGGTGATCCGACAAGCTTCGAGCCGTTTCAATCGCCCGACCGCAAGGCGTTCAACGGACTTTGCCTTGTGATCGTCCGTGGCAAAGCCGGGCAAGCGGGCCGGATCAAACTTACAGCGAAGGCTGAGGGTTTGAAGACCGGGACGACTTCAATCATTACGACCTCGAAAGCTCAGTGAGCAACTCAGCTAACACTTATTGAATCATGCGGGCGCGACCGGCTTCAAGTAATTCCGTGATGTGCGCCGTATCATAGACGCAGCCCGCCCACGTGCCGCCGCTGGCCAGTTGCAGCGCCGCCCAAAGCTTGGTGTCCGCGGGGAGCGCCGGATGGGGAGCTAAATCTTTTCGCATCGTGCGTTGCGATAAAACCCTCATTCCTTCCTCCGGTGTGAAACGCATTTCACCTTCGCCAACCAGATCAACATTTCCTGCGCCGCGATTCCGATCAATCACGATGCGGATGATGTCGCCGTCCTGCAGTTTTCCAATCGGTCCGCCGGCCAAGCCTTCCGGCCCGATGTGGCCGAGACACGCGCCGGTGGAAAGACCGGAGAACCGTGCGTCGGTCAGCAGGGCGACCTGTTTGCCGAACGGCAGATGCTTCAACGCGCCGGTGAGTTGATATGTTTCCTCCATGCCCGTACCCAGCGGTCCGACGCCGGCCAGCACCAGCACGTCGCCGGCTTGGATGCGCCCCTCCTTGATGGCGGCCATCGCCGACTTCTCGCTCACGAACACCCGCGCCGGACCTTCCTTGCGATACACGCCGTCGGCCTCCACCACCGCCGGATCAATCGCCGTAGCCTTCACCACTGAACCTTCCGGCGCCAGATTGCCGCGGGGAAAAACCAGCGTGCCGGTCAAGCCGCGTTCGCGGGCCTGGTCCGGTGGAAAAATCACTTCATCCGCATCCACCCCGTCCAGTTGGCGCAACAACTCGCGGAAACGTTTTCGTCGTTCGGACTTCTCCCACCAATCCAGATTTTCGCTCAAAGTTTTTCCCGTGACGGTGAGCACATCAGTGTTGAGCAGGCCGAGTCGGCGCAGGTGCAGCATCACCTCCGGCACCCCTCCGGCCAGGAACACGCGCACGGTGGGATGATAAATCGGGCCATTCGGCAACACGCTCACCAGGCGCGGCACACGGCGATTGACGGAAATCCAATCCTCCACGGTCGGGCGTTTCAATCCGGCGGCGTGGGCGATGGCGGGAATGTGGAGCAACAGGTTCGTCGAGCCACCGAACGCCGCGTGTAGCACCATCGCGTTCTCGATGCTGGCGGGCGTCAGGATATCGCGCATCTTCAGCTTGCGTTCAGCGAGATGATGCAACGCCCGGGCCGAGCGACGTGCCATATCCAACCACACCGGTTGTCCTGACGGCGCGAGGGCCGAGTGCGGCAGTGAAAGCCCGAGCGCCTCGCTGACGACCTGCGCGGTCGCCGCCGTGCCGAGAAACTGACAACCGCCGCCCGGCGAACCACACGCGCGGCAGCCGAGCTCTGCGGCTTCCGGCAACGAAACCAATCCGTGTGCATAGCGGGCACCCAGGGTTTGCACCGTGCCGGCGTCTTCCGCGCCGGTCGCGGGCAATGTCACCCCGCCGGGCACGACGACGCAGGGCAAGTCAGGTAATCCCGCAACGGCCATCAGCATCGCCGGCAGTCCTTTGTCACACGTTGCGATGCCGAGCACGCCCGAACGTTGGGGCAGTGAGCGCGCCAGGCGCCGGAAGATCACCGCCGCATCGTTGCGATAGGGCAGACTGTCGAACATGCCGGTCGTTCCCTGTGTGCGGCCGTCACACGGATCGGAGCAGAAACCGGCGAACGGAATGGATTTCAATTCCCGAAATGTCTCCGCCGCCGCCTGCGCGAGCAGCCCGATTTCCCAATGGCCGGTGTGATAGCCGAGCGCGATCGGTTTGCCATCGGGGGCGCGGAGTCCGCCTTGCGTGCTGAGGATGAGAAATTGTTTGCGCCCGACCTCGGCGGGATTCCAACCCATGCCGGCATTTTGCGTCATGCCGAAGAGATCGCCGCTCGGGCTGTGCCGGAGCATTTCTTCCGTGATGGGCAGGCTGCCCGTCGGGCCGCTCGCCTGGGTGGTGATGCGGTAAATGTCGGGCGCATTGGAATCGAACACGTCAGGGTTGAAATTCATCGGCTGGAAAATTTAACCACGGATAAGCATGGATGGACACGGATTTATGTCGCGGCCGGGAAGCATGGCTCAACCGGCTGCTTTTTCCTCCAGCGGTTTCACGGGATCAATGAACAGCCAGCAGAGCGCTCCGAGAAAATAGATCGCCGCCGAGATGGCGAAGGCGAGCTGCCAGTCGCGATTGGTCCAATCCAGCACGAAACCGACGACGACCGGCCCGGCCATGCCGCCGAAATTACCGAGCATGTTCATGCTGCCGGAAACGGTGCCGGCGAATTTGCCGCCGATGTCCATGCAGGTCGTCCAACTGCCCGGCAGGGTTGTGTCGTTGAAGAAACTCGCCATGCCCATCGCCAGCATCGCGAACAGCGGATCACGGATGTAAAATGAAACCATCAATAACGCCGCCGCGCCCGTCAGTCCGACGAAGCCGAAGGTGCGTCGCACCAGCGTCACGCGACCGGTGCGCGCAATCAGCCGGCTCGAAACGATACCGGCAACGAGTGACCCGAATCCGCCGAAGAGCAGGGGAATGCCCGCCAGGATGGCCGCGAGCACTTTCAACGTCGTCTCCGGGCTGAGCGAGCCTTCGAGCAGATTGGCCAGCCAGTTCATGACGACATTGGATTTGATTTCCATGCCGCGCACGTCCTTGAGATAGGTCGGCAGCCACGTGACATAAAAATACCAGCCGAAACTCAGGCAGGCGTATTGCGCGCCCAGCAACCAGAGCGTCGGACGCGTGACGAGTTTGCGCCAGGGGACGTTGCCGTGTCCGTGGACGTTGTGCGCGTTCTCCTGGAGCAATTCGAGTTCGGCGGCGTTGACGCTTTTGTGATCACGCGGATTGTCGCGAAACCAGGCGTAGAAAATGATCGCCCACACCACGCCCAGCAGCGCGAACACCAGAAACGCCCACCGCCAGCTCATGAACGTCATCACCATCACCACGAGCAACGGCGCGGACGCACCGCCCCAACGGGCGCCCATCCACATCAGGGCCTGGGCGCGGGTGCGGTCGCGCGTCGGCAGCCACGCACTGAAGGCTTTGGTGAGATTCGGAAAACAGCCCGCCTCGCCCGCGCCGAACAGGAAGCGTGTGACGAGCATGGAGGCATAATTCCACGCCCAGCCCGTTGCCGCGGTGAAGAACGACCACCACAGCACCACGCGCATGAGGACTTTGCGCGCGCCGATCTTGTCGCCGAGCCAGCCGGTGGGGATTTCAAACAACGCATACGCCAGCGTGAAGGCGGAAAACACCAGGCCGCGTTGCTTGTCGGAAAAATTCAGGTCGCGCGCGATGTCGGGCATGGCCTGCGAAATCGCGACGCGATCAATGTATTGGATGATGGCGAGCGTGATGGCGAAGCCGATGACCCAGTAACGGACGCGGGTCGGGCGGGCGGGCATTCCGGCGGGGTTGGTCATCGGGAGGATTCTGATTTGGCGCAAGCGGTGGCGTCAATCCGCAACCAGCCTGGCGGGCGAATAAATCACATGACAGCGCCATTTTTAGACGATTCTCCATGCCGTCGGCGGAGCAGGCTTGTTACATTCGGCGCATGAAAATCTGCCGGTTCAAAACGGGCGACAGTGCGGTGCGCGTCGGTTTGGTCATTGAAGATGCCACCGTGCTCGATCTGACGCCGGCCGGGATAACGCAGGCGCACGCATTGCTGGAAGACGATGATCCGGCGGCGCGGGTGCGATCGCTGGCGCAAAAGAATCTGCCGCGACTGACTCTGGCGCAGGTGCAACTTTGCCCGCCGGTCGAGCGTCAGGAAGTCTGGGCGGCGGGGGTCACTTACTTGCGCAGCAAGAAGGCGCGGATGGAGGAATCGGATTTCAGCGCCACGGCGTACGACCGGGTTTATGACGCCGTGCGCCCGGAAATTTTCTTCAAATCCGTGCCGGAAAAAGTGGTGCCGACCGGGGCGGCGGTCGGCATCCGCAGCGACGCGACCTGGAGCGTGCCGGAACCGGAACTGGCGTTGGTGATGAATTCGCGCGGCCAGATCGTGGGCTACACGATCGGCAATGATATGAGCTCGCGCGACATCGAAGGCGAGAATCTGTTGTATCTACCGCAGGCGAAGACGTATCACCGGTCCTGCGCGCTGGGTCCGTGGATCGTGTTGGGTGCTTCCGAAGCAACCGTGCGTGAATGGCCGATCACTTTGGAAATCCGGCGCAATGGTGAAGCTGTTTTCACCGGCGAAACCTCGGTCGGCCAGCTCAAACGCCGTTTCGAGGAACTGGCCGCATTTCTTTTCCGCTGTCAGGTTTTCCCCGGCGGTGCGGTGCTGTTGACCGGCACGGGCATCGTGCCGCCCGAGACGTTCACGCTCCGTGAGCAGGATGAAATCATCATCCGCATCGCCGGCATCGGCACGTTGCAAAATTCCGTGGTGACGGTGTGAGCAGGCCTGGCGGGAATCATTTTTTCGCGCGTGGGCTTTCAGGCGGACCGAGATAGCTGGGCTTCACGCCGCCGCTATCCACCACGATCTTCTGTACGACCACAGCGGGATCAACCATCCACACCTTGAACGTGTGTGCGCCGGGCGTGGCGATGGTGTGCTTTGACTTCACTTGGCGCACGTTGTCCTTCACCGATTCTTCCCAATCACGATTGCCGTCGCCGGCGGTGTAGCCCTTCGGCACGACGGTGATGATCTGTGGGGCTTCATCGTCAAACGACGCGGCGAAGCGTACGCCGCGATCGGGTGCGAAGTTCAGGGCGGGGGAGAGGATGGTGGTGACTTCCACCGCGCCCGTGCTGGTGAGCCACATCTGGTATTCAAGCGCGGGAGAATCTTGCGGCGGCGTTGCACTTGGTGCGGTAACGGGGAAAACGGTCAGCGCCGACAACGTGCGACCATGATCCGGCAAAACTTCCCATCGCGCCGCGGTCGTCTCCGTCTTGCGCGTGAAATGTTCCGCCTCAATGGAGACGTAACCGTCCTGCTCAATGAAGCCGCGCCAGCCTTTGGGCGTGGCAGGGCGCGTCACTCCGTGCGCGCCGTCGTTGCCAGACATAAGTTCGGCGCGCACGGAGTGACGCGCCCTGCCTTTAGCCTCAGTCAATTCCGCCACTTCCTCCACCTTCGGCATCACATTCTTGTCCGGCTGCTGCCAGCCGGTGTAGCCGATGCGCGTCTGGTCCATCATGTGTTTCCATTTCCCGCCGGCGAGCGTGTGGTTGTAGTAATCCGACATCGTTTGATCCTCGGTGAACAAGTCACGCGCCCGTTTGGCGAACTCGTTGGCGCGCGGGTCGTTCTGCTTCGCCAGCGAGCGGTTCTTGGCAACGGCGATGTAAAGTTCGTTCACTACGGCGCTGGCCTTGGTGGGGTAGAGCACCAGTTGATAAAACGCATCGCGCGACTCTTTCGGGAGCTTGGCGGAGATCTTCTCGGCGCGTTTGGTGATGTCCTGCCACTCGGCCAGCACGCGGTCCGCTTCACCGTAGCTATCGAGACTGAACGTGCCGGGTTCGAGCAACTCGGGTTTGCGGCGACCATTGTATTTCGCGTACTTGGCGACGATGTCCGCGATGTCGGCGGCGTGCTTCGTGCCGAACTCACGTTCCGCCCAGCGGCGCAGGTATTCGTCCAGGTTGTCCTTGGTCCACGCGGCGGGATTGCGGCCCAGCGTCAGGAAGAATTCCAGCGGCACTTCCTGGGGCTTGATGTCGCCGACGTTGACGATCCACAAATTTGTCGCGCCGTAGTGCCAGGCGAGATTCATCTGCTCCCAGATTTTCGGCAGCGGCACGGTATTGATCCATTTGTAGTTTCGTGGGCCCCCGACGTAGTCGAAGTGATAATAAACCCCTGCGCCGCCGGAGCGCTTGCGTTCCTCGGCGGTCGGCAGGCGACGGATGTTGCCCCAGTTGTCATCGCACCAGAGCAGGATGACATCGTCCGGCACGCGCATCCCACGCTCATAGTAACCCTGGACCTCTTTGTAGAGCGCCCAGACCTGCGGGACTTGCTCGATGTTCGGGTTGATCATTTCACCGATCATCTTGCGCTGGTCGGCGACGATGCGTTCGAGCAATGCAACGCTTTCGGTTTCGCTCATGGGTTCATCGCCGTCGCCACGCATGCCGAGTGTGATAACTTTTTCGTAGTCCTTCGTGCGACGGAGACCTTCCGCCCAGAACTCCCGCAGCTTGGCGTCGTTCTTGGAATAATCCCAACTGTGCGGGCCATTGCCGGCGCGACTCCATTCCTTCCACGCGCGCATCATCGGTTCGTGGTGTGAGGTGCTCATTACCACGCCGTATTCGTCCGCGAGTCTGGCGTTGAGCGGATCGTCGGTGGCGAAGGAGTTGTCCCACATCGCGGGCCAGAGGTAATTGCCCTGGCAGCGCAGGATGAGTTCAAACACGTTCGTGTACATGCCGTGATTCAATTCGCCGTATTTCTTCCGCGCCCAGGTCATGAGCGCCGGGCCTTCGTCGTTGATAAAGATGCCGCGATACTTCACGGCGGAAGGGGCAAGCACATGCCGACCGGCGGAAACGAACAGTTGTTTGTGCTGCTTCGGCGGCACATCGGCAAACCAATGCCACGGCGAAACCCCCATCTGCTCGGAAAGATCATAGACGCCGTAAATCGTGCCGCGTTTGTCGCTGCCGGCGATGACCAGCGCGCGATCCAAGCCGGGCAGGGGATGGGCGACGACCTGAACCAACGCCGCCTCCCAGTGGCCCGCGACGTCGCTGACGTCAATTTTCTTCTCGCGCACGAGGCGATCAATGATCGCGCTGCGACCGATCGTGCCGACGAGGATGGTTTGCTTTCCGGCCGTCGAGGCATCGTGGGTGAGCGTGGCGCTCGCGCCAGAGACGCGGGCCATGTCGGTTTGCAGATCTTTCGCCACGCGGATGACGCCGGGCCAGTCATTGGTATCCACCAGGATGCTCGGCGCTTGGTTTTTTGCGACGAGGGTGAAGCTGCCCTTGCTGCTTTTGGGACTTACAAAGAGATTCGTGGTGAGCGCGAGGGCGCGGTCAGTGAAAAGCAGGCCGCACAGTGCCAGCCCGAAGGTCATCCAGCGGCGAAGCTGGATTGTTGCTGTGGTGGAATATGGTTTGGTGTTGTTCATGGCTCAGGAAGGTTTGATTTCAGACGTCCCGGTGCGGAGTTGTTGTAACAGTTCTCAAAATGTTTGACGCAAACGAATACCCCTCACCCGGTCTCGCGACCACCCTCTCCCCATCCGATGGGGAGAGGGACGGGGTGAGGGGACTTTCGACCAGTGGGAGTTTCCGACATTTCATTTTGCAGTGCGCTCTAGTTGGGCGGCCAGACGCGAAATTCGCCGCTGCAATGCAGCAAGGCCAGCAGGTAAAGCATTCCGTCATAATAGCGATAATGCCCGCTGGGAATGGGCGCGTTCCAGAATTCCGTCACGAATTGCCGGGCGCGCGGATGCGTGGCGGCCAGGCTGGCGGTGGCGTTCATGGCGACGAGGCCGGTGGAATGATCCTGGCCGAGTGGTTTGCCGGCCAGGGTGAAGCGGCTGGGATAATTGGTGATGCCGTGAGATGCGAAGAACGATTGGAGGCGGTCGCTCAATTCCGGTTGGCGTGCATCTGCTCCCCACCAGGCCCAATCCATGGACCAGTTCATCGCGGTGCGCCAGGCATCCGCCACGAAATCGCCACTGCGAGGATGCCATGCTGCGACCCACGGCGTGCCATCGAAATTGGCGTATTCCGGCGTGAGACCGGTCGCTGGGTGCGCGGCGCGGAAAAGATAATCGCGACTGACGGCGGCGGCGGATTTCCAGAACTCGCGATCGCGGGCCGGACCAAAGCGGGCCCACACTTCGTAAAAGGCGGGCAAGTGATAGGACGGATCGGTGTGTTCGCTGTTTTCCGCATCGGGCGTAAAGCGAACCATCTTCCGGTCGGGATGAAAAATGGCGCCGGCGGTTTGTTGTCCCTTGCGGGTTGGACCGGTGATGAGTTCCCGATGAATCAGGTCGGTGAGGATGCGGTCGGCCTCGGCGCGATAGTTGTAGATGCCCAAGCCATTGCCCCAGCGGCCCGAGGCGAACAACAGTGCGGTGGCAAAATATTCTTCCCCATCCGGCGCGGGCATTTCGTCGTTGGCGATGCCGTTGGTGCTCATGGACCACGCGAAGTAGCCGTGCGCCGGATGATTTGTGGCGGGGTGATACATGTGCGTGCGCGACCAATTCCACAACGCATCGAACTCAGCCTGGCGGTTCAACTGCACCGCGATCATCATCCCGTAAGACATGCCTTCGGAGCGCACGTCGCGGCTGTTGACGTCATAGATGTAGGCCAACGCTCCGTGCGCGTTCGTGCCCATCGGGAAATAAACCGCCTGTGTGCCGGGATCGCCGTAGAACAATTGCTGGAACGCGGAATTGATCTTCGCGGCAATCTCCGCCGGCGAATGGCCGGCCTCGGCGAAAAGATTCCGGTACTGGCCGGTGGTGAAAGCCCCCGGACTTGCGGTGGGTTGCGAAGCACTGGTGGCACAACCAGACCCCAGGCTCGAAACCAAGATCAGGAACGCGATGAGGGAAATTCGTTTCATGATCAAGATGACATTGATGCGCATGATGACAGCTTAGAGATCTGTGTTGCTCACAAAGGCGATGCGTTTGCTGTCGGGCGACCACGATGGAACATTGATCGTGCCCTGACCGCCATAGACGTAGGCGATGACCCGGGCCGCGCCACCTTCCATGGGCATCAGGCGGAGGTAGCAATGTTTGTAGTAAGGATGGTCGGTCGGGTTGATGTCGGCCGGATAGCTGATGATGACGATCCATTTTCCGTCCGGCGAGATGTGTGGAAACCAGTTGTTGAACTCGTCGTTGGTGACTTGTTCCTGCGTTGAGCCATCCGGTTTCATGCGCCAGATCTGCATCCTGCCGCTGCGCGTGGAGTTGAAGTAGATGAATTTGCCGTCCGGTGTGAACTCCGGTCCATCGTTCAAACCGGGTGAGTCCGTCAAACGAACTTCCGCGCCGCTGCCGTCCGATGGAATCTTGTAGATGTCAAATTTGTTGCTGCGGCCACCAGTATAGACAAGCCACTTCGCGTCGGGCGACCAGCCGTGCAGATACGACGGCGTGAGCGGGGTGATGCGTTTCGGCGTGCCCCCGTCAGCAGGCAGGGTGTAAATCGTGGATTGCCCATCCGCGGCGCTTTGATCGCTGATGCCGAGCATCGTGCCATCGAACGAGAGCACGTGATCGTTGTTGTTCCTGATGCAGGTGCCGGTGTCGAGCAGCGTTGGCGTGCGCGTTGCGAGATCGAAGCGCGCCAATCGTCCCCAACTTTCCACCCGGCCGCTGATGTTGTAGATGAGCGCCTGGCCATCCGTCGTCCAGTTCGGCGCTTCAAACGGTTGCCTGGAAGCGTGGATCATCTCCAACTTACCGCTGTGGACATCGAGGATTTCCAGCACGCTGCCAATGTAATCACGATACGGCGTGAAGCCTTCCTTCACCGGGCGAATGATCCGCACATCGCGGAACTTGGCCCGCTCCACGACGTCGCCATTGTGCGAGCAGATGAACAGTCCGGCGAAGACTTCGTCGCCGAGATCGAGGTCAGTGACTTGTGCCGAGACAAACGGCTGACCGTAGCGGGCGGCGGAGAAAATGTAGGTGTTCCCCTTGCGCTCGAATTGCAGCACGTCGGCGTTCGTGATGGCGAGCTGGACTTGCTCGGTGTTCGCGCCTTTCGCGCGCCGGAATTGCAGCGAGGTCAAACCATCGCCATGTTCGGCGGCATCGGCATAGGGTGCGTCAGCATCCAACGTCGGTCGCACCATCCAACCGACTTTGCGATGGGCGTCCACGCCTTTGCCCTCGAACGCGAACCGGGTGCGCAGGATGAAATCGCCTTTGAGCTTTTTCCACGCGAAGTGGAATTGATCGCGCCCGAACCACATGTTCGTTCCGGCAGCGGTGAGCGTGTATTCCTGATTCCCTGTATCATAACTGGCCGAACCGGCGAGTTTGGGATGGCCGATGTCGCCGTGATCGTCGAATGAGCCGAGCCCGTTTTTCTCCGCAGCCACTGAATGAATTCCCAACGATAACAAGACGGACATAATGAATGTGTTTCCTGTTTTCATGCCGCAGAGTTGAGTTTTTGACGCATGCGCGGATTAAAGAGCTGGAAGGATTTCAATGCCGTTGATCTGCGGATTTTCAATATTCGCCGTGAACGCGATGTCCAGTTTGCCATCGGTGATTTCCACCGGGACCGTTTCGACATAAGCGCGCAAGTCGCCGCCGGCTTTGCTCCAGACATCGAAGTCCTTGAACTCGCGCCCCTCGACGTTGAACGAGAACACCCGCTGTCCCGGCCCGGTGATGCCTTGGTAGGTTTCCGCGAAATGAAGTTTCACCGCATAACTTCCGTTCGGCAGTTGCTGCGTAAAGCGCGTCATGCTGAACCGCTCGGCGCAATAAATCCCCGCGTCTTTGGTGTTGGCGATGTGCAGCTCGGGCCGGGAAATCGTTTCGCCATCGGCAAAGCCCTGATCGGCGAGCCAGACGTTGCCGCTCGAGTCGGTGAAAGGATCGTAAGCGCCAGCCTTGATCCGGATGGTCGGCAGTGGCGTTTTAGATTCATGATTGGACGGCGTCGCAAAATATCGGGCCGCGAAATTCAGGAAGGTCGGCCAGTTCGGGCCATCGGTGTGGCCGCCAGCGTGTTGACGAAAGGCAAGATCGCCGTCGCAAAGCGTTTCCGTCGGAGGAAATTCCCTGGCCGTGAAAGGTTGCTTGCCAAGCAGGGCGTAAACCGGCGCGGCGCCGACCCCGGCCAGGAAAGTTCCCTTCGCATCCACCCAGCCATCGCCTTTTTCAAGCGTGCCCGCGCTGAGGAAAACGGGTCGCGGCGCGCACAACGCGATAAGTTCGTGTGAATCCACGGGGAGATCGTTCCAGTTGAGTGGCCCGGCGTATTTGATGAAGTTGCCCGCCATCCAATGATACTCGCCGCTGCCTGCGACGTTCTCTACAATCTCGCCCCAATCCCGGCGATGCAACTTCGCACCGCCTTCGCCGGATGAACTCACGTAAGCGGCGGCGAAGCGTGAATCATAAGCCATCGCGACGAGCGTGGCTTTGCCGTAACGCGAATGACCCTCGATGCCGACGTGTTTGGCGTCCACGGTTTTGTCGGTCTCGAAATAATCCAGCGCCCGGCTCGCACCCCAGGCCCACGCGCGCAACGCGCCCCAATCGTCCACCTTGCGTGATTGACCTTTGTTGCACAGGCCGATGATGCCTTGCGTGAGGCCCGCGCCGTTATCGGCTTGAATGCTCGTCGGCGTGATCGTTGCACAGCCCCAACCCTTGGCGAGAACCTGCTGTTGCCAGGTCGGGCCGTTGTTGGTGTTCTGGTTGCGCGGGCCGGTTCCTCGGGGAAAATTCCAACTGAATTGCATGATCACCGGCACCGGGGCGGGCGCATTTGCCGGAGTGCTTAACGTGAGTTGGATGTTCACGCTGATATTGGTGTGACTCGAATTGTCCACGCGCCCGACGAGTTGTCTGGTGATGACGGGAATCGTGCCGTTCGTTTCGCGCGTCGAGCTGGTGACTTCCCAGTCAACCTTTGGCGTTTCCTTCGGCCCGCGCCCGTAAATCTCGCGGTCGAAGTCTTCGACGATTTCTGGACGCCGCTTGCTCCACCAGACTTCCGCTGTTGTGACTTTGGCGCCGTTTTTCAACGTGAGCGGGTCGGGTAGGTCGGGGAACGGATTCGCCCTGGCCTCGTCATAGTTTGCGTAGTAAGGCGAGTTGGTGTTGTTGCCCTCCCGGCCGCGGCGGATGGATTTGATGCCCAGCAGATCCAGCATTTTCTGATGATCTGCCTGCGTCGCCGCGTTGTTGTTTGCGCCGAAGCCGCCGGGACGGGCGGTCGAGTTCGTGGCGGCCGGTTGATTGGTGCTGACGCTCTGGCTGAAACAAGCGATTTGCAACGTGAAACAAAACGCGAATGCGGCGGTGGCGGTGATTTTCATGGGGGGCATCATTTGTTTGACGATTCGTATTCAAACCAGCCGAAGTCAGCAGGGGCAGTGCTGGGTTTGCCATTGCCGGTGGCGAACAGTCCGATGAAAACCCCGGTGAAGTTGAAGTTCGCGCCTTTCTGCCGGTTCATCATCTCCGTGGAAAGATCGCGGGTTGGCGCGATGCCGAGACGGGTCGTTTGGCCGTGCGAGGCGGAGTAGAGGAATTCATAGCGCAACGGGTCGGCTTTGATGGTGAGCGTTGTGTCGCTGTCCATGGCGGTGGCGTACACCACCGGTGCGACGACTTTGCCCTCGAGAACTTTTCGGAAGAATACTTTCCGTTCCCCGTCGCGGAGGGTGATGCCGAGTTCGTAATGGTTCTTGTCGTTGCCCCGCAGGACGAGGCCGGCTTCTTCGTTCGTGCCGCGCGGATGAAACGAAAGCAGGGTGGCGATGCGGCAGTTGAAGTCAGTTTGAAATCGGCCGACCACGGTGGGCGAATCCTGGTCGCTTAATGTCACCGCCGAGCCATGCAGGCGTAGCCAACCGCGTTGCTCTGTGAGCGAATAATTTTCTTCAATGGGGTTGCGGACGAATTGCCAGCCAGGGCCAAAGCTGCCGGAGTTGAATTCATCGCGCGCTGATGCTTGCGGCCACGGATGTGGTTTGAGTTTTGGCGCGGACAGCTTGGCGGGAATGGGTTTGCCGCCGTTGACGACCGGCCAGCCATCTTCCCACGTCACCGGAGCGAGAAAGGTTTCGCGGCCGAGGTGATGAAATCTGCCACCTTGCGGACGGAAACCGAGGAACACGACCCACCAGCCGGCGGGCGTCTCGACGAGGTCGCCGTGGCCGAGGGCTTGGAAGGGATCGTCGGGCAGATGCTTGTGCGTGAGGATGGGATTCTTCGGATTCGGCTGGAACGGGCCCCATGGAGAATCACTGCGGGCGACGGTGAGGCGATGGTCGTAGCTGGTGCCGCCTTCGGAAATCATCAGGTAGTATTTGCCGTTGACCTTGTAGAGATGCGGGCCTTCGGGCCAGACACCGCCGGTCCCGCGCCAGAGTTCTTTGCGTTCGCCTTCAAGCTTCCCGGTCTGGAGATTCAAGAGTTGCTGGCCGGAGTAACCGCGTTCGCCATCCACCTGCCGGGTGTAATAAACCTTGCCGTCCGCATCAAAAAACAGCGAAGGGTCAATGCCCTCCTTGTCGAGCCACACGGGTTCGGACCACGGGCCGGCGGCGTTGGTGGCGGTGACGTAGAAATTTCCACCGCCATAGACGTGCGTGGTGATCAGGTAAAACGTGCCGTCGTGATAGCGTAACGTCGGCGCGAAGATGCCCTGTGATGAGCCGCGTTTGTCGAGGTTCAACTGACTCTTGCGCGTGAGCACATGACCGGTTTGTTTCCAGTTCACCAGATCCTTGCTCTGAAAGATCGGGACACCGGGAAAATACTCGAACGAACTGGTGACGAGAAAATAGTCGTCACCCACGCGGCAGATGCTCGGATCGGCGTGGAAACCGGGAAGAATGGGATTGGTGAAGGTGGTTTCAACTGCTTTAACGGGTGCGCCGCAACAAATCAGTCCGAGCATGGCGTGGCAAAGCAGAGCGGTTCCGGCCCGGACAGATGTCAATCCGTTGATCATGGATGGAACGAGGCTAGCAACGGGGCCGGAAAAGCGGAATGGAGGATTATGCGATTTTGCTCTGGTCGGCGGTGGTGGGGCCGGAGCGCGAACCCGCGTGGCTTCAGGCTTGGGGCTGCGGGCCGCTCCAGCCGAATCGGGGCTGTTGAACTCAGTGGGGCTCACGCCAGGGACGCGGAGGACGCAAAGGAACCAGGCGAATTGCGTCGCCCCACTGCGGCTGGCTCAGAGTTGGAGTTCAAGCTTTAGCTTGTCCCTAAGCACCCCGCGCCGCCCCCAACACGCTAAAGCGTGAACTCCAACAAAACCGCGCGGCAGTTTCAGGCAAGACCGTCTCGCGGGATTTACTGCGGCGTGTTTTCCGCCGGTTGCTGCACGTCCAGATCAATGAGGAAATGGGGATGTCGCGCGGCTCGATGGCAATCGGCCGGCCATCAACTCTCAACCATCAACCCAAATATAGTTAGAGCCTCGTTACTTCGGCTGCTACCGGAAGATGGTCACTGCGGCGTGTTTTCCGCCGCCGGTTGCACGTCCAAATCAATCAGGATGTCGCGCGGCTCGGCGCCCTTGCTCGGGCCGACGATGCCGCGGTTCTCCAGTTCGTCCATGATGCGCGCGGCGCGACCATAACCGAGCCGGAGGCGGCGTTGCAGCAATGACACGCTCGCTTTTTGTTCGGTGCGGATGACTTCGATGCAGTCCTGGATGATTTCCTCGTCCTCATCAATGCCGCTTTCGCTGGCCATCGGGGTCGGCTTGGAAAGCTGTTGATGGATCTCCATCTCGTAACTCGGCTTCGCCTGCTTGGCGATGAAGTCCACGACGGTCTGGATTTCGTGGTCGGTGACAAGAGCGCCTTGGGCGCGGATCAATTTCGCCGAGCCAGGCGGCAGATAAAGCATGTCGCCCTTGCCGAGCAACTTGTCGGCGCCCATCGCGTCGAGAATCGTGCGCGAGTCCACCTTGGCGGCGACCTGGAACGCGATGCGCGCCGGGATATTCGCCTTGATGACGCCGGTGATGACGTCCACGGAGGGGCGCTGCGTGGCGACGATGCAATGGATGCCCGCCGCGCGCGCCATCTGCGTGATGCGGGCGATGGCCATTTCCACATCCGCCGGCGCAACCAACATCAGGTCCGCCAACTCGTCAATGATGACGACGATGTAACTGAGCTTCTCGGGGATGACGATGTCTTCCTCGCGCGGCACGACGATCTGTTCGTCCACCTCGACCGCAAAACCTTCCGCGCCGGGTTCGACTTTTTCCTTCTTGGCCGTGAGCGGCAATTCCGGTTCGCGTTCCGGCAACGGCTTGTTTTTCGGTCGCGCATTGAACGTGGCGATGTTGCGCACGCCGACGCGGGCGAAGATCTGGTAACGCTTCTCCATCTCGTTGACGACCCAGCGCAACGCGAGGATCACCTTCTTCGGATCGGTGACGACGGGCACGACGAGATGCGGCAGCACGTTGTATTGCTGCAATTCGACCACCTTCGGATCAATCATCACGAAGCGCAGTTGATCCGGCGTGAACCGGTAGAGCAGGGAGGCGATGATGGCATTGATGCAGACGGATTTGCCCGAGCCGGTGCTGCCGGCGATGAGGCAGTGCGGCATTTCCGCGAGGTCGGCGATGATCGGATGGCCGTAAACGTCCTTGCCGAGCGCGACGGGAATTTTCGCCTTGGTGTTGCGCCATTCGTCGGACTCGAACAAGTCGCGCATGATGACCTTGGTCTTGATCGAGTTCGGCACTTCAACGCCGACGGAACTCTTGCCGGGGACGGGCGCGAGGATGTTGATGCGTTCGGCCTTGAGCGCGGCGGCGATGTTGTTCGAGAGGCCGGCGATCTTTTCCAGCTTCACGCCGGGCGCGGGATGCAGTTCGTAGCGCGTGATGGTCGGGCCTTTGGTGATGTCGCCGAGTTCCACCTGGATGTCGAACTGCGCGAGCGTCTGTTGCATGAGGCGCGCGTTGGCGAGCAATTCTTCCTTGGACTCGGTCGGCTTCAACGTCATGTCTGGCAATTGCAGGAAATCCATCGAGGGCAACTGATAATTCCCGATGATCGGCGTCGAAGCCACGGTGATGGGTTTCTTGACCTTGGGCTTCGGACGGGTGGGGATGAGGCCGGTGATGTTGACCACCGGCTCGGGCTTGGGCTCGGCAGATTTCGCTTCGGCGTTGGCGGCTACCACTTCTTCGGGCTTGGTTTCGTCGGCCTTCTTGTCGTCCGACTTGGCGGTCGCTTCGGACTTGCGACCCAAAATGTCGTCCGCCGTCGCGGCTTTGACTTCTTCGGCCTTGATGACTTCGACTTCGTCGGGCGGCTCGATTTCCTTCGTTGGCTCGGGGGCTTTTTTGGCGCGAGCCGGCTTGGCTTGCGGCACGCTGAGGTCGCGCACGGTCGGCTCGGGCACCGGGCGCAAATCTTGTCCTAATCCCGGCACGGTCACGCCGCTGGTGGCAGTCATGGTCTTGGCGACTTCGGCTTCGAGGTCTTTCTTCTTCTTCTCGAGTTCGCGGGCTTTGCGTTCGAGCGCGGCCTCAGCGGGATTGGTGCCGGGCTTGGTGATTGGTTTGGCTTCGCTGGTCCGGTCGGCCCACGCTTGCAGCCAGACGCCGAGCTTGAAGTTGGTCAGGAACAACACGCCGAACAACGCAATCGTTCCGTAGAGGATGACCGCGCCGACTTTTCCCGCCATCCAGAAACCGTATTCAAAGGTCAACCAACCTAAACCCCCGCCGGCACTTTGGGCGCCGATTTTCACATGGGTTTGGCCGGTTAACTGGGAGTCATACATGATGTGCAGCAGGCCGGTCAATGAAACCAACAGCATCACTGCCCAGAAAAGACTCCAGCGGGAGTGTTCCCGGAGGTAACCCATGAAGTTGAACAGGTAGCCGAGCCCGAACGCCACGAACAAGACCGGGACGAAATATGCCGTCACCCCGAAGATCAAAAAGAACAACCACGCCACATGCGCGCCGGCCCAGCCAATCCAGTTGTGCAGGGGTTTGTTGGGTGGGTCAACGATCCCGCTGATATCGCCGCGATCAAAGGAATATTGCGCGAGCAACAACAACACCGCCGCGGCCAGCAAGCCGACGCCGATGAAGTCCGCCCATCCGTGATGTGATTCGGTCGAATCCTTCCGTGCCATGGAGCGAAGGTATCAGTCCCGGAAGCCGAGTTCAAAGTTGAAATACGCCCCGGGAAAATCGTCAGGGGAATGATTGTCAGGGGAATAATTTAGAAACCATTCCCTTGACAATCATTCCCCTGACGAACGAAACAGCACATCCCGCCTTCGCTTGTTCTCATTCGCTGGTCAAAACTTCTCTTCAAGCGTGACCGATTTGCTCATGCCTGCTTCGCCTTCGCCGGTTTCCAGCGGTTATGCACCCAAAACCAGTTGGCCGGGTCGCGGCGGATGGCGATCTCCAGGGCGCGATTCACATCCATCATGATGTCCGTGACGGGGCGCGGCTGGCCGTTGATGCGGGTGGGGATTTCATCGCCGGCTTCGATCTGCCATTGGGCCAGGCCGGTGCGGTAGCAGATGCTGGTGTGCAAGGGGCAATTGTAGCGCAGGGCAAACACGGCGGTGGCGGCGTTGACGGAACACTCGTGACCGAGGAAAGGCAGGCGCACCGCTCCCAGCGAGGAGTGTTGATCCACCATCAGGCCCAGCAACAGGCCGGTGTCCGTCAGGGAGGCTCGCAGGGCGTCCGCTTCAGAACGCCGCTCAAAAAAACGGCAGCCGGATTTACTGCGCAATTCCAGGAGCGCCCGGTTCAATCCGGGTTGGGGCAGGGCGCGGTAAGTGGAAGCGCATTTGAACACGGGGATGAATTGTCCGAAGCGGGCGTACAGCTCGAAGTTGCCGAAATGCCCCAGGGCGACGATGCGACTCTGGGGGCCGGCCACGGAATCGTGCGGCAGGATTTTTTCCGCGCCGATGAAGGTGAAGTGCGAGCGGATGGCTTCCTGGCTCATCCCGGCGGTCTTGATGGCGCAGACATAATTCTCCCCGAGCCGCCGGAAGTTTTCCTTCGCGATCGCGCGGATTTCCGCGCCGGATTTTTCCGGGAAACACATCGTCAAATTGCGCAACGCCACGCGCCGATGCCGGCCGTCCAGCCAGAAGGCGATCCGACCGCCCACGCGTCCAAGGCGGGCGATGCCGCGGAGGGGGACCGCCTGCATCAGCGCGATCAGCGAGCGGGCGAACCAATAGAGCAGGGTATCCATGATCAACGGAAACAGATTTTACGCACGCAATCGCGGAAGTCGTCCGCGCCGCTGACGATGTTGATTTCGACCCGCATGAACAGGATCGGCAGGTCGCGCCGGTCCAGCTTCGGGAAACGCACGGCATCCTTTTGCGTGGTGACGATGATCTCCGCCTGCCGTTTCTTGCTGCGGTTGATGGCGTTGAGCACTTCCTGCTGCGTGAAGCGATGATGGTCGGCGAAGCGTTTCGAGTAAACGAGTTCCGCGCCGAGTTTGGCGAGACTGTGCTCGAAGCTCTCCGGCTGCGCGATGCCGCTCAACGATGCGACCTTCCGGCCTTTGATGAAATCGAGCGTCGTGCGTTCGCCGGTGAACACGTCTTCGAGATACATCGGGCTGTGGACGCATTCGATGATGGGCGCGTTCGGGTTCAATGAGGCGATGCGCTGGCGCAATTCCCCGGTCTTGCCGTCGCTCTTGGTGATGAAGATGGTGTGGGCGCGGGACAGGTGCGACGGCGGTTCACGCAGCGTGCCGCGCGGGAGCATGTGTTCGTTGCCGAACGGTTGCTGCCGGTCAATCAACACCACGTCGTGGCGGCGCCCCCGCAGATCCCAGTATTGAAAGCCGTCGTCGAGCAGCAGCGTGTCGCAGCCGAATTGTTCGATGGCGTAGCGACCGCTCTTCACGCGATCTTTGTCCACGAGCACGACCACATCCTTGAGATTCGAGGCAAGCATGTGCGGTTCGTCGCCGGCCATTTCGGAATCGAGCAGCAGCGATTTGCCGTCGGAGACCACGCGGGGCGGGGTGGAATCGCGCTGGAAGAGCAGGCGATCCAGCAACGATTTATGCAATGGAGGCGGCTTGGAGCGATAACCGCGCGAGAGGATGGCGACGTTGCGGCCGGCGTCCCGGAGTTCGCGGGCGAATTTTTCCACGACCGGCGTCTTGCCCGTGCCGCCGACGGTCAGGTTGCCGATGGCGATGACCTGCACGCCCAGCGTGGTGTCGCGGAGGATGCGGGCATTGTAGAGGAAACGCCGGAATTTCACCGCGACGGTGAACAACTTCGACCAGAAAAGCAAAATGCCGCGGACGATGGCCGCGCGTTTGCCTTTTCGTTCATCGAAGATGACTTCGAGGACGAAGGTTTCGAGGACTTCGGTCCAGGCGCGGAAAGATTCTCGCATGTTGTGCGCACATGCTGCCAAGTGCGGCGGGGCAGGGCAAGGACGCGCCATCGGATGGGTGTGATTGGAACTGCCGTTCCCCGGCGGCGGGCGAAGCGTTGGCGTTCAAGCTTCAGCTTGCTCCCGCCCACCACCCTCCGTCCGGACAAGCTAAAGCTTGAACTCCAACCAAAATAGCACGGCAGTTTCAGTCCCGCCGCCGTCAGCCGGAGCGCGGCTGTCCCAGCCGCAGCGCGTTTGAGCGTCAAACGATCCAGAAAATCAGCTCGCGACCTTTTGTTGCATTTGCACCCGCTGCGGCTGAGGACAGCCGCGCGGCGGCGTGATTTGGATTTGCCCGGCAGCGCGCGGTCTGCTCAAATGCCAGTCCTTATGAAAAAGACTTTGATCCGCGGTTTGGTGGTCGTGGTCATCCTGGGCATCGTGGTCGTGGCGGCGGTTATCATGTCGCTTGATTCCGCCATCAAGAAGGGCGTGGAAACCTTCGGCCCGCAGGTGGCCAAAGTGCCGGTGACCCTGGACAAGGTCAGCCTGTCGTTGTTTTCCGGCAATGCCGCCCTGCGGGGGTTGGCGATCGGCAATCCTGAAGGTTACAAAACGACAAACGCGATGAGCCTCGGGCTGGCCAGCGTGACGGTTTCGCCCGGATCAATTTTCTCGGACAAGGTGGTGGTGAAATCCATCCGCGTGGAAGCTCCGAAGGTCACGTTCGAGTTCGGCCCGGGCGGCAACAATCTCCAGCGCATCCAGAAGAACCTCGAGGAGTTCACCGGGGGCAGTTCCACCAATGCGGCGCAGCCGGCGGCGGAATCCAAGCCCGGCAAGAAATTGCAGGTGGACGAAGTGGTGATCACCGGCGGCTCGGTCTCGCTGGGCGCGGCGCTGTTGGGCGGCAAGATCATCGAGGCGCCGCTGCCCGAAATCCGGCTCGAAAAACTTGGCCAGGGCCCGGAAGGCATCACCGGCGCGGAACTCGGCACGGTCATTCTCAACAAGATCAGCGAAGAGGCCATCAAGACTTACGGCGACAAGCTCGCGCAAGCCGGAGCCGAGGCTCTGCATAATCTCTCGCAGAGTGCCACCAATGCGGCGAACAAGGCCATGGGCGAGGCTTTGGACAAGGCGTCGAAAGGTCTCGGCGATTTGCTGACTCCAAAGAAGAAATAGCGCGCGGCGTGGATCACGGGCGCGTTGGTTCGTCCCGCAGGGACGTTTGAACGCTTGTCATTACCCAGAAGTGTTTCATTTGTGGTGGAGGGTGGCTAATCCTTCACACATCCACATCAAGCGTTGCCAGCCGCGCGGTGCAATGATCACATTCTGATTCGTCCAGCCACCCTTGGGCCGCCCGAGTTTCCGTTCTAACATCGCCAGCAGTTCGGGGCCAAAACTCGCCGCCGCTTCAAACGTCTCCGGCCGGGCGCGCGCGCTAGCAGCTTCGCGCCAGATGCGGGGCGAGGATGCACTCAAAGCTCACGCCGCGTTGGCCGAAGAACCGGCAGGCCGCTTTGAGTTCTGCCCAGTGAGGGAAGGCTTGCGGCAATGTGCCTCTTGGCAAGGTGGCCAGAGGTGTGGCGATGTTCACGAGTCGTTTGGTGCGGCGCGGGTCGCCCAGCCCAGCCAGGCCAAACTCGCTTTGAGCCCAGTGCGCGGGCGGATGCAGAGGCGTGTTCATAAACCGACCGGGAAGGAACCGATTCGGCGTGCCGCAGCAACGCCCACGCACCCAATAAACTCCTATTCACCAACCTAACTCAAGCCCTAAAAACTTGTGGGTAATGACAAGCCATGAATGGCTGGGCTATTTTCAAATGCGGTGGCTCGAGTTTCGGAATAGGGCGAGCATCGCTCCCGGTGGGTTTATTCCCAAGGAGAAATGTCCCGGGCTTTGTTCAGAAGTTTGGTGGCCGGACGGCATTTTCCCGGTGTGCCCTCAAACGCACAGTTCCCATCGGGCCGGAACATCGCCAGACTTCCGGCGTAACCAGACTGACAAAGCGGTTTACAACCAAACCGACGATTCCTTACTCTGTGCGTCTGTGCGGAATCATCGTCACGACCAGTAGATGCGACAATTTGCGACCATCGCCCTGAATGCGTTCATGGAACTCGTGCGGCAGCCGATTTTTTTGCTGCTCACGACGGCCTCGGCGGCGTTCGAGATCTTTCTCGCCACGCCGTACTACTTCGCGTTCGGCGACGAACCCAAGCTGGTCAAAACCTCCGTGCTCGCGGTGATGTTGCTGGCGGGGTTGTTGAGCGCGGTGTTGAGCGCTTCCGCTTCGCTGGCGCGGGAAATCCGCTCCGGCACCGCGCTCGCGGTTCTTTCCAAACCGGTGAGTCGCGCGCAATTTCTCCTCGCCAAATACGTCGGCTTGATCGCGGCGTTGACGGTCGTGACCTACATCAATCTGGTCGCGGCGCTGGTGGCGAGCCGGATGACGTTCGATGCCTACGGCGGCACGGACATCGGCGCGGTGCTGATCTTTGGCGCGGGTATCCTGTTGGCCTACGCGCTCGGCGGCTTCAGCAATTTTTTCCTGAACCGGCCCTTTGTCAGCGACGCGGTTTTCTCGCTGGTCATCACGGTGACGCTGGCGGCAGCGGCGATTTTCCTGTTCACCAAGCAGACCCAATCGCTGGGCGAAGCGGCGCACGTGGACTGGCGCATGGTGCCGGCGGCGGTGTTGATTTTATTCGCGTTGTGGGTCATCGCGGCGTTGGCGCTGGCGTGTTCCACGCGGCTCGACACCATTCCCACCCTGGCGATCTGTTCCGCGTTCTTCTTGGTCGGGCTGATGTCGGATTACCTGTTCGGTCGTCCGGCGGCGCAAGGGTCATGGTGGGGGGCGACGCTTTACACCCTGATGCCGAACTGGCAAAATTTTTGGCTGGCGGATGCTCTCGACGCCGGACGCAGCACGTTCCATTGGGGTTACGTGGGCAAGACGCTGGTGTATGCCGGGTGCTATATCGGTGCGGTGTTGGCTGTGGCCGTGACGTTGTTCGAGGAGCGCGAGTTGAGCTAGTGCGAAGGTTTTAATCACATGGACCGCAATACCAAACAAAAAGGGCTGATCAACTTCCTGGCGTTGTTGATATTCGGCATCGCTGTTTTTGCCGTGGCGGGTTTCGCGGGATCGCTGGCCGGGCAGGTGGCGGCGGCGTTTTTCGGGGTGGGCGCGCTGATCGCCTTCGTGAGCTGGTTCCAGATGCGGCTCGAAGAGCGTGAGGCCGCCGAGAAACTGGAGATCGAGGAACTCTCCCGCACCAAGAGCGGCTCGACATTGTTCGAGTCAAAGGAGGCGGGTTTCTTCCCGGCGCAGAATACGCGTGCGCAGTTCGAAAAGTATTTCGTCACCAGCTTCATGGTGGTGTTGCTCGCGCTCGAAATCACCGGCGCGATCTTGTTCTGGCGCGGGCTGGGGAAGGTGGATTTTACCGGAATCATCGCGGCCAAGGTGCTCATCGCGCTCGGATTGTTCGGCGGGCTGGCGCTGGTGCTGTTCATGGTGGGGCGGTTCATGGTCGCGTTCTCGCGGTTGGACAGCAATCGCCTGCTGCGGCCGGCGGCGAACTTCGTCCTGCTCGGCTCCTATCTCACCGTGTTGTGCGGGGCGGCGTTGTTGGGCGACAAGATTGAATTTCCCCAAGCCGATTTGTTCGTGGCGAAGTTTTTCGCCGTCTTGCTCGGACTGCTCGCGCTCGAAACCCTCATCACGCTGATCTTCGAAGTTTATCGTCCCCGGCTCAAGGGCCGGGTCACGCGGCCGCTCTATGATTCGCGCTTGATCGGTTTGCTGGCGCAGCCCGAGGGCCTGGTCGCCACGGCGGCGCAGACGCTCGATTATCAATTCGGCTTCAAGGTGTCCGACACCTGGTTCTTCAAGGTCCTGCGGGAAAAATTGCCGATCATCATCCTGGTGCAACTGGGCGTCCTGCTGTTGTCCACCTGTTTCGTCTTCATCGAGGCGGGCGAACAGGCGTTGCTCGAGCGTTGGGGCCGGCCGCTTTCCGCCAACAACGTGCTCGGCCCGGGCGCACATTTGAAGATGCCGTGGCCGGTGGACAAGGTGTACCGCTATCGCACCGAGGAGATTCAAACCCTCCGCGTCGGCTCGGCGCTGAAGGAGGAGGATCACGACAAGAAGGTTGTGCTCTGGAATGTTTCCCACGTGAAAGAGGAGATCAATTACCTCGTCGCCAACCGCAGCGAAGGTGAAGTGGTCGTGACCAATCTGACCGACAATCCCGGCGCGAAAAAAGTCCCGCCGGTCAGCCTGTTGACCACGAGTATTCCGGTCCAGTACCAGGTCACCAACCTCACCGCGTGGGTTTACGGTCATGAAAACAGTTCCAACGCATTGCAGAACATCGCCACGCGCGAAGTCGTCCGCTTTCTCGTCAGCGTGGACACGAAGGAATTGATGTCCGTGAAACGGCAGGAGTCGTCGCTGGCGCTCGTGGATCGCATCCAGGCCGCGGCGGCGTCGCGGAATCTCGGGGTGAAGATCCTGCATGTCGGTTTGCAGGACGTGCATCCGCCCGTGAAGGTTGCGCCGGAATATCAGAAAGTCGTCGCCGCTATCCAGCAGAAGAAAGCCAAGATCGTCGCGGCGGAAGGCGAAGCCATCGTCACCAATGCTATGGCCGGCGCGCAGGCGTCCGTCATCACGGACAACGCGCAGGCGGCGCAGCTCAATCTGCAACTGGTCACCACGGCCCGCGCGGCGGCGTTCACGAATCAGATTCCCGCCTTCCAGGCCGCCCCGTCTGTTTATCAGCAGCGGCTCTACGCGCAGGCGTTCCCGCGCGCGACCGCCAAGGCCCGCAAATACATCCTCGTCACCACCAACACCGAAAACGTCATCACCTTCGATCTGCAACACAACGCCACGGACGACATGATCCGGCAGCAGGCCGAAGCCATCACCAAGTCCGCCCAATAATTTTATCTCGCACGCATGAAAAAAAATCTGCTCACCATCATCGTCAGCATCGTGCTGGCGGCGATCTTTGTGTTGATCCTGTTCGTTTATCAGGTCCGCCAGTCCGAGGTCGCGGTCGTGACCTTGTTCGGCAAGCCGCACAAGACCAAGACCACGCCCGGCTACGCCTTCCGGTTGCCGCCCGGCATCGAGAGCGTTTACAAGCTGGACCAGCGCATCCAGAACTTTGAAGACACGTTCAGCGAAAGCTACACCGCTGACGGCAACAACCTGCTGACCTGCGTCTATGTCGGCTGGCGCATTGACAATGCCACCAACTTTTTCCCGAAGTTCAAGAATGGTTCGGTGAAGGAAGCCGAACGTAATCTCAAGGACATCGTCACCCAGGCCAAGGCCGCCGTGGTCGGCAAACATCCGCTCGCGGACTTTGTCAACGCCAACGACCAGGAACTCAAGTTCGACGCCATCGAGAAGGAGATCAAGGACATCGTCCAGGCGCAGGTGACCGCCAACAATTCCGGCATCCACATCGAGTACCTCGGCATCAAACGCCTCGGCCTGCCGGAGAGTGTCACGGAATCCGTGTTCGGTCTGATGACGGCGGATCGCAAGAAGCTCGCGGACAAGTTGAACGAAGAAGGTCTGGCCGAGGCGCGCAAGATCAAGTCCTCCGCCGACCGCGAGGCCGCGCAGAAGATTTCCATCGCGGAAGGTGAGGCCCGCCGCATCAAGGGCGAGGGCGACGCCGTGGCCGCGTCCGTTTATCCGGTGTTCCAGCAGAACCCGGAACTGGCGAAGTTCCTCCTCGACCTCGAAGCGCTCGAAGCATCGCTCAAGGACCGTTCGATCCTGATTTTCGATTCGCGCACCGCGCCGTTCAACCTGTTGACCGGTTCGCTCACCAACCAGCCCGCCAAGTGATCGTATGAGCAACGAACCCAAAACTCCGCCGCCCGCGCAGCCGATTGATCCCGGCTCGCAGGCGCTGGCCGACGCGTTGCGCAGCAGCTTTGGCATCGTCAAGTTCGTGATGCTGGTGCTGTTCGTGGTGTTCCTGTTCTCCGGCTTCTTCACCGTCGGCCCGCGCGAGAAAGCCATCCTGCTCCGCTTCGGCAAACCGGTGGGGGAGGGCGATCAAGTGCTGCTCGGCTCGGGCGCGCATTGGGCGTGGCCGTATCCGATTGATGAAGTCGTGAAGATTCCGATCACGGAAGTGCAGGAAGTCCGCTCGCGCACGCACTGGTTTTTGCAGACGGCGGTGCAGGAGGCCAAGGGCGAAGTTCCATTCGCCGGACCGACGTTGAATCCCGAACTCGACGGCTACGCCATCACGGCGGATGGAAACATCATTCACACGAAGGCGACGCTGCGGTATCGCATCGAAGACCCGGTGCGTTGCGTGTTCGATTTTTCCTCCGGCGCGGACCAGGCGTTCGGCCTGACCGGCATTTCCAACGCCGTCCTGAATGTTTTGGATAACGCCCTCGCTTACGCCGCCGCGCGCAGTCGGGTGGATGAAGCCTTGTTTGAGCGCACCGCTTTCCAGGACGCGGTGCAACGTCGCGTCAATCAATTGGTGTTGGAACAAAAGTTGGGCATCGCGGTCGAACAATGTCTGGTGGAAACGCGGCAGCCGCGCCAACTGGACCTGCCGTTCAAGAACGTCACCGACGCGGGACAAAACCGTGAGAAGTCCCTCACCGAAGCGCGCAGCTATCGTGACAAGAGATTGAGCGAGTCCGAAGGCGAAGCCGCCGCGCGCCTGAATGCCGCGCAATCCGACCGCAATGACATGGTTTCCAAGATCAAGGGCGACGCCGAGCTGTTCCAGAAAGTATTGCCCGCCTATCGCGCCAATCCCGATTTGTTCGTGCAGCAACGCCTGACTGAAGTGTTGGGCCGCGCCATTGCCGGGGTGGATTACAAGATGTATCTGCCGACCTCGACGGACGGCAAACCGATCGAGCTGCGGCTCAATTTGAATCGCGAACCGCTGAAGCTGGGCGCGAACCAGGCCCAACCTTGAAGCGGGCAAAAACCTTTAACCCATAAGTCGTATGCAAGTCACCTCACTCCTCAGCCAGCACGATCATCCGCATAAACACGACGATGGTTGCGGCTGCGGTCATGACCATGAGCACAGCAACGTCGGGCTGACGTGGATGCTGTTCGGGCTGGTGTTCGTCATCAACGCCTTTGTCGTGGACTGGGTTTTCGACGGCGCGCATGTCGTCGCCGGGGCCAGCGCGATGATCGGCGCGATCATCCTCGGCTACCCCATCATGGCGACGGCCATCAAGGACCTGCGCAAAGGCCGGCTCAGTATCAATGAACTTGTCGCCATCGCCGTGCTCGCGTCGTTCGCGTCCGGCGATTACAAGACGGCGGGTGTCGTCGCGTTCTTCATGTTGCTCGGCGAGCTCATCGAAACGCACACGGCCGAAGGTGCGCGTAACTCGATCGAATCGCTCATCAAGCTCACGCCGACGAAGGCGCGTCGCATCAAGGCGGACAAGACGGAAGAAGAGATTGCCGCCAGCCAGCTCGCGGTCGGCGATGTCATCCGCATCCGTCCCGGCGATAATGTCGCTGCCGACGGTCTCATCCTGAACGGGCAGGGGTCGTTCAACCAGGCGACGATCACTGGTGAATCGCTTCCGGTGGACAAGAAGACGGGCGATGAAGTTTTCGCCGGCACGCTGAATCTCACGGGCGTTCTGGAAATCAAAGTCAGCCGCGCTGGAACGGACACGACGCTGGGTCGCGTGCGCGAACTGATTCTCGCCGCTGAAAAAACCAAGCTCCCGATCATGAAGATCGTGGACCAATACATGGCGTTCTACACGCCGCTCGTGCTGGTCATCGGCGCGCTCGTCTGGGCCTTCACCCGCGATCTGGAACGCGTCATCTCGGTGCTCGTCGTCTCGTGTCCGTGCGCGTTCATTCTCGCCACGCCGACCGCGATGGTCGCCGCGCTTTCCGCTGCCGCGCGGCTGGGCATCCTGATCAAGAACGTTGCGGACATCGAAACTGCCGCGAAGATCAACGCCTTCATCTTCGACAAGACCGGCACGCTCACCACGGGCGAACTCGCCGTGAGCCGCTTGAATCCGCTCGGTGACGTGAAACCCGCCGAGTTGTTGCGCATCGCCGCCAGCGCGGAGAAATACAGCAATCACCCGACCGCCAAGGCGCTCGCGACGATTTCGGGCGAGGCGGGTGTCCCGCTCGTCGAGCCGAAAGATTTCACCGAGACCGCTGGTCGCGGTGTGATGGCGGATGTCGGCGGCGCGAAAGTCTTGGTTGGTCGCGCGCAATGGCTCAAGGACAACGGTGTGGCCAGCGATTTCGAGAAGTCCGTTGACCTCAACGAAACCGAAGGTTGGAGCTTGATCTTCGTCGCTCGCGACGGGAAGTGCATCGGCTGGGTCGGCTTGCAGGATCAGACCCGCGCTGAAGCCCGCGAAGCGCTCGCGGAACTCAAGGAATCTGGCGTGCGCCGTATCGCGATGGTTTCCGGCGACCGCCAACCGGTTGCGACTCGCGTTGCCGCCGAGATCGGTTGCGAAGAAGCCAAGGGCGATTGCTTGCCGCAGAACAAGGTTGAATTCGTCCGCGCGGTGAAGGCCAAGGGTTACAACGTTGCGGTCATCGGTGACGGCGTGAACGACGCGCCGGCACTGGCGGCGGGCGACATCGGCATCGCGATGGGCGCGGCGGGCAGCGAAGTGGCGATCCACAGCGCGACGATTGCGCTCATGAACAATGACCTGCGCCGGCTGCCGTTCCTCGTGAAGCTCTCGCAGAGCACGCGTTCGGTCATCAACCAGAACTTCCTGTTCGGCGTGTTGTTCATCATCGGCGGCCTGAGTGCGGCGGCGTTTGGCTGGTTGAACCCGATTCTCGCGGCCATCCTGCACAACGCGGGTTCGCTCATCGTGATTTTCAACAGCGCCCGGTTGGTGCGCAAAGGTGAAGAGCTGGAGCATTATCATCCCGAGGCAAAGGCTGGCGGCGATGACAGCGGTTCACGGCCCGCCGCGACGGGACAACTCACGCCGAAGACGGCTTAAGCAAGCGGACGGCTTGCCCGTTCAACTAAACACGGATACTTTGACACCATGAGTGCGACTGAAGTAATCGAACAGATCAAGCAACTGCCCCGTGAGGAGCGGCAAAAGGTTGTCGCATTTATTCACGCGGCGGAGGACACCGGCAAACTTGCAAAGCCTGCCGCCGGAGTTTCCGATGAATTCAAGCGCATGGCGGATGAGGTGTTCACGACCAATGCCGAACTGTTCCGCAAACTTGCCCAGTAATTGTGAACGAACCGAGATTTCTGGAACTCGAAGAAGTTTTGTATCTGCACGATGAATCGTTGGCGCGGTTTGGTGGGTCGGCTGGAATCCGCGAGCCGGGATTGATTGAATCGGCATTGGGTTCGGCGCGGAATGCCTATTGGTATGGTCGGGGCGGATTGTTTGAGATCGCGGCGGCTTACGCTTTTCACAGCGCCGAAGCGCAAGCGTTCGTTGATGGCAACAAGCGTACGGCGGCGGCCGCCGCCATCATGTTTTTACGGGTTAACCAGGTGTTATTTCCCCCGGATGACGGCTCGGCTTACGATGCAATGATAGAAATCGCTGAAAAGCGCCTCGACAAAGCTGGGCTGGCAGGTGTCCTCCGCAAAATCGTAGAAGCAAGTAACTGAGTTCACGTTCATGACAAATCCCCCATCCGCAGTCCGCAATCCGCAATCCGGCGACGTGGTCGTCTCGGTGCGCGGGTTGACCAAGGTGTTCAAAGATTTCTGGGGCCGCTCGAAGGCACGCGCGGTGAGCGATGTGGATTTCGACGTGAAGCGCGGCGAGGTGTTCGGTTTGCTCGGACCGAACGGCTCGGGCAAGTCCACCACGGTAAAGATGCTGCTCGGGTTGCTTTACCCGACCAAGGGACACATCGAAGTCTTTGGCAATTCGCCCCGGCACGTCCAGACCAAGGCGCGCATCGGTTATCTGCCGGAGGAATCGTATCTCTACCGCTATCTCAACTCGCGCGAGACGCTGGATTTCTTCGGCAACCTGTTCCATCTCGAAAAGGGCGACCGCGACAAACGCGCCGAGCAATTGCTGGAAATGGTCGGCTTGAACCAGACGCGCACGCGGTCGGTCGGCGAATTTTCCAAAGGCATGCAACGCCGCATCGGGCTGGCGCAGGCGCTCATCAACGATCCCGACTTGGTGATTCTCGACGAACCCACGGCGGGGCTGGACCCGATTGGCTGTCGTGAGATCAAGGATTTGATCATCGCCCTCGCCAAGCGCGGCAAGACGGTGATTCTCAGCAGCCACTTGCTTTCGGATGTGGAAGATGTCTGCGACCGTGTGGTGATTTATTACGGTGGCAAGATTCAGGCGCTGGGCACGTTGAAGGAATTGCTCGCCAAGCCGGACACGTTGCGCATCACGACCCCGGTGTTGCCACGGCCGACGATGGAGCGTGTGCTGGAAATCATCCGCAAAGACATCGGGAACGGGGAAGTGCGCGTGGACAACCCGACGCAGAATCTGGAAAGCTATTTCCTCGAAGTGGTGGAAAAGGCGAAGCAGGCTGCGCAACAGACCAGCGGCGCGCAATCGGGTGCCCGCGTGGCGGAATATCTGCGGGCCGGAGTCGAAGTGACGCCCGCGCCGGACAAAGTTTTGGAGAAGCTCACACTGCCGACGGCAGTTCCAGCGGCTCCTGCTGCGGTCAAACTCGCCGAGCCGACCGTCAACGAACGGAAGCTGGAATCGTTGACCAAGGCTGAACCAGCGTCCGCCCCAGTTCCGTCCGCCCCCGCGCCGGAAAAGGCGGAAGAGCTGGCGAAGGCCGACGAGAAATTATCGGCGTTGCTTGGGAAGAAGAAATAGGTCAGCGAACACCCGAGGTCCGCAGATTTTCCTAAACCAGTGAAACGAATCATCACCATTGCAGCGTTGACGTGGAAGGCGGCCTTCCGCTTCCGGCTGTTCCTCGTCATCGTGGCGTTGTTGCTGGCGGCGGTGGTGGGGTTGCCGTTGCTCATCAAGGATGACGGCACGGCGCGCGGGTTCACCCAGATTTTGCTGACGTACACGTTGAGCACCATCACGGCGTTGCTCGGCATGGCGACGTTGTGGCTGGCGTGCGGCACGCTGGCGCGCGACATCGAGGAATGTCAGATCCAGATGGTGGCGGTGAAACCCATCGCCCGCTGGCAGATCTGGCTCGGCAAATGGCTGGGCCTGCTCTCGCTCAATGCCGCGATCCTGCTGATCACCGGGGCCAGCGTTTTTGTGCTGTTGCATTGGCGGTCCACCAAGCTGTCGGCGAATGAGCAGCGCATCCTGCGGAATGAAGTGCTCGTTTCGCGTGCCTCCGCCCGGCCACCGACTTTCGCCAAGGAGATCGAGGAGGAGACGGACGCGCAGTTGAAAAAGGCGTTGGAGAAAACCGAAGTGCCCGCCTCCGACATCCCGCAGTTGCGCATGCAGATCCGGGAGAGCTTGAAGGCGTTCGTGCAGAACGTCCCGCCCGGTTACGAGCAGAGCTGGACGGTTGATCTGGGGCTGGCGAAGAATTTCATCCGCGATCAACCGCTCTTTCTGCGCGTGAAATTCAACACGGCGGAGAAAAGTCCGTCCGGGACGTTTCCGGTGTACTGGCGCGTGGGCGTGCCGCGGGAAACCCAGTACTGGCAGACGGAAGGCCCGATGAGCCTCGCGCCCGATACGTTCCACGAGTTTGAAGTCCCAGCGGGTTTGTTCGACGACAAGGGGCTGCTCACCATAACAGTGATGAACCCGAACAACGTTTCGCTGCTGTTCACGACGGAGGAGGGGATCGAGGTGCTATATCGCGAAGGCGGCTTCGCGCTGAATTTCGCGCGCGGCTTGGGCATCATTTTTTGCTGGATGGCGTTGCTGGCGACGTTGGGCCTCGCGGCGGCGAGCTTTCTGTCGTTCCCGGTGGCGGCGTTCGTCGCCATTGCGGCGCTGCTGGTCGTATTCTCCGCTGGTACATTGGCCAACACTGTGGCCGAGGGCACGATCATGAGTTACAACCAGGAAACCGGAGAGCGAGGTAGTCCGGTGCTGGACTTTTTTGCCGTGCCGCTGTTCAAAGGCATTCTGACGGTGGTGAACATGGCGCGGGATTTTTCGCCGATTGATTCGTTGAGCACGGGCCGCAGCGTGTCGTGGCTGGAATTGCTGCGGGCGTTCACGCAGATCGTGCTGGTGCTGGGCGGCGTGATGGCCGCGTTTGGCATCTGGGCGTTCAGCCGCCGCGAACTCGCTTTGCCGCAGAATAATTCATGAGCCGCAACCGCTACGCATGAACGATCGCCTCAAAAAAATCCTGCTCCTGCTGCTGGCGGTGGTGCTGTTGATCGCCTCGACGCTGACGCAGCGGAGTTTGAATCGCGATCGCGACACGCTGGGGCTGACGCGGGTGACGCCGCTGGAGAATGCGCCGCCGTTGCTGGCGTTCACCACGGTGGCGTTGGGCGGATTTCGCGGCATCATTGCGAATCTGCTCTGGATCCGCGCCAACGAACTGCAGGAGGAGGACAAGTTTTTCGAGATGGCGCAACTGGCGGATTGGATCACCAAACTCGAGCCGCACTTCGCCGCCGTCTGGGTGTATCAGGCGTGGAACATGTCCTACAACATCTCGGTGAAGTTCAAGGATTACCCGGATCGCTGGCGCTGGGTGGAGCGGGGCATCACGCTGCTGCGCGACGAAGGGTTGAAATACAATCCGAACGAAACGCTGCTCTATCGCGAACTCGCCTGGCATTTCCAGCACAAGATGGGGGCGAACCTCGACGACGCGAACATGTATTACAAGAGCGCGTGGTTGGCGGAGATGTCCGAAGTGTTCGGCAGGGAAAACGATGCGAATTTGGACGAGTTGCTCAATCCCCAGAGCGAGGATGCCATTCGTCGGGTGCAACTGCTGACCAACCGATACAAGATGGACCCGCAGTTCATCAAGCAGGTCAACGAGCAATATGGCCCGCTGGAATGGCGTTTGCCGGAGGCGCACGCGATTTATTGGGCGGCGCTGGGCTTGAAGAAGGCGGACGAAAATCCCACGAAAATCAAGAAGGATGAATTGATTCAATTGCGCCGGGCGATCTATCAGTCCATGCAACTGAGCTTCCAGCGCGGGAGGCTGACCTCCGATCCGTACACCCGCACCTTTGATTTCGGCCCGAATCTCGACATCGTGCCCACGGTCAGCGCCGCGTACGAGCAGGCGATGATTGACGAGCCGGGAATGCGATCCAACATCGAAACCGCGCACCGCAACTTGATCGCCAACGCCGCCTATTTTCTCTACAGCAACGACCGGATTCCCGAGGCGCTCAAATGGTATCGCTATCTCGGCGAAAAATATCCCGCCAAGCCATTGATCAACGGGCAGCCGGATTCCATCCCGAGCAAGTTGACGCTGGAAGAGTTCGCGCTCGCGCGCATCTGCGAAGACGTCAGCGAAACCTCGCGTGACCGGGTCAAAGCCGCCATCCAAGGCCAGGCGGCGACGGGCTTCCGGCAGTTGATTCTCGGCAACAAGAAACAGTACGAAGGACTGCGCAATCTCTCCCGGGTGCTCCATTCGACCTACATGAAAAAGATCGGTGGCAGCGGCGGTCGCGAGCAAGCCATCGGTCTGCCACCGGTGGAGGAAATGGAATCGGAAGTGTTGCGCACCCTCCTGGACCCGGAGCGAAATGTCTGGCCGTACGAGATGCGCGCGGCGTTGCGGTCGGCCTTGGGGATGCCGATGGAAATTCCGCCGACCACCAACGCGCCAGCGGCCACCAACGCGCCCGCCCAGTCAAACTGACCCGGGTGGGTATTCGTCGGCCGTAATTTTTTCCGGCTCCTTCAGGATTTTTCAGCTTCTGGTGATATGGGATATCGTACGTCCAATTGTTCCGGCAGGCCACGGGTGTGATTGAAACTGCCGCGCCGCTTAGGCTCTTACTCTTAATCTTGTTCTTAATCTTAATCTCCCGGGCCTGAAGATTAAGAACAAGATTAAGATTACGATTAAGAACCGCGCGATGAGCGGCCCTTCCAATCACACCCCGCTGCCATCAAACCCTTGACTATGCAATCCTTAGCGTGATACAACATCGCTACCACCATTAGCAGTGGTTTCTATGCGTTGCCCCAAATGCGGTTGTCAGGATGACAAGGTTGTTGATTCGCGCGCCTCGCGTGAAGGCGCCACCATCCGTCGGCGACGCGAATGCACCGCTTGCCAGCATCGCTTTACCACTTACGAAGAAGTTGAGCGCGAAGGGCTGGTGATCGTCAAGCGCGACGGGCGACGCGAGGAATTCTCCAAGGAAAAATTGCTCTCCGGCATCCGCAAAGCCTGCCAGAAACGTCCCATCAGCCCCAAGGTCGTCGAAGACCTGGCCGATCGCATCACCGAAGCCGTGAACAACAAGTACGAGGACGAAGTACCCGCCGAGTTCATCGGCAAGCAGGTCATGGATGGGTTGCGCGCGATTGATGAAGTCGCCTACGTTCGGTTCGCGAGCGTGTATCGGCGCTTTCAGGAAGCCACGGATTTTGTGCAGGAGGTCAAAAAACTGGAGGCGCAGGGATGATCTTGCTGGCCGACAATTATCTATTCTTCCAGTTGCCTTCCGGCGAATCGGTCCCGTTCACCGCCGGGATGATTTCGGTGGAACTGACCGATGGTTCGGGCGAACCTTTTGATCAGGACTTTTTGGAGCATGCCGCCGCGTCGGTCTTCCATTACTTCAAGACCGATCTGGAGCGCAAGACGGTTTCCGTCGCCGAGTTCGCCGCCAAGTTTGAATCGGTGTTGAATGGGTTTGGATTGAAACTGAGTGCCGGCCGGCTGGCGGTGGATGAACCGGATGATTCGGCGAACAAGGATCTGCAACTGCTGGCCTTCCATGCCGGGGGCGGCGGCGAACTGGCGTTCTTCCCGCGGCTGCGTTCCGCGGTGCATGCTCAATATCAACTCACGCCCCGCCTCGTCCGCTTCCACGGCTTGCGCGATTGCGTGAAGAGTCTGCTCGGGGCGGAGCGTTGGAGTCCGCGATGCGATCATCTGCGCGACCACATCATCGAGTTCCTGCGCCGCACCGTGAGCAAGGAAACCGCCGGTTCGACCTGCGCCTTGTTGGTCGAGTGATTTTCGGCTTCTGATTTCGTGTGATTCGTGTATTTCGTGGTTAAAACAGTTCTCCAGCCATGAGCAAAACCATCTTCGAGAAAATCATCGCGCGCGAAATTCCCGCGCAGATCGTATATGAGGATGACCTCGTCCTCGCCTTCCGCGACATCACGCCGCAAGCCCCGACGCACATCCTCATCGTCCCCAAGAAACCCATCCCGCGCATTGCCGAAGCCGCGCCGGCGGATCATCAGTTGATCGGGCATTTGTTGCTGAAAGCTGCGGAGGTCGCGGCCCAAGTGGGACTCAAGTCCGGCGGCTACCGGCTTGTCATCAACAACGGTTCCGACGGTGGCGAATCTGTCCCGCACCTGCATTGCCATATCCTCGGCGGACGCAAGATGACCTGGCCGCCCGGCTGACAGATTTTCAACCACGGATGGACACAGATGAACACGGATCGGAAAACTCATTGGCCACGAATTTCACGAATGAGCACAGATTTAAAAAACCAGTGTCATTTCGTGAAATTCGTGGCTGCGCTTTATCCGTGTTTATCCGTGTTCATCCGTGGTTGATTCAAACTTCCGCCCCATGAAACTCATTTCCTGGAATGTCAACGGCCTGCGCGCCGTGCTGAAAAAGAACTTTCTGGAATTTCTCGACACCGAGCAGCCGGACATCCTGTGCCTTCAGGAAACCAAGTGTTCGCCCGATCAGGTCGAGCAACTCTGGCCCGCGCACTACACGACGTATTGGAACAGCGCGGAGAAGAAAGGTTATTCCGGCACAGCCGTCTTCACGAAGCAACGCCCGCTTAAAGTCACGCCGCACCTCGGCATCGCCGACCACGACAAGGAAGGTCGCGTGCTCACCGCCGAGTATGACGATTTTTTCCTCGTCAACGTTTACACGCCCAATTCGCAGCGTGAACTCACCCGCCTTGCCTATCGCCAGCAGTGGGACAAGGACTTCCTAAAATTCCTCAAGCAACTCGAAAAGAAAAAGCCCGTCATCTGGTGCGGCGACTTGAACGTGGCGCACACCGAGATTGATCTCGCGAACCCCAAAGCTAACGTGAAGAACCACGGCTTCACGCCCGAGGAACGCGCTGGGTTTGATGCATTTGTTGCCGCTGGTTTCGTGGACACCTTCCGCGAGTTTGAGAAAGGCCAGAAGCATTACACTTGGTGGAGTCCGATGGGGACGGCTCGCGCCCGAAACATCGGGTGGCGCTTGGATTACTTCCTCATCTCACAATCGCTGCGCCCCCGCCTCAAACGCGCCGCGATTCTCCCCCACATCCCGGGCAGTGATCATTGTCCGGTGAGCATTGAGTTGAAGAAGTGATTTCTTACAACTTAGAACCTGTAGCAAAATGCCGTTTTGGTTGGTAGGGCGCGTCACTCCGTGCGCGCCGTCGTCTGCTGGCACGAAGCGGCGCGCACGGAGTGACGCGCCCTACCAATCGCAGTAAATTCAAGTAGAGCTTT
>CAZQNQ010000007.1:0-199927 GCA_964594985.1 uncultured Bifidobacterium sp.
AACGTGAGATTTGAGTGACGTGCGCATATTGGCCTAACGACCCAAGCTCAGCGACTCCGCGCCCGCAGGCCGTGGAGCGGGCCGGACGTTATCGAACAATCCAAGCGCGTGACGCGGAGTTCGCTGCAGCGCATGGTTAGGCCAACGGTCAGTCACAAAAACCATAAAGTCCTCTCTCTTGAGTGATCGCAGTCTGGCAAATCTCATGTAGCTGGCGCAAGGCCGTCTGCATCTGTGGTCTGCCAGCAAATGCGGGTATGACCTGCCGTAACTCCTGGCTCAAACCTGAAAGGTCTGCTCCCTCAAAGCTGACATCCGAATAGAAGTCGGCCATGCGTCCCAACAGCGGCAATCGGCGCAACTCATCAGTGCGATGAAAAAGCTGCGTGTGCATCTGCTCAGGCAATGACAATGCCGGAGGAACACTCTCAGCCAAATCTCCGATGAAGAAGTCGAGTGCCATGAGCGTGCGAGTTGGCCTAACATTGATATTCAACCAAAGTCAGTTGTGCCGGAATCCGGTTGGTTTGAGGTTGAAGCATGGTCTGAATTTAAGTTGCGCTCCCCTGCGCGTCAACTTCAACTTCAAACGGTTACACCGAACCAATCCCCAAACGATTCGCCTCGCCAGGTCGGATTTTGCTTGTCATATATCGCCGCGGAAAGACAAAGTGACTTTGGCTTTACCCGCCACGTTATATGAGTGATGCCGCACCTCAAAAAAGCATCTGGTTTCCGGAATGGGCTGCCGCGCTGACTGCTTTGCGGCTCAAGGAATTGGAACGGGCGGCCTATCGCCGGGCGCTCACGGCCTATCTCCGGTTCTGCAAGGAATCCCGGCAGCGCGCGACGGTGGTTTCGGCCCGACAGTTCATGAAGCAAGTGGAGGGGCAACAACGGCTGGGCGTGTCGCAACTGGCTGCGTGGAAGGCGGCGCTTAATTGGTTTTTCAAGGCTGGGAGTTCACAAGAACCGCCGGCGGTGTCGCGGCCATCCCCGCCGCCGCAAAACTACGCGGCATTATTTTCCGCCAAGGTGCCGCCACTGGCCGCGACGGATCTGGGCGGGGCGGAGTGGGAGCGCAAGTTGATCCGCGAGTTGCGCAATCGCCATTATCAGTGGCGCACGGAGCAAGCCTATCGCATGTGGGCTAGGCGTTGGGCGCAGTGGCTGGCAGCCGAGCGCCGGCACGGGGGAAATGTTTTTCAAGCCGAGGAAGTGGATGTCCGGGACTTTCTGTCGGACTTGGCGACGCGGCAACGCGTGGCCGTGGCGACGCAAAAGCAGGCGCTCAACGCGCTGGTGTTTCTGGTGCGGGAAGCCTTGGGACGACCGTTGGCGGACTTGGGGCCGTTTACGGCAGCCCGGGCACCGAAGCGGGTGCCGGTGGTGCTCTCGCGGGGGGAGTGTCAGCGGTTGCTGGTGGCCCTGGAGGGGACCTCCCGGCTGATGGCGGAGTTGCTTTATGGCAGCGGGCTGCGGCTGACGGAGTTGTTGCACTTGCGGGTGCAGGATGTGGATTTGGAACGGCGGCAAATAATTGTGCGGGCGGGCAAAGGCGGCAAGGATCGGGTGACGATGGTCCCGGAAAGTTTGCTGGAGCGATTGCTGGCCCACCGGGAACGGTTGCGGGGATTACATGCGGAGGATCGGGAGGCGAAGGCGCCGGGAGTCTGGCTGCCGGAGGGATTGGAGCGCAAATTTCCCCAAGCGGGCAAGGCGTGGGAGTGGCAATGGTTTTTTCCATCGCGGCAATGGCTGCGAGACCCACGCACCCAGTTGCGTCGCCGGCATCATGTGTTGGACGCCACGTTACAGCAGGCCATCCGACAGGCGGCGGCGCGGGCCCGACTGGACAAGCGGGTGAGTCCGCACGTGTTGCGGCATTCGTTCGCGACGCATTTACTCGAGGGCGGGACGGACATTCGCACGGTGCAGGATTTACTCGGGCACAAGGATGTGAGCACGACCCAGCTTTACACCCACGTCATGCAGAAACCGGGGCTCGGGGTGAAGAGTCCGCTGGACTGAGGCTAAAGTCTGAGGTCGGAGGTCTGTTGAGGGGGACAGAGTGGCGTGGGTTTGTTTGCCACACCGCTCTTTGTTTTTGCTGTCAGTGCCAGGGGGCAATCCGTCGTCAAACCGTAGGTCTTCCGCTTGGAGGTGCGATTCTCTTGTGATCAAACTGAGCGGGATGGAAGACTTTTGCCGCTATCCCCTTGCTCCGCTTTCAATCAAGCCGTTAGCATCCGGGCGTGCAGAGTTTGCGGGAACAGGTCGGGCAATCCATCCACGCGCGAAAGTTGTTTCGGCGCGGGGAACGGATTCTGGTCGCGGTTTCCGGGGGCGTGGATTCGATGGTGTTGCTTTCGGTGCTGGCGGAATTGGCCGGGGCTTCGGATTGGAAGCTCTTCGTGGCGCACTTCAATCATCAGTTGCGCGGTCGCGCCAGTGACGGGGATGAACGTTTCGTGAAGCAGGCGGCGGCGAAGTTGAACCTGCCGTTTCAGGCGGGGCGGGGCGATGTAAAGTTGTTGAGGAAGGAGCAGGGGATTTCCGTGGAGATGGCCGCGCGGGAATTACGGCATCAATTTCTGGCGCGGACGGCCCGTCGGTTGCGCTGTGCCGCCGTCGCCGTGGCGCATCATGCGGATGATCAGGTGGAGCTGTTCTTCCTGCGTGTGTTGCGCGGTTCGGGCGGCGAAGGGGTGGCGGGCATGAAATGGAGTTCACCGTCGCCCGTCAGCAAAAGCGTGCGACTGGTGCGGCCGTTGTTGGAGGTGGGCAAGGCGGCGCTGGAGGGGTTCGCGCGGGAAAACAAAATCCGTTTCCGCGAAGACGCGACGAATGCGTCGCGGGACATGTTGCGCAATCGCGTGCGGCATGAATTGCTGCCATTGGTGCGCGCAGAATTTCAACCGGCGCTGAATCGGACGGTTTTGCGGTTGATGGAACTGGTCGGCGCGGACGCGGAGGTGGTGGAGGCGGTGGCGAAGAATTGGCTGGCGAAGTTTCCGCGGGGCGGGGCGGGGAGTAAACTGGCGCTTGGCGTGCAGCGGCGGGTGATTCAATTGCAATTGCAACGCTTGAAGGTGACGCCGGATTTTGAGCTGGTGGAGCGGCTGCGGTTGCAACCGGGCAAGCTGGTGTCGGCTGGGAATCAATTTGTAGTCTGCGAGGCAAGCGGCCGGGTGAAACGGGTGGTGGCGGAGAACCGGGCGTTTGCTGGCGCGGAAAGAAAGTTGAACCTGAAAGCAGGCCGGCACGTCTCATTTGGCGGACTGGAAGTGACCTGGGATTTTGCGGTTGCCGGGGGATTCGTCCGTCCAAAAACTGAAAGCCGGAGAGAGTTTTTTGACGCGGAACAAGTAGGTGCTACGGTGGTTTTGCGACATTGGCGGCCCGGCGACCGCTTCCAGCCCATTGGCATGAAAACGGCGGTGAAGTTGCAGGACTGGTTCACCAATCAGAAGATCCCGGCAACCCGGCGACGGGAATTGTTACTCGCGACGACCGCGGCGGGGGAGATTTTCTGGGTGGAAGGATTGCGGATCGGGGAGGCTTTCAAGCTGACGACAGAGACACGCAAGGTGTTGGCCTGGCGCTGGAGCGTCGGGTAAACACCCGAAGTCCTGCATTGCGGGGCTGGTGGCCGCATGTTACGTTTTGCCCGCTAATAATATCATGGCTGACGACAATAAGATGAACGGCGACGACAAGAATCCACGTAAAGCCACCGGCGGCGGTCGGATGCAACCCAGCACCATCGCGGTGTGGATCGCGATCATCGGCGGCATGGCCCTGCTGTTCACGATGAAGGACAAGTGGGGCGAAGCGCCGCGCACGGAGATTTCCCAATACGATTTCACCCAGAAAATTTATTCCAACCTGATCGCCAGCGCCAAGGTGAATTACGGCCAGCAGTCGGCGTTGACCGAAATCACCGGCAGCTATTTCGAGACGGATCCCGCGGGCAATCAAGTCGTGGCCAACGGCAAACCGGTGGAGGTTTCGTTCAAGACCAAGGTCATCATGACGGAAAGCTTCGCGGATCAGCTCCGGAACGTGAAGCAGATCGAGCCGCGGGAGACGAGCGCGTTGCTGTTTAATATCATGATCAACGTGCTGTTCCTCGCGGTCTTCGTGTTCCTGATCTGGTTCTTCTTCATCCGCCCCATCCGCATGGCGGGCAAGGGCGCGCTCAGTTTCGGCAAGAGCAAGGCGCGTTTGCTGGCCAAGGAACGGAACAAGACGACGTTCAAGGATGTCGCCGGGGTCGAGGAAGCGATTGATGAAGTCTCCGAACTGGTCGAGTTCCTCAAAGACCCCAAGAAGTTTCAACGCCTCGGCGGGCGCATTCCCAAGGGCGTATTGATGATCGGACCGCCCGGTACCGGCAAGACATTGCTCGCGAAAGCCATCGCGGGCGAAGCGGATGCGGCGTTCTTCAGCATCAGCGGTTCGGACTTCGTGGAGATGTTCGTGGGCGTCGGCGCGAGCCGCGTGCGCGACATGTTCGATCAGGCGCGCAAGAATACGCCGTGTCTGGTGTTCATTGACGAAATTGACGCCGTGGGTCGTTCCCGTGGTCACGGCCTCGGCGGCGGCAACGATGAACGCGAACAGACGCTCAATGCGTTGCTCGTCGAGATGGACGGCTTTGACACACAGGAAGGCATCATCATCATCGCGGCGACGAACCGGCCCGACGTGCTTGATCCCGCGCTGTTGCGCCCCGGTCGCTTTGACCGGCAGGTGACAGTGAATCTGCCGGATGTGCGCGGGCGGGAAGCCATTTTGAAGGTTCACGCCAAGAACGTGAAGTTGTTGCCGGAGGTTGATCTTTCGATCATCGCGCGCGGCACGCCCGGTTATTCCGGCGCGGAACTGGCCAATCTGTTGAACGAAGCGGCGCTCCTCGCGGCTCGCACCAACAAGAAGGGCATCGGCATGCTCGAACTCGAAGAAGCCCGCGACAAAGTGCGCTGGGGTCGCGAACGTCGCAGCATGGCGATGAGCGACGAAGAGAAGCGCGCCACCGCCTGGCACGAAGCCGGCCACGCGCTCGTGAATGTTTTGCTCAAGCACACGCATCCGTTGCACAAGGTGACGATCATCCCGCGCGGTCGCGCGTTGGGCGTGACGATGTCTTTGCCGAAGGAAGACGTGCTGAACATGCGCAAGAAGCAGGCGATTGACACCATCATCATGACGATGGCGGGGCGGATCGCGGAAGAACTGGTCGTGGACGATATTTCCAGCGGCGCGGCGAGCGACATTCAGCAGGCGACCGCGATGGCGAAGGCGATGATCATGCACTGGGGCATGAGCGAGAAGCTCGGCAACGTGCTTTACGGCGAGGCGCAGGAGTATGTGTTCCTGGGTCGCGACATGATGCGGACGAAGGATTACAGCGAACAGACCGCGCAGCAGATTGACGACGAAGTCAAACGCATCATCAACGAAGCCTATCGCACCGCGAAGGAATTGATTGATACGAACCGTGACAAGCTGGAGATGGTGGCCAAGGCGTTGTTGGAATATGAAACGCTCGACGGCACCCAGGTCGAGGATATTGTCCGCACGGGCAAGTTCACGCCGCCGACCAAGCCGACCGACGCCGGTCCGATGATGGGGGCGCCGGCAGGAACGCCTTTGCCCGAAGCACCGCCGAAGCAGAGTCCGCCGCCGTTGCCCGGTTTGGGCACGCCCGCACCGGCACCGGCCGCGAAAATCCAGCTTCCGTCCCGCGACCGCCTCTGAGTAAGCTGTCTGCGCATGATCATCGCGCCGTCGCTGCTCGCTGCCGACTTTGGTAACTTTGCGAAGGACACCATCCGCGCCGGAAAATCCGGGGCGGAATGGTTGCACCTTGACATCATGGACGGGCACTTCGTCCCGAACATTTCCTTCGGTCCGCACGTCGTCAAAACCCTCCGGCCGCTGACGAAGCTGTTCTTTGACGTGCATCTGATGTGTTCCAAGCCGGAAATCCTGCTCGAACCTTTTGCGAAAGCCGGCGCGGATCAGATCATCATCCACGTGGAGCTTGGCGATGCGGTGACGCCGTTGTTGTGGAAGATCCGTTCGCTCGGCAAGAAGGTTGGCCTCTCCATCAATCCGCCCACGGACATCAACTTGGTGAAACCGTACCTCGACAAGATTGATCACCTGTTGGTCATGACGGTGAACCCGGGCTTCGGCGGGCAGGAATTCATTTACGAGACGCTGCCAAAGATCCAGCAGACGAACACCTGGCGGCGGGAGAAGAATCTCAACTTCACGGTCGGGGTGGATGGCGGCGTCAACTTCAAGACGGTTGCGGAATGCGCGCGGGCCGGGGCGGATGTGTTTGTCGCCGGCAGTGCGTTGTTCGCGGCGCATAGTCTGAAGCAGGCGGTCGCCAAGATGCGCAAAATCGTTCACGAATACGACCCAGCCCTGGCGGACCTCAAGTTTACTCTGACTTCATGAGCATCAAATTCGGAACGGACGGATGGCGCGCAGTCATCGCGGAAGATTTCACCTTCGCCAACGTGGCACGGGTTGCGCAGGCCACGGCGGATTATTGGAACGCCAATCCCGTGGCGGGCACGCAGAAGAAAGTCGTCGTTGGTTATGATCGCCGCTTTCTATCCGACGGATTCGCGCGCTGTGCCGCCGAGGTGTTTGCCGGCAACGGTTTCATCGTCACGCTCACGCCCGAGCCGACGCCGACACCTTCCGTTTCCTTCGCCGTCAAAGCGCAAAAGGCCATCGGTGGCGTGATGCTCACGGCGAGCCACAATCCGCCGATCTTCAACGGCTTCAAACTCAAGTCGCACTACGGCGGCTCCAGCGATTCGGAAACTTGCAAGGCCGTCGAAGGTTGGCTGGATAAGAATCCCGTCCGTAGCGTGAAACTCGCCGACGCGGTGAAGGCGAAGCAGATCGTGATCAAAGACGTGCGCCCCGCGCACTACGCCGCGCTGAAGAAGCTGGTGGATTTCAAGCTGATCGCGAAGTCGAAGCTGCGGTTCGCGCATGAAGCGTTGTTTGGCGTCGGCGCGGGTTGCTTCGAGCAGTTGCTCGCGGGCACGACTTGCAAAGTCACCACGCTCAACGGCGCGCACGATCCATTGTTCGGTGGCATCAACCCCGAGCCGGTCGAGGCGAACTACGGTCGCAGTCAGGCTTACCTGAAGAAGCATCCGCATGATCTTTGCCTCGTGACGGACGGCGATGCCGACCGCGTCGGTGGCATGGATGGGCACGGCAAGTATCTCACGACGCACATCCTGATCTGCCTGCTGCTGCGGCATCTGTTCGTCAATCGCGGGATGCAAGGCCGCATGGTCAAGGCGCTCACCACGACTTCCATGTTGGACAAGATGTGCGCGGTGTATGGCATCGAACTCGTCGAGACCGGTGTCGGCTTCAAATACATCTGCGCCGAGATGCTTAAAGGCAACGTGCTGCTCGGCGCGGAAGAAAGCGGCGGCATCGGTTTTCCCGGTCACATTCCCGAGCGCGACGGTATTGCCGCCGGTTTGATGTTGCTGGAAATGCTCGCGGTGGAACGGACGTCACTCAATCGGTTGATCGCGCATCTGGAAAAGGAATTTGGCCCGCACCGCTATGGGCGTATTGACACGCATTTCCCGTTGGAGAAACGCGGCGTGTTGATGGAATTTCTGAAGACTAATCCGCCCGATAAGCTGCTGCGCTCGCCGCTTGCGGAAGTGAAGTCTTTCGACGGCGTAAAGTTCATTGCGGCAGACGGTTCGTGGCTGATGCTGCGCGGCTCCGGCACCGAGCCGATTCTGCGCATCTATGCTGAGGCCAAATCCGACGCCGATGTTACAAAGCTGCTGCGTTTGGGCGTGGCGTTGACAACGCGCGTCTGATTTGCACAATCGTTCTTGGTTGGTCAGTTGCACTTCCCGCGACTGACACCCGCTGGCAAGCTGCCTACTGGCACGGCCATAGCTTTTAACCGGCAGAGGCGCGGTTATTCCCTTAACCCGGACCTAACCGCTGTCGTGCGTTTGCCAGCGTGAGTACAAATGAACTGAAATCGAACTCGTGTTTCTTATGAAAAAACCGACCAAGAAAACCACCGCTACTAAAACTGTTCCCGTCGTCACCGCTTCCTCCAGCATTGCGCCTGCGCCCCAACCGGCACCGGTCGCGGCCAAACCAGTTGCAGTTGTTGCATCTGTTGTTCCAGCCAAGCCTGTTACACCCGTAGCACCGGTTGTGAGCGCTGGACCGGTGAAATCAGCCGCGCCCATCACCATCGAAGCAAAGATTGATGTCGGCTTCGGCAATAATCTGTTCGTGCGCGGTCAGGGCGAAGGACTTTCGTGGGAACGCGGCATTCCGCTGGAAAATGTGGATTCCAAGACCTGGCGTTTAAGCGTGCCCGCCAAGGACAAGGTGCAATTCAAGTTGCTGATCAACGACGCCGTCTGGTGCAAAGGCGAAGACCTCGTCGCCGCCCCGGGCAAAAAAGTGGAAGTGACTCCGGCGTTCTAAGGATTGCCATTTGATCAGGCGAAATGGTAGGGCGCGGCACTCCGTGCGCGCCGTCGTCTGGCTGGCTGAATCGGCGCGCACGGAGTGCCGCGCCCTACCAATCATTCCGCCGCGTAAGTTTTGGCTTTGGCCAACCGCGCGACTTCCGGCGGGAAATGTAATTTGCCGCGCCGGTAATCCTCTCTCCGCCATTTCAGGAAGGGAGAGGATTTGGCGGACGTGGCCTTGTTGCGCCACGGCCAGCAGGCGTCGTAGGTGTGCTCGATCTGTTGCAGCGCCTTGATACCGGCGCGGGCGAGTTGTCTGGCTTCCTTGGTCTTACCCGCCGCCAGGGCCTGCTGCCACAGCATGATGCGACACGACTCCGCTGCCATCCGCGCGGCGAGGTCGAGTTCGATTTTGAGCATCCCGCCGGCTCTGGAGATTGATTTTACTTTGGCGAGAAGGGCGCGTTGCTTTTCAACCTCCGCCAGCGCGGCCCGGATGTTCCTGGGCTTGATGCGCGCGTAATACTTCAGTCCGCTGCGACAGAACAGTTCCCGCGTTTCCGGTGGCGGTGCGGCAATCACCGCGCCGAACGGCGTGACGTTGGATTCCAGATAATCAAACTTCCGATGCGCAAAGCCAAGCGCGATGGCGGCCTTGGCTACGCTTTGCGTCGGGTCTTCGTAAACATCGCGACTCAGCACGGGCGCGAGCAGCTTTTCATCGAACGACTTGCTGCACCACGAGTGCGCTGCGCCGACCACGTAAAGCGGCCAACTCACCGCGAGCGGTTGCGGATGGCCGCCATCGCCCCAATCGGTGTTGAGATAACCCATTGCGCCATGCTTGCGTCCGGCTTTGGCAGCGAGGCGCAGATTGGCGAAGGCGGTATCGTGCCGACCGAGCAGCGTCATCCAAGTGGCTGTGCCGGGGCAGACGTAGAATGGGATTTTTGATTTTGCAAACGTGGCGGCTTCCTTCTCGAACGGATGCGTCGCTTCGTAACCCCAGTTCAGCGCGATAATTCCCGGAGCGCCGAGCGCCGTCTCGGCCTGTTTCTGAGGACGTTGGGTTCGAGCCGAGGCGGCGCTCGCCGCTCCAAGGCTGGCCAGTTCTGGAATCAGCTCCGGGTGATGCAAAATGATGTCGCCCCAGAACATCATCCGGCGACCGCGCTTCGCCGCCTCGCGGTGAATCTGTTTCAGGAAATCCACATAGACGCGACCTTTACCGCGTCGTTCACACAGCTTCTTGCTTTGACCGCGACCCAGATCCCAAGTCTCGTCGCAACCGACGTTGATGTAGCCGCCGACGTAAGGAGGCGGATTCGTGGTGCGCGCTGGAACGTCCACCTCCTTACGTCGGTGGCTACCGGGCAAAGAAAAGTTCGGCAGCAACTCGTCATAAAGCTCGCGAATGAATTTGATCGTGCCGGGATTGCTGGGCGCGAGCGTGGTGGGGAAGCGCAGGAAATCACCGGTCGAACCTTCGTAGGGTTCGGAAACCTCGGCGAGCTTCTTGACCTTGGGATGTTCGAGAAAATAACGCAGATGGCCGAATGAATTTTGATTCGGCACGAGATCAATTCCGAGTTCACGGCAGCGCGCGTCGAGCGTGCGGATTTCCGCCGCCGTGAGCGCGCCCCAGCTCTGCCAGACAGATTTGTAATTGCGGTACGCGAATGTGTGCTCCGTGTAGAGTTGAAACTCGTTGATCTTGAAATCCGCTAGGCGCTCGACGAGATCAAGCAGTGTTTCCAGTTTCGGCACGCGCCCGCGGGAGATGTCGAGCATCACGCCGCGCCGCGCGAAATCCGGCCAGTCGCGAATCTTGAGGCGGGGCAGGCGGCGACCATACTCGCGGAGCAGTTGCCGCAGCGTTGCTCCGGCGGCGCGTAGGCCGCCCGTCTCGCGGTATTCGATATGCACGCCCTTGCGATCAATCGTGAGCGTGTAGCCTTCGGGATGGTCCGGCGCTTTGGCGGTCTGCGTGAACGTGATGGCCAAAAGCGGTTGTTCCTTTGGCAAAAGAAAAATTCCCACTTGCCGTTTCAGCGAGCGGGGAAAGGGGAGGAGATTCATTTGCACAACGCTACATCAAGCGGGCCGGGAAAGAACATAAACATGGCCGGGTTGAAATTCGGGTAGGCGGCGCAGTATATCCGGCACAAACAGAATGACATCGGCAAGGCAATTTGATTTGGAGCGCAACACCACCACGGCGAAAGGCAGGCTTTTGATCTTTTGCTGTTGCGGAAGGTTTTTGTCCACCGTCAAAAATACATCGAACTTTCCCGAGTCAGCAATCAACCGAAGCAGCTTGCCGTTCTTGATGTTGGCCCAGCCAGCCTGCGGAACGGTTTGCACCTCATGGCTGGGCAGATTCCGGCGGAGCCGCGCCGGCATACACTCATCGAGCAGGAGGCGCATTCAGGCTGTGACCAACATTCGTTTGTTGGCTTCTTCGAGGAAGGCGATGGCCTGTTTGCGAGTCACGGTGGGAAAATCTTCCAGAAAATCGTCGAGCGAATCACCGGCTTCGAGATGATCAATCAACGTGCGGGCGGGAACGCGCGTGCCGGCGAAGCACGGCGTGCCGCTCATGATCTCCGGGTCAACCATCACAACGGACTTCGCTTTCATGGCGGCAAGATAACACAGCGCAAACACGAGCGGCAAGTTGGGAAATGTGAGTGAGCGTGTCGCGAAGAAGTTTCAGCAAACGAGGATGTGGAAGCAGGTTCAAAGACGGGAACTATTACACTTAACTTTTGAAACGGATTTTGTTTTGTAAGTCACGGCCTTTTCAGAAAGAACCATCGCCAACTGTTGCTCGTCTTCGCGTTCGGGAGGGCGACAATCGCCGTTCATTTGAAGCTCCTGGCCGGCGAAGTCAGGATACAATGCTGCGAGTCGAGGGATGGAATGTTCTGCTAACTTGAAATACTCGTTATCCAACTCGACTCCAACGGAATTGTAGCCGACAGCTTCAGCGGCAGCGATGGTCGAGCCTGAGCCCATAAACGGATCAAGCACCGTGCCTGCGCCGAGCGGAAGCAGGGTGCGGACGATGATGCGCATGAAATGTTGCGGCTTGAGACATGGGTGATTGGAGATGGCTTCCTCGCGATCCGGCGTCCGCCCACTCGGAATCGAATCAGGCATGGGCTTATCAATCGAGAGCCGGCGCAGTCCACCCGTTTTCCATTTGCGCAGATTTTCAGCCACCGTTCTTTCTTCGATGGGTTTTCGGAAAAGCATCCAAGGCTCGTATGCGCCTTTCGGTGTCACGCAAACTTCGGGAAATTCACGCTCCGCGTTCTTTGGCCGGTCGCCGCCACGGAAACTGAAGTAAAGCCGCATGATTGCCGTTCGCACCTCATAGCCTGCCTCAACCAGCGCGTTTTGAACAAGGTGCTGGAGAATCGGATGGCCCGCCACGCAAACATGCGCGCCCGGTACGAGCGCAGGCCAGAGCGCTTTACCCCATTCATGGAAGAAGCGCCGAAGCTCCAGCTTTTGTGCGGCAGTCAAAACCGTAAAGCGGGGTAGCGGATCGCGTTGACTGCCGCCGATGGTCGGTGGCAGACGCCACACGCCGCCGCGTCCGGATCGAAGTTTAGCAACCTCTTTCCCTGTAAATTCCAAAACCCCATACGGCGGGTCGGTGCAAACAGCATGGAGTGAACGCGGCTTACACTCGCGCAGCCAGTCAAAACAATCCGCATGGTGAATCCGATACATTTTTATCCTCGGAGAGGTTCAACTATAGGCGAAAGACAATCAAGCGTAAAACCTGTATCAACTATGGGCGAAATGGATACCAAAGTGACCATCGGGCGGTATATTCGCAAACTGCGCGAGCAAAAGCAACTTACCCAAGAGCAGTTGGCCGCTAAGACGGGCATCACTTACCAACATCTCTCCGGCATGGAAAACGGTCGCGAGAACTTTACGATTGATATCATTGAATCTCTTGCTCGCGCATTGGCCTGCCCGTTGCCGCAATTCATCGCGGGTGCGTTTGCCCCGGAGCCAACCGCATCTGGAATTACAGTAAACCGCGATTACTTTCGCTCACAAGTTCCGTTGCCGCCCGGCATGAAGACCTCCCATTTGGAAGCAGCGATGAATGCCACGCAAAGCATTGTGGCGCGCATCAACGCCAACTTGCTCACCAGCGGAGCGAAGCCGCTACCAGAATACATTCAAGGCAATAATTTTAGCGGGCTTGTCTCAAATGTTTTTTGCGATGCATTGAATAATCACTCACCCTACAAACACAACTCACATCAGGCTTATCCTGACCTCATTAATCCGATGGCAAAGAAGGGTGGCAAGCCTGCTGGCTTGGAGGTGAAGTCCACGATTCAAATTGGCAAAGGTGGAGAAAGCCACAACGGACATTCTGGCTGGCATCTCATCGCGTGTTTCCAAATTGAACCGCAAACAGGAAACGTCCGGTTCATTCATCTTATGTTCGCTGTGTTGAACGGACATAATCAACCCGAGCCTGATTGGACTTACGTTGGCAGCAAAACTAACGCAACCACAGGCAGCCGCCGCACTGAAACCTACAACACAACACTCGCTGGCACGACAAAACTTCGAGACGGCTCAGTTTTTCTTGATCCAAAGGTGATTGATTTCAAGCGTTGGCGGCAGGGGCGAAAAGGCGTTGCGCCTTCTTATTCAATCTTCGCCAAACCTTAACGCTTCGCCACCGCAATTATTTCTGCGCTGAAATCATGCCGCTGTTGCGCGCGAAGTTGAACAAGCCGCCGGCATCCACCACGGGGCGGACGTCGCCGAGCGGTTTGAATTGATACACCTTGCCGGTGGCTGGCACGGTCACGCTGGCCTTGTCGAGGTCCACGGTCACGACGTCGCCGGTCTTGAGGAGGTCGCAGAGGCGGTCGGCGCATTCGCAGGGATACAGCTCGCCGGTGGCGACGCAGTTGCGGAAGAAGATGCGCGCGAAACTTTCCGCGAGCACGATCTCGCAATTCGCCGAACCCATCGCGATGGGCGCGTGTTCGCGGGAGCTGCCGCAGCCAAAATTCTTTCCCGCCACGACGATGGGATAATCGCTGTCGAGCTGACCGTCCTTGACGTAGCGCGTGGCGTAGAGCGATTTGGGCAGGCCGTCGAGCGCGTAGCTGCCGAGCTTCTCGTATTCCTCGGCGATGGTGGGCACGAGGTTCAGGTATTGCGCCGAGATGATTTGATCCGTGTCAATGTTGTCGCGCACCACGTAAACCGGCCCGGTAAAAACAGACTTCGTCATGGCTAAAGTGTGCGGCGGAGCAGGGGGATTTTCAATCAGATTTCCAATCGCCCGGCGCAAGGCTTGCCTTGGTGGAGAATTGGGGTGGCGTGTTTTTACTCGTGTTTTGATGGCGGCTGGCTAGAGTCGCCCTGTCCCAAGCAACCCAAACCTTTCGCCATGATCACCGTCAAGATCCTCTGTGGCTGTGGGCAGAAGTATGCCTTCGATGTCGAGCCTTACCACGGTCGCATGCCGTCCACCATCCAGTGCCCGGTCTGCAAGGCCGATGGCACGCCAGCCGCCAACGAAATCATCGCGCGCACCTTGCCGCCCGCGCCGATTCCAGTAGCCGCGCCGCCACCACAAATAGTCGCCCCGCCCCCGCCGCGACCGATGGCGACTGCGTCCAGCCCGGGCGGTTTGCGAATCGGTGGAGCCGCCCACGCCCCGGCACTGAAACCAGTTGCCGCACCGGAGACGGAGACTGAACCGGAGGCTCGCCCGGCGTCGGGGTTTGCCGGATTGGTCAAAGGCGGCGCCCGGGCGGCGTTGCGGGGCGCAGACAGAGATGACGACGATGGAGACAAATGGAAGTGGTGGTATTACGTGCTCGCGGGGATCGGGATCATCGGCTACCAAGGCTGGCTGTTTTATGAGAACGGATTTTACACCAAATACTTGAGCGGGATTTTCGGCGGCCTCTGCTGCATCGGCGTCGGTATCTGGGATTTTCAACGGAAACGTTCCTCCAAAGCCTGATGACTCGACGAATCCGGCGGCGTCTTTTAACCTGCGGCGATGCGAAAATCATCCTCTGCCTCCCGCGCCGGAGGTTTTTATGTCGGGCTCATGTCCGGCACCTCGGCGGACGGGATTGATGCCGTCGTTGCGGAAATTTTCTCGGGCCACACCGGCTTGCGGCCGCAATTGCTCGCGCACGTCTATCAAGGTTTCCCGGCGGCGTTTCGGAAGCGGGTGCTCGCCGCGTGTTTGCACGGCCCCGTGGCGGAGATTTGCGAGTTGAACTTTCTGCTCGGCGAACACTTTGCCCGAGCGGCGCTGCTCGCAGTGAAGCGTGCCAGACTAAAACCGGCGCAAATCACTGCGATCGGCTCGCATGGCCAGACCGTTCATCATCTGCCGAACGCCAGAACGCCTGCCACCTTGCAGATTGGAGAACCGGCAGTGATCGCCGAGCGCACGGGCATCACGACGGTGGCGGACTTTCGTGTGCGCGACATGGCGGCGGGCGGGCAGGGCGCGCCGTTGGTGCCGTTTGCGGATTGGGTTTTGTTCACGCACAAAGTTCGCCCGCGCGTCATTCAGAATATTGGCGGCATCGGGAATCTCACCTTCCTGCCACCCGGCGCGAAATTGTCCGACGTGATCGCGTTCGATACCGGACCGGGTAATATGGTGATTGATGCCACCGTTGCGGCGTTGAGTGGTGGCAAGTTGGCCTTTGATCGCGAAGGACGCTGGGCGGCGCGGGGAAAAGTTTCCGAGAAGCTGCTGGCACATTGCCTGGCGCATCCGTTTCTCAAGCGTCGTCCCCCGAAGACGACGGGACGCGAGGAGTTTGGCGAAATGTTTTTGAAGCAAATGCTGAGCAAGGCCAGGCAACTGCGTTTGCCCGATGCGGACATTGTGGCCACCGTTACCGATTTTACGGCGGCCAGTATCGCGGATGCCTATCGGCGTTTCATTCTGCCGAAGTTGAACCTCAATAAAATGCCCGGCTTGCAAATCGTGCTGGGTGGCGGTGGCGTAAGGAACACCACCTTGGTCCGGCGACTGCAAGATCGCATCGGTTTCGGCACGGTGTGCGGGCACGAGGATTTCGGGATTGATAGCTCGGCCAAGGAGTCGCTGGCGTTCGCCATCCTGGCGCATGAAACATTGCAGGGTCGGCCCGGCAATGTGCCGTCTGTCACCGGAGCGCGGCGGGCCGTGGTATTGGGCAAGATTATTACCGGGTAAGTAGAAATCAGTTTGAGTTTCCGCGCGATTCTTTCCAGATTCACGGGTTGCAACCACTTTTTACCGACAACGCATTTGGGAATTATGGCCAAACTTGAAATCAAACCTGCCGGCTCGTGTGCCTTCGATGAACTTTCGCTCGGCGAAATCATGCTCCGCCTCGATCCGGGCGAGGGTCGCATCCGCACCACGCGTTCGTTCAAAGTCTGGGAAGGTGGCGGTGAATACAATGTCGCGCGCGGGCTGCGCCGTTGCTTTGGCTTGAAGACCGCCGTCGCCACGGCGTTTGCCGACAATGACGTGGGGCGCTTGCTCGAAGATTTTATTTTGCAGGGCGGCGTGAGCACTGAATTCATCAAGTGGGCGAAGTTCGATGGCATCGGGCGCGACGTGCGCAACGGGTTGAATTTTACCGAGCGCGGTTTTGGCGCGCGTGGCGCGGTGGGGATTTCAGATCGCGGTCACACGGCGGCAAGCCAGCTCAAGGCGGGCGACTTTGACTGGGATCATATTTTCGGCAAGCTCGGGGTGCGGTGGTTGCACACCGGCGGCATCTTCGCGGCGCTCAGTGACACCACGCCCGGTCTGGTGATCGAAGCCGTCAAGGCCGCGAAAAAGCATGGCACGGTCGTCAGTTATGATTTGAACTATCGTCCGTCGCTCTGGAAATCCATCGGCGGTCAGAAACGCGCGCAGGAGGTGAATCGTGAGATTGCCAAGTATGTGGACGTGATGATCGGCAACGAAGAGGACTTCACGGCCTGCCTCGGTTTTCATGTTGAAGGCGCGGATGAAAGCTTGCTGCACATTGACGTGACCGCGTTCAAGCAGATGATCGAGAAGGCCGTGCAGGAATTCCCAAACTTCAAAGCCACGGCCACGACACTGCGCGCCGCGAAGACCGCGACCATCAACGACTGGGCGGCCATCGCGTGGTATGACGGCGCGTTCTTCGAGAGCCGCCAGTATCCCGATCTCGAAATCCTGGATCGCGTCGGCGGCGGCGACAGTTTCGCGTCTGGCTTCATCTACGGCATGATGACCACCGGCGACGCGCAGAAAGCGGTGGATTACGGTGCGGCTCACGGTGCGCTGGCCATGACCACGCCCGGCGACACGAGCATGGCCGACAAGGGCGAGGTGGAAAAGTTGATGAAGGGTGGCGGAGCGCGGGTGCAACGTTAGCCGTCGTTTCGCAACCGATGGTAGTGCCCTAATTTGAATTACGATACCACTCGTTTAGTATCGCAACCAATACCCCGGCAGCGGCGGCGACAATTACCGAGATGATTAGGATTCGCTTAAACTGGGGTCTCATTGTCGCCGCTTCTTTCCGTCTGCCACAATGGACGCCCTCACGGCAGTTATGGCCGACACCACCGGCGGCAACTCCAACACGGTCACAAACCTTTCCTCGCTGTCGTCCGGCTTGTCAAGATGCGACCACCCGTAACAGCGTTTAGCCTTGGGGTGGCCTTTCAGATCAAAGACTTCAACCTCACCATTCCAGACGGTTTGACCGCGAAAAGTTTCAAGCACGGGCACAGTCTCAACGTGAGTTGAGCCGCATCCGTGCAAATCTCGAATCACCATTTGAAGGGTGATGATGTAAGTCTCTTTATTCTCCACAGCGTTGAACCAATTCCGCCACTGTCCACGCGCTTTGCTCCACGCCAGCCGCTTGCGCTGGTGTCATGCGGATGGACTTGTGCGTCTTGCAGAAATTGTAATAAGCGAAGTTCAAGGCAACCGCAGCTTCAAAGTTTTCAAACTTCTTGCTGAAAGCATTGGTGAGCCGGGTTAGGCGGCGGCAGTGCATACGGAGCGTGTGATTCTGTTTCTCAATGTGCGACGTTGAAACCCGGCTGATGTCGGGCATACCAGAAAGAACTTTCTTCTCCACTTTGACAACCTCTGCTGGGCTATACCGGATGTTGGCGGCCTTACCGCCAAGGTTGGTGACGGAGTAGGTTTTTACAATCTGCGCGTAGTCCGCATCTGTTCCGAAACTGCGTTCAACCGCATCCTCGTAGGCTGCCAGAGAGTCAGACGAGATTTGCACCCGGTTATTGATGCGGCTCGCCAGATCGCTCATAAACGCTTTGGCGTGGTAGCTATCGCGCTTGCCAACCTTGAAAGCGGGAATCAGCTTGGTATCGGCATCCAATGCGATGAACGTCCAAACGTCGCCGTAAGCTCCGGCTTTGTTCGCGTTCTTTTGCTTCGCGCCGATGAATCCCCAAATCTCGTCAACCTCCACTTGCTTGCACGTCAGGTTGCGCAACTTCTCATCCATGATTTTAGCGCAGGCATTGCCGACGCGAACAGCAAGGCGGCCAATGGTATCGCCGTGAATCCCTGTGATGCGCTCAATGCTTCGGATGCTCGCGCCCTCACAGAGCATAGAGATCACCATCGTTTTCTTTTCGGTTGGAAGGATGTTTGCCATATCAGTAATTCGTTCTGGACATATTTGTAATACAACAATACTCTTAGGGCAAGAACTATTTTCGTATTACATCAATTATTTATGACCAAGAAAGCAGGGAGGCCTAGAGTTTCAAAGGCAAAGGCCAGATCGCCAGGAATATCGGTTCGCTTAACCCCAGATGAACGGAAGCCGATAGATGATGCCATAAAGAAATCAGGGTTGAGTCAGTCGGATTGGGCTAGAAAGTCCTTGCTACACGTAGCAACTAATGATATTCGTATTACGTAAATTGAGTGGAGCTAGAGGGGATTGAACCCTCGGCGGCTAGGATGTAGAGCCCCGCGCCGTCGCCAGACCAGCCCCATTCGATATGCCTACGGGCCAGAAGGTTCTCCGCCAAGAGATTATCACCTTCTGGCCCGTGTCTTTTATATCATCGCGCCTCACGGATTCGGCCCTATTCCGCTGCGCTCGCAACCCTTCTCATACTGGCCACCACTGGGTGCCGTGTGGACTTTGACTTAAAACGCGACGCCGGTCAAGGGGTAATTAGACACGGCGGACATATTTCTTTGTTTTGTCCTTGTCTGCATTATGTCGTGTTGCTATCTTTTCCCCATGAGCGAAGAACAAAACGCAGTAGGTCAACACGACAAGAAGCAGCCCCAGCAACCGCGGAATACGCGCAGCCCAGCTTACCCTATGCTCTCCCTGCCGGATGCTGTCGAAATGATGAAAAAGCTATGGGAGTCTCACCGGAAGCACCCAGCGCATGTTGATTCGGTGCTAACGGTGATTGGATATAAATCCAAGAGCGGAACGGCGCTTCGCGCCGTTGCTGCGCTCGGGCACTTTGGTTTAACTACTGAAAGCGGGAAGTCAGATCAGCGGAAAATAACGGTTTCCGAACGCGCTCAAGATATTATTCATTTACCACCAACAGACCCGCGATATTCACAATCACTTCGTGCTGCTGCTTTGGAGCCCGCAATCTACAAAGAATTGTGGGATCGCTACGGTAAATCTTTGCCTGATGATTCAGCTATTCGCCCCTTTCTGATTCGCGACAAAGGCTATAACGATTCTAGCGCGCTAGAGGTAATCAAAACGTATCGAGAAACGTTTGAATTTGCTAAACTTGGAGAATTAAGCGAACATAACCAACAAGCGGATAGCGAAAAGCAGGTTGCCCAAATCAAAGGGTCACCAGAAACCCGGTCTGCCGGGGTTCAGCCACCGCTAGCAAAGAGCAATGTTGGTATGACGCAAACGATAGAAGATCAAGAATTGCCGGTGTTGGTTGGAAACGGACGAATTGCACGGATTCCATTCCCAATGTCGGACGACGACTACGAATTGTTAATCGGCACCCTAAACCTTTGGAAAAAGAAGCTGACTCGCCCCACTGAAAAAGTTGTGCCTCAGTTGAAGTTCCCGTTTGTCGCCCTCTGGAAGAATAAAGACTTCGATAAGATGGTGAAAATCGTTGGGCAGATGGGCGAGCGCAGTGGCGAGATTTACTATCAATCCGAGGATGGAACTGGCATTCCTTTTTCGGAACTGTTCCCAGATGCCCCTCCAAAATCTTAGTGATAATCTCAAGCCCGCTTCGGCGGGCTTTTTCTTTTACGATTTCAAATTAGGGCACTACCCAACCGATACCAAACTTGCGCGCCAGAGTGTTTCTGTTAGCGTCACTCCGCGCAGTTTGAGCCAGTGTGGCGAAATGGCAGACGCACAGGACTTAAAATCCTGGGACCGTAAAAAGTCGTGTGGGTTCGAGTCCCACCACTGGTACCACTACGCTTTGTTCATGCCTGCGTTACAATCCCCCGACATCCACCATCTGAGCGCCGCCGAAGGCTGGCTGGAGTTGGGCAATGCCCGCGAGGCGCAGGTTGAATTGGACTGCATCTCTGCCGCGGCGCAGGGGCGGGTGGAAGTGCTGGCGGTGCGCTGGGGCGTCCTGGCGCAGTTCAAGTCGTGGGAGCAGTGCGTGGTTGTCGCCGAGCGGATTCTGGAACTTGCCCCCAGAGAAATCTTCGGTTGGATTCATCGTTCCTATGCATTGCATGAATTGAAGCGGACACAAACCGCGCGGGATTGTTTGCTTCCGGCCATCCCGTTGTTTCCAAAAATTGAAACCATTCCGTACAACCTTGCCTGCTATGAGTGTCAATTAGGCAATCTCGCTGCGGCCCGGGACTGGTTCCGGCGGGCTCTGAAGCTCCATGATCGGGCTGATCTCAAGGCGCGGGCTTTGGCCGACCCGGACTTGAAGCCGCTTTGGTCCGAGATCAAGAAGCTGCCGGCTTCAGCCCCAGACGAGTGCGGTGGCGGAGCATTGGCCTGAGTCTGGTGATGCGCCGGTTGGTGTGGGTAAGTCCGTGAATATCTTCCGATAACTTTCCCTTGTGGGGGCAATCATTTGGGCCAATGTTAAGTTTGAATTCCTGAGTGCGGGCGGGGATGGCCACCTTGTTTGCACTAAGATCAACCGGTTAACGCCATGAAGATTCTGCTCCAGCATGCACGGACGCAGCTGTACTTGCGTAGTCTAGGAAACTGGACTGCTGATTCGCGTCAAGCGCACGACTTTCTCTACTCACAACGAGCGATTGATTTCGCTCGTGACCATTCCATCACGGGCGTCGAGATTGCGCTGAACTTCGTGGACAGCCCGTATGATGAAACCTTCGCCATCCCCGTTCATGTCGCCCAGCCGACTCACACGATGGCGTAAACCCGGCTGCGCTTAATTTCCGCCGGCCCACTTCGGCTGCTGTTTCAAGTGGTAAAGCATCTCGCCCGCTTTCGGTACGAAGAGGATTCCCTCCGCCTCGCGATTCGCAAAATCCTCCTCACGGATGGTTTTCGGATCGCGATAACCCATGTTGATCTTTTTGCAGATCGCTTCGGGAATGCCGGTGGCGAGCGTGACCTTGATGCGGCATTTCTCGACGCCGTTCTCCATCTTGCCGATGCCGCGCACGTGCGTGCTGTGGGCGAGAATGCCCCACGGCTTGTCCTTGAACTGCTCCCACTGCGTCAGGAAATAATCGCGGCAATGATACCCGATCTCCTCGATGATCCTGCCGTGCGTGACGGAAATCTCCGTGACGTGCGGGGCGTAGATGATGAGTTCACCGCCGTCGGCGACGACGGGTTCAAGTTTATACATGCCCTTGCCGGCGACCCAAAGGTCATCATACATCAACGGCATCTTGGAAAGCACGGTCTGGAACGGTTTTTCTTTGTAGATGATGTGCGTCTGGCGGGAGAGTTCGCTCGCGGCGTCCCAGGCGCTTTCGGGTGAACCAAACGTCAGTCCGACCAGCGACTTGTCCGGCGCGACGACCATGCAGAAACAGGCCTTGCTGATTTTTACCAATGCCCCCGCGCGATCCACGACCTTGCGCACGGGCGTCCACTTGTTGCCGATGATCATCGGGTTCGTAACGACCGCGCCGAGCCAGTGGAAGAAGTTCAGAATCTTCGGTCCGCCCACACCGGGGAAGAGATACTTGTTGCCGCCGGAAAACCCGACGACTTCATGCGGGAACACCGGGCCGACGATGATGAGCTGGTCGTAATTGAACACGAGCCTGTTGATCTCGACGGGGACGTCCATGGAGAACAAGCCGACGGTCAGTTCCTTGACGTCTGCGGCTGTGAGCGAACCGATCTCTTGCAACGCGGCGGGATTGTCCCATTCATGGTTGAAGAAACGGACTTTCTTGAATTCGTTGCGATGTTGCTCCACGGAGATCTCCAGCCGTTCGCAGATCGCCTCCTCGCTCATCGCCGGGTGGGTGCCGAGCGCGGTGAGGATATCCAGTTCCTTCGTCACCGCGCCAATCTGCGCGAAGATGGATTTGAACAACAATCCGACGGGAGCAGTGCGCGTATGATCGGGAACGATGAGCAAAATCCGTTTGCCTTGGTAATCCGCAACGGGCAAGGCCTGCGCGACGAGTTCCGCCGCTTGCGTTTCGCTGACTTTGCTGCCGACAGAGCCGATCTGTAAAGTGGTGTTCTGCACGGGAAGAAATTACCGGCGAACGCCGCTGAAATCCATCCCGCAAAACTGCAAAGCGGATTGAAGGACGGGAACGGTTTAACAGGAGCTAACGGAGATAACAGAGGGGAAACTTTTTCCGAGGCGACGTAAATCCGTTCGTCCCCATGAGGCGGCTTTCGGTCTCTGTTCTCTCCGTTACCTCCTGTTAAACACGGATTGTTAAACCTATAGTCCAAGCTGCGTCGCCACGTCTTTGGCACTGACGGGTCGGCGCGCGGCATCTTTGTCCAGACACGCGGCCACAGTTTCTTCCCACGCGGTTGGAATCTTTGGTTTGCGCACGCCGAATTTCACCAGGCGTTCCGTGAGCTTCAGGGGGATTTCTTCATGCGATTGCTTGAAGACATCGCCCTCGTAGAATGGCGGCTTGCCCGTCAGCAATTCATAGATGGTTGCGCCCAGCGAATAGATATCGTCCGCGATGGCCGGCGGATCACCGGTCCATTGTTGGGGGCTCATATACCAATCTGTCCCGACGACGCGATAATAGCCCGTGTCGAACCCTTCGGGATTTGTCGAACGCGACAAGCCGAAGTCCGCCAATTTGAGCCGGCCACGGGAATCCAGGATGAGGTTGGCCGGCTTGATGTCGCGATGCACTACTTCCGCGGCGTGCGCGTGTTCCAGTGCGGCGCACAAGTCGCGAATCCACGGCGCGATCTCCTCCAGAGTGAAGCGCTGTCCGGGTTTGTCCACCTTCATGGACCAAAGCGACCAGCCGTCCACATATTCCATCGTCACCGCCACACCGTTTCCGCCGTGCATGAAATCGTGGACCTGAACGATGTTGGGATGGGTGAGTTGATGACTGCGCAACGCCTCCATCCGCAAGCGCTCGACTTCCTTCTCGTCCGCGATCAGATGTGACGACAGGAACTTCAGCACCACCGGTTGCTCGGTCATGCGATCGTGCGCGAGCCAGACCGTGCTCATGCCGCCGCTGCCGAGCGTGCGTTTAAGGTAGTAACGCTCAAACACCCGCTGCCCGACGGTGAACGGATTCGTGGTTTGGCCAGCCCGTGCCATATTCAGGCCGCATCATAGCAGATGCGCAGACGATTGGCGCGCTGAAAATCGTACTCGTAGCCGCCGATGTGAGGAGGCGGAATCTCCCGCCAAGTCAAATCCGCCTCCTTACGTCGGCGGCTACAACGTCACCTTAAATCGTCTGGCTCAAGAAGCCGCCGTCCACCACGATGTCCGTGCCGGTGATGAAACTGCTCGCCGCGTGACTCGCGAGGAAAACCGTCGCGCCCACCAGCTCTTGCGATTCACCGAAGCGCTTCATCGGCGTGTGACCCCAGATGGATTGCGTGCGGGCCGTGGGCGAACCGTCCTCGTTGAAAAGCAGCTTGCGATTCTGTTCCGCCGGGAAAAAGCCGGGCGTGATCGTGTTCACCCGCACCCCTTTGGTCGCCCATTCGCGCGCGAGAAATTTGCTCAAGTTCAACACTGCTGCCTTTGCCGCCGAATAAGTCACCACGCGCGAGAGTGGCAGATGTGCCGAGGCGCTGGCGATGTTGATGATGCTGCCTTTGCCGCGCTTACACATTGCCGGGCCGAACTCCTGGCACGGGAGCAATACGCCGCCCGCGAGATTCATGTCGAAGTTCGCCTGCCAATCCGCAAGCTGGATGGATTCAAACGGATGATCCGCCGTGACCGTCACCTTGGGATCATTGCCGCCGGCGGCGTTGATCAAAATTGTGGGCGTGCCGAGTGCGGCTTCAAGTTTTTTATGCGCTTCGCCGAGGCTGCCACGCGAGATCGCATCCGCCGCGAAGAACGCCGCCGTGCCGCCCTTGGCCTGGATGGCCTTTACGCGCGCCTCGCCGCGTTCCGCATTACGACCAAGCACGGCGATCTTTGCGCCTGCTGCCGCCAATCCTTCCGCCAACGCCCCGCCCAGCACGCCTGTAGCGCCGATGACAACCGCGACTTCACCCGAGAGATCAAAAAGTTTCATAGAGTGACATGAGTATGTGGGAAAGCCGTCGCGTGGCGCGAGCAGTTATTTGGTCCAACACTGGTGATTTTGTGAACCGCGCCTTTCAGGGCAGGCGCAATGGCTGGATTCACCATAGCGCAGGGTTGGGCATGATCGTCAATCTTTCAATCTCCCTCGTTTCTGCTCCCAAAGGACTGCCGCCGTGATGATCAAAACAAATATGTGAAAACCTAGAATCCAGCGAATGATTGGTGAACTCGCAATCAAGCAGATGACAACCATCGTCGAGGCGGCCGCAAAAAATCCAATCGAGATACGCCAATATTTCACGACAGCCAAGGCGATGCTGGCCAAATCAAAGACGCCAACCAAGATAGTTAATATCTCCAGCATGATGCCTAACACCTCAAGCTTAACGTCCCGCCTGCTGGACGCGAGGATTGCCACTACGACGCTTCCGCCGAATTCGCCGCAGCGTCTTGTTAAGCGGCATTGGTGTGCTTCTTCATTTCCTTTGCAACGCGCTCAAACTGGGCGGCCCACTCCGGGGTGCATGGAATTTGAAAGTGATGCGCCTCGCCATTCAGGAGCAACTTGATCTGCAAGTGCGCCGGTTGGCCCGGGTGACGGCGAAGCGCCAGCGAAATCTCTCGACCGTGCTGGTCAATGGGCAAAGTGCCGAAGTCAGTCAGCAACTGGCCCATCTGCTGCGTGGTGACCTTGCTTTTGATTTCAGTAAGGAATCCCATAGCGCGTAATGCTGCCAAACGACCCGAGTCCAACGAATCGGCGCAGGCGGCGTTGTCATGACGAACGCATCTGAACGAACGCGCCCTGATGTAAATAGCAACATCGGCGGGAACGCAAGGACATAACTACCAAACGCCCAGCACCACGGGCGTAAATCTTCCACCCGCGGGCTACACACAATAAGAACCATATCCTTGGGACCGCGAACGGACGAACCACTGCTGTGGTCTTGCCCCGATTTGGTGAACAGTACAGCGGTGAGTCTAAAGTCCGAGGTCAAAGGTCCAAGGCCGGAGTCTGGTTTGGTGGACATCAAGGCGGGTAGGGGAGGATCGCGCTCGCCTTCGGTGTGGCTGAACCAAAAGAAAACACCCCGACATTGCTGCCGGGGCGTTGGTAGTTTCGCTTCAACTCACGCGCCAACGCTGGCGAGGTCTTCATTGTTCATCACGTTCTGGATCTTGAACTGTTCGGCGTGCATCGCGGGGTCGGCCCGGAAGCTGAGTTTGCCGAAGTAGCGTTTTTCCATCTCGATGAGATGTTTCTCGTCCTGCGTGCGGAGGCGTTCGAGCACGGTCGGATGCACGACGATGCGGAGTTGGAAGTCCGATTCGTCGCGGGTGCGCTTCTTGAGGATCTCCTGCAGCTTGCGCTGAATCTCGACACTCATCGTCTCGGTGCTCTTCACTTTCGCGCGGCCTTTGCAATACGGACAATCGTCATACACCGCCGAGCGCACGCTTTCGCTGTGGCGCTGGCGGGTCATTTCCATCAGGCCGAGCTGGGAGATCGGCAGGATGTGCGTCTTGGCTTTGTCGCGGCGCAAACCTTCCTTCATGCGACTGTAAACGTTCTGCCGGTCGCGACCGGATTTCATGTCAATGAAGTCGAGCACGATGAGGCCGCCCATGTTGCGGAGGCGGAGCTGCCGGCAGATTTCGTCGGCGGACTCCTGGTTGACCTTGAGGATGGCGGCTTCCTGATCCTTGCCGCCTTTGTGGCGCCCGGTGTTCACGTCAATGGCGACGAGGGCTTCGGTTTCATCAATCACGATGTAGCCGCCGCCTTTGAGATGCACCTGACGGGAGAAGGCATTCTCCAACTGCTTGGAAATGTTGAAGCGGTCGAAGATCGGTTGCGCTTCGAGATAAACCTTCACCTTGCGGGCGGATCGGCGGCTGATCTTGGAGATCATGTTCTGCATCCGGTCGCAGGCTTTCTGGCTGTCCACGACGATGCGTTCGACGTCCTCGGTGAGGAAGTCGCGCACGGTGCGCTCGATGAGGTCCGGCTCCTGGAACACGCAGGTGGCCATGTTCTGGGATTTGATCTTGTCCTGCACGTCGCGCCATTCCTCGAGAAGCAGGGCGAGGTCGCGCACGAAGTAACGCTTCTGCTGGCCTTCGCCGGCGGTGCGCATGATGACGCCCATGCCGTCCGGGATGGCGAGGTCGCGCAAAATCTTCTTCAAGCGCTGGCGTTCCTGCTGGTTCTCGATCTTGCGGGAGATGCCGCTCTGATCGGAGTTGGGCAACAGGACGAGATAACGGCCGGGCAGCACGAGGTTGGTCGTGATGCGCGGGCCTTTGGTGCCGATCGGGCCTTTGGTGACCTGCACGATGATTTCCGAGCCGGGCGGATAAAGGCGCGGGATGTCTTTCTGCGTGATCTTCGGGCGGTCGCGCTTCTTGGTGGGGCGATCCACGATTTCGACGCCGCTATCGAACTGGTTGGGCACGATGTCCCAGTAGTGGAGGAAGGCGTTCTTCTCGAAACCGATGTCCACGAACGCGGCTTTCAAGCCGTCTTCCAGATTGCGCACCTTGCCCTTGAAGATGCTGCCGACCAGGCGCTCTTCCGTGGTGCGCTCGATGTTGAATTCCTCGAGCTTGCCGTCCTCGGTCACGGCGACGCGCGTTTCGAGCGTCTCGGCGTTGATGATGACTTCCTTGTGGATCTTCTTTTCCGGACGGATGAGGCGTTGAACCTTTTTGACGAGGTTGGTGGCGACGTCCGTGATTTTTTCGACCAGCGTGCGCTTGGTATCGGGCACCTTCACCGGCTCAAACGCCTTGTCTGGTTGGGTCGGAATCGGTGCGGGCGCGACGGTTTCCACGTGATGTTGGTGTTCATGACCGGGTGCGACTTCCGGCAGGCCTTCGGGCGGCAGGCCGGCGGCGACGTTCTCGGCCCGCTCGATTTCATTTTGATGCCGGCGTTCAAAGAGCTTTTCCTGGCCCATTCCGCCGACGACTTCGCCGACGGCGTCGGCGCGGGCTTCGACCGCGTCTTTATCTTTTTTGGGTGGTTGGTTTTGGTTGATGCCGCCGGAAGGCTTGAAGCGCATCCCGCCGCGACGGCGTCTGCCGCCGAATCGTTTGTCGTTACTCATGGTGGTTAATATCCCTTTCGATAGATGTGAACGTTTTGCAACATGCCGAGCGCGATCAAGGAGGCCAGTACTGAAGATCCGCCGTAAGATAACAGCGGCAGTGGAATCCCTTTGACGGGCATGAGCCGGATGTTCATTCCGATGTTGATGAATATGTGGCTGAACAGGAGTGTGACCACGCCCACCGCCAACACTTTGCCCAGGCGATCGCGCGCCTGACCGGCGATCCTCAATCCAGTGAAGAGGACCACCGCATAGAGCGCGATGACCGTCGCGCTGCCGACAAAACCTTTCTCCTCCGCGATGACGGAGAAGATGAAATCCGTGTGCGCCGCGCCGGGCGGCAAAAAGCCGAGCGACGTCTGTTTGCCCTGCCGCCAGCCCTGGCCGGTCAGGCCGCCGGAGCCGACGGAGATCAACGCCTGCTGGGATTGATAGGATTTTTCCTCCTGCAACCGCTTGTAATAACGCTTCTGTTGCGGCGTGGCGTTGGGAGGCGTGAAATCTTTGCCGAAATAAACGAGCAAGCGTTGTTTTTGATACTCCTTGAGCAAGAGCGGTTGCCCGTTGGCCGGGGCGAACAGGACGTCGGCGATTAACAAGCCGACCAGCGCCGCGACCAGGCCGACGCAGCGCAGCAGATATTTTTGCGGAATGCCGGCCACAAACATCATGGCGAAGCCGGTCGGGATCAAGACCGCCGCCGAGCCGAGGTCCGGTTGTTTGGCGATCAACGCGAATGGCAGCAGCAGCAAACCCATCGCGCGCCAGAAGTTGCCCGGTTGCCGCAATTCCTCCACCGGACGGCTGAGGAAATTGGCCAGTGCCAGAATCATCGCCAGCTTGGCGAATTCCGCCGGTTGCAGACTGAAGAAGCCGAGATCGAACCAGCGTCGCGCCCCGCCGCGCACGGTGCCGAAGAACATCACGCCCACGAGCAACACGATGTTCAACCAGTAGGCCGGGCCGGCCCAACGCGCCAGCGTGTGATAGTCCACCAGGCACAGGAGCACGGCGAAACTCAGGCCGACGCAATACCAGAAGCCCTGCCGAAACCAGAGCTGCTTCACGAGCGGCGCGGTCTGGGCCGACTCGGTGATCATCGTGGCGCTGAACACGAACGCCAGTCCGATCAGCATCAGCCCGAAGATCGCCGCCAATTGCAGGCGATCCACGCGCGGGGTGCTGTCGTTGAGGGCGAGCGGGTTCATCGGGGGAAATTGGGAAAACATCCAACATCCAACATCCAACATCCAACGTCCAAGAAACTCCCGCGTGTCGCCCATTGGCTGTTGGGAGTTCGAGGTTGGAGGTTGGAGGTTGCAATTCTGTTCATCGGGCGGCGGCGGTTATCGCATTGTTCGTGAGGCTGCGGGATTCATAGGCTTTCAGGGCAATATAGACATCCTTGGCGATCGGCGCGCAGGTCGCCCCGCCGCCGACGCCGTCTTCGACCATGACGACGACCGCATAGCGCGGTGATTCATACGGCGCGAACGAGGCGAACCACGTCGTGTTTTTCTTGTGGCCGTCGGGGCGCAGGATGTCGAGTTCCGCCGTGCCGGTCTTGCCGCAGACGCGAAAGCCGCAGCCTTGGACGCGCGTGCCGGTGCCATCCGCCATGTCCTCGGTTTCGGCCAGCATCGCTTCGCGCAAGATGTCGAGACTGCGTTTGCTGACGCCGAGCCGATCGCGGACCTGACCAGAGGGCATGACGATGGGCGGCGTCAAACCGGTGGGATCATTGGGCGCCAGCCGGTCCACCAAACGCGGGACCAGCACCAAGCCACCGTTGGCGAGCGCAGAGGTCAGCACGGCAACTTGCAGCGGGGTGACATCCATTTTCCCCTGGCCAATGCAAATGTTGGCCATTTCGCCGCGCGGCCAGTTGCGCCGAATTTGTTCGGCGGTGGGGAAGTTCCCTTCGGTTTCCTGGCGCAAGGGGAGGCAACCTGCCGGAGGATATTCGTCCTTTGTCGGAAAACGTTCGCCCAGGTGCAAGCGGCGGCCGAGTTCTATCACGCGTTCAAACACGCCGGGGCGCAGGCCAAGATCAATGAAGTAAGCGTTGCTGGAGCGGGCGATGGCGCGACGTAAATCGTAAGCCCCGGGCGGCGCGGTGTCGCGGAACGCCTGCCGCCCGACGTAGTAAATGCCGGCGCTAGGTTTGGCGGGATTCGGCTCCACGTGGAATGTGCTGAGATGATTATAGCGCGCCTGCGGGGTTTCCAACGCCGCCAGCGCCACGATGGTCTTGAACACCGAGCCGGCTTGATAATGTTCGCCCGTGGCGCGGTTCTTCTCGGCGGTGAGCTGCTGGATTTGTTTGTAGTCGCGCGAGGAAATGCCGCCGACGAACTGGCTCGGGCCAAAGGCGGGATACGACGCCAACGCGAGCACGTCGCCAGTCCGCACCTCCATGACGACGACCGCCCCGCGGTTGTTGGCGCCCAGTTTCCCCTGTGCCGCGGCGGCGCGCAAAGCGGTTTCCGTGGCGCGTTGCAGTTCCAAGTCGAGCGTCAACACGACATTTGTTCCCGGAATGATCGGCTCCCAGATGGACTCGGTCTGGCGATAAAGCAGGCTATTGACTTGAACCGACTTGATGCCCGCGCGCCCGCGCAGCACGGGATCAAGCCCGCCTTCAATCCCGATCTGGCCGCGATAATCCGGCAGGCGATACCAGACGTCCGCATCTTCGCCGAACGCAGAACTGTTGTCGGGCCGGACATAACCAATCACATGGGCCGCCACTTCACCGTGCGGATAAAATCGTTTGGATTGGATTTCCAGGCTCGCGCCAAAAATGCCGCTGGACTGTTCTTCAAAGCGGGCCACTTGTTGGGGGGACAGGCCATTCATCAGGGCGAAGGGCATGTAACGGTCGTTGGCATAATGCCGGTGAAAATTGGTCGGATTGATCGGCAACGGCGTTTGCAGGAGGCCTTCAACTTTGGCGGCGACTTCCGCGACGACCTGCAATCGCGCCGCGCGTTCGAGCGCGTCGCCTTTCACGGGCGTCAGGTTGGTTTTCACGGGGCTGACGCCCAGCCAATCTTTCCAGAACGGCAGCTCGTTGGTGGTGACCGTGCGCGGGCGGATGCGATGGTATTGTTTGCGGAAGGCGCTGCTCAAATCCTCGAGGTAAACCAGGACATTGTAACTCGGACGGTTTTCCACCAGGAGAACGCCGTTGCGGTCATAGATCAAACCGCGGGTGGCGGGAACGCGCACGGAACGGAACGCCTGGGTTTCAACGGTCTGCTGATGGCGATTGGCGTTGACGATCTGCACCCACCAAAGCCCGGCGAGCAACACCAGCAGTCCGGCGCAGAGCATCAGCGCCAGCAACTGGAGTTGCGTGTCGTTCTTTTTGATTTGGTCGAAGATCAACATCGCGATGCTCAGTCTAAAGTCTGAAGTCTAAGGTCTAAAGTCAGTGTCCGCGCCAAGCACGTGGCATTACGAGTGCCCGACTTTCGACTCAAGACTTTAGGCTTTAGACTCATGATTAATTTCTGCCGCGCCGGATTTCGCGGTCGGCGCGGAAACTGGATTCGACAATCGGTTGATAGCCGAGCGCGTGATTCAAGCGATCGAACAATAAGAAGAACACCGGCGTTGCCACGCCGCCGCCGAGGCTCATGACGAGCCATTGCCAGAGCGAACCCCAGCCGAGCAGGGGGGATTGTTCGAGCGTCAACAGCGTCAGGACCGTCAGCGCCGGAGCGAGGGCGCTGGCGATGAGGCCGAGGACGAATTGCGCGTAAATTTGATCGCGCAGCAGCAGGTCGCGGCGGAGTTGCAGCAGCAAGCCGATAAGCAACAGCGGCAGCACGCTGACGCCGAGGGGATTCACCGAGAGCGTGTCGAACATCAGTCCGGCGAAGACCGCGAGGGTCATCATCATGACCGGGCCGCTGGTCAACGCGGTATAAACCATCAGCGCGGGCAGCAGGTCCACCTGCGCTCCGAGCAGACTGCGCACGCCGCTGAACGTGCCTTGCAGATAAACGGCGAGCAACGCGGCGAGCAAAATCAGGATGTTGGGCAGGACGATCATGATCAGGAAAAAAACATCCAACATCCAACATCCAACATCCATTGCCCGGAGTGCGCGTGTGATGCGCCAGTAACATTGGATGTTGGGCGTTCAAGGTTGGTTGTTGGATGTTGATTCAGTTTCATGGCAGCAACACCCACACTTCTTCGAGCGAACTCAGGTTCGCGGACAGTTTCACATCGGCTTCCTGGATCAACCCGGAATCCACCAGTTGGGCTTCTTCGACCACGAGCCCGATCTGGATGCCGGGCGGATAAATGCTGGAAAGGGTACTGGTCACGACGCGTTGGCCGGGCTTCAGTTTCGCGTTGTTGGGCAGATGGGTGAGCGTGGCGAACGAACCGTCGAACAGGCCGCCGCCTACCAGGATTCCCTGACTGCGGGTTTCGTTCTCGACGACCGCCGGAACTTTGCAGTTCGCATCGCCGATGAGGACGACCTGGGACTTCGTCAGGCTGACGGCGGAAACGCGACCGATCAGGAAGCCCTCGGGCGAGAGCACCGGGAGGTTGTTGCTCAAACCATTCCGGCTCCCCATATCAATCTGCACCGTGCGCCACCAGTTTGCGGGGTCGCGATAGATGACGCGGGCGAGTTTGACGTTCCATTTGCTTTGTTTTTGCCAGCCAACGAGTTGGCGGAGCCGTTCGTTTTCGCCGGCCAAGGCGTTAGCTTGAGCGAGTTGGAGCCGGAGGTCTTGATTCTGGTGGCGTAAAGCATCGTTGGCAGCGATCAACTCCGACTTAGGCAGCAAGGTGTCGGCGGCGCGTCCCGCGACGCGTTTACTGCCGTCGGCCATGCCGAACAGCGGGAGGAAAATGCTGCCGAGGGCGGTCTTGAGGCGCGCGGTGGTCTGGCTTGGCAGGTTGAGCACCAGCAAAGTCAGCACGGCCAAAATGGCCACGGCGATGTAATACGGACGCTTAAACATTGTTCGTCATGCGCCGGGGGTTGGCCCGGGCAGAGCATGGCGAACGCGATGAGAAGGGATTAACTACTTGGCGGCAGTGGAGACGCGCTTGAGAAACTGGAGTTCCTGCAACACCCGACCGGTTCCTTCGGCCACGGCCGTGAGGGGATCGTCAGCAATATGAACGGGTAGCCCGGTTTCTTCGGCTACCAACCGATCAATGCCGCGCAACAACGCGCCGCCGCCCGCCATGACAATGCCGCGATCGACTAGGTCGGCGGCCAGTTCCGGGGGACAACGTTCGAGGGTGAGGCGGATACTCTCCAATATGCTAGAAAGCGGCTCCTGCAAGGCTTCGCGTACTTCTTCCGAGCGAATGGTCAGCGTCTTGGGCAGACCCGAACTCAGATCGCGGCCTTTTACTTCCATGGTTAATTCCTGCTCCTGCGGAAAGGCAGAGCCAATCCGAATCTTGATTTCTTCCGCAGTGCGTTCACCGATCATCAGGTTATAGGCCCGCTTCATGTGTGCGACGATCGTGTCGTCAAATTCGTCTCCGCCCACCCGCAGGCTGCGGCTGAAGACGATACCCGCGAGCGAGATGATTGCGATTTCGCAAGTTCCGCCGCCGATGTCCACGATCATGTTACCCGCCGGTTCATGCACCGGGAGACCGACGCCGATGGCCGAAGCCATGGGCTGCTCGATCAAATATACTTCGCGCGCTCCAGCGTGGGTGGCGGAATCTTTAACCGCCCGCTTTTCCACTTCCGTGATTCCAGAAGGCACCGCCACCACGACGCGTGGGGCAATGAGTTTACGGTGATGTACCTTTTGGATGAAGTGGCGCAACATGGCCTCGGTGATCTCGAAGTCGGCAATCACGCCGTCTTTCATGGGCCGGATGGCGATGATGTTCCCGGGCGTTCTGCCCAGCATCCGCTTGGCCTCTTCACCGACTGCCAGCACGTTGGTGGTGCCGGCCTGGATTGCCACGACGGAGGGCTCGCGGAGGACGATTCCCCGGTCACGTACGTAAACGAGGGAATTCGCGGTCCCGAGATCTATCCCAATGTCGTTGGAAAACAGGCTTTTAATCTGCGCAAACATGAATTGAACCTAACGGCGCACAGTAAAGAGAGGTTCAGGGCAGGGGTCAAGCCTAGACCCGGGTTGCGGGTAACTGGAACTGCCCCGCGACCTATTCTCTTACTCTTAATCTTCTTCTCAATCTTAATCTCCCGGGCCTGGGGAGATTAAGAACAAGATTACGATTACGATTAAGAACCCCGGCAGTGAGCGGCAGTTTCAGTCACCCCCTCCCGGTGTTGCGGGCTGCGAAAGAAGGCCCGTCGCTGCTGAGATTCGGATTGTTACGCCGACAAAGTTGAAATTAACTGGCGGTATCGGATCTGGTTGCTCTCAAGCTTTCTCATGAACTGGCTCGCCGAACTGGCAAAAATCTGGCACTGGCTCGTCGCGGCGTTGACCGTGACGCTGGCGGTGTGGGCCTCGGGTCACGCCTTGTTGCACAAGCGCGATTCCCGCGCCGCGACCGTGTGGGTGGGATTTGTCTGGTTCGTGCCACTGCTCGGAGCGGTGGCCTATTTCATCTTCGGCGTCAACCGCATCAAACGCCGCGCCGTTTCCTTGCGGGGCGAGCAGGAACGTTTCGCCAATACCACCAACACCGCCGGGTTCGATACCGCCCAACTCACCGCCGCCATTGCGGAGACGCATCTGCAACTGGCTGGACTGGCGAAGGTGATGGCGAAAATTCTTCCTCGTCCGCTCCTGCCCGGCAATCAGGTGAAACTGCTGGTCAATGGCGATGCCGCTTATCCCGCCATGCTCGCCGCTATCGCCAACGCGCGCGAATCCATCACGCTCGCCACTTATATCTTCGATCGCGATGAAACCGGGCTGGCGTTTGCGCGGGCGTTGGGGCAGGCCGTCCAACGCGGCGTGAAAGTGCGCGTGTTGATTGATGCCACCGGCGTGCGGTATTCCTGGCCTTCCATCATTGGGGCGTTGCGCCGGGAGAAGATTCCCCACGCCCGTTTCCTGCGGACCTTTCCGCTGCGCCGGCTGTTGGAAATGAACCTGCGCAATCACCGCAAAATCCTCGTCGTGGACGGCAAACTTGGATTCACCGGCGGCATGAACATCCGGGTCGGGCATTGGCTGGAGAAAAAACCGAAGTCGCCCGTGCGCGATCTGCATTTCCAACTCACCGGCCCGGTCGTCTCGCACTTGCAGGAAGCATTTGCGGAGGACTGGTGTTTTACGACCGGTGAAACGCTGCGGGGAACGCATTGGTTTCCCCCGTTGGAAAGTGCCGGCCCGGTGATTGCGCGCGGCATCACCGACGGTCCGGACGAGGATTTTGAAAAACTCCGCTGGGCGATTTTGGCGGCGCTGGCGGCGGCCCGGAAATCGGTGCGCATCGCCACGCCGTATTTTCTGCCCGAACCCACCATTGTTGCCGCGCTGAATCTCGCCGCGATGCGCGGGGTGGCCGTGGACATCCTGTTGCCGTCCAAAAACAATCTGCCCTTCGTGCAATGGGCTTCCACCGCCATGTGGTGGCAGGTGTTGGAGCGCGGCTGCCGGATCTGGCTGTCGCCCCCGCCGTTTGATCACTCGAAAATCTTTGTGGTGGATGACGTCTGGTCGCTGGTCGGTTCGACCAACTGGGACCCGCGCAGCCTGCGGTTGAACTTTGAATTCAATGTGGAGTGCTACGATCCGGAACTGGCGGGCGACTTGACGGAATGGTTCGACGCCCAACTCAGACAGAGCCGTCAGACCTCGCTGGCGGAAGTGGACGGTCGCAGCATGCCGGTCCGGTTGCGCGACGGCGCGGCGCGATTGTTCAGTCCGTATCTTTGAAACCTGGAGCGCCGGGAGCGCTGGCGTCCCGTCGGCGAGTTTCCGCACTGGCACGGGAAGGTTCGCGAGACTCGCCAGCGAGACGCTGGCGCTCCCGGGTTCACACCGGGTCCGGAGGCTGGCACTCCGTCGCCGTTACAAATCATTCATCCCAATCCGCGCATTTCCCACAAACACCGCCCCCGCTTCAACCACACACGCCTTCGCGGTCACATCACCAAACATCCGCGCGGTGGCTTTCAAGATCACGGTGCCCGTGGCCTTCAATGTCCCGACCAATTCGCCGGCGATTTCCGCGGACTCGACCTGCAAAGGTTCGCCCCATCGGAAATGGTTGGCTTCGGGAATGATCAGCCGCGCCGTCTTGAAGCTGCCTTTGATTTCAGCAGTCGAATAGATCGTCAGCGAATGTTCCGCAAAAAGTTTTCCCAGGAATCGCCCCTTGAGCACCACGTTGCCCGCCACGGTTTCCGTGTTGAACACATAGCCTTTGGGCTCGATGACGAAGTCGCCCTTGGTCTTGAAGTTTTTGGAGACCGCGTTGTTGATGACATAGTCCTTGAGGTCAATGTAGCGGCTGCACTTCTTGCACATCGTGGACTCGGCGCTGGCGGGAATCTCGAGTTCCGCGTGACACTCGAAGCAGGTGATGTGACGCCGGTCTGGTCCGCGAGTCTCCGCTTTGGGCGTGGGCTTCAGCACCTCCTGGACATGGAAGTGCCTGCCACACTTCTTGCACACCGACGAGATGGCAGAAGGCGGTTCCGCCTGCTGGTTGCCGCAATGCGGACAGGCCAACAGGATCTTAGCCGGCTTTTTCGCTGGCATTCAACGGTCCTCGCGGACGGTCAATGATTCAGCGGACGGGCGGCTTGGGCGATTCCGGAAGATTGGCGGGGCCGCCTGGTCGCGCGGGGCCGGCGGTGGGGGAAACCTTGTTCGGGTTCACATCAATCTTGCCGACGAATGTGACGCCTTCTTCGATCGCCAGCTTGGCGGCGCGGACGTCCCCGAACAATTCCGTCTTGGCCTTGATGTCCACCTTCTCCTTGGCGGTGATGTTGCCGTTGACCTTGCCGCGTACGACGACGCTTTGCACGTCAATGTTGCCGTTGATAACGGCGCTGTCGCCCAGGCTCAACATGCCGTCGCTGTGGATTTCGCCCTCCAGTTTGCCCTCAAAGGTCAGCTCGCCAGTGAACTTCAGGGTGCCTTTAATTTCAACGTCCGAACCGAGTACGTTTTTAGTAGTGCCGGGTGTAGTGCTCATGCGAATGTTTCTTGGTTATTCCTTGGTTAAGAGACAGGTCATTGTCTAGGGAACTTCGCCCGCAGGGTCAAAGGATTTGTTCCCCGAGTTATTCACCGGTGGTTTTGCATTGCCTGTTGGGGCGTGACGAGGCTTCCTATGCGCCGTGTCGAAATTCAAGTCGTTCGCAAAATACTGGTTGCCCGTCGTCCTCTGGGCGGCCGTCATCGTCTCGGCTTCCGGCGACTCGAAATCAGTCCAACGCTCGTCGCGCATCATCGAGCCGCTCGTGCGCTGGCTGTTTCCCCAGGCTTCCGACGAAACAATTCACACCGTTGTCTTCATCGCACGCAAATGGGCGCACCTGGCGGAATACGCCATCCTCGCCCTGATCCTCTGGCGGGCGTTGCGGGGGACGCGGACGCCGCCGCCAGGCGATTGGTCGCGGCGGCTCGCTTTGCTGGCGTGGGGCGGAGCGACCGCCTTTGCAATCACCGATGAATTGCACCAGGTTTTTGTTCCCGGCCGCCAAGGATCGTTCTGGGATGTGGTGATTGATTCGATTGGCGCCGCCGGAGGATTGTTTGTGTTTTGGCTGCTGGGCCGTTGGCGAAAGCAATGGTAAAAAGCCAGACGCGCCGGGTTTTTCCGAACGTTCGCCTTGACGAACGACCCATAAGAAGCTTTTTTGACAGCGCGTCAACTATCCCCGACGTTGGAGGCCAGCGTAGCTCAGTGGTAGAGCAACGGTTTTGTAAACCGTCGGTCGTCGGTTCAATCCCGACCGCTGGCTCCACTTTCACTCACAAAGGAGTTTCACGGTAAAACGTATCATGAGTAATGGCGTATCCAAAACCGTCGGCCCGCCCGGCGGCGTGAATCAGACGTTCAGTGAACGGCTGCTCCTGCTTACGCTGGCCAGCATCCAGTTCACGGTCGTGGTGGATTTCCTCATCGTGCTGCCGCTCGGGCCGCAATACATGCGCGTGTTCGACATCACGCCGGCGCAGTTTGGTTTGATCGTTTCCTCGTACGCTTTGAGCGCGGGCATCTCTGGCGTTGCTGCCAGTTTCTTTCTCGACCGACTGGACCGGCGTCCGGCGTTGCTGGCGTTGTATCTCGGTTTCACCATCGGAACTTTGTTCTGCGCGCTCGCGCCGAATTACCATCTGCTCGTCGCCGCGCGCGTTGTGGCTGGTGCGTTCGGTGGCGTGAGTGGCGCGTTGATCCTTGCCATCATCGGTGATGTGATTCCCGAAGTGCGGCGCGGCGCGGCGATGGGCATGGTCATGTCGGCGTTCTCCGTCGCGTCCATTGTCGGGGTGCCGCTGGGCTTGGTGCTGGCGTCGAATCTAAGCTGGCACGTGCCGTTTTACGGTCTGGCTGGGTTGGGTGTCATCATCTGGCTGCTGACGCTGCGCGCGATGCCGAAGTTGCAAGGTCATCTCCATCACGCCACCGGGGAACATCCCGTGAAGCGCACCTTGGCCGTGATGTTGCACAAAGACCACCAGATGGCCTTCCTGTTCATGGCGGTGCTGACAGCGTCCGGCTTCGTCGTGTTCCCGTATCTGAGCAATTACATGGTCGGCAACGTGGGCATGACGGAAAAACAACTGCCGTTGATCTATTTGGCGGGCGGGCTTTGCACGATTTTCAGCATGAACTGGATCGGTCGCTGGGCGGATCGTTCCGGCAAACGCCGCGTGTTCATCATCATGTCGCTATGCGCCACGATCCCGATCCTCGCACTGACCAATCTGCCGCGCGTGCCGTTGGCGCTGGCCATCAGCACTTCCACGCTGCTGATGATCTGCATGTCCGGCCGCATGGTGCCGGCGATGGCGATGATGACCGGCAGCATCGAAGCGCGTTATCGCGGCGGCTTCATGAGCATCAACTCGTCCGTGCAACAATTCTCCTGCGGCCTCGCCGCCTACGCGAGCGGCCACATCATCGGCGAATCGGCGACCGGCGAACTGACACGCTTTCCGTGGGTGGGATTGATTTCCGTGACCTGCATCCTCTCGTGCATCTACCTGTCACGATTCCTGAAAGTGCCCTCCGGAATCAAAGCTAATGCCAATGAAGCTGCGCTGGTGGTGGAGCATGAGTGCTAGGCGAGCACGGCAATCATTTCGTCTGTGCGGGGTCAGTCAATCGCTCCTCGTGGCGATAATATCCCGACCAAAAAACTCTCTGATCGACGTCGAGAAAACTCGGTGAATGATCAAATTGATCGTTGCCGCGAAAGAAATACACCTTGTTGCTTTGGACGAGTGTAGTGGCACGCCACCACTTTGAATCATCTGCGTCGTAACAAACAGAGTTGGTCCAACCATCGGGTGAAGTGATTTCAAACCAAGTTGTGTAAAAGTCCACGTCCGGCTTTTGGATTAGCACCACTTTCCAACCCGCATTCTTGGCCTCAGTGAGAATGCGCTGCTTTGGTGCGCCAAAGAAATCAAATGGCCAAAACCCTCGGAGAAAAACCAGAGCCGGGACGGAGAGTGCCATCAAGATGATACCGATGATTAAATGAGCCCGTTTGGCAAAACCGCGTAGGCAGAAATACAAGCCCAAGGGAAACAAGAGCAGCCAGACTATGTGGATGATTGCAATAAGCACCATCCCATTTAGTCCATTGCCAGTCATGCGAACCTTAACCTTTGGCGCTTTCGACAGGGCTGTCGCCTACGTGAATTACGGTTTCCGGCTCCACCCACTTGTTGTGCTCTTTGATGAGGTCCACGAGGCGTTCCACCGCTTCCGCTTCGGGGATGTTGAACTTGATCGGGGTCTTGCCGACGTAGAGGTTGATTTTGCCGGGCGCGCCGCCCACGTAGCCGAAGTCCGCATCCGCCATTTCGCCTGGGCCGTTCACGATGCAGCCCATGATGGCGATCTTCACGCCCTTGAGATGCTCGGTGCGCGTTTTAATGCGCGCGGTCACGGTCTGGAGATTGAACAGCGTGCGCCCGCAGCTCGGGCACGCGACGTAATCCGTCTTGAAGCTGCGACAACCCGCCGCCTGCAAAATGTTGTAAGCCAATCGCAGCGATTGGCCGCCGCCAGATTCACCGCGCACGAGAATCGCATCGCCGATGCCGTCCGCGAGCAATGCGCCGATGACCACCGAGGCGCGGAGCAGGGCGATCTTGGGTTCGAGCGGCGCAAAATTCCCCTCACCCGGCCTGGCGGCCACCCTCTCCCCATCGGATGGGGAGAGGGACGGGGTGAGGGGCCGTCCCGCGCCAATTTCAAAGTCCAAGCAATCTTTAAGCAGAATCGGATTGTTCCGGCCCAGCCGCTTCAGCTTGGCTGCCAACAAACGGAACGCCGTGATGGTCGGCAGGTTTACGCCGTCCTTCACGGTGACGAGTTGCGTGTCGCAGTTGATGTCGAAGTCCTGCGTTGGATCAAGTTCGGCGACGTTCAGGTCCTCGTAAACCGCTTCCGGTTTTACGTCGTCTTTCGGACGGATTTTCGGCGCGACTTTGTCGAACGTGGCTCGGGTGACGACAACGCGGATGAGTTGTTCGCCACCGCATTTGACCTGTTCGTTCAGTTCAATCTCGGGTGTCTCGCGCTTCTCGAAATGAAACGGGTCGAATGGCCACGTGGCTGCGCTCGTGAGAGCGCGGCTAACTTCTGGAGAGGCAACATTGTGGAAATCATTTAGCCGCGAACTCACGTTCGCAGCCACAGAAAGCAGTGGAATCTGCGCCAGCAAGTCACGGCAGACTTCGATTTCACGGGGGCTGTCTTCCGTGAGCGAGACACGGATGGTGTCGCCCAAGCCGTCACAAAGCAGTGAGCCGATGCCGATGGCGCTCTTGATGCGACCGTCCTCGCCTTCGCCGGCTTCGGTGACGCCGAGGTGGATCGGATAATTCCAGTCCGGCCCTTCCTGTTCGAGCCGCGCGACCAGCAGGCGGTAGCACTCGATCATCACCTTCGGGTTGGACGATTTCATCGAGAACTTGAAGTTGTGGAAGTCGTGCTTGCGAGCGATGCGGGCAAATTCCAGCGCGCTCTCCACCATGCCGAGCGGCGTGTCGCCGAAGCGGTTCATGATGCGGTCGGAGAGCGAGCCGTGGTTCGTGCCGATGCGCATCGCGCGCTTGAGCTTTTTGCACTCCAGCACGAGCGGCGTGAACTTCTCCTCGATGCGCTTCAACTCCTCGGCGTATTGCTCGTCCGTGTATTCCTTGATGGCAAATTTTTTGGAGTCGGCGTAGTTGCCCGGGTTGACGCGGATGACTTCCACCCATTTCACCGCTTCCATCGCGGCTTCGGGCTTGAAATGGATGTCCGCGACGATCGGGACTTTGCAGCCTCGCCTCCGGAGTTCGGCGACGATCACCTCCAGGTTCGCCGCATCCTTCACCGTCGGCGCGGTGATGCGCACGAGCTGACAGCCGACGGCGACAAGATCAAGCGTCTGCTTCACACTGGCCGCGGTGTCCATCGTGTCGCAGGTGATCATGGACTGCGCGACGACGGGATGATTGCCGCCGATGATGACGCCGCCGTTTGCGGGATCGCCGATGACGACTTCCCGCGCCTGGCGGCGTTTGAAGACGTAGGGAGATTCGCAATAGCGCATGGCGGGCCTCACTTCTTCGGCGCAAAGACGATCTGATGTTCGCGATCCGCATTGGCGCTGCGGATCCAGTCGCCGGTATCAAAGAACGCGATCCACACCATGAACGTGATCAGCACCAACGCAAAGCCGCTTTGGATATAATTGAGAATCTTCGGACTGACGGGGCGCCGCCGGGCGGCTTCAATCAATGCCAGCGTGATGTGGCCACCGTCGAGTACTGGCAGCGGTAGCATGTTAAGCATGGCGAGGTTCACGTTGAGCACCACGCTGAACCAAAGCACCAAGCGCCAGCCGTCTTCGTTCTCAAAGAGATTCTTGTAAACGCGGATAATCATCACTGCGCCGCCAAGTTGTTGAACGCCGATGTCGGTCTTGGGCGAGAACACCGCGCCGATGGTGCCGAAAATCTGATTGGCGCTGGCTTCGATCTGTTCCCACGTGCCGGGGTAATCGTATTTCTTGACCTCGTTCGTGTTGCCCATCCGCCAGACGACGCCGAAAGTGGGCGGAAAATTCGTCGGCGCGGTCGGGCGTGCTGCCAGCAGTTCCTTGGTGAATTCCTCAGAGCCGCGTTTGATCGTCAGGGTCACGGGCTTGGCGTTCTGGTTGGTCATCCGTTCCTCTTCGTAGAAGACGGCATCAAGCGCGAGCAGCGGGGTGTCGTTGATCTTGATGATTTCATCGCCGGGCTTCAGGCCGGCGAGGTCGGCGGGACTGTTGGTCAAAACGCTGCCCACGATGGCTTCCGAGCGGGCGTTGACGAGAATCTGCCGCAGCGCCTTGCGTTGATACCATTTCGTTTCCCGCTTGAACGGCGTGGCGGAAACGGTGTTGGTTTCAGTCAGCATCGTTGTCGCGTTAGTGCGGGCGTAGGTGAGTTTGATTTGCGGCTCTTTGCTCGTGATGACGCGCCATGTGATGCTGTCTTGCGAGGGCGGGCCGTAGGTTTTGATGGGCTGATCATCAATCGCCAGAATCGTGTCGCCGGGCCGGATGCCGGCCTTCCACGCCGGCCCCTCGGGGACGACCCAGCCCAACACCGGTTCTTTATCCGTCACGCTGACGGGCTTGCCCACCTGCGAAACAATCACGGCAAACACAATCGCCAGCAGAAAACTGAACAGCGGTCCGGCAAACGCCACGATGATCTTGTCGAGCGGCGAAATGTTCGGAAGTTGCTCGGCCTTCTCCTCGGTCTTGCCTTCGATGGCTTCCATGGTCGCCATCTGCGGCAGCGAGACGTAGCCGCCGGCGGGAATCCAGCCGAGGGCGTATTCGACGCCGTTGATCTTTTTGCTCCAGATCGGTTTGCCGAACCAGATGGCGAACCGTTCGACCTTCAGGCCGCGCCAGCGCGCCGCGAGGAAGTGTCCGAGTTCGTGGACGAAGATGAGCAGGTTCAGCGCGAACAGCGCTTCCAGCACGACGAGGATGACTTTCAATATGGACATGCTTAATCAGTTTTGCCCCAGTTGGAGCGAAGGGAGTATAGCGACGAAATCTCGCGCGGCAATGTATTCAATGCGGGTGCCGGCGGTCAGCCCCGGGAGCGCCGGCATCTTGCCGGCGCGTTGCCAAAACGGAATCCGCCGGCGAGACACTGGCGCTCCCGGGAAAATGCGCTCGCGAATTCAACGAACTGCCTCCTGTCGGGCCCAGGTATCGGCGGCGAGAATCTGATCGAGGGACGGATGCGCCACGACTTGATGCGCGTCCATGACGCGCCGGACGGTTTCGGTGATCTGCGGAAAATTGATTTTACGATTCACGAAGGCTTCGACCGCGATTTCATTGGCGGCGTTCAACACCGCAGGCAGCGTGCCGCCGATTTCCCCGGCGCGGCGGGCCAGTTCCAACGCCGGAAAACGCTCCACGTCCGGCTCTTCAAACGTGAGACTGCCCACTTTCGGGAAATCCGTCTGGACACGTTCGCTGGCGGCGCGGTCGGGGTAGGTGAGGGCGTATTGGATCGGCAGGCACATATCCGGCGTGGATAACTGCGCCAGCAACGAGCCGTCCACGAATTCCACCATCGAGTGAACGATGCTCTGCGGATGCACCACCACGCCGACGCGCGCCATCTCGATGTCGAACAGCCAGCGCGCCTCGATCATCTCCAGTCCCTTGTTGAAGAGTGTGGCGGAATCAATCGTGATCTTGCGGCCCATGACCCAGGACGGATGCTTGAGCGCGCGTTCGACAGTGATCTCGGAAAACTTCTCCTTCGGCCACGCGGTCTTGTCGCGGAACGGCCCGCCGCTCGCGGTGAGCCAGAGTTTGCGCACCGAGGAACTCGGCTTGCCGTCGAGACACTGGAAGATGGCGGAATGCTCGCTGTCCACGGCCAGCACGCGAACGCCATGCTTGCGGGCCTCGCTCATCACGGTTTCGCCGGCCATGACGAGAATTTCTTTCGACGCGACGGCGATGTCCTTGCCCGCGCGGATCGCGGCGAGCGCCGGTTGCAATCCCGCCGTGCCGACGATGGCGATAAGCACGATGTCGGCGTCGGGATGCGTGGCGAGTTTCAACAAACCTTCCGCGCCGGAGTAAACCTGGCAGTTTGCGCCGAGCGTGCCGCGCAGTTCGCTGGCCTTGGCGGGATCGCTGATGGAAACCGCGACCGGGTGATGTTTGCGGGTTTGCTCAATCAACAACGCCACGTTGTTGCCCGCCGCCAGTCCGATCAAGCGGATACGATCTGGCAAATCCTCCGCCACCTTGACAGTGCTGGTGCCAATCGAGCCGGTGCAGCCAAGAACGACGACGTTTTTCATTTACGATTTGCGATATACGATTTACGCGCCTTTGCTGAATCGTGCGGTTTTGGCCGAAGCGACCACGATGGCAAGCAACTCATTGCTCTCTTTCATCAACTCACGCAGCCGGGCCGCCTTGACCAGGTTGTTATCAACGAGCCGTTCCATCCAAAACAGGGATTCATCGCACTCCTCTTCAACTATCCGGAGTTTGTTGATGAAGTCGGCATTTGATTTAGCCCGGCAGACGGCGCGATAGTTTGCCCCCACCGAGGTGCCGCTGCGGAGCAGTTGCTTTCCCAAGGTTTGTGCGATCCAGTTGTTGGGTAGCGCTGAACAAAGCTTTACCACCCGGTTAGCGTAGGCCTTGGTTCGCGCTTTCATTTCTTCTCTGGTCATAGATTTGCAAGTTGGGTTTTCCGGGTTGATGCGTGTTTAATGATTGAGCGCGTAAATCGTATATCGCAAATCGTAAATTCCTCACGAATAGTTCAGCATGTACCGCAGGTAGAGATACATGATCGGCGCGTTGAATAACAGGCTGTCCAGCAGATCAAGGATGCCGCCGATGCCGGGAAAGAAGTTGCCCGAGTCTTTCACGCCGGCTTCGCGCTTGAACAAAGATTCGATCAAGTCGCCGACCACGGCGGTGGAACTCAGGATGACGCCGAGAATGATTGCGTGCGGCGGCGTCATGCCCGGCATTTTGTCCGCGAAGAAATGGCTGAATGCGAGACTCGCCCCGGTGGCCACGACAATCGCGCCGCCGAAACCTTCCCATGTTTTCGCCGGGCTGATGCGCGGGATCATCTTGTGTTTGCCCATCAGCGAGCCGATGGCATACGCGCCCGTGTCGCTGAACTTCGTCACGAGGATGAAGTAGAGGACAAAGAATTTGCCGTTGTCGTCTATGCCGGGGAAGAAGTTGATTTTCTGGATGAAGTTCAGCAGCCACGGCACATACATCAGGCCCAACAAGGTCGTTGAGATGGCGAGGATGCCGGCGGTGTTGGATTTGGAAACGAATTGCCGCACGCACAGGCCGAGCACGAACAGGATGAGGACTGTGGTCTCGAAGTCGTTGACGAGCGATGGGTTTTCAAACGGGCCGAGCTTGCCGGTGCAATGCAGCGAGGTGACCACCATCATCAGAATGCCCGCCGCGATGCCCCAGAACTTGAAGCAGACCAGCCCGCGCTTCTCGACCAGCCCGTAAAACTCAATCAATCCCACGCACGCCAGTACCACCATGAACGCGGCGAAGACATAGTCGGAAAGGATTTTGTTCCCCGAAAACATCGCCACCAGCACCACCGTCCACAAAATCGTGGTGCTGGTGAGGCGGCGGACAAAGACCTTCGCCTTCGAGAGCGGTGGCGGTGCGATTGGCGGCGCGGACATGCGGCGCGGAAGCTAGCAAGCAGAAACAGGGTTGCCAATTTCCAAGTTCAAGCGGGTGCGACTGAGAGCCGGTTTGAAAACCCGGAACTGGCGGCAAGGATGCCGCCAGAACCCACAGGCAGGATGCCTGCGTTACGGCGTAGCGCGGGCATCCTGCCCGCGGGTGCCCGGAGCATCCTTGCTCCGGGTTTCCAGCAAGGAGTTTTCAAACCGGCTCTGAGGGTGTGATATTAAAGTCGGGTGAAGGCTGGGGCGATGTTCCCCGGAGCGCGGCTGGCCCCAGCCGCAGCGCGCCCGGGAGCTTGCGGCGGCTTGCGCCGATGGGGTGACGTCTCGTTGCTTGCCACCCGCTGCGGCTGAGGCCAGCCGCGCTCCGGCAGCTCCTCATCTACTTTTAATTACACCCTGCGACTGAAACAGCCGCGCATTCCTGGGAGCGCCAGCGTCTCGCTGGCGAGTTTCGGTTTTGGCGGCAGCGCGGAACGCGCCGGCGGGACGCCAGCGCTCCCGGGTCGGGGGCGAGCCGCGCGACACTTCCAGTCGCACCAGTTCAAGCGTGTCAAATTCCATCGTGATGAGGAACGTCGCGTTTACGCGGCAGCGGCGTTGCCATGATTGGGGCTGCCGCTTGAAGGCGGCGTTTCTGTCGGTGCGGTGGCGGATCTGCTTAATCCCCAAAACAAGTTCCCACATCTCGCGCACTGGTCACCCACGAATGGTCCGGCGGCACGAGTTTGAGTCGCCCAGCGACTTCGGAAACGGGCACGGCTTTCGTATCGTCGCCGCGCGCGGCCACCATCATGCCGAAGCGTTTTTCCTGGATGAGTTGCACGGCGGCGGTGCCAAGGCGCGTGGCGAGCAGGCGATCCTGCGCCGAGGGCGTACCGCCGCGTTGGACGTAGCCGAGGATGGTCACACGCGCTTCGAGGCGCGTGAGTTCCTCCAGTTGCTTGGCCAGACGCATCGTGTGGCCGGCATGCAGTTCGCGCAGGTGGATCAATTCCTTCTTGGCGCGGGCTTTCTCGGTCTTGTTCTTCGCTTCTTTCTTATGCCGCGCGGCGATCGCAAAGTGCGCGGCTTCACGCATCGGCATCGCGCCTTCGGCCACGGCCACGATGCTGAAGTTCGTGCCGTACTGTTTGCGGCGGCGGATGGCGGCGGCGACGTTGCGGACGTCGTAGGGGATTTCGGGAATCAGGATCACATCCGCGCCGCCCGCGATGCCCGCGCCCAACGCCAGCCAACCAGCGCGATGTCCCATGATCTCCGCGATGATGATGCGATGATGGCTGTGCGCCGTGCTGTGCAGGCGATCAATCGCAATCGTCGCGATGCCGAGCGCGGTGTCGAAGCCGATGGTCGTGTCGGTCAGCGCGAGGTCGTTGTCAATCGTCTTGGGCAACGTGACAACATTCAGCCCTTTTTCGATCAGGCGCAGCGCGTTCTTATGGGTTCCACCGCCACCCAGACAGACGAGCGCATCCAATTTCAACTTGTGATAATTCCGGGCGATCACATCGCGCATGTCGCGGACGTGGCCGTGGACTTCCATGCGATGCGGTTTGTCCCGGCCCGTGCCGAGCACCGTGCCGCCGACGGTCAAAATTCCCGCCAGCCCGCGCTTGTCGAGTTTGATGGTGAGATTTTCGGCGAGGCCGCGAAAGCCATCGCGGAAACCGACGATCTCCATGCCCGCGTCGAGCGCCGCTTTGCCGACGCCGCGAATGGCGGCGTTGAGGCCGGGGCTGTCCCCGCCCGCGGTGAGGATGCCGATTCGTTTTTTGCGCGGAGGCATGGCGAGGTGGCGGTTTCAGGAACCGGCTTATTCCGATTCCAAGGTGCTTTGGGTCTCGGACTTCATGATCAAGTTCTGTTTTTGTCCGGCGTTGGCCATGCTCAGGTTGACTTCGCTGGACTCGTTGATGGTCTGATGCGTGGGGCGGGCTTTGGTGAGGTCCACCGTGGTGGTTTCCAGCACCGTGCCGGTCATCTTGTTCATGTCCACCTTGAGTGCCGGCATGACCGGGTTGCTGATTTTCTGGCTCGCGCCGCTTTGGGTTAAGGTGCTCTTGACGGTGATGACACTGCCTTCGATGGCCGTGAGTTCGTGGACAACGGTTTCATCCACCATCATGCCGCGCTTCTTCTTCTTGTGCTTCAGTTCCCATTTGGCCCCGACGCCGACGGCTTCCTCCGGCAGCACAAACTCCGAATTCGAAATGGTTTCTTTCAAAACATCAAGGTCATCCTTGGCGCTGGGGGTGGCGAGGAGAGAGCTTTTGGCTTCGATCTTTTTCGTCTGGTAGCGGTCGGTCATGATCACTTGCAACACCGTGCCTTTGGCGGCGTCCAAAGACTTTTGCATTTGCTCGACCGTTTGCGGCAACGCGCCTGCTTCGGGTTGCACCGCCACATCGTTGATCACAACCTCGTAACCGATCTCCCCTTGGGCATTGGCTTCCTGCGTGGTGATTGTGGCGGACATGACGGCGGTGGGCGTCTTGATCGTCTGTTCCGGCTGGCCCTGCATGGAGAGGCCCATGGTCATGCGCGCGGAAATTTTCACCCGCTGCACTTCCTGGGCCTTGGCTTGCAGGCGCAACGTCTGGCGTGGCTCGGTACCCGCTTCGAGCAGCTTGATCTGCAGGCCGGCGGCGGCGGGCTGATGCGTGATGGCGATGGTCGTGATGGCGTTGGAGGAGGCGGTGGCGGCCTCAACGCGCGCGAGGGCTTCAATCTTGTTGTTGAGATCGTTGAGGCGGAAGTTGACCAGTTTGGCGTTGTACGTCGGGAACGTCCTCCGGAACTGGTGCAACTGTTTTTGCGCTTCGAGATACTTGGTTTTCGCTTCGACCGATTTGTTCTTGGCCACCAGTTCGTCCGCTTGTTCGATGCTGGTGAAAATCTTCAGATACTGATCGTCCGCCGCCGCCCCGCGCGTGGTGGCGAGGTTGCCGTTCCAGGCGAGGACCAGCACGCTCAGGAGGAGGCAACGCTTCAAGACGGATGAAATAAGGCGGGTGGACAAAGGGAGATGTTTCCGGATGCAACAAATGCTCATGCCGCGAAATTTAGAGGGCGCACCAAGCAGGTCAATCGAATACACGTGAAAATTCCTTGTCGGATTCTCCGGCCCGGTGGCGATATGCTTCTGAACATGAGCGAGACCGATTGGGAATTGTTGCAGCACTACCGCCGGAATCAGGCGGAAGCGGCCTTTACGGAACTGGTTCGCCGTCACGTGAACCTGGTCTATTCCGCCGCCTTGCGACAGGTCCGCGCCCCGCAATTGGCCGAGGAGATCGCCCAATCCGTCTTCAGCGACCTGGCCCGGCAGGCGGCGCGGTTGCGGGCGGACACGGTGCTGGCCGCCTGGCTGCATCAAGTCACCCGACGCACGGCGATTGATGTCGTCCGCCGGGAAGCGCGCCGGCAGTTGCGCGAACAAATCGCCACCGAGATGAATGCCACCAACACCCCGGACGCCAACTGGACGCACATCGAACCGCTGCTCGACGAAGCCGTGTCGGCGTTGGACGACGCGGATCGCGCGGCGGTGCTGTTGCGTTATTTCGAGAACAAATCCCTGCGCGAAGTCGGCCAGCAACTCGGCGTCACCGACGATGCCGCGCAAAAGCGCGTGAGCCGTGCGGTGGAGCGGCTGCGGGAATTCTTTGCCCGGCGCGGCGTTACCGTTGGTGCAAGCGGCCTGGCCGTCGTCATTTCGACCAATGCGGTGCAAGCTGCTCCGGTGGGGCTGGCGCTCACCATTTCCACTGCTGTCGCAGTGACGGGAGCGAGCCTTGCCGCCACCACAACTGTCACCACAACGAAAGCCATCGCCATGACCACGTTTCAGAAAACACTTGTCGCCGCCACCATCGCGATTTTTGCCGGGGTGGGAATTTATGAAGCGAGCCAAGCCTCCAGGCTCCGCGCTGAATCGCAAACCTTCCAGCAACAGCAAGCGTCATTACACGAGCAACTGCAAGAATTCAATCGGGCCTTGGTGGATGCGACCAATCAGATCGCCGCCCTGAGCACCGACAATGAACGGTTGAATCGCAACACGGCCGAATTGTTAAAACTGCGCAACGAAGTGAGCCGGTGGCGTGGCGATGCCCAGGAACTCGCCCGGCTGCAAAATGGAGCGACCAACGATCCCGCCGTGGCCGAGGCGATTGCCTGGCGCGAGCGGGTCGGACAATTGAAGCAGCATCTGGAGCGAAACCCCGGCGCGGGGATTCCTGAGCTGCAATTGGCCACTACGCAAGACTGGCTCGATGCTGCCCGGCATAAACTGGACACCGAGGAAGATTATCGCCGGGCAATGAGCGGATTGCGGAATAGGATGGAGGGGAGGTTTGCCAGCGACCTCCAGTCGGCACTGAGGAAGTATCTGGCGGCGAACAACGAGAATTTTCCCGCCGACCTCTTGCAACTGCAGCCCTATTTCAAAGCGCCGGTGAACGAGGCCGTCTTGCAGCGTTACGCGATCTTGCCCAAGGATCAGATTCCCAGTCTTGGCATGGGCGGGGATTATATCATCAGCACAAAGTTGCCGGTGGATGCAGAACTGGATTCGCGCATCGGGGTTGGTCCGAACGGGTGGGGTTCGGCGGGGGTAGACGCATGGAATGGTCCGATCGAAACCGCCCTCAAAACGCTCGACCCCGTCATGAAGGCGTATGCGGCGGCGAACTCCGGGCGCGAACCTGCCAAGCCCGAAGAGCTGTTGCCTTACATCGAAACACCTGAACAACGCGCCGCGTATGACCGGGCACTAAAGCTCGTCGAGTCCTCAAAGCGCTACGACAAGGAGTGAGCAGTTGCTTCGGTTGCGCCAAAACGCGCGTCGGGCCGTGGCGCAGTTGTGTCGTGCTGGCCTGATAAGGATTGAGCCTGACGACATTTTTCCCGTAAAATCCGTCCTTCGACAGTTGGCACGTTCGCCGCTAGATTGAACGGGTCGGTAACAAAACTGTCAACCTGACGAGAGAGGCGAAATTATGTTTTTTGATCCGTTATACATGTTGTTCATGCTGCCCGCCGCGCTGATTGGTTTGTGGGCGCAATTCAAGTTGATGTCGGCCTATGGTCGCTACAGTCGCGTGGGTTTGGCCTCGCGTCTGAGCGGCGCGCAGGCGGCGCGCGAGATTCTGGATCGCGCCGGACTCCACCACGTGCCCGTCGAGGAAGTGCCCGGCCATCTGACCGATCACTACGATCCAACGAAGCGGGCTTTGCGTTTGTCGTCTGAAAACTTTCGCGGGCAATCCGTCGCGGCCGTCGGCGTGGCGGCGCATGAAGCGGGGCACGCGTTGCAACATCAAGTTGGCTACGCGCCGTTGCAATTGCGGGCGGCCCTCGTGCCGGCGACGCAGATCGCCAGTTACGCGTGGATCGTGCTGTTCATGCTGGGCGTTTTTTTGAAGTTGAGCGGACTGGTATATGTCGGCATCGGGGTGTTCAGCATCATGATGTTGTTCCAACTGGTGACGCTGCCGGTGGAGTTCGACGCGAGCAAGCGCGCCAAGGAACAACTGCTCCGCCTCGGGATTGTGCGTTCGGAGGAAAGCGCCGGAGTCAGCAAGGTCTTGGGTGCGGCGGCGTTGACTTACGTGGCGGCGTTGGTCACTTCGGTGATGCAACTGCTCTACTTCCTGAACGTCGCGCGCAGCAGCAATCGGAATTGAACGCGTATGCAAAATGACCGTTGCAGGTAGGGCGCGTCAGTCCCTGCGCGCCGTCGTTTGGTTGGAACGGAACGGCGCGCAGGGACTGACGCGCCCTACCTGCCGCAGCAAAAAGTTCATTTTGATACAGACTCTAAGTCTGCAACTCGTAGTTCAGCACGGACAGGCTGTAGATGGCGGCGGTGTCGCTGCGGAGCACTAGGCGACCAAGCGTGACGGGCAATGCGCCGCTGGCGCGCAGCAAGTCCATCTCAGTCGGCGTGAAATCTCCCTCCGGCCCGATCCAGACGCAAGCAGTAGCGGGTAACCGTTGGTGTTGTTCGCGGAACTGGCGGATGAATTCGCGTGGATGCTGGCTGCCATCTTGCAACGACGCGACCAAAGGCAGTTCAAACTTTTCGCCGCGCGCCAGAAAATTTTTCAGCGAAACGGGCGGTTCGATCTTCGTCAGCCACGGTGAGCCGCATTGCTTGATGGCTTCGATGGCGACGGGCCGCAGCTTCTCCGCTTTGTCGGCGGCTTCGCGTTCGTTCAGTTGCACGACCACGCGCTCGGACAGGATCGGCACAATGCGTGCCGCGCCGAGTTCCGTCGCCTTCTGGACGATGTAATCCATCGCCTTCGCCTTGGGAATGGCTTGGAGCAGCGTGATCTGGCAGGGCAGGGGCGGGGAGAAAGTTTTTCGCGTCACGGACAGCGTCACGGTGCGTTTTGTGACTTCGCCGACTTTGCAATCCAGCGTGTGGCCGGCACCGTCAAGGACAACCACGCTTTCACCGGCCTCGATGCGCAACACCCGCGTGGCGTGATGCGCTTCGTCATCGGTGAGTTGGATGAGATCACCGTTGCACTGCGCCGGAGGAAGAAAGAAGCGATGCATGATTTTTGGAAATGCTCGCCCTCACCCTGACCCTCTCCCCCGGGGAGAGGGGATGGGCTTTGGTAGTGCCAGCAGGGCAGGCTTTCCAGCCTGCCGGTGCACCGGACTTTCCTGTCCGGTGTTCCGCTGAACCGGGCGACTGGAAAGTCGCCCGCACTGGCAGGCTGGAAAGCCTGCCCTACGCGCCCGCCGCCGCGCCCATTTCAAATTCAGCGGCTGGAAATCAGAAGGAGCGGCGCAAGGTTCTCCCTCTCCCGGGGGAGAGGGCCGGGGTGAGGGCGGTTCAAAACACCATTTCATGCGGCATTTGCAACACGCCGGGCCGGAGGCCGGCGCTCCGTTTACCGAAACAACCGCTTGGCTTTCTCGAAAAAGCTCGCGCTGATCGGGTTCACCTTTTCATCGCACGCTTCGGCGAACTCCTGCAACTTCGCGCGCTGCTGGTGGGTCAGGTGCGTTGGCACTTCCACGCTGATGCGGACGTGCAAATCACCATGGCCGTAGCCTTGCAGATTTTTCACGCCCTTGCCGCGCAGGCGGAACAGCGTCCCCGGCTGTGTGCCCGCGGGAATCTTGATCGTGGCCTTCTCAGCGAGCGTCGGCACTTGCACGTCCGTGCCGAGTGTGGCTTGCACGAAACTGATCGGCACTTCGCAGAGCAGATCGTCGCCGTCGCGCTGGAAAATGTCGTGGGCCTTGACGTGGAGTACGACGTAAAGATCGCCCGCCGGCCCCCCGCGCAAACCGCTCTCGCCATTGCCCGAAGAGCGCAGGCGTGAGCCCGCGTCCACCCCGGCAGGGATGCGCAAAGTGATTTTGCTCGTGCGATCCTTGCGACCCGAGCCGCTGCAACTGTGACACGGCTTCTCAATGACGCGGCCCGCACCCTGACATTGGGGACAGGTTTGCGCGATGCTGAAAATGCCGCGCGACGTGATGACCTGGCCACGACCATTGCAAGTGCCGCAGGTGCGCGTCTTGGAGCCGGGTTCACTGCCGGAGCCGTCACACTTGTCGCAACGATCCGGCTTGGTGACGGAGATTTCCTTCTCGCAACCGAGCGCAGCTTCTTCAAATGAAATTTCCAGATCGAAGCGAAGGTCGTTGCCGCGTTGGGGAGCGGACGGGTCTTGTCGTCCGCCGCCGCCACCGCCGAAGAATTGTTCAAAGATGCTGCCGCCACCTTCGCCGCCGAAGACGTCGCGGAAAATATCGAACGGATCGTGGAAACCGCCGCCACCGCCACCGCCGCCGCGGGCGGCGCGGGCGCGGGGATCGAAGGCGTTGTGACCGTATTGATCGTACGCGGCGCGCTTCTGCGGATCGCTCAACGCTTCATACGCCTCGCCCAGTTCCTTGAATTTTTCCTCGGCGGATTTGTCGCCGGGGTTTTTGTCGGGATGATATTTGACGGCCAGCTTGCGATAGGCCTTTTTGATGTCATCCGCCGCCGCGTCACGGTTGACGCCGAGGACTTCGTAGTAATCGCGCTTGGCCATCGGGAAGGGTTTCGATTTGAGATTTCTGGATTACTTACGCTTGCGTCTCGGGTTTCTTGGCGACGATGACCGTCGCGGGGCGGAGGAGGCGTTCGCGGAGTTTGTAGCCCTTGCGCAATTGCTGGAGCACGTGGCCTTCGGCGACCGTGTCGGATTCCTGCTGTGAGACGGCCTCGTGCAGATTTGGATCGAACGGCTTGCCGGTGGCGTCCACTTCTTCGAGGCCGGCTTCGGTCAACGTGCTCTTGAGTTGTGAATGAATCATCGCCACGCCGTCCTGCAGCGACTTGAGTCCATCGGCGGAACTGTTCTGCGCGGCGGCGAGCGCCATCTCGAAGTTGTCGAGCACGGGGATGACCTTCTGGAGCAAACTTTCCGTGGCGTACTTGATGGCGTCCTGTTTTTCGCGCGCGGCGCGTTTCTTGAAATTGTCGAAGTCCGCCGTGGTGCGCAGCAGCCGATCCCAGTTTTCCTGGGCCTTGGCGGCGCGGGTTTGCAGGTCGGCGAGCTGTTCCGGGGTGGGCGCGGGTTGTTCCGCAACCGGGGCGGGTTCGGGGGCGGCCTCAGCCGCCGGCGTGGCTTCGGAGGCAGGCAAAACGGATTCTGGTTCTTCGGTCTTTTTCATTCGGGACAAACGGCTCTTTACGTAATCAATCAAGGGGGCGGAGTTTAGCGGAACGCGGGCGACCGGCGCAACAGGGATTGTCCGGGGTGTGACTGGAAGGGTCGTGCGAGGACGATTTTCCCGGGAGTGCTGGCGTCTCGCCGGCAAGTTCCATGAGCTGATTTCGCCAGAAGCTCGCCGGCGAGACGCCAGCGCTCCCAGGATGGCCGGCAGTTTCAGTTACACTCTGCGTCCCGCCAGTTCCTAAAATTCCCGCTGGTTTGCCGGATTCGCGGATACGTCGCCCTCGACAGCGGCTGGCTTTGACTTGAAACTGAAGAACCTGTTTCCCATTACGTCGAACAAAACATGAAAGCCATGCCACGATACTTTGTTGTCCTGCTGTTGCTCCTGAGCGCCATCGGGAAATCACCCGCCGCTCCGACCAGTGCCGAGGCCCGCCAGAATTATTTCGGCCTGACGCCGCTCGAATGGTCCGTCGCCATGGCGGACTCGGAGACCGCGCGGCTCGGCGACAAACGCGCGTGGCGCGAAGGTCGGAAAGTGAAGTGGGATTACACCGCCGGCCTGTTCACGCTCTCGTTGCTCAAGTTGAACCAACACGTGCCCGACCAGAAGTTCGTCGAGTTCAGCAAGGATACCATCGGCTCGTTCATCAAGCCGGACGGCGACATCCAGGGTTTCAAGATGGAGGAATACAACATTGATAACATCGCGCCCGGCAAGACGGTCATCGCGCTTTACGAACTCACGAAAGAGGAGCGTTACAAGAAATGCGCCGATCTGCTCCGCAAGCAACTGGAAACCCACCCGCGCACGAGCGAAGGCGGCTTCTGGCACAAGCAGCGTTATCCCTCGCAGATGTGGCTCGACGGTCTGTTCATGGGCGCGCCGTTCTATGCGGAGTACGCGTTGCGCTACGATTCCGCGCGGGCGGCGGGTGATTACGAGGACGTGCTCAAGCAATTCCGATTGATCAACGCGCATCTCTACGAGCCGAAGACAGGTTTGTATTATCACGGCTGGGACGAGAAACGGGAACAAGACTGGGCCAACCGCACCACGGGCACGTCGTCAAACTATTGGGGCCGCGGCCTCGGCTGGTATGCGATGGCGTGCGTGGACGTGCTGGATTTTCTGCCGCGCAATCATCCGGGCCGCGCGGAGGTGATCAAGACGGTCAATCAGGTTTGCGAAGGCATCGTGAAATGGCAGGACAAGGACAGCGGTCTCTGGTGGCAGGTCATGGATCAAGGCGGGCGCGAGAAGAACTATCTCGAAGCGACGGCCGCCGCCATGTTCGTCTATACGATGGCCAAGGGCGTCAACGAGGGTTATCTCGACCGCGCCCGTTACGCGCCGGCCATCGAGCGTGGTTATCGCGGCATGTTGCAACGCCAGATCAAGCGGAGCGACAGCGGCGAAGTAACGCTCACACAATGCTGTTCCGTGGCGGGGCTTGGTTATGGTCGCGACGGTTCGTATGACTATTACATGCGCGAACCGATCGTGGACAACGATCTCAAAGGTGTGGGGCCGTTTGTGCTGGCGGGCATCGAGATTCAAAAGTTGAACAACCTGCCGATGACGGTTGAAAAGCGCGGCGGCACGGCCGGGGCGGCTCCGGTCAAAACCAGCGCGAGCAAGGAATGGGAACAGGTTGCCGCCATCCTCGCGCGCATCAAAGCGCCCGTCTTTCCCGATCAGGAATTTCCCATCACCAAATTCGGCGCGGCAGCCGACGGCAAATCCGACGCCAGCCAGGCCATCGCGCAAGCCATCGAAGCCTGTCACAAGGCTGGCGGCGGCAGCGTGGTTGTTCCCGCGGGCGAATATCTCACCGGGCCGATCCAGTTGAAGAGCGGCGTAAATCTCCATCTCGATCACGGCGCGACGCTGAAATTCAAAACCGATCCCCAGGCGTATCTGCCGGCGGTGCGTTCGTGGTTCGAGGGCATGGAATGTTACAATTATTCTCCGCTCATCTATGCGTACGAAGCGCAGAACATCGCCGTGACCGGCGCGGGCGTTTTGGATGGCCAGGCCGCGAACGACAATTGGTGGCCGTGGAAGGGCAAAAAGGAATACGGTTGGCAGAACGGCATGCCGCACCAGAAAGCCGCGCGGGACCGGCTCGGCAAAATGGTGGAGCAGGGGACGCCCGTGGCGGAACGCCGGTTCGGCGAAGGCGATTATCTGCGGCCAAGTTTCATCGAGCCGTTCCGCTGCCAGAATGTGTTGATCGAAGGCGTGCGCATCGTGCGTTCTCCGATGTGGGAAATCCATCCGGTGTTGTCCACCAACGTGATCGTGCGCGGCGTGCATATCGAAACGCATGGCCCGAACAACGACGGCTGCAACCCTGAAGCCTGCCGCGATGTGCTCATCGAGGATTGCGTGTTCGACACGGGCGACGATTGCATCGCCATCAAGTCCGGTCGCAACAACGACGGGCGCCGCATCGGCATCCCCACGGAGAATGTCGTCATCCGCCGTTGCAACATGAAGGAAGGCCACGGCGGCGTGACCATCGGCAGCGAAATCTCCGGCGGCTGCCGCAATGTCTTCGTCGAGGATTGCACCATGGACAGTCCGAATCTGGATCGGGCGATCCGCTTCAAATCCAACGCCGTGCGCGGCGGGGTGGTGGAGAACATTTTCGTCCGTAACATCAAGGTCGGCACCGTGGCGGATGCCGCGTTGCAGATTGACTTCGTTTATGAAGAAGGCGCGAAAGGCCCGCACCGGCCGGTCGTCCGCAATCTGCTCATCGAAAACATGACCGTGGCGAACGCCAAGCGCGTACTCGACGTGCAGGGTTTTGCCGGTGCGGAAATCAGCAACGTGCGGATTCTCAACTCGAAGTTCCAAGGCATCACCGCGGAGGACGTCGTCAAGGAGGCTGATGTGAAGCTTGAGAACAGCGTCGTGGAGCGAAAAAAGTAACGCCGCAGCGAGTTGGGGTGGCAGCCGGTCCGGCGCTAAAACCCGGATGACATCCGCCACTGACCGTCAATCTGTTTGAACGGCATTTTCTGGATGCTGGATTCATCGTTGGGCGCGATCTGGACGGTAAGAACAATCGTGCCGTCCTCCTTCGGCTCGCGTCCGATAATGTTGAGACCGGGCAAGACGCCTGTGTCTTTGAATAAATCCTCTGCCGAACCGCGCCTTTCCACTTCGGCCGCAAGCAGCTTGGCATGGTCGGGGCCAAAGAATTGCATCATGGTCGGCAGATCACGATGCTCAATCGCCCAAAGAAAGGACTGCAGTGAATCCTCCGGCGAACCAAACCCAGTAAACTTCGCCTCCGACTTGCGGATATAACCCACCGGCAACGCCACACCGCTCGTTCCGTTTGTGGCCTTGCCGGCCAGTTGGGTCTGCAACCGTTTGTTTTCCTCGGTTACGCCCGCCAATTCCCGCTTGCGCCGCTCCAACTGCCCGACCTGGCTGCGCAGGCGCAGCAGTTCCAGCGATGGTCCGGCTTGCGGTGCGGCTGCAACAGGCGCATCCACTTCGGCAGGTGCTTCGTTGGTCAATGCTTCGCCGCGCGCTTGAAGTTCCTGCGCCTGATTACGCAGTTCGCCCAATTGCTGGCGTTGCTTGCCGACCATGCCCACGGTGGCAATCAATAATCCCAAGCCGAGCAGGGTGAGTAACGGACGCGTTTTCATGGCTGGGTGATCGTGCGGCTGGATTTCAAGTCCAGATAGAGTTTTCCATCCCGCTCGGTGACGCAGTCTTCGTAACGGCGCTTGGAATAATTCTGCACGCTGCCGTCGCACAGGCCGAAAATGTTGTGGGTGCGGCAATAAGTCGAAATCCGTTGTGGATCGGTATCGGCGTTGGTGACACCGGCCGTGAGAAATTCGTAGCTTGAGCTGGTGGATGCAAAATCCGCCCAAGTCATCACAGCCGGATGATTGGTATTGCCGGGGCAGAACAGGATTTTCGGCGTGTTTAACTCATTACTCATGGTAAGAAAGTCCGGAGGGTTGACGTCGGCGTGGTCGATGACATAAATGCGTACGGCCAGCGCGATCTGCTTCTGATTATTGACGCACGCGATGGCTTGCGCCCGTTCCTTCGCTTCTGCGAGGGCATCCAATTCTGGCTGGCTCAGTCCGGCAGGGGTGGCGAGCTGTGTGCGCAATCCGTCATTCGCCTTCTGCGCCGATTCCAATTGCCCAATCTCCGTCGTGAGCGCGGCCACCCGTTGCTGCAAGCGCGCGATCTCATCCGCCTCCGACAGAGCCGCCGGCTTGGGGCTTTCTACCGGCGGAGTGCTGACCGGTGCACTGTTCGTCGCGGTGGATAAAGTGGCGTTCAAGTCGCGGATGGTTTGCTGGAGCGTGGAAATTTCATTCTGCTGCACCGCGATCACCACCGCAAATGCCAGCGAAGCCGTGGCCGGGGCGAGCGCCGGCCACCACCGTTGCCACCAGCTCATGGATTGCAGCGAACCCACGCCGTTCGATGAAGCCGTGGCCGTCTGCGGCAACTGGATTTGTCCGATCAATTTGTCCTTTAGACCTGCGGGAGCGGCCGGACGCGGAGCCTGTCGCAGGAGGTCTTCAATTTGAGATTCAGTGGGTTTCATGGGAGGCGAGCCGCGGTCGGCGCGGCGGGACGAGGTTTATCAGAAAGTTGTTTTTGTAATTCTTCCAACGCCTGGCGCAGCCGGTATTTCACCGTGCTGGTGGCGATATCCAGCGCGTCGGCGGTTTCTTGCAAGGTGAGTTCCTGGTAGTAATGCAGATGCACCGTGTCGCGCAGTTCGGGCGACAACGCATCCACGCGAGCAAACAAGGCCGCCGCCAGATCGGTCTGCAAACTGGATTCCGCCGGCGTCGGCCCGGACGCGACGCAATCCTCCCACCACTCGGAGGGACGTGGTTCGGTGCGATGATTCGCGCGCCGCCAGTCCACATACACGTGATGCGCGATGCCGTGAATCCACGAGTTGAACGACGATTTCCCCGCGAACGTGGGCAACGCCTGCCAGCCACGGGAAAAGGTGCGTTGCGTGAGATCGGCGGCATCGGCGTCGTTGCCGGTGTGACGGCGCAGGAACGCATAGACGCGTTCGTAAAACAGTTCGATGAGCCGGGTCGCGGCGGCGCGATCACCGTGGCGGGCGGCCTCGGCCAGTTGGGTTGCGGAAGGATCGTCCATGCGTTGTCATCTGTTTAGTCGAAGCCCGGCCCGCAAGTGGACAAAATTATTTTCCAGAAAGTGCGAGCCAGCTTCGGAACAATCAGATAGACCAACTGGCACCGGTTAAGTTACGTCAAAATCCGTCGGGCGGTGCGGATTCTTCAGGTGCTCGAAGGCGCAACGGATCTGGCCGGCGGTGATGCGGGTGCTGGAGAGTCCCGGGATTTCACTCTCGGCAAAGAATTCCACCGCGTCGGTCTCGTTGCTGACCGTGGCGGTGCCGCCGGTGATTTCGCAGCGGACAAAGAGTTTATAGACGTGGAACGGGAAAGGCGGCTCGTGCTGGTGGAGGCTGCGGTCGAAGATGGCGAGGATTTTTGTGGCGCGGGTTTGGAAGCCGGTTTCCTCCAAGATTTCCCGCACCACATTTTCCGCCGGGGATTCGCAGACGTCCGCCCAGCCGCCGGGCAACGTCCATTTGCCATCGGACTTTTCTTTCACGAGCAGCAGTTTGTTCTCGCGGAAGATGACGCCGCGCACATCTACCTTTGGCGTGGCGTAACCATCATTCGCGCTGAACATATTGCGGATGACGGTCAAATCGAGGTCTGAGCCAGCGGCGAGCATCTCGGCGGCGATTTCGCGGATCGCTTGGTAGCGTTCGATGTCGTACGGGTCTTTGGCGAAGGTCAGTCCCGTCTGGGCGATGGCTTGGAGTCGGGTGCTCCAAGCCAGCCAGCGGGGATCGCCTTTGCTCATGGATGATTCCAATTGAAATTAACGGTTCAAGAGTCGCACGCCCCTCACCCCATCCCTCTCCCCATCCGATGGGGAGAGGGGGAACCCGGCGCGTCAACCCAGCTTTGCCGCGATGAAGGCTTCGAGCTTCATCGCGTCGGCGTTGAACAGGCGGACGCCTTCGGAGGTTTTTTCCGTGGCCATCTGGTTTTCGTTGAGCAGCCAGCGGAATTTCTTTTCGTCCAGCCCGAGCTTCTCAAGCTTGCTCTCCTTCGCGAACTCGGGACTGAGCTTGCGCGTGAGCGGCGTGGTGTTCTTCTGGAGTTCGCCGAGCAATGCGGGGCTGATGGTGAGCAGATCGCTGCCGGCGAGTTCCTGGATTTCGCCGACGTTGCGGAAGCTTGCGCCCATGACTTCGGTTTCGTGCCCGAACTTTTTGTAGTAGGCGTAAATCTCTTTCACCGACACCACGCCCGGGTCTTCAGCGGCGGCGTAATCTTTGCCGGTGGATTTTTTATACCAGTCGAGGATACGACCGACAAACGGCGAGATGAGCTTGGCCTTGGCTTTGGCGCAAGCGACGGCTTGGGCGAGCGAAAAGAGCAGGGTGAGGTTGCAGTTGATGCCTTCCTTCTGGAGCACTTCGCAGGCGCGGATGCCTTCCCACGTGCTGGCGATCTTGACGAGGATGCGTTCGCGCGGAATGCCGGCGGCTTCATACAGCTTGATGAAGTGCCGGCCTTTCGCGACGAGCGCATCGGTGTCGAAGGAAAGATTTGCGTCGGTTTCGGTGGAGACGCGGCCCGGGACAATTTTCAAAATCTCGATGCCGAACGCGATCAGCAAATCATCGAGCACGCGATGTAAAAGCGCCTTACCGCTAAGACCGGATTTGCGCGCGTCGGTGACGACCTTGTCCACGAGCCAGGCGTATTCGGGCATCTGCGCGGCTTTGAGGATGAGCGAGGGATTGGTGGTGGCGTCGCGCGGGGCGTATTGCTTGAGCGTGGCGAAGTCGCCGGTATCCGCGACGACGACGGTAAATTGCTTGAGCTGGTCGAGTTGATTGGTGGCACTCATAGGGCGGGCAGGGTAATAAGTGCTACGCTGCTTGTCAGTCCACATTTCCGGGGAAGCGAATGAGCAGTGGTCATGATTTTAATGGGTGACAGCCATGCCTCGCACCGGGCGGCGCATGTTGAAGTTCAACGGTCGTTGTTCAACTGGCGAAGCAGGGCGGCGGCTTCGGGGGATTGCGGGTTCAACTCCAAAGCGCGACTCGCGGCCTGGCGGGCTTCGCGCATTTGGCCGAGTTGCGCGTGGATGGTGGCGCGGGCGTAGGGAATCGCCGGATCGTTTGGCGCGGCGCTCTCGGCGTTGAGCAGCGCTTGAATTGCACCGAGAGAATTTCCCGCCGCGTGTCGGGCCAAGCCGAGATTGTATCCAGCCCGGGCATGACGCGGATCGAGCTTCACCGCTTCCTCCAGTTCGGCCAAAACTTTCTTGGAGTCACCGAGTTCGTTCCAGGCGAGCGCCAGTTTGAACCGGAACTCAGCGTCACGCGGGGCGAGCCGCACGGCTTCCTGCAACGCCGCGAGGGCTTCGCGTGGGCGGCCCAGTTGACTGAGGACGATGGCGATCTCGTGATGGATGCCCGGCGAAAACGGGTCCCACTTTGCCGCCGTCTGGAAATGTCGCAGCGCGTTCGTGGCGTCGTGGCGGGCCAGGGCGAGGATGCCCAACTGCATTTGCCCCGCCGGTTGGTCGGCGTTGTGTTGCAGCATGTGTTGCAACTCCGAGCCGGCGCGGGAGGACAAATCCACCGTCGCCGCTGAAGCTTGTGCGGCGACGACGCGGACATTGCGCGACGGATCATCGAGTCGGGCTTTCAGCGCGGCTCGAACTTCGGGCGACGTGGTTTCGCCCAGCGTGGCGAGGGTTTGAATAATGCTTTGGCGCACCAACGCATTGGTGTCGGTCAGCCGGTCGGCGAGCGCGGTTGCGACCTGTGGTTCGCCCACCCAACGTTCCAACATATTGGCAGCGACGGCGCGCCAGTAATCCTGTTCGTCCGTCTGCAACATCTTCAACAACGCGGCGCGGGCGGTTTCGTCGCCTTGCTTGGAGCGGGCGATGGTCTGGGCGCGCTGGCGATAGGGGCGGTTCATCTTGTCGCCATACCATTTCTCGACGTAGCCCAGCGCCCAGTCCGTGCTCTTATCCTGGTGACAACGATTGCAGGCGTTCGGGATGCCGAATTGTTTCGTGAGCAGCGGATCGGGAATCGTGAAGCCGTGATCGTGGCGGAGATGCCGTTGCATGTAATACGTCTGCGGCATGTGGCAGTTCACGCATTCGCCGCCGGTTTCCTTGATGGTCTTGGGATGGTAATCGCCCAGATCGAAATCGAGCATCACGCCGTTCGTGTCGAAGCCGAACACCTTGTGCTGGCTGTGCGTGACGGGATTGATGAGCGGGGCATTGGTCGCGCCCGGGCCGTGACAACTCAGGCACATCATGTTGCCGGGCAAACGGACTTTGGCGCTGTGGAAGTCATGACAATCCACGCAGCGCACGCCCTTGTGAAACATCCGGCTGCCCATGAAGGCGGTCACTTCGTAATCCTCATCGCGCACCTGGCCGTCGGCGTAAAACAGATCCGACTCGTCCACGATGGAAAGCAGATGATGATCGAAGAAGCTGTCGCCGGGTTTGGGGTCACCGGTGATTTCACCGCGGCGCGAATGACACGCGGCGCAGGTGTCGAACATCTGGTCGCGGGAGAGTTTCTTGATCGTCGGATCGGGGAGGTTCTTGCCCTTGTTCGCGTATTGCCATTCGTTGTGCGCTTTCATCGGGCCGTGGCAGGATTCGCAACCCACGCTCCGCTCGACCATCGCGGTGCGGAAGACGTCGTTGGTGACATCGTAATTTTTCCGCAGACGCGTGTTGTGGCAGGTGGCGCACATGGTGTTCCAGTTCATGCCGCGCCCGGTCCAATGTCCCCATTCGCCGGGCTGCCGGTCTTCCGTGCCATAGACATTGAACCAGTCGTTCGAGCGCGGATCCCAGGCGGCTTCGGTCGTCTGCCAGCGACCGCCGGGGAAGGGCACGAGCATCTGCCGCAGCGGATCATGACCAATGACGCGCTCGGCCTGAAAGACTTGCTGGGTGCGTTGCAAGCCCGTCGTGACAATCTCGTAATGACCGTTGCTGGCGCGGGCCGAAGTCTGTTGCGTGCCGTGGCGGAAAGTTTGCGCGGGTTCAAACGCAGCTTGATCCAGTTTGGCCTCGGGCAAACGTTCGGCCAGACCGTGATGCGAACGTGCCCAGAGTTCGTAAGCCTCGGCATGACACTCCTTGCAACTTGCTGAGCCGGCGTAGCTGGCAAAAGTCTGCGGCTCGCTTTCGAGGGAGAAGGAATTATTGCTGGCTCCAGCCGCTCGGTTGCTTGGCGAGGTGCGGGGGAAAAAGGTCAGCCACGCTGCCACTCCGACGACGAAGCCGCCGAGCAAAACGAAGATCAGTCCGAGCCTGGCATTCTTCGGAGGTGGATTTTTGGCGGCGGCAGGCACGATGAACAGTTGTTGGCCGCAAGTTTAAGCGTTGCCGTCCGCCACGCAATCCCACACTCCGGGCCGCGCCTTATTTTAGAACGGCCAGTTGATACCGGCAGAAATATAAACGGCGCCGGACATGTTGAGGCTCGCCTCCCGGCCCCCACCGCTAAAGGTGGCGCTGCTCATCGGCATGTAATTCACGCCGAGGTAGAAATCACCGTGTTCTTCGACGTGAAACATCAGCGTGGCGGAAAGATAACCGCCGTAAACGAACTGGTCGTCGCTGACCCCGCCTCGGTTGTAGGCGCGACTGCCATCATCGAACAGCAGCGTTTCGTTGTATTTCAGTTCGCCGGAAACGAATCCGACGGCCGCGCCGGCACTGAGCTGAGTGGCGAAGTTCCACGGCAATTCCCAATACACCGTTGGACCGAGGCGCACGCTATAGATCGAGACATCCAGCGTATGTCCGCTGACCGTGCCGCTGATGGTTTGATCTCCTTGTGCGGTTGGGATGTTTTTGATGTTTGGTCCGATGCCGCTGGGGCCACCGTTGTAGGGCGCGGAAGGCACAACAATGGTCCCGGTGTCGTAGTTGTGAACGGTGCGCGTGGCCGAGATGGTCACCGGATTGTTGTCTTCAATCGAGGTTTCCAGCCAGCCCAAGCCCAATTCCCAGCCGATCAGCGCGTCGCCCCAGTTAAACAAATGGGTGCCATAGACGATGTCGAGGCCCGGTTGCACGTCGCCGGTCGCGCTGGAGCTGCCATTGGCGGTGAAGGTATGTGCGCTGTGATAGGACAAGGTGGTGCCACTCACTTGGCCGGCACTGTTGTAGCCCCAATATGAGGTCCAAAAATCAGTCGGGTGGAGCGGGTTCTCATCCACGCGCACGTAACCATCGTCGTAATAGTGGTCCGTCCCGTTCTGGATCGTGCCTGGGTTGCTGCCGGAAACGGCGAACGTTCCGCTCATGCGGAAGTCGGCTTTCAGATTCAGGCCCGCCATCGCGCCGACCCGGAAATGCTTGGGCCAATAGTCGTCGTCATTGGATTTTTCCAACCAGAAACCGCCCCAACTTCCGTCTTGGGCCAAGCCCGCGCCGATGGAGGCGACGAGGAACAGCGGCCAGAGGCGGGGGCTTAGTTTTCGCAGGCGACAGTTGTTCATAACGAGGCGGAGGAAATCAGGGATTGAGCAGCACGCGATAAAAGCGCGAGCCCGCATTGGCCGGTGTGCTGATGGTTTTGGGCGGGCCATTGTCAATCCATTGCACGCGGTCCGCTGGAGCGACGATGGCCGGTTGGGCGGCCAAGGCATTGGTGAAACTCATGTCGTTCGCGTAAAGAATCGTGTAACTGCGGCCCGGGATGGATTGGAACTCGATCAGAAAACCACCCGCAGTCAGTTGCATTGACGTGATGATGGGCGATGAACTGGTCGGCACGGTGGGGCTGGTGAAGGTCACGCCCGTGGCGCGATAAGTCAGATTGGTCAACGGGGTGCGGGTGCGGACGAAGTATTCGAGCCGCAAGCTCACCGAAGCGCCCGCATTGACCGTGGCGTTGTGCTGGACGTAAGGGTTGCCGTTGTTTGTGCCGGTGGCATTGTAAAGGCGGTTCGTTCCCAAGCCGATGACGGACAGGCGGACGGCATCAACCGGGATCGTGTCATTGTTCGTGACCTGCACGACTTCTTCCATCAGGCCGGTCTGGGGATTGAATTGTTGCGGCGAGGTCACAATGGCGCTCAGGTTCGTGGACTGGATTTCCTCCACGATCATGCTGTTCGTGACGGCGTTGTTGGTGGTGATGTTATCCAGGGTGCTTCCGGTGACGGTGGCGATCAGATTGGTGAACGCGCCGCCGACGGTGGGGCGAACCGCAACCAGCAACTGGGTGCTGCCGCCGTTCGTCAACGTGCCGATGGTCCAGGTCAGAATGCTGCCATTGGTGGCGATACTCGCATTGGCGGGGGTAAAACTCAGAAACTGGAAGCTGGTGGGCAAGGCATTGGTCACGACAACTCCCGTGGCGTCGTTTGGTCCCAGATTGGATACGGTCAATCCGATGGTGTTGGTGCCGCCGGCAAAAACTCCCGCAACGGCATTGGTCATCGTGATGGCTAGGTCCGCCGTCGGCGCGCTGACTTGGGTGGTGAAATTTGTCGTGACCAGGGTGGCCGGCTGGCCGATGGCCAAAGCGGTGATTTGGTTTGTCAACGCTCCGGCGGTTTGCGGAACCAAGGTGAAGCTGTATTCACTCGTGCCAGGATTCACGCCCGTGACCGGGAAGACAATTTCAGTGCTGTTCGTAAACGCCGGCTGGTTGGTGGGGAAGCTGCTTTGTCCCGTGAAGATCACCGCCGCGGAGAACTTGTTGCTGACATAAACATTTGACCACGGGAATGGAGTGTTGTTGGTCAGATAAACGGTGTAGGTCAGCGTGCTGCCGATGTTGACTGGATCCGGTGTCGCGCTTACCCCAAGCCGGAAGTCCTGCGCGCGGGAAACGATCCCCGGGAACAAAAGTGAAAGCAGCGCAATCGCGCCGACGAACAGTTTCTTATTGAAGCTCATGTGCATCCCAACTGGTGTTTGGCCCAGCCTCGTGTGCGCCAGTGTCGGAAAGGATGCTGCGTTTGGCAATGCCGATGTTCGCAACTCAGGCCAGTTCTGCCATCAATCGTCGCTCCGCTTCCTCGTTGCTCAAGCCGTGACGGTGTCGCATCACACTCACGCCCACGACCGGCGGATACGCCTGATCCGCCTTCATGCGCGGTTCGACGTATTCAAACACCTCAAACAGCAATTTGTTTCCCTGCACATAATCAAGACCGGTGAGCTTCTGGATGTAGCGTGTCGCGCGGTCAATGAGCTTCAGGTTGCTCGGCACGACCCAGATCATGTAATTGCCCATCACGCGCCCGAGCCGCACCATCGTGCAGGTAGAGAGCGTGTTGAGCAGCATCTTCAGGCCGACGCGCATCACGCCGTTGAGGAGCAGGCCGGTGTCGGGGACAGTGAGGAAAACTGCCGCGCAACTGGGATTCCATTGCGCCACGAACTCCTTCATCTCACGACAACCCACTTCGCTGCCAACGTAGATCAAACCAGTCTTCGCGCCTGCTTTCACGGCATTCTCTAACTGCACGCGATGAAACCCTCGCGGGTCTAGCAACGAATCCTGCTCCGCTTCGATGACCAGTCCCACCGCGCTGTCGCCGGGGCCGAGCGGGCGATTCTGGATGCCGTCCAGTCCGATGCGGAAGCGCATCAGTTCCGCGTAGCTGATCTTGCCGATGATCTCGACGGTGCGCGGATACTTGTCGTCCGGCACGAGGCTGCGCACGTCTTCGGGCTTCCACTCGATGCAGCGGGGTTTGCGTTTGCACACGCGTTCCCAAGCCTGATCGGAGTTCGCGTAAGGCACGTAGAGAAACGCCCATGACTCCGTTGCGGTCGTGTCATCGAACTTGCGGAAGGGCGGGGTACAATACGTCGGGGAGCGTTCGGTCGTGTCCGTGAGCATGTCAATGCCCACGCGGTCGGCGAAGTAATTGTTCTTCCGTCCGGCGCGATAAACGGATTCCTCCATCGCCGTGAGTTTCGCGAGTTGCGCGAGAAGTTCGGGCGATTTCAACGTGGCGTGCAGCTCCGTAAGCTTGGTGAGAAATTTTCCCGGGAGCGCCGCCGTCTCGGCGGCGGGTTGGTCTGGTTCAGGAACACGCCGGCGAGACGCCGGCGCTCCCAGGTCGCGCACAACCATTTCCAGAATCGTCACCATCACGGCGAGTTCGATGCTGGTGGCCTGCATCCGCGTCGAGCCGGTGATGCCCATCGGGCCGGTCGTGAGGTTGATCTTCTCGATGCGCGCGTCTTGAATCACCTCGCGACTGCGCTGGACGTGTTCGCAGAGCACGTCGTCGGGATTATTGTAAACGAAGTAAACTTTCGCGCCGACTTCCACGCCGCGCCATGCTGTGCCAATGACGAACGACGTTTCGCCGCCTTCGGTGATGGCGAACACTACATCCTTGCTGTTTACGCCGAGGTCGCCGATCTGCTTTTTGCCGAACGCAGTGAAATCCTCGAAGCCCTCGACAGCTTTGATGAGCGCGAAGTCGCCGCCGGCCATCACGGGGAAGGCGCGGTTTTCCCAGTCGCTGGTAGGGCGCGTCACTCCGTGCGCGCCGCTGTTTGGCTTGTCAGACGACGGCGCGCACGGAGTGACGCGCCCTACCTGCTGCCAGTAATCGCGCCAGATGGACGCGAGTTGGATGCTCAGTCGCCCGGTCGAGCCGCAGCCGGTGAAGTAAAGATTCCCGCCGTTCTTCAGCGCCGCGAGCACCGTGTCGGCAATCTTTCGCGCCCGGCCCGACTCCGCGAACTCGCGATACTTCCGCACCACATCATCGTCCACGTCGAACAACAACTTCAGTCCGGCGGCGATGTCCTGTTTCGCCACCTCGCTGAGATTGGCGGTGACGGGATGGGAGGATTCGGTCGTCAGGGAGCCGAGTTTGAACTGGTCGGCGATCTTGAGAAAGTCGGCGGAACGTTGGTCGGAGGTCTGGCTCATGAATTGATTGGAAACGTCTGGTTCGTTGCCGCAGACAGTGACGAAGCAGCGCCATACGGAGCAAGTCCGATTTCATTATGCGCCGACAGTTCCAAGCTGCGCCTACATCATTATGTCACGCGCGCCGCCGGCTTTTTGAGAGCCGGTTTGAAATCCCGGAATTGGCGGCAGGGATGCCGCCCGAACCCGCCGGCAGGATGCCTGCGTTACGGCGTAGCGCGGGCATCCTGCCCGCGGGTGCCCGGAGCATCCTTGCTCCGGGTTTCCGGCGCGGATTTTGCAGACAGGCTCTGAGTGTGCGAAGGGGCAGGGGACAGGCAAAAAAATCCGGTCGAACCAGCGACGGTTCGACCGGAGCGCGGAACAGCAACCCGTAAATTATTTCTTGTTGAGATCCACCGACAGATAGCGCGAACCGCTTTGTCCGCCGGTTTGATTATACACGCGCAGCAGGACGCGTTTACCCTTCGCCGCGTCGAGTTGTTCGGCGAGTTCTTGTTCGTTGCGCACGGGTTGCCGGTTCGCTTCAATGATCACATCACCCGGGCGCAGGCCGGCCTCTGCCGCGGCGGAATCTGCTTCCACCTTGGTCACCGCGACGCCGCGCACGCGATTGGGGATGTCAAACTGCCGCCGTGTTTCGCGGTCCAGGTCCATCGTTTCAACTCCCGCCAGGCTGTTGCGGCGGGCTTCCGCCGAACGCTCGGATGGATCATCGTTCCGACTGGCGACCATTTCATCCGGCAACTCGGCCAGCGTGACGCTGAAGTCTTTTGACTGCCCGTTGCGCAACGCTTTGAAGGAAACTGCGGTCTTGGGCGGCGTCTGGGCGACCATGATGCGCAAGTGCGCCGAGTCGTTCACATCCTTGCCGTTGAATCCGATGATGACGTCGCCGTCCTGTATGCCGGCCTTGGCGGCGGGCGTGCCGGGTTGCACTTCGCCGACCAGCGCGCCGGAGGCGTCCGGCAAGTGGAATGCCTCGGCGAGTTCGGGAGTGATGGCCTGCAACTTCACACCGAGATAGCCGCGCGTGATCTTGCCGTTCGAGATCAACTGTTCCAAGACGGAACGGGCGAGGTTGATCGGCACCGCGAAACCAACCCCGGCATTCGCGCCGCTCGGGCTGGCGATGGATTGGTTGATGCCGATCAAGCGGCCTTCCGCATCCACGAGCGCGCCGCCGGAATTGCCTTGGTTGATGGAAGCGTCGGTCTGGATGAAATCCTCGTAGCCTTGCCGGCCCAGAATTCCGAAGCCGCGGCCCAGCGCGCTGATGATGCCGCTGGAAACGCTTTGCCCCATGTTGAACGGATTGCCCACCGCCAGCACCACATCGCCCACTTCCAGTTTGTCGCTGTCGGCCAGCGTCAGCGCCGGAAGTTTTTTTGTGGTATCAATCTTGAGCACCGCCACGTCGGTGCGGGGATCGCGGCCCACGACCTTGGCGGAATACCTGGTCTTGCCGTCGGTCATCACGATCTTCACGCCGTCCGCATCAGCGCCATCAATGACGTGATTGTTCGTCAGGAGATAGCCGTCTTCCGTCACGATGACGCCAGAGCCCATGCTTTCCTCGCGCATTTTGCCTGTGCCGTCACCGTTGGAATCCTCCATCCCGAAGTAGCGGCGGAGCGCCGGGTCATCCATGAAGGGATGGCGGAATTGGCGTACCTGCACGGTGCGGCTGGCTGTGATGGTCACCACGCTTGGCGTGACGCGTTTGATGACATTGGCATAACTCGCGCCGCGGGCGGAGCGGTCCACTTCGCGATCGGACACGGACAACTTCGGCGTTTCCTTGGCAAAACCGGCCAGCGCGGCGAGACAGGCCAACCCAAACCCAAGAAACAAACCCGCTCGCCGCGCGGCCAGAAACGGTAAATAGATAGATGGCATTTTCATAAAATACTGCGGCTGGTTTTGTTGCATCCCGACGTTCTTTCCGGTACCGCCGCCTTGTAGGAATGGACACGCGGCCCCGGAAAATGTTCAACACGTTCCCGGGTTTGACACCCTGTGCGGTTTGCGTTCACATAACGGACGCATGGTACTACGTAACCGGTTTCGATTCTGCCCGCCGCTGCTGGCGGGGTTGCTGGCCTTCCTGGCGGCAAATGAATTGAGCGCCAAGGAAACAGTCGCGCGTGTCCCCAAGTGGCAACGCTGGGAACTCACCCTCAAGAGCAATGTCGCTTACACGAATCCGCTCCAACAGGCGGAGCTGCGCGTGCTGCTCGTCTCGCCGCTCGACGAAACGAATCGGATTTATGGCTTCTGGGATGGCGGCCGGGAATGGAAGATCCGCTTCAAGCCGGGATTCCCAGGGACTTGGCGCTATTACACAATGTGTTCGGACACGGCCAACGCCGGCCTGCACGGCAAAACCGGCGCATTTCTCTGTACCGCTCCCGATAGTGAAACTCGTTTCAGTCAACATGGTCCGGTGCAGGTGGCGCGTGACCAACAGCATTTGGAGCACGCCGACCGCACACCGTTCTTCTGGTTGGGCGATGCCGCGTGGCAGGCCGTCATCAAATCCACGCCCGCCGCCTGGCGGGAATATGCGCAGAAGCGGGCGGAACAGAAATTCAATGTCGTGCAATGGCAGCTTGCTCCGGCGCCGCCCGATGGTAAGACGATTTTTTTCAGTGACCTGGATCGCATCGCAGTAAACCCGGTCGCGTTCCGGCAACTGGATGCCAAGATTGTTGCGGCCAACAAAGCCGGACTGCTTAGTGCCATCGCGCCGCTCTGGGAAATCGGTGTCGCCACCGGGCCGACGGAAGATCAAGCGATCCGGTTGTTGCGTTACGTCGTGGCACGGTGGGGCGCGGAGGATGTGGCATGGATCATCGCGTTTGAAAGTGACAGCACCGGCGAGCAGGCCCGGCGCTGGCAGAACATCGGTCGCGCCGTGTTCAATCTCGTGAATCATGCGCCGGTCGTGCTGTTGCCCGGCGAATCCTTCTGGGTCTGCGACGCGTTCCGGCGCGAGCGGTGGGTGGACATTCTTGGGGTGCAAACCTCCGCCGTGCGTGATGACAATCAGTTGTCGTGGTTATTGGGCGGCCCGTTGGCGCAGGAGCGACACAAAGAACCGGCCCGGCCCTTGATTGTCATCGCGCCACCTGCCGAGGGGAAAATCTTCGGATTGGCCGGGGCGATTGACGGAGATTTCTCCCGGCAACAGCTTTGGTGGAACGCCTTGCTCAACACGCCCGCGGGCGTGAGCTACGCCGCAAAGGATGTTGCCGATTGGGTTGTTCCCTCGTTTCAGCGCGACGTGCCGGCCCCGTGGCGCGAAGCCTTGATGTTGCCGGGGGCGGCAGCCATCGCGCCGCTGGCGGAACATCTCGCCACGAAGGAATTCTGGAAATTGCGACCCACCTCGCGCGCCCCGTCCGGCCCAAGCGAGTCTGCGGGCAACCCGCAACGCGTCGTGGTCACCACCACCGAAGCGCAGGACCTCACCGTGGTTTACCAACCGGAAGCGCAAGTCGTTACTTGGATGCCACGCGCCCGCAGTCAGGCCACCTGGCTGAACCCGCGCACCGGCGAACGGCATCCGGTCGCCAGCGCCGAGGCGGCCCTTGTCGGGCAACCGTTCACCCCGCCGAGTCCCGGTGATTGGGTGCTGATCCTCCAGGCAACGCCGCCAACCAACGCTAAAAAGCCCGACGAGAAGATTGACAAGCGAAGGTGAGATTGCCATGCTGCGCGACCTTGGTTGCCTCGGTAGCTCAGTTGGTAGAGCAGTTGACTCTTAATCAATTGGTCCCAGGTTCGAGTCCTGGCCGGGGCACCAACTTTCCCTTTCAAAACGGGTCAAGGTTGGCTACAAAGCAACAAGACAGTTCACACTGAAGTTCGTTGCCAGCACGAATGGAAGCCGAACAATGAGCAAACCAACAACTGCACCGCGCCGCATCCTCGTTGTGGACGACGAACCGTTCGTTTGTGACGCCGTTCGGATGATGCTGGCGTTTGACGGGCATCAGGTGGAAACCGCCGGCAGCGGCAAGGAAGCGCTCAGCCTCTTTCAGAAAGGCAAATATGACGTCGTCCTGACCGACTACGCCATGCCGGCCATGAAAGGCGACGAACTGGCCGTGGCCATCAAAGCCCTCGATCCCGCCCAACCGATCGTCTTGATCACCGCCTACGCCGAGATGCTCAAGTCCGAGGATAATCCGTTGCAAGGCGTGGACTTCATCGTCAGCAAACCGTTCCTGCTCGAAAATCTCCGCGAAGCCATCGAAAAGACCACGGGTGGAAAGCAGTCTTCCGCGGTTTGATTTCCCCGGTCGCTTCCGACTGGCTTGCGGTGTTCCCGTTCAACAAATCCGTAATAGGGCGATGCCCCTGATTCCCCTTGGCCTGCCGGACCCGCTAAACCCAAACTCCGAAGTTGGCGCGCGGCCATAACCGTCGGGCAGGCTTTCCAGCCTGCCAGTGCGGGCGACTTTCCAGTCGCCCGTTCCTCGAAACACCGGACTGGAAAGTCCGATGCACCGGCAGGCTGGAAAGCCTGCCCGACGGGCGCAACGGCACTACGGTTCCCTTCAGCTTCGGAGTTCGGGCTAAAGCGTGAACGCCAACCGCGAGGCCGCGCCGGTTTCGTTGGAGTCCAACCTTTAGGTTGTCCCGGTCTGCCAAGGGGAATCAGGGGCATAGTCCAAATCCGTAATTCTCACGACGTGATACGTAATCGAACACGTTGCTCTCAGCTTCGAAAAATGAGAATCATGACGCAGGGAAAAAACCAGACGCGCCATGAACTTGGATGCCTCATTAGATTTGCGAGTCGAGCCGACGCCCGCGCTGCCGCCCGCACCGAAGCCGGTCCGCGCCGTCCGTCCCGCGCTGTGGCGATCGGTGCTCAAGCAAGCCGCCACCGTTCTGCTCATGGTCGTTTTTGGGTACGCGGTTTTTCAATTCGCCACCCACTTCGTGATTCAGTCGGTTCAAGTTATCGGGGCCAGCATGACCCCGACCTTGCACGACTCGGGGCGCTACGTCCTGAATCGCTGGATCTATCACGTGCGCGATCCGAAGCCGCAGGAGATTGTCGTTCTGCGCGATCCGGCGGACAATTGCTACGCCGTCAAACGCATCATCGCAAAAGAAGGCGATACGGTTCACGTCAAGGACGGCCACCTGTTCGTGAACGGCAAATTATTGAGCGAACCCTATCTGCCGCCCGAAACGCCGACCTATCCCGGGCCAAAAGTCCGGGAGCAACTCTGGGTCTGTGGCGTGAACCAATATTTTGTCCTCGGCGACAACCGCAACAACAGCGCCGACAGCCGGGTTTACGGCACGGTGTCGCGACAGAACATCCTCGGCATGGTGATGCCGTGACGGTCTGGCCGTCGCCGCAGGGAAGCAACTTCGACTCCTCAATTCGCCGTCCGAATTTTCCCATCGCGTCCCAGGACGGCCACCAGTGGATAAACATTTTGTTGCAGGCAGAATTTCACGTCATCGCGCAGATCGGGATTTGCCAGCAGTCGTGCTCCATTACGTCCCGCTTCAACTGTTTCTTCAAGTTGATCCGCCGCGGCTTGGTAAGCCAGCAGCGTTGATCGGGCGGCATCGCTCAATTCAATCGCTGCGTTTGCCTGCGTCAGCAACTTCACCAACGCCCCTGCGGCCAAGATGTCCTCCAATGCCGGCAATTCCCCGGTCCCGGCACAGACGAGCATCAGTTTCCTACTCGTGCGTGGTCCCAACCACTGCGCGGTGGCGGCCAGATTCAAGAATGATCCCACCAGCACGGCCTCGGCCGAGGCACACGCGCGCAACGCCCGCGTGCCGTTGGTCGTAGTGGTGACGATGTCCCGTTCGGCGACGCGCGCCCGGACATACTCGCGCGGGGAATTTCCGAGATCGAAGTCCGTTCCGCTACCGTTGGCGTTGGTGATCCGCAAACCGTCACGTTCGCCGGCGAGCAAAACGTCTGGCTGACGAGCGCGCCACGCCAGTGCTTCGGAGATTTCCTCGACCGGAATGAAACTTCGCGCGCCGTTTGCCAGGCCGGTGATCATCACGCTGGTCGCCCGCAACACGTCGAAGACGACGCACGTCGCCCCGGCAAAGCCGCGTTCGCGTCGCGCCTGATACGCGGCGGGACTTAGCAGCACTTCGATGTTCACACCCATGACGGGAGAATAAATCAGCGCTTCGGAGCGGAAAGCTTTTTACCGCTGGTCAGGCGGATGTGATGAAAGAGGTATTGCTGGCAGTAACCGGAGTTGGGCCCGAAATGCGTTGCGATGAAGCGGCGCAAGCGCTCTGGGCGCACGCGGCGATTGCGGAAATAGTACTGCGTCAACACCCGTTGCACCCAGACGTCCACGGGAAACGCCTCGGGAAAACCGTATGCGAACAGCAGCACGCAATCGGCAATCTTTTCGCCGACGCCTTCGAATCGCAGCAGTTCCGTCCGGGCTTCGGCGATGCGCAACGAACCGAGTCGGCTGAGATCAATTTCGCCGGAAGCCACCCGGCGGGCGGCGGACCAAAGATAGGGCGCGCGAAAACCCATCTTGCAAGCGCGCAAATCCGCTTCGGACAGCGAAGCGAGTTTTTCTGCCGTGGGAAACGCATGCGCAAGCACGCCGGGAATGGTCGTTGCGACTGCTTGACCGTAGCGCTCGCACAGCAGGCGGACAATCTGGCGGATTTGCACGATCTGTTTCGTCGAGGAAAGGATGAACGACGCCAGGCATTCCCACGGGTCTTGCCGCAGCAATCGCAATCCCGGGCACGCTTGCACCGCGGCCTGTAGGTGTTTGTCGTCGGCTGGAAATGTTGCCAATGTTTCGGCAAGGTTTACGTCGGTCTGGAGAAAATGCTTCAGCCAGGTCCAGTCGCTCTGAGGAGTGGCCGTCCGCGCTTGAATGCCGGTGGGAACTGCCGCGAGCCGCACCCAGCGTCCGCTGATCACCCCGCTCCAGTCGGATTCATTTTGCTCCCAGTTGAAGACCTGCCCCGAGGAAAGGGTCGCGGTCAAATCGTAATCCCGGACCGGCAGGAGGATGGAAGCACCGGGTTTCAATACGTGACCAGCGAGCGGATCGGAATGCCGGCGAGTTTTTCGCGGCCGTTGAGAAACTTGAGTTCGATCAGGAACGCCGCTTCCAAAATGTTGCCGCCCAGTTTTTTCACGAGCGCGACGGCAGCGGCGGAAGTGCCGCCGGTGGCGAGGAGATCATCCACCAGCAAGATCCGGCTGCCGGGCTTGATCGCGTCGGTGTGAATCGCCACCGTGGCGTGACCGTATTCCAACGCGTAATCCTGTTCGATGGTCTGATAGGGTAGCTTGCCTTTCTTGCGCACCGGGATGAAGCCAGCGTTCAGGCGTATCGCAGCGGCGGCAGCAAAGATGAAGCCGCGCGCATCAATGCCGACGACCGCATCCACGCTGCCGGGTTGAAATTTTTCTGTCAGCAATTCAATCGCTCCAGCGAACAGGCGCGCATCGGCGAGCACCGGCGTGATGTCCTTGAACTGGATGCCCGGCTTGGGAAAGTCCGGCACGTTGCGGATGGCCTGGGTGATCTCGGCGGCGGTGGGAGGGGATGAACTCATGATAATGGGGGCGAAAGCTCAACGTTGGGCGCGTTCAAAGCGCTCGATCATCTTGCGCATCTTGCGCAGGGCGATGTTTTGGATCTGCCGGACGCGTTCGCGGGTGACACCGAATTTCTCGCCGACTTCTTCCAGGGTTTTTTCCGTGCCGCCGTCGAGGCCGAACCGAAAGCGCAGGATGGTGGCCTCGCGCGAGTCGAGCTTCTTCACCATCTCTTCCAACATGCCGGTCACGGTCTTGTCTTCGAGTTGCTCGTAGGGATCTTCGGCGTTTTCGTCCTGCACGATCTCGGAAAAGCTGTTCGAATCGTCATCGCCGATCGGCGCGTCGAGCGAGGTGGGGCGGATGGACGCCATGCGCATCGCCGCCACGCGCCCGGGGGTGGTCTGCAGTTCTTCCGCCAATTCCTCGTCGGTGGGTTCGCGGCCGAACTCCTCCTGCAACTTCATCGCCGTGCGGCGCATCTTGGAAATCTTGTCCACCAGATGCACCGGGAGACGGATGGTCTTGGACTGGTTGGCCAGCGCGCGCTTGATGGATTGTTTGATCCACCACGAACCGTACGTGGAAAGTTTTCCGCCCTTGGCGGGATCGAACCGTTCCACCGCCTTCATCAAGCCGATGTTGCCCTCGCTGATCAGATCGAGCAGCGGCAGGCCGATGCCTTCGTAATCGCGCGCGATTTTCACGACCAGGCGGAGGTTCGCCTTGATCATGTGTTCGCGGGCCTTTTTGTCGCCCTTCTTGATGCGAGCGGCCAAAGCGATTTCCTCGGCGGGCGTGAGCAGTTTCACCGAGCCGATCTCGCGCAGGTAAAGTTTCACCGCCGTGTCGCCATCGTAACTGCCGCGCGACTGCAATTCCGCCGGAGCTTCGGCCTCGGCCTTTTTGTAGAAACCCGTATCAATCGTGATCTTGGCGGCTTCGGCGAGATCGCGTTTGAACTGTTCCGGGTCCACGCCGCCGCTGACCTTGCGCATGATGGCGGTGTCGAATTTCTCGGCGACCCGCCTCTTGAAACTGGTGTCGCTTTCGCCGGTCTTCTTCGAGAGAAAGGAAGTATCCCCGGTTTTTTTGGGTGGGGAAGTTGTTTCGGCAGATTTCTTGGCCAGTCCCGGAGTGTTGGTGGGCTTGCCGGTCCGCTGGGCGCGGGGGGCAGTTTTGGCGGCAGAGCGTTTTTGTTTTTTGGCCGGCATCAGGAGAGAAGCTTCAAGGACAGAACCGGAGGCGACAAGCAAATATTACACGCACAACTTAAACGGGTTAGCGGGTTCAGACCCCAAACAACCGGTCGCCCGCGTCGCCTAAACCCGGGAGGATGAAACCGCGTTGGTTCAAGCCCGCGTCAATCGCGGCGGTGAAAATCTTCAGCCCGGGGAAATGTTTCCGCACATGGCGGACGCCCTCCGGCGCAGCCACCAGATTGACGAGCCGCACCTGTTTGATCTGGGCGTTGTGTTCGCGCAGGAGTTGCACTGCGGCCACGGTGCTGCCGCCGGTGGCGAGCATCGGATCAATCAGGATGACTTCGCACTCCCGCAAATCATCCGGCAAGCTCTTGTGATAGAATTGCGCCGCGAGCGTTTCTTCCTGACGTTTCAACCCGATGAAGCCGACGCGCGCCTTGGGGATGAGTTGCAGAATTGAATCCAGCATGCCGAGTCCCGCCCGCAGCACCGGCACCAGGACGACTTCGCGTTTCAAGCGTTGCCCCGTGGTTTTGGCCAGCGGGGTTTTCACCGGAAGTGTCTCCGTGGCGAAACTGCGGGTCGCTTCATAAATCATCAGCGCGGCCACCTCGCTCAAGACCCGCCGGAATTCCTGTGACTGCGTTTTTTCGTCGCGCAGCCGCGTGAGGTTGTGCTGCACCAACGGATGCTGGATGACGGTGACGCCCTTCATGTCAGTGCAGGTAGGTCGGGGCGAGGAAATACATCCGGCCGGCTTCGATCTTCGGGGCTTCGATGCCGAGGTCCACTTTGACTTGGACCGCGCGTGATTCGCTCTGCCCCCAGAGGCCGAACAGGTCCGCGAAATCCACCCGCTGCCGGTATTCCACCAATGTTGCCGAGCCTTTCACGGCGCCCAGTTCTTCCGCGCGACTCACTGCATCGTCGAAATCACCGAGCTCATCCACCAAGCCAATGTCTTTGGCGTCCTTGCCTGACAACACGCGTCCGTCGGCATAGTCCTGCCAGTTGGGCGCGAGTGGTCGCACATCATTGTTATCTTCGCGGGCGTTCTTGCGTCCGTCGGCCACCACCTGTTTGAACTTCGCGTAGGTGTCATCAATGAGCTTCTGCACCATCGCGCGTTCCTCCGGGGAAATCTCCGCGTCCTCGCGATCGCCACTGAGCATGTCCTTGAACTTGCCGCTTTTGAACACCATCGGCTTCAACCCGATCTTGTTCATCAGCCCGCGATAATTGTAGCCGTGCATGATCACGCCGATGCTGCCGGTGATGGTGAGTTCGTTCGCCACGATCCAACTGCACGGCGCGGCAACGTAATAGCCGCCCGACGCCGCGAGACTGCCCATCGAAACGACGACGGGTTTGCCCGTGGATTCTTGAAACCGCGTGATGTGTTTGGCGATGTCGTCGGAAGCCAGCACTTCGCCGCCGGGCGAATCCACGCGCAACACCACGGCCTTCACATTCTTGTCGTCCTTGGCGCGATCCAGTTGCGCTTTGATCACTTCCACCATGTCGTAACCGCCCCGGTCGCCGGTGTGACTGCTGATCACGCCTTCAATCGGCACGATGGCGATTTTTTCCCGGCCGCCGCTTTTATACGTCACCTCATCAAGCCGCGGTCCGCTGCTGTGGCGGTGTCGCCCGCTGACATTGGACATGCCGCTGAACATGGAGCCGATGTTGAGCAGCACGCTAAAGCCGAGTGCCAGAAACAAGCAGATGGAAAGGATGATCCAGCCCCACCGGCGCGGTGGCCGGGTAGGGGGCTGGGGCGTGATGATCGGCGGCGGGGGCTGAAATGCGGGTGGCGTGCCGGGCGGGGGCGTGGAGGTGTAATCCATAATGCGCGCACCCTAGCCAATGAACCCACCCCTCGCAAGCGGGATTCCACGGCCACACTATGGCTTGAACAGGCGATAAAATTTGGCGGGCACAACCGCCGGCACGACGACCGGGTTGCTTGCGCCGCTGAGGGAATTCGTCCAGTTGGCCGGCGACAGACTCCACGTCTCTTGCAGCACGAAGCCCGGGGTGTTTGGTGACCACGAAATCGTTGCCTGATTCGGTCCCGCAGGTGCGATTGCCAGCAGCGGCGCGCCAGCGGTTTGGATGATCGTGGGCAACGGCCAGAAGCCCCCGGTCACCGAATAAACACCGTTGGTCATCGGGCCGCCGGCGTCGGGTTGGCCGATCGTGCCGCTCACCGAGTAAACGCCGCCGGTGCTCGTGCCGCCACCACCGTCAATCGTGGACCAGTTGATCGCGTAGGTTTGCGCCAGTCCTGAAGCCGAAAGTCCGAACAGCAATGCCAGCAAAACGAATGGGACGATTTGTTTTTTCATGCGCGCAATTTTTCCTGACCCAAAACTATCAGTTTTCTGGTCGCCGCCAAGGGGTGTTTTCTGCATTGGACGGCAACCCGAACCTCAGCCAACTTGTCGCGTTGCAATTATCCATCGTCATCCCGGCCTTCAATGAGGAACGCTTGCTCGCGCAAACCCTGGCGGAGATCAACCGCGCCCGCTCGGCTTTCGCTGCCGCTGGCCTGACTTCGGAACTCATCGTTTGCGATAACAACTCGACGGATCGCACTGCGGACATCGCCCGCGCGGCCGGGGCTGCGGTTGTCTTCGAACCCATCAACCAGATCGGGCGCGCCCGCAATCGCGGCGCGGCTGCGGCCCGGGGCGATTGGCTGCTGTTCATTGATGCCGATTCGCATCCCAGCCGGGAACTTTTTGCCGACGTTGCTGCCGCCATCCAGTCTGGTCGCTATCTGGCCGGCGGTTGTGTCATCCGGTTGGATGGAAATCATCGCGTTGCCCAATGGCTCACGCGCGGCTGGAATTGGGTCAGCCGCCAACGCCGCCTGCTGGCGGGTTCGTTCATCTTTGTCGAGACCGCAGCGTTTCGGGAAATCGGCGGGTTCAACGATCAATTCTTCACCGGCGAAGAACTGGACTTGAGTCTCCGCCTCCGGGCGTTGGGGCGCAAAAGCGGGCGCAGGATGGTTATTCTTCATCAGCATCCCTTGCTCACTTCCGATCGCAAGGTGCGGCTCTATTCCAGTCGGGAACTGCTCGGGTTCATGCTGCGCGCGGCCTTGCGCCCGCAGCGCGTGATGCGGGACAAAGCCGCCTGTTATGCCTGGTACGACGGCCGACGTTGATCCGGTCGCCCCGAGGCGCCACCGGACAATTTCCGGTGGAATATCAGATGCGCTCTGACGGCCTTTGGTTTAAGGTGACGCCACATGTTCGCTCCCGTGGCAACGAAGAATCTCTCTGCGGTCAGAACCGAAGTGCAGGCGGCTTACCTCGCCATGTTTCCGCGTGGGGATCACGATTTCGTGGCCCGGGTTTTCAGTTGGACGGAGGATTGTTTCGCCGGACGTTATGGTGATTACCAGGCGATTGACGCCCGCTACCATGATCTGGAACACACCTTGCAGGGGACGCTGTGCCTGGCGCGCCTGCTGCGTTGCCGTCATGAAGCGGATGGGGAACCAAAACTCGCCCAGCGTAGCGTCGAGTTGGGCCTTATCGGGATTCTGTTGCATGACACGGGGTATCTAAAGCATCGCAACGACACCACCGGGACGGGCGCGAAATACACCGCCACGCACGTCCTGCGCAGTTTGGAATTTACCCATCAATTTCTCGCCGCCAAAGGTTTTCCTGCCACGGACATCCGCGCCGTGCAAAACATGATCCGCTGCACGGGGCTGGATGCCTTCCTTGAAAGCATCGGGTTTGAGAGCGAGGAAGAGCGCCTCGTCGGACACGCTCTGGCCACGGCGGATTTGTTGGGCCAGATGGCGGCGGAGGATTACGTGGAAAAAATCCCGGTGCTGCACGAGGAATTTCAAGAGGCCGCGCGACATGATCATGGTCACACGGACTTCATCAGCAAGTTTGGTGGGGCGCAGGATCTGCTCCGGCGCACGCCTGGTTTCTGGCGGAATTATGTTCTGCCCAAACTCGAAAAAGACTTCGGCGGATTATATCACTTCCTGAACCAGCCGCAGCCTGACGGCCGCAATTGGTATCTCGATCGCATCGAGGCCCACATGGAAAAAATCAAACCGTTGGTGCTGGCGAAAGCCTAGCGAACAGAATGCCTATGACTCGCGAGGAGTTTGAAAGTAAAAATCTGAGTTATCATAGGACCCTTTCACGCGGAACGTTTATTTTGATTCTGATCTTGGGTTCGATCATTGTTCCTTGGCTTTTCATTGATTCCATCCGTTTGGGCATTCAGGCTGTTTTTCTTGTCGGGATATTATCCCCTTTGGTGATTTTTGTCGTTTATTTCAACCGTCTTCCGAAGAAGCTCCAACTGCGGTGTCCAAACTGCAAGAGTTCACTTGTCAAGCAGATGACCGTTCAACACTTGCTTGAAACCAAGAAATGTCCGGGCTGCGAAAAGACAATTATTGAGGCGTAAGCATAGCTGGGAGTGCTGGCTAAACTATTTCTGCAACTTCGCCACCGCCTCCTTCATTTCGGCGAGGTGAATCTCCGCTTGCGGGGAATCCGTGATGTGCAGAATCTTCCCGTCCTTGCCGATCAGAAAACTCACGCGGCGGGCGCGGGCCTTGTCCGGCATCCGCACCCCGTAGGCATCAGCGATCTTTCCTTCCGTATCGGCGAGTAGGGGAAAGTTCAACCCATGCTTGGCGATGAAACTCTTGTGGCTCTCGGCGCTGTCGAAACTCACGCCGATCACCGCCACGTCGCTCTTTTGCAGGTCGGCCATGCTGTCACGCAGGCCACAGGCTTCCTTGGTGCAACCGGGCGTTTCGTCCTTGGGATAAAAATACAGCAACACGACCTTCTTGCCGGCAGCGTCCGCGAGTTTCCATTCCTTGCCGTCTTGATTCGCGCCAGTCACCAAGGGCGCGGCGTCGCCGGCCTTGAGTTTAAGACCGGGGCTTTGAGCCGGCGTAGAATTGACGCTGAACCATCCCGCCAGGAGCACAAGGCTGGCAATCGTTGAGAATTTGGGGGCAAAAGTCTTCATGCGGGAACTCTAGGACGACGGTCCAACCAGACAAGCATGGATTGTGGAAAAATGATTTACTTCGGGCCGGGGCAAAAATATAGTGTCGCCGGTAGCCGATGTGGCGGAATTGGCAGACGCGCTAGACTCAAAATCTGGTACTCTTACGAGTGTGTGGGTTCGACCCCCTCCGTCGGCACCATCTTCAAAACTTGATTTCCTCGATCCGGAATGTGATATGAGCCTGTTTGTCCTCACCCTGGCCGTGCTGCTGGTGGGCGCGTTCGTTTATGTCGCGGGCTGGGCGGTGTGGAAATGCGCGCCGGTGGACGGGCAATTCCCCGCGCTCCGCGCGGAATGGCCGTGGCTGGCCAAGGGGCTGTTCGTTCCGTTCGCGCTCTGGGTGCTGATGAATCTGGGCCTCTCGGACGAACTGCAACCCTTCATGCCGTCCATCCAAGCCGTGCAAAACGCCGGCCTGCCTTGGTTTCCCATTTTCCTGCGCGTGGCCTTGGGTGGACTGCTCATCATCTCCTCCTGTTGGGCGGCGCTCACGCTCGTCTGGCTCATCCTGCGCGCGTATCACGGTCTGGAGGCGGACCTGAAATTCGAGTTCCGCGCGACGTGTTTTACCAGCGTGTTCCTGATGGGAATCCCGGCGGCAGTGTTGCTTTACCTCGGCGGCTGGTCGTTGATCGGTCTGGTCGTCGTCATGCTTTGCGCGCCGATGATCGGTTATGGTGCGCCGATCCTGCATCGCCCCAAACGTCGTCCGATGTATTCCCGCGCCGTGGCCCGGATGAAGATGGGTGATTATTCCGACGCCGAGCAGGAAATCCTGCGTCAGTTGGAAAAGGCGGAGAACGACTTCGACGGCTGGATGTTGCTCGCGGAATTGCACGCCACGCGCTTCAAGGAACTCGGTGAAGCGGAAAAAATCATCCTTGACCTCTGCGTGCATCCCGACACCACGCCGGGGCAGACCTCCGTCGCGCTGCAAAAACTTGCCGACTGGCAGATCACCCTCGCCGCCGATCCCGAGGCGGCGGCGCGCACGTTACAATTGATCTGCGACCGTCTGCCCGGCACGCACCTCGCCACGATGGCCGCCGCGCGCAAGGCGCAGTTACCCTCAAACCGCGAGTATCACGAGCAGCGAAATCCCAAGCCGATCCCCGTGCCGGTGTTGCCGAGCATCATGAGTTCCGAATCGTCACTGCACGCGGAGAAACTGAAGACGAACGACGCGCTGGCGCAGGTGAATGAACTCACCGAGAAGCTGACGAAGAATCCCGATAGCATCTCCGACCGCGAACGGCTGGCGCGTCTGCTGGCCGAACCTTTGGGCCAGGCCGATCTCGCCATCGAGCAGATCGAACTGCTGCTTGATCTGCACAATCAACCCGGGGTGAAGCGGGTGGAGTGGTTGACCTTGATCGCGGGCTGGCAGTTGCAATTGCAGCACGACGAAGCCGCCGCCAGCGCGACGCTCGCGAAGATCATCGCGGAATTTCCCAGTTCGCCTCAAGCCTTCACCGCGCAACGTCGGTTGAGCCTGATGAAAGCCGAAGCGGCGGCGCGGCGGCGATAGGGATAATCTTTTGAACCACGAAACACACTAAAGACACGAAAAGCCGGACGAAAATGGCTGTGCGGATTTTATAGTTCCCGCGTCGGTGGCGATGGGTGAAACACCGCGACCGTTTTTCAGTGCCGATTTCGTGTGTTTCGTGTGTTTCGTGGTTGATCAGTCTCACCGCGGCAGATTTGCCTGCTGCTTCGCCTCGGGAATCCAGCCCTGCAACTGTTTCACGCGCGTTTCGTCCAGCGGATGCGTGCGCAAGAACCACGGTGTGCTGTCGCCTTGCTGTTTGTTGAATTCGCCGAACCGCTGCCAGAATTGCACCGCCGCTTCCGGCGGATAACCGGCGCGGGCCATGTAAATCAAACCGATGTGATCCGCCTCGGATTCCTGTGCGCGACTGTGCGGTAGTTCCGCGCCGAGCTGCGTTCCGTAACCGTACGCCATCATCGCCGCCGCCTGCCACTTGGGATCGCTCTTCTGCATACCCAACCCAAGCAGACTGCCGCCGCTCTGGATCACCATCGCCTGACTCATCCGCTCGCCGCCGTGGCGCGCGACCGCGTGGGCGATCTCGTGCCCGAGCACGGTGGCGAGTCCCGCCTCATCCTTCGTGATCGGCAGGATGCCGGTGTAAACGCCGACCTTGCCGCCGGGCAAACAGAAGGCGTTCGCCTCCTTCGACTCAAACACGACGAACTCCCATTGCGCGTCCGGCATGTCTTTGCCCGCGACCGCCGCGATGCGTTGCCCGACGCGTTGCACCATCGCATTGGCCGCCGCGTCCTTGCTGATGGGCGTTTGCTTTTTCATCTCCTCAAAACTCGTCAGCCCGAGTTGCATCTCCTCACCGGGTGACATCAAATTCAACTGCGACCGGCCCGTCACCGGCACCGTGCCGCACCCGCTGAATAAACCGGTGAAAACCACCGCGACCGCCAGCGGTGCAACAACCTTGCTCGAAATGAAACGGATCAAATATTTCATGTCTCCCAGCGAACCGGAAAGCGAAGTGAAATTCAATCCTGAAAGAAGCTGAAGCTCCAATCGGTTTAGTGCACACCGACGCGATAGAAGTAAGGCCCGCCATTGGTCGCGGTCGTATCTAAGTAAAGCCCTCCTGAGATATTTGTTGCAATAGTCTGAAAAGGGGACGCCGCGCTCATATTGGTAGCCCGTTCCAGCCGATAGTTGCGAGTGGTGACGCTTTGCCAATTCAACAGCGTACTTTGCGATCCCCGGGATACTTTGGTTATGCTTAATACGGAGGATGCGGCGGTTGGGATTGTATCCGAACGTGATTCGGCGTAGTTGCTCATGCCATCACCGTCAGTGTCAATGAAGTCTGCCGAACCGTCTGTTGGTATTCCGTATCGTTTTGCCCATTCATATGAGAGAACCGAAGCGGGCGACTGGAACTCATAAGCACCCATATCTACGGCCCCGGCTACTAAGCGTGGATTGCCATCCATATCAAGCACGCCCTCGGCTTTGGCGTTATTGCCTGAGTTGATACACAGAGAATTGCTTTGGAGGCGAAAATCTGATGCCGCTAGATCCATGAATAGTGGAGGTGTTGTAATATTTCCAAAACCAAAGGGAGGGTTAGGGTTGGTCGTGCAACAAGAAACCAAGGATGATCCACACTGATTATTCGGGCTGTTGTAGTAAATGATGCAATTGGCGAGTTGGCTTTGATAAGTGACTCCGATGCTGCTGTATGAGTTTCCAATGATGGTACAGCCCGACAAGGTGGCCGAATAAACCACGCCGCCAGACTCTGACGAATTGCCAACAATGACACAATTCGCCAGATAGCCTTGATACACTCCGCCGCCCTCGCCGGGAGCCCCACCTTGGCTACCGATCGCCGAATTCGTCTGTATCAAGGATCGCTCGGCGTAACACGCAAACAAGCCCCCACCGCGCAAACTGCGATTCTGAATGATGCGTGAGTTTATGAGTGAATTTGAGCACGCCCCGCCCCCGCCGCTCCCGGCCCCGTTTTGAATCAGTGCGGAATCAACCACTGTTCCGCCAAACACTCCGCCGCCGAACGTGCTCGCCGAATTACTGATCACGATACAATTCGAGACGATTGCCGAAAGACTCGCGCACCAAGCTCCACCGCCAGAGCCAGCGCTTCCGTTGGTTAACGTAAATCCGCTGATGGATGCACTGTTGGTCAGATAAACACAACGCATGCGCGCTGCGCCATTCGAGGGATTCCTGGGAATGCCTTGAATGGTGGTGTGTTGGGGACCATTGACACTCTGCAATGTTATGGGTCTTGTTAGTGCAACCCGATTGGTTTGACCGCCAGCCACAACTCCAGCCCCGTTTTGATAGACTCCGTTCGTGACCAAGACCAAATCACCGTCCACTGCCGCATCGACGGCATCCTGAATGTTTGTCGCCGCAGTGGACCAATCGATGTAAGGCGCTGTAGGGCTGGCGCAGTTCAGATCCACGTAGCGCGTCGTGGCTGAAGCCGTAAGTGCGATAGTTGCAAGAATTCCCCAAGTCAGATTGAACAGTTTATTTTTCATGCCTGATGATGCCCGGTGGTTTCTGAATCCGCCCGTTTGTAGCATCCGTATCCTGGCGCTTCAAGCTTGAAGCCAACAAAAAACACCCTACAAGCCGCGTTTGCGCCGATAGTAGAAGTAAATCGGCGTCCCGATCAGCACGAGCGCCACGCCGAAGACGGAGTTGATCAAAGCCGGTTTGCCCGCCGAGATGGCTTCGCGATAACTCACGAAGTCGTTGTAGACCGTGAAGCCCAGAAACGTCAGCGCGAAGAGAATGAACACCCACGGCACTATCGGATAGCCCGGAACGCGATACGTTCGGCCCCTCACCCCGGCCCTCTCCCCATCCGATGGGGAGAGGGTGTCCGTAGGACGGGTGAGGAGCATTTTCCGTCGCATCACGAACACGCCATACGCTCCCGCCGCGTAGAAGATCCACGTCACGAAGATGAGCGTGTCCGTCAGCGTGTCGAATGTGCCGCTGAACAGCAGCGCCACGCTCCACACACCTTGCACCACGAGTGACGCGCCCGGCGTGTGAAAGCGCGGATGCACTGTGCCGATGAAGCGCGGGAAGACGTTCATGCGTGCCATTGAGAAATAAACGCGCGCTGTTGCCATGATGATGGCGTTGGTCGTGCCGAATGTGGACAACATCACCAGTGCCGCGATCCAGTTTCCGCCGCCGGCAAAGATTTTCTCCGCCACATCGAACACGAAAAACTTCTTTGACTTGGCCAGTTCGTCCACCGGCAGCACGTAGAGATACGCGACGTTCATCAGCACGTAGATCGCGGTCACGGTGAGCATGCCCCACAGCAACGCGCGCGGGATGTTGCGCTGCGGTTGTTTCACTTCGCCTGCGATGTAGGTGAGTTTGTTCCAGCCGTCGTAAGCCCAGAACGCGCCTTGCAACGCCGCCGCTATCGCTGCAAACAATGCGAGCCCGCTCAAGTGAACCGTCGCGCTCGGCGTGGTGAAGTTCGCCGTGCTGCCGCCGGTGGATGACAGGAACGCCCCGATCACGAGCAATGCCATAGCTGTGAGTTTGGCGATGGTGAAGATGTTTTGCACCAGCCCACCGAAGCGCACGCCAACATAATTCACCGCCGTCAGCAAGATGATGAGCCCGGCGGCCAGACCTTTCGTGCCGATTTCCGCGAGCGGCGTCACGTCACCGATAAACGGCAAGTGAAACGACCACGCGGCGGTAGCAGCGGAAAATTCCGGCAGATGAACCAGTCGTCCGGCGTATTCGGCGAAGAGATAGGCGACGGCGGCGATGGAGCCGCATTGAATGATGGCGAAGATGGCCCAGCCGTAGAGGAACGCGAAGAACGGCCCATACATGCGCTCGAAATAGACATATTGCCCGCCGGTCTCGGGAATCAGACTGGCGATCTCGGCATTGGTGAGAGCGCCGAAGAGCGTGATGACCCCCGCAAGAATCCAGACGAGCAGCAGCAATTCCGGCGAGCCGAGTTCCGCCGCCATCCCGCCGGTCTTGCGAAAAATCCCCGAGCCGATGACGCCGCCCACCACGAGCATCACGGTGGAAAACAAACCAAGCGTGGGGAGCAAACCCGGTTTGCCCGGAGCGGAGGGGAAGGATGATTGCGTTTCGTTGCTCACGCGAATGCGCGGAACATTGGGTGAGCAATGCAATGCGGGCAAGCTCGTTCTGTTACATGAACGGGGGTAGGGAAAGCGATGCAATGTTTCCTGGGAGCGCCGGCGTCTCGCCGGCCAGTCGTTGTCTTTGGAACACGCCAGCGGGACGCTGGCGCTCCCGGGTTTCAACCTTGCCGGGCATTTGCTGATTGGCTACCCATTTCAGCGTGAAATCTCCCGAGCAACGACGCCCGTCGCTGACCCCGAGTTTTCCACCGTCGTCGCAGGAAACTTCCCGGGTGGCAACGAATGCCGAGTCGCCAAAACCGCACTTGGGCTGGCATTCCCGCGGGTATCTGCCGCATTGGGATCATCCGGGCATGATTCATCCGTGAACTTTCGGCTCGGAGATTTGCTGCCCGCCGCAGTCGTCGAACGGTGGCAGGTTGAACGGGGATTGCAGTCCCGAGCAACCGCCAGTCCCAGGAGCGCCACCGTCCCGGTGGCAGGTTCAGGTGACGAAACTCGCCGGCGAGACGCCGGCGCTCCCGGGCTGATTTCGCTTGAAGCGTCCGCCGCGCTCCCGCACCCTTTGCGGCGCTAGGGCCCATGGAATGTGGACTTACGAACCCCGCCAGGGCCGGAAGGCAGCAACGGTAGTTTGCTCCGTATCTGCCGTGGTCACCCTAGCATTCTTCATTTACGATTTATGATTTCGGATTTACGATTTTTCCCACGCGTCACATTTGGCTCGTAAATCATAAATCGTAAATCGTAAATTCCCAGCCGTGTCATACCAGGTCATCGCCAGAAAATATCGCCCGCAACGGTTCGCCGATGTCGTCGGCCAGGAGCACGTCACCGACACGCTCAGCAACGCCATCAAGCAGAACCGCATCGCGCACGCGTACCTGTTCTGCGGGCCGCGTGGCACGGGCAAGACGACTATCGCCCGTATCTTTGCCAAATGCCTCAATTGCACCGGCGGTCCGAAGGTGGACTTCGACGACAACGACGACCGCGTAAAAGAGATTACCGACGGGCGCGCGATGGACGTGCTGGAGATTGACGGCGCGAGCAACAACGGCGTGGAGCAGGTGCGCGAATTGCGCGAGACCTGCCAATACGTTCCGGCGAGCGGCAAGTTCAAGATTTACATCATTGACGAAGTACACATGCTCTCGACGGCGGCGTTCAACGCGCTGCTCAAGACGCTCGAAGAACCACCGGCGCACGTGAAGTTCATGTTCGCCACGACCGATCCGGAGAAGGTGCTGGCAACCATCCTTTCCCGCTGTCAACGCTTTGACCTGCGGCGCATCCCGACCGCGCTGATCGTCAAACACCTCGACGACATCGCGAAAAAGGAAAATGTCACAGTGGATCAAGCAGCACTTTATGCCATCGCGCGCGGTGCCGACGGCGGGATGCGCGACGCGGAATCCACGCTCGATCAGCTCATCAGCTTTTGCGGCGACAAGATCGAAGAGCCGGACGTGCTCACGATGTTTGGGCTCGCGGCGCAGGGACAGATTCTGGGTCTCAGTCGTGCCGTGTTGGCGGGCGAGATTCACACGACGCTGCATCAACTCAACGATCTCGCGCAGAAAGGCAAGGACCTTGGGCGTTTGCTTTCCGATCTGTTGAGCCACTTTCGCAACTTGATCCTGTTCCAAGTCTCGAAGGGCGACCTCAGCTTGATGGAAGTTTCCGAAGCCGAAGCCGCCGCGCTCAAGGAACAAGCCACGCTCGCAACTACGGATGCGCTGACCCGCATTCTCGAAGTGCTGGCCGATGCCGAACTCCGCCTGCGCGATGCGGCATCCAAGAAGATTTTGCTGGAAGTCACGTTGCTCCGCGCCATTGAAGCGCGCAACGCCATGAGTATTGATGCCGTGCTGAAGCAGTTGAACGCGTTGCGCGGGCAGGGCGGTACGGCTGTGGCGGCTGCGCCTGCAGCGACCCCTGTAGCCGCCGAGGTAACGAGGCGGACTCCGCCTCCAGCGCAACTTGCTTCATCTGCCGCTCCAGAGGCTGCGCCCAATCCGCCTCCTCACGTCGGCGGCTACAAAACTGAATTAGCCCCGCCCGCGCCGGCTGTGGTCGCATCCGCCCCGTCCGTCCCATCCGAAAACTTAGAGTCGTTGTGGTCGCAACTCGTGGATGCTGCGGGCCGCGCGAGTCCGTTTGTCCGCACCTATCTGCTCGAAGCGCATCCGGTGTCGTTCGAGCGAGGACTGTTTACCATCGGGTTTGATCCTGAATTCGATGATCACCGTGGTCTGGTGGACAATTCGCGCAATCACACGATGCTGCAAACCAAGCTGGCCGAGTTGGGCCATGCCGGGGTACAGTTCAAATTCATCAAAGCCGAAGCTCCGGCGGGCCGCGCCCGGATTGCACCCGCGCCTGCTCCGTCACCGGCGGCAGCGAAGCCCATTGCCGCAGCTCCAAGCGCGGCCAGATCCGCACCCGCCGCCGCGAAAGAAAAAGCGACCGCACCCGTGCCGTTCAACAAGGATGATTTCAAAAACGACCCGCTTATCCAGAAAGCGCTGGAAGTTTTCAAAGGCCAGATTGTCGAAGTGCGGGCGTGAGGTTTAACTGTTAGTCAACCACTATCATCTAGCTATGGCAGTCAGCGAAATAGTAAAGGCGCGGAAATGTGGTCAGATACGGTTTCACGCTATTTATGATTATCCGGTTGATCTCAACCGAATACTCGCCATGTGCTATTTGAAACCAGAAGCGGACAAGCTTTTGGAAATACGAAAGCTAGATGCCGTCAAAGTTGTGACAAATTGGCTGCATCGAGATGCTGCCTATGGCACCGAGTTGATGAGTGTGCAACTAGCGGAAAATCTTGCTGAAAAGTTCGCGCGCGAGTTTTCAGACGAAACCAGTAAGTTCTACACCAATGGTCAATGGCACGATTCGCGGCGACCACAAAGTTGGCAGCCATTAACAGAATCTGTATTTGACGGTGGCGTGCTTATTGAATCTGGCACAGGCAATTACACGCGGCACATTTGTATTTGGTTTGAGGATGAGGATTAAATCATCAACAAATCAAGCGTTCCATTTTACCGTTTAATTCTTGAAAGATAAAACTTATGTCCAGCATTGGAAAACTCATGAAACAAGCTGCACGCATGCAGCAGCAGATGGAACAAATCCAGGCGCAACTCGCGGCCAAGACCGTCGAGGCCACCAGCGGCGGCGGCGCGGTCAAAGTCACCGCCAAGTGCGACGGCTCGCTCGCCGCGATCAAGATTGATCCGCAAGCGTTGAATCCGTCGGACGCCCAGGTGGTGGAAGACATGGTGCTCACCGCCGTGAATCAGGCGTTGGCGCAGGCCAAAGAAATTTCCAACGCCGAGATGGGCAAGGCCACGTCCGGATTCAACCTGCCGGGGTTGGGAATGTAGAAATACATTCTTTGCTGCTTTCGGTGGTAACGGACATGAATGGAATGACGCTCGCCCTCACCCCGGCCCTCTCCCCCAAGGAGAGGGGGACATTGTTTCCGCGCTTTGGCGAATTTTCTGTGGCTGTATTTACCACGCAATCACCCCATGATTTGACGGTGACCATTGCGCCACCCTCTCCCGGGGGAGAGGGCCGGGGTGAGGGCGGACGTTGCGCTAAAATCTCCGCGCTCCGGTTCAACACCAGTTCTCGGTTTCATCATTCCTAATTCTTCATTCATCATTTCCCCGCCATGCTTCCCGATTCCATCACCGCCCTGATCGCTGTGTTGAGCAAGTTGCCCGGCGTCGGGCCGCGCTCGGCGGAGCGCATCGCGTTGCACCTCGTGCAGACGGAATCCGCCGTGGTGAAGAATCTGGCGGACACCATCGTGACGGCGCGGGAGCGGATTCAATTCTGCGAAACCTGCGGCGCGTTGACAGAGAAATCTCCCTGCGGCATCTGCGCTGACGCACGGCGCGATGGTTCGCTGATCTGTGTCGTGGAGCGCGCGGTGGACATCCTCAGCATCGAGAAGTCCGGCACGTATCGCGGCAAGTTCCACGTGTTGGGAGGGAAGATTTCCCCGCTGGATGGCGTTGAACCGGAAGACTTGCAGATCGTGGAATTGGAAAAGCGTCTCACGACCGAGCCGATCAAGGAGATCGTCATCGCATTGGGAACAGATGTGGAGGGCGACGCCACCAGTAATTATCTCGCAAAACGACTCGCACGCCCCGGCTTGAAGATTTCGCGCATCGCTTACGGCCTGCCTGCCGGCAGCGGCTTGGAGTATGCGGATGAGCTTACCTTGAGTCGCGCCCTCGAAGGGCGAAGGGAAATGAACCAGCCGCAATAGAACGCAAAGAACACAAAGCATGACAGAAAACTCTTTTGAAAATCTTTGCGACCTTTGCGCTCTTTCGCGGCCATGAAACCCCAAATTGTCGTCTTCGATCTCGGTAAAGTCCTGGTGGACTTTGATTATTCCATCGCGGGCCGGCGCATCGCATCGCAATCCAATCTCTCCGCAGCGGAGGTGCAGAACTATCTGGATCATTCGCCGCTGCTGTACCGCTACGAAACCGGGTTGATGACGCGGCAGGAATTCTTTGAAACCGTCCGCGATCACACGGGCTTTCGCGGTAGCTTGGTCGAGTTTGGCAGCTTCTTTGCCGACATCTTCACCGAAATGCCGGAGATGACGGCGCTCCATGCCGCGTTGCGACGCCAGGGGATTCCGACCTACATCTTCTCCAACACGAACGACCTCGCCATCGAACACATCCGCCGCGCGTTTCCATTCTTTGCCAACTTCGACGGCTACATCCTCAGCTACGAAGTCGGCGCGATGAAACCGGCGGCGAAGATTTATGAGGCGTTGGAAGCAATGACCGGCAAGCGCGGTGCGCAGCTCGTTTATCTGGACGATCGGCAGGAGAATATTGACGCTGGGGCCGCCCGTGGCTGGCAGGTGATTTTGCAGACGGAACCAGCCAAGTCCCGTGCCGCCATTGAAGCGCTGGGACTATTGGGCCCGAAATCCGAAGTTGGCGTGCGGCAATAGGCGTAGGGCAGGCTTTCCAGCCTGCCAGTGCGGGCGACTTTCCAGTCGCCCGTTTCGCGAAACACTGGACTGGAAAGTCCGGTGCACCGGCAGGCTGGAAAGCCTGCCTTACGAGTGCAAAAGCGCTGCTGTTCCCTTCAGCTTCGGAGTTCGGGTTGAGTTGAACGAGCTGCCAAGATTTAGTTTGCGGACTTCGTGATGAGCAATCGCTCCAGCTTTTCCGCCCCATCGCCGAGTGAGAAAAGCCGGTCGGAAATCTCGTTGAGTGCCTTGCGTGTCGTGTCGAACCGTTCCGAAAGCGTGCCGAGGATGTTGGTCAGATCGTAGCGATGCGCCAAGCGATGATCGCTGGCGGCACGATACTGACTGCGCCCCAACGCTTCGTAGTATTTCAAATCGGGAAAGCCCTTTTTCTCCGCGCGGAACCGGATGCGTTCGTGGAACACGCCGGAGAGGAACAGCGAATGATTTCCGATATGCACCCGGATCTGGAAGCTGGTGCGGTCGTCCGCGGTCTGGAGCGCGGCGAGCATCTCGAAAAAGTAATCCAGCACGTTCGGCTGGCCGGGGACGATGCACCGCATTTGTTCAGCGCGGGCAAATTCCGCCAGCACTTCCGCCACGTAATCCGCCACGGCGCGATCATTGAGACCGGAGCGCTTCAGGACGTTTCGCACCAGCACGTAAAAATAGAAGTGCGAGGAGACGCGCAGGCAACCGCGGCGCTCCAGCAACGCGTGCAAAAGCGCTTCGTCGTCGAGGATCAGGTCGCGCGATTCCTCGTCGGCCAGCAGGCGGATGAGACATTCGGCGTTGCCGAGTTTTGCGCCGAGCACGGACACGATGAAGTCAATGTCCTCCGCCGCAAATTGCGTCCGACAGTTGGGCTGGATCACTTTCATGCTTGCCTCAAGTTAGCGTTCCGGCGGTGCGGTGCAACCGCCACATGGCCTCATTGATGGCAAATGCAATGCCAATGCCTCTGGCGCGGCTACACATCAATAGGCGCTGGCGAACCGTCCCGAAAACCGCCATCGTCGTCGGCGCATGAACCGAATCCGGCTGGCCATCAGCCTCACGCTAATGTTTTCGGCCCACTTTCCGATGAAATCCCTGGCGACCCCGCCGGATTCGCGCGGGTTGCAATTTCTCCCCTTCAAATCCTTCGCCGCCTTCGCAAAGGCTCCGGGCAGTAACGTGAATGAAATCATCCTCATTTCGCCTGAAATCAAGACACGCATCCGATGGGACGAACTCATCGCGTCGTGGAACGCCGAGTTGAAACCGGACGCCTATCTCAAGATCGAGGGGCGCGCGATTTATACGAATCGCCCGGCGAAGTGGTTTGTGCTGGGACTGTGGTCGGTTGATCCCGCCCAGCATCTGCGTGCGAGTGTCAACGGACAGAAGGACTCTGATGGCGACGTGGACACCGACACATTGCAGTTGAAAAAACCGGCGGAGTGCGTGCAGGTGCGGGTCACTCTAGGCGCAACTTCTGGCAAGAAACCCAAGTTGAAGTTTCTCAGCCTGTCCGTACTCGATTCAAAATTCAAACCCGAGTCCCGCCCGCCGAATCGCGCCGCGTGGGGCAAATTGCTCGACGTAACCGAGCGCTCCCAGATGGCCTACCCGAACGGCGACGTGTTGTGCAGTCCGGCCACCACTTCGATGCTGCTTTCTTACTGGAGTCAAAAGCTGAACCGCCCTGGTCTCGATTGCGACGTGCCCGAGGTCGTGAAAGGCGTTTTCGATTCGGCCTGGGGCGGCACGGGCAACTGGGTTTTCAACACCGCCTACGCTGGTTCATTCCGCTGGATGCGCGCGTACACCACGCGCCTCAACGACGTCACCGAACTCGAAGGTTTCATTGCGCGCGGGATTCCGGTCGGGCTTTCGGTTTGTTACAACCGGCTGCGCGGAAAAGGTCGCGAGCCGAGCGGCCACTTGGTTGTCTTGGTCGGCTTCACCAAAACCGGCGATGCCATCATCAATGATCCCGGCACGAGCAAAAATGTCCGAAAGACTTTTCCACGCGCCAATCTGATTGACGCGTGGGCGCACTCGAAGAACACGGTCTATCTGGTTTACCCGGTGAACACGCCGCTGCCGCGTGATGAATCCGGGCATTGGGAATCGCTGCCGGCGAAACGGATGATCGCAGTGGTCCGCTAGCGTCGAATCGCGGTGCGAACGAAAGTTCCCGAGCGCCATTCCTTCTCCACCTTGCTTGCCACCAGTTGCCAATCGGCGGCCTCGTAAACGCTCTGCACCTCGGAAAACTCGCGTTTCAGGATGCCGGCGACCACCAGCACGCCATCCGGTTTCACGCGAGCAAGGATGCGGTCGCGTTCAGCGATCAAAAGGTTTGCCAGCAGGTTCGCGCAGACGAAATCGTATTGCTTCGCCGCCCGCCGCGGGAGTTTCGTCAAGTCGCCTTGCGTGATCTTGAGCTTGTGCTCGACGCGATTGGTGCGGGCGTTGGCGTGCGAAACTTTCACGCATTGCGGATCGAAGTCGAACGCTTCCACTGGTGCGTAACCCAGCTTTACTGCCGCGATCGCCAGAATCCCCGAACCTGTGCCCATGTCGAGAAACGACCGCCCCTGGGAGCGCCGGCGTCCCGCCGGCGAGTTGGATCGGCGTATTCTCAAAAACTCGCCGGCGAGACGCCGGCGCTCCCGGGCAATCTCGCGCAGGCAGAATCCCGTCGTCGGATGCTGGCCGGTGCCGAAACTCAGGCCGGGATCGAGCACCACGAGCTTCTGTCCCGGCTTCAGCTTGCGCTTGATCCAGCTTGGTTTGACCAGCAGTTCCTTGCCGATTTCCAGCGCGGGGAAGTGGCGTTTCCAGGAGTCCGCCCAGTTTTCGCGCGGCAATTTGACGAAGCTGATCCGGGCCGAGCCAATGTTCAGCTCGTAACTCTTGAGTTCATTCAACGCTTGGCGCAGCGCGGTTTTGAGTGCTGCTGTATTTTTTGGCGGCGTGGTTGAATAAACCGAAACCGTTGTCACACCCGTCTCAATATTCGTGTAAGCTGATGGGCTCGGGGCGACGTGTGTGGCCAACAGTTCCGCCACCGCATCTTCCGCCTCGGTGGTCGTGGCGATGGAAGTTTTCCAGATGATTTCGCGTTTCATGTTTGGTTGGTAGCAGCCGACGTGAGGAGGCTCAAATCAGTTTCAAAGCCCTTTCACCTCGTCGCCGACGTGACTCAAATCCCGCCACGGCGTGAAGTTCATCAGCTTCAACCGGGTGCGCTCCGGCTTGATGACCACGGTGGTGATGCCGGCGTATTCGATTTCCATCCGGTCCATCTCCGCGAACGGCAGGTGGAGCAGCAACGACAGCAGCATCCGGATCACGCCACCGTGACAGAACACGCCGACGGTTTTGCCGTCGCTCTGTTGCAGGATGGTTTGCAGGCAACTGTCCACGCGTTGGCGATAGCCGGCCAGGTTTTCACCGTTGGGAATCGTGCCGGCGGCCAGCAACTCCAGCCATTGATGCGCGTCATAACCGAACCGCGCCTTGACCTCGGGAAAATTCAATCCCTGCCAGTCGCCGAAATGCACCTCGTGCAACAGCGGCAGAATGACAGGCGTCGGGCGCGGCTGTTTCAGCGCCGGCGCGAGCGTCTGCTGCACACGCTTCATCGGGCTGGAGAAGATCGCGTCGAACTTCTGTGAGCGCAGATATTTTGCCAGCGCGACCGCTTGTTGTTCGCCGCGCGGTGAAAGGTTCATGTCAATCGTGCCGCCGAAGACGCCTTGGTAGGCGGCTTCGACTTCCGCGTGTCGGATGAGGTGGAGAGTGGTGTTCATTTTATTGCGGTAGCAGCCGACGTAAGGAGGCTCATTCTCGGGCGATCCTATGAGTTTGCCAGTTTGAGCCTCCTTACGTCGGCTGCTACGAAGTTAAGTTATGCCGTTACCAGGGCCTTCTCCTGTGCTTCGAGCAATTGCCGGACCCCGGCTTTGCCTAATACGAGCAGTTCGGCGAGCTGTGATTCGGTGAAGGTGGCTTCTTCGCCCGTACCTTGAAGCTCGATGAATTCGCCGGCGGAATTCATGACCAGATTGAAGTCCACCGCGGCGCCGGAATCCTCGGTGTAACACAGATCACAGAGCGCCTTTTCCGCCACGATACCGACGCTCACGGCGGCGACCGCGTGCAAGATGGGATTCTCCTTCAACTTGCCGCTCGCAATGAGCCGGCGGATGGCGATGACCAGCGCGACATACGCGCCAGTGATGGCCGCCGTGCGCGTGCCGCCGTCGGCTTGCAGGACATCGCAGTCCACGCAGATGGTGCGCGGCCCGAGTTTTTCGAGATCAATCGTCGCCCGCATCGCGCGGCCGATGAGGCGTTGAATCTCCTGCGAGCGCCCGTCAATCTTGCCTTTCGTGCTGTCGCGCGGTTTCCGTTGCAGCGTAGAGTAAGGCAGCATCGAATACTCCGCCGTGATCCAGCCGCCGGAGACATTTTGTTCCTTCATCCAGCGCGGCACGTTTTCTTCCACAGTCACGCCGCAGATGACACGCGTGTTGCCCCATTCGATCAACGTCGAGCCGGTGGCATAGGGCGCGATATGATTCTTGAAGGAGATGGGACGAAGCTGATCGGGCAACCGTCCGTCAGCGCGGGCGGGGGTGGAAACAGTTTGCGACAAAGCCATAGATTGCCGGAATGTTAATTCAGCCGGCGGTGATGGCAACGCGGAAAGCGTCACAACAAGTGTTTCACGACCGTAAGCAGACCTTGCTTGACCGCCGACCGGTGATGCGAAGCGCCACCGGATCGTAAAATGGTTTCCCGATTCCGCAGATACCATTCGTAGCTTTGCACAAACATCTGGTTGGTTGAAAACCGGGGCTGCCAGCCCAGTTCAGTTTGGGCCTTGGTGATGTCAAAATAGAGGGACCGCCCGTACATCATGGCATGATACGCGCCAAGTGGGGATAACCCGAGGGCGCTGGTAAGGTTCATCATCCAGATGGCGGGTTGCATGGGAACGCCCCGGACCCGGGAACCAGTGCCGGCATGGGCGCACAAATGTTCCAGCGCGGCGCGCATCGTACCGTACTCGGCCGCGCCGCAATTGTAAGTCGCCGCTCCGGGACGCGCAGCCGCCAGAAGACAGGCTGCGGCCAGATCGTCCGCATGCACGAATTGATAAACATTATCTCCGCGCCCAAACACGGGGACATTGTAACCTTCGCGGATCCATTCAAATAGAATCTGGAAAATCCCCAAGCGTCCATGACCCATGATGGTGCGGGGACGGATGATGGAAACATCCAGACCTTGCGCGACGAACTGCTGACAAAGGGTTTCGCCCGCAAGTTTGGCCCGGCCGTAGGCTTCGCCCGGAGTGGGCGGCGTGGTCTCCGTGACCGGGTTGGCTTTTGGCACCCCGAAAATGGCGCTGGATGAAACGTAAATCACCTTGCGGACCCGGGCTGTCAAGGCGGCGCGCAACAAGGTTTCCGTGCCTTGAACATTGACGGAATGAAACAGCTCCCGGTCTTTCGCCAACGGAACTTGCGCCACGCAGTGATAAACCGTATCGCAACCCGCGATGGCCTTCGCCACGCTGGCGGCATCGCGAATGTCACCGCGCACAAAGCCGACTTCCGATTTGCGATCCTCGGCATCCGCCAGATCAAACACCCGCACCGCCTGCCCCCGGGCCTGCAACAAATCCCGCAGCAAGCTGCCGAAATATCCCGACCCACCCGTAATAAGCGCAAGGTTCGAGGCCATGATCAGAAGGTTTGCCCGTTTTCCCGCCCCCACTGGAGTGAGCGCCGCATGCCCTCCTCCAATGCTATGACGGGGTTGTAGCCGAGTTCCTTTTCCGCGCGCGCGACCGAGCAGGCAATGGTTTTGTTCATCTCGGACAAAACGTGAATCTTTTGGTGATAGATGCCGAGCGCTTGCAGGGTTTTGTCAGCGAGCCAAGCGACTTCGCTGGCAAAGCCCGGGAGCTTCATCCGTTTGTGTGCACATCGGTATCCGAACTCCTTTTCCAGCAACCACTCGATTGTGTCCACGATTTCGTTCATCGAATAAGGGCGTCTATCGGCGATCCAATAAACCTGGCCGGCGGCACATTCCCGGAGCGCGGCAAGGATCAGGCCCTGACAGAGGTTATCCACGTACGCCATCGAACGCAGATTGTTGCCGCTGCCGACGATGGGCGCTTTGCCATCGCGGATCATCTGAAAGAACAGCGTCTGGCGCGGCGGCTGGTTCGGGCCGTAAAACCACGGCGCCCGGATGAGCACGGTCTCGATTTTTTCACACCGTTCCCGCACCGCCAGTTCCATTTCCAGCTTCGAGCGTCCGTAATTCATGTACGGATTGAACGGCGACAGTTCGTCGAAGAGATGGTCGGGATGCGGATTGCAGCCGCACGGCGAATTGGAGGAGACAATCACGGCGCGTTTCACGCCGGATTTGATGGCCGCATCGAGCAGGTTGATTGTGCCATCGCAGTTGATCGCATAAAACTCGCTGACTTTTCTGGGATGAATGATGCCGGCGGTGTGAAAAAGAATTGCCCCTTTCGCGTCAGCGCAGAACCTGGCGCAATCCTCAGCGTTGCGGATGTCGCCAGCCATCACCTCAATGCGGTCGGAAATTTTTTTGAGTGGAGCCGCATCCTGTCCCGGCAGCAGCATGATCCGGACGCGGAGATTCGCCGCCGGCGCTTTCAATTCCTCGTGCTCCGGCAGGCCGCGCCCGAGCGATTCCACCAGCCGCGAGCCAAGCCAGCCCGCGGCGCCGGTCACCAGAACCAGATGGGTCTGCAGATTCATGCTTTAGAGTTTGCCGAGAAATTTCAGCGCATTGCGCCGGGCGATCGCCATGATCGAGCCTTGGGGATTCACCCCCGGCGCGGTGCAAAGCAGGCTCGCATCATTGATGTAAAGATTCTTAAAACCATGCACGCGCCCAAACGAATCTGCGGCGCATCTGGACTGGTCTTCCCCCATCGGGCACGAGGAGAACAGGTGGATCGTCATCAGATTGGCCTGCCCATCAGGCAACCCGTCGGGGATTTTGCTCAGGCAGCCCTCAGAGTGCAACATCGGGCCACGCGTAAGGCTCGGAAAGAGCTGGGTGGCACCGGCGGCGAACAAAGCCTGCGCAAGTTTCTTCAAACCATCCGCCAGATTCCGCCGGTCGGCTTCAGTCAACGCGTATCGCACCAACGGATCGCGATAACCCGGAACCCCACGCACTGTCCCCCGGCCCGTGCTGGTGATCATCGCATAGTAGATCGCCGTGTTCTGCCAGGTCCGATAAGTTTCCCGCGCCACCTCCGGATGATCGAGCAAACCAAGCGCAACGTACGCCGGCGAACTGATGGAACAACCAAGGCTGAGGCGGGGCGAAAACTCCTTTACTTGATGCACCGGCACGCCCATCCCGGCAGCGTTCACAGCTTCAGGAAAACGTGCGACGATCTTCACCGTGGGATGGACTTGAAGCGCATCGCCAATGTTACGCGTGATCCCACTCCGGCGGAGCAAGGCGGGCGTATGGACCGCGCCCGCGCAGACAAATAGATGATCAGCGACGATCCGGATTGCGTTGCCAGACCCGTGACGGGCCTCCAACAGCCAGCCATTGCCATTCTGCAAAATCCGGTGAACACGCGTGCCAGCCTGAAGTTTTCCCCCCGCCTTCAAAAACCGCGGGATGAAGGTCTCGGTCATGGACCGCCGGTTCCCAAGGCCACCATCTTCGTGCCGGAACCAGCGGGGAATTTCCAAAGATTTCCAACCCAGCTCGCCAGCGCCCGCATGAAGCTTCAAAGAGGCCGGCGGGGCGGGATGCGGCAACAATGAGACTGAAACGTCCCGTTCGCATTGTTCGAAGTGCGGCAGCAAATCCTTTTCGGTCGCGGCTTCCAGTTGAAACTCCTTCCGCCAACGTTCCAGGATTTCCGGCGGCGTGCGATGATAGAGGCCGCTGTTGATTTCGCTGCCGCCCCCCACGCAGCGACCTTCCACATACGCGATCTTGTTTTTACCGAAGGCGACCGTCTGCCCGCCATTGCGATACTTTTGCAACATCTCGTCCTTGGAGAACGGCGCGCAGGAACCCAACGGCAGATGCGCGCCCTCTTCGACGAGCAACACATCGCGCCCGGCTTCGGCGAGCAGGCAGGCTGTAATGGCTCCACCGGGGCCGCTCCCGATGACGACAATCTCGGCGCGTCGTTCGGAAGGGCTGACGGTTTCCAAACCAATCTGTCCCGCCCGGCGTTCAATAAATGGATCCGCACGCCGATGTTCCCCGATCCGACTGTAAAGCGCCAACGTCGTCAGGCTTTCGAAGTAACGGATAAAATCGCGTTGGAAACCGACGCGGGAATTTTTCCATGCCGCGATCTGCCGGGCGCGGCGTCCGGGTGATTGTTGATGAAATCGCTTCCCGCCGCGGGCCAGGCCAGACAGATCGAAACCCGCCGCCGCGAGCTTCATCGGGGCACGAAGGTAATCCGGCATTTGCGCCTGCTGCGTGAGGATGAATTGTGTCAGGTCATTGTGCGGCGGCGCCAGGTCCGGCGCGGTCTCGTGCGGCTGCGCCAGCGAATAGGCCAGCGCGGAAGCGACCTCATGAAACCAATTGGCGGGTGTCGCGCTCATTTTCCAGTGGCCAACCACATCACTGCCAGCGTCAACAATCCGGTCAGATAGCTGACCCAATCCTTGAAGGCAAAGGCGGTGGGATCGTCGTGCATTTTGCCGCGATACGTCAGCAACCAGACGCGACAAATCCAGACCAGCAACAAGGGACAGGCCAGCAACAACAATTTCGGCTGCGCGTAAAGCTCGACGACTTTGGCGCTGTTGACATACAGCCCGAGCACAATGACCGCCGCGACCCCGCTGCCGATCCCCGTCCCGACCACCAGACCATGATGTGCCGCCGTATAACCGCGGCCTTTGAGTTCATGACCGTTCTGCTCCCGGACGGACTGGATCTCCTGAAATCGCTTCATCAGCGCGAGACTGAGAAAGATGCACATCGAGAACGCCAGCAACCAGTTCGACCAGACGATCCCGGTGGCGATGTGCCCGGCCACCAAGCGCAAGGTGTAAAGCCCGGCCAGAAATAAAACATCCAGCAAGGCGATCTGTTTCAACCGCCACGAGTAGCTGGTGGAAATGAAGAAATAGAGCGCTGTGATTCCGGCAAATCCGGGCGACAAGGTGAACGCCAGACCGAGAGCGGCCAGCAAGAGCAACGGCGCCCCCACCAGGCCGTATTGCAAAGGCAGATCGCCCGAAGCAAACGGGCGGTTGCGCTTGGTGGCGTGATGCCGGTCTGCATCCAGATCGAGCAAATCGTTCCATAGATAGACGGCCGAAGCCGCCAGGCAGAACGTGACAAAAGCCAGCAACGCGTGACCGAGGACAGTTTGATTCTGAAACTGATGGGAGGTCAGCACCGGGACGAAGAGGATAAGATTCTTTATCCACTGATGCGGACGCAAGGCCCGGAACAAGGCTTTGCCGCGCGACGAATGATCGAGAAATGTCGCGCCAACTTTTGTCACCGTCGCGGCCTTTTGCGCCAGCGTCTCCGGCGCATTCACCACGACGGCCTCGCGGGCGCCGGGCCAGACTCCCAGATCATCTTTCGAGTTTCCGGCATAATCGTAGCCGCGGATGCCGAAGCGCTCATTCAACGCGCGTTGTTTGGCCGCGTTGCGCAGATTGACTTTGCCGTCACTGGCCATCACGTCATCGAATAAACCGACATGCGCTGCGATGGGGCCGGCCATGTTGCGATCCGAGGCGGTCGCCAGAACGAGCTTCCGCCCTGTCGCCTTTTGCGCCTTCAACCACGCGAGAAATGCGATGTGATAAGGCACATTGGCCGGTGGCACCTGCACTTGGGCCGCGATACGCTCTTTGAAAACCGCCCGCCCGTGCCGCAATGCGAAGAGCGATCCTAACGCCCGCAGTGGATGATGACGCAACAGCCGGACCAGTGATTCCCACATCATGTCCGTGCGGATGAGGGTGCCATCCAGGTCCACAGCCAGCGGGACGGATTGTGTGTGGGCGGTTTCCTTCGATGACACCATGTTGTTCGTCCAGACTAGCCGACCGCGTCGGGCGTTGACAAGCGGCGGCGTTGTGGAAAGCTGCGCGCGAGCATGCGCCGCCTGTTGAGCATCCCGGGAATCACTATTGCTGTTTTCCTTATCTGGAAGGCCGTTTTGTTGCTGTTTACCGCCCAACCCGTTCCCGCCAACGATGCTTTCTTCTACGATGGACCGGTGGTGAATTACGTGTTGCATGGCAAGTATTGCAATCCGTCGCTGGCGGAAGTGCTGCCGATCTCCGGAACTGAAGTCTTTTCCGCGTACCCACCGCTCTACCAGGCCGTGCTGCTGGTCTGGATGAAATGTTTTGGAGCCAATGAACTCAGCGCGATGTGGTTTCATCTGCTCCTGCTGAGCCTGTTTGCCCTGACTGTATTCAGGATTTTTCGCACGCTAAATCTACCGGCCGCAACGATTAATTTTGCCGGGCTTTTTCTGTTCGGCATCACCTTTCATGATCGCCCGGATACGCTCGCGCATCTGCTCGGTATTCTTACCGTGCTGGCGGTCGTGCGCGGGTTGATCTGGCCGGCGGCGGCTTTGCTGTTGCTCACCTTTTGCACCAGCCTGCAGATCGGCGGCATCTATTCATTGTGGGTGGGCGGCCTGATTTGCGTCATAGCATGGTTGGGGCAACGAAAATTTCCCTGGCCCGCATTGCTGGCTTTTATCATTACGCTGCTGGGCCTTGTCGCCTTGGTGAAATTCCGTCATCCGTTGCTGTGGGACGGTTTCCGTGAGCATGTAAAGATCACGCCATCATTTACCGGGCTGCGGTGGCCGCAGCTTGATGACTGCTTGAAAATCATCCGCACTGCCCCCGGAATCATCGTCGCCGTCTTGGGCACAATTTGGATGATCTTCGAGACGAAAAGCTTTCGCGCCGCCTTGGCGAACTCCCCCGTCTTGCTGGTTTCGATCTGCGGCGGGTTGGCGGCCCTGGCCTTGGTGGGTGGCTGTCTTTTCATTTTGACTCCGAACATCATCCATATTGCCGGCTACCTGCAACCAGTGATTTTAGGATGTTTCCTGGCCGCCTTTAGCACCAATACCCGCGCGTTAAAACCTGACCGGCTGGTGCAACTGGCGCTAATCGGCGCGCTCTTGCTCGTCTCCATACGTGCCATTGGCATGACGACCTGGGGCCTTTTGTGCGCACGCGATATCAATCACGACCAGGCTTTGGCCGCTGTGAATCGTGAATTGGATTCTGTTCCCGCCGGCAACACGGTGTTTGTTTCGGCTGCTTACCTTTATCAAACCGCTCAACGGACCAACCTCACTTGGATTCACTCCGACTGGCCGGCTCGCGATACGGGGAACGATTGGGAACTTCAAGCCATTGAGAAATTAAAGCCGGCTAAATTGCTGCTGACCCAGTTCGACTATTACCGTCGCTACGAAACCGTCGTGGCTCAGTTCCGCCGGCAACGCGGCGACACCGAAGTCACGATCCACAATCTAGCGCACGTGCCAGCGCCTGATGCCATCCCGGCGACCCGAAAAATCGTCCAACACATTTCCTGGGCGCCGGTCATTATCACCATTCAATGGCCTATCCAAGCGTCCGATGTTTCTGATATTAACCGATGAAAACCATCAAACTCGGCAGCAGCCCCCTCGTTACCAGTCGTCTTGCGTTCGGCTGCTGGCGCATCGCCGGCACGCGTGACCAATTCAAAAGCCCCGCCGAGGCCGAGGCAAGCGGCCGCGCGGCGGTCATCGCGGCCTACGAATCCGGCTACACGCTGTTCGATGGCGCGGACATTTATGGCGGGGGACAGGCGGAAGTGATTTTGGGCCAGACTTTGCGCGCAGTTTCCGGGATGCGCGATCGCATCCTCATCACCAGCAAATGTGGCGTGCGCCATGCCGGTTCGCCGAATCCTGACTCGCCGCAGCGTTGGGATTTTTCACCAGATTACATCGTGAAGTCGTGCGAAGAATCGTTGCAACGCCTCGGCATTGAGACGATTGATCTCTATATGCTGCATCGGCCGGATTATCTCGGCGACCCGCATGAGATCGCCGGCGCGTTCGCGCAACTTTACGACGCGGGCAAGGTGCGTTTCTTTGGCGTGAGCAACTTCCGTCCGTCGCTGCTCAACGCGCTGCAAGCCGCCGTTCCGTTTCCACTCGTGGTCAATCAGGTGGAGATCAGCCTCGCGCAACGCGCGGCGTTCGAGGACGGGACGCTCGATCAATGCCTGGAGAAGAACATCACGCCGATGGCCTGGAGTCCGCTCGGGGCGGGATTGCTGGGCGACGGAGCGAAACGTCTATTGCCCGCGCAGCAGGGTTACAAGACCGACGCCATCGTGAAGGTGCTGGATGAAATCGCGGCTGTCCGGGGCGTGAATCGCACGTTGATCGCCTACGCGTGGCTGCTCAAACATCCGAGCCAGATCATCCCCATCGTCGGCACAACGAACCCCGAGCGCATCCGCGAAGCCGCGAAGGCTGCGGAGTTTGAGCTGACGCGTGAAGAGTGGTATCGGCTGTTCCTTGCGGCGCGGGGCGAGCCGTTGCCGTAAAGTGTGGCGCACTAATTACGTTGCCTGCGTTATCATCCCGGCTTTGACAAACGCCGTTCCCCGGGCATGATTTTTCCCGAACCGCCATTGGCGGCCCTGTTAATTCAAGATGTCAGTTCAATTCAAAGATTATTACGCCGTGCTTGGAGTGCCCCGCACGGCAAGCGATGCGGATCTCAAGAAGGCCTTCCGCAAACTCGCGCGCGAGTATCATCCCGACGTCGCCAAGGATAAGAAGCGCGCGGAGGAAAAATTCAAGGAGATCAACGAGGCCTACGAGGTGCTCGGTGACCCCGCAAAGCGCAAGCAATACGATCAACTCGGGCCGAACTGGAAATCCGGCGCTGAGTTTCGGCCGCCACCCGGCTGGGGCGGGGCGCGTTCACCTGGTGGAGCGGGGGCCGGGGAATTCAATTTCGGCGGCACGGGTTTCAGTGATTTTTTTGAGGAACTCTTTGGGGGACGCCGCAACGGCGGTCGTCGCGCCGGTGGATTCGACGGCGCCGATTTCGCGGAACGCGGCGCGGACATCGAAGGCGACATCATGGTCACGTTGGAAGAAGTCATGCGTGGATCATTGCGCTCGGTGAATGTGCGCCATGCCGTCGCGTGCGAAACTTGCGGCGGCTCGGGACGGCTCGGGCAACGAACGTGCCCGGCTTGCGAAGGGGCAGGGCGCGTGGGTCGCTCGAAAACCTATCAAGTGAAGGTGCCCGCGGGTGTCATCGAAGGACAACGCTTGCGCCTGTCCGGACGCGGCGAAGCCGGTGCGCACGGTGGCTCGGCGGGCGATTTGTTTTTGCGCGTGCGGCTGGCAAAGCACCCCGACTTCGACGTCGAGGAACACAATTTGATTTACGAAGCGCCCATCGCGCCGTGGGAAGCCGTGCTTGGGAGCAACATTTCTGTGCCGACTTTGGATGGCTCGGTGAACATCAAGATTCCGGCGGGCACGCAGGCCGGCCAGAAGCTGCGCGTGCGGGGCCGCGGCTTGACGTCGCACGCGGGCGGGCGCGGGGATTTGCTGGTGGTGACGCGGGTGGAAGTGCCGGTGCAGATCACGGACGCCGAGCGCGACTTGTGGAAGAAGCTGGCCGATGAATCAAACTTTTCACCGCGCGAATGATTAACATTGAAACCCGGGCCGGTTCGCACCGAAAATCCCGTTGTCATGCCTGAAACGAAATTGATTGTCATCACCGGGGCTACGCGTGGTTTGGGCCGCGCGATGGCGGATGCGTTCATCAAACTCGGTCACACGGTGCTCGGCTGTGGCCGGTCCGGAAAGGAGATTGATCGTCTGCGTAAGCAATATGCCGCGCCGCATGATTTTTATCCGGTGGACGTGGCGTCCGACACGGCGGTGAAATCCTGGGCCAGCCTGGTGCTCGCGTCGCACGGCGTGCCGGACCTGATCCTGAACAACGCCGGAGTCATCAACGCCAACGCGCGCTTGTGGGAGATCGAGGCGCGGGAGTTCGATGAGGTGATGAACACCAATCTGCGCGGCACGGTGAATGTGATCCGCCATTTCGCGCCGCCGATGGTGGAGCGGAAGCGCGGCGTGATCGTGAATTTCAGCTCCGGCTGGGGCCGTTCGACGGACGCCGAGGTGGCGCCGTATTGCGCGACGAAGTGGGCGGTGGAGGGATTGACGCAGGCGCTCGCGCAGGAATTGCCGACCGGCATGGCGGCGGTGGCGTTGAACCCGGGCATCATCAACACCGAGATGTTGCGCAGTTGCTTTGCAGGTTCAGCTTCAAGTTATCCGTCACCGGAAAAATGGGCTGCGACCGCTGTTCCATTCCTGCTGGGAATTAAACCCAGTGACAACGGCCGTCCGCTGACGGTGTCGGGTTATGAAGGGTGAGAGCGTATCCCAAAGTCTAAGCAGAAACTTCTTGTCTGGGCAGTGCGCCGGACATACAACACAAAGCGTTCGATCGCCAGTTTTAGAAACCAGCATGTAACCAGAACAACACACAAAACATTTAGCGTAGCTTTGGCTACGGTTCAGTTGCGAAACCGCCAGTTTCAATTTCACAGAACCGCCCAAGTACGCGTCCACCCGGGCGCGGCTTGGCGTACTTCTGTGAAGGGCGCCTGGCGGTGCCAGCAACTGGGGTGCGTCGGGTTCGCGCCCCTTTAGTTCCGTAGCGGACCATCAGAAACGGGAAACGGAACCACATGAAAACGGATAAACGACTCTTCGCAGGGATCATCGCAGTTTTAGCACTTCTTCATTCAGTTGAGCCGGGCCGGACTGCTCCACGCGCGCCGCAACCGCCGTGGCCCGAGGAAAGCATCAAGATTTTCGGCTTTGATTCCGGCTATGCGCGCGGGCCGTGGCGGAATCTGGCACTCAATGAGGACAACGCCACGCTTTTAGAAAGTTGGAGTGGATATGCGTTAAGTCGCGAAGCCAGCCGCGAAAGTTTCCTGCCGGTTCCCGTCATCATTCCGGCGTTGGCTGCGGAAAAGGAAATGAACTTTGCGCCGGCGGCCGGGGTGGTCCGGTGCTGGTTTGCGGCCAACTGGAGCACGGCCGGCAAAGTCAGCGGAGGACAAGGGCCGGGGCATGCGGCGCGGCTGTTGGAACTGGTGGACCTCAATGGCAAGAAAGCCAAAACCCGGTGGTCGTTGTTCTTCAATGCGGCGGGCGACACGCTATTTTTGGCGGGGGAAACCAAACTGGGCGCGGCGGTGGTGTTGCAAGCGCCGGTGGAATTTGTGGCGGGGGACTGGCGGTTGATTTCGCTGTGCTACTCGGAAACCAATGTGGTGTTGCAACTGGACACGGCAACGATTGCGCAGGCGGGTGGTTTGGCCGCTCCCGCCGCATGGGAAGAAAAGGATTTGGGACTGGTCATTGGTTCGGACGTTTATGCCTCGGCGGATTCGTTGGCGGAGGGGCAGTTTGACGAAGTGGTGACGAAGCGGCGGTGGCCGACGAAAATGGACTGGCAGGAAATGTATTTCAACAGCGGCAAACGGCGGTCGTGGCTTGGGGCACAAGGAACGAAGGAGGAAGAACAAGCCAAAGTGGTGGCGCTGAAATCTATCGGGTTGTTGCCGGAGGAATACGGGATGGCGTCGCAGAGCTTGTTGGAAGGCGGTGGCACGATGGCCTACAGCTATGCGGAGGGAAGTTTGTGGCTGGGGATTTTGAGCGTCACCAACGGGCAGGCCAATTTGATCGTGCATGGCACCGAGCCAGAGGCCGCGTATGAAATCCTCAGCAAGGAAACATTAACCAACAGCACTTGGGCGGGGGAGTTGCCGATTGTGCTGGGCGCGGCGGGGCAGGATTGGACGGCGGCGACGGTGGCGATTGGAGCGCGGACCAACAGCCTGTTTCTGTGGGCCAGAGTTTTGCGTGACACGGACGGGGACGGCCTGCCGGATTGGTGGGAATTGGAACACGGTCTTGATCCGAACAATCCCGACACGGGGAACACGGGGGTGCCGGATGGCTACAAAGACAGTGACAATGATGGTTGGACGAACTTGCAGGAGTATCAGAACGGGACGAGTCCGGGGCTGTTCAATACGCCACCGCCACCGCGCAACGTTACAGCACGTTTGGATGCGACAGGGACAACCGTCATCATGACTTGGGAATCCGGGGGCGGGCCAGTTGCAAGTTACGAGATTGGATATTACCAGTTTTTCCCAATTACACAGAACATTTCGCCTACTACACACACGGCCACCTTTGAATTGGATCCGTTCTATGTGGAGAATCTGGCTTATGACAACCCAAGCGTGGCGGTGCGGGCACGCTTTCCAGATAACAGTTCAGCGACAAGCCTAGCGGTAACAATCAAGCGCCAGAATGTTCAGGTGTATGCTGTGCGTGGAGCGAACTGCAATTTTTACCTCGTGCCGCAGGCGTTGAGTGCCGGGGTCGAACGGATTCGGTTCGGCTACTCGCTCTGGGATAGCCCAGGCTTTACGCCTTGGTTTGACCTTTATCCAACCAATCTCAGCAATGGGAGTCTGCGCCTGCCGTTGGAGCAACGCCCCGCTGAAGCGACCATTTATTATGAATGCATTTTTGCCGATGGAAGCAGGAGCGAATTTGAGTCTTTAGGTTTCAATACAAGCTGGGAAGATTGGAGTTCTCGGCAAGACACCCCGCGGACTGTTTTTGTCGATGCCCGCCCGCATCTCAAAGAAAATTTGCGCTTCTTGCTCCGGGCGGCAACGGCCACGCTGCCGTTCAGTTACACCTCGGCGTTTTTAACCGACTCGGAGGCCGCCCCCGTAAGTCCTGCTCCGTGGTTCACGACAACGCCGGAAACGTATTTTGCCCGGACCGCGAGTTCGACGGAATATGAATACTCCGGCTATCGCAACTATAGTTATTACTATAATCACTGTTTGTTGCTGTCCGCCCGCCCGGTGTGGGAACATTATTACTGGCGGAATTTTGTTTTTGATTCGCAGGATTTTACCGCATCTGGAATCTGGACCAATGGGGCTGGTTACAACGGGAGCAGTCTGATGCGGACGCTCAATGATACCGCCCAGTATCGGTTTGGTGGCGACGTCAGCAATTCAACTGCCCCGCCGCTGGCTTTTGATGGCAGCAGTTCCGCTTGGTTGTATTTTCGTAACGTGCCATTTGACTTGGATTCTGGCGTGTATCCCGAATCCGTGCCCGAAGTGGGATTAAGTTTTGCGGCAGACCTTGCCTATTTAGCCGCCAACACTCGCAATTGTTATGGGCTTTTCTTAAACTCCCTCAGAGTCGGCCTGGCCAATGTTTATTACCCGGGAAATTTGTTTGTGCTTTATGATACGCGTCTTTTCCCGGAATACGCCCAACCGCAATTACAAACAGAGGGCTATTACTTTGCCAGCCAAACGGCCCGGCTCAGATATGGGCCGCGGAATCAGTCCGGTATTCTGCTGGGCGACCCCACCCCATTACCCGGCACGCCCAACTTTTCCGTTACGAATGTTTCACCGGCTCTGATTACGGGCGTCGGACAGCAAATCTTGGTTTCTGGTTGGGCCAAGCAAGCCATCGTGAATGGCTATGCCAACAAGTTTGCCTATCTGGAGCAATACTTTGACCAAGCGTTCACGACGACCAATGGCGTGGTGACGACGAATGAAACCGGAGTCCTCTCGCCGTATGGCGAGTTTTTCCCGACGGAACCGGGCCGCACGGCCTTGGTGACCTTGCCGGATATCGAGACTGGCGAACGCGGCACAGCCACCGTATATGTGGTGTCCATGAACCTGGACGCCAATCATGACGGCATAATGGACAGAACTTTCTTTGGCCCCGACCAAACCTCCGCCACCAAGCCGTTCCGGTTTTGGGTGAATAATGACTATGATGTTTCGTCCGGCACTGCCGATCTCGCCGGACACGAAGGGAACCCGCAGTATCGGATTAACTCGTCCGACCCCGGCATCACCTGTCAGCGCGACTTGGAGGACTTTGCGCGGCTCTGGATTTGTGGGATGCCCGCCCTGACCAACGGCTATCAGGTGACATTGAGCATGAACGCCCTCAGTGGCAATCCGGCGATCAATATAGTGAACGCGGTCGAGACGAATGGCGGCACGCTTTATCTGACGGACTCCAACACGGCATACGCCCAGGTTTGGGATCCGTACGGGCAAGGCCCCGGACAGAAGCGTCCCACGATTTCGGCGACCAACGCGCTGACGCTTTCGGCCAACCTATTCACGAACAGCGGCAACAAGTATTTTCTGTTTGAAGGCAGAGGCATCGGCTCCGGTGAATTGGTGCTGACGATTCGGCAAGGCACGAACGTGTTGGCGCAAACCTCGGCGTGGCTGGATGTGCGGGATGTAAAGGACATGTTCGAGCACGCCCACATCGAAGGCGTGCTGACGACGTTCCCCTCGATGCGCACCAACAGCACGAGTACCAGCACCTTTAAGATTGATAACCAACCGGACACGGCCTCCGATGATGCCAAGCAACTCATCGTGCTCGCCCACGGCTGGAACAACAGCGTTGCACAGGCTGAGATTTACGCGCAGACCATGTTCAAGCGGCTGTACTGGGCGGGCTATCAAGGACGCTTTGCGGCTTTGCGCTGGCCCACGTTGTCCGGCGAAACGGATGGCTGGCTTTCGCTACTGACTTACAATCGCAGCGAGTACATCGCGTTCCGTTCTGCGGCGGGAGTATCGGCCTATTTCAACTCGCTGCGGTCCCGGTTCCCGGATTACTCGATCAACGCCGCCGCTCACAGCATGGGCAACATCGTGATGATGGAAGCGCTGAGGTTGCAGGCAGCATCGGGATCAAACGCCCTGAACAATTACGTGCTGATGGAAGCAGCGGTGCCGGCGCATTGTTACGATACCAACGCGCCGTTGTGCCCCGGCCTTTTTACCGAGGAGTTTGATCATCCAACTCCCAACACCTATTTCGGCTACCCGGGAGCAGTAACGAATGCTTTGCGCGGAAAGATATTCAACTTTTTCAACACGAATGATCTCGCTCTCGCTGCGTGGGTTGGCAACCAACTCCTTCAAAAACCAGAAGGCACGTTGGGCTACCAGATAATACCGCCGCTACAACCACATTTGGTAGGTACCCTAATTACCGATCCTCGGGAAATCATGGCTTTCTGCGCGAGACCGCGTTCTTATGCGATGGGAGCACAGCCAGGAGTGCATGGGATGATCGTAGGGACAGAAGTTGATCTGAATGCTCGATTCGGTTTCGACCGCGATGCTGCGGATCACAGCGGTCAGTACACGAGAACCATCCATCAGGTGCGAGGATTTTATTCCACGTTTCTAGAAAAACTCGACGAATCCCAGCCATGAAAAAGCAGGTCATTGTTTTAGTCGGAATCGTTATTGTTGTTGGCGTTGGCCTCTTGTGGTGGTTTGCGAGGAACAAACCGACGCCTCCGATCAACGCGACCGAAGCTGAACAGCGAATAACGCCGCGGCAGTCAACCCGACCAGTGGTAGCACAACCTCAAATGGCTCAGAGACCGACAAACCAACCGAGCCAGCCCATGTCGGATGCTGAGTTGGAGGCGTACGGGCGAAAGGCCATTGCTCAACAGAAGGCTCGGAACAGGGAAATTGAGAAAAACTGGAAAGCTCAGTTGTCGGCACCTATCAATTTTTTTGGCAAGGTGCTTGATGAAAATGAGCAGCCCGTTGCGACAGCTACCATAGATTTCACTTGGAATGATTTACCGCCAGAGGAGGAAACGGTCAAATATACCGGCGAATCGTTCACCCCATTTGCCTATATGCACAGTTCCAAGACCCAGACGACCAGCGATGCCCAAGGATTATTTTCGCTTGTGGATAAAAAGGGGAAGGGCTTATCTGTAACGGTCAGCAAGGCAGGGTACTATCCAACAGTAAACGCTCGGCAAAGCTTTGAATTCGGTGACCCTTTAGTTGGAATTTTCTCTCCTGACGCAGCCAATCCGGTGGTGTTTCACTTGCGCAAGCGCGGACCCGGCACGGATTTGATTACCTCGCAGTATGGCGTGAAGGATTACCTGGGCGTGTCGTTGCCGCTGGATGGAACTCCGGTGCAGGTGGACATGCTTGAAAGGAAAGCTGGACAAGGGCCCTTGACGATCAGCCAAACCAAACCGCCTTATGAAAGTTGGAAGCAGGCGACCGAATGGGCGTTTCGTCTGGAAATTCCCGGTGGCGGTTTCGTGGAACACAACGACGAGTTTCCGTTTGAAGCGCCGGCGAACGGCTATCAGTCGTCAGTCGAGTTCAACTTCCAAAAGGGCGAAACCAACTGGACGACGAACTTGAGCAAGGACTACTACGTCAAGTTTGGCAATCCGCCGCGTTATGGGCGATTGCATCTTGAAACTTCGATCATGATGAGTGGGGCGCGGCTCACCTACGCGATCAATCCTGACGGCTCGCGTTACCTCGAATCCAAGTAACGCTTTGTCTGGTCGCCTGCCCGCTGCAAAGAAAGTTCGCGGTTGCTCAATGGGAAGTCAGTTCGCACGGCGTTCGCAAGTTCACTGTGCGCTCAGGCAAATTGGGTGCGGGCTTCCAATCGAATGATTTTTCTGGTTGGCGGTGGTGGGGCGTGCGCGCGGAAGCCGGACGCTTGCGCGCCTTGCGCCGGGCCGTCTCCCCGGGTTTTGCTGAACGCTACAAGAGGAGGTTGCATGTGTCTTTGCGCTTTGAACTTTTCCGGCTTGCCCGTATAACCCTCGCGTGTCCGCACCGTTTTCAGACCCGATCAATGCCAGCACGCGCTATTGCGCCGTGTTCGGGCATCCCATCAAGCACTCGGCTTCGCCCGCGATGCAGAACGCGGGCATTGCATCGCTCGGGCTGAACTGGTGCTATCTCGCCTTCGACGTGCATCCCGATGAACTCCGCGCCGCCATCGCCGGGGCGAAACAAATGGGCTTCGTTGGTTTGAATCTGACCGTGCCGCACAAGTTGCTCGCGATGGAGATGGTGGATGCGCTCGATGTCTCGGCCAAAATCTGGGGCGCGGTGAACACGATCCGCTTCGAGACCGATGTTGCAGGGAAGGTTTTGGCGCGCGGCTTCAACACCGATGCTGAAGCGATTGTGCGCTCATTGCAGGAGGATTTGAATCTCAAGCTCCGAGGTGCGCGGGTCTTGTTGCTCGGCGCTGGCGGAGCAGGGCGGACGGCGGCGTTGAAACTGGCGACCGAAGGTGTAAGCGAGTTGTTTCTGGTCAATCGCACCCGGTCCAAAGCCGAGCAGATCGCGGCGGAAATCAAAAAGCAGATTCCCAGCGTGCTGGTGCTGACGGATTATCCCAAAGCTGAAATTGATCTCGTGTTGAACGCTACGTCGCTCGGCTTGAAGCCGGAGGACGGATTGCCGTTCGACGAAAAATCATTTTCCCTCAAACAAGCGAAAGCTGCTTACGACATGATCTATCGCCCGGCGGAAACGCCCTTTCTTAAGGCGGCAAAAGCCGCAGGTTGCCGCACGGCGAATGGCTTGGGCATGTTGTTGTATCAAGGTGCGAAGGCGCTGGAAATCTGGTCGGGGAAAACTGCGCCGATTGGCGTGATGCGTGCGGCATTGGAGGCGAATGTCTATGGAAGCTAAAAGTCTAAAGTCTAAAGCCAAAAGTCTAAAGTTGCTGGCGCATAATGCGGTAGCGGGGCGGGGTGTCTTTGACTTCAGACTTCAGACCTTAGCCGGAACTATTCAGATGAGATGGGGAACGGCTCACGCAAAGAGCGCAAAGGACGCAAAGCGGATTGGAATTTTCATGGTGACGAGCAACACACCAGAACGGGGGAAACGTTCTGGACCCCAACAACATCAAGGCTGGATTTGCCTTCGCGCCCTTCGCGTCCTCTGCGTGAGTATCCCGCTGCATCGTTCCGGCTTAGACTTCAGACTTTCCCCCCGTTCCACGAAAGGCCGCCATGTTTGAACCTGTGTTCAGTCCCGAAGTCTGGGCGCGGGTGCCGTTCCATTTCTGGTCCACGGTGTTCTTTGTGTTCGGCAGCATGGTGGGCAGCTTTCTCAATGTCTGCATCCACCGGATGCCGCTGGGGTTGAGCGTGGTGTCGCCGCCGTCGCATTGTCCGCACTGCAAGTATTCCATCCCGTGGTATCTCAACATGCCCTTGTTCACGTGGCTGTTGTTACGGGGCAAATGCAAAAACTGCCGCGCTCCGATCTCCGTGCGTTACTTCCTCGTCGAACTGCTGACGGCGGCGTTGTTCCTCGGTTGTTGGCTGGCGTATGGCAAAACTTCTGCCTGGCTGGCATTGACGTATTCACTGCTGTTGGCGGGCATGGTTGCGGCGACGTTCATTGATTTCGAGCATTACATCATCCCGGACGAAATCACCATCGGCGGCACCGTGGTGGGCGTCTTGTTGTCGCTCTGTCCGCAGTTGCACGGCCAGCCGACGATCTGGAAAGGGCTGTGGCAGGGATTGCTCGGGGCGGGCGTCGGCTGGCTGTTGATCTACGCCATCGTGCGGCTGGGGAAATTGATGTTCGGTCGCCAGCGCGTGCAACTGCCGGTGGATGCGAAGATCGTTTTCTCCGAGACGGCGGTCCATCTGCCGGACAAGGACATTCCTTATGAGGAATTGTTTTATCGCGAGTCCGATGAGATTGTCATTCACGCGAAAACAATTGAACTGGTGGATCGCGGTTACGCGAACATCACCGTGCGGCTTTCACCGAAACGGCTCCGGATCGGGGACGAGGAATTGAATCCCGAAACCGTTCCGCACATGGAAGCGGTGGGGACGGAGATCATCCTGCCGCGCGAAGCGATGGGCTTCGGCGATGTGAAATTCATGGCGGCCATTGGCGCGTTCCTCGGCTGGCAGGCGACGGTGTTTGCGTTGGTGGTCAGCTCGTTCCTTGGCTCGATCGTGGGGATCATCGGCATCATGACCCAGGGCCGGGAGCGGTTTGCGCGGATTCCGTATGGCCCGTATATCGCGGCGGCGGCGGTCATCTGGATTTTTCTTTCCTCGGCGGCTCAACAGGAGGTGAAGCAGATCCTGTCCGTGTTCAACTTCTTTGCTTTGCCCGGCCCATAAATGGCCGGAAAAAATCTTGCGCCGGTGCGCCGGGTTGACTACTGTTTCGCCCCTTGCTGAACACGCGAGCAGGCGTTCCGAACCGGTTGGATAACCCCGTCAGGATGCAGTTCGCGCTGGAATTTGTGGGTTGGTAGCTCAGTTGGTAGAGCAGTGCCCTTTTAAGGCATTGGTCCGGGGTTCGAGTCCCCGCCAACCCACCACTTTTAATCTTCACCATTGCTCTTATGGCTTGGGTTTACATCCTGCGCGGCAGCTCCGGTCGCCATTGCATCGGTTCAACGAATGATTTGCGGCGGTGTTTGGAGGAACATCGGCGTGGGGGAACGCATGCAACCCAACGGTTGGGCGCGGAGTTGAAACTGGTGATCAGCCTGGAGGTGGGAACATTGGCGGAAGCGCGGAAACTGGAGCTGGTGTTGAAACGAAAGAAAAACCCGCGCCTGGCCATTCTGCTGTTGCAAACCCGTCAAACCTTCGCCTGTTAGAGCAGCCCCGAAAGCCTTCGGGGTTGGTCCGGGGTTCGAGTTCCCGCCAACCCACCACTTCTTTTCTTCCGACGGGTTTAGATTTGAAAGCTTGAGTCGCCCGGCTTGGCTGTGGCCGGACGCCGGCGCAGCAAGGTGTGATTCACCAAGGTCAGCAGATGCGACTGGTTCATGCGCTTGTGGAAGAACGCCGTCGCGCCCGAGTTCAAAGCGAGCCGGGTATTTGCGGCGGGATCACCAGCGGAGGTCATCACCACGGGAATGTCCTTCATCGAATCGAAGCGTTGCATCCAGGAAATGACGCGAAAACCGTCCCACGGCACACCGGAGACATCCTGCGGCAGGTTCACGTCCAGGACGAGCAGGTTGGGATGCTGCTTGCGGGCGATTTCAATCGCTTCGCAGCCATCCTTGGCCGTTATGACGGTAAAACCTTCATCCTCCAACTGGGTGCTGGCGATTTTGAGGAACAATGGATCATCATCCACCACCAATACTGTTTGATTGCGCGCCGGCTTCTTGGCCGCGGCGGCAGATCCGGGCATGGTGACCGGGATTGGGGAGGCGGGAGCGGGTTTGGTGAAGATCCGCCGGAACCAGCTTGTCTGGCTTTCTTGGTCGGTGTGCGTTTTCATTTGTTCCTCACTCGAAATTGGTTTCATCAACGAGGTCAGGATTCCATCGAAAGCGGTTTAGCACAATCCGGTGGGGGGTGGGAACAATGTCCCGGTAGAACCGCAGTGTGCTTACCGGGTTCGCCCCGGGAATCCCTTAAGGTGTCAAGACTCGCAGGCCGGCGGGGATGATTCCCAGTTGCGCCGGCAGATGGCCGGCCAGTTCGCCGTCCACTTCGAACCGCGTCGGCGTTTTGGCGAGCAGGCTGAAGGATGACCCGCGCAAGCGCACTACTCCTGCGGACGGTAATGTTTGGGTCAGCAACAGTCGTGAGCCACAGCGGGCCAGCACGCCCCAATTGACTTTTGGGAATACGCAAACCTCGAGCACCCCGCTGTCCAGCTTTGCTTCGGGAAAGACGCGGAAGTCACCGCCATACTTGCGTCCGTTGCCGACCAGCACCAGTTCGCCGGTCGCGCTGTGCGTGCCGTCGGTGACGGTGATCTTGGTTTGCGGCTCGCCGATAGCCTTCAATCCCGCGACCACATAGGCGAGCGGGCCGATCTTTTTCTTCACCGACCAGTCCACGAGTTCGATGGCGCGGGAATCCAATCCGGCGCCGGCCAGTTGGGCGAAGTAAATCTGCTCCCGCGTTTCCGCAGTGCCGGTGACAAAGTGGGGCAGATCAATCCGGCGCTCGCGACCTTGGCGCAGAATGGGCCAGGCCTTTTCCGGTTGCGTGGGCAGGCCCAGTTCGCGCGCGAAAACATTCACCGTCCCCAACGGCAGCACCCCAAGGCGGGCGCGTTGGAATCCTTCCGGCGCATCACCGATGCCGTTCAACACTTCGTTCAATGTCCCGTCGCCGCCGGCGGCGATGATGGTGTCAAAGCCGTCCGCGACCGCTTGGGCGGCAAGCCGGCGGGCATCGCGCGGCGCGGCGGTTTGTTTGAGCACGGCTTCTTTGGCGATCTCGTCCAGGCCACGACGGAATCGTTCGGCCTTCTGGCCTTTGGCTGCCGGATTGAAGATGACGCATGCGCGCACGCGCGACAGTTTTCGGAGCAAGCGCGGCAAGTCGAGCAGAAAACCCGGATTGCGCCGGGCGGCGATGGATTTTGGAACTTGGAACGGACCGGTGGGAACTCTAGTTTGCCGTCATGTTTCGTCCGTGCATTGACCTGCGCAACGGCAAGGTCGTCCAGATCGTCGGCGGCACGCTGAGTGATGACTCGGCGATTGTCCGCACGAACTTTGTGTCCGAGCGGCCAGCCGCATGGTTCGCGGAACTCTACAAACGCGATGGGCTTACCGGCGGCCACGTCATCATGCTGGGACCGGGAAACGACTCTGCGGCGCGTTCCGCGCTGGCGGCGTATCCGGGTGGATTACAGCTCGGTGGCGGGGTGAATGCGGACAACGCGCGGCACTGGCTCGATGCTGGAGCGTCGCACGTTATTGTCACGAGTTGGGTGTTTCGCGAGGGCCAGGTGGATTGGGCGCGACTGGCCGAACTTGTGAAGCTCATTGGCAAGGATCGCCTCGTACTCGACCTAAGTTGCCGCATTCGCGCCGGCCAATACTTCGTTGTCACCGATCGCTGGCAAAAGTTCACCGACGTGATTTTATCTGCCGCCACGCTGGAGAAGTTCGCGGCGTCCTGCGCGGAATTTTTGATTCACGCCGTGGATGTGGAAGGGCTGTGTCGTGGCATTGACGGCGAACTGGTCTCCAAGCTCGGCCAATGGTCGCCCATCCCCGTCACCTACGCGGGCGGCGCGAATTCTCTCACCGATCTGGAAACCGTGGCGCGGTTAGGACAGGGGAAAGTGCACCTGACCATCGGTTCGGCGCTGGACATCTTCGGCGGCCAAGGCGTGCGCTATGCGGATGCGGTGGCGTTCAATCGGCGATAGTCGCGGCGTCAGGGAACTTTTTGCACACGATAGAACATCTTCGAGGCGGACATCGGCAGGTTCGAGACGGTGGCCAGGATGTTGGTTTGGGGCAAAGTTGTGCGAAGGGCCGGCGCGCTCGTGGGGGTTATCGCGGTCACATACGTCCAGTTGACCAGATTGGTGGAACTGAGGATTTCGTAGAGTTCATAAGCTTGCGCGGGGAACTGGAGTGAATTTCCATTGTAGCTATTGATTCGCAAAGCTGAATTGATGTCCTTCGGATTTGTTCCCATTCGATATTCCTGCAAATTGGTGAAGCCGTCGCCATCCGCGTCGTTCGTGGCGAGAGACAGATTGGTGGCGGCGGGGGTGGTGCTGCCAAAATAATTGATCATCCAATAATTCGGCAGGCCGTCGGGAGTGGCGACCCCGTCGCGACTGAGGGAGATGACCCGGGTCAATGTATAAGGCGAGGCATTCGTGCCGTCGGACATGCGGACGTAGATCACCCGATAAAAGGAATACGAACTGCCGGAATCAATTTGGGGATCGAGTCTTTCGGTATCGCTGAAGTTTCCGACCGGCGCACTGTATTTGAGAACATTGCCAACGAGGGCAAAAGTGCCGGCGCTGCCGGATTCGCTATTCGTGATGATGGTCAATGCAGTCGTCTGTAAGTCATAGCCACGAATCTCCACCTCATTGATGCCGCTCAGATTAAGGGCGGACGATGCCGTCGTGGCATCAATGACGCGATGTTGCGGGAACGGATTAGGGATAAACGGCACGGTATTGGATGGATAGCATTGGCGGATGATGGGTGGATCATACGTGCCCAAGGTCGCGCCGCGTCCGTCGGCATGGGCTTGATAATACATGATGGAATTGAGCAGCACCGGATCCGCGGTGCTCACTTCGCTGGAATGCGCCAGGTTCAAGGCGTGACCGACTTCGTGACAGAGCACTTCCGCGAAGGTGGCGGGATTTTGCATCGAGGCATTGCCCGCCTCGAGCACGACGTAGCCATAAGTGCTCTGGCGAAATTCATTGCCGGCCACGTTGCCGCCAATGTCCCAACCAGCGGGAGATGGGCGGGTCGAAGCGTTGCGTCCGCCGATGCCCAACACGTTTGCGGAGTTGATACTGCCGTAGTTGTCGTGAAGCTGAATGCGCAGCTTCTCATCGGGCGTGGTGATGGTGTCCGCGGCTTGGCCGAATCCGCCGATGCTTTCAATCTTGAACTTCAGGCTGGTGACCGCGGCCCAGGCGTTGAGCGCCTGAACAACGGCATTCGTCGCCTGCGCCAGCGTCATGCCCGCCGGCAGGCTGTCCGCATCAATCAGAACCGGAATCGGCTCGCCGCGATCGGGTTGAAGGAAGCGAGAGTTGATGCCGCCCAGCATCCCGGTGGTCAACGCCGACATGGTGATTGCCTCCCCAGCTTGATCTGTTACATCAGCAACTGTGTCAAACGTGCTGGCGGCGATGATGGCGCGGGTCTCGGTCAAAATTTTCTGTCCGGGCGATTCGTACCCGCCGGCGGTGGAGTTGGTCGCATTGATCAGGTGAATGGCGCTGGCGTGACCCTGGGTGCATTCCAGCTTTCCCTTGCTGTTCCGTCTGGCGAACAAAAGATATTCGCCGTTGCTGATCAACTTGGGCGAAAGGCCAAACAATTCTTCATCGCTTCCCACCTGGCCGCCGCGATGTTCCACGGCCACGACGCTGGGAAAACTGCCCTTCAAGGCCTCATTCACGCGGAGCGAAGTGCGGGTGTAAATCAAACCATCCACCCCGCGGGCGGTTGTGATTCCGACTACTTGGCCCCGGAACACAACGTCAGAACCGGCGATCTGTTCCGCCGTGCTGAGCGGCAGGATGGATGAGCCGCTCACGATGGTTGGCAGTGTTAATGCCAATGCAAGGATGACAGCCAGGGTGGCGAAGCGGGGAAGCGTCTTCATTCAATTGATCCAGATGGTCGAAGTTTTTGTTTGATTAGCTTGGCAAAGTATTGGCAAGGGGCGGGATGATTGCAATCGTGCAGCGCGATTCAAGCATTGTGCGGCGCGAACAAATCCGGCAGCGCCATTTGGAATTCCGGCAGCAATTTTTCCGTGAGCACATCCCGGGTTGCCAGGATTTCCTGCAGGCGCAGGCCGTACGTGGTGGCGAAGTACACCTCGATGTTGTCGTAGCGCGGGTCCACCATCCACAATCGCGGCACGCGCGCGGCCTCATAGACCTCCTTCTTGAAGACCGTGTCTGTCTTGTGATCCTCTGAACTCACCACTTCCACCGCGAGCCAAAGCTTGTCGTTGGCTGCGGTCAGCAAGGCGAGGTCGGGGCGGAATTCGTTTCCACTCCCGAGCGAGACGTTATCGCGGATCTCCAGCAGCTTGGTGCTGGCAAAGTTGGCCACGCCTGCCTGCAAGGCGGCGTGCAGGCGCGCACAGATGATTTCGTGACGGGGGCCGGGCGGCAGGCGCAGGGTTTTCTCACCTTGGATGATTTCTTCGTACGGCTCGCTCATGATGGCGCGGTAGCTTACGCAAGAACCGGCCCGGGAGCGAGCGCTTGTTCGTGCGACCGGTTCTGCCGCGCCTTCGGCCAAATACCGGGAGTCTGCAGTTGACGACGCGCCCGGCTGAGGGTTTCATGGGCCGCACTATGAGCATTTGCAAATGCCGTCGCTCCACAATGTTGCCGAGGCAGGGAATGCGGACGCGACTGGGTCTGTTGGTTGCGTTGCTTTTGGCCACCGCGAATCTTCCCGCCGCCATCACTTTGAACGATCCCGTGTCGCGCGAGGGATACGTCACGATGCTGTTGATCAACGAGGTGCCGTTTCCCGGTGAGGGGCGTTACATTAGCGTGGCCGATTCCAAGGCGGGCATGTTGCAAATCCTCTGGGTGCTGCACAACCGCCTGGCCCCGCCGCCCAAAGGTTACACCCAACGCCAGATCGCCATGGTTTCCACGAAGGACATCATTGACATCATGGGCGCTGGCGGCGTGCGCGGTCAGGTGGACGGCTTCTACCGGGCCGCGGACGGAACCCCAACCACGACGGCGCGCGTCCAGGAACGGCTGGCGAATCTGATGCGCATGGCCAACACCGGGGCGCCGGGAAAATTCGCCGATCTCATCAGCTACGCCAAACACCTGGGCGAAGCTTACTTTTCCGATGGGCCGGACGGCGCGAATCTCTTCGCCGAACTTCGGAAGATTGACGGGATCAAAGTCACCGGCAGCGCCTATTCGTGGATGACGGATGAAGCCCGGTTTGCGCCGGGCGGAAATTATGTTCGCATCCCGGACTCCTATCGCGGTGGTCTGGGCGGGAACCGCTTTTTTACTCTGAGGGTACTTCGATGAAACGTATCAACCTGATTTTCGCGCTCGCTGCTTGTGTACTGCTGACCGCGTGCCGCACCACCAGTCCGACGGCTCCGAAGTCTGTCGAGTCGCTTGATGCCGACAACCCCATGCGCTCGGAGCAGCATCTGTTGGAGATTTTGTACCACGCATTTCTCTGGCATTACGACCGGTCGTATCTGCTGACCGATCTGCGCAAAGGCGATCTGGAAATCTATTTCCGTCCCGTGACGCGCGAACTCGATCCCGGCGACCAGAGCCATTTCGCCGAACTGTGGATTCCCGACATTCACATGGTGATTGATCTGAAGCGCTCGGATTATCGCATCGAGGAACAGGGCCTTGCGGTGAAGGACGATCATTTCAAGATCCGGCGCGTTGTCCGGGAAAATGCGCCGCCCGCGCCGTTGTCCGCGTATCAGCGTCATACCATTCCGCATGCCCGCGTGCGGGAATGGATCACGGCGAACCTCCGCACCGCCGGCCCGCTGGCACCGACTTTGGCGAAGCGGCTCCGCGAAACTCTGGTTGATTTTGACTTCCGCCGGGAACCGGACCTCACCGTCACGCACGTGTTTCATCTCGCGCCCATCTCGCCGGCATCGAACGAACTCTGGGTGTTTCACGAGAACTCCAAACAGTTGCTGCTGTTTTCGTCGGACATGGATCTGAGCAATGAAGCGTACTGGGAGTCCACCCCCATCACGCTCAAGGTTTACAGCCTCGCCCCCGAGGTGATCCTGGCGCCGGACGGCGGCGGAGCGAGCAGCACCACGCTGTCGAAAGATTTTGTTGGTCGCGCGTTGTTCAACTGCGTGGTCCTCGGCGAACGCATCGCGGTGTCGCCCGAGACGGCGAAGAAACTTCTCGAGGAGAAAAAACAGCGGGCGAAGTAGGATTCGTTTATCCGCGGGGCAGCAACTTGCGCAAGAACCTGCCTGTGTGCGAATGCTTGTTCGCGGCGACCTGTTCCGGCGTGCCTTCGACGACGATCTGTCCGCCGCCGCCGCCGCCTTCCGGGCCGAGATCAATTACCCAGTCGGCTTCGGCGATCAAATCCAGGTTGTGCTCGATGACGATGACCGAATGCCCGGCGTCCACAAGTCGTTGTAAAACCTCCACGAGCCGCCGCACGTCCGAGATATGCAGACCGATGGTGGGCTCCTCCAGAATGAAGAGGTTGGAAGTGCGAGGTGCGAGGTGCGAGCTGATTCGTCCCTCGCCCTTCACACCTCTCACCTCCTTCAGGCCAGTCAGCAAATGCGTCACGAGTTTTACGCGTTGCGCCTCGCCACCGCTGAGCGTGGGACTCTGCTGGCCGAGTTTGAGATAATCCAATCCCGTGTCGTGCAACGCTTCGAGCGCGCGTTTGATCTTCTGCACGCTGGAGAAAAACTGGATGCCTTCCTCCACGGACAAGTCGAGCACCTGCGCGATGTTCTTGCCGCCGTATTCGATGTCGAGCGTCTCGCGATTGAACCGCGTGCCGCCGCACGTCTCACAACGCACGAACGCGGGCGGCAGGAAGTTCATCTCCAGCTTGATCTGGCCCGCGCCTTCGCATTCAGGACAACGCCCTTGCGCGCTGTTGAACGAAAACCGGCTCGCTGAGTAACCCCGCATCCGTGCCTCGGGCACTTGGGCGAACAACGCGCGAATGTCGTCGAAGAAGCCCACGTAGGTCGCCGGAATCGAGCGCGGGGTGCGCCCGATGGGCGCTTGATCCACTTCATAAACGGACTTGAGTGATTCAAAGCCGGTCAATTGCCCAACCAAATCGTCCTCGTCCTTCGTTCTCGTCCTCGAATTCGGTTTCGCCAGCGCCGCCTGCAACTCCGGCAGCAAACATTCGCGGATCAATGTGCTCTTGCCCGAGCCGCTCACGCCGGTGACGACCACGAATCGCCCGAGCGGAAAATTCACCGTCAGCTTCTTGAGATTGTTCACGGCGGCATTCCGCAGCGTGAGCGTCTCCCTTTCTCCTTTTCTCCCTTTCCCCCTTTCAACGCCCCTCCGTTCTCCGCGCGCGGGAAACTTCTTCTCCGCCCGCAAACATTGGCCCGTGACCGATTCAGGGTGTCTGGCCAATTCGGCCAAAGTTCCGCTCGCCACAACTCGCCCGCCGTGGACGCCTGCGCCCGGGCCAAGATCAATCACGTGATCGGCGCGGCGCATCGTGTCCTCGTCGTGCTCGACAACAACCACGGAGTTGCCACGAGCGCGGAGCTTTTGCAGCACGTCGAGCAGTTGCTCGTTGTCGCGGGCGTGCAGGCCGATGGTCGGTTCGTCCAACACGTAAAGTACGCCGCTGAGATTCGAGCCGAGTTGCGCGGCGAGGCGGATGCGTTGGGCTTCGCCGCCGGAAAGCGTGGGCACAGCGCGGCCAAGTTGCAAATAGCCAAGCCCGACCTCGTTGAGGAAATGCAGGCGCTCTCGGATTTCGGGGATGATGTCACGGGCGATCTCGGCGGCGCGTCCGCTGAATTTCATCTGGCGAACAAACTCAAAGGCGGCTTTCACGTCGAGGGCGGAGAAGGCGTCAACGGTGGGAGCGCCGATCTCCTGATCGGCTCGCTGTCGGGCGTTGCTCTGCCGAGCCGATCTGGAGATCGGCGCTCCGCAGCGCAGTCGCACCGCGCGCGCCACGGGATTAAGCCGCGCCCCGCCGCACTCGGGGCAGACTTCGCGCTCCTGTGCCCAACTCCACCAGCTTTCTTCGATGGAATCGGCGTCGGCACCGCGCTCCACGTCCGGCAGGTAAAACAGTTCGCCAAAGCCGCGACACTTGGGACACCAACCTTGCGCCGAGTTGTAGGAGAAATTCTTCGGGTCGAGCGGCGCGAAGGACTTGCTGCATTTCGGGCAGGCGCGTTCGGTCGAGTGGACGGTGAGTTGCTTGCGGTTGTCGAGGGCGTAGAGCGTGCCGTTGCCGAGTTTGAGCGCTTCGTCCACGAGTTCCTGCTGCGCAGTTTTACCTTTTTCTAGCACGCCCACGACGATTTCCACGTCGTGTTCCTTGAAGCGATCCAGGCGGAAGGGTTTGCTCGTATCGTGGATTTTTCCGTCCGCGCGGATTTCCTGGTAGCCGTGCTTGGCGGCCCATTCGGCGACGTCGGTGTGAAAACCCTTCCGGTTTTTCACGATGGGCGCCAGCAACAGCAGGTCACCGCGGCGCTTGAGTTCACCTTGCAGATGTTTGGCGAGTTCATCCCGCGTCTGGGCTTCGACGGGCAACTGGCAATCCGGGCAATACTGCGTGCCGAGGCGCGCGAAGAGCAGGCGGATGAAATGATAAATCTCGGTGACGGTCGCCACCGTGCTCTTGCCGCCGCCGCGCGTGGTGCGTTGCTCGATGCTGACCGTGGGCGGGATGCCGGTGATCAAATCCACGTCCGGCCGCGCCATCTGCTCGACGAACTGCCGCGCATACACGTTCATCGAATCAAGGAAACGCCGCTGGCCTTCGTTGAACAGGAGATCAAACGCCAGCGTGCTCTTGCCCGAACCGCTCACGCCGGTGATGACGACGAACTGGTCGCGCGGGATGGTCAGCGAGAGATTTTTGAGATTGTGCTCCCGCGCGCCATGGATGGTGATGGCGTTAGTAGTAGAATCCGGGGCTTCAAGGTCGCGTAGCACGCCACACATTTAGCATCGGACCAAGACTTGGCAACCCTGGCGTGCAGGATTTATCCGTTGATGCCGCTGTAAGGTGAAAAAGCCGGGCGATCCAGCCCCGAGTAAGCTTCGTACGGAAGCGGATTCATGGTTGATGTCAGGCCGAGCTTTGCTTTCAAGTGTTCGGCGGTGGATTCCGCGGGAGCGGTGAGAAAATCCAGCTCCAGCTTGGCCGCGACGTATTGCAGGTAAACCTGGCGACCACTCATGACGTTGAATCCCGCTGTGGCGGGCAGGAACAACCCCCCGAGTGCGCTGAGTTTTTTTTGTTTCGGGAATACCCAGGAATCAATCCATGCTTTGAAGGCCTGCGGCCAGTCGGCGGCGGGGCGGGCGGCGACGATGACCAGGTCCGCGAGGAGCACGGCGTCGCGGGCGGCGGTGGCGTGCTGGGGGGATTCCAGCGCAGCCATGGCCCACCAGGAGAATTCGATGGGGATATCCGTGCCGACCTCAACGACAAGGTGTGCGTACAGGTTCAGCCCCCGGGCATGGGCGTCGCGATTCTCGTACATCAGAACGACGTTGAGGGGGCTGATCGTTTCTTCAATATTGTTCGGGGCGATGGTCACTTCCATGTTCGGGATAATGGTTTGAAACGGGCGAACCCTGTATGGAGGCGGCAGACTCCACATTCGCGCTGAAACCTACAGCACGACCTCCGAACCGCGCGGGAAAAGTTAATCACAAATTATTCACCGCTTGCTGGCGGCGTACGTGAGCGGGATTGGCGTAATGGTCGGGGAGAAGCCAGTTCACTGATAGTCGGCATTCACCTCAGCAAGAGGCACAGAAAATTACCGGCCGATTCGCCGCCGCTGAGATGTTGGCTAACGGCTCTTACTTTTGGAAGTTGGTTTTAATACCGACTGCAAATGTCGCCCGGTGAAGCTTTCCTTGGTCCTGGCAACATCTTCCGGAGTTCCGGTGGCAACGACTTGTCCGCCGTGATCGCCCGCTTCCGGGCCAAGGTCAATCACCCAGTCCGCGCACTTGATGACGTCGAGGTTGTGTTCAATGACGAGCACGGAATGGCCCGCGTCCACGAGGCGTTGAAAAACTTGGAGCAGCACGCGCACGTCGTCGAAGTGCAGGCCGGTGGTGGGTTCGTCAAACAGGAACAGGGTGTGGCTGCGTTCGTCAGAACGCGGCTGATCCTGTTGAGCGGCACTGGATGTTTGCCGCGAACTCACGTTCGCAGCCACGGCTTCCGCCAGGTGTCGCACGAGTTTGAGGCGCTGGCTCTCGCCGCCGGAGAGCGTGTTGATGGGTTGGCCGAGCCGTAGATAACCGAGCCCAACTTCTTGCAACAGCTTCAAGCTGGCCGCCGCGCGTTGCGCCGGTTTGGAATCCGGGAAGCCGGCGAGAAAATCAATCGCCTCGTCCACGGTGGCTTCGAGCATATCGCCGATGCTCCAGCGTGGCGGCGACGCCTCGTCGCCGTGCGGTGGATGCGCCGCCTTCGGCGCAATTTGGCGCTGTGATAATTTTGCGGGCGCGGCGACGGGGGCGTCGCCGCCACCTTTGCGCGACGAGGCGTCGCGGCTACGGATCTTCACCTCAAGAATATGCTGCCGATAGCGGCGGCCATTGCATTCCGGGCAGCGGATGAAGATGTCGCTGAGGAATTGCATTTCGATCTTCTCAAAGCCCGCGCCGCGACATTTCTCGCACTGGCCAACACCGGAGTTGAAACTGAACGCGCTGGCGTTCAGCCCGCGTTGCCTGGCGACTTCGGATTGCGCGAAGACTTCCCGGATGTCGTCAAATGCGCCGATGTAAACGGCGGGATTCGAGCGCGGGGTTTTGCCGAGGGCGGATTGGTCCACGAGGACGACCTGGCCGAGGCTTTCAAAGCCGGTGAGGTCAGTGGTCAGAGGTCGGAGGTCAGAGGTCGGAGAATTGTCTGTGCCTGTGGATTCTGCTTCATCGGGTTTCTGATCTCCGACTTCTGATTTCTGATTTCTGAGTTTGTCAGTCAACGCGGGCAGCAAAATGTCGCGGATCAAGGTGGATTTGCCCGAGCCGCTTACGCCGGTGACGGCGACGAGCCGGCCCAGCGGAATTGCGACGGAAACATTGTTGAGATTGTGGCAGGTGGCGTTCTCAATTCTTAACGTAGCAGCCGACGTAAGCAGGCGCGGGCTTTGGACTTCCCTCTCCCCATCGGATGGGGAGAGGGATTGAGGGTGAGGGGTTGTTGCTTGCGCCGGAGGCGTCGTTTGCCCCTCACCCCGGCCCTCTCCCCGTCGGACGGGGAGAGGGAGTGAAATCGGCACCGGTCGTCTTGTCGGAATCTCAATCTGCTTTCTTCCGCCCAAGTATTGGCCGGTGAGGGAGCGCGATGATTTCAACAACTCGGTCAGCGGACCTTGAAAGACAACTTCACCGCCGGTCGCGCCGTGGCCCGGGCCGATGTCCACGATTTGATCGGCAGCGCGCATGACGTTGGCTTCGTGCTCGACGACGACAACGGTGTTGCCGGTGTCGCGGAGTTTCTCGAGGATGCGGACGAGCCGGTCGGTGTCGCGCGGATGCAGGCCGACGCTGGGTTCGTCGAGGACGAACAGCGTGTTCACCAGGCGCGTGCCGAGGCAGGTGGTGAGATTGACGCGCTCGGTTTCGCCGCCGCTCAGCGTGCGCGTGGGGCGATCCAGCGTGAGATAGCCGAGGCCGACTTCGTCTAGGTAGGCGAGGCGGGCGCGGACTTCGCTCAAGGCGTGGTGAATTGGGGATTGCCGATTGCCGATTGCCGATTTTTCTTTGAGTTGGTCAATCAACTTCAACGCGTCGCGAACGGGCAGGGCGTAGAAGTCTGGCAAAGAGAGCGAGGATGGAGGATGGAGGATGGAGGATGGCGATTCCAAGCGGGCGGTCTTTTCGATCTTCGATCCTCTATCCTCCATCTTCAGCAGATACAGCAGCGCTTCCGGCTTCAACCGTGCCCCGTGGCAGTCCGGGCATTTGGTGTAAGCGCGGTAACGCGAGAGCAGCACGCGGACGTGCATCTTGTAGGACTTGGATTCCAGCCAGCGGAAATAGCCTTTCACGCCGTACCAAGCGCGCGGCCATTGGTGCTCTTCATCAATGCCGTAATCCTGGTCGCCTTCGATGATCCATTTTTGATGCTCGGCGGAAAGCTGGTGGAACGGCACGTTCATGGGGACGCCGCTCGCCTTGCAGAATTTCTTCAGGTCGGTCTGGCATTCCGCGCTCATGCCGGTGCGCCACGGCTTGACCGCGCCTTGGGCCAAGGTCAGCGAACGGTCGGGGATGGCGAGGTCGTAATCAATCGTGATGGTGCGGCCAAAACCTTTGCAGGTCGGGCACGCGCCGAGCGGGTGATTGAAGCTGAACAGCGCGGGCGAAGCGTCGGGGTATTCGATGTCGCATTGGGCGCAATGGAGCTTGTTGGAAAAGGGGCGAGGATTGAGGATGGAAGATGGAGGATGGATTTCCCAAACCGCCAGCTTGCCTTTGCCGAAGTGGTAGGCTTGTTCGCAGGCTTCGACGAAACGGGCGCGGGCGGCGGGCGCGAGTTTGAGGCGATCCTGAATGACTGTGATTGCCGATTGCCGATTGCCGATTGCCGATTGGAGCGATGAATCGTCGAGGCGTATGACTGCGCCGTTCACCAGCAGGCGTTGGTAGCCTTGTTTGGAAATCAGCGCGAGGGATTCGGTGAGCGGGAGTTTGTCAGAAAGGGGAACGTCAAACGTGACGAGCAACTCGCCCGAGGGCATCTCGGCTTTAGACTTTAGACTTTGGACTTTGGACCAAACATCCTGCGGCGAATCCTTCCGCACGGGCTGACCGCAGCCGCGACAGTGGAGTTGCGCCAGATGCGGCCAGAGGACTTTCATGTGGTCGCAAATCTCGGTCATCGTGCCGACGGTGCTGCGCGTGGTGCGGACGGCGTTGCGTTGCTCGATGGCGATGGCGGGCGGGATGCCTTCGATGCTGTCCACCTGCGGCTTGTCCATGCGATCAAAGAACTGCCGCGCGTAGGGCGAGAAGGTTTCGATGTAGCGCCGCTGCCCCTCGGCGTAAAGCGTGTCGAAGGCGAGGGAACTTTTGCCCGAACCGCTCAAGCCCGTGATGACGATGAGCCGGTGCAACGGCAGATCGAGATCAAAGTTCTTGAGGTTGTTGTGCCGCACGCCGCGCAGGCGGATGACGGCGGATGATTTCGGTTCAGACATTGCGGGAGAAAAGTAGGGCAGGGATAAGTGAAGTCAAATATGCTCAGTAATCAAACTTCGGTTGACCGGCCTGTAAAATTAGTGCTACAAACGAGCCGATTTTTATTATGTGTCAAGGTGCTAACTCCACTGGGATCGTGCGAACTCAACTTGCGGCAATTTTTATTCCTCGGCTGGCGCTGTGCTTAATGCTGATGCTCTTGCCTTTTTCTGGACAGGGGCAAACCCTTGGAGAGGCGCTCAACGCGCCGGGGTTGACGTGGACGACGAGCGGCGCATCGGGGTGGTTTGTCGAGAACTTCGCTTTTTTTACTCATGATGGAGTTAGTGCCGTGCGGAATTCAACGGGGCCATTTCAGAGTTCCACTTTGCAGACAACGGTCACCGGACCGGGAAAAATTACCTTTTGGTGGAATGACAATTTTTCTTCTTCGACGCTGGCATTCACGGTCAACGGAGTCTTGGTGACAAATACTTATCAGTGGGGATTTTGGAGGAAGGAAACCATCTTTCTCGGAGCGGGAAGCCAAACCTTGAGATGGATTAATACCGGCACCAACGTGGGCGGCCCCAGTCAGACAGTTTATTTGGACGAAGTAAACTACGAGCCGGGAACTTTTGCCCCGGAAATTGTGGTTCAGCCGTTGGCGCAGTCGCAGGTGGCGGGATTGGATGCGATGTTCAATATAGTTGCGCAGGGAACTGCGCCATTGAATTACCAGTGGCAGTTCAACGGAACTGAACTTGTTGGCGCAACCAATCGGACGCTTATTGTTTCAAATATCCAGTCAGGTGTGCTTGGGGAGTATCGGGTGATTGTGACGAACGCATCCGGCGCGGTTACCAGCGCGGTGGCTGCAATTGATTTGGGGCGGGTAGCGGCTTGGGGGATGGTTGATGACAATGGTTGGGCCACGGTAACCAATGGGATGACAAATGTTATCGGAATTGCGGGGGGCGCAGTTCACGACTTGGCACTTCGTAATGATGGCCATGTTTATGGATGGGGTTACAACCCTGTCGGGGAGATTTCCATTCCGCAGAATCTGACCAATGTCACTAGCCTTGTGGCTGGGGCAAATTCAAGCGCATCGTTGCTTGGGGATGGTGCGATGGTGATTTGGGGTGCGCCGTTCGGCTCAACCTCCGTGACAAATAAGCCATCGGGACTTTCTAACCTGGTTCAGATTGTGTTGGGAGATTCGCATGCATTGGCTTTGAATGCGGATGGTGCGGTAGTGGCGTGGGGAATGAACACTCGAGGACAGACCAATGTTCCCATTGGCTTGGCAAATGCAGTGGCTGTGGCAGTAGGTAGTTCACATAGCTTGGCCCTCAAGGCTGATGGTGGGGTCACAGCTTGGGGATATAATTTTAACGGGCAGACCAATGTTCCGGTCTCGGTGACAAATGCTGTCGCGATTTGTTCTGGGCAAACGCATAGCATGGCATTGAATGCAGACGGAACTGTGGTTGCTTGGGGCGACAACACGACCGGGGCAACAAATGTGCCAAGTGGATTGACAAACGTCGTCGCGATTGCCGCTGGCTTGCGCTTCAGTCTGGCCCTCAAATCGGACGGAACTGTGGTGGCATGGGGAAATAACACTTACGGTCAAACGAATGTCCCTCCCAACCTGACTAATGTGGTGGCGATCTCTGCTGGTAGAAATCACACCCTGGCTTTGGTTGGCGATGGCCCGCCGGTGACCAGTGCGCTCATGAGCCAGCCGGAATACACTCCAACAGGATTCAAGGTAACCGTGCCATCGCAAAGTGGGCGGGTTTATCGGTTGGAATACAAGAATTCCATGACGGATGCGGAGTGGACGCCGCTGCCGTTGGTAGCCGGAAACGGAAAAGACCTCGTGTTGACCGATGCAACAGCGCTTGATGCGGCGAGATTTTATCGGGTGCGGCGCTGGTGAGTTAGAGCGTTTCCAAGCATGACGTAGCGAGGAGGCAACTGGCTTGGTGCCGGCCACGCTCGCCCTCACCCTGGCCCTCTCCCCCGGGGAGAGGGAACAGCCCTTGAGTGCGCTGCGTGATGCGGTCGTCCGTTCCGCCAATCCAGTCGCAGGTTTTTCCACGCGACGGCGGAAGTTTCTCCCTCTCCTGGGGGAGAGGGCCGGGGTGAGGGCGAGCATCTCACCCGTCTGAGCGCCGGAATTTTTGCCGCCCTCGTCCACCTTTTTTCAGCGATATGATTTATGGAAACGCTCTTAGAGCCGGTTTGAAAACTCCGCTTGGAAACCCGGAGCAAGGATGCTCCGGGCACCCGCGGGCAGGATGCCCGCGCTACGCCGGAACGATTCTTTTGAACCACGAAACACCCGGACGACACGAAAGGAACACCGAAGGACGACCGGGCGAATTGGTGGCGTGAACCGTCAGACCGAAGCAGACGAGTAGAACCAAGTAAACAGCTTTGCGGGTCGGAAAATCGTCAGGAAAATGTTTGTCAGAGGAATCAGACTGGTTCATTCCCCTGACAATCATTCCCCTGATAAAATTTGTCTTGAGCTTCACAATTTGCGGAACAGCACGATGCGGTTGGTGTTCGTGCCTTTGCTCATATTGGCTACGCCCCAGCAATTGGCAGTTTTGGTGAATTTTTGATCGTTGATGAGCACCAGCACGGGTTCAAGTCCCGCCGCGACGCCGCAGGGCAGGACGGTTTCTTCCAGCTTGGTCTTGCCGGCGTGAACTTCACCGACTTCAAAGGCGACATGGCCGCCGGGTTTGAGCACGCGATGCAATTCGTGGAACACCCCGGTCATCGCGGTGGCCCAGGCGTCGAGTTTTTTGGGGACGGTGAGTGCGACGGATTTTGGGTCAATGCCAAGAAACCAGCAGCGCAGCCAGTTGTCGTCGGCGTATTGGACGACGTCGAGGAACGGCGGCGAAGTGACGACGAGCGAAACGGAATCGGCGGGCAGTTTCCGGGCGGCGGCGGGGCAATTTGTGAAACGTGCTTTGTCTGCCACGTCGGTCAGCGTGCGGCGCACTTCAGGCGTGACATCGCGGAGCAGTTGTTTGGATTTCTTGAGAATGAGTTTGACGACCTCGCGGCGGGGCGGGGTTTGATTCCGTTTTGCGTTGATCTTGCGTTGTGAGGCGACGCTGACGGCTTGGTTGGGTGGCAGCGTATAGACGGAGAAGAATCCGGGTGAATGGCCGGTGAGCCGGTTGAGGGCGACCATGCACAGCCAGGCGTCTATTGCATTCGTCGGAACAAGCCGGCGGGACGCCGGCGCTCCCAGGAAATGTTTCTTTAGCGCGCAAATCTCGCGCAGCGTGTCGGGGTGGTAGAACGCGAGCAGTTCTTCGGGGAACTCGTCGTGGTCGGCGAGATTGATCTCGCGGAGGCGCGCTTCGATTTGCTCCAAGGTGGGCGGACGTAATCGCGGCTGGGTGAACGTGAGACTCAGCGGATTGATGTCGTTGCCCCACGGAATGCGACCGAGGAGCGCGGCTTCGACTGGAGTTGTGCCCCGGCCCATGAACGGATCATAGACCGCGTCGCCAGGCTGGGTGAGGCGTTCGATGAAGAAGCGCGGGAGCTGTGGCTTGAAGCAGGCGCGATACGAGACTTCGTGCAGCGAACTGGCCTGGCGCTGGCGGGCGGTCCAGAACTCGTTGACGAAGGTGGGTGTGTGGTTGGTCGCGCCAGCGGCGGACTGATAAGGCGTCGTGAGTTCACGCGTGGCAGTTCCAAATTCACGAAACTTGGTCACCGCCAAAGCAAAGTTGCAGGGCGTAGGTTTCGCAAGCTTCACGGTTTTCGCTTTGGGCGACTCCAACTCAAGGGACAATTGTGACATGACCATGGCGACGGGCGGATGGGAGGAGAACAATTCCCATGACCGCAGGCAAGTCACGAAGCGTTGGGGGGCTGACAAAGGCCGAAAAAAATCCTCGCTGCTGCCGGGCGCTTCCGCTTAACTGCTGGCGAAACTAGACGCGTCATGGGTATCACTCTAATCGAAGGCGGGATGAGTTTTTCGATTCAATCTGAAGGCCCTGATGGCCTACACTGCGGGCAACGGTAAGGTCCGGCAAGTTACATTTTTGCATCAACATGGCATGGCCAGCACAATTGCAATCGGCTGACGCGTGGCCCGCCCTCGGGTGGGCGGTGGGGGCGTACGCTTTGGGGTGCTTTGCCACGGGTTATTACTTGGTGCGGGCTCGGGCTCGGCAGGACATCCGTGAGCTGGGCAGCGGTAGTATTGGGGCCCGCAATGTCGGTCGCGTGCTGGGTCGCAGCGGGTTTCTCCTGACGCTGCTGGGCGACATCGGCAAGGGGGCGTTGGCGGTGCTGGCGGCGCGGCATTTTTCCAGCAACGACCTGTTTGCCGCCGTGGCGATGTTGTTCGTGGTGGTGGGGCATGTCTGGCCGCTATCGCTGTGGTTTCGCGGCGGTAAGGGGATTGCCACCTCGCTGGGCGCGCTGGCCGTATTCGATCCACAACTCGCGCTGACTTACGGCGCGGCCTTTGCCGTCGGCTTTGCCTTCGTGCGCCGGACCACGGTGCCCGGCTTGGCGGCCTATCTGGTTCTGCCATTCGTCAGTTACTGGCTGCACCGGAATCATTTTGAAGCCACCACGTTTGCGACCCTGGCCGCGCTGGTGTTCTTTGCCCACCGCCAGAACCTGCTGGAAGAATTTCCGTCGCTGGCGGCGCGGCGCGGACTGACCGCCAAACCACATCATACCAAATCATGAGCCAACCTCGCTCCTCCCTCGTGTTCAAATTCGCTTCCGAAGACTGGGAGTTTGAACTGATCCACCGGCTGAACTACCGGACCTTCGTCGAGGAGATTCCGCAACACAAAGCCTCGCCGACGCACCGGCTCGTGGACAAGTTTCACGCCGAGAACACCTACCTCATCTGCCTCCAGGACCAGAAGGTGGTCGGCATGCTGGCCGCGCGCGGCAATCGCCCGTTCTCGCTCGATCAAAAAGTTCCCGACATTGATGTGCATCTGCCCAAAGGGCGCACCGTCTGCGAAATCCGGTTGTTGGCGATTGATAAAAAATTCCGGGGTTCGCGCGGCGGCCAGATTCTCTCCGGCCTGCTCGCGTTGCTCTGGCAGCACGGGGTGGAACGCGGCTACGATCTCGCGATCATTTCCGGCACGATGCGCCAGTTGCGCCTGTACCAGCATCTCGGCTTTATACCGTTTGGTCCGGTCGTCGGCACCGGCGACGCGCAATTCCAGCCGATGTATGTCACGCTCGAAACCTTTGAGGTGACGGCGCGCGAGTTCCTCCGTTCGGCGCCCGCTAAATCCTTTCAGCCCAGTGCGGTCAACTTCCTGCCCGGCCCGGTCACCGTGCGCCGCGAAGTGCGCCGCGCTTTTGAGCAAGCGCCCGAATCCCATCGCGCCGACAGCTTCAAGCAGGATTTTCAGCAGACCAAAAAACTCCTGTGCGATCTGACCAACGCGACGGGGGTGGAGTTGCTGTTCGGCTCCGGCACGCTCGCCAACGACATGATCGGGGCGCAACTTTCCTTGCTGCCGGGGCAGGGCATCGTGTTGAGCAACGGCGAATTCGGCCAGCGCCTTGCCGATCAAGCGCGGCGCTTCAAGCTGAACTTCGAGCATCTGGAATTCGATTGGGGCGCGCCCTTGAATCTCGACGTCCTGCGGAAACGACTCTCTCTCGTCACCGCGCCCGCTTGGGTTTGGTGTGTGCACTGCGAAACCTCGACCGGCGTCGTCAACGACCTCGCGGCGTTGAAGGAACTGTGCGCCCAGCGCGGCGTGAAGCTGTGTCTGGATTGCATAAGCAGTATCGGGACGATGCCGGTGGACCTCAGCGGCGTGTATCTTGCCTCCGGCGCGAGTGGCAAAGGTTTACGCTCCTACCCGGGTGTTTCGATGGTGTTCTATAATCATCAGGTCCTGCCGGCGGATGATCGGCTGCCACGCTATCTGGACCTCGGTTACTATGCCCATCAGGAAGGCATCCCGTTCACCTTCTCGTCGAATCTGCTGCATGCCTTGCACGCTGCGGTACGTGGGGTGAAATGGGAAAAACGCTTTGCCGACTTGGTGGAGACTTCCATCTGGTTGCGGACGAAGCTGATCGGGTCCGGCTTTGCGCTGGTCGGCGGAAACGCGAACTTGTCCCCGGCGGTGATCACGATTCAGTTGCCGGAGGCGTTGAACTCCGTCACCGTCGGCAGCTTGATGAAGGAATCCGGCTTCCTGCTCAGTTGCAACAGCGACTATCTCCGCAAGCAGAACTGGATTCAGATCTGCCTGATGGGCGAAATCGCCCATGAGAAGGTCGTGGCATTGACGAATGCGCTGCAACGGGTGTGCAAGTTGGAGCCCAAGGTGGCGGCGGTTTCAGCTTAACTGGACTGTTAGGCCGCTATGCGAATACTGTTATGAAAAAGCTGATTCTTATTTTTTTGAGTCTGACCTGCATTTGGGGCGTAGCTCATGCCTGCGACTCGTTGGAAGTCCGGCAGGATGGCAAGCAGGTCTTGTGTTATAGAGACGCGAAGGCGCTGACGCTTGCTGAGGTAAAGCAGCGATACGAGAAGTATAAGCCAGAGATGGTTGTTCTGAATGTTCAAGACAAGGTGTCCGAGAAGAATGTCCAGAAGGTCGTCAGCGTGATTCAGAAAGCAGGCATCAAGGAAGTTCGGATTGCCAAGCCAGAGAAGAAGTGACATGACCGCGCCTAACCATGCGCTGCAGCGAACCCGGCCATCGCGTCGCGGTTGCAATCGGACGCCCTCGTGTGCCGGGTCGCTGAGCTTGGGTCGTTAGGCGCTATCGCACATGCACTACCTTCTTCAAGCGCTGGATTGGTTGGAGCCACTGGTATATGTGCTCGGTGCTGGCGTTGGCTTTTGGGCATTTCGCCGCTGCCGAAAGGTTGGTTTTTTGCTTGTGGCACTCTACTTTTGTCTCGGCGTTTTTTCACTTCTAGCATTACCACGGATTCGTGCGGAGTTGGATGCGCGACGCACACCTTCCGTTTCAGAGGTGACACAGCAGAAGATCAATGCTGCGATGACTGAGGCTTACGAGCGCGTGATGCGTGAGGAAGGGATGCAGCCGGTCGCGGCATCACGCAGCATCCGATTCCCGTTTGGTCCGCTTTTATTGGTGGTCGGTGTGTGGCTGCTGGCCCGCCGGGAAGTGGGTGTCGGCAGGAGTGAGTCGCTTTCAGCCATACTCAGAGATGAACAGACAACGACCTAAGCAAGGTGCTGGCATCTAACCGCTGCCCCGCTGGGCCGTCGGACGGTTCGGGTGACTTGTCAGCGATTATTGCAGCCGACTGAGCAAGGGATTCCTTGCGTTGCCTCCAGCCATTAAGATCAAACGCCGGATTTCATCGGCCAGTTGGCGGCGACGAGTCCTTTGTAGCCACCGATAAGCGAGGTTACATTCGTGTAACCCAGCTTTTGCGCGGCATCGCAGGTGAGCGCGGAGCGAAACCCGCCGCCGCAATACATGATGATCTCCGCGTTCTTGTCGGGGAAAGTTTTCTCCAGATCGCGCTCCAGAATGCCTTTGCCGAGATGCACCGCTTCGGCGGCGTGCCCGGCGGTCCATTCGTGGTCCTCGCGCACGTCCATCAAAATGGCCTTGGGGTTGGCGGTCAGGCGGGCGCGCGCCTCGGCGACACTGACTTCGGTGACGCGTTTCTTGGCGTCGTTGACGAGAGCGAGAAATCCGGGTGAATGATCCATGCGGGAAAAGTAAACGGGCACAAAAGCGGGTCAAATCTATTTCCGTTCCGATTTCCCACCTTTCCATCGGCGCGATTTATCCTATGCTGGAGCCATGATTTTGCTGGAACAGATGACGCAACTGGCCAAGCAGGCCAAGGCCGCGTCGCGCGAGCTTGCCCGGCTGACGACGGCGGAGAAGAACGCCATTTTGCTGGCGATGGCTGACGCGCTCGAAGCCAACGCCGCCGCCATCAAGGAAGCCAACGCGCTCGACATGGATTTTGGCGCGAAGCACGGTCTGTCCGGCGCGATGCTGGATCGTCTGAAACTGGATGACAAACGCATCGCTGGAATGGCGAAAGGATTGCGGGAAGTTGCGGCGCTGGCCGATCCGGTTGGTCGCGTCCTGGACGAACGCACGCGTCCGAACGGGCTTAAGCTTCAGAAGATTTCCACGCCCATTGGCGTCGTGGTCATCATTTACGAATCGCGCCCCAACGTGACGGCGGACGCGGCGAGCCTGTGTTTCAAATCCGGCAACGCCACGATTCTGCGCGGCGGCAAGGAGGCGTTGAACTCAAATCAATTCATCGCCAAGACGATGATTGCCGCCGGGCGCAAGACGAACCCGGCATTTCCTGAGCACGCGATCCAAGTCGTGCCCACGGCGGAGCGCGAGGCGATTCCAGCCTTGCTCTCGTTGACGCAATATGTGGACCTCTGCATGCCTCGTGGCGGCGAAGGCTTGATCCGCGCCGTGGCCGAGTGCAGCAAGGTGCCGGTGATCAAACATTACAAAGGCGTGTGCCACGTCTTCGTGGATGCCGATGCCGATTTGAAGATGGCGGAGGAGATCGTGATGAATGCCAAGGTGCAGCGCCCCGGCGTCTGTAACGCGGCGGAGACTTTATTGGTGGACAAGGCTGTCGCGAAAACGTTTTTACCGGTGATTGATCGGCGGTTGGCGGAGAAGAAAGTGCAACTGCGCGCTGACGAGGCGACGCGGGCGGTGCTGCAACCTGCAACCTGCAACCTGCAACTTGCAACTGAGCAAGACTGGTTCACCGAATACAACGACTACATCCTCAACGTCCGCGTGGTGGACGGCGTGCGCGGCGCAGTTGACCACATCAATCACTACGGCTCGGCGCATTCGGACAGCATCGTCACGAAGAACGCGGCGCGGGCGAAACAATTCCTCGCCGAAGTGGACAGCGCGGCGGTGTATTGGAATGCGAGCACGCGGTTCACGGACGGCGGCGAATTCGGCATGGGCGCGGAGATCGGCATCAGCACCGACAAGATCGGCGCGCGCGGGCCGATGGGCCTGGAGGAATTGACGAGCTACAAGTGGCTCGGGTTCGGCACGGGGCAGGTGCGCGGTTGATGCGCTCTTGCCAGCGGCGGGGGATTCGGAAACATTGAGCACATGCAAACGGCCCTCAAAAGCGAGTTCGTGAGTGTCGCGGATTACTTGGCGGTGGAAGCAGCCAGTCCCAGCCGTCATGAATATCTCGGGGGATTGGTTTATGCGACGGCGGGAGAAACCGTTGATCACAACCAGATAGTGGGCAATTTGTATCTGGCTTTGAGACGGCATGTAAAAGGAAAGCCATGCCGGGTTTTCATGAGTGACATCCGGGTCAACTTCCATCTGCGCGCGGACGAGTATTACTATTATCCCGACCTCGTGGTCACTTGCGACAAGCGCGACACGCATGCACGTTTCGTGCAGTATCCCAAGCTTATCATCGAAGTTTTGTCCGAGAGCACGGAGCGCGTGGACAAACGGGAAAAGTTTTTTGCCTACACCAGTATTCCGTCGTTGGAGGAATATGTTTTGGTGGCGCAAACCAGCCAAGAGGTGACGGTTTTTCGCAAGGCGAACGATTGGAAGGCGGAGAAAGTCTCCGGCGCAAAAGCCCGGGTGGTCTTGAATTCTCTCAAACTGTCCGTTCCGCTGAAGGCGATCTACGAAGGCGTGTAGTTGCCGCGCCGCCGAAATAGAATCAAGCCGCCGGCCAAGAGCATTGCGCCACAAGCCGGCTCCGGCACGAGTGTGTAGCCCAGTGCATCAAACGCGCGGAGATCATTTTCGGTCAGCACCATCAGTTCGCCGTAAGCCAGCGTCGGGTCCATCAGACCGAAACCGAGCGAATCCTTCCAGTGACTCGCCTGGTTGCCATCGCCGTAGATCACCCCGTTGGAAAAGAGTGCGATCGAGGTCAAGCCGCCATCCACCGAAAAATACTTGGCACGATTGTCCGCCGTGTAATCGGTAATTCCCGTGCCGAATGTCAGGCTTAGGCTGGAGAAGCGGAACAGATCAATCAGGTTCGAGCTGAAATTACTGTCCTGGTACGCGCCGCCATATTGATCAATGTCATCCACACCACTGACAAAGCCGAGGGCGTGCCCGAGTTCATGCGTGGCTGCGCCAATGAAATCAAATTGCCCACCAGAAATCCCATCGCCGGGATTGAAGTCGAAACTGAAATCGGAATTGAACCGGATGAGTGCATCGATCGTACTGGTCGAGCCAAGCAACCCCAGCGCCTTGGCATTGGCGGTCGTCATGCCCACACGGTTCATCGTATCCACGTAGGGCGTGGCGCTGTTCGCGCCGTTGGGGTTGTTGCTCGTGTGATTGATGATGCGGTTGTAACTCGCGCCCGGTTGCAGCGCGGCATAGGCGGAATGGTCGTCAGCCGAAGTCCGGTGATTGCCCAAGGCGGCGGTGGTGTCGGTGTAGCTGTACTCGCGGAAATCGCTGCCGGTCTGGCCGATGATGAATTGCCCCAGGGAACTGAACCCGATCTGCACATTCACCGTGATGTTGTCGGCCAGCACGGCGGACCAGCGGTTGGCGGCGGCGTTGAATCCATCAATCGCAAACTGCGGCGTGCCGGCTTCGGGGATCAGATTGAACACGACGTTCGCACGGGTGTTTACCGCGGAAAGAAAGACAACCGACGCGATGGCGCAGCACAGGCGCGACTTGAGTTTCAACATGCAATAGTTCCGGGTTTGGGTCGGAACGGGGCAAGCATCTCCCAATGCCCCGGATTGCGCAATCCGTCAATCTGCGGATGCCAACGCTAATCTCAGCTTAATTTCTGCAACGCCTCCGCGCCGGTGATGCCCGGTTCGATGCCGAGGCCGCGCGCCGCATCCGAAGTCGCCACGACCTTGGCATTCAGCATATCCTAATGCGTGCTGACGCCCCGGACGATCACCGCAGCCTCGCCGGTGCGGTTGAAGGTTTCGACGTTCAGGTAGCCGCAGCCCATGACACCCTTGGGCGCTTTGATCACCAATAGCGGAGATTTTAAGGCGATATGATGCTTTTCGAATGGTTCCAGGTTCATGGGATTGTTTTGGTTCACCGCTGATGGTTCTATGGATCAAATCGTCAGTTTGCGATCGCGCGCGGTAACTTTCCATCGCTCGGTGGCGCCGCCGTTTCGGATGACGACGACCTCGGCATGAAGTGCCACCGTGGGACAAACATGCCGGGGAATGCCGTAGAGCACGTCGCCGACCTGAAATTCATCAGCGTGACTGGTCTCAATCACCAGATGTTCCTCGCTATGCGTGACGGCTTGGGCGTCGGGCAGATTGAGGAACTGCACGCGCGGGTGCGGCTTTTCGGCCGCAATGGCTTTGTGGCCAAGGTCCAGGCAAAGGCGGTTGTTGCCGGGTTTGCTGATGACACGGGTCAAGACCAGCGCGGCATTCAGGAAATCCAAGTCGAGGCATTGGTTTCCATAACCCAAGTCCCAAAAGATGCTCGTGCCGGGGCTGCATTCGACTCCGGGCCGCCGCGCATGAATCGGAAATGTTGGCGTGCCGCCGGCGATGATTCGTGGCACGGGTAAATCCGAAAGCTCGCGCCGCAAGGTTGTCACGGCGGCAAACGCCTCGTCACAGTTCTTGGTGCGGAGCGCGACATCCTTGTCGTCAATGTGGCCGTCGTAGGCGTGAAGTCCCTGTGCTTCCAAGCCGGGCAGGGACGCCATCAAGCGGTAGAGCGCTGCCGCCTTTGGACCGGGCGCGATGCCGCTACGGTGCATCCCGCAATCAAGATCCAGCAGAACCTTGATCTTCACGCCTGCTTGAATTGCTGCTGTGGCCAGGGCACGAATAGCCGACTCGTCATCGGCGATGGTTGCGAAGCTGGTCTGCGGAAACTTTTTGATGAGTTGGATGAGCCGCTGCACTTTTGGCCCGACCGGCTGGTGAGCCAGCACCACGTCTGCCGCGCTGCAACTCGCGACCATTTCCGCCTCGGCGATGGTGGCGCACTTGAACTTGGTGATGTCGTGCGCCATCTGTATCCGGACGAGTTCCGCGAGCTTGTGCGTCTTCACATGCGGACACAACCGCTCCGGCCCGCCCGCGATGGCGATCATGCGGCGGACATTTTCTTCCGCGCGATCTGGGTAAACCAGCAGAGCAGGGGAATCCACTTCCGCGACGTTGGAGAATTCATACCAGGCAGTGCTCATAATTTGCCAAAAGCGGACTCAATTGATTCTGTAGCACCCGCGTCCCGCGGGTAAAATTCGGCGTCCCGCCGAATTTTGGCGAGACGTGTCGCTGCTCGATTTGCGTGTGCGTAAAGCGAGACTGTACGCCTCACCCGGTTTCCGGCGGGACGCCGGAAACGACGGGCCGGAGGCCCGTGCTACACGATCCGCGATACCAATCACTTCGGCTTCAACTGCGGGAACAGGATCACGTCGCGGATGCTTTCCTGGCCGAGGAGCATCATGCACAGGCGGTCAATGCCGATGCCGATGCCGCCTGCCGGGGGCATGCCGTGTTCGAGGGCGACGAGGAAATCTTCGTCCAGCTTCTGTTGCTCGCCGCCAGCTTGATGTTCCAGCGTGGCGCGTTGCGCGATGGGATCGTTCTGCTCGGTGTAGCCGGGCGAAATCTCCTGGCCGTTGATGCAGCACTCGAAGACTTCGACGGTCGTCGGGTCATCAGGCGAAAGCTTGGCGAGGGGCACGAGTTCCTTCGGCAGATGCGTGACGAATGTCGGGTTGATAAGTGTAGGGTGGATCAATGGCATGAATTGCAATCGTAGCTTCATTTCTTATCTTTCTTCTCTACTTGCTTCAAAAGGAACCAAAGACCTGCGGCGAGTGCTGCGAATATGAACAGAAACACGAAAGTTCCACGTTCGGAAAATTGTGCCGCTACAGCTTTGCCAAGGACTAATCCCACTGCGCCTATTATAGCGATCCCCACTCTTGGCTCGATGAAAGGCTCGCGCTTGCGCTTTGGTGGCGATGGCTTGTTTGGGTCAGGACGGTAGAAAATAATTTCCCGACCTGCACACCCGTAAGGACATGGGAATCCGCGTACTTCTCCGAGTTTGAGCTGGTCAGTGTCGAATTCCATCTCCCCTCTACAACGCTTGCATTTTGCTTTTTCAAGTGACATAGCGAATTTGCATAGAAGCGTGATGAAAAAGAGCGGGAAGAACCACCGCAAACATTCACTATTTCGGTTTCAACTGCGGAAATAAAATCACATCACGAATGCTTTCTTGCCCCAGCAACATCATACAGAGCCGGTCAATTCCGATTCCAATTCCGCCAGCGGGTGGCATTCCGTGTTCGAGAGCAATCAGGAAATCCTCATCGAGCTTTTGTTGTTCGCCACCGGCTTGATGTTCGAGCGTTGTTCGTTGGGCAATCGGGTCGTTTTGCTCGGTGTAGCCCGGTGAGATTTCCTGTCCGTTGATGCAGCATTCAAAAACCTCAACCGTGGTCGGGTCGTCAGGTGACAGTTTCGCTAGAGGCACAAGCTCTTTGGGCAGGTGTGTCACAAACGTTGGATTGATGAGTGCCGGCTCGATGAATTTGGAGAACACGGCGTTCGTGACTTCAAAGTCTTCAAACTCCTTGCCTATCTCCGCGCCCATGTCGTGCGCTTTTTGGCGACGTTCGGCGGCGGAAATGGTGAACCAATCCGCGCTGACTTTTTCTTTGATGAGGTCGTTGTACTTCACGCGTCGCCATGTGGTGAGATCAATCGTCTTTGGCTCGGTGTTGATTAACGGGAGGAAAAGTCCTCTTGGGCGGTCAAACATTTCTGCGATCTTGACCATCTGGTCGCCGGGTAGATTAGTGCCGCCTTGTTTGATAATGTAATCAAACAAGAAGTGAGTTAAAGCTGTGCGTGCTTCGCTCGCAATGCTCTTGAGAGAATCTTGGCCGATTTTCTTTTCTGCTGCGTTCAGCTTTTGCAAGCACTGTTGAACTTCTTGCGTGAAGCGCTCAATTGTCTCGGTCGTGGGGGCTTTGTTTATGTGCTCTTTGTATGCCGCGAGTGCTTTATCCTGGACAAAATGTTTGGCTTCACCCAAAGCATGATTCAATTGGGCGGTTCGGTCTTGAACTATGATGAGCGTGCCGAGGACTTTTTTGGCGATGTGTTTGATGAGCGATTCGACGGTTTCCATCATCGTCTCGTAATCGCCGAACGCCTGATAGGCTTCGAGCATCGTGAACTCGGGATTGTGCCGGCGCGAGAGGCCTTCGTTGCGGAAGTTCTTGCCGATCTCGAACAGCTTATCAATGCCGCCCACTAGTAGGCGCTTGTGGTACAGCTCCAGCGCGATGCGCAGATAAAATTCGCAGCCGAGCGCGTTGTGAAAGGTCTTGAACGGTTGCGCCGCCGCGCCGCCGGGAATCGCCTGCATCGCGGGCGTCTCCACTTCCACGTAGCCGCGACTGTGAAAGAACGCGCGAATCTCATGCACGATGGCGCTGCGCTTGAGGAACACTTCCTTCACGTCGGAATTGCCGATGAGATCGAGGTACCGCTGGCGATAACGGATTTCCGTGTCCTCCAACCCGTGCCATTTGGCAGGTGGCGGACGGAGCGCCTTGGAGAGAATGGTGAAGGATTCGAGCTTGATGCTGGGTTCGCCGGTCTTGGTGCGGAACAATGTGCCGGTCACGCCGATAAAATCGCCGAGATCAAGGTGGGTGAAGATGTGGAACTGCTCATCACCCAAGGCATTTTTTTGCGCGTAAACCTGGATGCGCCCGCTCTGATCGCGCACGTCCACGAAAATGGATTTGCCCATCTCGCGATGCGCGGTGATGCGGCCCGCGACGGAGACTTTCGTGCCTTCAGGCAGTTTGCCGGAATCGAACCCGCTGCGGGCGTCGTTGCATTTAGTGTCGGGCGTGAACTTGTTCTTAAACGGGTCAATGCCCTTGGTCTTGAGGGCGGCGAGCTTGGCTTTGCGTTGTTCGATGAGTGAATTCGTATCTTCGGCGGACATGCGGCGGGAAATAGAACACGAATTGGCCGCAGAAACCAAGCAAACAAACGAGGGGCGGGGGGGACCACTAAACACACGAAAGACACGAAAATGAAACGGAGCGCCAGCGCTTCGCTGGCGAGTTGAAACAGGCCGGAGCGTTGGAGTTCAAGCTTTAGCTTGTCCGGGCGGGGTTGGGAGGCAGGGAACAAGCTAAAGCTTGAACTCCAACCAAAATGGCGCGGCTGTTTCAGAGCCTGTTTGAAAACTCCTCGCTGGAAACCCGGAGCAAGGATGCTCCGGACACCCGCGGGCAGGATGCCCGCGCTACGACGTAACGCAGGCATCCTGCCTGCGGGTTCTGGCGGCATCCCTGCCGCCAGTTCCTGGTTTTCAAACAGGCTCTCAGGCAGTTTCATGAGCTTGCTTTCACAGAAACTGGCCGGCGGGACGCCGGCGCTCCCGGGCGGATAATGACCCGCAACTGATGTGACCGGCGCGGGGGATCAGCGCCCCTTCAGCCACGACGGGGTGAGCATGGTGCGGTCAATCACCATCTGTCCGGCGAAATGGTCGGCCTCGGATTTGTCCGTGAGCACCTTGGCGATGAGGCGGCGGTGGGATTTTTCCAGGACCTCGTAGGCGATCTTGAGTTTGGCCAGTTCGGCCCGGACTTCTTCGAGAGAGGAATTTGCGCTCATAAAATAATAACGTCATACCGCGAGTGCCCCATTGGGAGCGGCACTCTTTCCGGATAACCCAGCATAGTAGAGGCCATTTTAGAGACTGTTTCACTGCGGCGGCTGGGGCCGAGCGGGCATTGGGGCAGGGTTGCAAAAGAGGCCTGAGTTGAGGAAATCCAGTCCGTTCCAGTGCGTATCAAGGTGTTGCCGGTTTGTTTCAATCCCTTGCTTGCGTTGCCGATGTCTGGTTTTACACTGGCGACCGTCTCACACATGTTCATGTGCGCTGGATGTTTGGCTTTCTCGTTTACGGGTTGAGGGGGATGCGGGAAAGTCCGATGTCCAATTGGGACCATGTTGTAATTGAGCGCCGTCGTACGTTGTTTTGGGCGACCGGGGAGCATCCTCCTCATACTGTCACTGGTGTGCTGGCACACCCTCGCGTCTGCGTCTCTTCTGCTCGTAGAGCCTTTTAATTACACCAACGGCTCGCTCGTCACTGTCAGCAGCGGGCTTTGGACGATGCACAGTGGCACGGCCGGGGAAATGCAGGTGATTTCGGGGCGGGTGGATCTGCGAGCTTCACAAACAGAAGATGTGAGTGTGTCTTTGCCCGGGCAACCTTATGGCTCGGCTTCCGCCACGGTGTTGTATGCCAGCTTTACGGTGAATTTCACCAGCTTGCCCACGGCGGGGGGAAATTATTTCGCGCATTTCAAAGGATCGGCACTGAGTAATTTCCGCGCCAAGGTGTTCGCATTCTCTGGTGGCGCGGGCGCGGGAAAATACTTTCTGGGATTGTCGGGAGACGACAATTCTCCCGCAGTGACCAATGCCACGGCGTTAAACACCAATTACGACTATCGCGTTTACCTGCGCTACACCTTGAACACTGGCGGGGCGACGTTGTGGGTGGACCCGGATTCGGAGACGTCGCCTTCCATCACTGCCACGGATGCGGCGGCGGCGAGTGCGATCACCGCGTTTGCGTTGCGACAAGATTCTGGCCTGGGGGTGATTGCCTTCGATGATCTGCGGATCGGTACTTCGTTCAACGATGTTTACACCGGGCCGAACCTCATCGCCCCGGTCATCACGCAACAGCCCGTCAACATGTCCGCCATCGAGGGCGGGGCGGCGACGTTTGTGGTGGCGGTGACCGGCTCCGCGCCGCTGAGTTATCAATGGAAGTTCAACAACGCGCCAGTCGCGGACGCCACCAATGCCACGCTCACGTTGACCGCTTTGACCACCAATGCCGCCGGGCATTACAGCGTGACGGTGACCAACTTGGCGGGTGCGACCAACAGCAGTGCGGCGACGCTCTCGGTCATTCCGCCCAATGCCAGCGGCACGCTCTCCGTGGTGCATTACAACGTGAAGGGCAACTTCGCCGCCGACTGGAGCACGAACGCGGCGCAGGTGCAGGCCATCGCGCGGCAGTTGCTGTATCTGAATCCCGACATCATTCTGCTCAACGAAATCCCCAACGGCTTCCGCTATCAGATGACGAATTGGATGATCGCGTTCTTTCCGGCGTATCAACTGGCCGTGAGTTCTGGAACAGACGGCGCGATCCGCAGCGGGGTCATCAGTCGTTATCCGATCAGCCGTTCGCAATCGTGGCTGGATGGTGTGAGCCTGACGAACTTCGGTTACAACGGCACTTACACGCGTGATCTGTTCGAGGCGGAAATCACCGTGCCCGGCGCGACCGAGCCATTGCATGTTTTCACGTCGCACTTAAAGTCAGCGGCGGACGCTGACAGCCAGCAACGGCGTGCCGCTGAGGCCAGCGCGGTATCGAATTTTTTCGTGAACGTATTCCTGCCGACCAACGGTTGGAAACCTTACTTGCTGTCGGGAGATTTTAACGAGGACATCAACATCCCGATGAGCCAGAACCTGCAGGCGATCCAGCGGCTCACCAACGGCTCCGGCCTCAAGCTGACCACGCCGCTGAATCCGTTCACGCTGACGCGCATGACGCACTCGATTCAAGGCGCGCTTGATGCGCGGTTCGATTACGTGATGCCGGCGGGTGTGCTGTCGTCGAACATCGTAGCGAGCCAGGTGTTCCGCACCGATCTCCTGCCGCCGCCGTTGCCGCTCAACTTGAACAGCAACGATAACATCGTGGCTTCGGATCACCTGCCGGTGGTGATGGTGTTCAACTATCCCGATCCGGCGTTGCGCACGACGCTCAACGTGAGCAACCAGACCGTGACGCTGACCTGGCCGGCGCTGGTGGGGCGGAATTTCACGATTCAATCCAGCACGAACCTGACGACCTGGACGGCGACGGTCTCAAACCTTGTTGCGTTGTCATCGCAACCGACGTGGACGACTTCCCTGACGAACGCCGCGCGGTTCTATCGCGTGGTGCGGACGCCCTAGCGGTCGGAGCGCGGACGGTCCCCGTCCGCAGCGCGCGGACAGACTGAGAGGTTTTGAATTTCTGGAGCGTTCGTTTCGTTGTCCCACGCTGCGAGCGGGGACCGCTCGCGGTCCGCGGCGGGTCGCTGATTCCGGGATGGAAAACCGGTCGTGGAAAGGGTATTCAAATGGGCATGACGGCGATTGAACGCGACATCCTGAAAGCTTTGCAAGAACTGGACGCCACCGTGAAGACGATGGCCACGGCGAATCCCAAGCCGAATCTCCTGCCGCTGTTCCAACGCATCGAAACGCTCGCCGAGCAACTGCCGCGCAGCACGTCGCCCGACCTGCTGCACTACATGCAGAAGAAAAGTTACGAGAAGGCGCAGTTCTGGTTGGAAGGGCGCTTCGCTGAAATTCAAAAGGGCGGCTGCCAGCGTTGACGGCCAACCGCCCCGAGCAGTTGCCCCAGTGTTATTTCTGCTCCCAAGTCAGCGAACCATTGTGACGCGGCTTTCACCTACTTTTGCACGAGTTGAAACAGAATGATCGCCACGACCGGCGGGAGCATCCCGGCGAGGATGAGCCATTTGCCCCGGCCCGAAATCCCGTGTTTGCCTTTGAGGATGAACCAGCCGGAGATCGTGAGGAAGATCAGCAACGCGCCGAACAAGTCACTCGCCCATTTCCAACCTTTCAGGCTGTTTCGATGCAGGACGTTGGTCTGATAGAAAAAGGGCCGCCGCTGGACGCGTTCATACGTTCCGGTCTTGGCGACCAGGTCCACGAGCAGCGTCGCGTTGTCGTAATAGATCTTCACATGATTCGCCGTCGGGAAGTCATGCACTTTGGGCGCGGCTTCCCCGACGAGCCTGGTGAATTCCGCCACGCGCTCCGTTGTGATGTCGGCGGTGGTGTAGCTGTGCTCCAGTGTGATGGTGCGCTTGGTGATGATGAAATCGGGATTCCAATCGTTCACATGGTTAAGCGCGATCCCCGAAATGCAATAGACGAGGATCAGCCCAGACAGGAAAAAACCAATGTCCCGGTGCAGGTCGGTGTTGAGGCGACGGATATTCACGGCACAACAATTTTATCGCACCGCGACGCGCGGCTGGCTTTGAAGTTTTGAGACCAATTCGCCGGTGATGCTGATGATCCATTGCTCCACGCTGGGGTCGGGCAGGATCGCGTCCGGGCGATAGACCACGCGGGTCTGGTGCTCCGGCACTTTGGCGATGCCGCCGCCGATGATCTTGATCTGGAAATTTTCGTCATGCGCCACCAGCACGGGAATCACGATGGCTTTCGACTTGGTTTGAAGAATTCGCTCCACCGCTTCCGTGGTTTTCGCGGGGCTGTAATGCACGAGATGGCCGCACCAGCCGTGGGTGTAGTTGGTGATGCCGGTGTTCTGTTTGACGTGGGCGCCGACGGCGTCGAACAACGCGGCCCATTCGCGTTCGTAGGTGGCGTCACCGTAGGCGATCAACACGAGTCCCTCCTCGCCGGGATTCGTGGACAAGGCGCGCACGCGGCGCAGCACATTTGTTTTGAGCACATCGGTGAAATCCAGATTCGGCGCGATGACCGTGCGCGCCCTGGGTTGGTAGCGCTCGATCTTCTCGAGTTTCATCGTTTCGAGCGATTGCGGATCGGTCTTCTGGCCGATGATCGTGGGGATGTCATCAAAGGTGTGGGCGCTGACGGTCAGAAACACGGGCACGATGACGATGTCGGTGAAACCTTCCGCGTCGAACTCTTTCAAGCGCGTGGCGATGGACGGCTCGGTGTATTCCATGTGCGCGGTCTTGATGCCTTGGATGGCTTGATTGGCCAGAATGGCGGGCCGCACCTTGGTTTCCAGATCCATCAGCGCCTGCCGCCACGTCGCCGAGCGGGAACCGTGATTGACGAGCAGCACGCCGATTTTCGATTTTGCCGGCGGAGTCGCGTCAGGCGACTGAGCAGGCAGTGAAGCAGGCAACGCACCGCAGAGCAGCGCGCCGAGGAATAGAGCGACGATCTTTTTCATGCCGCTTACGTTAGGTCGTGCTGGGGGGCGCTGCTTCCGGTCACTTGCGGAAGGTTGTCGTATGCTTGTAATTTTCGTGCCGCAGAATTGCCAAAATCTGCGTATTTATTGGCAATTTTAGCGTTGCTCGATGACGCTGGAAATATCCAACCGACTGATTTCCGGCTCAGTGTTTCAGAACAATCTCACGCGAAGGGCGCAAAGGCCGCCAAGGCAAGACGTGATGTTGATGCCTCAACTCTGGCTGCCGCTTACTGGGTGGTTGATTCCATGCTCGCTGTGAATCCGATCCACTTTGTGCCCTTCGCGCTCTTTGCGTGAGGCATCCAGTCTTGTAGCTGTTCCCGCGTTGGCAGCCCAAAAGCAACACGCCCCTCGGAGTTCCGAGAGGCGCGGGCGAAAGGAAGTGCGGAGATGTTTATTTGGGCTGCTCCCAACTCAGAGCGCAGTTGTGACTGGTTTCCTTGTAAGCAACGCCCAGGTGAACTCCGGCGATGGGTTCGCGTTGATGCGCGACCGTCAGCAAATACAGGCCCGACTCCGTCGCCGGAACGCGAACGTAACCTTCGGCGTCGGTGGTGAATTCCTTCTCGTCGCCGGTTGGGGTCATCAAGGTGACCTTGACGCCGCCGCGCGGTTCGCCGCGCAGATAGAGCCGTGCTTCGCCGGGTTTGCCGGTGGGCACTAGATCCAGCGTGAGCAATGGTTTGCCTTCGCCAGCTCCCGCCGGCTGCCAGCGCGCGTAGAACGACGGCTTGCGGCCGGCGCGTACAGTGAAGCTGGTTTCGACACCGATGATGTTGGTGCCGGAAACGCCGGTGATGGCGTAGTGGTCTTTCTGCTTCGAGACGTTCAGCGCGGTGGGCACATTGGTCGAAGCCGGCGCGGTTTGAAACGCCATCGGCACGGTGAGGCTGTCGAGGTGGCCGGGGGAACGCTCCAGATTTCCGCTCGGCTCGGCGAACCGGATGACGGGTTGTTTGTCCTCGCCGGGTTCGATCCAGACGGAGTGGGCGAGGAGTTGCGTGGCGGTTGCGCAAACAACCAGGCCAAGAGTGAAAATTGTTTTGGCGGCCATAAAGAAAAATAGGTGGTCAGATTTTTTAGTTGCGTGCCCCTCACCCCGTCCCTCTCCCCATCCGATGGGGAGAGGGTGTCCGCTAGGACGGGTAAGGGGTATTCACATCACATCATTGGGTGTGAGTTTATTGTCTTATCAGTGTCCGTGTTGTGAACTGGCCTGGGTTGCGGGGGTGGGCGGCAACGGTTTGGCGGAGGGCGTCAGCAATTCCAGGTCAGGACGCTTCTCTTCGCCGTCTTCACCGCCGAGGGCGATGATCTGTTTCGCGCCGGCGGTGACGATGCGATGGGCCATGCGCGGATGCTCGAGGCGCCCCACTTTTTCCCAAGAGTTGCTGTCTTGCGTGAGCCGGAGCAGATCGCCTTGGAACATGTTGGCGTAGATGCGTCCGTCCTGCGCGATGGCGGAACACGCGAAACCTTTGGCCGGGCCGGGCGGCAGTTCCGGGCCTTTGGACCATTGGCTGGTTGCGGTATCATAAATCTCCACGGCCCCGGTCGGCTTGTTGTTGCTGTCCATGCCGCCGATCACGTAGATGCGCGAGCCCACCGTGGCGACCGCGAGCGCGCGGCGCTGGAACGGTTGCGGGAATTCCTTCCAGCCGGTCGCTGGATTCTTCAGATCGAGCACCAGCGCGTTGGTCGGCCAGATTGCTTCCTTCGTGCTGCCGGTCAGTTGCCAGCCGCCGAAAATGTAGAGTTTATCGCCGAGCACCACGGCATCGTGGCTGGAGCGGATGGCGGGCAACGGCGTGCTGTCCTCCCATTGACCGGTCTGGGGATTGAACCGCTGCACGAGCGACAAGGAATGCAGATTCTCCTTTTCCTCCGCGGTGTTCCGCGCCGCCATGCCGCCGGTGCGATAGATGAATTCACCATACGCAACGAGCGGTTGACCTTGGCCGGGCGTTGCATCCGGCAGTTTTTCCCACGCGCCGCCGGTGCGGAGGTTCAACCGGTAAAACGAACCCTTGACCATCTCGACCGAGTAATCGTGACGTTCGCCTTTATGGCCACCGAAGACATAAAGCCAGTCGCCGGCGGTGGCCGCGCCGAAACTGGTGACGGCTTCGGGCATGGGGGCGAGCGGGGTTTTGACGGACGATTTGGGCGCGGTGGCACAACCGGACAGCATTAAGGCCAGCGCGGTCGCTGGCAGGGAAGATTTCAAGGTCAGTTTCATCATTCGATTCATAAGAGGAGGTTAGCGAGCCGGCAATATGACCGCTTGCGGTGGATTGCACAAGGTTTACGGCGGCTTGCGCAAGTCACCGTCAATAAAAGACAAGCTGCCGGAAGCGGCTGGAGGGCGATTTGTTATCCTGACTCCATGAGATTCAAGTCTGGATCCAGCCGCGAGGCATTCACTTTGATTGAACTCCTCGTGGTGATCGCCATCATCGCCATCCTGGCGGGGATGCTCCTTCCCGCCTTGGCCAAGGCAAAGCAAAAAAGCAAGCGGATGAACGAAATCAATGCGGGCCGCCAACTCATGCTGGCCTGGACGATGTATGCCACTGACAACAGCGATTCTGTCCTGCCCGGTTACATTCATCCCAACGGTCCCGCGGCCTATAACGATCGCAACCAATTGATTGATCCGCTCTTGCCTGATGGCGCCCGTTATCCCTGGCGGCTGGCCCCGTATCTGGCCAATAATTTCCGCGCGATTTATGTGAATGAAGGCCGCGAATGGCTGGATAAGGCGGAGCAGCTTTCGCATGACAGTTACGTCTATAACGCCAGTTTGTATCCGAGTCTGGGATACAACAGCGTTTTTTTGGGTGGCGATACCGGTTACGAATTGACCATTCAACAGGCCGCCGCTTATGGATACGAAACGGACTGGTTGGTGACGCGGGTTTCACAAATCAAACGCCCGGCCGATTTGTTGGCTTTTACTTCGGCGTGGTCCCAAAGTTCGCCGATGACGTTTTACGGTTATTTCAGGGTATGGCCGCCGTATTCCGCCGCGCGCAAATGGGCCGCAAATTTTAATCCCGCGAATCCGGCGCAATTCGGTTATGTGCATCCGCGCTGGAACAATCGCGCCATTACCGCCATGACCGATGGCCACATTGAAGCGCTCAATCTCACTGAACTTCAAGATATGCGCCATTGGTGCAATGTGGCGACCGCGCCGGATTGGGTGGTTCAAAAAAACTAGCGTGCAAGCCCGCGAAAAGCCATGTCAGTGATCAGAGCTTCCCTTTGTAATAAAACGTGTAAACAGTATCCCGGTCAATATACCCGTGACGAATAATAGCAGAAGCCAGAGGTCTTTGGTGTTCACTGCGCTCCTAGCCTCTTGGGCGGTGCCTTCTCCCACATCGCGAAGCGCTGCGAGCCTCGATGTGGCGCTGCTGTAAATCAGACCGGAGGCTGCCGTCGCGGCGGCCGCAGCAATGAAACCGTAAAATGCGAATCTTCGGGACATACGCGTAGTGTGACCAGTACCAGCACAAACAGGCTGTTTTTTGATTGGAGTGCTTGCATTTCTATTTCACCCGTTGAAATGGATGGAAAAACAGCACGGCAATACACCCGGCAGCAAGCAAGACCGCCGCAATTTTGTTGGCAAATCCCCACCGTCTCAAATCGCCCTTCGCATCCTTCTGGTTGTAATAAACATCTCCCCTCAAGAGCACAAGACAGACACAGAGGGAAACAGGAAAAAAGGCCCAAGTGAATAATTGAAGGAAAAGCAACGAGCTGTTGAGGCTCGACCGGCGATACCAGGGAACTTTTGCATGGTCTTGATATGTAATAGGCATCGGCGCAACTTTGCACAAACAAGTGTCATTCCCTTGAATTGATCTTTTTCTTTTCCGGCAGAGCCAGAATAAATGTGTTCGTCACCGGCGGCAGTGAAAAATACGGGGGAAGCCATCTGGCGGTATGACCAACCTGGTTGGTCGAAAGAACCACTGACGCAACCAGCGTGTGCAATCCATTGGTGCGAACCTCAAACACATTTGTTATGGAAAAAGAACCGACTTGGCTTACATCCCCCGGACTCATAATACTCCACTTAATTCCACGTATGATGGAAAAGTAAGTGCCAGCTCTGCGTTCAAGGGGATTTCCATCCGGGCCGTACAAAACAACTTGATACCGCTTCTCCAGTTCGGCGAGCTTGTATCCCACTCGTATATTGTTTGTATTCCACAAACGAAGGCTACAGTCCGGGGAAATTACTGAGCCAAGGCCATCCTTAATTCGGATGTCGGTGCCAACACAAAGGCCGTTGGTCGCCGCCCCCCAAGCGATCTCGGACATCGCATTGGCGGCATACAGCAACGCGCCAATCATGACGGCCCACGTAAGAAAATGTTTTTTCATATTAAATCCTCCGATTGTTCGGTCGGGCGTTCTACTGATCCTTGGGATTGGGCTTCACCTTTGTCCATTCGGGAAACGCATCATCCTGATGTGTGGTTGGTCCATAGACGGCTTCCAAGGCTGGATCAATGCTCCACAAAAACGATTGTGGATATGGTGCGGGAATGTCTTGGTCCGCCCATGAACTCCACCCCCAATCAATGCGCCCCAACGTGATCGGAATGCTGCCACTGCCATCTGGCGTGAAGCGAACAAAGACTTTCCAGTCGCCAAAATAATATCCGTATGTCTCGATGAGTTGGAATCCGGGCGCATCGTCCAACTGGGAGGCAGAGGTAAAATTCACCTCGTCATTATAAAATTCAGTTGAACCATCCAACCAAAAACTGCCATCAGTAGAATCGGTGTGGACAAAAGGCGGCAATATCATATGTGTCCCCGCTTCCATCTTCACAAGTTGAGTCAGCCCAAATTTACCAGGGTAGGTTTGCGAAATGTACACCTTAAAACTCATCGGGCCGTTTCCCAATGACAACAAAGGGAAAGGCGTTGCCTCATTGTTTGTTTCAATCATTCCCCCATGAGGATAATCCTGCTGAACAAGTGTAATTTCAGGTTTCAACATTTGAAACTTTCCCGTTGGAACAACCGTCGCCTTTTGACCGTTGTTAAACGTGATTTCCGCATTGCAGCCTGCGGACTTCCTGCCCCCGCTCACCCACCAGGCTCCGGTTTGGCTTTGTTTCAACGGCCAGTCCAGGGTCTTGTATAGTTTGCAATAGGGCGGGGCGGGGGCCGTTCCAAAATGCTCCCGGCTGACCCAGTTGGTGGCAGGATGGCAGATGGTCATCACATAGTTATTCCAATTTATCCCGGAATACTCCTCCCAGGCATTAACATATTTGCCCGACAGCAACCACTGGTAACTTGTGGTTTGAACATTCTCCGGCCAGGCCGGATCAAACCCCAGCGCAAACACCACCTTTTGCCCCACGCAGTTCGTAGCCTTGATTTCGTCAGGATCCAAACGCATTCCGTTGGCGGTTATGAAAGGAATATGCTTGGTGGCATCCACGCTGAAGGTGTAGTAATCCACGCCTGCGACGTCCGGCGTAATATCCTTGGTCACATTGTCGGGCAACATCTTATACAGCACCCCGTCGCTGCCAAGCTGCCCGAGTTCGCCAAGGGTAATGTTTTGCGGCGCAATCGGCGGGGCGGCTTTGGTGGAAAAAACCAAGTCTGTCACATTGTGGCTTTCCACTGAATAAACGGCCGGGGCAGCGGTCCCGGTCATCCGAAACAAATTCTGGCGGCGCGACAGGGCTTTGCCGCCGGTCTGTAATTTGATTTTGGTCTGGGCTTGTCGTTTCGCGTCAAGGTTGTCGAAATAATAGAAATCGGGGCGGACTTTTGAGTCCCCATCCTTGATGCTGACATCGCAATACTCCCATGGTGGTTGCGGCAATGGCAACTCATGCTCCCCGGAAGCAAAATATTCCCAGACCACCGGCTGCGGGGTGAACTCAACGCCGCTACTGTCATCCCGCTGTAACCAGAGGTAGGTGCTGGTGCCGGTGCTCTGGTCAGCAGGCCAACTGTAGTTCTCCCGTATCCACCAATTACCCGGTAAATCGCCCCAGGCGTCAAAAATCCATTTCTCGTTCAAGAAGCCATCACCGCCCTCGTCTTTTTTCCAGTTCCAATCCAAGTGATATTCGTAGCTATCCTGGGCGTAAAGCTCAGTTCCCCACAACGCGTCCAATTCTTCAAGCACATCCTCGGTCTTCAATTCATAGCGCTCCACATAAACGTGATGCGGCTTGTCCTGGGTTGATTCAGCCTGATTGTCGTCGGCCCGGGCCACTGCGATTCCGAGCACAAAGCAAATGACAGATGAGAGTATTTTCATGGGTGTTCAAGTGGTTAAGGTTGCGGCTCACCCGGCTCGTAGGCTCTGACTGTAAACGTGGCGGTGCCGCCTTCTGTTACCGGCACATGATCCGCGCTCCATGTGCCGTCGCCGTGGTTGGTCCCCAGCACACCATTCACCCATACCGTGCGATTGGCTTCACTGATGGTCCCGTGAACACTGACGGTTTTTTGCCATAATTGATTCTCAGGCACGGGAGCAATCGTCAGCACCATCGCGCTTCGGATCACCTGCAGATTGGTCACGGTCACGTTGTTCCAGACATCGGTGGCGGTTACTGTCAGGGTGTTGGTGCCATTGGCCAGCGGCAAATGCTCGCCCCAAAACTTTCCATCCCGTTCCATCAATCCGGTCACGCTATTTGTCCCGCCGCCCGCTTCCGGCCATGAAATCGTCACCGTCGCGCTGGGATCGTCCACCCGGCCCCGCAACGTGAAATTGTCGCCACAAATCTTAAAACCATCCTGGGGCCAGATCAAATTCACCGTGGGCGCATTGGTATCGCTGTTGAGGGTCACATTGAACTCCGTCGTGGTGGTGTTCCCGGCCAGATCCGTGGCGCTCAGGATGAACGTGTTCAGGCCATTGGTCAGATCCAGGTCAAAGGCTTGAAATGTGTTGGTCCTGAACTCGAACGCGTCCCGATCAAAGTGCTGATCCAACACCAGAATCATTTGATTGGGGAACAGTCCGGCGGCATTGGTCAGATCGCAGGAAATGGCAGCCAATGCTTCCGGGGCATAGCCCTCCAACTGAATCATGGCGGCGGAAACCTGGCTCGGGCCGGGATTGGTCACCACCAGAATGGGAGGCGTCGTATCCAGCTTCAACCGTTTCCATTGCCATTTTGTTGTGGTTTCGGGGGCGCGACCTTTCAAACCAATCCAAACGCCATGCCAGCCTTCAGTGGCGCCGAGATTCACCGTGAGATTGGAAGTGGCATAGGCGTTCCAAGTGGCGCCGGCAAAGTTGGTATCATCCACCAACACGGCAATCCACGCCGGCACCCCACCCTCAAGGTGCAACTGCATGGGAGTATTGGCAAATCTGGTGTGGCGATTGGTGACAGAAAGAGAAAAGCTCAAGTCATTCGGGTTGGTGCCGTTCAAGTATTCCTGCAAGTTGCTGATCCCGTCCCCGTCGTAATCCCCCTCCGCCGTCTGATTCAGGTTGCCGAAATGATTCCATTCCCAACCGTCGGGAATTCCATTGGTGTTCTGGTCGGCATTATTCCAATCAGAATGTGAAACCAGGGCTTCAAAAGCCGTACTCATGCCGTCACCATCGAAGTCATTTGTTTGCGCGGCCCGAAAATAGGCTTCCGTCCCAATCAGGTCTGGAATAATGATATTTGTCTGGCCGGGGCTGGTTCGGAACACCCATGCCCAATTCGTCAAATTCAGGCCCGGCACGTTCGCGCTCAGATTGGTCGTTTCAAAAATATCATACACCCCGGTTGATGATTCCGACCAAGGCGGATGCAGCAGAAAAAACCGGTGGTGTTGGTCTGCGCAATAATTTGGAGCCATAAATCATTCGTCCCGTAAACGACCGGTGTATATTCCATGCCGCCGTCATCCCCGCTCTCAAGAGAACTCCTTCTCAAGGCAAGCTTTTCATTCCGTAATTGCTGATAATCCTCTGGCGTGTCTGCCACCACATACTGCCCGGGAAAGCCTTTCATTTCGTAAATCGGCAGCGTTCCGCCATAAGGGTCGAACGGATACGGTGGCGACGGGCGGTTATCCAGTTCAAACGAAAGCAGCCAGAACGTACCGAACTGTGGCGGTTTTGCCACTTGCTTGAGTTCCTGGCTCGGCGACGGCAATGCCAACCCCAACACCGCGCCAAACATGACTGCGCCGATTGCTCCTTTCATCTGATTCCTGAATGTGGTTTTCATAATTTTCCGATTCCTACTCGCCGTCTTTCATTTGTATTCGCTCTACCGCAGTGGTGACGCGAATCTCTCAAAACAGCAATTCTGGCGCAAGAACAAACTGAGCGGTAAAGCGCGCAGTTCAAAGCGTGCTGCTGTTTAGGCTCTCGTCTTATCAAGAGCAAGTTCCCAGAACTGAATGTAATCGGGCAGCAGGTGCGAAAACTTCGAGAGCGCAAAGGCTGGTCGCAAAATGAATTTGCCGTAAAACTGCAACTGTCCGGCTGGGACACCAGTCGGGACTCGGTTTCCCGATTGGAAAACCAAACCCGGCGCGTCACTGATTTGGAATTATTTATCCTGAGCAGCGTCCTCGGCGCGAAATTTGAGGATTTCTTTCCCGCGAACCTGAAAAGCAAAGTCAGATCGTTTGGCCCGCATTTTCGCGCGAAACTTTCTCGCGGCCAAGTGCCGCCCACGCCAAAGGAATAACCTTCAGGTGCAATTTACTCGTTTGGCTTTCGACACCAGCATGAAACCGCGAACGAGGGCGGCGATTGCGAATCGCACTCGATTTCTGGATCTGGCTTTCATAAATCCTGCCCGGGATTGGGATTATATCCCTTGCGTACTCCACGCAGAAAGCGGGGACGGACTGATTAATTCTCTCTCCCACGACCGCAAACTGTCCGCGCCAGAAGTTTCCAAGGGAAACAATTGTGAACTCATGGGGTTGCGGCTTGGATGCGATAGAAACGCTGGCTGGAAACAGCATTCGTATCCGTCCACGTCGCTACAGCAGGCGTCGGGTAAATGATCACCGGATTGGTGACCGTTTGCCAATTCAGTAAATCATCGGAAAATTCCACGGTTGGCTGACGGCTCGGCAGGTTCGGCCAATGCAACCTGGTTTGATTCGTCGTCGTTATGCGAAAAACGGACGTGGCCTGGTTCGGATTGGTGCCGGCGTGGTATTCGGCAAGGTTGCCGGCCCCGTCATGGTCGGGGTCGTCATTCGCTTCTTGATCCAGATTTTCAAAATAAAACAGTTCCCAATCATCCGGCAGACCGTCGTTGTCCGTATCCACATCACGAATGACCGTGGCCTCCAGCTCAAGGCGCGTCGGAGTGGGGGCCAAGCTGTTAAAATGCGTTGTGAAGCTCGGATAGGTTGACATCCCGCCGGGACCGCTGTAGCCCGTGACCTGATACAATGTGCTGACGGCAAAATTCAAAATGCCGATGTCCAAGCTGTTTTGCAGATAGGTGAGCACCGCCGGGTCCGTGACATTGAGTTCAAAGAACATTTTGCTGGCAGCGGGAACCAACTGGCCGGCGGCAGCATTGGTCACTTGGCCGACTGCAAAAGGCCACGCTTCAAAGAACGGGAAATTGCTGTTGGTCTTGCCGAAGTTATTGCTCACGTCCACAAACGCGCCGTTCGTGCCCAAACCGACCGCGTAGGCATTGCGGCCCCCGGGCGCGCCGCTGCCGAAGGCAGGATTTTCGTTGAAGGAAATGGCGTCGTAACCGTTGCGATACCCCACGCCGAAGAGCTCCACCGGCCGGCCGATATCCGTATCTGCCTGATACGCGGGATCGTTTATATTCAGATGAGTCTGATAAGCATCATGCGTCGGGTCGAAAAGGAAAGTCTTGTCGTCGTTGACGGTCAAAGTCACGCGGCACCGGCGGATGAGATAACGCGTCGGAGTTTGATTGGTCGGGATAAGTGAAGCCGTGTTCCAGCCGACGATTTCCTGGCTCATCCTCATGTCCACACCCGAATCGGGATCATAATAAGCCCAGACTGGAATCCGGCCGGAGTCGGCACTGAAAGAGCCGGCGTACATATAAACTTCGATGGCCGGATTGACATCGTTCGTGACGAAAGGCTGGGCGCGGAGCAATTGCGCCGCGCACCAGCCGATCCCTAACAAGGTTGCTGCAAACTTTCGCATGAAAAGCAGTTCAACTGGTTTTCTTTACCCGGCGATTCATCCCCCCGAGCAATGCCAGCCCTAAACCGGCCACGGCAAACGTGGATGGCTCCGGAACGATGGTGGGGTTGTCAATGCTGAGATTTATGGGAGAGGTCGGGAGCGTCACTAGGGATAACTGCACATTGCCAATGGCACTGAAAATAGCATTGAAATTGCTTCCCTCATACGTCTGAAACACGCTGGCAGAATCTATGATGGGAAAACTGATACTGGTCCAGACTCCACTAGGCACGGAGAAAGCCACCGTGCTTGCGCCGGGGAAATTAAGCGATGAGGCGAAACGAAGCGTGAAACTCAAATCAATGCCCGCATCTTGACGAATGTCGATGCTGAAGGAGGAAACATCCGAGGCAAGCCAGTTTCGGACAAATCCGTCGCCGCTGGCGTCGAAGTTGTCCTGGCCGCGGAACATGATCGTGCTCCCGCTCGTCGGCGTCGTACGGGTGATGTACCCGTCACTAAGACCAAGCGGGCCGCCTGTGCTGACCCAAGTGGCAAGAGTCCCACCGCTATCAATCCTCCAGTTCGAAGCATTCGCGGAAAATGTCTCCGTGAAAATCACGTCGGCCTTGGCCGCCTGAGTGCTGCAAGCCAGAAGCCCAGCTCCGGTGAGCGTCGCCAGTAGCGCGGGGATGGAGGTAAAAAGAGAATTATTTTGGGTGGCCCAAGTTTTCTGAGTTTTATTCATATCAAATAATTTTGTTTCATCACAAGGACTGCCTCGTGACGCATTAGTTGATACCAAACCTCTCTCCCGCCCGCTGCCGGAGGCTTGTTATTTATTGTCGGCGGTTTGCGGGAAGCAGAGAAATCCCATCTTTTTGTATGATTCCGCTCCGTGAAAAAACGGACGCCCGCGACGAATCGTCGCGGGCGTTCGGCGTTTTGTTTTGTATTCCCAGTCGTTCCAACCCTCCTTGGAAAGCAGCTTGCCCGGTCTGGTGGGCGGGCGCTTCCTGACGCTTGCCAAAGGTTTGCGGTGCCTTGCGGGAAGCGATGGCAACCCGCAAACTCCCGTTGATGTTTGCCGACACCATTGCCGCCATCGCCACGCCGCTCGGCGAAGGCGGCCTCGCGGTCATCCGCATTTCCGGACCGCACGCGCTCGCGGTGGCGGATCAGGCGTTCACGCCGGTCGGCCCGTATGCCAGCAAGCCCAGCGCGGCGGTGAGTCACACGATCCATTACGGCAAAGTCCTGCGGGCCGGCCAGCAGGTGGACGAAGTGCTTTGCGCCGTGATGCGCGCCCCGCGCACGTTCACGCGCGAGGACGTGGTGGAGATCACCTGTCACGGCGGCGTGCTTTCGACCAAGACCGTTTTCGACACGGTGCTCGAATGCGGCGCGCGTCCGGCGTTGCCCGGCGAATTCACGCAACGCGCGTTTCTCAACGGGCGCCTTGATCTCGCGCAAGCCGAAGCCGTCGCGGATTTGATCCACGCGCGCACGGAACTCGCCCTCAGCGCCGCGAACGAACAACTCGCCGGTAAGTTGTCCCAACGCATCAATCAATTGCGCGATGAATTGATGCTCACGCTGGCGCACATCGAGGCGCACATTGATTTTCCCGAGGAAGACATCGCGCCGGACACTCGGGCGCAACTGGAAGGTCGCATGGCGCGAGGCATCGCGTTCATGGAGGAACTGTTGCGCACGGCAAACGAAGGACAGATTCTCCGGCGCGGCATCCGCGCCGCGATCATCGGTCGTCCCAACGCGGGCAAGTCCAGCCTGCTCAATCAACTGCTCGGCCACGACCGCGCCATCGTCTCGCACATCGCGGGCACGACGCGCGACACGATCGAGGAGACGGCGAACGTGCGCGGGATTCCGGTGGTGTTCATTGACACGGCGGGTTTGCGCGAGGCGAGGGACGAGATCGAGAGCGAAGGCATCCGGCGCAGTCGTGAATCACTGGCCAAGGCGGAGCTGATCCTGCACGTGCTCGATGCCAGCGAGCCGTTGCACGCGGAAGATGAAAAACTGTTCGCGGAGTTCGCGGCCAAGAAACGCATTGTGGTCCGCAACAAGATTGATTTGCCGGTGAAGCTGGTCATGAAACCCCTCACCCCGGCCCTCTCCCCATCCGATGGGGCGAGGGGGAAACGCTCCCCGCTACAGGGCAAAGCCAAGGCTGAATCTAACTCGATCAGCGTACAACAATCTGAGAGTGCTCAATTCCTGTCCCCTCTCCCCGGGGGAGAGGGGCAGGGTGAGGGCGAGCGTGTGCCGATGGTGGACGTGTGCAGCAAAACCGGCGACGGCCTCGAGCTACTCAAGGACGCCATCAAAGCGCTCGTGTGGTCGGGCCGCATCACGGCGGAGATGGCGCAGGTGACGATCAACTCGCGGCATCAGGATGCGTTGAAGCGGGCGAGCAGCAGTCTGCGGCTGGCGCTGGAGGCGATGCGTGGGGACGCGTCGCTGGAATTTGTCGCGCTGGATTTGCGGCAGGGCATTGCTGCCGTCGGCGAGATCGTTGGCAAGACCACGACCGAAGATCTGCTCGACGCGGTCTTCAGCCAGTTTTGCATCGGCAAGTGAAGCCGGGGGCGGTTACGACTCCTTTTTGGCCGGCGGCGCAAACCACTTTTCCTTCGGCACAATCGCGGCCTGCGGTGGATTGGCGAGGTAATGCGGCGACATGATCTGCACGCCGTATTCATTGAACACATCCTGGGTGTGGGCGTGCAATTCCGACAACACTTCGGGGCGCTGCATGGGTGTTTCCAGCGCGACGCGCAGTTCGTATTCCACGTAAAAATCGGAGAGGGCGCGTTGCAGCACGATGTGTTCTGGTTTGGATTTCAAACCGGTGGTGCGCCGGGCGGCTTCGAGCAACATCGCATGAACCTGGCGCCAGGGAGTGTTGTAGCCGACGGTCACCGTCACGGGAATTTGCACGCCGACGGTTTCGTTCAGGCACGAGTAATTGATCAGGGTGCCGTTGGAAATCTGGCTGTTGGCCAGGACGACCTCCTCATTGCGCCGGGTCACCAGTCGCGACGAGAAGAAGCCGATGCTGGCCACCGTGCCTTCGTATTCGCCGATCCGGATGTAATCGCCGGGCCGGCAGGCGCGATTGTAGATCACCGTCAGGCCACCGATCAGTTGAGCGATCAGATTGCTGGAGCCGACGGAGATCATGAGGCCGGCCATCACGCTGATGCCGCGGAACGCGGGCGTCTGGCTGCCGGGGATGTAGGGGAAGGCGACGATGATGGCGGTGAGCCAGATGAGCAGGGTGATCAGGCGTTGCGTGATGGGGGCGGTGGAGGGATCAAAGAAGCGCGACTGGCTCTTGCCGCGGGCGATCGCGACGAAGAACCGCCGGTTGGCCGTCGAGGCGAAGCGAGCCAGTCCGGCGATGACAAGCACGATGCCCAGGTCGGGCAAGGATTCCACAGCGCTCTGGCCCAGCTTGCCCAGGGTGGCCAGGAATTGTTTGTGCAACTCTTCGCCGAGCGGGCGGGTGAGGGGGAAGAGTTGCAGCACGAATTCCAGCCAGAGAAAAACGGCGCTGATGATCACCAGCCAGAACACCAGGCTCGTCAGACTGCGCAGCACCGCAACCACATTTTGCAGGCCGATGATCCGCAGCGAATGGGATTTGATCCGATCGGCCTTGCTGGCGGTGAGCTTGATGAGCCGGCTTTCGACCCACCGCCGGTTCCGCGCCAGCAGCCAGATGAGTACGATCACGCCCAGAGTTGCCCCGATGGTGTAGGCCCCGGCTTTGATCAGGTACTTGCGACTGTGGAGTTCCTCCAGTTCCCCGATGGCCTGACTGAGCCGATGTTCGGTCGTGACGCGCTGCGAATCCAGCGTTTCCCCGGCCAGTTCATCCACGTCCCCGGGCAAGATGAAGAACACGGTCTGCCCATGCACGCGCAACTCCACTTTGCCGTCCCAAGGCAGTGCTTCCACCCGGACGCCCGGGATTTTGGTCATGGCCTGTTCGATCCGCGCCGCGGCGGCATCCCGCCGTTGTTCGGGTGTGTAGGTGCCGAGCGTGGCGCGAAAGATCATGACCTCGCGGTTCAATACTTTCAACTTGGCGGGCGGGACGGCGGTGGTGGCAACGGTGTTGCTTTGAGCGATGGCGTGGAGCGGCAACATTCCCGCGAGCAGCAAAGCCAGGCCAGGCAGTAGGCGGAAAACTCGCACGGGGTAGATCAGGCGATTCATAGGCGTTTTGCGTCGTTAAAAGTTTTGGTTTACTCCGGTGGCTGGGGTGGAGATTCAAGTTCATCCTGCCCGGGGAGCGGCTTGCGGGAATGCAGACTGCCGCAGCCGGTCAGGCCGGACAACGTGACCAGAACCAACAACAGGAAGCACGACTGTTGGGCGTATCGCAAGCTTCTGGGTTGGCGGGCCGACATGTGCGTCAGCTTGATTGCGCCGCCCAAGACGGTCAACGCTGAACTGGCAGCAAGCTGCTTGGAGGGTGGCTACGACTTATGTTCAAAACTGCCGGTCTGCAGAAAATGGATCGTCTGTCGGATCACCGTTTTGTTCTTCATCAGGAACGGATGCGTGGCGCGGAGGACGAGATGGTCGGTCATGCCTGCGAGCTTGGTGCGCTCGACGGAAACTTTTCCGTCATCGCGACCAGGGATGAGCAGGCTGTTGATCCAGTTGATGGAACGATTGCCCGCAATGACGCCCACGCTGACGTTGGGCGGGCCGATACGGTTGGGCGCAGAATCGGGCGCGGTGCCGAGTTCGCTTCCCGCCGGCCCGTTGATCTTCTGGAACAACCACCACGAGCCGAGTTTGTCCACGATCTCGCTGCCTTGATTCGGCGGGCCGAGCATGACGACGCGTCCGGCGTTTGTGAGCGGATGCCGCGCAAGATAATCGCGGACCAGAATCCCGCCAAGCGAGTGGCCGACGAAATGGATGCGGGTGGCCCCGGCGGTTTCACAGTCGCGGATGGCGGGCGCGAGAACAGATTCGCTCAAGGTGGCGACGGTATTGGTGCGCGAGGGATAATCAATGTTCCAGACCTGATAACCAGCGGCGGTCAGGGCACGTTCCATCGCGTGCATGGAGGCATTGGAGCGGCACAACCCGTGGAGGAGAATGACGTGTTCGTTCATGGGGGCGGCGGGGGTAGTGAAAGGAAAAAGAATCACAAAAGCCGTGAGAGCTGTTGTCGCAAACACGGCAATTGGGGAAAACCGCTTAAGTTCAATTGCTAGTCGCTTTTGCATTTTGCGAATCGTTAGCCAGAGCTACCAAACAAGCAACCAACGAGGTGCAAAGAGTGAGTTGACGCATCCTCCAAGAACAATTTCACCACGTTTCGCTTCTTCAACCGCCTCACCCATTGGCGCCCCGTAAAGAACAGGAAGTAGTTTTGGTGGGCCTGGGCGAGTTTTGAAACTCAAGTCCATGGGTAAAATTGTGAGGATGATGGCACCAAGCCAAAATGCGTTTCTCAGTTTCTTTCTTTGACCTGAACGAACGAAAAGGCAAGTGGTCAGGCAGAGAAACGCCAAAATCAATACAGAGATGCGAAAGCAAACGAGTGTCCAAAAGACAATACAAACCACGATGATTACCAAATTGAAAAACTGGTTAATCAGTTTGGCGTTTGGCTTCACGTTTGCAGGATGTTGAGAAGCGTTATTTCTTTGCCGAAATCTCCAGCATCCGCTCGATGGGCAGGCGGGCGCGTTGGAGAATGTGCTCGGGCAATTCGACGCGTGGGGCGAGGTTCTTCATGCAGTCGCGGACTTTTTCGAGCGTATTCATTTTCATGAATTTGCACTCGCTGCAGCGGCAGTTGTCGCCGGGCATCCGCATCACGTCCTGCGTGGGCGCGCAGAAAAATTCCTTGTCCGGACATTCCTTCTGCATGCGATGGATGATGCCCGATTCGGTCACGATGACGAATTGCTTCGCGGGATCGTTCTTGCAGAAGGTGATCATCTTCTCGGTTGAACACACGGCGTCTGCGAGGTTGCGGACTTCGCGGAGGCTCTCGGGATGAACGATAACTTTCGCGTTCGGAAATTTCTCCTTGGCGCGGAGCACGGCGTCGCGTTGGAACTCGACGTGCGCGTAACAGTTGCCTTTCCAGAGCGTCATGGGGCGTCCGGTCTGTTCCATGACCCATTGGCCGAGGTTTTCGTCGGGGACGAAGAGCAGGTCTTTGTCCTTGGGCGCGGCGTTGACGATCTTCTCCGCGTTGCCGCTGGTGACGATGACGTCGCAGAGCGCTTTGACGGCAGCGCTGCAATTGATGTAGGCGACGGTCCAGAAGTTGGGATTGGTGGCCTGCAACTTGGCGAGTTCCGGCGCGGGGCAGCTTTCTTCGAGTGAGCAACCGGCGTCCTTGTCCGGCAGCACGACGATTTTGTTGGGGTTCAGAATCTTTGCGGTCTCGGCCATGAAATGCACGCCGCAGAAAACGATGACATCGGCATCGGTTTTGGCGGCTTGTTGCGCGAGGCCGAGCGAGTCGCCGACGTAATCCGCGACGTCCTGGATCTCCGGCACTTGATAATTGTGCGCGAGGATGACGGCGTTGAGCTGCTTCTTGAGGGTGTAGATTTCCTTGGCGAGCGGTTCAAACCGCTCTTTGCTCATGCCGGGGCGCAGCTTGAGTTCGCCCAAGTTTACCGTCGCGAGTCCGCTCGTCTCTGTCATACGAGCAAGGTACCGGCGAACGCTGGGGGCGTCAATTGTCGGGGGGATGGGGCAAGCCGACTGAAATTGTCAGGTAGCGATGCGTAGTCCTTAGCGCGCGTAACAAAAGACCGTTGCAGGTAGGGCGCGTCAGTCCCTGCGCGCCGTTCCGCGTCAGCCAGACGCCGGCGCGCAGGGACTGACGCGCCCTACCTGCCGCGGCAAAAAGTTCATTTTGTTACTGGCTCTTAATCTTAATCTTCGGCTCGGTGGGATTAAGATTAAGAGCAAGATTACGATTAAGATCAAAGCCGAGCACGGGAGAGCAGGGGGATTGTTTTCCAAAGACCCCGGCGTTCGTCGGAACGAAGGCCGGGGCTTGAGTGCGTCGTCTTCAGTGCGACGCGACGGTCATGCTGCCCGCCGTAGCGGTGGCAGAGGGAGCGTTCGTGACGTAGATGAACGCTGGAGAGGTCTCCAGTTTCACGTCCGTTGCGGCGATGTAGCCAATGACGGTCAGAACGACCACATTGACGGCTACCGACAACACGAGTGCTGTTTTTGTTTTCATGTTACCTCCAATTTCAGTTTCAGTGTTCAACATGCGAGGCTTAAACAAACGCCCCGCACTACCAATGGTATAGCGACCAGTGTGCCAGCCCATCAGATAGCGCTTTTTGTGCAGAAATCGTAGTTATTTGCCCGTTTTCAGCCGACTCCACATGAAAGTCCCTGTTGCGCTTTTTTCAAATTGGCCAAACCCATCCAGAGCAAAACCTTGCGGGGGACAGCGCCTGAACCCGTTGGATTACACCCTTTTGCTTGAAGCATCAGCGGCGCATCCCTACTCTCCGCCGCCTGTCGCATGAGTGAAATCCTCGTCATCGGTCATCGGAATCCGGATACAGACGCGATCTGTTCGGCGGTCGGTTATGCCGAATTCAAACGCCGCACCGGCATGCCTGAAGCCGTCGCGGCGCGCTGCGGCGACACCAACGACCGGATTGATTTCGTCCTGAACACCTTTGGCGTGCCCGTGCCGAAGTTTGTGGCGGACGTCTCGCCCAAGGTGCGCGATGTGATGCAGACGCGTATCATGAGTGTGACACCGGAGGCCACCGCCGCACATGCGCTCGGATTGATGGATGAACGCGGTATCCGCATCCTTCCCGTGCTCGACGACAGCAAACGCTGTTGCGGGTTGCTCTCGCTGTTCAAGCTCAGCAAATTTCTGTTCCCGACCACGAACCGGCTGGTGGATTCGCGCCGCGTGCTATCTTCGTTGGCCAATCTCACTCAGACGTTGCACGGCGAATTGCTCGTCGCGCACAACCCGACTGAGGAAGAAGACCTGACGCTGATGATCGGGGCGATGAGCCTTGAATCCTTCGCGGAACGGCTCGATACGTTTGATCGCAACAAACTCGTCATCCTCGTCGGCGACCGGTGGGACATCCAGAACCTGGCGATCCGCGAAGGCGTGCGCGCATTGGTCGTGACCGGCGGGCTCAAGGTGGAATCCAAAACCATCGAGGCTGCGCAGAAGAAAAACGTCAGCCTCATCACGTCGCCGCACGACACCGCAACCACGGCGGCATTGTGTCGCGCGGCGGTGGCGGTGCGCCACGTCTTGAACGAGGAGTTCATGTGTTTCCGGGAACATGCGCCGCTGATGGCGGTGCGCGAAGAGGCGACGAGTTCCGGGTACCAGATTTTCCCGGTGCTCGATCAGGAAGGGCAGACCGTGGGGATTCTGTCCAAGACCGACTTCCTCAAGACGGTGAACCGCAAACTGATCCTCGTGGATCACAACGAACTTTCCCAGGCCGTGCAAGGCGCGGATGAAGTCGAGATCATCGAGATCATTGACCATCACCGCATCGGCGCGCTGACGACCAGCCAGCCGATCCTGTTCCGCAACGAACCGGTCGGTTCGACCAGCACCATCGTGGCGGATTGCTTTTTCCGGCATGAGGTCGAGTTGCCCAAACCCATCGCCGGGTTGCTGCTGGCGGGACTGGTTTCCGACACGTTGAATCTGACCTCGCCGACGACCACGGCGCGCGATGCCGAAGTGTTGCGCAAGCTGGAAACCATCGCCGAGGTCAACGCGCGCGTCTTCACGGAAAAACTGTTCACGTCCGGCTCGCTGCTCACGTTGCACACCGCGCCCAAGGCGATCACGACGGATTGCAAGGAATACAATGACAGCGGCAAGACCTTCAGCGTGGCGCAGATCGAGGAGATTGGTTTCGACCAGTTCTGGAAGCGGAAGTATGAATTGATCGAGGCGCTCGACCAGTATTGCAACCGCCACAAATATCTCTTCTCCGCATTGCTGATCACGGATGTGACGACGCAAAACTCCCTGCTCGTCGTGGCGGGTGATGAAGGCTTCGCAGCGCAGATTGATTATCCCAAGCTCGAGCCGGGCATCTTCGACCTGCGCGAGGTCGTGTCGCGCAAGAAACAACTGCTGCCATACCTGACGCATTGTCTGAAGCGGATGCGGGCCGAAGGATAAAACATCCGCGGTCAGGGTCAGGAAGCGGGAGGGAGGTTGCGGCTTAGGGGTTACCAATCCTTCAATTGCTTCGAGGAATTCTGCGGTTCGGCTTTCGGTTGGAACAACAAAACCTGTTCGTCGTCCTTCTGCGCGTCGAGCAATTGCTTCGCTTCCTCCGGCGTCATTGCGTGCGCAGCAATTTGCTGTTGTTCACCGGGCTTTTCTTCCGGCTTATCCTTGTTCCCGGACTTGGCCTGTGGCTGGTCCTTTTTCTCCTGTTCTTTCTTTTGCGCGTCCTGCTGTTTCTTTTCCTCGTCTTTCTTCTGCTGATCGCTCTTGGACTCTTGATCCTTCTTGTCGTCCTGTTTTTGATCGTCCTTTTTGTCCTGATCCTGCTGTTTCTGATCCTGGTTCTGTTGCTGTTGTTGCTGTTGCTGGTTCAGCAGTTCATAAAGCTTCTGGAGTTTCTCATCTTCCGGGAAGCGTTGCAGGCCGTTGGTGACGACTTCGAGCGCGCCGGGAAGGTTGTTGGTGAGAAAGTGCTGCGCGCCGCCGTGGAAAAAATCATCGGCGTTCTGCGCGTTGGCGCTCAACGATGCCGCGAGCAGGAAACAGCCCGTTGTCATTCCTAGCAGGGACGAAACGCAGAGACGCAAAGGACGCAGAGGAGCGCGGAGTGAAAATTCGTTCAGCGAATGACGAGCGCAGTTGCCCGATACCACCGCCCACCCTCGGCGGTTCTCTGCGTCCTCCGCGTCTCTGCGTTTATTGGGGTTGGGGTTCATAAGCTCGCTCTGGATTCACGATCGCATCAATCTGTTTCAGTTTCCGGGTGAATTCTTCAAATGGCTTGGCGACGACCTGGGCCTGCTGCATCAACTGCTCCATGATCTGCAAGGCGCCCCGGTAATTCCGCTGCCGCGTGGCGTTGTCGGCGGCTTCCTTCGCCTGCCGGGCCATGGCCCGCAACAGTTCGATCTGTTTCAGCCGTTCCTCGACGAAGGCTTTGTTGAACGCCGCATCCTGATCAGTCTTGTCCAGATCCACCGCGTGATTGAACTGCTTGGCCGATTCTTTCCACGCCTCCTCCAGCTTGTCCAAATCCTCGGCCTGCTGCCCAAGCCGGAAATGGACGTTGCCGAGATTGTAATACGCCTTCGCCTGCAACTTGATGTCCTGCGCGGCCAGCACGGCGGTGAAATGCTGGATCGCCACAGTGTAGTTTGTGGCGCGATACGCCGCCGTGCCCGCGTTGAAATGCAGGCGCGGGTCTTCGGGCTTCTGTTGCTTGCTTTGCTCGTTCAGCAACCGCTCGTATTCTGTCAACGCGTTCGTGAAGTTGCCGCCGGTATATGCTTTGAACGCGGTGATTGGAGAAGCCATGCCTCCGAACGGCAGCAGCACCAACAATACGAGGAGGGCCGTTGTTTTCGGAGCGCCGATCTCCTGATCGGCTCGTTGCAATGGTTTCGGCGATGACGATTCGAGCCGAACCGGAGTTCGGCGCTCCCCTCGCGGACCGCGCTCCGGCAGCAGCATTTCGACGAGCAATAACACAATCGCCACCGCCAACGGCCAATGATACCGTTCGTGCATCCGCTTCACCAATTTCTCCTGACCTTCGGACTTGGGCAACGGCGCGAGACCCTTTTCATAGAGCGTATCAATCGTCTTCGCGCCTCGCATCGGTAGATAGAATCCGCCCTCAGTCGCCCCGGCGATTTGTTGTAACAAGGCTTCGTTCAGCCGCGACTTCACCGCGTTGCCATCGGAATCCCGCAAATAATCCGTGCGGCCTTTCGCGTCTTTGATGCGGAGGATTTCGCCTTCCGGCGTGCCGATGCCGATCGTGAAAATCTTCATGCCTTCCTTCGCGGCGGCTTGCGCGGCTTCGAGCGCATTCTCGTCGTTATCTTCGCCATCGGTGAACAGCACGAGCACTTTGAAATTATCGCCTTCCTTAAAAGCGCCCAAGGCAGTCGTGATTGCCTCGGCCACCGCCGTGCCGCCTTGCGGGATGATGTTCACGTCCAACGCCTCGACGCTTTGGCGGAACGCGTTGTCATCAATCGTCAGCGGACATTGCAGAAACGCGCCGCCGGCGAACGCCACCAGCCCGAGCCGGTCCGACTGCGCCTGCTGCATCAGATCGAGCGCGGCGAGTTTGGCGCGGGCGAGACGGTTCGGCGCGATGTCTTCGGCGAGCATGGATTTTGAAGTGTCTATCGCTACCACGATATCCAAACCCTTTTGTTTGACTTGTTCCCAGTCCGCGCCCCATTGCGGGCGGGCCAGCGCTAGAATCAACAGTACGAACGAAACCACGATTAGAGCGAAGCGCACCTTCTGGCGCGCAGGCGAAACACCGGAGATCAAACCGGGCAGCAACCGCGCCTGAATGAATTGCGTCATCAACCGCTGCCGCTCACGCCACGCCCACCAGAAGAACACCACCAGTGCCGGCAGAACGATCAGCAGCGACCACAGCACATGTCGGTAGGCGAAGTTCATTTTCGTTTTAACATCGTAGGCACGCCAAAAGCGGCGCAGTCCAGACGCTTCGCGACAGTCATGCGACACCGAACCGAGCGAAGCGTCTGGACTGCGGTGGCTTTAGCACCGCTCTTCTTCGCGATTCCAAAAACAATCAATTTCATGGTAGCCTCCGTAACACGGTTTGCCCGAGCGCAACTTCGGCCGTCAGCAGCACGACTCCGATCGAGATCAGCCAGGCGAACAACTCTGTGTGATGCGCGAACTTTTTCACGTCGGCTTCCGTCTTTTCGAGCTTATCAATTTCGGCGTAGATCGCCTCGAACTTATCCGCGTTGTCGGCACGATAGTATTTGCCGCCGGTCATGTCGGAAATCTTGGTCAACGTCGTCTCGTCAATATCCACCGGCACCATCTGATAAACCCGGCGACCAAAGAAATCCGTCGCTGGCATCGGTGCCTGACCCTGCGTGCCGACGCCGATGGTGTAAACCTTCACGCCCAACGCCTGGGCTGCTTCTGCGGCGGTGAGTGGGGCGACCTTTCCGGCGTTGTTCACGCCGTCCGTCATCAGGATCACAATCTTGCTCTTGGACTTCAATTCGCGGAGGCGATTCACGCCGGTGCTCAACGCTGAACCGATGGCGGTTTGATTACCGTTGATGGTGTTGAGATCCATCCGTTCCAGATTCTTCAGCAGAAAATCGTGATCGAGCGTGATGGGCGATGCGATGTAAGCCTGCGTGCCGAAAGCAACGAGACCAATGCGGTCGCTCGGTCGCTTGGCGACAAATTTTTCCAACACGCTTTTCGCCATCTGCACGCGGTTCACGCGCTGGCCTTTGATTTCAAAATCCTCCGCCGCCATGCTGCCGGAAAGGTCAAATGCCACCACAATGTCCACGCCGCTGGCGGTGGCCTTGGTGGTGTCGAACTTGGTGAGGCGCGGTTGCGCGAGCGCAATGATGAACAACGCCAGCGCCAGCCAGCGCAAGGCCGCGAGGAAACCGCCCGCGTTTGATTTGCTGATTTCCTGGACGCCGCGCAGCAGTTGTGTGGACGAATAGACGAACGCCGGCGGTTGGCCGCGTCGGCCTTTCAGCCACGCCGCGAGCGGCAGCAGGAGCAGCAGCAAAAGTAGATAGGGATGGGCAAAGGTCATTTGAGTGCGGAGTGCGGAGTGCGGAATGCGGAATTATCCGATTCCGAGTTCGCAGGCTGAACGATTGGTGCAGTCTCCTCAACGAGCCTGATGGCGGAGGAGTGCAGGTCGCGCAACTCGGGCTCGCCCGGTTCGTATTTCGCAAACTTCACCAGATCGCAGTTCGTCAGGAATTGGCTGAGGCTTTCCTTTTGATCACGGGTCAACCGATCGGTGCGTTGAAGTTCGTAAAGAAATTCCTCCGTCGTGCGTTCCGGAGCGCGAAAGTTGAAGCGCTCTTCCAGATACCAGCGGGTGGCATCGGACACCGCGATGACGAATGGCTTCGGCTGCGCGATGAGCGCAAGGGCTTCCTGCAACTTCTGTCTGGCGCGCACGTGAGCGGGCACGGCTGGGATCGCCGAAACTTGCGACGCGCGTTTCCGCCACCAACGCCAGCAGAGCAGGGCGGCGGTAATAATCACAAAACTCGCAAGGGCCCACCACAGCCATTCGTAGCCGCTGGGTATTTCGATGGGCGGCGCGATGTCGCGGATGTCCGTCGCGTCGGCGATTGAAACTGGTTGGTTGGTGGCCATGAGTTAGTGGAAACGACCGCCCTCACCCCGGCCCTCTCCCCCGGGAGAGGGAGAACCATTCGCCATCACTCTCGAAAACCCGCGACTGGATTTACCGAACTGCGCTCCGAAATTCTCAGGGCATGCGATCGCTGTCCCCTCTCCCCGGGGGAGAGGGCTAGGGTGAGGGCGAGCGTTAAACATTTTTTGTCTCAAGTTGTTCATCCGTGCCGTCTCCGCTTCTCTCGCGTTTCAAAAAACTTGGTCAGTGCCGAGCCGTAGGGCTGATCCGTTCGTAGTTGAATCGAATCAATGCCAGCGGAACGGAACAGCCGCGCGGTATCGTTTAGCGTTTTGGTTTGGCGCAGAGCGAAGGCATCGCGCTTGCGGGCATCGCCGGTGTTAATCTCGATGACTTCGCCGGTTTCCGCGTCGCGCAGGACGAGGCGGCCCAGCGCGGGCAATTCCAGCTCGTAACGATCCGTGATCTGCACGGCGACGACATCGTGGCGGCGATTCACCTGCTTGAGCATGGTGAATGACGCTTGGGCGAGCGATTCGAGCAGCATCATTTGCGGGCGCAGCCGGGTGGCGGCGACACCCCCGTCGCCCCGGCGTTTCTTGTTTCCGGGTTCGGCGGGCGAGCCGATGAAGTCAGATACGACCACGGCGACGGCTTTGTGTGATTGCACCCGCAACAAAAATTCCAGCGCCGCGTTCAAATCCGTCCCGCGCCGCTTGGGTTCGAAGAACAGCACCTCGCGAATGACACGCAAAACATGGCTGCGACCTTTGCGCGGCGGGATGAATTTCTCCACTTCGTCGCTGAAGAGGATGAGGCCGACCTTGTCGTTGTTGCGGATGGCGGAGAAGGCGAGCACGGAGGCGATCTCGGCGGCCAGTTCGCGCTTGGACTGGTCGCGCGAGCCGAACCGGCCCGAGCCGCTCACGTCCACGACGAGCATGAGCGTGAGTTCGCGTTCCTCGACGAACTTCTTGATGAACGGATGATTCATCCGCGCGGTGACGTTCCAGTCAATCGCGCGCACGTCATCGCCGGGCTGGTATTCGCGCACCTCGTCGAAGTTCATGCCCTGGCCCTTGAAGACAGAATGGTATTGGCCCGCGAGCGTTTCGGTCACGATGCGGTTCGTGCGCAGCTCGATCTGCCGGATTTTTTTGAGAATCTCGCGGGGAATCATGGGGAAATTGCCGATTGCCGATTGCTGATTGCCGAATTCACATCGGCGAAAACCCCGGCTTGCGCGAATAAATCAACGGGGTAAATTGCCGCCATGAGCAGAACGGAAATTCTCGAAGAACTGCGCCGGATGCCGGAGGCGGAGCGCCGCGAACTCGTTGAAACCATTGAATTGGAATTCGGCGACTTCGACGACACGCTCACGACCGAACAAGTAGCCGAACTCGACCGCCGGGCGGAAGACGCGCTGAAAAATCCCGGCCGCGGCATTCCTTGGGAACAACTGCGGGACGAAACTTTGGCCAAATACAAGAAATGAGCTTTCGGGTCATCCACGACTCCGAAGCCACGTTTGAATTTCGGGAAGCCGTGGTTTGGTATGAAGGCCAAGCCGAAGGACTCGGGGTTCGATTTACCCTTGAAGTGGATGCAGTGATTGCGGCGATTTCCTCCCAGCCGCTTCGATTCTCCAAAGCCGGACGCAAAAGCCGCAAAGCGCGTGTGCTTGGCTGGCCTTACTCGATTTACTTCGTCGTCAATGAAGCCCACTCCGAAATCAAAGTGATTGCCATCTGGCACGGCGCGCGGAATCCGGCGGAACTGCGCCGCCGGCTGAAGTGACGTGTCCTCGAACCCGAAGTCAGGTTCACGACCTCCCTCATCCCGGCCTTCTCCCCAAGGAGAAGGGGAAACGCGCGCCGCGTCTTTGGAAAAACCTGCGACTGGATTGGCCGGACGGACTGTCGGACTTACCGAAAGCGTGACTGGTTGAAATCCTCTCCTGGGGGAGAGGCCACAGGTGAGGGCGGGCAACAACACCAATTGACTTTCATGGGTAACGGGGCGCGGTTGTGGTCGCCGGTCCAGCCGCAGCGCGTGGTAACTTGTGGGCGTGTTGGAAATAGCGGGCGCGCTGCGGCTGATGCTTCGCACACAGCCGCGCTCCGCCGACTCGGTCACGATACGGTTCGGGCGCAACTCGATCGGCCGGATTTTTTTGAGAATCTCGCGGGGAATCATGCGAAGAAAAACTTCAGAGCGGTCTGCGTTAGTCGCAATCCCAATTGCCCTTTAACTTGCCGCAATGTTTACATTTGAAAACGTAGTAAGTGGCGTGCCACTCTTTCAAAGTGGTTTTCCCTTTTGGCATTGAGTCGTCCCACAAATTCTTTCCCTCATCAGTCATTTCCATGAACAGCGCTCGACCGTCGCCATTGGGAGAGCTTTTGTAGAAATCACTAGGCGACCAAGTTCCTTGATAAACCATGAAGTCATTGCAATGAGTTAGCCATAGCTCTTGTTGCCAAGTGACGATTTGTGGAGTCCTGCGGAGTGCGACAAGTGCAGCGTCTGGGAATCCTTCAGGCCGAGGCTGATTGTGTTTATAAACCTTCGTTAAACCTTTTTCGTCGAGCATCCCGATGTCTGTGTCATGCCAGAACTCAAATTTCCCATTTACTAAACACTCCCAACAGCCATAGCCGACTTCGCTGGCTTCCTCACTGCAAATGATTGCATCGTTTAACTCAAAACATAGGCCCACACGTTTGCAAATTCCGCAGGTCTTCTCTCCTTTGCATATCGACGACATGTCCGAGACAGGGCCTTGGAAGTATTCAAAGTTCATTTGTTGGCGGCGCTAATTCTGTTTGAGGAATCACGGCACGGGCAGTTCGTCAAAGATTTTCTGGATGACTGTTTCGCTGGTCTTTTCCTCGGCCTCGGCTTGACTCTTGTCAAAATCCGGTTGCTGGGCGAGACTCACCCCATGCCAATTACATTGGATCAAATCGTTGACGAAACTCGCGAAATGCCGGTTGAAGTCGTGGCGGAACTGGTGGATCGCATCCTGGTGGCACGGCACGGCGGCATTGAGCCGTCCGTGGCGGCATCGTGGAAAGCCGAAACGGACCGCCGCATCGCAGAAATTGAATCGGGGAAAGTCAAAGGCGTTACGCCCGAGGAAAACGCCGCCCGCATCCAAAAAATCCTCCGGCGGTGAAGCCGCATATCTTTCATCCGGAAGCCGACGAGGAATACGTTCAGGCCGTCCAATACTATGCGGACATCGCCCTCGAACTCGGCGGGCGTTTTCACGACGAAATGGAGCGGCTAATCGGGGAAGCTTGCGCCGCCCCGGAACGGTTTTGGAAATTTTCCCCGCCCGCCCGCCGGCATTTGAGCAGCGACTTTCCTTACGCGGTGGTCTTTCTTGAAAAGCCGGAACACATCTGGATCGTCGCCGTGATGCACATGAAACGGCGGCCTGGTTACTGGCGCAAACGGCTGGATTGATTTTCACAATTTCACCTTGGTGAGCTTTCTTCTTTGCGGGTTGTAATTTTCACGGCACAGGCAGCTCATCAAAGATTTTCTGGATGACGGTTTCGCTGGTCTTTTCCTCGGCCTCGGCTTCGTAGGTGATGGCCACGCGGTGGCGCAATACGTCCATGCCGATGCTTTTCACGTCCTGCGGCGTCACGTAGCCGCGGCCTTTCAGGAACGCGTAGGCCTTGGCCGCCAGCGTGAGCGCGATGGTCGCGCGCGGCGACGCGCCGAGCTGGATGAAATCCTTCACCGCGATCTTGTAATGGTCCGGGTCGCGCGTGGCGCAGACGAGGTCCACGATGTAATCCTTCACCTTGTCGTCCACGTAAATGTCGTTGATAACCTGACGCGCTTTGAGAATGTCCTTCGGGTCAACCACCGCGCTGGCGGTGGGCGTGCCGGTAGTTTTTGCCATCACTTCGAGAATCTGCCGTTCTTCGGCGCGCGTCGGGTAGCCGATCTTCAATTTCAACATGAAGCGGTCAACCTGCGCCTCGGGCAGCGGATACGTGCCTTCCTGTTCGATGGGATTCTGCGTCGCAAGCACGAGGAACGGTTCGTCGAGCTTGTAGGTCTGGTCGCCGATGGTGACTTGTTTTTCCTGCATCGCTTCGAGCAATGCGCTTTGCACCTTGGCGGGCGCGCGATTGATTTCGTCGGCGAGGACGAGGTTGGCGAAGACCGGGCCTTTGCGCGTGCTGAAGCCGCCGGATTGCGGATTGTAAATCTGCGTGCCGATGACGTCGGCGGGCAGCATGTCCGGCGTGAATTGCAGGCGTGAGAACTTCACGTGCATGGTGGCGGCCAGCGATTTCACGGCAAGCGTCTTGGCCAGACCGGGCACACCTTCGAGGAGGACATGGCCATTGGCGAGCAGGCCGATGACGAGTCGCTCGGTGAGGTAATTCTGGCCGACGACGACTTTGCCAAGTTCTGCAAACAGAGGTTGGGTAAAGGCGCTGGCTTCCTTGACCGCTTCGTTGATGGCATTGATTCCAGTGTTCATGAATGTTTTCGGATTCTACGGAGAGAATGACAACGAATCCAGTCAGAGTGTTCAAACGAAGAGATTTTGGCCGGGCAGGCGAGACACCAATAGGAATGGGGCTCGCAATGATGCGAAGATGTCGGCCTTGGGAGTTCCGCCGGGATCAGGCTGAAGCGCGCTTAATGCGGTTGGAGGCGACCGCCGGGGGAACTGTTAACAGAAACATTGGCCTGGGCTGGTTGCGCCGGCTGACCTTGGAGGCGGGCCATTTCGGCGTGCAGTTTTTCGCTGGCCTTGTGGAAGCTGGCGGAATCTTCCTTGAACGCCGCCAAAAAGCCGTCCAGCCGGGTTATCGCCGAGCCGGTGTCGCGTTTGATCTCATCCAATGTGCCGAGCGCGCCCAGGGCGTTGAGGAAGGTTTTCAACTGAGCGGCGTTTTGCGGTTCGTAATTCGAGGGCAATGCCGAATTCATGTTGTTCAGGCCGGAGTTGCCGGCATGGAACGAAGCGATTTTGGCGCTACTCAGATTTGGAAGGAAGCGGGTTTGAATGGTGGCCAGTGGCTCCAGCAGCCGTTTGATGGTCGCAAGCAATTTGGATTGGCAGCCGCTAAGATCTTCCTTGAGCGCCGCCATATCCAAAAGTTTTTTATCGAGCAACGAGTGGCTGGCGATCAGGTCGTCAGTGAATTTTTGAGCGGCAGCCAGATTGACGGGTTTGGCTGGGATAGGCGGAGGGTTGGCCGAGGTGGATGAAAAGGAATTAGCCGGTGGCGTCGCGATTTCGGCGACCGGGCGAGTTGGGGGGGCGGATCGGGCCGGTCTGGCGGGCTCTTTGCCCGGATTTTTCGATTGCGGGCCGGGGGCATTGCGAAACCAGGCGGTCTTGGAGTTTGGCTCCGGGGTTTCCTCCCGACCTTCGTCCAACACGTGAGAGGCTTCGAGGAGCAGTTGATCACACGACATCTTGATAGTTTGATCGCCCGGCTCGGAGAACGGTTCGAGATTGAAGCCGCCGCCGGACATGCGCATCAAGCGGACAAAAGCATCCACCCCGGTTTTAGAACCGGCAGTGGCGTGAATGATGGCGCCGCTCTTGATGAACACCTGGCCGAATTGCCGCCCCGCTGTCACTTCCAAGACCGAAGAGCGGAGGTTGCGACATTCGAGTTGCAACAGATCAAAGAGACTGATGGAGTGAAGCACGCCACGAAAACCTTCCGGTGCCGGTGGGTGGCCGCGAGCAGGTTCGGGAGCGGCGTGGCGCGGAGTTTCCGGAACGGCTGCGTGTTCTGGAGCGGCTGCGCGGGTCGCAGCCGGAATTGGTTTAGAAGCAGCCTCCGGCAGAGGAACGCTCTTGGCTGGGTGAGTCATTACCGGAGGGACCACTCGTGTCGCTGTCGGGATCGGTTCGGAAACAGCCTCCGGGTGCGGTGCGTTCGTAGCTTCGGGTGCGGGTGCGTGAGTTATTTCTGAAGCCGGCACCAAAAGGTGATGGAGCGAATTGAAGACGAGACCGAAATCTGCGGCGTGCTGAGGTTTGAGAAGCTGCAGTTTTGCCCCGGCCTGTTGATATAGCTCGCGGCGCTCCTCTTCCAGGGAGCTTGAGAGGATGGCTTTCTGAAGGTGGGGATGGACTTGATGAACGAGGGTCAAGAATTGGAGGCTGTCCACACCCGTGATCCGTCTGGAAGCGCAGAGATCGATCACGATCAGGTCCACGGGGTGGGTATCCAACAATAAAAAAGCTTCGACCGGGTCGGTGGCAAAGGCGAGTTCCCACTTGCCGCTACTCAAGGTTGGCAGATTGGTGCGGATGCTTTCGAGGAATGGCGAGTCATCTACGAAGAGAACTCGTTTTAATGGCCCCGGGTTGTTGTTCATACGGTTCGCTTTGTCCTGTTTGGCTTCGCCACCGAATGCGCAAATGACGAGGATGTGTTTGTGCGCTGTTGGTTGACAGCGGACAGGACAAGCATTCCTAGATTTCTCATGGTTACCACAAACGACCGTGACTCTGATTCAAAAACGCACCGCAGACATTGAGAACGCGTCTGATGACTCGCCAATGACCGAGGTGCTGCTTGTGGAGACGAAGCAGCGAGTTTGCCAGCGGCAGGGAAAGTTTCTTATAGTCTGCATAGTTTTGCCGATATAGGTGGTTTTGCTTTGGTTTTAGCGTTGGATGGGTTGAAACGTAAACGTTTAGCTGACGAATCAAACTTTCCGGCGATAAGGATGGGATTTGGCTTCGCTGTTTTTTGTCGGGGTGGACTGTGGAAAACTGGGACTGGGTGTTCCGTTATAGGGCAGTGGCGAGCGCCATCACCTCATTGGCGTTGGTTCTTGAACGGCGGGAAATCTGCGGCTTGAAGCTGAAACAATATTTCCCCAAAAAATTTGTTGCGGGAGGGAAGTTGTCTGTTACTCTCTGCGCCCCGTTTCCCTTTGAGGGAGAGGGTTGAACCGGCAGACCAAAACAGACAATTGTTCTTTAATATGGCAGGACAACGCATTCGTATTCGTCTCAAGGCCTTTGACTACCGAGTCATTGACCAGTCGGCGCGCGAGATCGCCGATACCGTAAAGCGCACGGGCGCGCGCGTCGCAGGCCCGATTCCGCTTCCCACCCGCACCGAACGTTTCACCGTGTTGCGCTCCCCGCACTCCGACAAGAAGTCGCAGGAAACTTTCGAGCAACGTACTCACAAGCGGCTCATTGATATCATCGAGCCGACCGCCAAGACGGTGGACGAGTTGAAGAAACTCAACCTCCCCGCCGGCGTGGACATCACCATCAAGATTTGAACCCTTAACGATTTCATACCATGCCACTCGGACTTATTGGAAAGAAACTCGGCCACACCCGCGTCTATGACGCGACTGGGGTGTTGCATGCGGTCACGGTCGTTTTGGTCGGACCGAATCGCGTGCTCCAGGTCAAAACGCAAGCCAGCAAAGACGGTTACAATTCCGTCCAGCTCGGTTTCGACGACCAGAAGGAACAGCGCCTCACCAAACCGCTGCTCGGTCACATCAAGAAGCACAACGGTGTCGCGGTGAAGCGCATCAAGGAATTCCGCAACTTCAGCAAGGAAGTGAAGCCCGGCGAAACCGTCGGCGCGACCTTGTTTGCGCCCGGCGATTATGTGGATGCCATCGGCTCCACGAAGGGCCGCGGGTTTGAAGGTGTCGTGAAGCGTCATGCGTTTCGCGGCGGCGACCAGACTCACGGCGCGAAGGGCTTTAAGCGGCGCTCCGGTGCAATCGGTCAGCGCTTGTTCCCCGGCACAGTCATGCGCGGCATGAAGATGCCCGGCCACATGGGACAAGTGACGCGCACGGCGCAGAACCTCCAGGTCATTCAAGTGATCGAAGCGGACAATCTGCTGTTGATCAAGGGCTCGTTCCCGGGCGCGGAAGGCGATTATTGCGTCATCCGTGAATCCAAGAAACGTCCGAAGGGTTGGAAGCCAGCAGTCGCCACCGCGGCTGTCGGCAAGAAGAAAGCTGAAGCCAAGGCTGCTCAAGCCGCTGCTTCCGCCAAGAAATAAGGAATCGCCATGAAACTTTCTGTTAAAAATTCTCAAGGCAAAGCCGCCGGTGAGCTTGAAGTCAAATTTGAGCTGATTGAAAACGGTCGCGGCACCCAGGCTGTCCACGATACGGTGACGGCTTATCGCGCCGCGCAACGGAGCGGCACGGCCAGCACCAAGACGGCCGGTGAAGTCACCGGCACGAACAAGAAGCCGTGGAAACAAAAAGGCACGGGTCGCGCTCGCGCCGGCTCGTTCCAATCACCGCTGTGGGTTGGTGGTGGTGTGGTCTTCGGTCCGAAGCCCCGCAGCTTCGCCAAGAAGGTCAACGCCCGCACCAAGCAACTCTCGTTGCGCAAGGCGCTCAGCGAACGGCTCAAGGCTGGTGATGTCATCATCGTTGATGATCTCAAGCTCAGTTCGCCCAAGACGAAGGCAATCATCGGGGTGATTGATGCGTTGCAGATTGATGGCACGGCATTGATCATTTCCACCGGCGAGAACAAGAACCTCGTCTTGGCCACGCGCAATCTGCCCAACGTGGATCTTACGACCAGCGAATCGTTGAACACCTACGACGTGCTCCGTCAGGACAAGCTGATCTTCACGCGCGGGGCATTTGAAAAAGTCGAAGCCCGTCTGAACAAGGAATAACATGAACTCTTTCGACATCGTCAAAACCGTCCGGCTGACCGAAAAGGGCACGCGTCAGGGCGAGAAATTCAATCAATACACCGTCGTGGCCGACCGCCGCGCGACCAAGCCGCAGATCCGCGCCGCCGTGCAGGAACTGTTCAAGGTGAAGGTCCTCAGCGTGAATACGCTGAATGTGCGGGGCAAGGCCCGCCGCCAGCGCACCGCGCAAGCGGGTAAAGCAATGGATTGGAAGAAGGCCATCGTCACGCTCAAGGCGGGCGACAAAATTTCGCTGACCTAAGCGAAGCAATTCTCACAAGGCGCGAAGTGATTTCACTTCGCGCCTTTTTTGTTGGTTGCGATACGGGCTTAGGTTATTGGTGAATCGAAGCTGGCGCTGCACTGGATTGGCGAGGGGCTTCTCTTTGGAATTTATTAAAAAAACCATCAACCATCATTCAGATGACCGCAGAAAAAATTCCCCCAACATTGTTGGAAGCTGTTGAGACTGGAGATTTGAAACATCTCCGTGAACTGATAAAGGCGGGCGCAGAGTTGGATGAATCGTGCGATGACTCGGCGCTTTCCAAAGCGGCTGAATTGGGTCGCCCCGACATGGTTCGAGAATTGTTGAAAGCCGGTGCCGACGCTGATTTTGGTGGTTTACATGTGCCGCTTTGTGCTGCTGCTCAGGCTGATTCGATGGAGATTGTCGAGATGTTGTTGAAAGCCGGAGCGAAAGTGGATGCGCAAGAGGAAGGCGGAGAGTCTGCCCTGATGCTAGCTGCTGCTCGGGGAGATTTGAAACTCGTGAAGCGATTGCTAAAGGCGGGAGCGAATCCCAAACTACAAGATGAGGACGGCAAGACGGCGATCTTATATGGGAGACAATCGCCTGAGATAGTCAAATTGCTCAAGCCATTATCAACGTCCGAGGATGTAGAGTTTCTGGCAAATGAAGCAAAGAAGACCGCGGCTGGAGTTGAGCAATTGTTGGCAGCGGCCCAATCCGGCAATGGCAAACGTGTCAAAGAATTGCTGGATGCGGGCACTCTTGTAGATGGTGCAGACAAAGCCGGAGAAACCGCTCTTCATATTGCGGTCAACCAGGGAGACGAAAAGCTTTTGGAGTTGCTGCTCAAAGCTGGAGCCAAGGTTGATGTGCGCAATCAGTCTGGACGCACGCCACTTTGGGAAGCTGCCGGCAGGCGAGCTATGAAGTTGGCTGAACGGCTGATTCAAGCCGGAGCAGATGTAAATGCACGTGAGAAGGTCGAGGGTTTGACACCATTCTTACGCTGTATTGGGGCGGAACAAGATCACCTCAGCATGATGCGTTTGCTGGCAAGGCATGGTGCAGACTTGCGGGCTGTGGATAATTATGGGCGCACAGCTTTTGGGCTGGCAGACCGGCACCTTGGCACCAAATCCTATTTTGACAAAGAAGAGCGCATGGTGGCAGAGGCGTTACGCGGTGTGTTTGTTGAGTTGGGGTTGTTACACAAGGATGCGAATGAGTATGTGCAAGCCGCCGCCAAGGGTGATTTGAAGTCTGCGCGCCGGTTTGTGGAGGCGGGAGTTCCGGTGGATGCTCCCGATGAGCAAGAGCGTTCGGCGCTTTACATGGCTGTGTCTCGCCAACATGCGGAAGTTGTTCGGTTTCTTTTGAAAGCCGGTGCTGATGTCCACAAAACCATCGGTGGTGATGATGAAGAAGATGTGCAATGGGGTGGAATCACATGCAGTTGCCCGGGGTGCGGTCACGATTTTGTAGCGGTATTGGTCGAGCGCAAGTGCTCCAAGTGTGGTAAAGCGTTTGTGCCTCAAAAAGCCTTCGGTCCTCATCTTGACGGGGAAATGTGCTTTTCCTGGAGCACCCGTTACCTGCCGTTGATGGCGGCAGCGAAAGTTAACAATTCTGAGATCATCGGTCTATTGATTGGGGCTGGAGCTGATCCTGATCGTGGGAAAGAAGGTTTAAGCCCCTTGATGATTGCATGCTATTACGGGCATATGGATGCCGCGCAAAGTCTGATTGAAAACGGAGCTGACGTTAAGCAAGAATGCAAAACTCCAGACCGGTCGAAGAAATTGGTTTCGCCGATTTCGCTGGCGGCAAATGGCAAGCATCTCGCCATCGTGAAGCTCTTGTGGGAAGCTGGAGTTCCAGCAAAAGATAAAAGGCCGACGCTGCTTGTGGCTGCTGCTGAACGGGGTGACTTGAAGGAGATTGCGGACCTGATTGTTGCTGGGGCAAATCTAAATCTCCAAGACCCGCTTACCAATGAGTGGCCATTGAGTGTTGCTGCCAGCGCCGGTCAATCAGCCGCAGTTACTGCTCTGCTCCAAGCTGGGGCAAGTGTCAATCCACCGGGTTGCAAGTTTTCGCCGCTGATGTCCGCTGTGGGCAGTCTTGAGTGCAAAAAGCGGCAAGGCAAAGCAAAGGCAGAATTCGTCGCAAGTATTGTTGCGATTGCAAAAGAACTTCTCGCTGTAGGCGCAAAGCCAAATGTTAGTTGCTTTGGGATAAGCCCGCTGTCTTTGGCAGGGGACATGAAATGCAAACCGTTGGTTGAGGTGTTAAGCGCAGCCCTGCCCCCGCCAGCTTCCAAAAAGACAAAGAAGTAAATCCTGAATCAGGTTGCGGTTCGATTGCTGTTTGAAGGCGAATCTGGCTTGCTGCTTCATTGACTTGATTCTGGGCTTTTTTCGCCGCAGTCGCTGCGGTAAATTTCACCTGTGAATCCCCCCATTCGATTTCTGCTAGCTGCCTGTCATTGCTTCGTTGTGGGTATGTTTGCCCAAGCCAGCAGCAACGACCTTACACTTTGGTATCCGCAGCCGGCGCAGAAGTGGACGGAAGCCTTGCCCATCGGCAACGGTCACATGGGCGCGATGGTCTTTGGCGGCACAGCCAGCGAGCGGATTCAGTTCAACGAAGGCACGCTTTGGCGGGGTAAGCCGCATGACTATGTGCGCGAAGGAGCCGGGGAACAACTCGCGGAGATTCGTCGCCTCACCTTCGAAGGCAGTGCTGCTGAGGCGGGAAAACTCGCCAAAGAGAAAGCCATCAGTGATCCGGTGCGGCAATTGCCGTATCAACCCTTCGGCGATCTGCGGCTGATTTTCCCCGGGCATGAGAGCGTAACGGAGTATCGGCGCGAACTGGATTTGGATTCCGCCGTCGCCACGGTGCGCTACAAAGTTGGCGACGTGACGTTCAAACGTGAGGTGTTTGCCAGCTATCCGGATCGCGTCATCGTGCTGCGTCTTACAGCCGACAAACCCGGGCAAATCAGTTTCACGCTGCGGATGGATAGTCCGCACACGGATTCGCAGGTCGAGATGGGAGTCCCTGCATCGTCCCGCAAAAAGTCTCCACGGGTCAGCGTTGGCATTGGCATCGGGGTGGGATCTTTCGGTTCGAGCGGTGGTGTCGGGGTGGGGGTGAGTTCATCCCGTGACGTAAAAGCCGAAGCAGAGAAATTGCCTTGGCTGAAACTGACGGGTCGGGTGCAAGCGGACGGACTGCGGTTTGAATCGCGGATTCAAATCCGGGCCGAAGGCGGAATGGTTGAGGTTGCGGATTCCGGCTTGCGCATTGAACAGGCGGATGCCGTCACGGTGCTGCTGGTGGCGGCAACCAGTTTCAAGAATTTTCAGGACATCTCGGCTGACCCGGCCCGGCGTTGCCGAGAACACCTCGCTGCACTTTCCCGGCGCAGCTACGACACGCTGCGCGCCGACCATATCACCGATCATCAAAAACTCTTCCGCCGCGTCAGTCTGGACTTGGGCCGCACTGCCAACGCTGATCTGCCGACGGACGAGCGGCAGCGGCAGTTGAAGACTTCACCGCTGGAGAATGATCCCGCGCTCGCGGCGCTGCATTTTCAATACGGTCGCTATCTGCTCATCGCCAGCAGTCGCCCGGGCTCGCAGCCGGCCAATCTGCAAGGCGTGTGGAACGAAGAACTCAATCCGCCGTGGGAGAGCAAATACACGCTCAACATCAACGCCGAGATGAATTACTGGCCGGCCGAATTGTGCAACTTGAGCGAAACGCACGAGCCGTTGTTCGACCTGATTGACGACCTCACCATCAGCGGCGCGCGGGCAGCAAAGAAACAGTACGGGGCAAAAGGCTGGGTGGTGCATCACAACACCGACCTCTGGCGCGGCGCGGCACCGATCAACAACGTAGATGGCTTTTGGCCCACAGGCGGCGCATGGCTGTGTCATCACCTGTGGGAGCACTATCTGTTCACCGGCGAGAAGAAGTTTCTCAAACAGCGCGCTTATCCGGTGATGAAACAGGCTTCGTTGTTCTTTGTGGATTTTCTTATCAAAGACCCGAAGACCGGTTATCTCGTGACGAGTCCGTCGCATTCGCCGGAACAGACACCGCCGAATCGCCCGCTGTTTTCACCCGGCCCGACGATGGACAATCAACTCATCCGCGCGCTGTTCACCTACACGATTCAAGCGGCGGAAATCCTCGGCACGGACAAGAAGTTTGCCAAGCAGCTTACTGAGCTCCGCGCGCAACTCCCGCCAAATCAGATCGGCAAACACGGTCAGTTGCAGGAATGGATCGAGGATTGGGATGCGCCAAACAACAATCATCGGCACATGTCGCCGCTGTGGGGGCTGTATCCGGGCTGGGACATCACGCCGGCGGACGCCAAAGTTTACGATGCCGCCAAACTCCTGTTGAAGTGGCGCGGCGATGGCAGCACGGGCTGGAGTTACGCGTGGCGGATGCCGCTGTGGGCCCGTATCGGCGATGGCGACTTCGCATTTCGCCAGTTCCAAGGAATCTTGCAAAAGCGTACGCTGCCAAACCTGTTCGACCTCTGCGGGCCGTTCCAGATTGACGGAAACTTCGGCACCTGCGCGGGCGTGGCGGAGATGTTGGTGCAAAGCCACCTGACCGAGGGGCGAGGGGAAAAGGGCGAGGTGCGAATCATTGATCTGTTGCCCGCATTGCCGAAAGCCTGGCCGACCGGATCGGTCAAAGGTCTCTGTGCGCGGGGCGGCCTTGAGGTGGATATCGAATGGAAAGATGGCACGCTGAAGCAGGCGACGATTCGCTCCAAGCTCGGGAATCCTTGCGTGGTCCGTTGCCTGGGACGAACAGTTGAACTGCAAACCAAGCGCGGCAGCGAATCGGTTCTCGATGGCGGACTTGCGTTGCAGTCGAAGTAAATTCATGAGGAGGTTTTTCCATTTGTGGCTCGTGCTTGCGCTCAGAGTGGCCTTGCCCTGATTTGGTGGACAGAGCCTTTCCACTTGGCTTCGTGCCGGCCCCTTTTTAATGTGCGTCATGCTCGCCGCGCCCATTGCCACCTGTGTCGAAGCGGGCTTGGCATTGTTCTATCCGCGCGTCTGCCAGTTGTGCGAAATCGAGCGGGCCACGTCGGCGGAGGGTTTCGTCTGCCGCAAGTGCTGGACGGGCGTGCGCTTCATCAAGCCGCCGTTTTGCGAGCGTTGCGGCCTGCCCTACGAGGGCGAGATCACCGGGCCATTCGAATGCTCCAACTGTCGCGACATGGAACTGCACTTCACGTCGGCCCGCTCCGCAGTGGCGGCGAAGGGCGTGACGCTGGAAATCATCCACCGGTTCAAATACCAGCGCGCTCTTTGGTTCGAGCCGTTTCTGTTGGACTTGTTGGGTCGCGCGGCGTTGCCGGTGTTGCGCGAGCAGAAGTGGGATTTGATCGTGCCCGTGCCCCTGCATCACGCGAAAGAGCGCGAGCGGGAGTTCAATCAAGCCGAACGCATCGCCATCGGCTTGGGACGCGCGCTGTGTTTACCGGTGCGTTCAAATCTGGTCCGCCGCGTCCTACCCACCCGCACCCAGACGCAGCTCACCAAAACCCAGCGCGCGGACAATGTGCGTCGCGCTTTTGTGGCCGGGAACGGCGGTAAACTGCGCGGCGAAAGGATCATCCTTGTGGACGACGTATTGACCACCGGCGCAACCACCAGTGCCTGCGCGCGGGTGTTGCGGACGCTGGGGGCGGGCGAAGTTTGCGTCTGGACAGTGGCCCGCGGACTTTAGATAATCCATGCACAACTGAAGATGTTTGCCTGTTGAAAACATTATGTGAATTGCGACGAATCTTTCGCCGCAACCGCGAACGTCAACCAATTTACCAGTCCAGCCATGTCCACCACCTCGTTCACCAAGCAAGCCCTCGGTGTTGAACCGGTCGAGCCGGCTTTGACGACACCGTCGGCGGGCAGCAACGCCACCAATTTCGTCCAAAAGAAACTCAAGCTCACCACCGGCAAGACCAAGAAGAAGGACATCCCCGCCGGGTTGTGGACGAAATGTCCCGAGTGCGAAACGATGCTGTTCGACAAGGAACTCGACGAGAATTTGAAGGTCTGCATGAAGTGCAGCCATCACTTCGTCATCGGGGCGCGGGAGCGGATTCATTCGCTCGTCGAGACCTGCACCTTCGAGGAGATGGACGCCAACATGATCAGCGTGGATGCGCTGGGTTTCACCGGCGCGGCGTCTTACAAAGACAAGCTCGCGGCCAACTGGAAGAAAACAAATCTCAAGGACGCCGTCATCACCGGCGTGGGCATGATCGGCACGCATCGGGTCGCGCTCGGCGTGATGGACTTCAGCTTCCTCGGCGGCTCGATGGGCTCGGTCGTCGGCGAAAAACTGACGCGCCTCATCGAAGCCGGAACGGAGAAGGGGATTCCCGTCATCATCATTTCCACCAGCGGCGGGGCGCGCATGTATGAAGGCATGTTCAGCCTCATGCAAATGGCCAAGACCTGCGCCGCGCTCGGCTACCACGCCAAGGCGAAGCTGCCTTACATCAGCATCCTCACGAATCCCGACTACGCCGGGGTGATGGCGAGTTACGCGAGCGTGGGCGATTTGATCCTGGCCGAACCCAAGGCCCTCATCGGCTTCGCCGGTCCGCGGGTGATCAAAGACACGACACAAGCCGAACTACCGCCCGGTTTCCAAACGGCAGAATTCCTCCTCGATCATGGCCTCATTGATGCCATCGTGCCGCGCAAGGAAATGAAGGAACGCCTCATTGGCTATCTGGACTTCCTGATGACTGGACGCAAGGCGGCGGCGAAGGCCTGAGTAAATTGATCTTCAGCAAAACGCGGAGCGCATGGCTCCGCGTTTTTTATTTGGGGTGGAACAGTTCTCAAAATGTTTGGCGGAAACGAATTCCCCGCACCCGGCCTGCGGCCACCCTCTCCCCATCCGATGGGGAGAGGGACGGGGTGAGGGGCTTTTCGTCAGCATCTCGTTTCCGACATTTTTTTGCAGTACGCTCCAAATCAACGCAGTTCAAGACGCTGCCGTGTGGATCGGAGCGCCGAGTGCCGCCTCGGCTCGTTGGTGCTCGGGACTGGCCGAGACGGTGCTCGGCGTTCCGGCGTTATGGGTAGGTCAGCCGGTAAAACACCGTCGGGTTCGCCGGGTTCATCGGGAACGTCATGGAGTTCGTCGTGGTCGAGCCGGGGACGGGATACCACGTCGCGCTCAAGCCAGCGTTCAGAGCGTTCGTTTGCGCCTGCAATGTCCAGCCGATGTGGCTGGCGGGCCAGGAGAGCGTCAGGCTGTTGCCGGTGGCGTTGAAGGTGAGGTTCGTTGGCGTGGTGGAAACCGCGCTGCTCACGGAGATCGTTCCGGTCGTGTTCAATGTGTTCGTCGTCCAAACCAGGCCGGGGTTGAGCGCGGGCAGCGTCACACTGCTGAAAGAACCGGCGTAGGCTGACGCATTGAAGAGTTTGAAACTGTCACCCGCCGCGAGCGGGCCGGAAACATTCGTGACCAGGAGCGCACCGCTGTAGGTGAGTGTGCCGGTCTTGTTCACCACGTCGTTGGTCAAGGGCGTGTGGCTGATTTCCATGAGAGTCGTGCCGGAGAGGGCGAGTGCGTTGGTGAACGTGATCGCCCCGATGCCCGCGCCGGGGGCGAGGGTTGCGCCGCTGGCAATCGTCGTGTCGCCACCGAGGGTGCCATTGCCGCCGAGCGTTGCGCCCCCCGCCACGTTGACCGCGCCGTTCGCGGCGGAATTGTCCCCGTGAATCAGCAACGTACCCGCGCTCACGGTCGTCGCGCCGGTGTGCGTGGAATTGCCGGTCAACGCCAGCGTGCCTGTGCCGGTCTTGGTGAAACCATTCGTGCCGCTGAGGAATCCGGCGAAGGTGGACGAAGTGTTGTCGCCGCCGAGAACCAGTGCGCCGCTGGTGAGTTTGACTTCGCTGCCCGCCACGCCGGCCAGTGACGCGATGGTTTGCGTCTGCCCGCTCTGGTTCTCGAGCTTGGCCGTTGCGCCGGCGAGATTCACCGCCGTCGAACTTGGCAATGATCCCGTGCCCGAGATGCCCACGGAGCCGAGCACAGCATCTGCGCCGGCGGTATGCAGGGTCTGAAGCTCCGGGGCGGTGAGGGCGCGATTCCAGGCGCGGACTTCGTTGTAACTGGCGTTGGCGGTGTTGTCGGGCCACTGGGAGCGACCGAGCCAGCAATTGGGGTTGTTGAGCATGGCGAGCGTGTTCGTCGTGTCGAACGTGCCGCGGGCCGCGCCGAGCACGGTGTTGGTGCCGGCGGCGCGATACCACGTCACGCGGGTCGTGCCGTTGGCGCCCGCGCCGGGTTCGATGACCATGGCGATGTGAAATTCCACGCCGAGGGTGTACGGCTGGTTGGAATCATTGGCTGTTGCCGTGCCGGCCGAATCCACCCATTCCACCCGATCCTGCGTCAACGTCGTGCCGCGGGTCCAACTCATCATCAGGTTCTCCGTCGTGGTCGAGCCGAAGTCGAAGATGCGCGACCAGTTCTGCACGGAAATCTGTTTGGCCCACAGCTCAATCGTCACCGGCGTCGTGCTGTTGGGCAGCACCTGATCGCCAAGATCAACGTAGTCGGATGCCGCCTGCGCGCCGCCGGCCAGGGTGATTTCCGTGGCGGATAACGTGGTGTTGTTCGCGCCGACGTCCACGACGGTGGCGTTCTGGCCGCCGACGGAATCCGTGAGGGTGCCGTTGAAACTCCAGCGATGCGCGAGGCCCAGCCCGGTGGTCGTGAGCCGCAACGTGCCATTACTCACGATGGTTGCGCCGGAGTAACTGTGGCCGGTGGCGAGCGAAAGCGTGCCGCCGCCGGATTTCACAAGTGAGTTGGTTCCCGCGATGCCGCCCGGGCCGCCGAAGGTGTAATCCTTGGTCGCATTCACGACGAGCCTCGAAGGTTGGAGCGAGCCGGTGAGGAAGAGAGAAGAATTGTTCGAGCCGACATCGTTGAACATGACGCTGTCAAAATTGTTGAAGACCGCGGCGACGTTATTCGTGTCGAGCCAATTGGCGGTGGTCGCATCCCAGGCGTTGAGCGCCCCGTCACCTTTCCAGACGATGGCTTTCGGCCCGGTGTTGGAAATGACGACGCTGATCGTGCCGCTGGTGGCCAGCGCGGCCGTGTTCCAGATCAAGCCGGCGTTGAGCGGAGGCAGGTTGAGCGTGGCGAACGAGCCGGCGTAGGTTGTGGCGTCAAAGATTTTGAAACTATCGCCGCTCGCGAGTGTGCCGGAGAGATTGGTCACTTGCAGAGTGCCGCCGTAAGTCAGCGTCCGGCCGATGGCGAGCAAGTCGCGCGTGCTGGTGGCCTTGTTGATTTCAATGACCGCCGTTCCACCGCTGTTGAAGGTGACATTGTTCGTGCAGGTCAATGTCCCGATGGCGTTGTTGCCGGGAGCGATGCGGCCGTTCACCGTGACAGTGCCGCCAATCATGCCAGCACCACCGAAGGTTCCCGCCGCGCCAACCGTCACCGCGCCCGTCGCCGCGGCGGCATTGGCGTTCATCAATAATGTGCCGCCGTTCACCGTGGTTGCGCCGGTGTGCGTGAGGTTTGTGCCGCTCCAAGTCCAAGTGCCCGCGCCCACCTTGATGAAACCGACATTGTTGTAAGTGTTACCCGCGAATGTTGCGGAAGTGTTCAAGCCACCGACGTTCCAATTGACCCCGATACCGCTGTTGCCGCCGGGAGCGGAAACGGCCGAACCTGGCGCGCCACTGAGTTCGCCGATGGAAATCGTCGGCGTGCCGCCGACGCGGTTTTGCAAACTGACGAGCGCGGCGAGATTGATTCTGGCATTGGGATAGCCGGCAGAATTATTGCAGCGAAAATCACCGCCGTCGCCATCCGTGATGACATTGATCTGGCCGGTGAAGGCGGACCAGTTGCCGCTGAAATCGGTGCGGACGTACGGGGTCATCACGTTGAAGGTGCCGCCGCCGGTGAGCGAACCGGTGAGGGTGCAGCGGCCATCGCAATCCAGCCGCCCAGTCGCGCCCCCCGGGACAATCAGTGGCCACGCTGCGGTTTCGCTGGCCTGGATGTTGATCATGCTCAACGTGCCCCCGTAAAACGTGACCGCGCCCGTGCCGACGCCGGTTTGATTTCCCGCGACGCTGCCGAGCGAGATCGTGCCATTGCTGATGATGACGCCGCCGCTGAAGGTGTTGGCAACGTTGAGCGCAAGATTTCCCGCGCCGGCTTTCACGAGTGTCCCGCTGCCGATGATTTGTCCCGCGATCGTGACTTGGTCGGCGGCATTGAAGACGTCGAGGGTGTTTTGCCCGGCGTTCAGCGTCAGGCCGCGGTCGGTGTAAGACTCGCCGGTGACGCGCAGTGCGGTGCCGCCGGAAAGCACGAGATTGGTGGAGCCCGCGGGTGGATTGCCGAGCGGGCTGGGATAACCAACGGCATCGAGTTCGGAAACCACGACTGTTCCGCCGGCGATGATGGTTTTGCCGGTGTAAGAATTGTTCAGTGCGGAAATCGTGAGCGTGCCGGTGTTGGACTTGAGCAGGCTGGCCGGGCCGAAGATGCCGCCGCTGCCGGCGAGCGTGTAATTGGCCGGGCTGTCCACGATGACGGTGGCGACGTTGAGGTCGCCGACAAGATTCGCGGTAAGGTTCGATGTCCCGATGCTGTCGAAGCGGACGGTGTCGCCGGGGGCGAACTGATCTTTGGCCGCGCCGTTGAGGAAATTCGTGGTGGCCAGCAAATCCCAGACGTTACCGCTGCTGCCGCCGGTCCAGTTGATCGTGGCGGGAGCGCGATAACTTTTCACGACGAGCGCGATCTGACCGGGCGGATTCGTGAGCGCCAGCGGCACACCGGGCAGGCCGGAGACGGCGAGGTTGTTCAAGCTGCCGTTCAGCGCGCCGGAGTAAGTGATGAGCGGATAAACGCCCGGCGGGAGCGTGCCGTTCAGCTTGCGGATGACGAGCGTATTCGTGCCTTGCAAGATGAGATTGCCAGTGATGACGACGAGGTCGTTGGTCTTGGTCGTACCGGTGGCGTCGTCGGACAAATCAAAATCGCTCAACGTGCGGCCGGTGAGCGTGACGTTGTTGGCGATGGTGAGCGTGCCGGGTGAATTTGTTCCCGCGCCGGGCGAGAAGCCCGCGCCTTCTTCGAGGCGAACCGTGTTGCCAATCACGCCCGTCCCCCCAAGGCGACCATCGAGCCAGACGCCGCCGCGAACGGTGACGGGGCTGTTGGGCAGCGAACCATTCACGACGAACGCGCCTTCGCCGATGAGCGTTGCGCCGGTGTAAGTGTTCGTGCCAAGGAATGTGAGTTTACCCGCGCCGGCTTTGGTGAGTTTCATCGGGCCGGTCAAATCGCCGCCGGTGCTGTCGAAGGTGTAGGCTTTGGGAGCGTGGATGCGTACGTCGCTTGGAGTGAGATTGCCGGTGATGGCGATGGCCGTGTGGTTCGAGCCGGATGCGTCGAACAGGACCGAGGCGACGGATGGCAGCACTGCGGCCGTGGTGTTGGAAATCCAGAGGTTGTTGGTGAACCAGTTGGCCGTGGCGTTATCCCAGACACTGGACGCACCGCCACGCCAGACAAACGCCGCGTCGGAAACGGGCGGGATGGGAATCGCCGGCATGTCCGCGCCGAGGTAATAATCCACGTAGCTCGCCTGGTAATAACCTTTGTAGGTGTTTTGCACGCGATACTGCGGGTTTTGCATCAGGCAATAGATGCGGTTCGTCGCCTGGATTTTCGTCGTGTAGATGCGGACGGAGTTGTAGTCGTTGGCCACGACCATGAATTCCTCGCGCCAGTCACCGAACAGATCGCCCCACAGGGCCGCGCGACCGCCGTAGGCTTGGTGCACGCCGCCGTCTTCGTTGTAGAGCGTGTAGAGTCGCCCCGCCGTGCCGGTGGCCGGGTTGAATTTGTTGATCACCGGATTATACGCCCCGCTGCCCGCGCCGTCCTCGAACTCGCGCAACACGTCCGCGTCCCACCAGATCGCTTCCGGGGCCCAGAGGTTGTTGACGTAAATCTGCGTGCCCTTGCTGTTGAAGATGCCGGGTTGCGTGGAATACATCTCGCAACCGCGATGGCTCGGGGTCATATCGAGCGTGATGCCGCGACCGACATCCACGATGCCGCCCGCATACCATTTTTTGTAAAGCACGCCGCTGCCGAGGTCTTGCAGGGAAGTCGCCAGCAGCGTCGTGTTGTTTTGCTGGATGGCAAACATCTCCAGGCCGGGTCGCTCGGGATCAATGTCGGTGACGTGATAGCGGTCGCCATGGGCGAGTTCGGTGGAGTAGAGCGTTACGGGCACGCCGTTGCTGTCGCTGATGACGCTGGCGATGCGGATGATGTCGTCCTTGCCGTCGTGGTTCACATCGGCGACGCGAAGTTGGTGGCCTTCGGAATCGTTGTGGTTGGCGGGCGTCTGATAAGTCCAGCGTTGCGTCAGGACGCTGTTGCGATAATCCCACGCGACGGTGATGCGTTGGAAATCGCCGTCGCCGATGCGGTTCTCGCCGGAGAAAATGACGCTGGGGCGGATGCCGTCGAGATAGGCGATGCCGGCGTGCATGTTCAACGGGCCGTCGGCGATGTACGGATTGGGAATGGTCACGCGCGCTTTTTGTGTTCCGGTCAAACCGTCCACGATGGAGAGGAATTGCACATTGGCGTTCGCCCCGCCGGACTGCACCGCGCCGTCGCCAAAAATCGTGCCGTTGGCGGTGCGGACGATGACTTCCGCTTTGCCGTCGCCGTCAAGGTCGTAAACCGTGACGTTGTCTTTGTCGCCGATGGAGATCGCGGCGGAACTCGGTTCATAGACCACCGTGCTGCCGCCGGAGGTGTTCATGCTGTTCGTGCCCATGTCCATCTGCCAGAGAAACGTGCCGTCGCGTTTGTAGGCTTGGAGGTATTGTTTCACGTTCGCCGTGGTGGAGAGGCGGTCCACGAGATAATCGTATTCGCCGTCACCATCGAAATCGCCGAACCAAGCGAACTTCACGTCGTAGGGCGGATTGGCACCGCCGATGACGGCTTGCAACGGGATGGAAAGGTATTGGCGCACGGGGGAATTTGCCGCGAGACCGAAGGGAACGCTGGACGCTTGCTCGACGCCGCTGATGACGGGGCGGACATACCAGGCGTTCGAGATGGTAAAGTTGGCCGTGGTGTCGAGGAAGTCGGTGGTGTTGGTGAGGACGGCGGAATTGAGTTTCACGCCGGCGGCGCCGTTGGCGGAGCGATAGATGTTGAAGCCGATGCTCTCAGGATCGGTGACGAGCAAACGCCAGCCGATGTAAGCCTGCGACGTGGCCGAGTGCAACGCCACGACGCCGCGGCCGAGCGGCTCCATCTGGCGCTGGGCCATCATTGGAAATGTGAGCGTGGCGAGGAGTAGCAATAGCATTGTCCGCGCGAGCCGGGCGACTGGGAAACACGGAGCAAGGATGCTCCGTGAACCCGCAGGCAAGGATGCCTGCGCTACCGGTAACGCGGGCATCTTTGCCTGCGGGTTCTGGCGGCATCCTTGCCGCCAGTTTCTCCGGTGCGACCCGCAAGGGGCAATTTGTTGAGTAAGTTTCATGCTGATTACAAAAGGAGTGTGCGTTCCACGAGCCACCAGCCGCCCAATGCGATGACGATGCCGGAGATGACGGGCGTGGCGTATTGCGCGACGGGTTTGAAGCGACGTAATTGCCAGAGCGCGCCGAGGAAGATGGCCGCGATGATGAGTTGGCCGAGTTCGACGCCGAGATTGAAAGAGAACAACGCGGACACGAGCGAGCCAGTATTGTTGCCAAGGCCGGTTTCGCGCAAGGCACCGGCGAAGCCGAAGCCGTGAATCAATCCAAAGCCCAGCGCGAGCCAGCAACGGGCTTTCACGTTTTCTGTAGCGGCAGCCATCCTGGCTGCCGTAGCGGGCGGCATCTTGCCGCCTGGACTGGACGTCAAATCTTGTGCGACTCCAGAATGTTCCGCGCGTTTGGCATTTGCAGTGTCCTTTCCGCCGGGCTGGAAGCCCGGCTCTACGGCAGGCAGGATGCCTGCCGCTACTTTGCCGCGTCGGAAATTTTCGATGCCGACAAAGATGATCGAGGCGGCGATGATGGGTTCGACGATGCGCGGGGAGAGCGCGACCACATGCATTGCGGCGAGCGCCAGCGTGATCGAGTGCGCCAGGGTGAAGCAGGTGATGATGGCGAGCATCGGGCCGATGCGTTTGCAGCCGACCAGCAGGCCGCAGAGAAAGAGCAGGTGATCGTAACCGGTGACGATGTGATGAACGCCGAGCTTGAGGTATTCGAGGAACGATGGCGTTTGGGCCGGCGTGTTGTGTGTAGCCGCCGACGTGAGGAGGCTCTGATCAATTTTCGATTCCGGATTTTGGGTTTCGGATTTTCCGGCAGCAACGACGGTTGCCGGAGCATTCGCCGCCAGTTGAAATTCCATCACGTTGTTGCCGCTGGTGACAAGATGGGAGCCGATCATTCGTCCTTGTTCATCCACGACCACGAGCGCGCTGACCGTGCCGGCGGGAACTTGGCTGGCGTAGTTGGCCGAGAGTTTGATGCTGCCTGCTGGCGGACGCGGAAAGGTGACGACCAGCATGGCTTCGAGTCCGTCCCCCAGCACCTTTACGGATTCCGCCGGAATGAATTGGCCGGCGGCTTCAAGACCGATGATGCGTTGACTGATTTCGGGTGCGGCCTTTATCCCACCGAAGCCGCTGGGCTTGGTCGGATCAATGCCGGTGCCTTGCAACAGTTCACCGGCCATGCCCGTGCCGGTGGTGACGGCGGCTTCGAGGTGGTCGGTGAAAATGGTGATGCGCGCATTACTCTCAAAAGGACTGTGCGCGAGGGCGGTTTGAAGGAGAAAACCAGTCAGCAACCAGATGGTGAGAAGTCTGCCGCAGCGCCGCAAACGGCTCGGGCGATTCTGATCACAACAACAGGCAAACATGGATGGGTAAAGTTATCATGAATTTGCCCGGCCAGTTATCACCATTTCTGGTTAGCGGAAGAGAAATTTGCTCAAATGTTGGGTCTGGGGGGATGTGATTAAAAGTTGGTGCGGGCCACGCTCGCCCTCACCCTGGCCCTCTCCCCCGGGGAGAGGGAACAGGTGTGACTGGAACTGCCGTTCATCGCCGTGATTCTTAATCGTAATCTTAATCTTGTTCTTAATCTTCAGGCCCGGGAGATTAAGATTAAGAAAAAGATTAAGAGTAAGAGCCTAAGCGGCGTGGCAGTTCTAGTCGCACCCAGAGGGAACAGTTATTGGGTGCGCTGCTTGATTCGATCATCCGTTTCGCCAATCCAGTCGCAGGTTTTTCCGCAAGGCGGCGCAGGATTCTCCCTCTCTTTGGGGGAGAGGGCCGGCGTCCCACCCGTCTGAGCTCAGGAATTTTTGCCGGCGGCGTCCACCGCTTTTTCAGCGACATGATTTATGGAAACGCTCTAAAGGCTCATTGGACAAGAATCAGAAAATCCTGCGTCCAAGTGCTGCCCTCGGCATCACGAACGGTGAACTGGAATTTGGCGCGGCCCACGAAGCCGGGCGTGGGCGTGAAACGAGCGACGGGTGAGGCGGCGGCGACTGTGCCGCCCGTGGCGTGGGAAACTTCAAAGCGCGGTTGGTTTCCAAAGCCACGAGTGTAACGGCGGAGATCAACCTCCAGCGAGTTCTTGGGCGCAACGATCCCGTGCGGCGTGGCGAGGAAGTGCAGGTATTCCTCCAGTCGCGTGGAGCCAGCCGGGACGAAGGCGTTGGCGGGAACGGGATCGTTGTGATTGGCGCGCTGGGGATCGGAACTGGTGGCTTGCTCCCAAAAATCCGGCAGGCCATCGCGGTCGGTGTCGGCGGGGGCCGGGGCGGATTCAAGTTTTCCGAAACCTTCGTGGCTCGCGCCGGTTTCATTTTGATGCCGCACGTGATGTCGCTTCAATGCGAGCAGATTGTTTATCAAAATCGTGTCCACTTCGTCGTGAATCGGTCTTGCGAACGCGGCGTTCAAGCGCAATGCCCCCGCTTGCGAGGCGATCTTTTTGTAAGCGAGCAGGGGACTGTCTGGTTGAACTGGCAAGCCGCCCGCGATCACGATGGGCGTCGTGGCGTTGGAGTAATTCCCTGACGCGATGCCGAAGCCATAGTCTTTTCCATCGAGAACCGAGTTGCCGTTCTTGTCGAAGAGATTGTCGCTGGCGTGAAGCGTGAAGTTGAATTTGCCGGCTTCGGTCAAGCGGGCCTTTTCCAGCGCGGTGGAATCAGCGCCTCCGGACAGACGGATGAAATAATTCCCGCGCACGTTGGCCTTCCAATCCGCCGCGCTCGCGGAATCGCCCATGATGAAACCGATGTCGTAATCGAACGTGACGTTGCTCACCCAATCCAGCAGTCCATCGGGTCGGGCTTTCGGATTGCGGGTGTGATTGTGCGCCCAAAGTGTGTGGTGGGTCGTCACGCGGTTCACATCCCACAGGCCGCCGCACGAATGGGTTTCCAACCCCCACGCGTTGATGCTCCATTGGAAGGTAAGCAAATCCGGCCGGGGATTTTTCGAGAAACTGGAAAGGTTTTCGTCCGTGGAGAATTGCAGGCTGAGGTGATCGAGCATCAGGTTGGTGACGCCGCGTTCGATGTTGATGCAATCGCCGCCCGCCGTCTGGCGACCATAACGAAATCGCGCGTGGCGGATGACAACGTCGTTGCCCGCGATGATGAGCGGCCCGCCCTTGAACCCGATGCCATCGCCGGGCGCGGTCTGACCGGCGATGGTGACTTTGGATCTGGTGATGCGGGCCTTGTTGATGGGAATGTAGCCGCTCACGCCGAAGACGATGGTGCGGCCTTCCGGTGGAACGGTCGCCAAGGCTTCCGTAAATGAACCCGCGCCGCTGGCGTTCAGATTGGTGACGCAATAAACATCGCCGCCGCGGCCCCCGGTGGCGAAAGCGCCAAAGCCTTCCGCGCCGGGGAAGGCGGGCATCTGCGCCGATGCGCAGAAAGCTCCAAGCGCCAATATCCAAGCACCAGAGAACAACCAAGCGGCGAGTTTGAAAACGTTGGGTTGCATTGGAAATAGATCAACGTCCGCCCTCACCCCGGCCCTCTCCCCCAGGAGAGGGGGAACAAATAGCGATGGAAAATCTTTGGGGCTGTCCTAGATAACCAGGTTAAGGATTGCTGAACCCATTGATTTAATTGCT
>CAZQNQ010000008.1:0-171705 GCA_964594985.1 uncultured Bifidobacterium sp.
ACGGCGCGCACGGAGTGACGCGCCCTACCTGGCTGTTCGTTGTTTTGGCGCTCGTTTGTTTCACCGCAAATACTTTGGCGCAACGGGAGCGCATTTCACTCAACGATGACTGGCGTTTCACCAAGGGCGACCCAGAGAATTCCGACGTCAGCCTGAGCTATACAAATCTGAAAGCCTGGATTCTTCCGTCGGGCAACGCCTTTCGGGCGACAAATAGTTTCCCGCGCCCGGCTGGCGAACCACCGACAGTTTCGTTTGCTCAACCGTATTTCAATGACGCTTCCTGGCGTAAGCTCATCCTGCCGCACGATTGGGGGATTGAAGGCCCGTTCCAGCAGGAGTATCCCGGCGAGACTGGCAAGCTGCCGTGGTGGGGCGTGGCGTGGTATCGGAAACACTTCACTCTGCAAGCGGGCGACGCGGGCAAGCGCATTGTGCTCGAAGTGGACGGCGCGATGTCGCACGCGAGCGTGTGGTTGAACGGCAAACTCGTCGGGGGTTGGCCGTATGGCTATGCGTCGTGGCAACTGGACCTGACGCCTTTCGTAAAAGTTGGTGGCGAGAACGTGCTCGCGATCCGGTTGGATAATCCCCAGGACTCTTCGCGCTGGTATCCGGGCGGCGGCATCTATCGCAATGTCTGGCTGACGAAGACCGAGATGGTTCATTTTCAGTCGGGGGGAATTTTTGTGACGACGCCGCAGATCACAACGACCGGCGCAACCGTTCGGGTTGACGTCTCCGTGGCCAATCACTCACCGGCGCATACGGGGCAATCGGTATCGCTGCAGACACGGATCTTCGAGTGCGATCCTTATGGCGCAAGGCGCGGCAAACCGGCGGCTGAAGTCATGGTTGCCAAACTTGATATCGGCCCGACCGGTCAGGCAAAGGCTACGATGACCGCGACCATCCCCAAACCGAAGACTTGGAGTGTGAGTCGCCCCAGCCTTTACGCGGCAGAAACAATCATTGAGCAACATGGCAAGGCGATTGATCGCGTGGAGACCACCTTCGGCATCCGCACGATCCAGTTCACTGCCGACAACGGCTTTCTCTTGAACGGCGAACGCGTGCCGATCCGCGGCGTTTGCAATCACCACGACCTCGGCGCGCTGGGGGCGGCGTTCAACACGCGGGCGGCGGAGCGGCAGTTGGAGATCTTGCGCGAGATGGGGGTGAATGCGATCCGCACGGCGCACAATCCGCCCGCGCCGGAGTTGCTTGAACTCTGTGATCGCATGGGTTTCTTGGTGATGGTGGAAGCGTTTGATTGCTGGAAGGGGCGCAAGAAGCCGAACGACTATCATCTGCTGTTCTGGGATTGGTTCGAGGCCGACTTGCGCGCGATGGTGCGGCATTTTCGGAATCATCCGGCGGTGATCGTCTGGAGCACCGGCAATGAGATGCCCGACCAGCGGAACGCGCAGGGCGTGGAGCTGTCGAAGAAACTCACGGCCATCGTTCATGCCGAAGACCCGACGCGGCCCGTGACCGCCGGTTGCAATCACGATGTCGCGGGCTTCAACGGTTTCCAAAACACCGTGGACATTTTTGGCTACAACTACAAACCACATCTCTACGCCCGGTTTCGCGCGACCAATTCCCTTGTTCCACTCTACGGCAGCGAGACGGCGTCCACGGTCAGCACGCGCGGCGAATACTTTTTCCTGGTGAGCGACGACAAGTTGCAAGGGCTCGCAGATTTTCAGGTGAGCAGCTATGACCTTTACGCACCGCGTTGGGCGATGACGCCCGAGGCGGAGTTTCGCGGGCAGGATACGAACACGTACGTCGCCGGGGAATTTGTCTGGACCGGCTTTGATTATCTCGGCGAGCCGACGCCCTACAACTCGGACCTGAGCAATCTCAACAACTATTCCAATGCCGAGGACAAGGCGCGCGCGGAAAAGGAGCTGGCGGAGATGGGCAAGATTCGCACGCCATCGCGCAGCAGTTACTTCGGCATCGTGGACTTGGCGGGCTTCAAGAAGGATCGGTTCTATCTTTATCAATCGCGGTGGCGGCCGGAGTTGCGGATGGCGCACATCCTTCCGCATTGGAACTGGCCGGGGCGCGAAGGTGAAGTGACGCCGGTTCACGTTTACACCAGCGGCGACGAAGCCGAGTTGTTCCTCAACGGCCAATCGCTCGGGCGAAAGAAAAAGGCCGCGCTCGACTATCGCCTGCGTTGGAACGATGTGAAATATGCGCCGGGGGAACTTAAAGTCGTGGCCTACAAGAACGGCAAGAAGTGGGCGACGGATGTAGTGCGCACCACCGGCCCGGCGACGAAACTCACGCTGGCGGCAGACCGAGCGACGATTGAGGCGGATGGCCGGGACTTGTCCTTCATCACGGTGACGGTGACGGACAAGAAGGGGCAGCTTGTGCCGCGCTCGAAGAATCAGATCAAATTTTCCATCGAAGGCCCGGGCGAAATCGTGGCGACGGACAACGGCGATCCGACGAGCTTTGAATCGTTCCAAGCACCGGAGCGGAAGGCGTTCAACGGACTGGCGTTGGTGATTGTGCGCGCGAAGGCCGGTGAAACCGGGAAGATCAAGTTGACGGCGAAGGCTGAAGGCTTGGCGGATGACAGTGTTATGATCCGCGTGAAGTAAACGGAGACTGGCACATGCGAAAGAAGTTTCAATTGATTGCAGCGGTGTCGCTGGCGCTGGTTGGTCCCGTCACCGCCGCGCCGGTCGGCTTCAAATTTGATTTCGGCACGAATCAACCCCAGCCCGGCTGGACGCGGGTTTCCGTGACCAATCTGTCTTTGTCGGAGGTGGGCTACGGTTTTGAGAGTTCCACCAACCTTATTGTCGGGGAGGATTTTGTTTCGGGCCGACAACCGTTTTCCTTTTCGGCGGAACTGCCGGAGGGAAACTATTGCGTCACGGTCAGGCTGGGCGGGTTGAATGATTCTGAAACCACGATCAAGGCGGAAGCGCGGCGTCTGATGTTGGAACGTGTACCGGCAGCACGAAATCAGACTGAGACCCGCGTTTTCACGGTCAATGTGCGTCGCCCGGAGTTTTCGGCTGGCGATCGCGTGCGGTTGAAGCAGCGCGAACTGGACACCGAGATGATCACGTGGGACGACCGGCTCACGTTGGAATTTCTTGGCGGCAATCCTTCTGTTCGTTCACTGGAGATTGCGCCAACCAACGTGCCGACCATTTTTTTCTGCGGCGATTCGACGGTCTGCGATCAGCCGCGCGAGCCGTGGAACAGTTGGGGACAGATGTTGCCGCGGTTTTTCGGGCCGGGCGTGGCGGTGGCGAACTACGCGCAGTCTGGCGAGTCCATCAAGAGTTCCTTGAGCGCGAAACGCTTCGACAAGGTGTTCAGTCTGATGAAAACCAACGACTGGCTGCTGGTGCAGTTCGGGCACAATGACATGAAGGACAAAGCCACGAACGCGCTGGCGGTTTACAAAGCCAACTTGAAGAAAATCGTGGTGCGAACTCGCGAACGTGGCGGAACGCCGGTGTTGGTGACCTCGATGGAGCGCAAGGCTGGCGTGGAGCGCGACACGCTGGCGGGTTATCCGCAGACCGTGCGCGACGTGGCGCAGGAGGATGGCGTGGCGCTGATTGATCTTCATGCCATGAGCAAGGTTTTCTATCGCGCGCTTGGGCCGAACCTCGGCAAGGCATTTCAAGACGGCACGCATCACAACAACTACGGCAGTTACGAGCTGGCGCGTTGCGTGGTGGAGGGTATCCAGGTCAACGTGCCGGCTTTGGCCAAGTTCCTCGCTGACGATGCGAGAACCTTTGATCCCGCGCATCCAGACAATCCAGATCAATTCAAATTGCCGACAAGTCTCGCTGTGGACACAAAGAAGCCGGATGGGAATTGAAAGAGGACTCCAAGAAAATGAAAAGCGTCAATGAATGTGGTAACGCTCGCCCTCACCCTGATCCTCTCCCCCGGGGAGAGGGAACAGCCATGCGCGTGCTCAGTCGGTTCGTTCGTTGTGGTGGCAGTCGCAGCGTCTCTACTCATTGCTTAGTGACGCCGAACCAGCGGACGGCCTCCGGGTTCATCCGCGACTGGCGAGTGTTTCTCCCTCTCCTTGGGGGAGAGGGCCGGGGTGAGGGCGGGTGTCGGGCAAACTATTCTTTCCGTTTCGTTTTTGCGACGTTGCTATTCATTCTCTTGCTTTCGTTTCCACCGAGCGCGTTTGCAACTGTGGGAGGGGCATTTGATGAAGATTGGCGATTCTTCAAAGGGGATGCCTCCGGTGCGGAGCAACCCGGCTTTGATGATTCCCAATGGCGCAAACTGGATCTGCCGCACGATTGGAGCATTGAAGGGCCGTTCGCGCAGACGAACAAAACCGGCGGCGCAGGCGGTTGGTTGCCCAGTGGTGTCGGGTGGTATCGAAAATCTCTCCCGCTCCCAAAAGAGTTTGCCGACAAACGGTTCTTCATCGAGTTCGACGGGGTGATGCAGAACAGCGAGGTGTGGATGAATGGCGTCTCGCTGGGGAAACGGCCCTTTGGTTATGTGAGCTTTCGTTACGACCTGACCCCGCATTTGAAGTTTGGGCCGGGCCAGACCAATGTTCTCGTCGTACGCGCGGATACTTCGGCGCAACCGGCGTCGCGGTGGTATTCGGGCGCGGGGATTTACCGCCACGTTCGTCTGATCATCGCAAATCCAGTTCATGTTGTGCCGCAGAGTTTGATTGTCACGACGCCGAAGATTACTGCGGATGCGGCGACGATTCGCATTCGCGCCACGGTGACGAATACGACGAGCGGGGCTGAGAAAATTGTCCTGGGCGCGATCATCAACGGCAGCCAGCGAACCAGTTCGGCCAAATCCCAAGCGATGGAATTCACAGTCCCTGCGCAGGGTGTGGTTGATTTCGACCACGAACTCGTGGTTGAGAAGCCGGAGTTGTGGTCGCTGGATAAGCCGGCGCTGCACAGGCTGGCTCTGCAAGTGAAGCGGGGCAGGGAGGTGGTAGAGGTGGAGACCGCGAGCTTTGGGATCCGCACGGCAGAGTTCAAATCGGACTCCGGCTTCTGGTTGAACGGAAAAAATCTCAAGCTCAAGGGCGTGTGTCTGCATCACGACGGCGGTGCGTTCGGGGCGGCGGTGCCGCTGAGCGTTTGGGAGTGGCGCTTGACCAATCTGCGCGAACTCGGCGTGAACGCCATCCGCACGGCGCATAATCCGGTGGCGCCGGAGTTTCTCGATCTGTGCGACCGCATGGGCTTTCTCGTGATGAACGAACTCTTTGATTGCTGGACGATGAAGAAGAATCCTTACGACTACAGCCTGTTCTTCAACGAGTGGGCGAAAACGGATTTGCGCGACACCATCCGCCGTGATCGCAATCATCCGAGTGTGATTCTCTGGAGCGTGGGCAACGAGATCAAAGACACACCCAAGCAGGAGCTGGCCAAAGGCATCTTGAAGGGACTTGTGGAGGTCTGTCACGAGAACGATCCGACGCGACCGGTGACGCAGGCGTTGTTCCGCCCGAATGTGAGCGGTGATTACACGAATGGGCTGGCGGACTTGCTGGATGTGATCGGGACAAATTATCGCGATCAGGAATTACTCGACGCCTGGCGCGCGAAGCCGGGCCGCAAGATTGTCGGTACGGAGCAGGGGCATGAGCGTCGCACCTGGCTGGCGTGCCGCGATAATCCGCAACACGCGGGGCAATTTCTCTGGGCGGGGATTGATTATCTGGGCGAGTCGCGTTCGTGGCCACGGATCGCTTATGCGGGCGGCTTGCTGGATCGCACGGGTGAGATCAAACCGATGGCGTACGAGCGGCAGAGTTGGTGGAGTGACAAGCCGATGGTGCGAATGGTGCGGCGCGTGGCGGCCAATGATGTGTTGCCCGAAGACCCCGGCTGGGGTGGCGAGGAACGGCATACGCAGGTGCAGTTCGCGGATTGGACGCCGCGCAATTTGGAAGCACATGGCGAGAACGTGGAGGTGTATTCCAACTGCGACGAGGTGGAGCTTTTCCTGAACGGCGAATCGTTGGGAACGAAACCCATCAACAAGGATGCGTCGCCGCGCGCGTGGAAGGTGGGCTTTGCGCCGGGCGTTTTGAAAGCGGTGGCGCGCAACGGCGGCAAAAACATTGCCACTGATGAATTGCGCACGGCAGGCCCGGTGGCGAAAATTGTTCTGACCACGGACCAGGAAAAACTGTCCAGCGGTTGGGATGACGTGGCGTTCGTCCGGGCGGCGGTGGTGGACGAGCACGGCGTGGTCGTGCCGCGCGCGAAGGATTTGGTCCGGTTCCGTATCACGGGACCGGGCGTGATCGCAGCGGTGGACAGCGCGGACAACGCGAGCATCGAACCGTTTCAAGCCACGGAGCGGCGCGCTTATCAGGGCGTATGTTTCGCGATGATCAAAGCCACGCAGGCGGGACAACCGATCGTCGTCACGGCGGAAGCGGAGGGTTTGAAGGCGGGAAGTGTGGCAATCGAAACGCCTCGCAAGTAATCTCTTTTGAACATGAAATCTCATGACTCACTTCGGGGCGGGGCTTGGCTTGCCTTCGCAGTTTTCTTTGCGCTGGCCATGATCGGTCATGCGGCAGATAACCTGACCATCTGGCACCGGCAGCCGGCGAAGAATTGGAACGAGGCCACGCCCATCGGCAACGGGCGCATCGGCGCGATGATCTTTGGCGGCGTGACATCCGAGCGCCTGCAACTCAATGAGGATTCGCTGTGGTCGGGCGGCCCGGGCGATGATGATAATCCCGAGGCGTTGGAAGCGTTGCCAAAGATTCGCGAACTGTTGTTTGCGGGCAAATATGCGGAGGCCCAGCGCCTGGCGAATCGCAAGCTGGTCTGCAAAGGAGTCGGGTCGGCGCGCGGTCGCGGCGCGCGGGCCACGTATGGCAGTTACCAGTCGTTGGGCGATCTGAATCTGGATTTTGCTCATGGCACGAATGCGCCGGTGGCAAACTATCAGCGGGAGCTGGACCTCGCCACGGCGACGGCGCGCGTGAGTTACGAAGTGGGCGGCGTCAAGTTTCAGCGCGAACTGTTTTCCAGCGCGCCGGATCAGGTGCTGGTGGTGCGGTTGGCAGCCAGCAGACGCGGCGCGTTGAATTTTCGTCTCGCGCTGACGCGACCGGAGGCGGCGGAGATTGTGGTCGTGGGCAAGGATGAATTGCTCATGCGCGGGCAGTTGTGGGACGGCGTGACGAATGCGGGAATGAAGTATGCCGCGCGGGTGAAGGTGATTTGTGATGGTGGTAAGGTTTCCGGTGCGGAGGGAGCGCTTCGGATTGAAAACGCGACCGAAGTGTTGCTGCTGTTGACGGCGGCGACGGATTACCGGATGCAACTTCCAGATTGGCGGCAGGGCGATCCCGAGAAGCAAACTGCAACGCAACTGGCTGCGGCGGCGAAGAAATCATTTAAGAAACTGCACGCGGCACACGTCGCGGATTACGAACAGCTCTTTAATCGCATGAGTCTGGACCTCGGCGCGGGCGACGCGGCAAAGCTGCCGACGGACGAGCGGTTGGAGGCGGTGAAGAAAGGTGCGTTCGATCCCGGCTTGATCAAACTCTACTTCCAGTTCGGTCGCTACCTGATGATTAGTTCCTCGCGGCCCGGCGACATGCCGGCCAATCTGCAAGGGCTGTGGGCGGACACGATGCAGCCGCCGTGGAGCAGCGATTATCACGCGAATATCAATCTCCAGATGATCTACTGGCTGACGGAGACGGCGAATCTGCCGGAATGTTTCGAGCCGCTGGATCGCTACATCAAGTTCCTCACCGGGCCGGGCGCGCAGACGGCCAAGGTGCATTACAACGCGCGCGGCTGGACGGTTCACACGCTGGCGAACGCGTGGGGTTTCACCGCGCCGGGCGAATCGCCGTCGTGGGGGTTGTCACCCTCGGCGGGCGCGTGGTTGTCGCAGCACTTGTGGGAACACTTCGCGTTCTCACGCGACACGAATTATCTCCAGCGCGTGTTGCCGATCCTGCGGGCTTCGGCGGAGTTTAGTCTGGATTGGCTCGTGGAAGATCCGCAGACGAAGAAGCTCGTCGCCGGGCCGGCGACGTCACCGGAAAACAATTTCACCACGGCGGATGGTCAGAAGGCGTCGCTGTGCATGGGGCCGGCCATGGAGCAGCAGATCGTCTGGGATGCCCTGAATAATTACCTCGAAGCGACACGGGTGCTGGGCGTGACCGAGCCGACGGCGGCGGAGGTGGAAGGAGCTTTGCCGCGTTTGCAAGGGCCGAAGATCGGCAGCGACGGGCGGTTGATGGAATGGAACGAGGAGTTCACGGAGAACGAACCCGGGCATCGGCATATCTCGCACATGTTCGCGTTGCATCCGGGCCGGCAGATCACGCGCACTGGCACGCCGGAACTTGCCGCGGCGGCACGGAAGGCGATTGAAGGCCGGCTCGCGGCGGGCGGTGGACACACGGGTTGGAGTCGCGCGTGGATCATCAATTTCTGGGCGCGGCTCGGCGATGGCGACCAAGCCGGCGAGAACCTTCAGGCATTGCTGGCCAAGTCCACGTTGCCAAACTTGTTTGATACACATCCGCCATTCCAGATTGATGGCAACTTCGGCGGCGTGGCGGGCGTCTGCGAGATGTTGGTGCAGAGTCACGCGGGCGAAATTGAATTGTTGCCGGCACTGCCGAAGTCATGGCCGACTGGCAGCATCACGGGACTCCGGGCGCGCGGTGGATATGAGGTGGATCTGGCGTGGCGGGATGGAAAGCTGACGGCGGCGGCGGTGCGCAACGTCAATGGTGCGGGCGTGTGCAAAGTCCGGTTGGGCGACAAAGTAACGGAGGTGCGGATCAAACGCGGGAAAACCATTTCACTCGATGCGAATCTCAAGACGAAGTAGTCGAAGGGGCGAAGAACGACGCTCCCGGCGTGATTGGAATTTGAGCAACGCTCGCCCTCACCCCGGCCCTCTCCCCCGGGGAGAGGGGGAAACGCGCCCCGTTTTTTTGCGAATTACGGCGCTGGGATGGCAAGACAGGCTTCCCAATACGAGTAAATATGCAATCGCTTCTCCCTCTCCCCCAGGAGAGGGCCGGGGTGAGGGCGAGCGTCGCAACATTTTTCAACGCTTCCGCGCGGCAATAGCCATCGCACTGACCACTGTTTCAGGAACGCTGGCGGCGTCCGGGAGTTCTGTACCCATTGACCGTCAGGCGCTCGTCACGCGGCATAATCCCGTCATCCGCAAGCTCGACGTGGATGCGCCGCTGACAGTGGGCAACGGCGGGTTCGCCTTCGGCGCGGACATCACGGGCTTGCAGACGTTCGCGGAGCATTATCATCGTTGGGGCGTGCCGGTGGAGACGCAGTCGCGTTGGTGTTGGGTGACTGATCCCAATCCGAACAAATTCAAACTGGCGGATGCGAACCGCGATTTTACCAATGCCGACGGGCGGGTGCTGGCGTATCCGACGAAGTCGTCGTCACCGGCGGGCGATTGGTTGCGGAAGAATCCGCGCTCGCATCCACTTGGACAAATCGGTCTGACTTGCATGAAGGCGGATGGCACGGCATTGCTCCCGGAGGATATTCAGAAGCCGGAACAGACGCTCGATCTGTGGCGGGGCATTATCACGAGTCGTTACGAGATCGAGGGCAAGCCAGTCAAAGTGACCACGGTCTGTCATCCGCAGGAAGACGTCGTGGCCTTCCGAATCGAATCGGAACTGGTGGCATCCGGGAAATTGGCGGTGCAACTCGCTTTTCCGCGCGGTCACGATCCGGCAACGAAAAATACTCCGGCATTGGATTGGACCAAGCCGGAATCGCACGAGACGCGCGTCGCAAAGCAGTCGGGGGCGTTGGTCAAACTGGAACGCAAAGTGGAAACCACCCGCTACGACGTGTTGGTTGGTTGGACTAATCAGGTTGAATTCAAGGAAGCCGCGCCGCATCGCTTTGAATTGCGGGCGATGGCTGGAAATACGCTGGAATTTAGCGTTGGGTTTTATCATGCCGAAAAGTCGCGACCGGCTGTCCCCGGGTATCCGGTGGCCCAAACTTCCGAAACTTTGCCGGGGTTTTATTCTACCACGGTGGTCAGCACGATGAGTTGGGGAAAATTCTGGCGCAAGAGCGCGGCGGTGGACTTTTCCGGCAGCACCGATCCGCGCGCGAAACAGATTGAGGAGCGCATCATCCTCTCGCGTTATCTCATGGCCGCGCAGATGGCGGGCGATGTGCCGCCGCAGGAATCCGGGCTGACCTGCAACACCTGGTATGGCAAACATCACACCGAGATGATCTGGTGGCACACGGCACACTTCGCGTTGTGGGGCAACGACGAGTTGCTGGAGAAAAATCTGGGGTGGTTCTGCTCCCAGTTGCCGGCGGCGCGCGCCTTGGCAAAGGAGCGCGGCTTGCATGGGGCACGTTGGGCGAAGATGACCGGGCCGGTGATGCGCGAAAGTCCCGGTGGCAATCCGCTCATCGTGTGGAATCAGCCGCACATGATTCATCTGGCAGAGTTGTTGTACCGCAATAAGCCGACGAAGCAGACGTTGCATCTCTATCGTGAACTCGTTTTAGCAACAGCGGAATGTCTGGCCTCAATGGTTCATTACGACGAGACGAAGAAGGTTTATGTGCTCGGCCCGCCGTTGTGGATTGCGCAGGAAATTTACGATCAGGGCACGAGTCAGAATCCATCGTTTGAACTGGCGTATTGGCAATGGGCTTTGGAAACCGCGCAGCAATGGCGCACGCGGCTCGGAATGAAGCGCGATGAAAAGTGGGATCACATCATCAAGCATCTCGCGCCCGTGCCGCAGAAGGATGGCAAGTATGTGGCGCTCGGCTCGAATCCCGACACGTGGGATAACATTGATAGCCGCCACGATCATCCGACGATGCTCGCGCCGCTGGGAATTCTGCCGGGCACGGGCGTGGAGCGCGCCACGATGGAGCGCACGCTCGATGCCGTGCTGACGACGTGGGATTGGGAGACGAAAATCTGGGGCTGGGATTATCCGATGATCGCGATGACGGCGGCGCGGCTGGGTCGCCCGGAAACGGCGGTGGAAATCCTCCTGCGCGAAGGTCCGAACAACAAATATCTGCCCAATGGCCATTGCCCGCAGCGCAGCGACGAAGCGATGGCGAAGAATCCAAAGCCCGGCGCGCGAAAACGCGAGATCGCGGTTTATCTACCGGCCAACGGCGCGTTTCTCTCCGCCGTGGCGATGATGGCGGCGGGCTGGGATGGGAACACGAACAACGCCCCGGGTTTTCCGAAGGATGGGAAGTGGCAGGTGCGCGTTGAAGGGGTGCATCCGCTGCCTTGATTTGTAGCAGCCGACGTGAGGAGGCTCTAAACAATTCCAGAATTATGAGCCTCCTTACGTCGGCTGCTACGGTTGAGCCAAACGCCGGCAGGATGCCGGCGCTCCCGGGTTAGCGTTCCAACGTCACGCTCATCAGGCCGATGACGACCTCGTTGGCGAGGGCGCGGACGGTGAGGGATTTCAGTTCCTTCGTGGGATTCAATTTCAGGTCTAGCACGGTGGCCGCGCCGCCGGGGATTTTTTCACCGCGTCCTTTGAAGGTTTCCACGTCGAGAATCCGCACGCGACCTGTTTTCAAATCCACGCGCGGCGGAATGGCTTCCGGGCGACGGAACGCAAAGTCATCAATGAAGTAATCCTGTTCGATGGGCCACCACGTCGTCGGATTGTGGAGCGCGAGGCGTTCGGTCGAACCGTCGGTGTAATGCACCACCACTTCGCCGTTGTCGAACCGGCTTTGCATGTGGCTGGTGGAGCCGGCCATGAGCAGGTAGGCGTGTTTGGCTTTGCCGGCGAGCGCAAGGGTGGCTTCGGTCGGATAATTCGTCCATTGCGACGTGAAGATGATGTTGGGCGTGTCGGTGGTGACTGGAGTGGCAAAGGTAATTCCATTCGGCAGCAAAAAGTTCCCGTGGTTGGTGCGGGCGACGCCGCGCAGACCGGAGTCATCCACGGCGAAATAATCGAACGGATGGCACCAACTGCCGATGCCTTGCTTGGGGGTGGCGAGCGACGGGAATGGCGAGCGCGGAGCGCGGTATTCGTTGCTGAAGATCTGGGAGACGCGGTCGTTGAAGTGAGCGCTCAGATCAGCGGTTTCCAGTTTCGTGGCAGAAATCTTTTTGTTCCAATCAAATGAAACAGGCTTTGGCTTTTTGACTTCAGGCTGGGGTGAGGCAACTGATTGTTGCGGCAATTCCCGACGGTTGCCGTTCCAGGTAATGACGATTTCGTGCCGGGCCGCCGCGGGCAGTTTTATTTCCACGCGGGGTTGTCCTGCGCCGCCAACATCCAATCGCCACTGGACCGGTTTGCCGTTGGCGGTCGCGCCGGCGAAGATTTCGTGGCTGGCGGCGGGTTGCAGGCGAAGCGTCATCGGCTTGGCGAAGCGTTGCGCCACGACGAAGGTTTCTTTCAGGTCCTCGCGGCGGAAGGAGAAATCCAGATCGGGATGCTGAATGCTGGCGTGAGCCCACGACACTGGAAAGCCGGGGCGGATCGTGAGTTCGCCCGCGAGCGCGTCAGGTTTGATTCCAAACAGACCTTCGATGAGCGCGCGGGAAGTAGCGCCGATGCCGTCGGCGAAGTCGCGTTGCGATTCGCGGCGATAGGTGTCGAAGTAGGTACACATGCCGACGTTGCCCGGGCAGAGGCCGAGGAACATGCTGTCGAGCACCGCGCCTTTGAAGAGCGGGAATGCGCCGTCGGGCCGGTTCGCCTGCCAGTAGGCGAGCGAGGTGTGCATGGCTTCGGCCATGACGACGTTGTTGATGGACCACGTGTAGGGCATCCAACTGGAAGTGGGCAGAGTGTAGCAGGCGGTGTCGGTTGTGAGTTGGCCCCTCACCCCGGCCCGCTCCGCATCTGATGGGGAGAGGGAGAGGCGGATGGGGATGCGGGTGAATTGCGTGTCAAGGCCGTCAGCCATCCGCAGGGCTTCGTCGGGTGTCGGCACTTCGGAATCCATCGTGTGGTAATACGTCCACAGCGCGGCGCTGGGATGAACCCGTTGCAGGCCGAGGTAATCTTTGTATTCGGCGAACCAGCCTTCGTCCGGCAGCCAGAGTTCGCGCCGCATGGCTTTGGCGATCAACTTGGATTCCTGTGCGTAGGGCTGAGGGTCTTTGCCGATCAACGCCGCGACGCGCGCGGCCATTTTGTTGTGATAGTAGTTGTAGGCGGAGGCGTGGGCAGTGCCGCCGCCGTTGTAGGTCAGATCATCGCTGGCCCAGATGGCGGCGTAACCTTCGTAGAGCGGCAGTTTGTCCGGGCCGAACTCGCGGCGGAACATCCGTCGTTCCCAAGCGAAGTGGCGTTCCAGCATCGGCCACATCTCGCGCGCAAAGTCGAGATCGCCGGTCCAAAGCAAATGGCGGAACAATGCGTCCACGGCGACGAGGTTCATGTCGTAGTGGTTTTTGGTGAGATTGCCGTTGCTGTGGATCGCTTTGCGACTGCGGGCGAGGTTGGTGTCCTCGTCAGCGGGTGGGATGGTTTCCGGGATGGGATTGAGGTTTTGTTCCTTCGCAAAGCCGGCGATGTGCTGGCGGGTGCGGTCGTGCCAGCCGAGGGCGTCGCCGGCGTATTGGCCGCGCCAGCCGAGCAGGCGATTGCGCCACGCCACCGCGCCGTGCATGAAGGAAGTTTGCTTGGCATCCCAGACAGCGTCTGCGGCGACATTCAACGCGGCGGCGGCGGCGTTGATGAAGGGATCGGGCGTCTCGACAATCACCCGGTCAGCGATGGCACGGCGATCTTCCTCGGCTTGCGCGAATAAGGCCGGGAGTTCTGCTGCGGTGATAGGAGTCGAATTGGTTTCCACCTGTTGCAGCGCGAGGAAGAACGATTCATTGTGAGCGAGCCGGGCCGAGCCAACCAGGAGGGGCAGGGCGACAGCATTGTTTGTATCGGCAAGCAACGCGGTGAGATTGGTCCAGTGATTCGCGTTGGCGAGCCGTTGCGCGGTCAGCGCGGAACTGACGCCGGCGATGACCGCGGATTTACCCTGAAGGACAAAGCCATTCGTCGTCAGGGTGAATTTGTCATCCTTGGTTTGGTCGGGGCGGAGTTGGAAGAACTGGCTGACGGGTTCGCGTTCGCAACCGATGTCGCCGCTGCGCCGGCCGCGCATGCCGTTTGCGCCGCCGAAAGCCCAGATGAGTTCGCTCTGCGCCAGCCACGCACTGTTCATCTCGACGCGGGCGATCAAGCCTTTGGCGTGCTTCAACGGCAGGATGGTGATCTTGATTTCGCGCGGACCGATGAGGGCGGGATCGCGAATCTCGTAAAGCATCGCGCCGGGGCGGTAGCGGGCGACGACGGTTTGCATCTCGTGCAGCCATTTCGCGTCAACGGCGGTCTGAATGCCGAAGCGCAGGTTGCCGCCGCGCCCGGGCAGGTAGAGGGAGCATTCCGGTTGATCGCCGGCGTCCACGCGAAACGGCGCGTTGGCGCTGTAGAGCGGACGGTTGAAAAACTCGCTGCCGTTGGTGATGACGAAATCGCGGCCGTCGGGGTGGTAACGCAACGGGCGATCAATGTTGGAATCGAGGAACGCGGTGGTCTGATTGCGTTCCTGTTCCGGCGGCGGGACGAATTCAGCGCTCCGCAGAGACAGGACTCCGACGACGAATAGGATCAGTATTGAAACTCGCCACCAGTTCATGGGGTGGGTTCGTCGAGTTCGAGGCGCACGACGTCATACATCACGCCTTGCGACCAGGTGTTCGCGTGGGATTTGAGTTTGATGGTGTTCACACCACCTTGCAGCAGCTTGGCGTCGAAGCTCAGTGGCTTTTCGATCCAGAAGGCGCGGATGCCGTCGCGCTGCATGGCGCTGGTGGAAGGGAGCGGGCCGGTGTCGCCGATGGATTTGTCGTTCACGAATACCTCGACATTGCAACTGGCGTGGGTGCCGCAGAAGGCGAGGCGCAGTGTGGCCGTGCCACGCGGGGTTTGCGACAGCCCGAATTTGATGGACCAGGTCGTGGATTGCACCTCGCGCCCGGCGCTGCGGACGAATTGCGCCATCTGGGTGGCGGTGTCATCGTCTTCGCCCACGACGCTGAGATTTTGCGTCAGGATGCGGGGCGGCTGAACGTAATTCCAATCCTTGCTCCAGTCACTGCGCCCGACGATGTAATTCACGTCGTCGGGAAATTCCTTGGCGTAGTTGAAGTAAAGCCCCCATTGCCAGTAATGATCGCCGTGGCGGAATTCGCGCGCGGTGCGGTCGGGCACGCCGATCTGCCAGAGCGTGCGCCCGTAGCGGGCCGGCGTCCACGTGAGTGCGCCGAGGGATTTGGTTTCGCCCACGCCGATCGTGACGTTGGTGACGGCGAATTCGCCGATGACGCCGTCCGCGATGGCGCGCAGGGTGTAGCTGCCGGGGCGGACGTTGGGGATGGTGAATTTGCCGTTGGGACTGGCGGTGATCCAGAACTGATAATACTTGGCGTCGCGTTGCCAATCCACTTCCGGCGGGAAACCACCGCGAAAGGCATTCGTGCCGGCGATTGGGGCATTGGTGAAGCTGCCGGCGGGAGCATTGGTGTTGTCGCGGCGACCGATGTTGCCGCCGCCAATGCGAGGCGGCACGTAGTTCGGCGCGGTGAGGCCGACCCAGAGATTGCTGACTTTGAGGCCGGGATCAAGCGGGTCGTTCAACACGATCTGGCCGCTGACAGTACTGCGTTGCGCTTCGGAGGGATAATGCGGGTCGGAAACCCATTTGTACGGCCACGTGCCGACTTCGGTGTGGGCGCGAGCGAGAGCGTCCTGCCACAGGGCTTCGTGCGTGGCGGCGGTGTTGCAGTAAATCGCAAACGGTCCGACGAGTTTGGTCCAATCCTCGTTTTCACCGACAACGAGTGAGCTGCCGCCGTAATGGCTGCCGAGCCACATGTTTAGCAACGTCGGCGTGCCGCCGGGATTCACGTCGAGGTGCCCGGTGAGTTCGGCCTTGGTCGGACCGCCGGCCATGTATTCAAAGCTGGGATTGATGAACCAGAAACCCAGGTTGTGTTTCGTGCTCGACCAGCCGTACGCGGGAATCTCGTAGATAAGGGCGGAGTAATCATATTTGTGTTCGGCGTGACCTTTGTGGATGCCGGTGGTCATGCGGCGCGCTTCCTTGAGATTCAACGGCGCACCCGCATCCCAATCCGCGCCGGACGGCATCTGGCGCCGGCGATCCTGATCAATCGTCATGTAGTCGAACACCGCTGGGTTCAGCTTTGCGGCATAGCGCGCTTCTCCAACCCCAAACGCCGGATAGCCCGGCTTGTGCGACCAGACGAGGTAGGTGTAAATCCAGCTCTCACCGCGCCCCAGCGAGTAGCGCACGTCCACGTCGAGCGGGGAATTGGTGGCCGCACCGGGGGCGTTGTGAAAATTGCAGGAGACTTCCACGCGCTCGCCTTTGTTGTCCTTGGGGTTGATGCGGACCACGGCGGATTGCTGGCTGCCACCGCGGGCGCGACCGACGCTGGACCAGTAACCGCCCAACGCGCCCCCGCTGCTGTCCTGCGCGAGCATTTCCTGGCCCTGATACTTGATGGAGAAAATTTCGCCCGTGGCCTTCTCGATGCGGACGTTGAGGATGCCGTTGTCCAGGAAAAAGGTGCGGTCGCTCTCGCTCAGGGTGACCGGGGCGGCGGCTTCAGCGGCCCGCGATCCGACGGCGCCGCCAAGCAATAGTGCCGCCAGCAGGGGCTGGAATCGAAGGTTCAAAATATTTAGCTTCATGGGACGGATAACGGACGAACCCCAGCGCGGATTCTTCAATTCGTGATTCTCCCGCACGGCGCTGATGGTTTTCGGCACAGGCGATGTCCCTGTGCTGGAATGGCGGAATTGTTTCCATCGCCCCGGTTGCAAGCAAGGTGAAAGGAGCGGGCGGCGGACTCCATTTCGGGTGAGCCGGCGCAGGGGGGGTGACTGGAACTGCCGTTCACTGGCGGCGGGCCACGATTCGTAATCGTAATCTTGTTTTTAATCTTCAGGCCCGGGAGATTAAGATTAAGAAGAAGATTAAGAGTAAGAGCCTAAGCGGCGCGGCAGTTTCAGTCACACAGTCACACCTGCGGCGCAGCCGTTTCTTGACGGCGGGCGGCGGCGGGTTACGCTTCCCGGCTTCTGCGTTGGGAAAACGGCGCAGACAAATACTGATGTCAGGAAAAAATCATTCCACTCACGACAAGTCGCAACGGGCCGAACTGGCCGCCCAGTTGCGCGCTGCCGCCGAATTGCTGGAGAAAGCCGCCGCGGATCGCGCTATCCTGGGCGAACTGTCCCAGGAAGAACGGGCGCGATTGCTCAAGGCGGCGGGTGATGTCTATTGCCCGGATGTACGGGCGCGGCGCCGGTTGGTGAAGGAAACCTCCAAGCAGCGGAAGAAGGAGAAGTTGCATCGCGATCAGACCGTGCTGAACGAAACCGGCATCCGCACGTTGCGGGCGAAGCCGGTGTTCACCACGCCGAACCTGCCACCGCCACCCGACCTCGAACCGCAGGAAGTGGAGGGCGACGTCGAGTTCCGGGAAGTGATCGAGCCGCAGAACTGTTACATCTGCAAAAGGAATTACACCACAATCCATCACTTCTACGACCAACTTTGCCCAAAGTGTGCGGAGTTGAATTTCCGCAAGCGCACCGAGCTGGCGGATCTGCGCGGGCGGGTGGCCTTGCTCACGGGCGGGCGGGTGAAGATCGGTTATCAGGCGGGCATCAAGTTGCTGCGCGCCGGGGCGCAACTCATCGTGACGACACGTTTCCCGCGCGACTCGGCGCGGCGTTACGCGCAAGAGCCGGACTTCAAGGACTGGGGCCACCGGCTGGAAATCTTTGGTTTGGATTTGCGGCACACGCCGAGCGTGGAGGCGTTTTGCCAGCACATGATGCGCAAGTATTCGCGGCTGGACTTCATCATCAACAACGCCTGCCAGACCGTGCGACGACCACCGGATTTTTACGCGCACATGATGGAGCAGGAAAATGGTGCGTTGCATGATCTGCCGGAGGACGCGCGCAAACTGTTGGGCGCTTACGAGGGCCTGCGCGGTTATCACATGCTGCCGGAAGGCGGAGCGATGGCTGGAGTTCAAGCTTCAGCTTGTGTGGCGGACACGCTAAAGCGTGAACTCCAACATGCCGGCATTACGCACGCGGCGGAGTTGTCGCAAGTGCCGCTGTTGCCGGAAGAACTTGCGGCGCAGCAGGCGCTTTTTCCGCAGGGCAAACTCGATCAGGATTTGCAACAGGTGGATTTGCGCGAACACAATTCCTGGCGGATGCGGATGCACGAAGTTCCCGCCGTCGAACTGCTTGAGGTGCAGCTCGTCAACGCTGTCGCTCCGTTCATCCTCAACGCGCGCTTGAAGCCGCTGATGATGCGCACGGCGGAGCGCGACAAACACATCGTCAACGTCTCGGCCGTGGAAGGGCAGTTTTACCGGAAGTTCAAGACTACCCGCCATCCGCATACGAACATGGCCAAGGCCGCGTTGAACATGATGACGCGCACGGCGGCGGCGGATTATCACGCGGACGGGATTCACATGAACGCGGTGGACACAGGTTGGGTGACGGACGAGGACCCGGTCCACATCGCCACGCGCAAAGTGAAGGAGCATCGCTTTCATCCGCCGCTGGACATCGTGGACGGCGCGGCGCGGATCGTGGACCCGATCATTGCCGGCATCAACACCGGGCACCACATCTGGGGGAAATTTCTGAAGGATTACGTGCCGACGGACTGGTGAGGGAACAGCCCGGTGGGCTTCAAGGCAAAGAAATGCGGACTTCGATTTCTCGAAGCCCGCTTAACTCTCCCCAATAACCCAACACGTCCGCAGGAAATTGCACCCGTTAGATCGCGCCCATCGGTCTGCCCGATCTGATTGCCCTCGGTTGCAACGAACCTTAGCTGAAGTGGTTTACGCTTGTATATGCGGGCGATTACTCAATCTGATTGTGGTTACTACGGGGTGAAATCAGTTTGGCGGTGGTGCGCTAAAATCCTGGTCGTTTCCAGTCGTAGCATGGCTTTTGGCCTCTCAATCTCCTGTGGTTTGGACTAAGCCGCCTACCGGTTAGTGGGTATATCCTCCGGGGCGGCAGCCTGATAAAAACTACCTGTTGCCAATGGCCGGGCTGGGTTGTTTCGCGCAAGGAGCGACTTGCGCCGGCCATGGCACAGTCACCGTATGCCGAGCCAAATCTTCAACAACGCGAGTCAAGCACGCCAGACTTCCTGGTCGGGAACGCATGAGGCCAAGGTGGCCATCTATCTTTCGCCCCGAACCGGAGTGGCTGGTCCATTACCAGTCTCGGTAGCGCGTCCGGTGGCGACCAGCAAGCCGTTCGGAACGGTCGTCATGCTTTGCCAGAACCCAGACCTTGTGGGGCAACTCCGGCCGTCCTTGGCGGCCTCGAATGTTCTGCTGGGACTGTATTTCTCCTTGCACACCATTTTAGCCGACCCGATGCCAGCCGGTCCTGCCTGTCTGGTAATTGAATTCGATGGCGGAGATCCGAGGACGCTGGAGAGCTTTGAACAACTCAGAGCAAAAGGCTGGCGGCTCCCGATCATCGTCCTGATCGGCAAGGCTGACATCCGCACGGTGGTGCAACTCATGCGCGCCGGAGCGGAGGATGTCTTGCTCAAATCTTGCGAGCCAGCCGAACTGAACGCGGCAATCGCCAACGCGCTGAATCAATCGCACGAGGGCCTGCAACACCGGTTGCACGATGATGACCGCCAACGGCGGTTGGAGCAACTCACCCCGCGCGAGGCGGAAGTGGTGCGACTGGTCCTGGCGGGAATGCTCAACAAGGAAATTGCCGAGAAGTTGCATCTGGCCCTGGTCACCGTGAAGGTGCATCGCGGCAGTGCAATGCGGAAACTTGGCGCGCGCAGCGCCGCCGAACTGGCCCGGTTGACTTTGCAGCCAACCGGGGCCTATCCGACTGATTTCACCGATCTCCGGGCGGCGGCCCCGTTGCTTTTGAATTCCTTGCCTGCGGATTGAGCGGGATTGCGCTGGAGGTGAACGGCCAGATGTTCACCAGCGCGGCCCGGGAGCGCCAGCATCTTGCTGGCGAGTCGGCCAGGTGTTTTGGCCAAAGAAACACGCCGGCGGGACGCCGGCGCTCCCGGGACGGCGCGGCAGTTTCAATCACACCAGCCTGAACCTCATCAGCCGATGCCCAACAATTCCACCTCAAACACCAACGTGGAGTTTGGCGGGATCGCCCCGGGATAACCATCGCGTCCGTAAGCGAGTTCCGGCGGGATGGTGAGTTTGACCTTGTCACCGACTTTCATGGTGGCCACGCCCAAGTCCCAGCCCGCGATGACCATGCCCGCGCCCAACACGAACTCGAATGGCTCGTCGCGATCCACGGAACTGTCGAACTTGCCGCCATCGGTGAACCAGCCGGTGTAATGGACTTTGACGGTGTCGCCCTTCTTGGCGGCCGTGCCGGTGCCGATGACGAGTTTTTCGATCTGCAATTCAGGTTTTGCCATGGCCCAGTGTCGGAAGGAAAGCTTCCCGCCGTCCAATCGAAAAAGTTCCCGTCCAGAATGGAGAATGGCTGGGAAGGGAGCCAAGGCGGCTGGCGTTCAACAGATCAGCAGCAACCGCGCTGGCTGACCGGGAAGGTTTTCCGGCGCGCGATGAATGCACGGCGGCACCGGACAGCCCGGCCAATCCGTCGCGATGCGCCAGAGATGGCCGATGCCGAAGGAAAACGGTCGCGCCAGCGGGGCAGGGGCGTAGTGGAGGTCGTAACAATTCTCGGCCAGAAATTCACGGAACTCCTCGCCCTCCTCGCCGCCAAACAACTGGAGCAGTTCCGCGCGGGTTTTGGGATGATCCACGCGGCGTTGCGCCTCCTCGTTGCGCAACCCTTCGCTCGGCGCTCCATGATAGGTGCATAGAAAAGTGTCCGCCTCCACCGGCGCGCTGTCGGCATGGAAGGAGTAAACATCCGTGGGCACGACGACCGGATTTTCCTCGCGCGGGTAACTCTGAAAGCAATTGAGCACCGGTGCCGCGCCGTGTTCCCGGAGCAATCGCTGATCTTCAAGCAGCACCTCAATCGCAGCGCAACCTGCCGCGCTTACCGGCAGCGTCCGCAAGCGCGCCTCGTCAACCGGAGTGACGCCTTCGCTCACGCCGAGCAATTGCACGACTGCGCCAAAATCCCCGGGCAACGTGCGTTCCCAGCACAGCGCATTGACACCGCCTGCAAACGGTGTGCTGACCAGTTCCTGAAAACTGCGCACCCGCTTGATGCGGGGATAGTCAGGAGGCAGAGCGAACGGATTCATACGCGCGGCAAAGAATACCGGGAAGTTGTGGTGGGCGATAGCTTGCGAATCCCGGATTGACGAATTCCGTGGCTTGCGGGATTAGAGCCGTTCTCAAGAAATCTGTTGATCCGGAAACCTATTGCGGCCAGAGATGCAGCGTGCGCAGCAGCCCTTCGTTCATGATGAGAGGAACTGGCGCAAGGATCACGAGCCAGGCGAACCCCATCTTCAAAACAATCCGTCTCTGCAAGAATTGCCGCTCCACCAGGATGCCGGCGGCTTGAAGGAGAAAATAGACCATCATCGAGCCGAACAATGCCCGGTCGGTGAGATAATAGAGCGGCACATTGATCACCCCTTCGTGCATCACGCCTGAGACGGCAAAGATCAGAAAGAGCGCGAAGCCGGGCCGCCGGCGCAGCCGCGAAAGAATGGCGTAGCGGAACCAATCACTGAACCACAGATTCCAGCGGGAACCCCAAAAATCAGCAAGGCCGCGCGTCAACCACAGGCGGCGGTGAAGCGGCGGGAGCCGTTGGCCGCTGGGCAGCCATACGATGGTTGCCAGCGAAACGAGGAATTCGGTCATCAGCAAAAGGATGGGCAGGGCGGCGTAGCTCAGGAGCAGTCCGTGTATGTGACCGCCGCCGACCAACCACCAGTAAGTCTCGTAACTCACCAGGACCGCGCCGAACCACAGCAGCGATTGGCACAGCCCCCGCCAGAGTTCGATCGCAGGTTGCAAACGCCTGAGCGCATTCGGTGAAAGGAGCAGCCAGAATATTCCCGCCCTATCGTTGCGCGCCGTCACTGGCAGGAGCAGCACGATCAGTTTCATCACGAAACCCAGCAACGCAAGGGCGAGCAGGAAGAACCCGGTCATGCGCCAGTTGAGGTCGGATTGCGACATCATCGAATCTCCCCATTGGCAACTCAACTGATGAAGCCTACTTCCCCTTCACGTCGTAGCACCACAGGGATTCCTTGTCGCGGATGTAGAGCTTGCCGTTCGCGATGACCGGATACGTCCACGCCTTCTCCATCGGATTTGCGCGCGATGGCAGACCCGGCGGCGTGAAACGGCCTTTCTCGCGATACGCTTCCGCGCTTGGCTCGAACAACGCCACATCGCCACTCTCGGCATGGACATAGACGCGCCCATCCGCCACCAGGAGCGACCCCGCGCCGATGCTGCGCTCCTCCCACTTCACCGTGCCGGTCTTGAATTCCACGCACATCGCCGCCGTGCTGCCGCTGCCGTAAAAATAATCGCCCACCTTCACCACGCCGCCCAGCCCGACCGGCAATTTGCCGTTGGAATAAATCTCCTCCACCGTGAACGTGCCGTCCTTCCGCACCGGCTTGATGAGCGCGGTCGTCGCGCGAAACGCCCCGCTGTAGATCATGCCGTCGCTCACCAACGGCGTGATGATCACCGCCGGACTGCCTTTGCCCGACTTCTCGTAACGCCAGAGCAACTGACCGCTGGCCGGATCAACGCCCATCAACCCGCTCGCGAGAAACTGCACGTATTGCCGCACGCCGGAGAACTCCGCGATGATCACCGACGAATAACCCGCCGCACTCCCCTCGGGCACGGCGCATTTCCAGATCAGCTCGCCGGTCTTTTTGTTCAACGCCACCAACGTCGCGTTCGTCCCGCCGGGCGTGACGATCAATTTATCGCCATCCACCAGCGGCGATTCCGCATACGCCCACTCGCCATATTTGCCGCCGAAATCCGTGCGCAGATGTTTGCGCCAAACTTCCTTGCCGTTCGCCGTTTCCAGACAGACCAGATCGCCGTCGGACCCCAGCGCGAACAGGAATTTACCGTCCACCGTTGGCGTCGAACGCGCGCCGGGATAACTCGGGTTCTGTTCCGGATGACCCACCTTGCCCAGTTTCGCCGCCCAGACCCGGCTGCCGTCTTTCACCGCAAGCGCGAGCACGGATTCCTCCCCGGTTTCGCTGCCGAGCAGATAAATGCGCTCGCCTGCGACTGCCGGCGTGGAATAGCCCCCAAGCACATTCGTCGCCTGCCAGAGCAATTTCGGTCCGTCCGTCGGCCATTCCTGAAGCAAACCGGTTTCGGGCGAATGCCCGTCGCGCACCGGCCCGCGCCATTGCGCGAAATCCGTGGCCGACAGCGCGGTGACAAAACCCAGCGATGCCAAAGCGATTAGAAGCTTCCTGCGCCAACCGTAAAGGAATGTGTTCATAGGATGCGCGAATGGTTAGCCGCAAACCGCCAGCGATTCAATCCTGATGTTTGCAGCCCCAGGTTTACAGGAAGGAAAGTCCGCCTGGGTGAGACTGGAAGTGCCGTGCCGGCCCCCCCCGGCTCTTAATCGTAATCGTAATCTTTTTCTTAATCTGTCCCGGCGGCGATTAAGAACAAGATTAAGAGTAAGAAGGGAAGGACCGTGCGGCAGTTTCAGTCACACCCAGTCCGCCTCCAGCCCCTTGCTTCGGTGGGAGCTGCTCGGCTAGACTCCCACCCATGAAGCCAGCCCTTATTGCCGCCAGCCTTGTCTTCGTCACCGCTTTATCCGTCCGCGCTGAAACGCCGAAGTTGCCCGGGGTCGGCGCCGCGATGGAGGGAATGATTGCCCAGAACGAAATCGCCGGCGCGATTACTGTGGTCGTCACCAAGGATAAAGCCGTTCACTTGGAAACCACCGGGCTTGCCAACGTCGCCGACAAGCGCCCGATGACCCCGAACACGTTGTTCTGGATCGCCTCCATGACCAAACCCGTGACCGGCGTCGCGATTCTGATGTTGCAAGACGAGGGCAAACTCAACGTCGCCGATCCGGTCGCGAAATACTTGCCCGAGTTCGCCAATCTGAAAACGCCTTCCGGCAAGCCCGCCAATCTGACCATCGCGCAAATCCTCACGCACACCTCCGGCCTTGGCGAAGCGGGCGGCGACGCGGCGCGGCAGGCCAAAACCCTCGCCGACCTCGTCCCGCTCTGGCTTGCCGCCCCGATGCAATACGAACCCGGGGCGAAATGGCAATACTGCCAGAGCGGCATCAACGCCGGAGCACGCATCGTCGAAGTGGTGAGCGGGATGAGCTTTGATGCGTTTCTGCAAAAGCGACTCTTTGATCCGCTCGGCATGACGAACACGACATTCTATCCCACCGCCGAACAACGCGCCCGCCTGGCCACCGCTTATGCGAAGAACAGAGACACCGGCGCACTCGAATCCGTCCCGCCGCGATCGGAGTTCGGTCCGCGCGACCGTCCGCCGCAAGGCAATGGCGGACTTTATTCCACCGCGCCGGATTACGCGCGGTTCTGCCAGATGTTGCTCAATGGCGGTTCGCTCGAAGGCCACCGCTACCTGAGCGCCGCCGCCCTGAAATTTCTGTCCACGCCGCAGACCGGCGATATGCCCACGGGCTTTTTCCAGAATGACACCTACGGGAATCGCGGCACGAACTACGGCTGGGGCATCGGCACATGCGTATTGAAAACACCGCACCCAGGCGTACCCGAAATGCTTTCCCCCGGCAGCTTCGGTCATGGCGGCGCGTGGGGCACGCAAGCGTGGATTGATCCAGTCAAAGGCGTCGCCTACGTCCTGATGGTGCAGCGCGCCAACTTTCCCAACAGCGACGCCAGCGACGTCCGCCGCGAATTCCAGAAAGCCGCCGCGACTGCGATGGCAAGTGTCAAGGCCAAGCCGTAAACCTTCTCAGGGCGTTGGGGGGATTGGCGCTCAACAGTCACACCAAGAAAACTGCGCGCCCGGCTCAAACCGACGTAAACATTTAAGTTTTTGGCGTAGCAACTCAACATCGTCTTCATGGGCGACCAAAATTGCGGTTGTGGGAAGATGCTGACCACAGAACGCGTGGATTTCACAGATGCGGGCTTTGAGCCATTCTTCGGTCGGATGCGCCGCCGTGTTTTTATGGAGCAAGGCTGGAGGGTCTTTCGCTCTTTTAGGAAAGAGCCGAAGAAAGATCAGGTTCAACACCGCAAACATGATGATACAAATTGCCGGCGATTTCAAGAGGTGGGAAATCGGCCGCTTCATCTACGCACACAATTACTCGCATTCGGGCAGGGATGGCGCGCACACCAGTTGATACATCAGAAAGGTTGAAGGGGATGGCCTTGTCTCGATTTGGCAAGGCCCAATTTTCATCACGTCACGAGCTTGTTCTGCATTGCGTAGCGCGAAACCTCGATGTCGTTCTTGAGGCCGAGTTTTTTGAGGATGCGCGTATGGTAGGTGGAAACCGTCTTGGCGCTGAGCGAAAGTTCGGCGGCGATTTCCTTTTGGATCTTCCCGGATGCAAGCATAAGCATGACCTGATATTCCCGGGTGGAAAGTTCTTCGTGCGGCAGCTTGTTGGAATCCCGCACCAGATCATCCGCGAGCCGGTCGGCCAGTTCCGCGCTGATGTAGCGGCGGCCGGCGAGGAGGGTTTGCACGGCATTGACCAGTTCCTCCGGCGCGCTCTGTTTGTTCAGATAGCCGGCGGCGCCCTGTTTCAGCGCGCGCACGGCGAACTCGGCCACGGGATACATGCTCAAGATCAACACGGGAAGTTTGGGGCGGGCCTTTTGGATTTCGATGAGCAGATCAAGACCGTTCCGTTCGCCCAGGTTGATGTCGAGCACCACCAGATCCCACTCCTTTTGCCAGATCAGTTCGAGCCCCTGCTGCGCGTGATCCGCTTCGCCGAAGGTGAGCCGGCCCAATTCCTCCTCCAGGGTTTCTTTCAACCCTTTGCGGAGTATGGCGTGATCATCAATCAGGAGGATGCGTTTCATCAATTTGGCAACTTGGTTTCGCTGAGCGGCAACTGCACCGCCACGACAGTTCCACTGCCGGCAGGGTGTTTCCGGAACTCAATCCGTCCGCCCAATATTTCCGCACGTTCCGTCATGCCGAGCAAGCCAAAGGATTTGGGGTTGGCAAAATGTTTTTCCTCCAGCCCGATGCCATCGTCGGTGACCTCAAGCTCCAGCCGGGTGGCGTCCAGGCGCAGTTCGATCTCAACCACGGTGGCATGTGCGTGCCGGGCCACGTTGGTCATGATCTCCTGAAAGATCCGGAAGGCGGCGATCGCCCGGTCTTGGGGCAGCGCTGGGGTTTCATCCGGGACGGAACATTTGCAAGTGACGCCCGAGCGCGCGGCGAAGGTCTGCGCTTCGGCCTCGATTGCGGCGGCCAGCCCCAACCGATCCAGGATGCCGGGCCGCAGCTCGGAGGCGATCTTCTGAACGGAGGTGATGGTTTCGTCCGCGAGTTCCCGGGCCGAACTGATCTTATCAAGCAGTGCGGTCTGCAATTCGGGGTCGTTGATCCCGGCGCTCCGGCGTTCCAACGAGCGCAGATCCAGCTTCAGCGCGGTCAGTAGTTGGCCGAGGTGATCGTGGATCTCGCGGGCAATGCGTGTCCGCTCGGCTTCCTGCGACGCAATGAGTTGGCGGGTGAATTCCGCGTGGATTTCCTGCACCCGCTGCGTGGCCGCCTCCCGTTCCGCCTCGGCATTGCGCCGGGCGGTGATGTCGGTGATAAATCCTTCCAGCGCGATCAGGTTTCCGTCCGGGCCATACACCCCTTGGCCCCGTTCCCATACCCACTTTTCCTCTCCGATGGCGGTGCGAATGCGATAATTCAACTCGAACACTCCCCGCCGCTGCACGGCAGTCTGCACCGTCTGTTGCGCCCGGGGCTGGTCGTCGGGATGAATCAGCGAAGCAAAACTCAGCGTCCGATTTGCCAGCAGATCCTGCGGGCGATAGCCCGTGAGCATATAAGCGCCTTCGCTCACGAAGAGCATCGTCCAATCCCTGTCATTCTGGCAGCGATACACCAGACCCGGCAGGTTGGCCATCAAGGTGGCCAGCATCCGCTGGTTTTCCCGCAGCGCCGCCTCGGCCCGGAGCCGCTCCGTAAGATCGCGCAACGCCGTCATCCGCAAGCTGCGGTCGCCGGCCTGGACCACTTTGGCGCGGACTTCACAGGGCAGGATGCGACCGTCCTTGCGGAGCAGTTGGACGAGATAAGGCGCTTCTGATTTTGAGCGGATGGCCTCGGCGACGGCTTCGCGGGATTCCGGGGCGATGAATTCCGGGATCTGCCGGCCCAACACTTCCTGCCGCTTGTAGTTGAGCATGGCGAGTAACTGGTCGCTCACGTCCAGCAGGCGGCCGTTCTCGCTGATGCACACGCCTTCGAAGGCGGCTTCGGTGAGGTTGCGATAGTGCGTCTCGCTTTCGCGCAGCTTGACCAGGGCATTATCGCGTTCCGCCAACGTGATGGCGGGCACCAATCCCACGAGCGCGGCGATTACGAGAAAGGTTTGGATCGTGAACGTCACCTCGCTGGTGGTGAGCCCGCCGGCGTTGGGCAATTGCGGCCCATGACTTGCACTGTAAACCACCAGCGCGGCATAAATCAGATTTGCCGTTGCTGCCCCGCGGCGTCCAAACCGAAGGCCGGCCCAGACCAGGAAGGGCAGGGTGCGGAATTTATACGGCGTGGTGATGCCCGGGCTCATGACAAAAATCAACCAGGTCCCGATGATCAATCCGCCGTACAACGCGATCCCCTCGATGATGCGCCACCGTTTTTGTTCCGGGCTCGAACTCGGGCGATCCGCGGAATCGCACCAGGTGATTATGACCGGGCTGAACAACAAAACCGCCATCGCGCAACTGCCCCACCAGGTCTTTACGGCTTGAAGGAAATCACTGTTCAACCCGGCGGCGTGGAGTGCGCCCGCCCCGATGAGGGCTCCGGACACCGTGCTGAAAATGCCAGCCAAGACAATGAAGCCGAAAAATTCTTTGACGCTACGCAGCCGGGTCTGAGGCGCGACGAAGGTTTGCACGAGCCACGCCCCGAGTGTGGCTTGCACCGTGTTGCTCGTGTAGAACGCCAGGATGAGGTAAAACGGCGTCCCCTTGGTCAGATCAAACGCCAGATTGGCCGGCAAGGCGGCGGCGATGAACCAGCCCCAATGCCGCGGGGCATGCAATAGCAGCACCGCCACATACAACCCCGCCGGCAGCCAGAAGATCACGTAGGTCCGCTCCGAAGTCGCGGGCGTGAGAAAGTTCCCGACTTCCGCGCACAGGAAATAGGCGGCGGCGAACAAAATGGCGCGCAGCCAGAGTGGAAGTGGGGTCGGCCCGAGCAGGCGCTGGAGTTCGCTTCGGAGCATGACGTTTTATACAAAGCCCGGTGGCCAAACAAAACTCCAAACTCCATTGCCGGCTTGTTTCCCCGGTATTAAGGTGATTAGCTTGGAATCAAGCCGGGGTTTATCCATGGAGTGCGCAAACCTTGACATAGAAATCTCCGCGGCACCTTTTGCCTCACCACAAATGGTGGTTGCCAAAAGTTGGCTCGCCCGCGCCATTTCATTAGCATGCCGGACCAGGTCATGATCAAGGTGCTTCGCTTCAAACCATTCCTACTGGGCTTGCTGCTCGCCGGTTGGTTTTCCCAACCAGCCGCGCGCGCCGAATCATTTCACCAATCGCTCGCGGGCCAGTGGCGCTTCCAGATGGATCGTCATGATGTCGGAATCGAGGACGCCTATTTCAATCGCGACCTGACGCAGAGCATTCGGTTGCCCGGCATTCTCCAAGCCCAGGGCTACGGCGATGAAATCAGCACCAACACGCCGTGGGTGCTCTCGCTCTACGACAAGCTTTGGTTTCAGCGTGAGGACTACAAAGCGTTCACGACGCCGGGGCAGGTGAAAGTCCCGTTCGTGAGCCAGCCGCAACGACATTATCTCGGCGCGGCGTGGTATCAACGCGACATCGAGATTCCCAAGGAATGGGAAGGGCGGCGGGTGGTGGTGTTCCTCGAACGCACGCGCTGGGAAACCCGCGCCTGGCTCGATGACAAACTTATTGGCACAAACCGCTCCCTTTGCACGCCGCATGAATTTGATTTCGGCATCGTGACGCCCGGCAAGCATCGCCTCACCGTACGTGTGGACAACCGGATGTTGATGAACTATCGCCCGGACGCGCACGCGGTATCGGATTCGCTCGGCAGCACGTGGAATGGGATCGTTGGGAAGATTGAGTTGCGCAGCACGCCGCTGGTTTGGATGGAGGATGTTCAAGTCCATTTCGCCGGCAACGAGGCGCGGCTAAAGATCAAGCTTGGGAACGCTGGCCCACAGGAAGCGGTGGTCCGGGTGGCGGTCAGCCAACTCCGGGGGCGTGATGGTCAGCGGCCAGTGATTGGGCGACCGATACTGACGGGGTCATCCAGACCTGTCGCAGTGCCCACCAATGGCGTCACAACCGAACTCACCTGTGGACTGGAAACCAATCGTTGGGATGAGTTCAGTCCGCAGATGCAAGAATTAACTCTTTCTATCGCGGCGGAGAATGGTCGTGATCTCGAAAAGCGAAAAGTTGTCGTCGGTCTCCGCGACTTCAAAACCTCCGGCCAGGAATTCATCGTCAATGGTCGTCCTACGCACCTTCGCGGCACGCATCACGGGGGCGATTTTCCGCTCACCGGTTATCCGCCGTGCGATGTCGAGTATTGGTTGAAGTTGTTTAAGACCTGCAAGGCGTGGGGCTTGAACCACGTGCGCTTCCACTCGTTCTGTCCGCCGGAAGCGGCGTTCACGGCGGCGGATGAGGTCGGCATTTATCTCCAGCCCGAGCCCGGCATGTGGAACGAGATCAGCCCCGGCACGCCGATGGAGCAGATGCTCTACGAAGAAACCGAGCGCATGATCAAATACTACGGCAATCATCCGTCGTTCGCACTCATGTCCGCCAGCAACGAAGCCAAGGGTCGCTGGAAGGAAGCGTGTTCAAAGTGGGTGCAACATTTCCGCAAACTTGACCCGCGCCGGCTTTACACGCCCGACACCGGTTGGTCGTTGATTGACGAACCCGGCCCGGTCGGCGACAAGGCGGATTTTCTCGCCGTGCATCGCATCGGGCAAAACATGATGCGCGGCGAACGCGGCTGGTTCGGGCGCGATTACGCCCGCGCCATGCAAGGTGTGGACGTCCCAAACCTCGCCCATGAACTCGGCCAGTGGGTCGCCTATCCCGATTTCGACGTGATCAAGAAGTTTACGGGCTTCATTCGACCAGGGAACTACGAAATCTTCCGTGCCTCCGCTGCCACCAATGGCGTGCTGGAATACAACAAAGAATTCGCCCATGCCTCGGGTCGCTATCAACTCGCCTGCTACAAGGAGGAAATTGAAGCCAATCTCCGCACGCCCGGTCTCGGCGGCTTTCAACTGCTCGACCTGCATGATTACACTGGGCAGGGCACGGCGCTCGTCGGTCTGCTCGATCCGTTTTGGGAGGAGAAAGGCTATGTGAAGGCCGACGAGTGGCGGAGATTCTGCAGCCCCACCGTGCCGTTGGCGCGGTTGAGCAAGCGTGTGTTCACTACGGCTGAGTTATTCGAAGCTCCAATTGAGATCACACACTACGGTCCTGACTTAGAAATAAACCCGCGCATCAAATGGGAAATCTTGAACAATGCGGGCCGGCCTGTGGATTTTGATGAGTTTCGCATTCGGTCTCTCGCTTTTGGCAGGAACACAAACCTCGGTGCGATGCGCTACGATCTCAGCAGATTTCCGGCGCCTGCTTCATATCGGTTCATGCTGAGCGGAGCCGACAGCAAAGGCGTTAGATTTCAGAATTCATGGAACTTCTGGCTCTACCCGGCGCAGGTCTCTGCCGACTTCAGCACGAACGTGCTCGTGACAAGTTCTTGGAGTGAAGCGGAAGCAAAGCTCGCCACCGGCGGCAAAGTTCTGTTCCTCCCGCGCAATGCCGATCTCGATTGGTCCAGTCCGCCGCTCGACAACATTCCCGTCTTCTGGAATCGCCTGATGAGTCCGCAGTGGGGACGCATGCTCGGGCTTTGGTGCGACACCAAGCATCCCGCATTGATGGGTTTTCCGACGGAAGCCAACTGCGACTGGCAATGGACGCAAATCACCAAGGGCACGCGCGCGATCAACATCGGCAAACTGCCTCGCGAGTTGAAACCCATCGTCGCCGCGATTGATGATTGGAATCGCAATTGGAAACTCGCGCCGATCTTTGAAGCCCGTGTGGGGCAGGGGAAGTTGCTGGTTTGTTCCTTCGATATTTCCACCAAGCTCGACGAGCGCATCGTCGCGCGGCAGTTGCGCCGCTCGCTGCTCGACTATGCCGCCAGCGCCAAGTTTCAGCCGAAAGTTTCCGTGTCGCCCGAACAGTTGCGCGCGTTGTGGTTCGATACTTTGGTCATGCGCAAGCTGGGTGCTACCGTGACCGCCAACAGCGGCGAAGGGCGCGATGCGATGGACGGCGATCCGAACACCTTCTGGCTCGCAGGCGGACGCGGACGCGGCACCGATGGCAACAAGCATCCGCACGTTCTAACAATTTCCTTCACCAATGCCGTCGCGATGACTGGTGTGGCAGTGATGAACCGCCAGAATGATCGCGATCATCTTGGTGCCGTGCGCCGTTACCTGATCGAGGTGAGCGATGACGGTCAGACCTGGCGCAAAGTCGCGGGCGGCGAACTGCCTTCCACTTGGAATCCGCAAACCATCCCGTTCGCCCAAACGGAGACCGCCCCGCACCTGCGCTTCGCCGCGCTATCCGGTTACGGCAAAGATGTGAGCGCCGCGCTGGCGGAACTGGCGGTGCTTTATGCCGGACCGAAGCTCCCGGAAAACGAAGATGCGAACGTAAATTATCGTCGCGTCCGCAGCACGGCGGGCGATGTGGATGAAGGCGATGCCACCGTAAAGCCAGCGACAGGCCCGCCCGCCGCACCGTGATCAAGGCGTCAGCACTTGCACGCGATAAAACCTTGCCGCATCACCAAGCGGCTTGGTGTGCGTGGCGGTTGCGCCGGTGGCGGTGACGTCCGGGGTGAGATCGAACCAGGTAACATCGTTGAGATTCGTTTTCGCCTGCACGCGATAGTTGCAGCCGCTGATGGCGCTCCACGTCAGGAGAATGTTCGTGTCAACGAGTTCAATCTGTTGGATCAACGGGCGGGGCAAAATAGTGACGGTGAAATTTTCCGTGTCACTCAAGGCTGGAGCGCCGTCGTCGGCAACTTGGACCGTGATGTTGTTGGTTGTGTTGGCGTCAGCATCGCTGGTCTGCCAAGAGAAGACGCCTGATCCGGAGGCAATGTTCGCGTTCGGTGGCGGCGCGAGCAGGCTGTAATTGAGCGTATTTGCCGGCAGATCAGAATCCGTGGCCGAGGCCGTTTGCGTCACCAACGTTCCCGCGTGAACCGTCTTGCTCGCGATGGCGGTCAGACTGGGCGCGGCGTTCGTCTCGTTGACATGAATTGTGAAAGTGTTCGTGACGCTGAGCGACGGCGGGCCATCGTCGAACACCCGCACCGTCACCGGATAACTTCCCGGGCCTTGATCTTCGGCCGGGGTCCAGTTCATCGCACCTGTGCCTGGAGTGAGAGTCAGTCCCGGCGGCCCGGACACCAAACCAAACGTCAGGGTGTTGGCCGGCAGGTCGGCATCGGTGGCGCTATTCGTCGCAGTCCAGGCGGCGAGTTCCACGATGTTCTGCGTTGGTGGAATGGTCAGGAGCGGCGTGGCGTTGGTTTCATTCACTGTGACGGAAAAGGCTTCCAGGTCACTCTGCGGTGGCGCACCGCTGTCGGTGACGATGACGCCCAGATTGTAAATGCCCGGGCCTTGCGCTTCAGTCGGCGTCCAGGTGAACACGCCGGAACTTGCGCCGATGGCCGCACCGGACGGCGCATTGCTCAGCGAGTAAGTCAGCGCGTTCGGCGTGTACACCTCGAAGTCGTCGAGATAAAGATTGTGCGTGGTGCTATTCCCGACCGGCGCAAAGGCGATGTGTTCCAAAACCGCCAGCCCGGAGGCCGTGGATAGCACGCCATTGCCGCTGACGAAATTGAGCGCCGGCTCGGTCGTGAAATTGAACTCCAGCGTGGTCCAGTTGCTGGCGGTGACCGTGCGGGTCGGCTGCGGTTGGCCCCCGCTGGAACTGGTGATGCCCACCCATTCGATGGCGCCCGTGCCGCCGCCGTTCGATCCGATGGCCGTGCCGGCAGGGATGGTTGCCTCACGGATGCCGAGCCCGACGCGGATGGCTTTGTCGCTCCAGATCCGGAACCGCAGCCGCCGGGTCAGATCAATGACCGGATTGGGAAATGTTGCGACCCCGGAAGTGGTGAGGCGCACCCAGGGGGCCGTCGCATTGTTGGTGAAGGCCCAACTGACGTTGAGCGCCCGGGTGCTGGTGTTTCCCGGCGGCACGGTGGCGGTGGTCAATGACACGTTAGGCGCATTGCTCATCCAGCCGGAAGTCGAACCGGAAAAGCGCGGTTCTTGAAACAGGATCTCCACGCCGGCGGCATGGGCTTCAAAATCCGTGAGCGGCATAACGAAGTCCGTGGCCGTCGCCGTGTTGGTGAACGTCAGCAGGATGGTTTCAAACCCGGTTTGGTTCGGGATTGCCGTCAGCACCGGCGGGAAACCCAGGGCCGTCGCGTTGGTGGTGTTCGAGTAAGCCGAGGTGGCGGTCTGGTTGAAGGTCCGGACGCGATAGTGATAGGTCGCGTTCGGAATCACGTTCGTATCGGCGTAGGTCAAGACTCCGGCGCGGACAAAGGCGTTGGCCGTCCACGGACCACTGGCGGAAACAGCGCGTTCGATATAAGTGCCCATCTCATTGGAAGCGGTGTCGGTCCAGTTCAAGTTGATGCGAAAAGCGGACGCCGCCGTGGCGGTGAGGTTGTTGGGCATGCCCGGCGTGGCGCTGACACGTTCAAGATAGTTTTCCACGCACCAACCGTTCGTGTCCCCCCAATCCACCTGCCACCACGTGTGGCCGATGCCATCCACCGTGACGAGACTCGGGCCGCCGATGATCGTGCCCCCGCTGCCGGAGACTTTGGTCGCGACCGGCGGACAAAGTGTGCCGTTGGTGATGCTGTTGCCGGGACATGCCCGGATGCTGAGGCTGGCGACGCCGAGCACCTTCACGTCGTCACCGATGCCGAGCGGTGCGCCCTGCGCCAGGACGAGGTCGGGATAATAATGTTCGCAGAGCCAGACCCAGTTCTGGATCGGATAACCATTCGTGACCGAGTCGCTCGTGACGCGATTCTGCATCCGGCGGCCACTGGCCCACCGCGCCGTGCCCCACTGACACATGCCGCGACCGTGGCCAAAGCGGACTTCGCCCAGGCAAACGGGGTCGGCGATGCAACCACCGGTCGGTTGGGTGTAACCGTCACCGCAGCCGAATCCGGCCGAATTATTCTCGGCGGAGTATTCCGTGATTTTGAATCCGATCCGCGTTGCGCCGGGCTTGAACATCACCCAGTTCGCCGTGGCGTTGACGGCGGCGGTGGTGCGACTGTCGCTGGCAGTGTGGATGTAAGCCTGGCAGGATGTCGTGCCGCATATGTCGTAATTCACGTCATCCAGTGAATTGACGAAACCCGCTGCGTAAGTGCGGATCGCCACCGCGCCGGCGAGCAAGCAGTTCGTGCCGCTGTTGCCCGGTCCGGTGCTGCCCCACGAGGCGATCCACTCCGAAGGCAACGACCGCTGGCAATAAGTCTGCAACGAGATGTAATCAATCGTGAAGCCGTCCTGGCGCAACACGCGGATGTTGGTGGGAATGCGGACGTGCGCGGTGGTGGACGCGAGTTGTTGAGTGACCACACCACCGCCGCCGCTGGCGGCTGCCGCGAGCGCGGTTTCAACCGCTGCCGGGGTGGGCGCGGATTCCGCGCTGCTGGTGGTCGGAGTTTCTCCACGTATTGCGATCGGATATTCACTGCGCCGCCGCAGCGTGCGTTCATCCACGACGTTTTCTCCCTCGCCCCGCTGCAACCGGGTGCGGTAAACCCAATCGCCTTCCGACCACAGTTCGAGATGGCTGCGGACTTCGGGGCGGAATCCGTCTTTGGCAAAGATCAACCGGGCTGGCGTGTTCGTGGCTTCAGCCCGCGTTTGGACCGGAACGTAAATCTGGAAATAGCCTCGCGCGTCTGTGCGGGTTTCGCGTCCGCTCGGCTCGGTGCGCACCAGAGTATCCGCCAGCGGCTCACCGGACTCATCATCGGCCACATAGCCGACGAAGACAGTTTCGTTCCGGCGCTGCAACGTCGTCACGTATTCCGGCTGGATTTCGCGCGGCGCGATCACCGGGTCCAGTTGAAACTGAAGCTGGTACGGATTGCCCGGCAGGACCTCGAATTCTCCCGTCATGGGCTGGTAGCCATCCGCACGTACGGAAATCGTGTGCCGACCGCTTGGCAGCGAGAGGTTGGCTTGACCGCGTTGATTGACGCTGGAGCGCCGCAGTTTCCAACCGGTGCTCGCGGCGTCGTGGGGTGTCGTTTCAGTCATGTCTGGTTGCACCGCGAAACCCGTGGCGCTGTCCACGAAGCGGATGCGCACCGGACTGTTGGTTGGTCCGGCGCTGGCGGTGCCGGCCAGAGCAAATCCCAACATCGCGAGGGAGAAAAGAACGCGCCGGGCCGCCAGTCTGATTTCGGACTCAAAAGGTGATAACATCAAGAAACGCATGTCCGTGTTTGTCGGCTACCATATCTTCGCGCCGGCTTCGGGGATAGTCCAACCCGGCGAAGAGTGTGACATGTTTGTGCTATTGCCCCGGGCCGTATTGAAAAACTTTCCATCACAGCCGCTTTGCCTATGCTGGCGGCATGAGTTTATTGCCATTCGGTTCTTTGCCCGCTCACAAGCCGCGTCAGTTCGTCCCCGCGCAACTTGATCTTGGGGACTGGTCGAAACTCGCGCCGCTGTTCGCGCAGCTTGAAACCCGCATCGCCGCCGCCCAGACCGTCGCGGATCTGGAGGCGTGGTTGCTCGCGTGGGGTGAACTCAGCGCCGCGCTCGACGAGGAAGCTTCGCGCCGTTACATCGCAATGACGTGTCACACGGACAACACCGACGCAGAGAAAGCTTACCTGCAATTCGTCGAACAGATCGAGCCGCAACTCAAGCCCAGCCAGTTCAAGCTGGAGAAACTCTTCATCGCGCATCCGCAACGGACCAAGCTGCCATCGCCGCGCTATGACGTGTTCATCCGCGATGTGCAGAATCACGTCGAGTTGTTCCGTGAGGAAAACGTGGCGCTGGAAACCGAGGAGTCCAAGGTCGGCCAGCAATACCAGAAGCTCAGCGGCTCGCTCACGGTGCAGTTCCGCGGCGAGGAAAAGACGCTCGTCGCGATGGGCAAGCTGCTCGAAGAGCCGGACCGCCCGTTGCGCCAGGAGGCGTGGGAACTCGTGGCCAAGCGTCGCTTGCAGGAAGCCGAGAAGTTTGAAGACCAGTTCGATCAACTCGTGAATCTCCGCCAGAAAATCGCAGCGAACGCAGGATTCAAAAATTACCGCGACTACGCGTTCCGCGCGAAAGGGCGTTTTGATTACACGCCGCAGCACTGCTTTGATTTCCATGATGCCGTGGCAAGCGAGGTTGTTCCCGCCGTGCGCGAATTGCAGGCGCAACGCCGCCAGCAACTCGGTCTCGACAAGCTGCGCCCGTGGGATTCGGCGGTTGATCCGTTGAATCGCCCGGCGCTCAAGCCATTCGAACAGGTTGCTGACATGGTGACGCGCACGCAGAAGATTTTCGACAAGCTGGACGGCGAACTCGCCGGCGGTTTCCAACAGATGCAGGATTTGAAGCTGCTCGATCTGGCGAACCGCAAAGGCAAAGCGCCGGGCGGTTACCAATCCACGCTCAATGAAGCGCGGCTGCCGTTCATCTTCATGAACGCCGTCGGCCAGCAGCGCGATGTGGAAACCATCCTGCACGAGGCGGGGCACGCCTTCCACGCGCTCGCCACGCGCAATGAAGACCTGCTCGCGTATCGCAGCGCGCCGATCGAGTTTTGCGAGGTCGCTTCGATGAGTATGGAATTGCTCGGCAACGAATTCATCGAGGAGTTTTATCCGCCGACCGAGGGGAATCGCGCCCGGCGCACGCATCTGGAAGGCGTGATCAGCACGCTGGGCTGGATCGCGACGGTGGATGCGTTTCAACACTGGATCTACACGCATCCGGGCCACAGCCGCGCCGAACGTTCCGCCGCGTGGAATCAACTCATGGACCGGTTCGGTGGCGACGTGGACTGGACCGGCTTCGAGGACGTACGGACAAACCTGTGGCATCGCCAGCTCCACATCTTTCTGTATCCGTTTTACTACATCGAATACGGCATCGCGCAGCTCGGCGCGTTGCAGGTGTGGGCGAACTCGAAGCGCGACAAAGCCAAAGCCCTGCGCGACTACAAAACCGCGCTCGCGCTCGGCGGCTCCCGACCGTTGCCGGAATTGTTTACGACCGCCGGCTGCAAGTTTCAGTTCGATGCGGCGACGATCCGGCCGTTGATGGAGTTGACGCGAGTTGAGTTGGTAAAGTTAGGCTGAGGTTTTCACTCCTGTTTACTTAACAGAAGTCGCCGCTTTCTTCATGTCGATTGGGTTTTCAAAAGCCCAACCTAAATCCCATCTAAGAACCTGACATTTCAGCAAATCAACCGGTTCTAGGAATTGCGCTTCAAGTTGAATATTCCCATCTTCATCCCACCCGATAAACGGTCCAACTATTTTCCCTTTCTGAAATTTACAATAGCTGCTGAGATGCGTTTTCATTGAATCTTGCGCATTCGACAAACCTAAGTACAGACCATTAAGAGTCCCCTCGCTGTATTCTTGGTAGGTTACAAGTAGGCCGTCAGCAGCTTGCTTTTGGTCGCCCGCAACACTCATATCCAGTAAGTATAGATCGTATCCGTCGCCTGCTTTTGTTCGAGAACGGATGAATGTGGCACCTTTGAACAAAGACCAAACTTCATCAGTTGCGGTAGAGTTGGTATAAGCAAAATACGCGATGGGATATTTAGTCGTCTCGCGGTCAGTAAAAACTTTGCGGACACCCCGTTTCTTCAAGATGCTTCCTTGTGGTCCTGAGTTGGTGGTCACGTTTTTATATTTCGCTATTACTTTCGAGATTCGAGTCTGCTCATCGAACGAAATCAGATTTGTATTTGAAATGAGATTGGTCAGTTCGATGGGGCAAGCCTTTGGGTGCTCAACGGTGGCTGTCACTATGATGTTGCTTTGGCATTCGAGCGACAGTAGAGGGAATATTAGGCGCTCACAAAATGCTTTAGGAGCGCCAGCGATAACGAAGAAAATCATTCCCAAAATCAGGATGCGAAATCTTGGCTTCATGGTTTTGATTGGAGAACATCAAACTTCTAAAGAAGGACGACAAGACAAATATTGCTGAAATCAAGTCAAGTATTGTTGGAATGCAGTTTCATACTCCCATCAACAGATCAATCCCCAAAACATAGCTTTGGTTGATGCAGTTTTGCAGCGGGGTATTCTGTTTGCCGTTACAGTCAAATCTCCACCTGCAAGCCGAGTTCCACGACGCGGTTGGGCGGGAGGCGGAAGTAGGCGTTGGCCGGTTGCGCGTTGCGGGAGAGCAGGGCAAAGAGCCGTTTGCGCCAGCGCGACAATCCGCGCCGCTCGCTGGCGATGATGGTTTCGCGGCTCAAGAAGTAGGTGGTTTCCATCTCGCGGAAGTTCAGTCCGTGCGGCTTGCACAGTTTCAAAATCTCCTCGGCATTCACTTCCTCCATGAAGCCGTAGCGTCCGATGACGCGATAAAAGTCCTGTCCGAGATCGGCCACGCTCACACGGCGTTCCTGCTCCACGTAGGGAATCTCCTCGATGAGAACGGTCAGCAGCACGACGCGTTTGTGGAGGATTTTGTTGTGCTTGAAATTGTGCGTGAGCGCGGCGGGCGTGCCGTCCGGGTTGCCGGCGAGGAAGATCGCCGTGCCGGAAACACGATGCGGTTTGCTCTCGGTCACGTCCTTGAGAAAGTCTTCAATGGGCAGCAGGTTGTTGATCAGGCGTTGGCGCAGGCGGGCGCGGCCGGTTTTCCAGGTGGCCATGATGGTGAAACCAACCATGCCGACGGCCAATGGCAGCCAGCCGCCGTGCGTGATTTTCGCCACGTTAGCCGTGAGAAACACGAGTTCAATCGCCAGAAAGAACGCGCAGACGCAGGCCGCGCGCAGCGTGCTCCAGCGCCACAAGCGTTGCGCCACCACGAAGAGCATGACGGTGGTGATGCACATGGTCAAAACCACCGAGAGCCCGTACGCGGCGGCCAGCTTGTCTGAATCGCGGAACCCCAGCACCAGACTGATGCTGCCGATCATGAGGCCCCAATTGATCCACGGCATGTAAATCTGGCCGCGCGTGGCGGAGGAAGTGTGTTCGATGGAGAGGCGGGGCAGGTAGCCGAGTTGCATGGCCTGCATGGTCAGCGAGAACGCGCCGGAGATGAGCGCTTGCGAGGCGATGATCGCCGCGCAACTCGCGAGAATGATCAGCGGATACAACGCCCATTCCGGGGCGAGGCGGAAGAAGGGATTTTCCGCGGCGGCAGGATTGCCCAGCACGAGCGCCCCTTGACCGAGATAATTCAGAAACAACGCGGGCAGCACGAGTCCGAACCACGCGGCGCGGATGGGCTTTTTGCCGAAGTGCCCCATGTCCGCATACAACGCCTCGACACCGGTCAGCACGAGGAACACCGCGCCGAGTTGATGGAATCCGTTCAAGCCGTTCGCGGCCAGGAAACGCCAGCCGTAAACCGGATTGATGGCGCGGATGACTTCGGGCGCCTTGCAGATTTGCACCACGCCCAACACCGCCAGCGTGACGAACCAAACCAGCATCACCCAACCGAAAATACTGCCGACGCTGCCGGTCCCGATGCGTTGCATGCTGAACAGGCCGACGAGCAACAGCACCGTCACGGGGATGACGTAGGCATGTAACGCGGGCGCGGCGATTTCCAATCCCTCCACCGCGCTCAACACCGAGATGGCGGGCGTGATCAAGCCTTCGCCGTAAAGAAAGGCTGCGCCGCAGACGCCCAACGAAGTCAGCAGCCAGATCGTTTTCCGCGGGGAACGATGCGCGCGCACCGGCACCGCCAGGGCGAGCAGGGAAAGGATGCCGCCTTCGCCGCGATTATCCGCCCGCATGACCAGCGCGATGTATTTCACGGAAACCACCAGGATCAGCGACCAGAAGATCAACGAAAGCAAACCCAGGACATTGTGCGTGGTCGGCGGCACGCCCCCATGCGGGGAGAAACAACTTTTCAGCGCATACAGCGGACTGGTCCCAATGTCGCCATAAACCACGCCCAGCGCCGCCAGTGCCACGATCGCCAAGGACTGTCGTGCCACCGGTGACTGACTGCCGGCCGGTTCGCCCGGCGGCGATGATTTAGGACCCGAACTGCGGTCAGTTTGCATTGAGTTGGCGGGAATCCGCAGCGGGTTGGTGCGGCGGATGGCCCTTTCATACGCCGACGAGGTTAGCTGGCGGGCTGGGTCTGGAAAGTGACCTGCGGTTCACACCGCTGCGCCCCGGTCCGGGACTGCCGGACTTTGGTTCCCCCGCGTCGGATGCTGTCGCGCCCGACTTAGGCTGCGGCGGGAGCATCCCAAAAACGGGAGGAGGTGTCAAACGAGTGGCAATGCCGGGGGCGTGACTGGAACTGCCGCGCAGTTTATGTTCTTACTCTTAATCTTTTTCTTAATCTTAATCTCCCGGGCCGGGAGATTAAGAACAAGATTACGATTAAGAGCCTAAGTGGCGCGGCAGTTCCAGTTACACCCGCAATGCAGATATGTGACTGAAAGCGCCGCGCGGTGCGGTACAACCCGGGAGCGCCAGCGTCTCGCTGGCGAGTTCTATGATTTTGCTTTCGTGGAAAACTCGCCGGCGGGACGCCGGCGCTCCCGGGATTACGCGGCAGTTCCAGCCACACCCTGTTTAGAGGATTTATCGTCCTAGTAACCGCGAGGGGATGCCCATATCCTTGTTGGCCGGATTGCCCGCCGGATCAATGATGGTGGGTGTGACGAAAACAAGGAGTTGTTTGCTCTGCTTCTTGCCTGAAGCCTTGGGCGTGACTTTGAGGTCTGATGGGGCATCGAGCATCTGATCGCTGAAATTGCCCAGCACAATGGTCTGGCCGTCCCACACGCTGGCGGAGGTGGTTATTTGTCGCTTCCGAAGAACGGGCAGGGGCAGAGTCCCTTTGTCATCCGGCGACGGGAGCTTCAGCTTCTTGGCATCTTCATAACCGAGAAATTCGGTAATGGTTGGAATAATAGTCATCTGAATGGTGTAACCATCGCTCGACACGGTCGGCAACACGTCCAACACCGGGCCAAACTGCATGGCCTGTGATTGATAGACGAGGTTGGTCATTCCATTCGTGACCACCGCAATCATGCCGCTGACGATGGTCTTCACATCGGCAACTTGCATTTGAGCCTGCCGCCCGCTGAGGGTCGTGACCTGCGGATCGGCCAGGATTCTGGCCGCCGCGTTGGTTTCCAAAGCGCGCAGGATGAGTTTGAACTGCGGCGCGGTGAGAATGCCGGTGAAATTGGTGCCGTTCTCCGGGGTGACTCGCGCGAGAATGCCGGCCAGCGCCTTGGGTTGATCCTTTCCAACCGGAATCTCCACGAACACGGCCTTGATGTTTACTTGCGCCGGCTGCTGTCCGATGACTTGCAGCAACGATTCGATCGTGTCCAAATCCTCCTTGGTGGCGCGGACGAACAAGCCACCTGCGCGGTCGTTGAAGAACATGCTTTTCGGCAGCGCCAGATCAACCCCGGCCGTCTCGAACAAGGCGCGCAGGCCGGCGGTGACATTGGTGGCGGCCCCAGCTTTGAACTCAGGCACGGTAGCTTCGATGGCTTTGGCTATCGTCGTGGGCTCGACTTGGAAGGTGCGGGTGGTGAGATTGAGTGCTAGGGATGACTCGGATGCCGGCGGTTGTGTTATCGCGCCTGTTTTTATTTTGATGGCATCTTTTAAGACCGCCTCAAATCGCTCAAGATCTGCCGCTGTCGCGCGCACTCGAATTGTATTGTTCTCAGCATTGTAGTAAACATGCTTGGGACGCGGATCGTTGCGGTCAAAAGACTCAAGCAGGGCGCGCAAACCTGTCGCAGAGTTAGTGGCAAAGATGGAATTGATTTCAAAGGGCAATGCGCCCCCAACTTTGGCGAAAGCATCCGGGGCGAGCAGGTAAGTTTGGACCACTAACGGCATGCCTTTCAGTGGTTGCAATAAAGCTTCAACGGCATCTAGTTCAGGAATCGTGGCGCGAATAACAAGGTCGCCGCGGCTGTGACTCAGGAAATAGCCTCTGCCAAAGGCGGGATCGAGATTCACGCCAGCATTGGTGAAGAAGGAACGGATTGCGGGGAACAAGTTTGTCCCGGTCACCGCCTCGGGGAGGCCAGCAGACTTTCGCACAGCGGCGTAAAAGCGGTTCAAATCAATTTGGAATACGCGCCTGTAAAGCGGTTCGGTGGGATTATTGGTGGTCCCCACCTTGGAGGCGCTTGCGGTTTCGTTGCCGCGATGCCAGAACCACTGCTGATCCAATCGCGTTTTTTCATCTGCGTAACGTGCTTCTCTGTCGGCGATGTCATTGGTGCTGATGGAAATGAGGTGAAACAGATTAGTGTCCAGCCTTCCTGCGAGAAGGTCATCAAGGAACGGCACCTTGTCCTTGATCTTGGCGACATTGTCGGAATACAGCCCGCCAAGTACGTTGGTCTGGCCATCCCCAAGGTTGTTGCTCGTAATGAGCTGCCGCACCCGGAAGATCGGCAAAGGTAAAACGGAATCAATGCTTTGGCCTGTTCCCGTGATTAGCGTCGGCACGAACGTCGCCGCCGTCGCCAGATCGTAGCCAACGAACTTGGTCAATGCCGGAATGTTCGTCGTTTGAAAGGTCGAATCATCCCCATGATAGTAGGTTCGGTTTTGCGCAGTGGATAACAAAGGACTCAAAGGTGGTATATCTTCAAGGCTTAGACTGCGATCTGCCGTGTTGATGATTTTGCTACCATTGGTTACATGCTGAATGAGCTGCAAAAGCTCTGCCTTGGACTCCCTCCAGCGTCTTCCGTCTGAGATTTCATCGGAGACGCTGTCTGCCTCTTCGTTTGTGGTGATGGGGGCAGGCTCGTTGAGCGGCATTCCTAGGATGTTGGTTGACGATTGAGTGGAAGATAAAATTGCGCCAACAGTATTTCGTGTTCCCAAAGCTGAAAACACGAGCAAAGCCACTCCAACCAAGAGCGAAGTCAACATCGCGCGCCAGGTGAGGCGCAGGGCCGGACGATAACCCGGGACAACCAGACGTTGCACGCGATCGGCAAGCGAGGAGGGTTCGCGGCCATCATCCCCGAAAGCGGGCGCGGCGGCGGGTGCGGGTTGCAGAATGTTCTCAGCCACGCGCACCAAAGTGCTGGCGTAATCGGCGGGCGCGCCGCTGAGTTCAATGGCGAGGGCGTCGCAGCAGGCTTCGCGTTCACGGCGGATTTGATGGCTGATCCACCAGACAGCGGGATTGAAGAACAGCAACGCTTCGGCAAAGAGTTGGAACAGGTTGGCGAGATAATCGCCGCGGCGGATGTGCGCGAGTTCATGCAGCAACACGAACTGGATTTGCGTCGGCGTCAGTGTCGTGAACAGCGAGAGGGGCAGGATGAGCGTCGGCACGAGCACGCCAACGACGGCGGGCGACGTGAGTTTGTCGGTGACGGCAACGCGGATTTTGCGCGCGAGTCCGACGGCACGACAGGCTTCAGTCACAAGCGCGGCGATGCTTTCATCGGCCAACGGCTGGCAGGAGCGCCGGAGTTTTTCCGCCCCGGCGACTTTGACGCCCGCCCGCAGCAACATGATTACCGCGCCGGTCATCCAGAGCATTGCCAGCCAGGTGGTCCAATTGGGCTGCGCTTCCGGTTGCGTCATCGGCGCGACGACAACGATTTTATTTCCCGGATTGGGGCTGAATCCTTCCGGGATAACCGGCGCAGTGACCAGATCATTTGCCGCTGGCGGAATCGGGTTTGGAGCGGTCTTCGGTGCGTTGAGCATTCCCCAGGTGATCAGTCCGGAGATGACGATGACGCCCAGCGCGCTCAGCGCGCAACGGTAGCGGGTCAGGGGATTGGTCAAGCGCCGCATCAACAACGCGAGGACCAGCGCGACGAGCGCGCCTTGCCAAAGTGAATGGAGCAGCGCGACGACAACGTGCGCCCATTCCGGAGAAGTCAGCCAATGCAGCAACGGATTCACGCTTTCCTCCCGCTTTTGCCGCGCGATTTCTCGTGCGCCGCGATGAGTTGTTTGAGTTGATCGAGTTCGGCGCGAGAGACGTCGTTGGTGTCGAGGAGGCATTGCACCATCGGGGTGAGTGCGCCGTTGAAGGCGTGCTTGAGCGCGTAGAGCAACTCGCCGCGCTGGGCCTGTTCGCGCGTGACGGCGGTGCGATAGAGCGTGACGTTTTTTTCCTTGTCCGCTTGTAACAAGCCTTTGGCGACCATGCGATCCATGAGGGTGCGGACGGTGGAGTAAGTCCACGCGGTTTGTTTGAACAACTTCTCCTGAATGGCGGGAGCGGTGCAGGGTTCGCTGTCCCAGACGGCTTTGATGACGGTCCACTCGGCTTCGGTGAGTTCGATGGGTTTATCGGTCATGGTAAAATTGGGGGCGACGCGGGCATCATCTCTACAAGTGTCGAGCGCGTCAAGTGGAATCTTTACAGGTGTAGAGATGTGGGTGGACCGTTGGTTCAGCGCGGCGTGACAGTCGTTGGAGTTCAAGCTTTAGCTTGCTTGGAAACACGCTGAAACGTGAACTCCAACGAGCCGAGGCGGCGCTCGGCGCTCCTATGACATGAAACTCTCCGGCGAGACGCCGGCGCTCCCGGGGTTACTCCGCCGGTTTGTCGGTGACGAGCGGGAGGAACTGGCGGCTTTCGGGATCGAAGGCGAAAAGTTCAGCGGTGGCGATCTTGAAGAACCAGCCATGCAGCCGGAGCGTCCCGTCGCGCAAACGCTTTTCCACGCATGGATAGGTGTAGAGATTGTCCAAGGCGAACAGGACGTTTTCTTCGCCCGCCGCCGTGACTTGTTCGGCGTGGCTCTTGAGATGGGAATACTGGGTTTGGAGCACTTGCCGGACGGGCGTGGCAATGGCGAGCCAGTCTTGCAAGTGCGGCATCGAAGCGTCCGGTAGCAAGCCGCGCAGCAGGGCTTCCATGGCGCCGCATTGCGTGTGGCCGCACACGACGATGTCGCTGACGCGCAAAGATTCCACGGCAAACTCGATGGCGGCGGCGGTGGAATTGGTGCTGCCGGTCACGCCGGCGGGCGGCACGATGTTGCCGACGTTCTTGACGACGAACAGGTCGCCGGGCTTGCTTTGCGTGATGAGTTCGGCCAGGACCCGCGAGTCCGAGCAGGTGATGAACAACGTGTGCGGGTCCTGGCCGTCCTGCGAGAGCTTGCGAAAAAGCTTCCGGTAGTTCCCGAACTCGTCGGTCTGAAACTTGTGGACGCCTTCGATGAGCTTTTGCATCAAGCCGGATCAGGCAGAAGCCGCGAGGGTTTTGTTTTTGGCGCGGGATTCTTCCATGAGCCGCACCTTGAATTTCTTCAATTCTTCCTGCAAGCGGCTGTCGGCGGTCGCCAGAATTTGCGCGGCGAGAATGCCGGCGTTGCGCGCGCCGTTGATGGCGACAGTGGCAACGGGCACGCCGGGCGGCATCTGCACCATCGAGAGGAGCGAATCAATTCCATCAGTGGACTTGCCGAGAATGGGCACGCCGATGACGGGCAGGGTGGTAAACGCCGCAGTGACGCCGGCGAGATGCGCCGCGCCGCCCGCCCCGCAGATGAAGGCGCGAATGCCGCGCGCGGGAGCGCCAGAAACATACTCTTCGAGACCATGCGGGTCGCGATGGGCGGAGATGACTTTGGCTTCGGATTCGAGGCCGAATTCTTTCAACGCTTCAGCAGCGGCTCTCATGGTGGGCCAGTCAGAATCGCTGCCCATTAGGATGCCAACGACGGGTTTGCTCATAGTTTAATGCGAATGGAAACAGGCTGGTCCGGTTGGTTGAGCCGGACGCGGGAGGATATTATTCGCCGCGCCGGGATTGGGAAGGAAAATGAATCTGGGTGAAACCAGCCAGATAAACGCAGAGTCGCAAAGGACGCGGAGAAGCGCAGAGTTGGAGGGAAAGGATTCTGTGTCGCAGTCGGGGGCTGTAGTCTCCTCTGCGTGTCTCGGCGAACTCTGCGTCTCGGCGTTAGTTGGTTCGGGACTCGCCGGCGAGACGCCGGTGCTCCCGGGTGACGTGATGGCGTTTTGGCGGGTTCGATTCGACATTGTTGGTTGCGTTGGGGGTGGGTTTCTCCTAGCTTGCCGTGGTTTGACATGAAAGTTTTTATTGACGGAAAATACTACGACGAGGGCAAGGCGATGGTGTCCGTGTTCGATCACGGATTGCTGTATGGCGACGGCGTTTTTGAGGGCATCCGGGCCTATAACGGGCGCGTTTTCAAGCTGAAGGAGCACATTGACCGGTTGTTCTACTCGGCGAAGGCGATCCTGCTCAACATCCCGATGTCGCACGCGGAGTTGATGAAGGCGACGGTGGATACCTGCCGCAAAAATAAATTGCGCAACGCCTACATCCGACTCGTCGTGACCCGGGGCGAGGGCACGCTCGGGTTGAACCCGCGTAATTGCAAGAAGCCGGTGGTGATCATCATCGCGGGCAAAATCCAGGTTTATCCGCCGGAGCTGTACGCGAAGGGCATGGACATCGTGACCGTGCCGACGACGCGCAATTTGCACAGCGCCGTGAACCCGGCCATCAAGTCGTTGAATTATCTCAACAACATTCTCGCGAAGATCGAGGCGAACAACGCCGGGGTCGAGGAAGCGGTGATGTTGAACTCCGAGGGCTACGTGGCGGAATGCACGGCGGACAATTTGTTCATCATCAAGAACGGCGCGCTGTTTACGCCGCCGCTGTCGGCGGGAGCGCTGTATGGCATCACGCGCGGCACAGTGATGGATCTGGCGGCGAACGCCGGCATGAAGGTTTCCGAACCGAACCTGACGCGCTACGATCTGTTCAACGCGGACGAATGCTTTTTGACCGGCACCGGCGCGGAGATCATGCCGGTGGTGAAGATTGACGGACGCGTGATCGGCAACGGCAAACCCGGGTCGTGGACCAAGAAACTGGTGACCAATTACCACGCCTTGACGAACTCGACCGGCGAGCCGATATAACTCTAAGACTATGCTGTGTTGCATCTGCAAAGAGAAGAACGCCACCGTGCATCTCACCCAAATCACGGGTGAAAAGATGCAAAAGGTGGATTTGTGCGAGGAGTGCGCCAAGACCAAGGGCGTGAACGACCAGACCGGTTTCTCGCTTGCGGATTTGCTGCTCGGCTTGGGTGCGTCGCAGGAGTTGGAGCAATCCGCCGGCGGCACGGAGGTCAAGTGCCCGCAATGCGGGTTCACGCACGCGGATTTCAAGAAGTCCGGGCGGCTCGGTTGCTCGGAATGTTACGTGACGTTCTCGGAAGGCTTGGGCAGTCTGCTCAAGACCATGCACAAGGGCACGCGGCATGTCGGGAAGGTGCCGGAAAGTTTGCGCACGCGGCGTGATCTCTCGGAACAATTGACGGCGTTGCAGAAGAAGTTGAACAAGGCCATCGAGGCCGAGGATTTCGAGCAGGCGGCGCAGTTGCGGGATCAGATCAAACAATTGAACAGCCGGCTGCCTTCAGCCGTGGTGTGATGCGATGAACCTCGACAAATTCTTAATTTCCGCTTCCGAAAGCGTGCGCCGCAAAGGCCCGAATGACCGGATCGTCATGTCGAGCCGGGTGCGGTTGGCGCGCAACATCAAGGACGGCGCGTTTCCCGGTTGGGCCAAGAAGCCGGAGCGTGTGCGGGTGCTGGATATTATTCGCCCGGCGGTCGAGAGTTTGCCGGAGATGAAGGGCGCGTTCTCCGAGACGATGGATAATCTCAGCGCGCTCGATAAACAGATTTTGGTCGAGCGCCATCTCGTCAGCCGCGAGCACGCCGCCAAGAGCGCCGGCAGCGGGCTGGTCATCAACACGGACGAAACGCTCGCCGTGATGATCAATGAGGAGGATCATTTGCGGATGCAGGCGTTGCGCCCCGGGTTGCAAATCCGGCAGGCGTGGCAGGCGTTGGATCGGTTGGATTCCGAATTGGAGCGCAAACTGGACTACGCTTTCAGCAACGATCTTGGCTACCTCACCGCTTGCCCGACGAATCTCGGCACCGGCATCCGGGTGAGCGCGATGTTGCATCTGCCGGGGCTGGTTTTGGCCGAGCAGATCAATCCCATCATCCAGTCGGTGAACAAGCTTGGCTTGGCCGTGCGCGGACTCTACGGAGAAGGCACCGAGGCGCTGGGAAATGTCTTTCAAGTGTCCAATCAGATGACGCTGGGTGAGGCAGAAACCAGCATCGTTGAGCGGTTGGAGAAGGTTTTGGCCCAGATCATCGAACACGAGGAGAACGCCCGGGCCTCGTTGTTGGAAAAGAAACCCAAGATGGTCTATAACCATATCGGCCGGGCCTATGGTATTCTGGCCAACGCCCATAGCATTTCCTCGAAGGAAACGATGAATTTGCTGTCGCTCCTGCGGTTGGGCATCGAGATGGGGTTGTTTCCCAAGACCGATGGCGCACTGGTGGACGAATTGTTCATCCTGACGCAGCCCGCCCATTTACAGAAAACCAACTCGGAAAAGCTGACCGCCGAGGAACGCGACCTGCTCCGGGCAGATATGTTGCGCGATCGTTTGAAACCCGTCAGCCGTCCCGTAGCCAAACCGGGAGGTCCGGCCGCGCCCGGATTGGACAAGACCGATAAATCATAGCAACTTGCAACCACTATGAGCGAAGAAGCCATGAACAATTTTACGCCGCGCGCCCAGCAAGTCCTGGCGCTCGCGCGGAAGGAAGCCGACCGCTTCAACCATAATTTCGTCGGCACCGAGCACCTTTTACTCGGCCTGATTAAATTGGGACAGGGCGTCGCCGTCAACGTGCTCCAAAAGATGGGCCTCGATCTCGAGACCGTCCGCATGGAAGTCGAGAAACAGGTTGGCACCGGCCCCGATCAGAAGATGATCGGCAACATCCCGTACACGCCCCGCGTGAAGAAGGTTCTCGCCCTCGCTTCCAAGGAAGCCAAGGCGCTGAATCATACTTACGTCGGCACGGAACACATCCTCCTCGGCTTGCTCCGGGAAGGTGACGGTGTGGCCGCTCGCGTGCTCAAGAATCTCGAAGTGGACATCGAGCAAACCCGGCAGGAGATCCTGAAGGAACTCGACCCGAACTTTGCCGCGCAGGAAGAACAACCGTCCGGTGGTGAACAACCCGAGAAGGCCGCGGCTTCCGGCGGTGGCGCTTCGGAAAAGAAGGGCGACGTCAAAACACCGGCGCTCAAAGCGTTTGGCCGTGACCTTACCGAAATCGCGCGCAAGGGCGACATGGACCCGGTCATCGGTCGCAAGAACGAGATCGAGCGCGTCATCCAGATTCTCTGCCGCCGCACGAAGAACAATCCCGTGCTGCTCGGCGAAGCGGGCGTTGGCAAGACCGCCATCGTCGAAGGTCTCGCCCAGGAAATCGCGAAGGGCAACGTCCCGGAAATTTTGCGTGAGAAGCGCGTCATCACGCTTGATCTCGCTCTAATGGTCGCGGGCACAAAGTATCGCGGCCAATTCGAGGAACGCATCAAAGCCGTGATGGACGAGATCCGTCGCGCCAAGAATATCATTCTCTTCATTGACGAGTTGCACACCATCGTGGGCGCGGGTTCCGCCGAAGGCACGATGGACGCCTCGAACATCATCAAGCCGGCGCTCAGTCGCGGTGAGATGCAATGCGTCGGCGCGACCACGCTGAACGAGTATCGCAAATACATCGAGAAAGATGCCGCGCTCGAACGCCGTTTCCAATCGGTGAAGGTCGAAGCGCCGTCCATCGAGGACGCCATCGAAATATTGAAGGGCCTGCGTCCGAAGTACGAAGAGCATCACAAGGCCGAGTTCACGGATGACGCCGTTACCGCGGCCGTCCACCTTTCGGATCGTTACATCACGGACCGCTTCCTGCCGGACAAGGCGATTGACGTCCTGGACGAAGCCGGTTCGCGCGCGCGCATCAGCACGATGACGCGTCCGCCCGAGGTCAAGCACATCGAAGTCGAGATTGAAGAACTGAAGGGCAAGAAGGAAAAAGCCATCAAGAATCAGGACTTCGAAGGCGCGGCCAACATGCGCGACAAGGAAAAACAGGCCAAGGAGAAGCTGGAGAAGATCCTGACCGACTGGCGCACGGCGCGCGAAGAAAAGCGCGTCGTGGTTGGCGAAGAGGATATTCTCACGGTGGTTTCCAAATGGACCGGCATTCCACTCCAGCGCATGGGGCAGGACGAAATGGCCCGGCTTCTCGCGGTGGAAGGTGAGATGTCCAAGGTGGTCATCGGCCAGAAGGAAGGCGTCTCGGCGATCACCAAAGCACTGCGTCGCTCCCGCGCGGATTTGAAAGACCCGCGCCGTCCGATCGGCACATTCCTGCTGCTCGGTCCGACGGGCGTGGGCAAAACACTTTTGGCCAAAACGCTCGCCGAGCAGATGTTTGGCGACACCAAATCACTCATCCAACTCGACATGAGCGAGTACATGGAGAAATTCAACGTGTCGCGCCTGGTGGGTTCGCCTCCGGGCTATGTCGGCTACGAGGAAGGCGGCCAGTTGACCGAACAGGTCCGTCGCAAGCCGTACTCGGTGGTGCTCTTCGACGAAATCGAAAAGGCGCATCCCGATGTGTGGAACATGCTCTTGCAGATCCTGGAAGAAGGCAAGTTGACCGACAGCTTTGGTCGCGTGGTGAACTTCCGCAACACGATCATCCTGATGACGTCGAACGTCGGCTCGGACACGATCAAGCGGGGGGCGACGCTTGGTTTCTCGACGGTGTCGGACGAGGCCAGCTACGAGAAGATGCGCGAACGCACCTTGGAAGAATCGAAGAAAGTGTTCCGGCCCGAGTTCTTGAATCGTTTGGATGATGTCATCGTGTTCCGCACGATGACGCGCCCGGACCTGATCCAAATTCTTGATCTGGAAATCAACAAGGTCGTGAATCGTCTGAAGGGCAAGAATCTGAAGCTTGAACTGGATGAGCCGGCGAAAGACTTCCTCGTGGAAAAAGGTTACGACCCGCAGTATGGCGCGCGTCCGATGCGTCGCGCGGTCGAGCGATACCTCGAAGACCCGTTGGCCGAGGAAATCCTCCGCGGCCACTTGCACGAGGGCGAGCCGATCAGGGTCAGCAGCGACAAGGAAAAGCTGACCTTCAATCAAAGCGCCCCGGCGGCCGGGGCTTTGTCCAGCTAAGCCGGGCGATATTTTTCAAACGCCAGCCATTCGTGGCTGGCGTTTTTTGTTGCGCGTTTGTCGCGAGCCGGTGCTTTACGCTCCGCGCCCGTTCTGGCAGGTTTAGGGCAGTGATCATCTGTTGCCGTAACGCGATCATAACTTTTTTTGCCGTGCTGTTGAGCCTGTCGGCTTGGGCCGGCGGCAGCGGATTGAATGTGGTGGTGGTGGTCAATCAAAGCAGCACCAACTCGGTCCAACTCGGTAATTACTACTGTGAGCAACGCGGCGTCCCACCCCAAAACCTGCTGCGCATCAATTGGGCCGGTGACAATATCAACTGGACCCGAGCCGAGTTTGATAACCTTCTGCGCACGCCGCTGAACGCGATGTTGACCAGCCGCAGTCTGTCGAATCAGATTGAGTATGTGGTGCTCTCGATGGATATCCCGTATCGTGTCACCGAGACGACCGGTTCGACGGCCACCAGCGGCCAGAACAGCACCACGGCGGCTTTGTTTTATGGCTTCAAGGTGGATGGCTGCAGCGCAAATTGCCCCGCCAACATTCCGTCGTGCAACCTCCCGGGAGGATCATCCAACTCTTACGCCGCCAGCGAATCCATCTTCCGGCAAACGCCACCGGTCAGTGCGACAAGCAATTCCTGGCTGACGTTCCTGTTGACCGCCACCAATCTGGCCAAAGCCAAGGCCTTGGTGGATTTGGGCGTGGCGGGCGATTTCACCTTTCCGACGCAGACGGTGTTTCTGGCCAAGAGCTTCGATTCGGTGCGAAATCTGCGCCATCTCCAGGCTGATGATGTCATCCTCAATACCCGTTTGCGGGGCAACTATCGAGTGGTGCTGACCAACACGTCCAGTCCCTCGGGCTTGGGGCCGATGCTGGGGTTTCAGAACGGGGTGCAAATTTTTGGCGTCCCACAACTTTCAGCCTCCCCCGGCGCGATGATGGACAATCTGACTTCGTATGGCGGTTTATTGTTTGAGAACCCGGGTCATACCACGGCGCTGGATTTCATCCACAACGGGGCCACGGCCAGCCATGGCACAATCGCAGAGCCTTGTGCTTACGCCGCCAAATTTCCCGCGCCGCAGAATTATTTCTACCAGGCCCGGGGGTTTTCCGTGGCGGAGTGTTACTACCAAAGCTTGGAGAATCCGTATCAGGGTATCCTGGTGGGCGAACCGCTGGCGGCGCCGTTTGCCGCGCCTGCGACGGGGAACTGGTTGGGATTGCCGGACGGCTCGATTCTGACGGCGACGACCAATTTGAGCGGGCAGTTCCATTCGGCTTCCTGGACCAGGCCCGTGCAGCAGGTGGATTTGTTCCTGGATGGGCAGCGGTTGCATTCCGTGACGAATCTCGCGCCGCTGCAGAACAACATTCTCTACGCGACCATCAACGGCAACACGACCAGCTACACCGTTCCCGCCGGGGCCACGATCAAATCCGTGGTGGCCGGACTGGTGTCGCAGTTGAATACGTTCGCCTACAGCAATTCCACCAAAGTCGCCGCATTTGCGCATGGGGATCGCATCGAGCTGCAGAGCTTGAATCTGAATGCCCCCGGTTCAAACGTTACGGTGACCGTTAGCAACCACGCCAGCGGCGGCGGTTTACTGCAAACTTATTTGACCTCGAGTCGCACCAATTTCCTTGATACGCCGGCGGTGGGGCTGCGCCAGTTCATCGTGGCGGGAGAGGTTGTAACCAATGACTACTTGCGTCTGACAGTGACCAGGACAAACGGAGCGGTCACCATGGTGTCAGTTACCAATCAAGCCGCCAGCAGCGGAAACATCTTCATTGATATGCAGGTTTTCGCGCAGTCCCTGCTTCATGCCATCAACACCAACGCATCGTTAAGCGGGACGGACGGCGTGATAGCCGAAGACCTGGTGATTGGCCAATCGGGCAACGGCGATCCGGTGGCGCAGTTCAATCTTCGCAGTCGCTCCGTGGGCTGGCGCGAGGCGCAGATTCAGGCCCAGCTATCCGGTTCGTTTTCCATCAGTCCCACGACTACTGATCAGTTGGAAGACAATCTCAAAGACTTGCGGCCACGCAATCATCTCTACGTCACCGCTGGATTGACCAACCTCAACGTCACATTCCCGTTCAACACTGCGACCAATGCGGATGGCTATCACCAGCTCACGCTCGTTGCCTACGAAGGCAGTCATGTGCGGACGCAGACCCGTATCTCGCGTGATGTGCGGATACAAAATAATAATTGGGCCGCTACGCTGAGTTGTCTGGTGGGCGATACCAACACCGCGCTGGAGGCGACGCTTCAGTTCGCGGTGACGGCCAATACCAATAGCATCACCAAGATTGAGTTGTTCAGCACGGGCGGCTCGTTGGGGGCGTCAAACAATGTCACCACCACAACCTTTTCCGTCGCGGCGAGCTATCTCGGCATCGGCCGCCATCCGTTTTACGCCGTCGTCACGCGGAATGACGGCAAACAGTATCGGACCGAGACGCTGTGGTTGCGCATCGTGGGTGCGGACGCGCCGTTCAAGGTGATGGCGCTGGACGCGACCCCAACCCTGACCTGGCCCGCCGCGGCGGGACGGGCCTATTCGATTCTAAGCGCGACAAGTGTGGCGGAGTTGTACACCTTGCGGGGTGGAGTTGTGCCGACCAACTCCTTTGGGGTATGGTCGGAAACGAACAATGCCGCCGGGCAGCGGTTTTACCGGGTGCGGACGCCCTGACAATCATTTTGAACACGGTGAACCATCCAGGCTTCCAATCAGCCATGAAAGGAGTGAGTCGCATTCTCGCCGGGCGCTATGGATGGTGGCTCGGCGTCTTGGTCCTTGTGTTGCCGCTGACCGCCAGTGCTTCCACCAACAGTCTGACTTGGGATCGGGAGAAGAGCCTGGTCAGCGCGGATGTGCGGGACTGGGATTTGATCGGACTGATGGAGTCCGTCGCGGCGCAAAGCGGCTGGCATGTGTTTCTCGAACCCGATTACTCCTACAAAGCTTCGGTTAAATTTCAAAATCTGCCGCCTGGTGAGGCGCTGCGCCGGTTGCTGGGCAGCCTGAACTTCGCCATGGTCCCGCAGACGAATGGACCGCAGCGACTTTATGTGTTTCGCACGGCGATGAAGAACGCCACGCAGCAGGTGCGCAAAGCGGGGGAACGTGTCGCACCAAAGCCCCGCCACGTGCCCAACGAACTCATCGTGCGGCTTAAGCCCGGCACGGATGCGGAAGCGATCGCCAAAGCACTGGGGGCAAAAATTGTCGGTGTCATCCCGGAGTTGAACGCGTATCGGTTTCAATTTGAGAATGAGGAAGCCACGGAAGCGGCCCGCCAGAAGTTGGAGTCCAATCCCGAAGTGTTGAGCGTGGAAAACAACTATTACATGGATCTGCCGTTCACTCCGCAAAGCGTCGGCGGGATGGCTGTGCCCGAGACCAAATTGACACTCGACCCGCCCAAGACGGACGATTGCAAAATCGTCGTCGGCTTCGTGGACACCACCTTGCAGCAACTTGATCCCAAGCTGGAAGCGTTCGTGAAAGAACGGATTTCCTTGCTGGGCAGCAGCGCGATCCCCAGTACCAGCCCCACCCACAGCACGGCGATGGTGAATGCCTTCCTGCAAGCCATGCAAGCTTCCGGGCGGACCAGCACTTCCGCCCGGATCTTGTCCGTGGACGTGTTTGGCAGTGAGCCATCGGCCAACAGCTTCAACGTGGCCTTGGGAATCATGAAAGCGGTCAACAACGGCGCCACCGCCATCAATCTGAGTTTGGGCGGCTACCAGGACGTCGCCGTCTTGCGCGATGTGGTGCAACAAGCCAGCTCGCTCGGGATTCCGTTGTTTGCAGCCGTGGGGAATGACGGAAGCAATACCCCATTCTATCCGGCGGCTTATCCAGGGGTTGTTTCCGTGACGGCCTTGTCACGGACCGGGCAGATAGCAGGCTACGCCAACACGGGCACGCAAGCCGATGCCGCCGCTCCGGGGGCGGTGATTTTCTCCTACAACGGTCTGATTTATGGCAGCCAAGGCACTTCGGTTTCCTCGGCCGTGGCGACGGGCATCGCCGCCGGGCTGGCGGATTCGACCTGTGCGCCGTGGACGAAGGTGATCCCGGTGGTGGAAAAGACGCTCGCGGTTCCGGCGAGCCAGTAAGCCGGCCAGCGGTCAGTTTGAGGCGCAGCCGACTTTGGCGAACAGGAGACTGTAACCCAACACGCCAGCAATCAGCAGGGCCGGTTTCCCATTAACCATCATGACTATGCCCACACCCAAAATCGCCACGAGCAACAGGTGGATTGCAACACTAGAAAGCAGTTTCATTGGCAATGATTCTAGCGGTTTCAATCCGGTCAACACAAGTGCGCAGCGGCAGTGACGGCGAGATCGGTCAGCAAAATTCACTGTTGCGTCCGATAGTCATTCTTGTTAACCGTTGAGTGCTGTTCGATAGGGTTTCTCTTCGGGGTGTAAAGACAAACAAACAACCAACAACCGCATGATCCATATTCATATGAAAAAACTACTGACTGCTGTAGCCGTAGCCGCTGCGTTCGTCCTGACTGTCAACGCCGCGGATGACAATGCCAAAAAAGATGCCGCTCCAGAAAAGAAAAACAGCTCGCTGACCGCCGAACAAAAGGCGCTGCGCAAGGAGCTGATGGGGAAGTATGACACGAACAAGAACGGTTATCTGGACAAGGAGGAAAAATCCAAGATGACTCCAGGGGACCAGAAGAAGTGGAATAGTGTCGCTTCCGAAAACAAATCCAAGTCGCCCGAAAAGGAAAAGAAGGCTGAGAAATCTGAACCGAAGCCCTGACCGGAATGCAACTTTCACCCCGCTCCAGCGTTGGCAACAGCGCTGGAGTTTTTATTTCAGCGCGAGGCTTGCCGCGGAATGGTGCTGGTGGCCGGGCGGCTGATTTCGCCAACGCGATTCACGGCGCTCACGGCAATGGCGTCCACTTCTGGCGAAGTGAGGGCGGCTGATTGGACACTGCCGGGAAGGATTTCTGTTTTCCAGCGGTTGTTCTGCCGGGTTTGAACGACCCAGAGACTTGGGGCAGCACCAGAACCCGAACGCCAACTGACGCGACTGCTATTCACCCGGCTGACGGTTACAACCGGAGTTTCCGCAGGAGCAGCCTTCAGCCATGGCATCGCCGGGATCAAGGCCGGCTCCGCATATGAACTCCGCTCCAACCTCGAGCTTAGGCCGGCGTTTTGCATCACACTTTTCATGTTCCAATGGACGTGTCCGGCGCTGACCGGTTGATTTGCTGCGATGCGAACTTGGTTGAGGATTTCGTCCGGCTTCCATTTTTCGGCGGTTTTGGTCGCATCAAGCCCGGGCCAGATATGCCGGCGTTTGGGATTCTGGGAATTCCACCAAGAGAGCAGCGCTGGGAAACTTTGTTCTTTAGGATCAATAGCCCAATACAACTGCGGCACCAGATAATCCAGCCAACCGTTCGCCAGCCATTTTCGGGAGTCGGCGTAAAGGCGGTCGTAGGCGTCGAGGCCTTTGATTTGCGGGGGATAGCCCGGTCGCCAGATGCCAAACGGACTGATCCCGAATTTCACCCATGGCTTGGCGGCCTTGATGTTTTCGTAAACCGTCTGGATGAATTTGTTGACGCTCTCACGCCGCCAATCCTCGCGACTCAATTTCCGCGGCGCGCCGTATTTCTTCCAACTGGCGGCGTCGGGGAATTCAAGCTCCCGGCCTTGGGCGTCCTTTTCCTGATAGGGATAAAAGTAATCATCGAAGTGGATGCCATCCACGTCGTAGCGCTTCAACACATCCATGACCACCTGGAGCGAATGATCCTGGACCGCGGGCTCGCCGGGGTCGAGCCACAGGTAGCGACCGTAATCACGTACCAACTCCGGGCGCGTCTTGCTGATGTGATCGCTTGAGATCGGCGACACCGATTTGAAATGATGGGCGCGATAGGGATTGAACCAGGCATGCAGTTCGAGGCCGCGTTTATGCGCCTCAGCGATTGCGAATTCCAACGGGTCGTAAAACGGCGCGGGCGCCTGGCCCATCTTTCCGGTCAGGTATTCCGACCAGGGCTCTAGTTTGGAAGCGTAGAGCGCATCGCAGGCTGGGCGCACTTGAAAGATGATGGCGTTCATCTTCAACTGCTGCGCGCGTTCGAGGATGGCGAGCAACTCGGCTTTCTGCTCGGAGACGGGCAAGCCCGGCTTGGATGGCCAGACGCCGTTGCCAACGGTTGACACCCAGGCGCCGCGAAACTCCCGTTGCGGTTTTGGGGGACCTTTGTCAGGCGCCGCGCCAGTTGTCGCTGCGCCATCAGCGTGTCCGGACGCGCACAATCCTATGAGGACAGCCAGTACGCTCACCAAACACGACTGCGCCTTGAAATTCATTAGCGATGAGATACCCGTCCTAAGATGTTTGTTCAATTATGAATCGAGAAGCTACATGAACGTGTCTGCAAACTCTGCCTATACCAAGGCATAGCTGGACGAACACACCTAGGAGGTCACTCAAGTTGAGGTTGGAAGCATAAACCCCAGCTTGCGCTTGCTCGTTCAAGGCGTATCCTCGCCTCACCAAGCCGATGAATACTCAGACGCTTCCGGCCTTATCGCTCTCGGGCCGAACCCACTATCGCAGCAGCGGCGACATCAACTTCGCGAACTTCATCTTGTGGCTGATTCCCGCGCTGGTCGTGGCCGGCATCCTCGCCGCCTTGATGTATTGGCTGTTCCATGTCGGCCATTACTACATCATCATCGTTCCGGCATTGTGCGCGTTGGCCGTGGCAGGCATGGCACGATTAGCCGTGGCCCAGGGTCATTGCCGCAATAAGCTCGTCGCGGGCTTGGTGGGGGCGGGACTCGGATTCGCGCTTTATCTGGGGACGTATTACGTGGGAATGGTTTCCACGTTTGGAGCGGAGGTGGCCGCCCGGCCTGATTTCTTGGTGCAATACATCCGCCTGCGGCTCGCCACCGATGTGGTGCGCGATACCCACGGCGGACGCGACGATGAAACCAATCCCGGTCGCAACAGCGCCCAATGGCTCAACTGGGGACGGTTCGGGTTGGAATCACTGATGGTCGTCGGCATCGTCACCTCGGCGGCGGCCCGGCGTGCCGGTAAAACTTATTGCGAACAGTGTCGCCGGTGGCTGGTGCGCGAAACGACGCCGTTCGATCCGTTGCAAGCCGAGACCCTCCTCGGCTGTTTGAACCGACACACCGCGCGGGAACTGGCCGCGTTTTGCCATTCCGCGCCCTATGCCACCGTACCCAATCTTACGATGGCGGTGGAGTATTGTCCCACGCTCAAAGCAGGCACCACGCGTGATTGTCCCGTGTTCCTATCTCTGAAAAATGTGACGGCCAATCCCCAAGGCGTAACACTTGACGCGTTTGAACAGGCCAAGGGGAAAATCATCATGCAGCGGGTTGAGTTGAATCGGGATGAACTGCCGGCGCTGGCGACACGGTTTCCCGTTTTCACTTCGTACGTCGGCGCGGCGGCCGTCGCCGCATTGGCCCCCAAGCCCGAAATCGCACCGCCGCCTGGATCAATCGCATCTCGAAACGACTTGGCGCAGATAATATCCCTGTCGCCGGAGCATTGTGGCAAAGTGCTTACGCGCGCGATGATGGTGAAGGGCAATCTCCATTCCGCCATCGGCTTGATCAGCATGTTTGCCGGATTCGGACTGCTGGCTTGGGGCGCGACCTGCTTGGAAGAAGCGGAGAAGGCTCACGGCAACGGCGATGCACTGGGCGTTGGACTCTGCGTGACTGGCGGACTCGGGGTTTTGTTCGCGTTCGGCGGCATTTTTGTGGATTCCAGCTTTGGCGGCAACCGGATGCTGCGGAAAGCGTTCTTTGCCGCAGTCGCCCGGCGCGATGATGCCATCGTTGATCCGGCTGATCCGGCCGCGCGCTTCGTTGAAATTGTTCCCAAGCTCAATTGGAACAAAGTGATGTTGGACAATGCCAGTGACATCGGCCTGCTGGTGGCGGACCCGGTCCAAAACGAAATCCGGTTTGAAGGCGATCGCGAACGCTGGCGGCTTCCGGCGGCTAGTATCACGAACGCGACGCTCGAGCACTACGTTCACGGCAACGGGGCCGGCAAAACCAAGATGTTTTATGTGGTGCTACGCGCGTCTCGGCTCGATGGATTCTGGGAGGCGCCAATCCGGGAACGCCATGCCACCGGTCTGCTTTCCAGCAAGCGCAAGAAGATTGCCGCCAAACTTCACGCCGACATCCTGGCGATTTTCAAGTCGCCAGCGTAGCCAATCAGTATTACGCACGAGACGTGCTGCAAAGAGCAGGGGAGCGAAATGTGGATGCCGACGCTTGAGGAAAAGAATTTTGGCTGGCGTGGGCGTATTACTAACTGACCGTCTCGCTAACACCGTCAACTAACTCACGTCCACGTCAGCCAATTGAAGATAACACGCCACGCCACCCCGTCCAACGACGGAGCGGGAAATAAGTTGGATAAATCCTGTGCCGCGCCTTGCTAATTACGGTAGTTGCGGCGTTGCTGCGCGCGCACCGTCCGCAAGTGGCCATAGCCGACCAACATGCGCCGTTGCTCGTCCCAGAGCCGGAAGGTGAAGGACTTGAAACTCGAGATCAGCGTGATGGGCTTCACCGTCTGAAACAGCGGCTCGGCCTTGTGGCAGCGCTCCAGATTGTAATTTGGAATGCGTGCACTGAGATGGTGGATGTGGTGAAAGCCGATGTTGCCCGAGAACCATTGCAGCACCTTGGGCAGTTTGTAGAACGAACTGCCTTGCAAGGCCGCCTGCGCGTAATCCCAGTTCTCACTCCGCTCCCAATAAACCCCCTCGAATTGATGCTGCACGTAGAACAACCAGACGCCCGCCGAACCCGCCACCATGAGGATGGTCAGTTGGATGATCAGAAACGCCTTCAGTCCGAAGATGTAGATCAAGCCGGCGCACATGAGGCCCACCACCAGCGTGGTGAGATGCACTGAATAACGCTCACGGGTCGGGGCTTTCGGTTTCGGCACGCGATTGATGCCGAGAAACAAAACCATCGGCGCAATTACAAAGAGGATGAACGGATTACGCGCCAAGCGATAGGAGAAGCGCCGCCACCGTGAAGATTCCAGATATTCCTGCACCGTCAACGTCCACACGTCGCCCATCCCGCGCCGGTCCAAATCTCCGGAGGACGAGTGGTGGATCGCATGTTCCCAGCGCCAGTGATAATACGGCGTGAACGTCAACACGCCCGTGATTGCGCCGACGATATGATTGGCGGTCTGCGATTTGAAGAACGAGCCATGCCCGCAATCGTGGAAAATGATGAACGCCCGCACCAACAATCCGCCGGCCACAACCGCCAGCGGAATCGTCAGCCACCACGACACTTTCAAGCTGAAATACATGGCGACCCAAAGCCCCAGGTACGGAATGATCGTGTTGACCATCTGCCAGACGGCCCGACCGACGGATGGCTTTTGATACCGGGCGACGATCTCTTTCCAACGCGAAACATCCGCGTGTGATGTGTCTTCGATAGATTTCAAATCACTTGTCATAATAAATTGATAACTCACTTGGAATAACCTGACCTTGGCCGGCCAAGTCTTGGGAATCCACACCCGAACATTAGGGGGGAATTCCCCGTAGGGCAACTGCCAAAGCAGATTCTTTCTTGCTCGTTGGACCGACAATTCCTGCAAATGCACAAAATTAGAAAATCGCAGTTTATCCCGCGTTAGGACCCAACATATTGCAATCATGCCGCGCCAGTCTGCGTGACAATTCGTCGCGGCACTAATTGTTACATTTGATGGCCGCTGGAAATTTTCGATTCACGGCATCGAGATGCGGTTGGGTAGGGTAAAGGCATGAAAACCTCCATCACTCTCTGGAAATGCGCCGTCACCGTTTCAACCATTGCCTTGGCCGTTTTGGTTGTCCCAATCGCTTCGGCGCAGCCGCAAACCAACAAGCTGCGCGTGGGCGTTTATGATTCCCGCGCCGTGGCCGTCGCCTATGGCAATTCCACGGAATTCAAGGAGGCGATGAAGCCCGTTGAAGCCGAATACAAGAAAGCCAAGGAGGCGAAGGATGAAAAGCGCGTGAAGGAGATTGATGTCCAGATGGAATTGAAGCAACGCCGCGCCCACGAGCAAGGATTCAGCAGAAACCGCCGCTGCCCATGGACCAGATCACCTAACACCTGGATTGAACTGCGGCGCGCCGGTCTCCAATCCGGCGTTCAATGCGGCAGCACGACCGCGCCGCTTTCCTCGACGTACTTCACTTGCGGGATGAAACGCTTGCCGATGAGTAAAATCGCGAAGCCGAGCCATGAAGTCGCCATCAGGACCAGCGCCACCGGCATCATGGTGTGCGAATCAAAAATGCCGATGCTTGCCGCGGCCAGTCCGGAAACGCCGATCTGCAAGAAGCCCAGCATGGCGGACGCACTGCCGATGTTCCGGCTGAACGGCACGAGCGCCAGTGCCGCCGCGTTCGGATAGGCCAGCCCCAGACTCGACAACGCGATGAACAGCAGCACCAGCGTGGCGTTCAAACCAAACCAGCCGCAGATCGTTCCCACCAGTAGCAGCAACGCCGTCGGGCATTCCACCAGCAACGCGCCGCGAAAAATCTGTTCGCTGGAAAATCTGCGCAGCAACAGGACATTGATCTGATTACTGCCGATGAATCCGACCGACAGCCCAGCGAAGATCGCGCCAAATTTTTGCGCGCTCACCTGAAAGACTTCCATGAACACGATGGGCGAACTGGCCACATAAACGAGCAATCCTGAGAACGCGAATGCTCCCGACAGCGCATACGTGATGAATTGCGGTTCTTTCAAGACCAGCGCGTAGTTCCGCAGAATCGGCCGCAGCCTCAACGAGACGCTTTTATCCGGCGGATGACCTTCCGGCAAAACAAAGCGCGCGATGAGCAGCATCACGAGCACGAACGCCGACAGGACGATGAACACCCATTGCCAGCCCAGTTGCACCGCCACAAACACCCCGATGCTCGGCGCGAGCAGCGGCGAGGCGCTGATCACGAGGATCAGTAACGAGATGATCTTGGCCGTTTCATGCGCCGGAAAGAAATCCCGGACCATGGCCATCGCCGCGACTTGCGCCGCACAGCCACCCAACGCCTGCACGAAACGCAGCCCGATCAGCGTTTCCACATTCCGCGAAAACAAACACAGCACCGACGCCACGATGAACAGCACCAACCCCGCATACAACGGCAGCTTGCGTCCGAACCGATCCAACAGCGGCCCGTAGAAGAGTTGCGCCGCCGCCATGCCCGCAAAGTAGCTGGCCAGCGACAAGGAAACCTTGGCTGTGGAAGTGCCCAGCGCTTTGGCGATCTCCGGAAACGCCGGCAGATACATATCAATCGCGAACGGACTGATCGTGGACAGCGCGCCCAAGATGACGATGATCAAAACTCGGTTGTGCGTTTGGGACATATTTAAGAGCGAGCATCAAAATGCCGCTTGTGGTAGGGCGCGTCAGTCCTCTGCGCGCCGCGTTGTGGCCATCCGCAAGGACCGGCGCGCACGGAGTGACGCGCCCTACCATCCAACGGGATGAAAGGGCGTGACCGCCAACCGTCCGGGGATTTTGACTCCATCAGCGCCGGACAAAAACCATTTCAATCCTTCCCGGTCAAGAGGTAAAGGCGTCGAAATTAAACCACCGAGACGAAGAGGTTAGACAGAATTAACAGGATTCGTAAAAGAGCGAAACGGACCGGCGCTGAAAGCAACGCGACGCCCAACATTTTTCCACAGTTGACTCGGATTCCAGGCAGCTATTTACTCGGTTGCAGATGGCGTCTGCAAACTCTATGCGTCTCTTACGGCTCAGAACTTCACGGTTGGCATTGATCTTCGCGATAGTCACCCTTGCTGCGCATCTGGGAATCGGTCTTTTGGTTACGACTGCCATTAAGAACCCGGCGCTAGCCGAACTTTGGCATCGCTCCGTAAAGGTATATTGGCCGGCATTGGGTCTTGTTCAGCTTCTCGGGCTAAACGTCAACGTAGGATATATCACCGCCATCGCGATGATGATTATTTTCGCCCTGGCACAGTGGTGGGTGATTTTTTGCGCGGCAACATGGTTGATTCGTCTCTATTTTCGAAAACCTCCAGTCAGCAAAGTTGCACAATATTCGATACCGATTCTCACATTGGTTGTCGCGGTGTGTTTCTACAAAGCCACCCCAGAGACTCTGGGCATGAGCAAATACGAGCGCTTCCGCTCTGATGTCTCGGGCGGAAAGGTTGAAAGAGTTAGAGAGGCGCTGAAATCCAATCCGGGATTCGCTAACAAGGTTCGTCCTGGCTGGGGGACGGCACTGCATGAAGCAGCCCGAAGTGGACGCACCGATACGGTAGAGTTGCTTTTGAAAAATGGCTCTGATGTCAACGTCAGGGACGGCGAAGGAGAGACGCCTTTACATGTTGCGGCAAAGTGGGGAGGCCGCGTTGAGGTGGCGCGACTTTTGATCGCACATAAAGCTGACGTTAACGCGACGGATAATGATGGCAAAACGCCCCTGTGGAGCGCCGCCGCCGGAGGCCACACCAATCTGATCCTGTTGCTTCTCGAGAATGGAGCGGATGTAAATGCGCAGGATAAGAATCGAAATTGTCCACTGTCGGGCGCGATCATGAATAATCGCTATGGAGTAGTGCCGTTGCTTCTGTCTCACGGCGCAAACCCAACCGTTTCGGACCTGAGCGGAAACAGTATGTTGGACCGGGCGGCGCTTCAAGGCAGCCCAGCGCTTGCAGAATCGCTGCTCCCCTATTTCAAAGACGCAAACTCTACAAAATACTTGAGCAAAGCTTTCTCTGCCGCTTTCGAGTTTGGCCACATGGACGTGGCGATTCCCATCTCAGTTTCCGCCCTCCGCTTCGAGAGCAATTCAATCCACGAGGCCGCTTTCAGCGGCCATGTTGATGACGTTCGCGCCAATATCCTATCGCAGCCAGAATCACTCAACGCCAGGGACTTTCTTGGATTAACTCCGTTACATCGGGCGGCTCAAGCAGGTCGGGATGCAGTCGTTAAATTGCTTTTAGCCGAAGGCGCGGCCATTGATACAACTGATCAAAATGGAAATACTCCGCTGCACTGGGCTGTTTTTACCGGCCAAAGCAATACTGTCGAGACGTTGATTGAAAGCGGAGCGAGCTTGAATGCCAAAGGCGGTGGAGAAAAGTCGGCGCTCCAGTTGGCCATCCAGCGGGGATTTCTGCCACTTTCTGAAATGCTGCTCAAGGCTGGGGCAGCGCCAAACATTGCAACTAAGTATGGCGAAACGCCGTTGTGCATCGCCGTAGCAGCGGGAGATATTGAAGCGGTTAAGCTGCTGCTCGCCTACCATGCTGATTTCAAAGTCAATCGTTACGGCGACACCCTTTTTCACATTTGGGCGGAAGGATCGGCAAATCTTGGAATCGCTGATCTCTTGCTGACAAACGGCTGTGATGTGAACGCCAAAGGCCGGGAAGGCAGGAGACCGCTCCACGCTTTACTCGAACGAACTCAATTTAAGGCAGAGCAAAAAGGGCAATTGGAAGCAGTTCAATGGCTGTTGGATCACAAGGTTGATGTGAATGCTCAGAACGACAAAGGCCAAACCCCGCTCTCGCTCTTAAAGTGGAAGAACCGTGGAAAAACAATAGAGCGGCGGAAAGATATTGGAGATCTGTTACGAAGCCGCGGAGCAACAGAATAAACGCCTAAAACGTCTCTTTGGCGACAGTCTATTCACTTCTTCGCGAACGACAACTCTCTGTTGTTGGCTGACGCCTTGATTTTCTCGCCGGGTTTGAATTCTCCCGCCAGCAGCTTCGTCGCGAGCGGGTCGAGCAGGTGTTCTTGAATCGCGCGTTTGAGCGGGCGCGCGCCGAATTGCGGGTCGTAACCTTCCTTCGCCAGCAATGATTTTGCAGCGGCGTCCACGTCGAGCGTGAGAGTCTGTTGCGCGAGACGTTTTTCCAATCGCCCGAGCTGGATGTCCACGATGCGCGCGAGTTCGCTTTCGTCGAGGCTTTGGAAAATGATCACGTCGTCCACGCGATTCAGGAACTCCGGGCGGAAATGTTTTTTCAACTCGGCCATCACCCGGGTTTCCATTTCCTCGTGGCTGCGACTTGTGAGAGCGCGGCTAACAGCTTTCCCCGCCTTGGAGTTTGAGTCAGCCACGCTCTCACGAGCGTAGCCACGTTCAAAGTATTCCTGGATGATGGGCGAGCCGAGGTTGCTGGTCAGGATGACGATGGTGTTCTTGAAATCCACCGTACGGCCTTGACCGTCGGTGAGCCGGCCATCGTCGAGGACTTGCAGCAGCACATTGAACACGTCGTGATGCGCTTTCTCGATCTCGTCGAAGAGAATCACAGAGTAAGGCCGCCGACGCACGGCTTCGCTGAGCTGGCCGCCTTCCTCGTAACCGACATAGCCGGGCGGCGCGCCGATGAGCCGCGCGACGGTGTGCTTCTCCATGTATTCGCTCATGTCAATGCGCACCATCGCTTGCTCGTCGTCGAAGAGAAATTCCGCGAGCGCGCGGGCGGTCTCAGTCTTGCCCACGCCGGTCGGCCCGAGAAAAATGAACGAGCCGATGGGGCGATTCGGGTCTTGCAAGCCGCTGCGCGAGCGGCGCACGGCATTGGACACGGCGACGACAGCCTGCTTCTGCCCGATGACGCGCTGCTGCAAACGTTCCTCCATCTTGAGCAACTTCTCGCGTTCGCCTTCGAGCATCCGCGAAACAGGGATGTGCGTCCACGCCGCCACGACGCGCGCGATGTCTTCGTCGGTGACTTCTTGGCGGAGGAGCAAGCTGCTCCTGCCACCTGCGGGCGAATCGGCGGATTGTTTCTCGATGTCGGCCAGCTTCTTCTCTAAGTCAGGAACTTTCCCATATTGAAGTTCAGCGGACTTGGTGAGATCGCCAGTGCGCTGGGCTTTTTCCAAATCAATTTTCGCCTGCTCCAGTTGCTGCTGAACTATGCTGACGGCGTTGACGGCGGTCTTCTCGTTCTGCCACTGCGCGGTGAGGGCTTTGGATTTCTCCTTTAAGTTCGCAAGCGTCTTGTCAATCAGCTTGAGCCGTTCCTTGCTCGCGTCGTCTTTCTCCTTTGCGAGCGACATGCGCTCGATTTCGAGTTGGAGAATCTGCCGATCGAGCTGGTCTAGCTCCGTCGGCTTGGAATCCAGTTCCATCTTGATGCGCGACGCCGCTTCGTCCACGAGGTCAATCGCCTTGTCCGGCAGGAACCGATCCGTGATGTAGCGATGCGAGAGCGTCGCTGCCGCTACGAGCGCCGCATCCTGAATGCGCACGCCGTGGTGGACTTCGTAACGTTCCTTCAGCCCGCGCAGAATCGCGATGGTCGCCTCGACCGTCGGTTCGGCCACTTGCACCGGCTGGAAACGACGTTCGAGCGCCGGGTCTTTCTCGATATGCTTGCGATATTCATCAAGCGTCGTCGCGCCCACACAGCGCAATTCACCACGCGCGAGTTGCGGCTTCATGATATTGGCGGCGTCGTTTGAGCCTTCCGCCGCGCCCGCGCCGACGAGCGTGTGCAACTCATCCACGAACAAAATGATCTGCCCCTCGCTGGCGACGATTTCCTTGAGAAACGCTTTGAGGCGATCCTCGAATTCGCCGCGATACTTCGCCCCGGCAATCATCGCGCTCAGATCCATCGCCACCAGCCGCTTGTTCTTCAGCGATTCCGGCACGTCGCCGCTCACGATGCGCCGTGCCAAACCTTCTGCGATGGCGGTTTTGCCCACGCCGGGTTCGCCAATCAAAACCGGATTGTTCTTCGTGCGCCGCGTGAGCACCTGCATGACGCGACGAATTTCTTCGTCGCGCCCGATAACCGGATCAATTTTTCCCTGTCGTGCCAACGCGGTAAGATCGCGCCCGTATTTTTCCAGCGCTTGAAATTTTCCTTCAGGCTGCTGATCGGTCACGCGCTGGTTACCACGCAACTCGGCCAGCGCCTTTAGAACTGTGTCGCGCTTCAAGCCTTGCGTTTGGAAAATCTTTTTGAGCGCCGAACCACCGGCCTCAAGGATACCCAACAGCAAATGCTCCGTGCTAATGTAATCATCCTTGAGCTTGCCGGCCTCGGATTGCGCGGCGTCGAGTGCTTTCTTGAGTTCGTTGCTGGAAAATAAATCGCTGCTGCTCGTGCCTTGGACTTTGTGGCGGCGGGTGAGTTCCTTTTCCACCTCCGGCTGCAATTTCGATGGCGGCACCCCGATCTTTTCCAGCAGCTCCGGCACGAGGCTTTCGCCTTGGCCGATTAGGGCCAACAGCAGATGCTCGCAATCTACCGCTTGGTGCGAGTAGCTGTGCGCGATACGCTGGGCTTCCGCCAGCGCTTCCTGGGATTTGATGGTCAGCTTGTCCAGTTGCATATCCTATCAATGTGATTGACCGAGTCGGTCGTCAAGTGTTCAGAGAAGCGGAGCAGGGGTGGTTCAACCAGCCGGTTCAGCGCCAGAAGGTCTGCGCCCAACATGAATGTGTATTTCGATCGGCGAATAAACTCAACGGCTGTGGCGTTTTTCTTTCCAGTTGCTGACTTATGAAGCAAGGCGCACCTCATTCTAGCGGCGGACACGGGCAAATCTCTGGCTTCACGCTCATTGAATTGCTCGTGGTCATCGCCATCATTGCCATCCTCGCCGCGATGCTGTTGCCGGCACTGTCGAAAGCGAAACTTCGGGCGCAAAACATCAAATGCGTTTCCCAATTACGCCAGTGCCTGGTGGCCATGGCCACTTATCTGCCGGATTTCGACGATCGGATGTTTTGGGGTGACCCGCGCTCACCAACTATCTCAATTGAAGGCATGGATTGGTTTGTCTGGGCGGGGCGGGCCACCAACAACCCCAATACCGGCCAGCTAAATTTGTTCAACCGCATTGATCGTCCGCTTAATGGTTATGGACTAAACTTTGAAATTGTTTCGTGTCCACTGGACCGGGGGCGCATTGACAGCGGACCGCTCCGGTTGAGTGAGTGGGTCGGAAATTCGTATCTGTTCAACTGCGCCGGATTGCCGCCGTTCATCACGGGCGGCCTGGCCGGAAAACGCGCTGCCAGCGTATCGCAACCGTCGCGGACCGTGCTCTTCGCGGATAGCATCTTGGCCTTGCCCAATGAACCGGCGGGTTGGCATCGCGTCAAGCCGGCGGGAAATGTCGCTGCGATGGACGGTCATGTGGAATTCCACACAGCCCTCACCGTGACGAACATGGTCTGGTAATCTTCCTGCCATTCCCTGCAAGACCAATAAGCTCTCAGTTCGCAGTGTTTTACAGGGCAGGGGAGCAGGGTGATGTATTCGGGGAACTCAACCCATTGTGTAAATTAAAAATCTTTACACACAGGTTGTGAATAACTACGCTGTCAGGGCATTTTTGACTAAAGAAGAAAGTATGGAAGCCAAAGCTAAGACGATCGAATCATTCAAGACGCACGAGAAGGACACCGGTTCTGCCGACGTGCAAATCGCGCTCCTCACGCAGCGCATCAACCATTTGACCGAGCATCTGCAAGGCAACAAGAAGGATCACAGCTCCCGTCGTGGTCTTTTGATGATGGTCGGCCAGCGCCGCCGGCTGCTCGACTATCTGCATGACACTGACTTGGCCCGTTATCAAACGGTCACCAAGAAGCTGAAATTGCGTAAGTAATTTTCCAAGCGCGTGGTCAAAGGCCGCGCGTTTTTTGTTTCAACCCGGCCGGATGCGTGACCGGCCAATTCAATCAACAAGTTCACGCGCTAAGAGTCCGTTACCCCCGGGAGATTTCAATCAGACCCGAAAGTGTTCGGGTTTCACTGAAGTTCCTCGGTGGTAACGGCAATCAACCACCATGTCAGAGAAAATAACCGCCTCCGTAGGCGACAAGCAAATCATCATCGAAACCGGCAAGCTCGCAAAGCAAGCCGACGGCGCCGTGACCGTTCAACTCGGCGAAACTGTCATCGTTGTGGCCGCGGTGGCCGCGACCAAAGCGAAGGAAGGCCAGGATTTCTTCCCGCTCACGGTTGACTACCGCGAGAAAGCCGCCGCCGCCGGAAAGTTCCCGGGCGGTTACTTCAAGCGCGAAGGTCGTCCGACCGAAAAGGAAATTCTCACGTGCCGCCTGACGGATCGCCCGATCCGTCCGCTGTTCCCCAAGGGTTGGTATAACGAAGTCCAGGTGCAAACCGTCGTCCTCAGCGCCGACGGCGAAAATGATCCCGATATCCTCAGCATCATCGGCGCGAGCGCGGCGTTGATGGTCAGCGATATTCCGTGGGCCGGTCCGCTCGGTGCGGTGCGCGTTGGTCGCGTGAACGGAAAGTTCATCGCGAATCCCACGCACGCCGAGATGAAGGACAGCGATCTCGATCTCGTTTACGTCGGCAACGAGACGGACATCGTGATGTATGAAGGCGCGGCGGATGAAATCACGGAAGCTGACTTTGCGGCGGCTTTGAAGTTCGGCCAGGAAGCTTGCGCTCCGTTGATCGCGGCGCAGAAAGAACTCGTTGCCAAGGCCGGCAAGAAAAAGCGCGAGATCACGTTGAACATCGTTCCCGACGAAATCCTGCAGGAAGCCAAGCAGCTCGCGGGCGATCGTTTTGTCCCGGCATTGTTGACGCCCGGCAAGTTGAATCGCGAAGCGGCCTGCAAGGCCATTCAAGACGAAGTCGGCGCGAAGCTCGTCGAGAAGTTCGGCGCGGAAAAGGTCACCAAGTTCGTCATCAACGATGCCTTCTATTACATCCAGAAGGAAGCGGTTCGTAAGCTTATCCTCGAAAGCGGCAAGCGCCTCGATGGTCGCACGTTTGATGTCGTTCGTCCGATCTCCAGCGAAGTCGGCATCCTGCCGCGCGCTCACGGTTCGGCACTCTTCGCGCGCGGCGAAACTCAGGCCGTGTCGTTGGTCACACTGGGCACTGGCGACGATGTGCAGGAATTTGATTCCTATACTGGTGGTGAAAACGAAAAGCGTTTCATCCTTCACTATAACTTCCCGAATTTCTCCGTCGGTGAAACCGGTCGCATCAGTGGTCCGGGTCGGCGCGAAATCGGCCACGGTGCGCTCGCCGAACGCAGCATTGCCTCGATGATTCCTTTGGACACGTATCCTTACGCGGTGCGCGTCGTCAGCGAGATCATGGAGTCGAATGGTTCAACCTCTATGGCTTCCGTTTGCGGCGGCACGTTGGCGCTGTTGGATGCGGGCGTTCCGATGATTCGTCCGGTCGCTGGTATCAGCGTCGGCATCTGCACCGAATACGGCAACGACAAGAAGATTTCAAAATACCAACTGCTCACCGACATCATTGGCTGGGAAGATGCGTATTGCGACATGGATTGCAAAATCGCCGGAACAGAAAATGGGATTACCGGCTTCCAGCTCGACCTGAAGCTCAAAGGCATTCCGCACGCGATCATGGCCGAGACGGTTGAAAAAGCCCGCATCGCTCGCTTGGCGATTCTCGCCGAGATGGCCAAGACCATTTCCGAGCCTCGCAAGGAAATCAGCAAGTATGCCCCGCGCATCACCACGCTGAAGATCAATCCTGAGAAGATCGGCGCGTTGATCGGACCTGGCGGCAAGAACATTAAGAAGCTGGTCGAAGAATCCGGCTGCGAAATTGACATCGAAGATGATGGTACAGTGAACATTTTCTCGGTGTCCGCTGAAGGCATGAAGATCGCCGTGGATCACATCAGTGGTATGACGGCCGAGGCTGAAATCGGTAAAATCTATCGCGGCAAGGTCGTCACGATCAAAGAATTCGGCGCGTTCGTCGAATTCCTGCCCGGCAAGGACGGCTTGGTTCACATCAGCGAACTGGCGAACTTCCGCGTCAAGAAGACCGAAGACATCGTCAAGGTCGGCGACGACATCCAGGTCAAATGCCTCGGCGTTGACGAAAAAGGCCGCGTCCGCCTCTCTCGTAAAGCTGCGATGGAAGATCGCGACAAGGAAATGTCCGCGAAGGCCGAAGAACCAGCCGCAGTTCAATAGCCGGCAGCACATAATGGATTCAAACGGCGGCCCACTACTGGGTCGCCGTTTTCTCTTTGTCAACGAACCGGATAAAAGCACGAAATTATGTATCCACAATGTGCGTTATCGTTTACAATTTGAGGGCAAAAGGTCTGCCAAAAATAGTTCATACAAATTTGTTGCCCTTGGTGTCTATCGGTTGAGTGAATGACGGATCAACACCGCCTTGGTGCGAACGACTCTATCGCGCCAAGGCAACGGAACTGGTGCTCTACGGCCGTGCGCTCGGTCTTTCCCATGCGGAAGCTGAGGACGTGCTTCAGGAGACGTTCGTCACGCTTTTACGACTAGCGGCAGTTCCCGAAAAGCCGGATCACTATTGCATTCGCAGTTTTCGGAATCGGGCCTTGAATCATCAGCGGTCATTGTGGCGGCGGCTGACGCGGGAATTTGAATCGCACGCCTGGTTCGAGCGCGCCAGCGCTGAGTCGCCCGCGGAACGGGCGGCCATGCGTTGCTTGGCGGAACTGCCCGTGGCGCAGCGTGAAGTCATCGTGCTGAAGCTCTGGCACGACCACACCTTTGAGGAAATTGGTGAGCTGTTGGAAATGTCGCCAAATACGGCGGCGGGCCGATACCGGTATGGCTTGGAAAAACTCCGGGCTTGTTTGAAAGGAGAATCCCATGAAAGAGATGAATTCGCTGGAGGCGCAACTGCGTTCCTGGACGCCGCGTCGCCCGTCGCCGAAAATTGAGCGGCGATTATTCCGCTCGCCACCATTTTGTTTTACGCTGCCAAAGTTGATGACTGTCTTTGCGCCAACGATGGCGTGCCTGGTATTGACTCTGGCTGGCCTGAAGCAGTATGGGCAACCGATTCTGCCGGCGGGCGGCGGGCAGGCCGAAATGATTGCCATGAGCTTGAGCAACCAGAGTTTCGCGCCGTATCTTCCCGGGAATTGTCAGTCGGCGGCCAACCGGGTGGCCACTTTTGAATGGACAAACAGGGGTTATTCCCAGTCTAGTGTGCGTTCATTTACGCCCACGAAGGGATCAGATTTACAATGAGCATGGACAAAAGCAAACCGGTGACGGACAAAAACAAGTCGGCCAAAGCTGCCACTCCCACTCCGTTGCCCGTCAATCCACCCGAGGTGGTCATCCCCACCAAAACTCCCCCGCTCTTCCGCAAGACAGATTGGCTGACGTTTTTCATTACGACCTTGGTCGTCTGGCTGGGTTATTACTGGACGATGTCGCCGGATCTGACGTTGGAGGACTCTGGCGAGCTGGCGGTGGCCTCGCTTTACGGGGGCATCCCCCATCCGCCCGGCTATCCGGTCTGGACGATCTACACCTGGTTTTGGGCGAACTGGTTGCCGTTCGGAAACATCGCCTGGCGCGTGGCGCTCAGTCAAGTCACGGCGGGCGCGGTCGCTTGCGGTTTGCTGGCCCTGATGGTGTCGCGCGGCAGCAGCATGTTGATGGAGGGCATCGCGCAGTTGAAGGAGATCATCGGGAAATGGGAAAACACCATCTGTGTCGTCGCGGGCTTCGTCGGCGGTCTATTGCTCGGATTCAACGGCTACATGTGGAGCCAATCCGTCATCGTTGAAGTTTATTCGTTCAGCGTTCTGTCATTGATCACGACGATCCTCTTCCTGTTGCGCTGGGTGTATGCGCCGCATCAAAACCGGTACCTGCTGCTGGCCTTCTTCATGTACGGCATCTGCGTGAACAACCACCAGTCACTGCTGCCGATCGCGATGGGGTTGGAGGTGTTGATTCTCGCAGTCAAGCCGCGCCTGGGCCGCGAGTTCCTGTTCTGGAACGTAGTCATCTACTTGCTGCTGCTGTGGATGGGGCCGTCGCTGCTGGCGGGCAACAAGATGGTTTATTTCTTCTTCAACATGGTCGGCTTGGGTTCGATCGCCGGGTGGACCTGGATTTCCTTGCGGGAAAAACGCGAGACCAGTGGCTGGACCGGCTGTGGCATCGTGGTGGTGACGGCGCTGTTATTTCTGTTGATGAAACTTGGCATCAAGACCCCGGCCAGCGAAGCCGAAGTCGAGCAAGCGGCCAAGGCGCTGGACAACATCAAGTGGCTGCCCCTGGCGGGATTGGTCGGTTTTGCCGGCTTGCGTTTGATTGCCGCGTATGATGCGTTGTTTCTGAACAAATCACGGCGCGTCAATCACTGGCACGTGACCATCAGTTCCGGTCTCGCGTTCGCTTCCGGCATGGCATTCTATCTGTACATGCCGCTTGCCGGCGCGAGCAATCCCCCGATGCAATGGGGCTATCCGCGCACGTTGGAAGGTTTCATCCACGCCTTCACGCGCGGCCAGTACGAAAAGATCCGCCCCACCGACGGCACCGGCGAAGGTCTGGAATGGGTCACCAGTTTCATATTCACCTATTCCAAACAGTTGCTGATGTATTTCGATGGCTTGGACAACGAGTTCAACCTCGTGTGCGTCCTCATCGCCATCGGGCTGTTCCTGTTCTATCGCGTGATGCAAAAACGCGAACGCAACTGGCTCATCGGTCTGGCGGGCATCTTCATCTGCCTGGGGCCGCTGATGGTGTTCCTGCTCGCCCCGCCGCCGGACCGGCAGGCGCGCGAGTTGATCCGCGTGTTCTTTACGGCGTCGCACGTCCTGGTGGCCATGGGCGTCGGCTATGGCATCGCGTTGATGACCGCGTGGCTGGCGACGCATTATCAGGCGTTCCGGCGGGCCGGCATTCTGGTGGGCATTGTCGCGGTGGATTTGGCGCTGTATTCCCTGGCGGTGGATGCCTACTCGTTGTTCACCGATCCCGCCGTGGCGGGCACCAACCTCTTCATGAACGGATTGGTGAAAGTCACGTTCATTCTTTTGGCGGCGACGAGTCTGGTGCTGGCGGTCTTCCAGTTGATGCGCTCGTCCGAAACCGACGAGGCAAACTGGAAACCCGTGCTGGCGCTGGCGGGTTTGGGCTTCATCTGTCTGATGATTTGTTTCGTCTTGTTCCGCGGGTCGTTGCCTGTGCTTGGATCCCCTGAGGCCAACCTCAGAGGCTTCGAGCTGTTGGGTTTCATCATCAAAAACTATGCGGACATCGGCACAGACGCGCCCGCCATGCTGGCGCTCGCCAAAGTCATCGCCGTGCTCATCGCCGCCGTGTGCCTGTTCATGGCCAAACAGTCGAAACGGATCGCGGACCAACCCGTTTTCCGGGGTGTCGCGGGCGGCATCATGCTGTTTTCCGCGGTGCTGACCCTGGTGATTGTGATGGGCGAAAAAATCTCCCTGTCCGGTCTTGGCACGTTTGCCTCGATGATCTTCAAGGTTTTCGAGCCAGGCCAGTTCGCCGCGCCGGTGCTCGCCAGCCTGCTCATGTTCGGCCTGACCGTCGTGTTCGTGCTGGGATTGGTGGTCTGGAAAAACCGGGCCCCGCTGGCGCTCACGCTCGGCATCTTTGCCGTGATGCCGCTGCAATCGTACATGGCGCATTGGGCGGATAACGAACAGCGCGGCCATCTGTTCGGCTATTGGTTCGGTCACGACATGTTCACGCCGCCGTTCAACGGCACGGATGGCAAACCGCTGTATCCCGAGATGACGCGCGACGCCATCCTCTACGGCGGCACCGATCCGGGCCGGTTCTGCCCGACCTACACAATTTTTTGCGAAAGCTTCACGCCGCCGGAATGCAAACCGCTCGATCCGAATTATGATCGGCGCGACGTTTACATCATCACGCAGAACGCGCTCGCGGACGGCACGTATCTGAATTACATCCGCGCGCATTACCATCGCAGCGCGCAGAAGGCGCGCAACCTCGACACGCCGTTCTTCCAGAGAGTCGGACACGAGCTCGGGGAATGGGCTAAAAGTAAGCTCAAAATGGAGCCAGAGCCGGGCACCAACTTTGTAGGTCGCATTCTTACGCCGCTAGATAAACTCGTTTCAAACACTGGCGAATCCATCGAGAAAGATCGTCGTGCCGGCAGCTCCTTCTTCACGGATGCCGACTTCCTCGACGTAAACGCCTTTGCCGCCAAGCTGAACACGCCGGCTAATGATTTTGCCAAACAACTTGCCGGGGAACTTTCCGCCGAGACACGCGCCCTGCTCTCCAGCAGCGACAGCAAGGCCTTAAAACGCGCGCTCGCCAAGGATCTCAATCAAGTTCTCGAAAAAGGTCTCTACGATGACAAGGCGATGACCAACAACGTCGCGGCCGAGTGGAATGAATTATTCCTGTTCGAGGCGATTGCCGGCGAGAAACAACGGCTCGCGCAGATGCGCGCGTCACCGCTGGCGATGCAACGTTTGCTCGCCGACGAAGCCAACGTCAAGCAACGCATGGCCGCCATCAAGACTGAACGCGAAAAGATGGCGGCGGAAATCGAAGCCAAGCTTAACGCGAGTGGCGTGCCGATCACGCCGCGTTTGAAGGATTTTATCCTGGAAGCGCCGAACAGCTTCACCCGCATCCGGCTGCAACGGCAGCTTATCGAAGCCGCGTTTCCGAAAGAAATCGCGGTGAGCAAGGGCGGCGTTTATCCCGATCAGGAGATGTACATCGCCTCGCCGCTGGATTCGCAGGATTGCTTCACGGAATATCTGCAGGACGCCGAGCGCCGCCGGGTGGCGGGACAACTCAAGCCGGGTGAAGATGTGCGAAACATCGGCGGCCGGGTGCAGGTTTCCGGTCAGGTCGCCGTCATGGCCATCAACGGGCTGCTGACCAAGGTCATGTTCGACCGGAATCCGAACAACGAATTCTTTGTCGAGGAAAGCTTCCCGCTGGACTGGATGTATCCGCATCTGACCCCGTTCGGCGTGATCATGAAGATCAATCGGCAGCCGTTGCCGACCTTCACGGAGGACATTTTCCAGCGCGACCACGACTTCTGGACGCAATATTCCGATCGGCTCATCGGCAACTGGATCACCTATGACACGAAGATCGAGGAGATCATCGCTTTCGTGGAAAAGGTTTATCTCCGCCACAACTGGAGCGGTCTGAACGAAGGCCAGCGCAAATTCGCCCGCGACGACAACGGCCAGAAAGCCTTCTCGAAACTGCGCAGTTCCATCGGTGGCGTTTACTCCTGGCGGCTCGGTTATTCCTGCCCGCCGGAATATCGCCCAAAGTCCGAGGCGGAGATGCGGCGCTTCTACAAGGAAGCCGACTTCACCTTCAAGCAGGCGTTCGCGTTCTGCCCGTACAGCCCGGAAGCGTTGTTCCGCTACGTGCAATTGCTCGTCCAACCGCCCGCGCCCATCCAGCCGCGGGTGGATGACGCGCTGTTGCTCGCCCGCACGGCGTTGAAGCTCGATCCGTACAACGGCTCGATCGCCGGACTGATTGTTAGCCTTGAAAACGCCAAGAAGAGCTTGGGCGACACCGGCGCGATCCAAAAACTGGAAAACGAAGTCCGCGCCAATCCGGAGAACTTCACTTCCGCGATCAATCTGGCATTCCTCTACTTCCAAACCCAGCAGTTCGATCGCGGCTATGCGATGTTGGACACCGTTGTCAGTCATCCCCGCATAACCATGCAGCATCTCGCGCCGGTCATCGAGGCTTACAAGCAACTTCAAAACATGCCGAAGATGGAAGTGGCGCTGCTGCGACTGACCCAGATCGCGCCCCAAAGTCCCGAAGCCTGGTATGACCTCGGTACCGTCCGCATTTCGCTAGGCAAGACGGCGGACGCCTTCATCGCGATCTCGAACGCCGTCACGCTTAGCAACGCCCGGCGTGCCACTGATCCCAAAGCCAACGACTTGGCGAACACCGCCCGCGGCGATGGGAACCTTGCCTCGCTTCAGGCGCTGCCGGAGTTCCAGAAGCTATTGGCGCGTTGAGTCAAATTCTTCCCATGAAATGGGAACACCGCTTCACGGCAGTGTTCCCTTTCTGATTGCTGTGGGAGTGATTCAAACTGCCGCGCGCTCCGGCCTCTTAATCTTGATCTTTTTCGTAATCTTAATCTCCCGGCCAGAAGGATTAACCCCGGACTCCGAAGTAGGTGCGCGGCAATCAGCGTCGGGCAGGCTTTCCAGCCTGCCAGTGCGGGCGACTTTCCAGTCGCCCGTTTCGAGGAACACCGGACTGGAAAGTCCGGTGCACCGGCAGGCTGGAAAGCCTGCCCGACGAGCGCAAGATTGCTGTCCCCTGCCCTGTGATTTTCCCTGACAGCGGGACATCGGTTTCATTAGCCTCCCCGCCCATGCGTAAACGACCGCTGATTCTGGTTTCCCCCAGCGTTGAAAGCAAAGGCATCGAGTTCGATGACCTGTCGCTCAGCCTCTCGATGCGCTACGAGCGCGCGTTGCTCAACGCCGGCATGTTGCCGTGGCCGGTCATGGCCCTTGCTTCGCGCGACGAAATCGCCGCGTGTGTCAAACAGGCTGATGGCGTGTTGCTCACCGGTGGCGAGGACGTCCATCCGGTACTCTATAACCAGAAGATGCCGCAGCGGTTGCGCAACAAATGCATTCTCACCCCGGATGGCGGCGCGCGGGATTTGCGGGAATTGATGCTGGTGGACGAGGTTTTTCACCAGCGCAAACCGCTGCTGGCGATTTGTCGCGGCCAGCAAATTTTGAACGTGGCCCTGGGCGGCACGTTGTTCGCGGACCTGCCGACGCAATTGCCCGCCGGTTTGAATCATCGGCGCATGGATAAAAGGTGTGACAAGGTCCACGATGTTCATTTGACAGAGGGCGGGCTGCTCGCCAAGATTACGCGCAAGCGTGTCTTGGGGGTGAACAGCACCCACCATCAGGCGGTGGATCGCCCGGCGGAAATTCTCGTCGTGGCGGGTCGCAGTGCCGATGGCGTGATCGAGAGCATGCAATTGAACCCGGCGGTCGCACGCCTGCTGCCGTTCCTGTTGAGTGTGCAGTTTCACCCGGAACGTCTGGCCGACCGCCACCCGGAGCACCATGCGATTTTTGCCGCGTTTGCCAAAGCCTGCGCGGCCCAGCGATAATTTTTAATCTATGAAGGGTAAAGTCCTGTTGGTTGATGACGAACCAAACATCCGCGACCTCGTCGCCGCGGTGCTGCAACGCGATTATTCGGTCTCCGAGGCCGAAAGCGGCGCGGCATTACAAAAAGCCTTCACCGACATGCCGCAACCGGACGTCGTGGTGCTCGACGTGAAACTGCGCGACTCCAGCGGTCTGGATCTCCTCCCGCTCATCAAGAAGCGCTGGCCGGACACCGAAGTCGTCATGCTCACCGGCATGGGCACGATGGAGATGGCGCTCGAAGCCGGTCGCCTCGGCGCGTTCACCTTCCTGACCAAGCCCTTCGAGACGGAAAAACTTCTGGCCGACGTTAAAGTCGCGTTCGAGAGCAAACAGAAGAAACAGGAAAACGTCGCCCTCCGCGGCGCGCTCGAAATCATGAGCGGCAACACCTCCCCGGTGTTCAACAGCGCGGAGATGAAGGAAGTTGTCCGCACGGTCGAACGCGTCGCCCCGAGCGATGTCGCCATCCTCATCTGCGGCGAAAGCGGCACGGGCAAGGAGGTCATCGCCGATCTCACCCACGCCATGAGCGCCCGCAGCAAGGGCCGCATCATCAAGATCAACTGCGCCGCCCTGCCCCGCGAACTGATCGAGAGCGAATTGTTCGGCTCCGTCAAAGGGGCCTATACCGGCGCGCATAGCGATCGCGAAGGTCTGTTTCGCCAGGCCGAAGGCGGCACGCTGTTCCTCGACGAAATTTCCGAGATGCCGATTGATACGCAGAGCAAGTTGCTCCGCGTGTTGCAGGATCAAAAAGTCCGCCCGGTCGGTGGCAAGACCGATTACCAGACCAACTGCCGCCTCATCGCCGCGACGAATCGCCATCCCGAGGAAGCCATCAAGGATGGCAAGATGCGCGAGGACTTGTATTACCGGATCAGCGCCATCTCCGTGACCCTGCCCGCGCTGCGTGAGCGTCGCGACGACATCATGCCGCTGGCGACCGCGTTCCTGAAACGTTTCGCGGGTCAAGCCAACCGCAGCCTCAAAGGCTTCACGCAATCAGCCGTGGATCGGCTCACCGGCTTCGACTGGCCCGGCAACGTGCGCCAGTTGCAGAACGAGATCCAACGCGCCGTGCTCCTTTGTGAAGGCGAGATGATTGACGGCGCAGACCTGTCCATCACGCGCGCCCGACCCGACGGCATCGAGTCGCAGGATACCAATTTTACCCTGCTCGAAGGCGTCGAGCGCAACGCCATCCTCCAGATGCTGAAGGAAACCAATGGTAATAAGCTTGAAGCCGCCAAACGCCTCGGCATCGGTCGCCAGACGCTTTACAACAAGATCAAAGCTTACGGCATCGAGGTTTAAAGGCCCGTTAGCCTTTCAAAGACGCGCAAAAGCGCGTCTTTTTTATTTTCGGCAAAGACCGACCACTTATGTCCGATCTTCAAAAACATCGGAAACGGTGCATTTAAGGCGCTTCAATAAGTGCTCCAATGTTTTGATGGTGACATTTTGTTCACCAAGTTCCATGCGATGTAGAGATGAAGATGATATGCCAAGCTTACGAGCAAAAACAGGATAAGTCATTTCTCCGCGTTTTCTTCGCAGGAACTTGCCTAATTGCTTTTGCATGAACACCGCCATCTTCAGCAGTGTGTCGCGGCTGATTTCCCACATGTGGAAAATTCTCTTGACTGTTTTAAGTGTCCCTTAATAATCGTCCTCAATCAGAATTTTATCGGGATATTTCAAACAAAGCGGGTTATGAACAACTCATTCAGAAGGTTGTGGGCGGGGATTTTTATCGGGGCAGCAGGCTTGTTGCTGTTTGCCAATTTCACTTCAGCCCAGATGTGGGCGCGGATTGTGGCGGAGAATAAACTACAGATCACATCAGTTACTGCCGAGAAGGTCCCATGGACTGGCACGTTTTGGTCGTTTCAGCGGACGAACTTGCCGCCTTTGCCGTTCAATCCATTTCCCCAACTCTCCGTGTACTACCTTGGTTACGGCAATTCCTACCTGGTGGATGATTCCGAGGTGGACTACGAGGCCATTTACCAACAGCGCGAGGAGGAGCGGACCTTGCGGCGCTTGGAATGGGAGGCCGGGCTGTTAAGCGCCGAGGAGTATTTCAGTGCCGAAGGCAGTTCCGCCGCTATGATGATGAGCAGCTATTCGTACGGCAATGGGGTGTATCTCGTGGACTTGGTGGTTACCAACTCCGGGGTTCAGCCGATGACTGGCCTTGCCTCGATTTGGTGGACAGGGTTGGGATGAGGCATGAGGCATGGTTTAGTTGAGTTGCGTTTCAAAGTCCACAGGGGATTGGAAACCGAGCGCGCTGTGGAACCGTACTCGGTTGTAAAAGACTTCGATCCATTCGAAGATCGCCGCCCGCGCCTGGGCGCGCGTGGCGAACACGCAGCGATGAATCAGTTCGCGTTTAAGACTGCTCCAGAAGCTCTCGATCCAGGCGTTGTCGTAGCAATTGCCTTTGCGGCTCATGCTCGGAATCACGCCGGCCTGCGCCAAGCGCGCCCGATACGCCGCGCTGGCGTATTGCACCCCGCGATCCGAGTGATGCACCAGACCGGCCGGGGGGTGGCGTTGCTTCAAGGCCATCTCCAACGCCGCCAACGGCAGTCTAGTCTCCAACGAATCGCTCATGGCCCAGCCGACGCAGCGACGGGTGCAGCGGTCCACCAGGCCGGCCACATACAACCAGCCTTCCAAGGTGGGCACGTAAGTGATGTCGCCCACCCACACCACATCGGGCGCACACGGCGGCGTCTGCGCCAGCAGATGATTGGGTGCGACGGGCAAATCATGTTCGCTGTCGGTCAGGCTCATCGGCTTGAAACGGCGGCGTACCTTCTGGCTCAAGCCCGCCTGCTGCATCAGCCGCGCCACGCGGACCCGACCGCAACGATGGCCGCGCGTTTGCAGCCAGCGCGTGATGCGCGGACTGCCGTAAGTCTCACGGCTTTCCTGATGCGCCAGCGTGATCAGCGGCAAGAGTGCGGCGTTGGCCTGCGCACGTGGGCCGGGCGCACGCGCGGCCCAGTCATGGTAACCACTGCGCGAAACGGCCAATGCTTCGCACAACTCACTGATCGAGTAGTCCCGGTTCATGGCCTTTATCCGTTCAAAGCGTTCCCGCTGGGTTCGGAGAGGATGCCCAACGTTTTTTTTAGAATGTCCCGTTGCCGGGAGACGTGCAGCAGCTCGCGTTTGAGCCGACGGACTTCTTCCTCCAGTTGTTGGGCCGAGCGCTGGCCTGGACCGGTGACCGGCAGGGTGGCCAATTGCTTTTTCCACTTCTGGATGCTCTGGTCACTGACGCCCAGTTCCGCAGCGATCTGCTGGAGCGACTTGCCTCCTTGCAGCCACAGCTCGACCGCAGCGCGCTTGAAGGACTCGTCATACCGTTTATACTTTCGGGGGACTTGCTTTTCGTTGTTCATGGGGTTGTGCCTTGAGCTCACACAATCACCCAACCCTTGTCCACCAAATCGAGGCAAGGCCAGTGTTACCTATGTGGGGCTGAATTTCTTGGGGGGATACGAAATCCAAGTTCTTCAGAATCCCACAAATGGAAACTACACTGGATTCATGTTAACCCCTGAGGGCAGGACCCCGCCAGAAACCCCATACATCAATACCTTTTCGTATGACCACTTTGTTGACGAAGGTATCCGTGTTTTTTTGGTTTCTGCGAACCAGCCAATCAGTGAGCAAACGATTCAATCGGGCAGCTATACGGAGTTAATGACGCTGAATAGTTACCTTTTTGCCTCTGGTTCGCCGTTTTATGTCGGATTATACACAGGAGAATTCTTTCCGCAGAACGGCGTATATCCTGATCCAATGTTTGGTTGGGCAAGATTAGTCAATAGCCAAGGTGTCATTCAAATGCTCGATAGCGCCCTAGCCTACAAATCAGGTGGAATTTATGTCGGCACTCAAAACCTGATTCAAGTTCCCGAACCTAGCAGCACGCTAGTTTTAACTTTGGGCATGTTAGTACTCGGTTGCCGTAAAAAGGCAATGCGTCGTCGCCCTTGGTGCCGTCGGGCAGAATGCCTGAAGCGAACCGACCCCCTTTGATTGCACCGTAAGATTGTTCTATCGGCCTCTGATCCGATAGTTGTTGGTGCAAACCCAAGACCCACAGCGGAACCCGGCTCATACAGCGTGTTCCGCCGTTTTGTTTTCTTCACTCGGCAAGGCGGCTGCTATGAAGGTCATGATGCAATTCATTCATCAGAAACACCCGGGATTCAGATACCAGCGGTTTGCTTGCGTCCAGCCTGAAAATGTTGATGATTACGGCATGATTCGACACGCCACGGCGGTTGCATGAAGTGCGTCACGCCACCAATCTCCCAACCAACCGTTGTTACTAAATGACCAGCGCGCTCAAATCCAAACCCGCTCCCGCCATGCTGACGGGCTACGTCCCGGAGACGTTCTTCGATGAAATGGTATCGGCCTCGGGCAAGATCCGGCCACACTACGCGAAGTTTGCGGAACTCTTTCAGGCCACCACCAAGGAAGTATTCGACAGCAAGCGACAAGCGGTGGACCTCGCGTTCATGCGCCAGGGCGTGACGTTCAATGTCTATGGCGACTCCGCCGGCACGGAGAAGATTTTCCCGTTCGACCTGTTGCCGCGCATCATTCCCAACAAGGAGTGGGAGATGTTGGAACGCGGCCTCGCGCAACGCATCACGGCACTGAACCTGTTCCTGCACGACATCTATCACGAACAGAAAATCCTCAAGGATGGGGTGGTCCCCCCGAGCTACGTACTCACGGGAAAACATTTCCGCCGCGAGTTCGTGAACTTCAACGTGCCCAAGGATATTTACATCCACATCTGCGGCACCGATCTCATCCGCGATGACAAAGGAAATTATCTCGTTCTCGAAGACAACGGCCGGTGCCCGTCCGGCGTGAGTTACGTTTTGGAAAATCGCCGGGCGATGAAGCGCACGCTTCCGGAGATGTTCGAGACCATCGGCATCCGGCCCGTGGAGGATTATCCGCAAGAGCTGTTGCGTGTGTTGCAACACATCGCCCCGGCCGGGGTGGCGTATCCGCGCGTCGTGCTCCTGACACCCGGCGCTTACAACTCGGCTTACTTCGAGCATACGTATCTGGCCCGGCAGATGGGCATCGAGATCGTCGAGGGTCGCGATCTCGTGGTCCGCAACGCCCGCGTATTCATGCGCACGACGAAAGGCTTGCAGCCCGTGCATGTGATTTACCGCCGGCTCGACGACGATTTCCTCGACCCGACGGTGTTCCGCCGCGACTCGATGCTCGGGGTGCCGGGACTGGTGAACGCCTATCGCTCCGGCAATGTCTCGCTCGCCAACTCCATCGGCACGGGCATCGCCGACGACAAGGTCATGTATTACTTCGTGCCGCGCATGATCAAGTATTACCTCGATCAAGACCCGATCATTCCGAACGTGGACACCTATCTCGCCAGCGAAGAAACCGACAAGAAATACATTCTCGATAACCTGGAAAAACTCGTGGTCAAGGCCGCGAACGAATCCGGTGGTTACGGCATGCTCATCGGCCCAAAGGCGACGAAGGCCGAGATCGCCGAGTTCCGCAAGAAGGTCGAAGCCGAGCCGCGCAATTACATCGCGCAACCGACCATCTCGCTCTCCCGCCATCCCACGCACGTGAACGATGGCTTGTTTGAAGGCCGCCACATTGACCTGCGCCCGTTCGTGCTCTACGGCGAAAAGATTGTCACCGTGCCCGGCGGACTCACGCGGGTGGCGTTGCGCAAGGGTTCGCTCGTCGTCAATTCGTCCCAAGGCGGCGGCAGCAAAGACACCTGGGTGCTTTATGGAGATGAGTGATATGAACATCGAACCCCCAACTTCCAACGCCCAACTTCCAGCAAGTCGCCAATCGCACGCCCCGGTCATTGGGCGTTCGAGGTTGGATGTTGAATGTTGGATGTTTTCCCATTCCCTATCATGTTAAGCCGCGTTGCCAACTCCCTCTACTGGATGTCGCGTTATATCGAACGCGCCGAGAACATCGCGCGCATCGTGGACGTGAACCTGCAACTCCTCCTCGACCTGCGCGACCTCAACGAGAAACGCCTGGCCGAACACTGGCTGCCCATCGTGCAGACCACCGGCGACGAGGAACAATTCTTCGCCCTGCACAAAAAAGCCACCGCAAGGAATGTCAACGAGTTCCTCGTCTTCCAGATGGAGAATCCCAACTCCATTGTCTTCTCGATCTGTCAGGCGCGCGAAAATGCCCGCATGGTGCGCGACCAGATCACCGTCGAGTTGTGGGAGGAGTTGAACCGCCTTTACTGGTTTGTCCGCACGAACACCGCCCGCCAGGTCTGGAAGGAGAGTCCGTCCGAGTTTTTCCAGCAGATCAAGGCCGGTTCGCTCCACATCATCGGGCTTACCGACGCCACCCTGATCCACAACGAAGGCTGGTGGTTCGCGCAAGCGGGCAAGTTCATCGAACGCGCCGACAAGACCTCGCGCATTCTCGACCTGCGCTATCAAGCGCTGCCGGAAAAGGGCGCGCCCAAAAGCGTCAGTCAGGAGGATGCCCTCGAATGGTCCGCGATCCTGCGTTCGTGCAGCGCGTGGGATTCCTACAAATCCATCAATGGCGCGGAAGTCAATCCGGTGCTCGTCGCCGAATTCCTTTTACTAAACGAGGAGTTTCCGCGATCCGTGGAATTCTGCGTCGCCGAACTCAACCGGGCGCTCCGGCGCATCTCCGGCGTCGCCGAAAACAAGTTTTGCAACGCCGCCGAAAAACTCGCCGGGCGGCTGGTGGCCGAATTGCAGTTCACCTCGATTGACGAGGTTTTTGACCAGGGCTTGCATCAATACCTGGATGCGTTGCAGCTCAAGCTCAACAACATCGGCGCGGAGTTGTTCAACGCCTACATTTTTCAGCAGTTCAACAACCTCGAAGACGAAATCATGGTCCAGCAGGAGGAGCAACAACAACAAATGATGAAGGAAGAATTATGAATGATGAAACTCGCGCAGTCCATGACTCGAGGCACTTCATAATTCAACATTCATAATTCACACTTCATAAAATGTCCATCCACGTCGCGCTCCACCACAAGACGCACTACCAGTACGACCGGCTGATCAATCTCGGTCCGCAGGTGGTGCGCTTGCGACCTGCGCCCCACTCCCGGACGCGCATCCTGAGCTACTCGCTCAAAATCACGCCCGAGAAACATTTTATCAATTGGGTGCAGGACCCGCAGGCGAATTACGCCGCACGCCTGGTGTTCGAGGAGAAAACCCGCGAGCTGTGCGTTGAGGTGGACCTGGTTGCCGAGATGGCGGTATTCAATCCATTTGATTTCTTCCTCGAACCACAGGCGGAAAAATTCCCCTTCGCCTACGATCCCGCCTCCGATCACGAACTCGCGCCATTCAAACGCAAATGCTGGCTGACGCCGGCATTCACCAAATATCTGACCGCCATCCGCCGCGAGGTGCTGGGCGAAGTGAAACGCCGCACGAAGCAGGAGCGGCTTGATGTTCCCGAAAAGGACAAACCCCGCACGATTGATTTTCTCGTCGCCATCAATCAGCGCCTCTGGAAAGACATCAAATACACCATCCGCCTCGAACCCGGGGTGCAGACGCCCGAGGAATCGCTCACGAAGTTGAGCGGTTCGTGTCGCGATTCGGCCTGGCTGCTCTGCCAGTTGTTGCGGCATTGCGGTCTCGCCTCGCGTTTTGTCAGCGGTTACCTGCTCCAGTTGAAGCCGGACGTGAAATCACTCGACGGCCCGAGTGGTGCGGAAAAGGATTTCACCGACCTGCACGCGTGGACGGAAGTTTATCTGCCCGGCGGCGGCTGGATCGGACTTGATCCCACATCCGGCCTGCTCGCGGGCGAAGGCCACATTCCCCTGGCCTGCACACCTGATCCTTCGAGCGCCGCGCCGATCAGCGGCGCGCTGGATGAGTGCGAGTGTGAGTTCAGTCATGAGATGAACGTGACGCGCGTCTATGAATCACCGCGCGTCACCCTGCCCTACACCGATGAACAATGGAAGAGCATCGAATCACTCGGCCACGCGATTGACGACGATCTGAAGAAGGGCGACGTGCGCCTCACGATGGGTGGCGAGCCGACATTTGTCTCGATTGATGATCCCGATGGCCCGGAATGGAATTTCACCGCAGTCTCGCACAAGAAGCGCACGCTCTCCGGCGAACTCATCAAGCGGTTGCGCAAGAAGTTCGCGCCTGGATCGTTGCTGCATTACGGCCAGGGCAAGTGGTATCCCGGCGAACAACTTCCCCGCTACGCGCTCGGTTGTTATTGGCGCAAGGATGGCGTGCCGATCTGGAAGGATGATTCGCTCATCGCGGACGAATCCAAGAATTATGGTCACGGCGCGAAAGACGCAAAGGCATTGCTCACGCGCATTTCCAAAGTCGTCGGCACGGATCCAAAATATCTGATCCCCGCCTACGAGGATGCGTTCTATTACACTTGGAAGGAACGGCGCTTCCCTTCCAACGTCACGCCGGAGAAATCCAATCTCAAGGACAAGCTCGAACGCGCCCGCATTGCACGGATTTTCCAGCAAGGCCTCGGCTCGGTGGTCGGCTACGCGCTGCCGATCAAGCGCGCGTGGTATGGCAACCAACAGGGTTGGATGTCCGGCTCGTGGTTCTTGCGCGATGACGACACGCTCTGGCTCATCCCCGGCGATTCGGCGATGGGCCTGCGCCTGCCGCTCGATTCCGTGCCGTGGGTCGCGGGGAAAGATTATCCCTGGACCTGGCAGCAAGACCCGTCGGCGCAACTGCCGGAATTGCCCCGCGAATTTCCCTATCGCGCGAAACCTGAAACCAGCGGGCAACGCTTCCTCCGCACCGGCGGAGCGCCAACGCCTGCGGGTTACGGCCCCGGCCAACGCGCGCAGCGGCTCGGCAAGCTGGAGAAAGAGCCGGAGTTGCCCGAGTTGGAAAAAGAGTTCGACCCGAATCGCCGTCCCGTTCAGGGCGAGAGCGCGCCGTGGATTGTCCGCACCGCACTGTGCGTCGAGCCGCGTGACGGTCGTTTGCATATCTTCATGCCGCCGGTCGAGACGACGGAAGATTATCTCGATCTCATCGCGGGCATCGAAACCGCCGTCACCGAACTCGGCACTCCGGTCGTCATCGAAGGCGAGACGCCGCCCAAAGATCCGCGCTTGAACAAACTCGGCGTCACGCCCGACCCCGGCGTCATCGAGGTGAACATGCACCCGAGCAAGACTTGGGATGAACTCGTCGAGCGCACGACCACGGTTTACGAGGAAGCGCGCCAGACCCGGCTCGGCACGGAAAAATTCATGGTGGACGGGCGCCACACCGGTACGGGCGGCGGCAACCACATCATCATCGGCGGTGAAACGCCATCGGATTCACCGGTGCTGCGCCGCCCCGATCTGCTGCGCTCGCTGATTTCATACTGGCAAAATCACCCGTCGTTGAGCTGGCTGTTCAGCGGCTTGTTTGTCGGCCCGACTTCACAAGCGCCACGTATTGACGAAGCACGCAATGATTCGCTTTACGAACTTGAGATCGCGTTCAAGGAACTGGCCCGGAACATCAGCAGGTTCGGCTACACGCCCCCGTGGCTTTCGGATCGGTTGTTCCGCAATCTGCTCATTGATTCCAGCGGCAACACGCATCGCGCGGAGTTCTCGATTGATAAACTTTTCGCGCCCGAAAGTAGCACGGGTCGTCTCGGACTCGTCGAGATGCGTGCATTCGAGATGCCGCCGCACGCGCAGATGAGTCTTGCACAACATTTGTTGTTGCGCGGCCTCGTCTCAAAGTTTTGGAAAGAACCTTACACGAACAATCTTGTGCGCTGGGGCACGGACATCCATGACCGCTGGATGCTGCCGCATTTTTGCGAGACGGATTTTCGCGAAGTCGTCCGCGATCTGCGCGATGCTGGCTATCCATTCGAGTTCGACTGGTTCGCGCCGCACTTTGAGTTTCGTTTCCCGCGCATCGGCGATCTGGAGCAACGCGACTTGCAGATCGAACTCCGCACCGCGCTCGAACCCTGGCACGTGCTCGGCGAAGAACCCGGCGGCGGCGGCACGGTGCGTTACGTGGACAGCTCGCTCGAACGTTTGCAGGTCAAGGCCCGGGGACTCGCGGGCGACCGCTTCGCCATCACCTGCAACGGCTATCGCGTCCCATTGCATCCGACCGGCACGAACGGCGAAGGGGTCGCGGGCGTGCGTTATCGCGCGTGGCAACCGCCTGGCTGCTTGCAGCCGACCATTGGCGTTCACGCGCCGTTGCGTTTCGATCTTTACGATACGTGGAACAAACGTTCGCTCGGCGGTTGCACCTATCACGTCGCGCATCCCGGCGGATTGAGCCATGACAAGTTCCCGGTGAACAGCTACGAAGCGGAAGCGCGGCGACTCGGAAGATTTTTCCGGCACGGTCATCAACAAGGCAAGTTCACGCCGCCGCCAGAAATTCCGAACGGCGACTTCCCTTTCACGCTCGATTTGCGCAATGTCTGACGCGGCAAACAGAGGCAGCGACCGCAACAAGACGCAAATGTTCCAGTCACAGACGCAATCCACGCCGGGAGGAGAAAGCAACGCCGCTGAAAAAGCCGCGCCGCCACCGACCAGTTTGCTCGCCAATTATCCGGCGAGCGACGCGGCGTATGATGAATTGCTCACCGATGATGGCCGGCTGCGCCCGCACTTTTCCAAGCTGATCGGCGCGCTCGAGGAATATTCCGGGTTGGAATTGCCACGACGCGCGGATACCTGCAACCGGCTCGTCCACGAGCAAGGCATCACTTACAACGTCTATGGCGACCCGCGCGGCATGGAGCGCCCGTGGCAGCTCGACCCGATCCCCTTCATTATCGCGCCGGAGGAATGGGCCACGCTGGAGGCCGGATTGGTCCAGCGCGCGACGCTGCTCAACAGGATTCTTGCCGACTGTTACGGCGCGCAAAAACTCATCCACACGCACTGGCTGTCCCCGGCCCTGGTCTTTGCCCAGCCGGATTTCCTCCGTCCCTGCCACGGGATGCGCGTGGCGAACGATACCTATCTGAATTTCTACGCCGCCGACCTGGCGCGCTCGCCGGATGGACGCTGGTGGGTCATCTCGGATCGCACCCAGATCCCCACTGGGGTTGGCTACGCGCTGGCCAATCGCCTCGCGACCTCGCGCATTTTGCCCGAAGCATTCCGTGACAATCACGTGCATCGGCTCGCCGGATTTTTCCGCGAGGTACAGAACGCATTATCGCAACTTGCGCCGCGGCAGCAGGACAAGGCGCGCGTCGTCATGCTCACGCCCGGGCCGCACAACGAAACCTATTTCGAACAGGCGTATCTGGCGCGTTACCTTGGTTACATGCTTGTCGAGGGCCAGGATTTGACCGTGCGTGACAATCACGTCTTTCTGAAAACCCTCAGCGGCCTCGAACGCGTGGACGTGATTCTCCGCCGGGTGGACGATGATTTTTGCGACCCGTTGGAGCTGCGCAACGATTCCATCCTCGGCGTGCCCGGCCTCGTCGAAGCGGTTCGCGCCGGCAATGTCACCATGGCCAACGCGCTGGGCAGCGGCGTGGTGCAAAGCCCGGCGTTCATGTCGTTCCTGCCCGGTCTATGCGAACACATTCTCGGCGAACCGCTCCAGCTTCCGTCGGTGGCGACTTGGTGGTGCGGCCAGGAGACCGCGCGGGAATACGTGCTCGAACATCTGGACGAGCTTGTGCTGAAGCCGGCGTTCCGTTCGCACCTGCGCATGCCCGATCCCGACAAGCCGCGCACCGAGGAAGAATCGGCGGCGCTCAGGCGGCACATCGAGTTCGACCCGGATCTTTTTGTGGCACAGGAACGCGTGGAGTTTTCCACCGCACCGGCGTGGGATGGACGCGAGCTGGTGCCAAAGCCGGTCGGGCTGCGGGTGTTCCTCGTCGCGACTCCAGATGGCTATCGCGTCATGCCCGGCGGTTTGACCCGCGTTTCGCCCGACAGCGGCGGGAAGTTCATCTCGATGCAGCGCGGGGGCAGCAGCAAAGACACGTGGATCACATCAGCGACGCCCGTGGATGAAGACACTTTGCTGCATGCACCGGGAAAAAACCTCGAGCTGCGGCGCACGGGCAACAACCTGCCATCGCGGCTGGCGGACAACTTTTTCTGGCTCGGCCGCTACTCGGAACGGGCCGATGCCACGGCGCGGTTGCTACGGACTTCGTTGCAACGTTTCAATCCCGAGCGGGCGGGCGGAGCGTTGTCCATCGTCGTGCCGTTGCTGCAAACGCTACAAACGCAAGGCCAGTTGCCCGGGATCTTGGACAAACCCGAGTTGCGGCAGAACTCGGAGGCGTTCGAGGCGGAATTGCTCGGGGCAATCTTTGATCCGGCCCGCGTGGGCAGTTTGCGGCAGATCGCGGACCGCTTGCAGCAGCTTGCGATGCTGGTGCGCGATCGCACCTCGAATGACATGTGGCGCGTGTTGAGCCAGCTCAACGAACGGCTCGGTGGTTGCGACGCCTCGTCGCAAAGCGTAGCCGCGACGCCCCCGTCGCGCGAATTGGAAACCAAGTCGCTTAATCTGTCGGCTCAAGCCGGCGACGAGGCGTCGCCTTCACTCTTTGCGACGGGGGCGTCGCCGCCACGCCTCGTGATGCTGTCGGGCGATGCCGTGGGCGTGCTGAATCAAACGCTCATCGGTCTGGCGGCCTTTCACGGTCTGGCGCGCGAGAACATGACGCGGGCGCAGGCGTGGCGGTTCATTGACATGGGACTGCGACTGGAACGCGCCGTGTATCTTTGCACCCTGCTTGACGCGACCCTGCAACGGCCCGAGTCGGAGAACCCAAGCGTGCTGGAAGCGATCCTTGAAGTGGTGGACAGCAGCATCACGTTCCGCTCACGCTACAACCTGCTCGCCACCGTGCCGGCGGTGTTTGATCTCGTGCTGCTCGATGACAAGAATCCGCGCTCGGTGCTGTTCCAGATCAATCAGCTCGCCAAACATTTCCATCACCTGCCGCAGGAACGGGAAGATTCCCCCGGCTCGGGCAAGAATCTGTTGAGCGAATGTCTGGCGCGCTTGGAACGCATGGATGCGCGCGAGCTGGCCACCAAACCCGAAGCGTGGCCCAAAACGGAGTTGTGCAAGACCATCCGGCAAACCTTGCGCGATCTGCCGAAGATTTCCGACACCATTGCAGCGAGTTACTTCGCGCACTCGACGATTTCACGGACCGGTCGGGGAGGCAAGGTATGAGGCGCAAAGTTGCATGTCCTGGGGGAACGAAGTTGGCGAGCTTGACCGCCCTCACCCCGGCCCTCTCCCCCGGGAGAGGGAGGGACGTTCGCCGCCTCATTCGTAAACCTGCGACTGGATTTGCCAGACGATCATCAAATAAACAAAGAGTGTGGAATTCCTGTTCCCTCTCCCCGGGGGAGAGGGTCAGGGTGAGGGCGGGCGTCAATCCCATCACTCTCCAAAGCACTTGCCGCGCATGACCTACCAGATCACCCATCGCACGTTGTACGATTACGCCGCGCCCGTCGCGGTGTCACAGCATGTCGCCCGGCTCGAACCGCTCGTCACCGCCACCCAGTCGCGCGAAAGTTTTTCGCTGAAGATTTTTCCCGAGCCGACCCTGCGCAAGGAACGGAAGGATTATTTCGGCAATCAGCTTTGCCTCTTCAGCATCCAGGAGGTTCATAAGAATCTGGAGATCATCACGCACAGCCGCGTGAGGGTCCGCCCGGGGAAACCGATGGATCCAGAGTCTTCCCCGGACTGGGAGGAAGTCGCGGCATTGTTCCGTGATCCGGTCTCGCCGGAGGTGGTGGGCGCGTATGAGTTCGTGTTTGATTCGCCCCAGGTGCGGGCGTCGTTCGAGCTGGCAGATTACGCGCGCAAGAGTTTTGCCGCCGGAACGCCACTGCTCGCGGGCGTGGCGGACTTGAATCGCCGGATCTTCACCGATTTCAAATACGATTCAAAGGCCACCACTGTGGCGACACCGCTCGAAGAGGTATTACAAAAACGACGCGGGGTGTGCCAGGACTTCGCGCATCTGGGGATTGCGTTCCTGCGCTCGATCGGTTTGCCGGCACGCTATGTGAGCGGTTACTTGCGGACGCGCCCGCCAGAGGGCAAACCACGGCTGGTCGGCGCGGATGCGAGTCACGCGTGGTTTAGTGTGTTCTGTCCCGGGGCGGACTGGGTGGAGTTTGATCCGACCAATAATTGCCTGCCCGGCGCGGAACATATCACGGTGGCCTACGGACGGGATTTTGGTGACGTTAGTCCGGTGGCGGGCATTTTGACCGGCGGCGGCCAGCATGAGGTGAAGGTTTCCGTGGATGTAGCGGAGGTATGAAAAGGGAAACCATTCAACGCCCAACCTCCAACGCCCGACATCCAGCGGGGCGAACCGGCGGCCATTGGTCATTTGATGTTGGATGTCGGATGTTGGAGGTTCAGTCCGTTATTCCAGCATGAAATGGGAAATCATTCATCGTACAGAATACCAGTATGCTGCGCCGGTCCGCGACAGTTACAATGAAGCGCGGTTGCAACCGTTCTCGGATGAATGGCAGCGGGTGGACCACTTTTTATTGAAGGTGCTGCCCGCGGCCCGGCTGCAACATCACCATGATTTTTACTCGAACGTGGTGCATCATTTCGAAATCGTCGAACCGCACACGACGTTGCTGGTCGAAAGCCAGTTGCGCGTGACGATGAAGCCGCGGCCGCGGCTGGGCGAAACGGAGACGCCGTGGCCCTTGGCGCGCATCGGCGAAGCCGAACGCGAGACGCGGGTGTTTGATTTTTTACAAGAGAGCCGGTTCGTGGAGATTTCGCCCGAGGTTTGGCGGCGGGCGATTGATGCGACGCAAGGCGTCACCGATACCTGGCAGGCGACGTTGGCGCTGATGCGATTCGTCCATTCGGAATTGAAGTATGAACCAAACGCGACCGGCGTGCATACCCATGCCCGGGACGTGCTGCGGGACAAACGCGGCGTGTGTCAGGATTTCGCGCATGTCATGTTGAGCCTGTGTCGGGCGTTGAAGATTCCAGCGTTGTATGTGAGCGGTTACCTCGCGACGGAAATCGCCAGCGCGACGCACGCGTGGGTGGAAGTTTTGATTCCCGGCGTCGGCTGGCGGGCGTTGGACCCGACGCATGATTGTCAGCCGGGTGAAACTTATGTGAAGATCGCGGTGGGCCGCGATTACGCGGATGTTGCGCCGCTGACCGGCCAATACAAAGGCACGATCGAACGTCAGATGAACGTGCGCGTCGGCATAAAACAATTGGGCTAGAACAATCGCGGGCTTGTCCCGCCCGGTAATTTATTCTATCAAGAAAGTGCTTATGGTTGATTCCACCAACACCGGGAGCGGAACGACGTTCACGCCCACGCAACTCACGTCTTACATCAACGTCAAACTCGCGTTGCTCGGCTGCCAGCCGGTGCGCGTGGTGGACGACGCGGAATCCTCCGATCTGGTGTCGGCCTTTGCGGCCCAGTATCAGGAAAAGGAACGCCTGCTCGGCCAGTATCTCTGCCCGGCGGACCAGCGCATCCAGACTTTTCTCTACGACTATCTCCAGGATGTCCCCGTGCCCCGGCTGCCCTTGCGGACGTTCACGCTGGATCGTCCCGGCCTGGCCCGCGTGCTCTCGCTGCCGGTGGACCGCGACGAATTTTCCTCGGACATCATCACGTCGTATCGTGTGCATCAAGGGGTGCTGCACAACCCCAAGAGCGACCGACGCACGACGGCCGGCATTTTCCACGTGACCGAGGGTGGGCTGCCGATTCCCGACGATAAGCTTGGCGTGCCGAAACTGACCTTCGCGCGGATGCTCGCCCTGGCGTTGACGCCGCCGAAGGAATTGCTGCGACTCCCCTTCACGGCCACGCAACCGCAGCCCGCCGAGTGCTTCGTGTCGTTGCTGTTGCGCCCGATCATCTGCCCCGAAGTCCCGGGAGTGACGAGCCAGAAGACGATGGAAGTGCGCTTCTTCGTCCCCGGCAACATGGTCAGCAACCTGGATTTCGTCGAAAGCATCTTCGGCAACGCGGGCGATCCGTTGCTGCCGGAGAACGATGCCGGTCTCGACAGCGAACATTGGAGCGGGCACACGGGTTGCGTGATTCTTGCCCCCCATCTCGTGCGCGTGACCAAGAAGGCGGTCGGGCTGCCGCACTGGAACGACGCCACCGAACGCCAGCGCCGGGATGGCATGTGCTGGAAGGATGAGAACGAACTCTACAACAACGGCGGGGCGTTCAAGATCACGTGCCGGGATGAACAAGGCGTCATCGTCACCATCATCGCGGACAACTATTTCGGGTACTGCAAGAAAGAGGTGAAGACCCAGATCAGTTATGCGGCCAATCTGTTCGGCCTGTGCGAGGAGGAACACGCGGGCGGCGCGCTGGCGTTTGCGGCGTTTGATCTGGGCGAGGAATTCAGTGGCGATGTCCATGTGAAACGCCTGGGCCACAACATCGAGGAGGTGCTCTCGCTTTACGCCGACTTCATGCACGTCAAGCCCGAGGGTTACGCCGTGGACAAAAAGTTCCCCAGCATCTTTTACGTGCCGGAGCATGCGCGCTTTGATCTGCACGCGCAACGGGTGACTTGGAAGAACAAGACCGGCGAACACGCGATCAAGCTGTTGCCGGCACAGACTTACGTGCGACCGTCCGGTTACAAGGTCCGCATGGAGAAACCGGCGGGCGTGAACCGGCAATGGCGGCTGGTCGGCATCACGGCGGAAGGTTTGCTCTGCCACAAACCCTGCACCGTTTCCGGCGGTGGCAAATCCGAGATCTCCAAGCCGATCACGGACGCGATCCTCACCGGCCCGGTCTTTGTGGCGGATTTGAAGGGCGACATGGACAAGGTCGCAAAGCTGATCAATCGTGATTACTCGGACCGGTTCAAAGATCCGAAGCGCGTGGACAAGCGCGCCATCCTTTCATCGGAGCGCTCGCTTGGTTCAGTGATCAAGCTGTTGACGCCGGACGAACGCGATTTCACCGACGAATACAACGCCTGGCTCGAGACTGTCCCGCAATACATCAAGGAACTGGTGTTCGTGGTGAAACGCTATAACCAGCCGGAATGGGGCGCGAAGTGGCGCGAACATTTCACCGTGGACATCATCAACGGCACGCCGGGCAATGAATTGAAGTGCGACAACCGCAAACTCGTCACCACGCATCTGCGCGTCGGGTTTGATGATGAGGGCGCCTGGCGGACGTTCGGTTTGCGCAAGGACTTTTATCCGGCCGTCAAGATTCAGGCCGAAGACGATATCACGGCTTCGGTCGTCGTGCCGAGCCGGCAATTGAAGCATCTATCGGAGACGGAGAATTCACCGTCCCTCAAGTTCGTGCTGAACTGTGAGAAACGCCTGTTCCAGCGCCCGGACGACGCGATCCATCGCGGCTATGACAAGCAGACGGAGAAGGATTTTTCGCGCACCGACAATTTCTTCTCCAACTATGAACCGCTCAAGGCGGAGACGGCGCACGAGATCATGGAGGATACCATCGGCTTCAATCAATACACCGAGCCGATGCAGCGGGTCATCCGCAAAGTGGCGGCGGGGGGCGCGAGTTACTTCGTCTCCACGGCGCATCCCCGGCTCGTGGACGGCAAGCCGAGCAAGAACCCGCGTTATCTGCAGGTCCGCCCCGATCTGCTCGCGCCGCAGGAGGCCTATCTTGCCGAGATGGCGATGCGCCTGCGCCGCCGGGTGCCCGCGAATCTGCCGGTGTTGACTCCGGTCGGCGCCGTTTTGCCCGGTCGCCGCAACAATCCGCCCGAGCCCGGCGTCCGGCCGCTCGCGGTGTTCAACCCGATCCACTACCTGGAGTTGCCCGAGTTGTTCATGGAGTTCATCTGCAGCATGACGGGTAAATCGCCCTCGACCACGGGCGCCGGCTCGGAGGGCGCGCTGACCAAAGGACCGTTCAACGCGCTGCCACCGATCATTGATCTGAACAACGCCCTCGTCTCGTTCCTGCTGACGGGTCACAACGGCTTTGTCACGGCGGCGGGTTACGTCGGACCAAAGTTCCGCGTGGATCACGACATCAGCCTGATTGTGCCGGAAGTCTGGGGGCACCTGACCCCCGAGGAGCGCGATCCGAAATTCCTCATCGCGAATCATTACCTCGACAAGTGCGAAGACTTCGAGCACGAGGGCAAAAAGATTCTCGCGAGCCGGCTCGGTTATCGCATCAACATCCGGTTCGTGCATTACTTCTTCGGGCGCGTATTCAATCATCCGCACACGGTCTTCACGGAAGCGATGCTGAAGCCGGAGTTGCAGGACAAGGCCGTCTTCGTGGATGGCATGGAGAACATCCTCGCCACACAAAAGCGGGTCTCCAAGATGTATTTCGATGACGGCAGCGTGAAGCAGGCTTGTCCGCCATTGCAGGCGCTGCTGCACATCATGCTGCACGATCAGTGGGAGGGCAAAGACCTCAATCATCCCGACGTGCGCAAGCTGTTCACGCGCGAGAACCTCGTCGCAAGCGACTGGTATGCGGCGCGCTTGAAGGCCAAGCAGGCCGTGGATCGCAAGCTCTGGAAGCGGCATGTCGAGTATCTCGACAAGTTCCAGAAACGCCCGACGCACACCGATGAAGCGACGCGGCTGGACATCGCCAGCCGGTTGACGCATGCCCGCACGATGCTGGCGACCGTTGAGGCGGCGGCGTACCTGGATAGCTTGTCGGGAACATTGGGGGCGGAACCGATCGAAGCTTATCTCTGAGCGAAAGGTTCACCGCCGCCCGCTAGAGGAACGCACTATGAATGTGATCAATGGACGCGGGGGCTTGCCGATGGTGCAGATTCAAACGCCGTGGAGTGCGGCGGAGATTTATCTGCACGGCGCGGGCGTCACGCACTTTCAACTGCACGGCGAGCCTCCCCTGCTCTTCCTCAGCGAGCAAAGCCGCTTTGAGAAGGATGCCCCCATCCGCGGCGGCATCCCGATCATCTTTCCGTGGTTCGGCAAACCGGAAGGCCACACCTCGCAACACGGCTTCGCGCGCATCCGCAGTTGGGAACTGGTGGAGGTCAGCAAACAAACCGATGGCAGCATCGTAGTTCATCTGATTCTGCCGGCCAGCACGGAACTGCTGGCCATCCCGCTGGATTATTACGTTACCATCGGCAAAACCCTCACGACCGAACTGGTGGTGACCAATTTTTCCGACCGCGAATTCCATTTCGAAAACTGCCTGCATACCTACTTCACCGTCGGCGACATCCAGCAGGTCCGGGTCGCGGGTTTGCAGGGCGTGGAATATCTCGATTCGCTCGACGGATGGGCGCGCAAGCTGGAAATGGAAAAGGCCATCCGCTTCACCGGCGAAGTGGACCGGGTTTACCTCAACACGCCACACGCGGTGGAGATTCACGATGCCGCGTTGCGCCGCGTCATCCGCGTCGCGAAGGAAGGCTCGGCCTCGACCGTGGTCTGGAATCCGTGGCTTGCGAAGGCCAAAGCGATGCCGGACTTCGGTGCCAGCGAATATCAGCGGATGGTCTGCGTCGAGTCCGGCAACTGCGCCGCAAACGCGATCCGGCTCGCCGCCGGACACGAATCGCGGCTAAAAGTAAATCTCAGCAGTGTGGCGACGTAATCGAACCAACCATTAACTTGCCCCTTCCCAAAAATTGCAGGCAACTGGCGCGGTCGCAGCCCGCACCGAAGTTCGGCCCGGAAAGAGCCTAGTGAACATGGCGTGTTTGGTGCATGGATTGGCGGGTCGAGTTCACTTCCGTCGGTCGTGCAGCCAGAAGTTCCGCACCACAAAGTTGTCAGTAAATTCCACCAGCAATTCGCGCCGGCCGGTCTCATGCAGCGTCGCGCCTTCGCCGTAATACCAACTGGCGCTCGGATTTCCGTCAATGCTCAACCCCTCGACCGCGGCGGGCCCAAACCAGGCCGTCAACTCGTCGCGCGTCGTCAGCCCGCGCTGGATCCCGCTCAATTTTACCGGGTCGAACGGATGTCCCATGCGCCATTTTCCGTCCCGCCCGACATTTCCCCGCAACTCGCCGACATGGAAGCGATATTTCTCCACCCGGCCCTGCGCGTTGTAGAGGACATGCAAGGTGCGGAACACAGCCGTTCGGTGGATTCTGCCGGAGGTGGATTTCCGGGACACAAATTGGAACAACTCCAGCGTGTTCCCGTTTCCGCCGGTTGCGGATTCGAGCGGCGGGCCAAAAATGGCATGCACTTCGCCCTGTGACTGGCCCTCGTGCAACTGCTGGATGCTTTTGGTGTCCAACGATTGTCCGGGCGTCATGCAGCCGGAGAGGACGCAGAGGGGGATGAGAAGGGTCAGGATTTTTTGAATGGTTTGCATTGGATGATCCAGCTTAAAAACGGAGGTCATATTTTCAATTTTGCATCAAGTCGTTTGATTAAATCAGGATTCAAAAACTCGCATGCCACACTGATGACAGTGGCCTGTTTCCGCCGTTTTCTTCCCATCATTGAGTATCAAATAACCCTGACAGGACGGGCATCTCAAACCCAGTCTAGCAAAATGTTTTTTGCTATCCCGTTCAGCGGGAAAGGTGGCGGCAAAAAGCAACACACAAAAGACGAGTTCGAGGAGAATGGCATTGCGAGCGTCGGTAGCGAAATAAATCCAGAGAAGCACCGCCAGAATAATGCTGCCGACAGACGATGCTAACTGTATGAAATAAATCACACCGAGCGGAATGACGCGGCGGCGTATCCGCCGCTCCGACTCCGCTTGCTTGGATAAAAATTCTTCTCGTGTCATACCGCTGGTGATAATGCCTACTTGCCAGTTGATGATTGACCAGACGAACCAAAATTAAACGACGGATTAAACCAACTTCCTTGCTGGTTGCCGGATGGTTGCAAGAACAAACCCGCACCACTTGCGATACCTGTAGCAGCAGCACCGCCACTTGCTGGTGTGGGTGCAGACCAAGATCGAGGTCTTTCTGCTGCCGCCGTATTCGCCGGAATACAACGCCACCGAACGGTTATGGCACCACACCCGCAAGAAGAGCACCCATAATCGCTTCTTCGATCAACCCGAGGAACTTTGCCGGTCATTGTTCGCCACGTTTCACGACATGCAAAAACATCCGGAAACCATCCAAGGATTCCTGAACCCTTACTTTTGACGCCCGCTATGTCGTATTACTTATACGCGGTCATATAGTTCATTGCCAGACGACGGTTGGTTTTGGAGGATTGTCGAGGATGGCTGCTTCGGCTGTCCGGTAATCTTCCGGGCGGAGCGAAATTGAGATTAACGATCCGTCCTCAAATTCAATTCTGATTTCCTGCTCCGGGATTGTTGCTGCTTCGCGAACCAGTTTGCCGATTCGCTCGCACAATGCGTCTCGATAACCCTTCTCTCCCCATTCAAAGCATTGGTTCATCACGTGAACGCTCGACTTTGTGAGCACGGTTAAACCAGGTCCGTCAAACTGTAGTTGGACGTAATCCTGAACGAATACGACCGCACTCAAATGAGAGCCTGCGAGGACTTTTAGCGGGTTTGGATTTTGTTCCGGCATAATTTTTGGTTACGGAGGAGTGAGCGATATGTGCCAAAGCGGGTTGTTTGGCGCGATGGTTTGACCGGTAAACGGATTGACACTTTGCCCGCCAATGTTCTGGTAGTTGACGTAACCTGCCGGATAACCGGGAGACGGGCCTCGTGGTAACGTGGCGTCCATAATGCGAACGTTGGACACCCGAAGGTCGAGTCCCAATCCTCCACTTCCGCCGGTGTAGCCGAACCCGGTCGTTCGTCCTCCTTGGTTTATGATTAGAACTGGCCCACTCGCCCCCTGCGGCACGATGATGGCATCACCTCCGGGACTTACGACGAACCGATTTCCAGATGATGGTAGGATGTTTACTCGGGACGTTACTGTTTCTGCGGCAGTCGTTTTAACCGCAGTTCCCGATCCCTTGCCGATGAGAAAATTGAGCAACCAAGAAACCGCCCCCGATGACGAATCCACTCCGCCGCCCCGATGGGGTTTATCAAACAACCCACCTAATATCTTGAAACCGGTTTTAACCGTCCACTTGACTCCGGTTTCAATCGCGCCGCCAACGGCATCGGTGGCGCGATCAAACTTTCCGAACCATGAGTTGTCCTGTGGCATTTGCGCGCCCAACCCAAACGGATCAATCAGGCTCACCGGATTGCCATCGGCGTAAGCGTAGAAATTCAAGCCCCCTTCAAACCCGCTTGGGTCAGCGTTGATGAAACGGCAAATGTGCGGGTTGTAATACCGCGCCCGCATGTAGAGCAGGCCGTTCGCGTCGGTCTGCACGCCGTATCTGCCATTGAACAGGAACGGCGTGTCATTCGTGCCGCTGCGGTAGGTCGTCGTGCCGTAAGGTGAATACTCGATCCGGTCCGTCACGTTGCCGCTGTTGTCGGTCAGCGCCACCGTGCTGCCCCGGAAATCAAAGTGATACGTCAGCGTGTTGGTGCTTGTCGCCGTCTCGGTGATTTCATACTGCAAGCCGAGGCCGTAAATGTAGTAGTTCGTGATACCCCCATTGATTCGTATCAACACTTGCGACAGCGGCGCGTTCGGATTGATCACAAAGCGCGTGACACTCGCCCCATTGGTAATCGCGGTGCGATTTCCCGCCGGGTCATAGCCGTAGGCAGTAGTTGATAGTTGATGGTTGAAAGTTGAGAGGCGGTTGCGGGCATCATACGCGTAAGTGGCAAAGGTGTTGTTCGTGAGCGGGCCGCTGGTCATGTTCCCGTCCAGATCGTGAGTGACGTTCAAGCCATTGAACGTGGCGAGGCGGTTGTCATCGTCGAACGTCATGGTACGCGCCGGTGGCGTGTAGGCGTGCGGCAGCGGCGCGGCAAATTCCCACCCGATGCGGGCGGAGTTGTTCCAGTTGAATTTGAATCTCGCGATCGGCGTGCCGCCGGTCGTTTGCTCCCAGATGTTGGTCGTCTGCCCGGCGGCATCATAAGCAATTTCGCGCACCGTGCCGTTGGGCCGCACCAAGCTGGTGAGGCGATTGGCCAAGTCATACGTGAAGCGGGTTTGTCGTCCGGCCCAATCCGTGATGTTGGTCAACCGGTTGAGCGAGTCATACGCGTAGTTCACCACGCGGTTGCCGGGATAAATCAAGTTGGTGAGGTTGCCGTTGGCGTCATGCCGATACTGGATCAGGTTGCCGTCCGCATCCCGGTAACTCGACACGCGGTCATACGCATCGAACGTCCACGCATTTGTTCGTCCGTTCTCGACGAGGTTCGTCACATTGTCATTGGCATCGTAACGGAGCAAGCGGCTGGCGACGGCATCGGCGCTGTTGGTCAACCGGCCCTTGGCGTCATAAAAATTGGTGGTGGTCTGCGCGGACGGTTCGCGCATCGTGCTGACCAAACCCCGTGAATCATACGTCACGCGCGTCTCGCGTCCGAGCGGCGTGATGGTGTTGGTCAGCCGGTTGGCGGCATCAAACTGAAATTGCCAACGCTTGCCGTTGCGATTGGTGAGGGCGACTTGGTTTCCGGCGGCATCGAAGGCGCGTAAAACGGCGTGGCCCGCGCCGTCCACGGATTGCGTCAACTCACCGCGGGCATTCCAGGACTGGCGGGTGACTTCATTAGCGGCATTGGTCGCCGCGAGTTGCCGCCCGACCGCATCGTGCGCGAACCGCATCGTGCGATTGAGCGGATCGGTGACGCTGACGAGACGTTGCGCGGCATCATTGGTGAAGCTGACGGTCTGTTGCAGCGGGTTGATCGTCCGCGCCAGCCAGTCGCGCCGGTCATACACGTTCGTCACCACCGGAACGCCCTGCGGCGTGCCGGGCCAAGTGGTGGCCAGTAATTTTTGCGTCGCACTCCAGGTCTGGCTGCGGGTGAAGCCCCGGGCATCGGTGGCGCTTTGCACATTGCCCACCGCGTCAAAGGAAATCCGGGCCGTGAGATTGGTTGGCGCGATGGTGTTGGTCAGTTCGCGGTGCTGGTTATACTGAAAGCTGGTGACGAATCCCCGGGCGTTGGTGCGGCTCAACACGTCGCCGCGCGAACCGTTCAAGAAACCTTCCACGCCCAAGCCGCCGGGATGCGTAATGCGGTTCACGTATCCGTTGGCATCGTAGCCAAAGGCCGTCGCGCCGCCCGCGTTGGTGCGGCCCGCGAACGTGCCATCGGCGTTGTAGCCGAAGGTGATCCATTCTCCGGCAGCGTTGGTCTGACCAATCAAGGAATGCTGAGTGTTAAAGCCGAAGCGATTGGTATTGCCACGCGCATCTACGGTGGAGGTCAGGCGATATTGTGAATCGTAAACCAAGCGGTTGGTGAAATTGAGTGGGTCAATGGAATGGAGCAGGTTGTGGCGACCATCAAACTCAAACCGATTCGTTTCATTCAAAGGCGAAACCGTCATCACGACATGATCTTGACCGTCGTAGAAATTTTGCGAGACGTTGCCCAGCGCATCCGCCAAAGCCACGAGGCGGGACTTGTCATCGTAAAAGAACCGCCGCTTGTTGCCCGCCGGGTCTTGCTCCACGTTGACCAAACCCGACCAATAGAGATGCCAGATCTTGTTCGTGTCACCTTCAGTAAGCTGGGTGACAACTCGTCCGAACCCGTCATAAATGTTGGTGGTCACAAGCTGCCCCAGCGCATCCTTGACTGCGAGCATTTGGTGATTCGTGTCATACTGGAAAGTGCTGGTTTTGTTTTCCGCATCAGTCACGGAGGCCAAGTCCAGTTGCCCGGCGTTGGTGGTGTAACCAAAAGAAACCGTTCGGTTCGGACTGGCGTTATCCGTTATGGACGTCAGACGCAACGGCGTTCCCGAGTAGGCGAGTGTCAGCGTGCGGTTTTTCCAATCGGCAAGTTGCGTCACCCAATTGCTGGACGCGCCCGTGCCATAAGTGAGCCGCAAACTTTGGTTGTATTGATCCACGATATTCGTCATCCGACCAGCAGTATCAAATTTGAAAATGTTGCCGTGCCGTTCTTGCAGCCAATAAACTGAGTTGGTTTTGAGCAACGTCATCTTGCAGTTGGCTGGCGGCGTAAAGCTATTGTCAGGCTGTTTGATAAATTGCACGGTGTCTTTGCCCAGCGTCACGGAGACGCTGTTATTGATGATTTGGTCAATGCCCCATTTCGCAATCAATGCTGTCAGCAGCCAATTCTTGGGATTCGAGTCGTTGCGGTATAGTTCTACCGCCGCGCGAGTGGCAACAATCGTGGCTGCCATTTGTTGCGGGGTTGTGTCGCCAAGCCCGGCTTCGGCTGCGGCGATCTCAGCCAATCGGAAATACCAGTTGTGCGTCCAGCCATACGCGAGGCCCGCCGGATTACTGTCCCGCCGCGCGGAACTGTAATGGCGCGAAAAAGCAAAACCTTTTGGCGGAGATTGACCAAGCGCAAGGTCGGTTCCGTCCAGAGTAAATGAACCATTCGCCATGTTGACCGGATCAGCGCCGTAAACTCCCCATGGATTAAACGGTGAGTTCGGATCGAAGTATTGCTGCTGTCCATTACCCCACTGCGAAACAGCCTCCGAGTCAGGCGTGGCATTTTCGTCGGAACTGAAACCTCCGTTGTAGCCGCCATAAACGAACATCCCAATGTCCGCGCCGGAGCTATTCTGTCTTCGGAGCACCGCGCCATAGCCGGCCCAGCTCGACGCCCCCGCCACGGGGCGGTATCCATCCCGCGGCAAAAAAATGGTGAAACCGGCATCAATGGCCTCATCGAAGAAAGACAGGTCAGAATCATAGTTGGTCAGTTGGCTGCGAACATTTGCCCCGATGATCCAGTTGTTGGAGGTCGCCAGAAAGATTTTCAACGCGTTCGTATTCGCGAGTTGCAGCATCTTCACCGTCGAAGCACCCACCAAATTTAGAGTCTTGGTTTGTTCGATGATTCCATGTTCAAAGGCACTTTCGAAATAGGGGCTCAGATCAAAGGCACGGCGTTTTTCCTGCACTAGCGCGACAGAATTGCCATCGGCGGGATACCCGGCGCTCAACTGCTTGAAAGCATCAATAAAATACCCGTTGCCGCTCTCATAAGTCATCCGTCCGAAACGGTGGAGGTAATGACGCAGAACATTCATCTCTGTTGCAACAATGCTTACCGCTCCTTCGGTTTGGACATACCAGCTCAAGCCCATCACGTTTAATGTCTCACTTAAAACCTGCCGGGACAGGTTCGTCAGGCCCAGTTGCCGGTAGGCATCCAACTGTTTCTGCCGCTGGCGCAACCAGTAACCGTGCGCATCGAAGGCGTAGATTTGCGCGGAAGTGGAATTCCGGCGCTGGTAGGAAATGGTTGCCGTATCATCCGCATAACCTTGATCAATCAAGGTGTTGTTGGCGTAATCCCAGTCGCCATGCGGATGATGGATGAACCACGTGACATTTGTCGTGTTGTCAGCCCCGCCCGTGGCGCGCTGCACCAACAGGGTGTCTTCCAACCACAGTTGCCCAACGCCGCTGGCGTCGAACGTCAACGCCAGACGTTGCCCCTGAAGCGCGGGAAAATAGAGCAGGTAGTTTGTGCCAGCCAAAGTCATGGTCAGGCTCGACATCAAATTCGTCGGCTGGTAGGTCCAGTCCAACACCGGCAATTGGCCGCTGGCATCGTAATTCGGAAACAACAGGCTTTGGCTGAGCGTGGTGTTGGTCGAGGGAACAATCCGCCACCCGCCCAAAATCTCAGCAACGCTGGCGTTGGGATGATTGCTTTGTAACGTCGCCAGAAAATTGGTGGTGTAATCGCGAAGTTTATTCCGCACCGCCGCTTCATTGACGTTCTGGACATAATCGGCGGTGTTTGTTCCCCCCGCAGCAGACACAAGGTCATTTGTGTTCAACCCCATTGCAGCCGCCAGATCAATGCCTGTTACTGGCTCGCTGATTTTGAAGGCCGGGTCTAAATAATAATCCGTTGCATCCATGGTGAGCTTTACCCACACCCGATGGAGGGCGATTGAACTATTGTCGTCGAACCAGACGAAAGTCGGATAGCCGCGAATGGCCGTTAAATTCGCGAAGTAATCCACCGTCGCCGAATAGTTGGTATTGGGGAAGCTCAGTTGCAGCCAGTGGCGCAAATCGTCGTGGTTGGTGTTTTCATACGGCATTTTCAACATGCCAAACTGATAGCCGACGTTGGTTTGACCTGCCGCCCGAAGCAAGGCCACCAACAAAGCGCATTGGTCGAAGTCGTTGCCACTCCGTTCTAATAATGTCAGTTGTGCCCCCTTCGTCGCCCCGAAATAAAGAACGTGCCTGATGTGGTCATGCACGTAATTAAAAATGCGGAGCGGATCATTCTCCAAGCCGCGCGCCAATGCCTGAATCTCTGGAGTAATGGTTTCTGCGATCGTCGAATAGCCTTGGAGGTCTAAAGTGCCACCCCCGCCCAGCAAAGACAGGGTTTGTGAAGTGCCGATGCTTCCATCTTCGACAGGCTGTAAAGTGCGCGTCGCTTCACGCCATCCCATCTGTGGAGTCGCTTTGACGCAAACCTGCAAACCGACGACCAATCCAGCAACGATTAAAATTCGCTTAATGTTCATACGCCCTTGTTCCTCATAGTCCCACTTGGGTGATGTTCCCCTCGAAATCTGGTTCAAAAACCTCAGCTACAATTCCGGTGACGACGCGTAACCAGCCCGCCTCGTCATATTGGTAGTTAACTCGTCCGCTTGTCTGCGCGCTTTCATCTACCAGCGGGTTCATGCCGTGGGAGACTTCCCATCCGTCGGACAAGCCGTCACCATCTGTATCCCAAAGTGCCGGATTACTCTTTGAAACGAGTTTCTCGTAAGCATCGGTGAGGTCGTCATTGTCAGAATCTTGCATTGTGCCCAAGATCACGTAGCTCTGCTCCGGGGGCATACTGATATATTCATAGCGGCTGCACGTCGGCCCGCGCTCCAACCACGTCCACGCGTTCGTCGTCCCCAAGGTCCCGCTGGTGAAGATATCCGCCGGGCCATTTGTTCCCTGCACCTCAAATTGTAAAGTCCACCCGGCGGTAGGGTCGTAAAAGCAAGCGGTGTTCGTGATGAACAAAGGCGAATTGGTGACACACGTTGTGATTGGCCCGCTCAACAGCTTCATTTGCATCCCACCGCCGATTTCTTCCTCAAGCCCCAAGGCTTCACGTTCCGCTTTCCGTTTTTCCGCCGCCGCTTTACGCGCCGCAATTTCCTCATCAGAAATCGGCCCGAGCGCGGCGGTCTTGCTGAGGGCGGCATGATAGAGGCCAATGTCCCAATCCACGCTCAGGCCGAAAATGTTGCCCATGATTTGCTGCATCCTTTTGCGCCCGGAGAAAATGCACAGTTCTTCAATCTGCCCCTGCGCTGGCAATGCGCCTGATACAGTACTGCCGACCGTGAGACTGGTATAAGGGGCCGCCGCACTTGGAATCGTCGCCAGGCCATCACCAACCGCCGCCAGTTGGTCGTCAATGAATAGCGCGCTATTAGTCGGGGAAAATCCAATCGTCAAAAGATGCCAGCTATCCGCCTCCCACTTTACTTCGGCTTGCAGACAGGATTCCGGGCCGCTTTCAGTCTGACAAACCAGATGCACTTCGTTTCCGTCGGGCGAAACAACCAACGACCACCAAGTTTCACTTGTGCTGCCGTTGGCCGTAACCAATTCCAGCAAGGTGGCAGTTGCGCCCGCCCCAATGCCACTGTCGTAATCAGGCCGATACCAGAACCGAATCGCGCCGCGCTCCGGTTCAACGCGGAATGAATTCGAAACCACCATCGGCACGACCCACGGCGGCACATGCGGCCCGGAACGCTGGAGCGCATAACCCGAGAAACTTTCCGCCCAGATCGCCGGATCAATGACTTGATTGGTGGCAAACCGCAGCGGCTGGTCAAACCCTTCCCGCTGGAGCGCCCCAAACGACGGCCACGGCGGAGCCAGCGGCCGAGGTCGCGCCGCCGCCACCCCGCTGAAATGGAAAAAGAGCGCACCCAAAATCGCGCCGCTGAAAACTGAAAACAGGAAACCCCGCCGCTTCTGAGTTGGTGCTGTCATAACCCGAAAATTTAATCCGCATGACACTCGCCTGCGACGAGCGTGTCGCGGTTTTACACCAGCCGCGGAACAATGCAAGGAAAAAACTAGGCGTTAACGACATGGTGATACTCTGGCCTTCTTGTTTCCTAGCTGACCATGTCGGCAAGCCAGCAACATCGCCGTCTCTTGGGTGAGACGATTCGGAACCTGCGCGCCAAAGCCAGCTTTACGCAAGAAACTTTGGCGGAGAAAGCTGATCTTTCCGCCATTTTTATCAGCCGCATCGAGCGCGGGAAAGAATCCCCCTCGCTAGATTCCTTGGTCAAGCTCGCCAAAGCGCTGAAAGTCAGGGTCCGCGATCTGGTCGCCGACCTTTGATTACTGTCAGCCTTGGACTTGATCCTCGTGACGACGGCATTATTCCGAATACAACTTGGCCTGCGGTGTTCTTGGAAGCGGTTGATGCCGCTGGAATAAGCCCAGCCCCGGCTGGCGCCGCCGATCAATCAAGCGATAAATGACGCATCCGGTGACTTCACTCCGGCGGCTGGAGCGATGGCTGTTTGTCCTTCAACGCGGAAAAATTCCCCTCTTCGCAGCATGTCACGAAACCTTCCGTGACGGACTTCAATTCCTCCCAGCGGGCGCGGATGGTCTTGGCCTCTTTGGCGCTGATCTGGTTGTCCGCCGCGGCGGCCGCAATGACCGAGAGCAGATCGGCGAATTCCTGCACGATCTCGTTCGTGGCGGGAATGAGAAAATCCGGGTGCGGCTGGTTGGTCTTGGGGTTGAGGATGAAAAATCCCCCGGCGCGTTCGCAGATCCATTGCACGAGCCGGCGATCCTTGGTGCTGCGCAGCAGTTGTTCGATGCGGTCGAGGGGATTCACCGCGCCGCTGCCGTCGCCCTCGTCCGGCTCGGCCCATTTGTAGATCATGGACAACGACAGGTTCAGATCGGAGGAAACCTGCTTCGCCCCGCTTTTATGAATCACTTCCCGGAGCAGTTCGTGCGATTGCATGGCAACACAATGGGAAACGCGGGGCGCAAATTCAATCCTGAATCCGGCGCCGGATTATCCCCTTTACATCCCGATGGCTGATTCACAGAGTAACGACGTGTTCGTATCGAGTGACACCACGCGGAGCGGGGGCCGGGTCCAACCACCCTTTTCCGAATCTAAAACCTGGTCCAAGCTTGCAGCCGCAGTGCAGCGGTCGCAGGATCATTTGTTGGGCCTTCAGAAGCCGGAAGGTTACTGGGTGGGCGAACTGATCGTGGACTCGACGCTCGTTTCCGACATGGTCGCGTTCCATCACTGGGACGGAAAGGTGGATCGCGAATGGGAGCGCAAGGCGGTCAATCACATCCTCAGCCAGCAACTGCCCAACGGCGGTTGGAACATCTATTACGGCGGCCCGGCGGAGGTGAACGCCACCATCAAGGCCTATCTCGCGCTGAAACTCGCCGGGGTGCCGGTGACCGATCCGCGCCTGTTGAAGGCGCGCGAAATCGCCATGAGCCTCGGCGGCGTGCCACGCATGAACACCTTCTCGAAGCTGTACCTCGCGCTGCTGGGTCTCTACCCGTGGAAATATGTGCCGACCATTCCGTGCGAGGTGCTGCTGATCGGCAAATGGTTTCACGTCAACTTCTGGGAGATGAGCAACTGGTCGCGCGCCATGCTCGTGCCGCTGGCCATCATCAACCATTTCAAACCCACGCGCCCGCCGAAAAACAACGTCAATCTCGACGAGCTTTACCCGCACGGTTTTCATGAGCGCGATCTGGCGCTGCCGCCCGACCCGGACCGGATTTCGCTCCGCAACTTTTTCCTCTGGCTGGATCGGTTGCACAAGTTCGCGGAAGTCTTTGCCGAGAATAAGATCCATCCGTTCCGCAAGCTCGCCTTGAAGAAGTGTGAAAAATGGATGCTGGAGCGGTTTGAAGGCAGCGACGGGCTCGCGGCGATTTTCCCGGCGATGCTCAACGCGCTGATCGCGCTCAAGGCGCTGGGTTACGTGGATGATCATCCGCAAGTCATCCGCGCCACCCGCGAACTCAAAAAGCTGGAGCACGAGACCGCAGACACCGTGCGCATCGAACCGTGTTTCTCCCCGGTGTGGGACACGGCCATCGTCGCGATCTGTCTGCGCGAATCCGGCGTGCCGGCGGAAGATCCGCGGCTGAAGCAGGCGGCGGAATGGTTGATGGGAAAGGAAATCCGCCGGCGCGGTGACTGGGTGCATAAGAATCCCGCCAAGGTCGAGGCCAGCGGCTGGGTCTTTGAATACAAGAACGAGTGGAATCCCGATGTGGACGACACGGCGATGGTGTTACTTGCGCTGCGGCAGATTCCCACGGACAACCCCGCCAAGCGCGATGAATGCTTTGCCCGCGGCTTGAAGTGGATGATGACGTTCCAGTGCAAGGACGGCGGCTGGGCGGCGTTCGACAAGGATTGCACCAAGAACATTTTGGAGAAAGTGCCGTTTGCCGATCATAACGCCATGCTCGATCCCGAGTGCGCCGACATCACCGCGCGCATCCTCGAGTTGCTCGGCTATGAAGGCTGGGACGTAAACCATCCGCAGGTGAAGGATGCGTTGAAATACATCCGCGACGAACAGGAGGAAGATGGCTCGTGGTATGGCCGCTGGGGCGTGAATTATATTTACGGCACCTGGCAGGTTTTGCGCGGGATGCGCGCGTTGCATCTCGACATGAACCAACCGTGGTTGCAGAAAGCCAAACGCTGGCTCGAAAGTGTGCAACATTCCGACGGCGGCTGGGGCGAGCGCTGCAACACGTACGATGATCCCGTGTTCAAGGGCCAGGGCCCGAGCACCGCGTCGCAAACCGCGTGGGCGGTGATGGGTTTGTGCGCCTTCGGCGATCCCGACCTGGCCAGCCTCCGCTGCGGCATCGAGTATTTGATCCGCACGCAAAATGCCGACGGTTCGTGGAGCGAGGACGAGATCACCGGCACGGGTTTCCCGAAAGTGTTCTACCTGAAATACGACATGTATCGCAACGCCTGGCCGCTCCTGGCGCTGGCGACGTACCGGCAATTACTGGCGCACCGGAAAATCAACGGTGCGCCCAAACTGAACAGTCACGCCGGGACCACTCCTGTGCTATCGTCGTCTTGATTGAAACGCCGCCTGCTCATCGCTTTGTTCGTCATGGTCGTGGTGGTGGCGGAGCTGTGGTTGCTCCACGTGCGGTCCGAACGGCGCGCCAGTTACCAGGGAAAACACGTCCGGGCTTGGGCGCAACAACTCTATACCACTTACGAACCGACCGGCACGAATGCCGCCGCCGTCGCGTTTCGCGCGCTGGGATCGAACGCCGTCCCCCCGCTCCGTTCGCTCCTCCATCTGCGCGATCCGCTCTACGAAAAAGCCCTGCTGAAATACGCGCGCCATCTCCCGGCCAAGCCGCGTGTCTATCTGTTTCAGAAAATCAAACCCGGGCACACGATCGAATACCGCCTCGGCGCGGTGCGCGCCTTGGGCGTCCTCGGACCAACGGCGATTGAAGCCCTGCCGGACATGCTTGAGGTCTTGAGCGACAAGGATGCGCGCGTCCGCTGGACCGTGGCGCAAACCATTTTTCGCCTCGGCCCGGAAGCGGTTGCCGCCGTGATCCCATTGACGACGAACGCGGATGTGAACGTCCGCCACGCCGCCGTCTATGCCTTGGGCGAAGCGCGGACAAATGCTTTGCCTGCCGTACCGGCACTCATCCGATGCTTGCTGGATCCCAATGAAGCCGTGCGGGGATCAGCACTCTACTCCTTGAGCCGCGTCGGTTTTCCTGCCGTGCCAAAGGCATTGGAACTGGCGGTGACGTCCCCGGACCCGCAGATGCAAAACGCCGCCTTTCGTTCACTCGTCGCGTTACGTCCACCGCCCGGGCGCATGCTGGCCTCGCCGCTGATGATTTCCACCAACACCCCGGAAATCCGCCGCATGGCACTGATGACGTTGTGGGTTTCGCGCCAGACCAACCATCACGCGTTGCAGATTTATCAACGCAGCCTCGCCGATGAAGATCCGAGCGTGCGTGAGCTGGCGCAAAAGATGATGGATCGCTTGAACTCCACTAATCGCCACCGCATCGTCCCGCTTTGATTCGCACTCGACACGCCGCGCTGGTCTTTCGACAATTCCGGCCATGAGTTGGCTCTACCGGACCGCGATCCGCCCCAGTCTGTTCAATCACAACGCCGAGGACATCCACGGCTTCACGCTGCACGCGCTGGGTTGGGCCAGCCGGCATGAGTTTGTGTGCGACGCGATGGAATCCTTCCTCGGGGCACCGCAGTTGCCGGTGGATTTGCTCGGGATGCGTTTTCCCAATCCGCTCGGCCTCGCCGCCGGCATGGACAAGATCGGCGAGGCGGTGCCCGCGTGGGCGGCAATGGGGTTTGGCTTCACGGAACTCGGCGGCGTGACGTGGCACGCGCAACCGGGCAATCCCAAGCCACGCATCTTCCGCGCGATTGCCGATGAAGCCATCGTGAATCGCATGGGCTTCAACAATGACGGCGCCGAGGTGCTGGCCGAAAAGTTGCATCACTGGCGTTCGGCGGGTCGCTGGCCCAAGCATCCCGTTGGCATCAATCTCGGCAAATCCAAGCTCACTCCGCTCGAAAAGGCCGCTGAAGATTACGCCAACTCGTTCCGCGTCCTGCGCGACCTCGCGGATTTCTTCGTCGTGAACGTCAGTTCCCCGAACACGCCGAACCTGCGCCAGTTGCAGGATAAGCTGGCGCTGGATGAAATCTTCACCGCGTTGCGCCAGGTGCAAAACTCCCGCACCCGCCATCAAACCGTCAAACCGATCCTCGTCAAAGTCGCGCCCGATCTCAGCTTTGAGGCGTTGGATGAAATCCTCCAACTCGCCGGTCCGGGCAACATCGCGGGCATCGTGGCCACCAACACCACCATCGCGCGACCGGAGCCAAACGATGCGGTCGCCCGGAAAGTTTACGCCGAGACCGGCGGACTCAGCGGGCGCCCGCTCCGCAATCGCAGCACCGAAGTGATCCGGCATCTGTATCGGCAATCGCGCGGGCAACTGCCGATCATCGGGGTCGGCGGCATCTTCACTGCGGAGGACGCGTGGGAAAAGATCACGGCGGGCGCAAGTCTGGTGCAGGTTTACACCGGGTTGGTTTACGAAGGTCCGATGCTGGCCAAGTCCATCGTGTCCGGCCTGCGGCAACGCTTGGCGGAAAATGGCTTCACGCACCTTCAGGAGGCGGTCGGCATTCAGGTGAACTCGGCGGCGGTCTGACCGGCGGCACATCGAGCGTTCTCCGGCACCGGGCGAAGTGTTGGAGTTCAAGCTTTAGCTTGTCCGGACGGGGGGATGGGCGGGAACAAGCTAAAGCTTGGACTCCAACCAAAATTGCACGGCAGTCCCACCACACCCGAACGCAACCGCGAAATTGACACCCGGCAGCGACTTCCCTACTCTCTGCCCGCAAAGATTGAACCGCTTTGCCCCGAATTCACGTTCGGGGATTTTTATTGTCGGAAGCTGTCAGCATTCAGCCGTCTGCTCGCAGCTTGGGGATTGAATCGCCGCAGCAATTTGCTGTCGGCTGACGGCTGAGAGCTGACAGTTTTATGGCAAACACGATTCTCGTCGGCGCCCAGTGGGGCGACGAAGGCAAAGGCAAGATCATTGACGTGCTCACCGAACAGGCCGATGTCGTCGTCCGTTACGCGGGCGGCAACAACGCCGGACACACCGTCTGGGTCGGCAAACAGAAATACGTCCTGCATCTCATTCCGTCCGGCATTTTGCGCAAAAACAAACTTTGCGTCATCGGCAATGGCGTCGTCATTGATCCCATCGGCCTCGTGAATGAAATCACCGGCCTGCACAAGATCGGCGTCAAGGTCGGCAAAAATCTCGTCATCAGCGAAACGGCGCACGTCGTGTTCCCCTACCATCGCGAACTCGACGCCCAACGCGAAGTGCTCAAGGGCAAGAACAAGATCGGCACGACGAAACGCGGCATCGGCCCGGCTTACGGCGACAAAGTCGCCCGCGTCGGCCTGCGCATGGCTGATTTGATTGATCCCGTCCGCCTTGAAACAAAGCTCGCCGCCCGCATCAAGGAGAGCAACAGCGTACTCAAAGCGCTCGGCGCAAAACCGCTTTCGTTCAAACAAGTCTTCGCCGAATACAACAAAGCCGGTCAATTCCTCAAGCCGTTTGTCACCAACACCGTCGTGTTGCTGCACGACGCCATCAACAGCGGCGCGGAAACTTTATTCGAGGGCGCGCAAGGCACGTTCCTCGACATTGACCACGGCACGTATCCGTTCGTCACCTCGTCCAACACCACAGCGGGCGGCGCTTGCACCGGCTCGGGCGTGCCGCCGCATCGCATGGATCGCGTTGTCGGCGTGATGAAGGCTTACACCACGCGTGTCGGCGAAGGTCCGTTGCCCACCGAAAACCAAGTCATCTCCGATTTGCTGCACGGCATGGGCCGGGAGTTCGGCGCGACCACCGGACGGGCGCGGCGTTGTGGCTGGTTTGATTCCGTCGCCACGCGCCACGCCACGATGGTCAACGGCATTGACGACCTCGCCATCACAAACCTCGACGGCCTCGACACCGTGGAGACGATCAAGGTTTGCATCGCGTATCGGCACGGCAAGAAGCGCTACGATTACATGCCGAACGACGTGCAAGTCCTCTCGGAATGCGAACCGATCTACGCCGACTTTGAAGGTTGGCAAACGCCGACCGACAAGTGCAAAACGTGGAAAGACCTTCCCGCCAAAGCCCGCGCCTACACCAAGGCCATCGCGGAATTGACCGGCGCGAAGCTTTACATCGCGTCCGTTGGACCAGGGAGAGATCAGACGATTTTTGTTTAATTACAGACAGATGTTTCAAAGTGAACCCGAAGTCGTAAAAGCTCGTCTGCGATGAACATCACTGCGACGAACATCATGAAACCGTTTAGAAAAAACTTCGTTGGTTTCACCATCATCGCCAGCCTCATGGCAGCAGCTAATTTTGTTTATGCCGGGCCTTATGTTTTTTGGGCCAACAATGATCACGACCGTGGACACACGGTTGATGGCAGTGATTTTGAACAGGATGATTTAAGCCCCCTTGAAATCTTAAAACTACCCGCCTACCAGCAAGTGCCCGACTGCAATTACCGGAATGCCTCGAGTCAACGAGTCATTCCCTGCACCCGCGACTTGGAGGATTTTGCTCGGCTTTGGATGAGTGGCGTGGATTCAAACCTCGTTGCCGCCCTGCCAAACAACAGCACACTTACTCTCAGTTGGGCTGAGGTGGAAGGTGAACCGACCATTGATCTTTTTGCCGCGGCCGATCCTGGAATCGGTTATTTGACCAATGCAACGATTGCCGCCAAGCAGATTGATCCTGCGCAGTGTCCTTACATCGGCAGACTCGGCCCCGGACAGCAAATCCAATTCACCAAAAGCACATGGCAGAGCAATCAATTCATCTGGTGCGGAGTCAAGTATGGCGGCGGCGGATTGACGCTGACCATCGCGGATGGAAACAGCAACACACTGGTTCAAACCAAAGCCTATATCGCCATTGTGGACATCAAGCAGATGTATGAGCGGTGGACTGTGGGTGAAAATCCAAATGTCTTGGCGGCAAATGTCGCTCGTTTAGGGGTGGAGGGCTTGCCTTCTGGTGCGACACCGTTTCAATACGATCAACCCAGTGACACGAATACGCCTTACATATTGTTTGTCCACGGTTGGAACATGGAAACGTGGGAGAAAGACCGGTTTGCTGAAGCAGCTTTCAAGCGACTCTACTGGCAAGGTTATCAAGGGCGATTTGGTGTATTCCGATGGCCGACTGGAAACAAGTTTGGGAGCATAATCAGTGTTGTTACAGATGCACGTAACTACGACAACAGCGAGTCTAACGCTTGGCACTCAGCGCGAGGGTTGCTTAACAAACTGACCGAACTTAACACTCAATACCCCGGGAACGTTTATCTCATGGCACACAGCATGGGCAACGTGGTTGCCGGAGAAGCTTTACGACTGGCGACGAATGCAGTGGTGAACACATATATCGCCTTGCAAGGTGCTGTGCCAGCGCATGCCTACGACCCCACGACAACATTTCGCAATCTTGGAGTTTTGGATTCGGGAACGCCAGACAGATACTCCAGCTATTTTACCAATGGTGCTGCCCATTACTTCCATAACGCTGGCGGTGCAGTTAGGCGGGCAAACTACTATAATGCACACGACTACGCGTTGGGCGATTTGCTTTGGCAACTCAACCAAGACTTGAAGCCCAACAACGGTTTACCCTACCCCGGCTACCATTACTCATCCTCAAGCGGCTTTTATAAAGTCACGGGAGCGGGAACCAACAATGTTCATTACCTTTCATTCCCCAACAACACGTATGAGCTTTTTGCCTACTGTGTTGAGGCTCGCTGTTATGCAATCGGAGCCCAAGCAAATGTGTCCGATTTTTTGCAACAGAACGCACAGGATTTGTGGCCGCCTGACCCTTCAACAAATGATCCAAACTTGATTTACAGCGCTCATAAGTGGCATAGCGCACAATTTCGCTCTGACAATGTTGGGCGGCACAGGTTTTGGAATCAGGTTCTCGAAACATTTCAACTCACCCCGCCACAATGAAAAAACAAATCCTTTGGTTTGGTCTGATTGTTGTAGCCCTAATCATTGTTAGTTGGCTGTTGAACCCAAAAAACGCCCCTGTAACCAATAGCCAAACTATTTCACCAACGCCTAATGAAGCATTTCAAGCCACGACAGCCTCATCCCCAAAATCCCCTGAGCCAATTCCTGCAAGCAACGCTTCAAATGGGGTAGAAACAAATTCGCCGGTCGGACCGCCAGACCTGATCCGCGCCAGCCAACAGGAACACATCACGGCAGAAGCCGCATTGAACAAAATAGTGGCAGAACGAAATTTGCAGTCCCAAGATTATTTTGGTCGGGTAATTGATCAATCTGGCAAGCCAGTTCCAGATGCAACTGTGAGCGGAACGCTGGTGAAGCTTGAGAGTGGCACAAATGAGAAGCATGAAGTTTATACAGTACAATCTGACGAGGATGGCCTGTTTCAATTCACAGAGCTAACCGGCTGGCAACTGAAGGTGGTCATCAGCAAAGCAGGCTATGAAGTGGGTTCACGTGGGGAAGGCTATCAAGGACCAGTTAATCGAAAAACCTCTCCGAACGATCGTGCTGTTTTTACAATGTGGAAACTTCGCGGTGCAGAACCAATGATACACGACGAGAAGTTTTATGGCATCGTTCCCGACGGACGCGTCTACACAATTGATCTGCTGGAAAGAAAAAAGAACGAAGGCCAAATCAACGCGGGAGATTTTTTTGTCCGCATTCAACGACCTGGTGAAATTAGTCCAAGAGAAAATTTTGATTGGTCATTTACCATATCGGCAATTAACGGTGGTTTTGTGGAAGCCACAGGCGGCTACTTAAATGAAGCTCCTGAAAATGGTTACAATCCGGAATACGAGATCAAAATGATGGCCTCTGATCCGAAATGGCAGAGAGAACTTAAAAAGACCCTCTATCTCAAGAGTCGTGGAGGACAACTCTATGGTCGAATTCATGTCACTTTAATTCCAGATTATCGCAACGGATCAGTTTTTAAGATCAATTCGTATATCAACCCTGCTGGTTCACGGAACTTGGAATTCTCTCCAACAAAACAGATTCCATGATGCAATCACAATGGGTCATGAAAAAATGGGAGCCAATTTTTGTCAGAGTATTGATGATCTGTTTGGTATGCACAATTCCCTCATGCACCTTCATACGCTTTATGTCAGGCCCTCATGGCGATGGATCAGGTGTAAAGACTTCACGCAAGGAGCATCGCGAGTATGAACGATACGGAGAATGGTGTTATTACTTTCCCGATTATATTATTCCGCGAATATGCGCCTATCATCAGTTGTATCCAGAGCGTTTCAAACCAATCGGAAATGAGGAAGAAATTGCAATCGAAGGTTTTTTTGAATTCGTGAAAGACGACAGTTATTTTCAAGGCCCATTCCACGCTTCTGTTTGGACCGGAAAACTCAAAGATCCATGGGGTGATCCGGTTCACTTTATCCAAGATATCAACCAGGATGGTTACATCAAGGTTGGCGGAGAACAACATATTGTCTTCGACCCTATCGGAACTCATCGCGACTTATTCACAAATCAGCCCATTTTTGGCATTTTCAAACACCGTTCTTCCCAAACTCCGGGTGGCAACATGCCGGAAAGAATCGTTGCTAGACCTTGTCCTAAATAATTTACGAATAAAGCCGTGAATAATTTATTCACGTAACCTGATTTGATTGCATGAGTGCCGCCCCAATTCAGCTCAGTTCTGAAGCCAAGGCCACGCTGCCCCAGCACGTCGCCATCATCATGGACGGCAACGGACGTTGGGCAAAGCAGCGTCACCTGCCCCGCGTCGAGGGCCATCGTCAGGGCGCGGAGTCCGCGCGCACCATCATCAAGGCTGCGGGCGAACTCGGCATCAAATATCTCACGCTCTACGCGTTCTCGGTCGAGAACTGGAATCGCCCCAAGGACGAAGTGGATGCGTTGATGAAGTATCTCATCCACTATCTCAAGAACGAGACGCCGGAATTGAACAAGAGTAACGTCCGTCTCGAAGCCATCGGTCAGATCTGGCGGTTGCCGGAGAATGTGCAGGAGCAGCTCAAGAAAGCCCGCGCCACGTTGTCCAAAAACAACGGCCTGACGCTCGTCCTCGCCTTGAGTTACGGCGGTCGCACGGAGATTGTGGATGCGGTCCGCAACATCGCCGCAGATGTGAAGGCCGGGAAACTCGAACCCGCCGACATCAACGAGCAGGTCGTCTCCCAGCATCTCTACACGCGCAGCTATCCCGATCCCGATCTGCTCATCCGCACGAGCGGTGAGATGCGTGTGAGCAACTTTCTCCTCTGGCAGATTTCCTACGCCGAGTTCGTTGTCACGCAAACGCTCTGGCCCGACTTCCGCAAACCGCAGTTCTACGCCGCGCTCGAAGAATACGCCAAGCGTCACCGCCGTTTTGGGGGAATCTAGTCTGCCACCTTCAAGATCCGGCCCAAAGCGGGGCTGAAGCTACCGCACTCCAGACGCTTCGCGAATGCCTCGCGCAACAAACCTCGCGAAGCGTCTGGACTGCGGCGCGTTCACCGCCGCTTTTGAGTGCATCCAACGCAACCAGTCCTAAATTTGCCCGCGTTGAAATCCGCCTCCTCACGTCGGCGGCTACAATCACGGCTGCGGCACGTAGAGAATCCGTGTCGGCTGCGTCGGAGCGTAGGCGTTGCGCGCCGGGATTTCCGCGCGATTGAAAGGCTTGTAGTTCTGGATCGCTCCGACGCGCGCGATCTTCAGCGAGTTGCGGAGCAATCCCTTGCCGTTGTTGGAATCACTGAACTTACCCTGGCCGTAGCCCACGCCTTTCGAGCCGGACAGATTCGAGGAAAAGTATTTCATCCCGATGATCTTGTTCTGCTCGTCGCGAATCCAATCAATGAAGACCACCGCATGTCCGCCCGGCGGCGTGGTGCTGTAACTCAAGAAATCTCCCGGGTGCGCCTTCTCAAAATCCGTGATCGCCTCGCCGAGTCCATAACCCACGATACCGCGCTGTTCGGAATCGCCTTTGCCCTCGATATACCAAAGCTGAAGCAGGTTGAAGAGGTCGTTGAACGTCATCCCGTTGAAGTCGTCCGGCTCAAACCCCTTCTGGATGTTGCGCAATTTCATCGCCCGGATGAACACCTCAAACGTGAACCCGCAACAGTAGCTGCACCGCGAACCGTCGGGATATGCCTTGGCCACCACCATGCCTTTGTACCACATGTCCTGCGTCACGCCGTTGTAGATGTCATATTCGCGCGGTGTCCAGCCACAGTGATACGGATAAGAACCATCCAGCGGATAACCGGAGATGACCTTGAGCACGTATGGATTCAACGAACCTTCCGCGTCATCCGTCACCAACTCCTCGCGCGCGTAAGCTTTGGCCAGCGCCTTGTCCACCGGCGAGAACCCGCGATCATCCACCGGATAAACTCGCGGCGTGTAGCTGTAACGCTTGGGGATTTTGTTCGTGGACGTGATGCCGTTCTCCGAGGTGACTTTGGGAATCACCGTCGTTGTAGCCACCGCTTTGGGCGGACAACAATCCGCCTCTGACGTTTTGCATCCCGCCAACCCCAACAACGCCAGCGTACCACTAAGAAATAAGAGAAATTTCATAACTGCCCCCGAAACTAGCCGCCAGTTCCCCGCTCCGGCAAGACCCGGCCATGACATAGACATGCCATTGGTCCGCACCATTCCCGACTCGCAATTTCGCCCGCGCATGGCATTGATATTCGGTAGTTGAACTTTGTGTTGTCTCGCTATTTTTCAGTTCTGTTTTTGCTGTCAGCGCTGCTGCCGGCGCCCGCCCAAACCTTGAACCTTCCACCCCGCCCCGCCACCGCGCCCAACGGCACGCAGTTCACCAACATCATCACCTCGCTCTCACGTGATGAGCGGGAAGATCGCATCCTCACAGAAATTCTGAGCGGCAATGTGCCGGACTTCCTGCGCACCCTTGTTCCCATTAACATCAGTGGCAGCGGTCACACTGGAACTTATTACGCGACGCCGGACTATCTCGCCATCGGCGACAATGCCGATTACTTCCTCTGCCCGATGACCCCATTGCTGGCCCAGCGGTTGTGCGACTTGCTCGGCTACACCCTGCCCACTCGCAAAATGGTCAACCAGATCTGGACCGCCGCCCCGGTGAAGGTGGAGCCAATCCCCATCACCGCCAGCCCGGCAATGACCACTGTTCCCGTCTTCGCCTGGCATAATTACATGGTCCGAACCCAGCGCAACGGATTCATCAGCACCTTCCCGCTTGGCACACTAACCGGCGGCAACAAAAAGGATGTGATCATCTCAGCCAGGATTTATACCAACTTTGCCACAGCCATCACCAAGCCAGTGGTCATCTATGGCTGGCACAGATTGACTCCTGTTTACGGTCAAGTCTGGCAGCCACTGTACAACGGTCACGAAGAGACTTACGCGGACTACTCGCACGGCATTCGGCTCGTGCAGATGAACATGACCGTGGACGGCAGCCCGAACACTGTCGCCAATGTTCTTGCTAGCCCGACACTCGCGCCGTTGCTCAGCGACGATGGCCCAAGTGAAGGCACATCGGGCGGAGTCATTCCCCTGCCCCGTTACACAATACCGGGTCAATTAGGCTTCACAATGCACCCTCGAAGCCAGACCGCTGCCATCGGCCAGAACGTTGCTCTGAGCGCGGTTGCTTTTGGTGATACGCCGCCAGGTTTCCGCTGGCTGTTCAATGGCGCAAACATCCCCAACGCGACCAACTCCACCCTGATCCTGACGAACCTTTTCCCGGCTGACTCGGGTAGTTACGCCGTTGTCATCACGAACTACTCAGGCTCCGTCACGAGTCGGCCCGCTCTTCTTCGCGTCAAAACCACCGGATTTCCGCTTCTCTTCAGCGATGACTTCGAAACGAACAGCGCCGCGAATTGGAATGTCTTTTGGGGCGCAGCCAATGGTGTTCCGGACTACACGGTAAATTGGGCCTTCGACTACGGCGGAGTGAACTACACGTTCAACGGATTGACCAACCTGATTCCAGCCGCGCCCAATTCGCCGGACGGCAATACTCGCGCCGTCAAATTCGCCGTGAACAACAACGACGCCATCGCCACCAACGCCGCCGTGAATCTTTATCCCAAAAACTTCTCCGTCAGCGGCAACTTCGCGCTCAAGTTTGATCTCTGGATCAATTACCCCGGCAACGCGGGCGGGGTTGGCTCAGGCGTTGCGGGCAGCACGCAGCATGGGATGTTTGGCATCAATCATCTCGGCACGAATGTGAATTGGGCCGCGACCAGCGCCAGCACGAGCGATGGCCTGTGGTTTGCCGCCACGGGCGAAGGTGGCGACAGCAGCGATTACCGCGCTTACGTCGGCAATCCTGGCGGCACGCAAATCAATCTGACCGGCAGTGGCGGCGGATTGGTTGGCTCGAACCACACGCAGGCCGCGTTTCAAACTTTGTTCCCCACGACGCGCTTTGAAACCGCCGGCGCGCCCGGCAAGAACTGGGTGGAAGTCGAATTACGCTACACCAACAACATCGTCGTCTGGCTGATGGACGGATCAGTCATCGCGCAACGCACCAATACCTCCGCCTTCACCAGCGGCAACATCATGCTTGGCCTGATGGACGTGTTCCCGTCCATCGCCGCGCCCGCGCGCGACTCCTTTGTGCTCTTCGACAACGTCCGCGTGGAAAACCTCGCGCCGCCGATCCAATTCACCGCCATCACGCGCCAACCCAATGGCCACGTCGCGCTCACCCTCAGCAGCGCGCTCGGCGACAGCTTCCGGCTGGAAACCTCCACCAACCTCACCACCTGGCAACCGCTCGCCAATCTAACAGCGACGAATCAACCCTTACAGTTCATGGACACGAGTGCGACGGCGGAAACGCTCCGCTACTACCGCGCCCACCGATAAATTTGTGAGGAGGCTCATTCTGATTTCCAGAGAATGGTTGGTTGCTCGCCCTCACCCTGGCCCTCTCCATGAACCGGAGCGCGACTGTGCTGAAAGCCAGTCGCAGCACCGGCCAAGCTGCTGCGGCTGGTCTGCGACACAGCCGCGCTCCGGTTCTAAACAGCCGCCGTCAATTCATCGAACAGAATCGTGGCAAATCCAGCGTCTCGAAATTTTCCCAAAGCGGAAACACGTTCACCCTCTCCCGGGGGAGAAAGCCGGGGTAAGGGCGAGCGTTGAAACAAACTTTAGCCTCCGGCAAATCAGCCCCGCTAGGGGCGACATGTTTGTAGTAATCCCGTCACAACAAAACCAAAGCTCCGTCAGGAGCGACATCTGCCGCCATGCCGCTCCTGACGGAGCTTGGTCAAACGCCACACCGCAACTACAAATATGCCGCGCCTACGGCGCTGCTACCTGTACGCCGCCTGCGCCAAGCAAGGGCCGCGGATTAAAAGGGTTGGAAGGTAAGACTAGACAACCCAATAAGCCGTAAATAGTGTCATTCCATGAAATATGACAGGCTGCAAAGGCAGTCGGCCATTATTGGTTAATGGCGGTATCTTCCGCATGACACATTTCACGAAAATCTTTCAGCCAGTGCTCGCTCCGTTGCTGCTCATCTTCGTGGCTGTGGGTGGTAGCGGTTGTGTTGGCTGGGGAAGCTCCGCCTTGCCACCACGCCTGACGGCTGCTGAGAAGGCTCGCCTCCAGCGAATTCAGTTGCCGCTGACTGTTGGTGTCGAGCGCTACGAAGCACCAGCGTATTCTGACTCGCTCCGTGCGGCACTGCAGCGCACCAAGCTCTTCGAACGAGTGGATGATCTGGAGCATTTTGAAAAACCACCATCATTGGTCGCACGCGTCGAGCGACGGATTTACGGCAGCACGGCCATTCCCGTATATCCACTTCTAACTTTCGGCATCATTCCCATGTCGGTGCAGGAGACCACAGGAGAATCGTTCTCGTTGAGTCCGACCGATCATCCAGAGCGGCGTACTGTCATTGAATACACCTATCAAGGTCGGACAACGCTCGGATGGGTTGCGCTTTTGGACATATTCCACCCAAACCGCACGATAATTCCATTCGACCCTGAGCACAGCCGCCGATTTCGTGATCACCTGAAGCTTTGTATCCTTGAACATGAGGACGCACTCACACGTTGAGCCGCCACCTAACCGGCCATAAACCGCCTTACCACCCCTCCGCCTTCCCACCCGCGCGCGGGTCAGCCGCGCCGATGAATGATTTCCCATCCGCACTGCGCGCTACGGTGTGGGCCACGGACAAAGAATTCAGTTCCCGTACTTTGTGACCGCGCTTTTCCAAAACGGCCGTGACTTCATCCGGCAGGGCTTTTTCCACCATCAATTCGTCCGGTGACCATTGCTGATGGATGCGCGGCATCGCCATGGCTTCCTGCGGCGTTTTCCCGAGGTCCAGCATCGCGACCAGTTGCACGAGCACGGCGGAAATGATCTTCGGTCCGCCCGCCGCGCCGATGGCGATGATGGGCTTCCCGTCCTGCAACACGATCGTCGGGCTCATGCTGGAAAGTGGCCGTTTGCCGGGCGCGACGGCATTGGCTTCTGCGCCCAACAAACCAAACGCATTCGCTACGCCCGGTTGCACCGAGAAGTCGTCCATCTCGTTGTTCAGCACCACACCCGTGCCGGGAATCACGACCTTCGAGCCGTAACTGGTGTTGATGGTGGCGGTGCATGCGACCCAATTCCCCTCCGCATCAGCGACGGACCAGTGGGTGGTGTGTTTATGCAAATAGTCATCGGTAGGGCGCGTCACTCCGTGCGCGCCGGCATCCGTATTGTCACGCGCGGCGGGCAGAGGACTGCCCGCCCTACCTGTCGCAGACGTGAAGAAATCGCTCTCGTAGCCGGGCGGTAAGCCATGCTGCTTCACCTCACTGGCGCGATCCAATTTGATCTGCTTGGCGAGCGTGGCGGCGTATTCCTTGGACACCAGACCACGCGGAACTTTGGCGTAATCCGGATCGCCCAACCAATGCGCCCGGTCAGCAAAGGCGAGCTTCATCGTTTCGCCGATGACATGCCAACGCGTCGCTTCATCGAAAGCCTTTACGTCGAAGCTTTCGAGGATGTTCAACATCTGAACCACGTGAACCCCACCCGAACTCGGCGGCGCAAAGGAAACAATTTCGCGCCCGCGATACATCGTCCGCACTGGTTCGCGCAGAACGACGTGATACTTGGCAAAGTCCGCCGCGATCATGATGCCACCGTTGGCCTTCATCCATTTCTCCGTCGTCTTCGCAAACTCGCCGCGATAAAACCAGTCGCTCCCCTGCTCTGCGATTGCCCGATACGTCCTGGCAAGGTCGGGTTGCTTGAAGCTGTCCCCGACTTTTGGTGGTTTGCCATCAGGCAAGAAGATGGCGCGCGAAGCTTCAAATTTGGCGAGGTCGCGGGCGGCAGACTGCAAGCGGTTCGCAAATCCCTGGCTGACAACAAAACCTTTCTCCGCAATGTCGGCGGCGGGAAGGATCAAATCTTTGAGCTTCTTTTTGCCGTGATGTTTCACCGCATGATCAAACGCCGCGACTTCGCCGGGCACGCCACTCGCGAGCGGGCCGGTCTGGCTGAGTTCGGTGTCGCCTTTGCCATTACGGAGGAACATGTCGCGTGTAGCTGCGGACGGCGCCATCTCACGACCGTCAATCGCCACAAACTTTCCGTTCGCGAGGCGGATGAGCATGAAGCAACCGCCGCCGATACCGGAGTTATGCGTGTCCACCACGCCCAGCGTGAAGCCGATGGCGACCGCGGCATCAATCGCATTGCCGCCGGATTTAAGAACGTTGAGGCCGGCATCAGTGGCGAGCGGGTTGACCGAGGACACCATGCCGTTCGTGAATGCTTCAGCCGCGCGAACGAATCCTCCGAAAACGCAAAGCGCCAGCATCAGAACGTAGCCGCCGAGGTAACGAGACGCACGAACTTGACTACAGCGTGAATCCGCCTTCTTACGTCGGCGGCTACATAGAGAACAGGTTTTCATCATTTGAACAGATTCAAAAAGAACGTGATGTTGAGCGCGTTCAGGAAATCAATCAGGAAGCCGCCCACGATCGGCACGACCAGAAAGGCGCGAGGCGAAGGACCAAAACGATCCACGAGCGCTTTCATGTTGGCGACGGCGTTCGGCGTCGCCCCGAGACTGAAACCGACCTGCCCGGCGGTCATGATGGCGGCGTCATAGTTCCGCTTCATCAACGGAAAAGTGACGAACAGCGCGAACAACGCCATGACAACGATCTGGGCGAACAGGATCACCAGCATCGGCACGGCCGTGTTGGCCAGATCAATCAGGTTCAAACTCATCATGGCGATGGCGAGAAAAATCCCCAACGCCACCGACGCCAGCGTGTCCACGATCTCGGCCTTGATCCAGCGGCGCCCGGAGAAATCCACGGCGTTGCGGATGACCAGGCCCAGAATCATCGCGCCCATGTACACCGGGAAAGTGATCCCGCTCTTTTGGATGAAATAACTCACCCAGGTGCCGACCTTGATGCAGGCCAGCAACAACAGCAGGTGCAGCCAGAGTTTGTTTCGATAACCAAGGAGCGCGCGGCAATCCGGCAAGATGCCTGATTCGCCCGTCTGTCCCGCTTCCAAGTGAACTTCTGCGGTCGCTTCGGGTTTTAACTTGTGACGTTGAATGAGCCAGCCGCCCAACGGGCCGCCGAGCAATCCGCCCGCGACCAGACCGAAAGTCGCCGCGGCAACGCTGACGACGGCGGCATTATGCAAGCCGGCTTTTTCGAATTCCGGCGCAAAGCCCAAGGCCGTACCGACGCCACCCGTCAAAGTCAGGCTGCCGCAGACCATTCCCAACAAAGGCGATTGGCCCATCATTTTTGCCAGTGGAACGCCGATGAGATTCTGCACGACCGCCAGAACGGTGGAGATGGCGAGAAATATCAAAACCCAGGAGCTGCCTTTTTTGACCAGCGACCAACTGGCGTTCAAGCCGATGCAGGTGAAAAACGCGACGAGGAACGGTTGGTTGATGTTTTTTACCGGGGCGTCGCGCCACTCGGGTTCGATGGTGACGAGCCAGGTCCACCACCGCGCGGCAACGCCAGTATCGAATTTGGCCACGAACCATCCCGTCAGATTGCCGCCCAGCAACAGTAGCGCGAAGAGCAGTCCACCGACCACGGGCGCGGGGATGTTGAAGCGCGAAAGAAGCGCGATCCGGCGGACGAGGAATTCGCCGAGCAACAGGACCGGAATCGCCAGCGCGATGGTGTACCAAGCGGGAATGGTCATAGTTGGGAAACATCAATGTCCGACCGATGCGCAGCGTTAGTGAGGCTGAAATCGTCGGTGACGTCCAGCAGGAAGGTTGTCCCCAAGGCTAAGGCGGGGCGGCATATTCATGTGCCTTCAGCGGCCCGCTCAGGACATGGTGGACAAGTAACCCAATCCGAAGTGGCGCTGGTATTCGTGCATGACGTAGCGGTCGGTCATGCCGGCAATGTAATCGCACACGGCCCGGTGCCGACCTTCACGGCGGATGCGCTTCTGGGATTGTTCGCCGAGTTCTTTCGGATGCTTCAGGTAGAAATTGAAAACCTCCGCCAGAATGCGCACGGCACGGGTGTTCGCTTCGTCCACCTGTTTGCTGAAATACAAATTGCGGTAGAGATATTTCCGCATCTCCTGATTCAAACGTCGCCGCGCCGCGCTGTATTGCACCAGCGCCGTCTGATGCAGGCGTACGTCATCGGCACTTTTCACTCCGGCGGCGGCGATGAGTTTCTCGGTCGTCTCCACCACATCCCGCACCTGACCGTCAATCAGTTCGCGGATGATGGCGTAGCGGCGGCATTCCTCCGGCAGATCGCCCTGCTCTTTCTTGACCTTTTGCGCCGCGTTACGCCAGACGGTGACGTTGCGGTTCAATTCCTCTTCCGACAACAGCCGCGCGTCGAGACCGTCGTCAAGATCGTGGCTGTAATAGGTGATCTCGTCGGCGAGATTGGCGACCTGTGCTTCGAGCGAGGAATTCTTGGCGTCGAAACCTTTGCGCTTGCTCGGATGATCGTAGGCGGTGAAATGCTTCACCAACCCTTCGCGCACTTCCCAGCTCAGATTCAGCCCGGGAAAACTGGAATACTTCTGCTCGAGTTCCTCGACGACGCGGAGGCTCTGGCGATTGTGCTCGAAGCCGCCGTGGTCTTTCATCAGCCGATCCAGCACGTGTTCGCCGCGATGGCCGAACGGTGAGTGCCCGAGATCGTGTGCGAGAGCGATGGTTTCCGTGAGGTCTTCGTTGAGGCGCAGCGCGCGCGCAATGCCGCGGGCGATGGCGGCCACTTCCATCGTGTGCGTGAGCCGGGTGCGGAGGTGATCGCCAGTGCCGTTAAGAAAAACCTGCGTTTTGTATTCCAGCCGCCGGAACGCGCGCGAATGGATGACGCGATCGCGGTCGCGTTGATACTCCGTGCGCCAAGGCGATGGCGATTCCTTGTACGCCCGTCCGCGCGTACCACCGCTCATCTGCGCATACGACGCGAGTGTCTGGCGTTCGAGCTGTTCCAACTCTTGGCGGGTGCGGGGCATGGTGGGCAGAGAAAGAGCGATCAGTTGGACGTCGGCGCAGGCACGGGAATGCCCCGGAGTTCAAACAAACGCTTGATCGTGTCCTCAATGAGATTGTTCGGGCAACTCGCACCGGCCGTGATGCCGACCGTGAGCTTGCCCGCGGGCAGCCAGTTAGGCGTCTCAACCTCCTGCTTCTTGTGCTGGTCGTAGTGCGAGATGCGTCCGGCGGAAATCATCTTGGTGGAGTTCTTGATGAAATATGTCGGCAGCACCGCCTCGCCCATCTCCGCCAGATGCGAAGTGTTGGAGGAATTGTAGCCGCCGACGACCAGCAGCAGGCCCATGGGCTCAACCAACAGTTTTTGCAAGGCATCCTGCCGGTCCTGGGTCGCGCCGCAGATCGTGTCGAAGAACCGGAAATGGTTGGCGACGTTCGCTTCGCCGTGCTTCGCAAGCATGGCGGCCTTGAAGCGACGCTGCACTTCCTCGGTTTCCCCGCGCAGCATCGTGGTCTGGTTCGCCACGCCTACGGCTTGCAAATGCAAATCGGGATCGAAGCCCTGTGAATACGCGCCTTTGAATTTCTCGAGGAATGCCGATTTGTCACCGCCCTTCAGGATGTAATCGCAGACATAATCCGTTTCCGCGAGGTTGTACACGACGAGGTAATGACCATTGCCGTAGGCGCGCGCCTGGGAGGTGGTGGCCTTGGTTTCTTCGTGTTTGGCCTTTCCGTGAATGATACTGGTGACACTTTCCTTGGAATACTGCCGCACCCGCTTCCAAACGCTCATCACGTCGCCGCAGGTGGTGTCCACAATGATGCAGCCCCTGGCCTCGATCTTCTTGCGGGTGGCGACCTCGGTGCCGAAGGCGGGAATAATGACCGCGTCGCCCGCCTGCATGCGCTCCAGTTCCTCGTCCGTCGGCTTGGGCGAAATGATCTGGATGCCCATGTTGCGGATCTGATCGTTCACATCCGGGTTATGGATGATTTCGCCGAGCAGATAAATCGGCGTGTTGGGTGACACGTCGGAGAAGTATTTCTTCGCCGCGTAGGCGAGATCAATGGCCCGCTCCACGCCGTAACAGAAGCCGAATTCCTTGGCGAGCCGCACGGTCAGTTCCCCCGCCGTCAACACGCCGCCGTTGGCGCGGATCTGTTCCACCAACTCGCTGCGGTAGTGCGACAACACCTTGGCTTGGACCTCCTCCATGATGTCGGGGCGACGGAGGTTGATTTTCTGCGGTGCGCCAGGCGCGTGAGTTGACATAACAAGGTGAGTTTAGCTGACCCGCGAAAAGCGTCGAGGAGAAAGCCCGGCGGCAAATAGTCATTGCGGCGCCGAAAATACCTGCAATGATGTGCGCCCGTCGGAGCGTAGCTCAGCCTGGCTAGAGCACTTGCTTTGGGAGCAAGACGTCGCAGGTTCGAATCCTGTCGCTCCGACCATTTTCTTTTTCACCTCCCCGCCGCAGCCTACACATGGTCATGTTTTTACCACTGGCATCGGCGGTGCTATTTTACAAGGTGTCGAGGCGGCGATTGGTTGGTCGCTCATGGTTTCTTGGAGGCAACTCTGAGAGAAGGCCTCGACAAATGCGTTGGTAAATGGGTGGTTGGCAATGACGGCGGCGAGTGTTTGGTTGCGCTCGCCGCCGTTTCTTTTTCCCTTGAGCCGACTTTTCATGGACGAACAGGCTGAGGAGATTGAAACCAAGTGTGCAATTCGCTTCAGTGGTTTGGATTCCAGCGTGCCGTTCCGATTTGCGGCCAAAAAATTATTTTCCGCCCGTAAATCAAGCTCTTCCGCGCAACGATGAATTCCGTTCACGGTTAGTGGCATTGCCACTGCTTAGAGCGCCTGACCAGTCCAACGGCGACCCGTCCGTTGGAAAACAAAAATGTGCAGGCGTGCGGGTCGGAAGTTGCGCCTGAACCAAACCTAACGCACAACTGAATGAAGAAAATCGAAGCCATCATCAAACCCTTCAAGCTCGAGGAGGTCAAAGACGCCCTCGGTGAAATCGGCATTGAAGGCATGACCGTCACCGAAGTGAAAGGCTTCGGCCGGCAAAAGGGTCACACGGAAATCTATCGCGGCAGCGAATATACCGTGGACTTCCTCCCCAAGATCAAACTCGAGCTCGTCCTCACGGACAAACAGGTGGACGCCGCCGTGGCGACCATCGTGAAGGCCGCCAAGACCGGCAAGATCGGCGACGGCAAAGTGTTCGTTTCCTCCGTCGAAAGCGCCGTCCGCATCCGCACCGACGAGAAAGGCGACGCGGCTGTCTGACCCCAACCAGGACTTCTTAACCAGACCTCTTAACCAGACCTGAAAACTCTCATGAAAAAATTGATCAAAGTCATTCTTGCCGCGGCGTTTTTGTCCGGCGGCGCGCTGATGTCAGCGTATGCGGACGAAGCCGCCACCCCCGCCGAACCAACCCTCGAACAGCGCATCGCCGACCTCGAAGCCTACGTGAATAACGGAGCGCGAACCGAAAATGTCGCCTCCAAAGTCGCCGGGCCCGGGCCCGGTCATAACGCCTGGTTGATGACCTCGTCGGCGCTGGTATTGTTCATGACACTACCTGGCTTGGCGCTCTTTTATGGCGGCTTGGTGCGGAAGAAAAACGTCCTGTCCGTCCTCGCGCAATGTCTGGGCATTGCGGGAATGGTGACTATTCTCTGGTGGGCGATGGGCTTCAGCCTGTCGTTTGCCGAGGGCAACTCATTTTTGGGCGGCACGGCCAACTTTTTCTTCAAGGGCGTGGATTCCAATCCGGGCATTTTGAATTGGGTTTCGCAAAATGTGTTTGCGATTTTCCAGTTGACCTTTGCCATTATCACCCCGGCTCTAATTATCGGCGCGATTGCGGAACGGATGAAATTCTCCGCCGTGCTGCTCTTTGTCGCCATCTGGATGTTCGCGGTTTACTTCCCGTTCGCGCACATGGTGTGGGGCGGTGGTTTGATGGCGGGCGGCGCGGGCAAAATTAAAGCGATTGATTTCGCGGGTGGCACGGTGGTGCATATGACCTCCGGTTGGTCGGCATTGATTCTGTGCATGATCCTGGGCAAACGCAAAGGTTACGGCAAAGAAGCGATGCAGCCGCATTCCATGGTGCTCTGCATGGTCGGCACGGGAATGCTCTGGGTCGGGTGGTACGGCTTTAATGCCGGTTCGGCGGGTGCGGCGGACGGCATTGCCTCGGTCGCGTTCACCAGCACCACGCTTTGCGCGGCCATCGCCGGTTTTGTCTGGGCCGTCGCCGAGTGGGTGTTGAAAGGCAAACCGAGCGTGCTGGGTTTCTGTTCCGGCATCGTGGCCGGCTTGGTGGTTATCACGCCGGCGGCGGGATTTGTTTCCGCTAATTCAGCGGTCATCATGGGCATTCTGGCCGGCATCATTCCGTTCATCGCCGTGACTTACTTGAAGAAGGCGCTGGGCTATGATGACGCGCTGGATACATTCGGCGTTCATGGCGTGGGGGGAACGCTTGGCGCGATTCTCACCGGCGTCTTTGCCGATGCCGCAGTCAATCCCGCCGTCGCCGACTTGAAGGCAGGGCTGGTGGGAGAGCAGGTCAAAGCCGTGATCGTGACGATCGTTTGGAGTGTGGTGGCAACCGCTGTGATCGCGTTTATTGTCAAGGCCGTGGTTGGTCTGCGTCCCAGCGAGGAAGTGGAAACCGCCGGCCTGGACCTTACCGAACATGGCGAAGAAGGTTATCACGAGGGTCACTAATCCCATCTAATCCGACGGTTATTTCATCGCGCCGTTGGTGGAGCAATCCATCAGCGGCGCGAAACGTTTGGGGGGAAGCCTAAACAGCTTTGATAACGAGGGCGGTGGTGTTATCGCGGCCATCGTTTTTCACGGCTTCGAGAACAAGTTGTTTGGCGGGATTACAATCGCAGTCGGCTTCATCCGCGGCTTGCAACACGTCAAGAATATGATGGTTGTAAAGTCCCTCGGTCAAACCGTCGGAGCACAGGAGGAAAATATCGCCGGGTTCATAACCCACCGCACCGACTTGCGGGTCAACGAACTGATTGCTGCCGCCCAATGATTTTTGAAGCACGTTGCGACGCGGATGGGTGCGGGCTTCGCGTTCGTTGATCTGACCGTTGCGAAACATCCAGCCGACGTAGGTGTCGTCATGGCTGATTTGCTTGATTGTGCCGGCGCGCTGGGAGAGATAGTAGATGCGACTGTCACCGATGTGGCCGAAATACATCCAGCCTGGCGTGAACCAGCAGAGACTAAGGGTGGTTTCCATGCCGTGGCATTCTTCATAACTCTGCCCAAGGTAAGCGAGGGAGCGATGCACCTGGCTGAACAGTTCGGTCAGCACGTCCTCGAAACCGGCATCGAGTCCCGCCGCACGTTGCCCAAAGGAGCGCGGGAGGAGCGTGGTGATTTTCTCGACAGCGATGTTGCTGGCATATTCGCCGGCACGGGCGCCTCCCATGCCATCGCTGACGGCAAAGGCAAAATCGGATTGAGCGAGGGAGGCGGTGCCGAATTTGCCGAGGCGTTGAACTTCGCGGGCGTCGAATTTAAGGCCGAGGAAGGAGTCTTCGTTGTTTTTGCGGACTTTGCCGCGGTCGGTCCAGCCGAACCAGTGGAGCGATGTGGCCGTCGCTTCGGTTTGTGTTTGAATCATTTCGGAGAAGATTTTTCGGCATCCGGCAACAGGGTGGCAAACTCGAAATCAATCAGGCAGAACCGACCGTCGCTTTGGCGATAGGTAACGTTGCGTATATCTGGATCGTCGTGGCGGACGCCGAAGGGCTCGAGTTCGGCGAAGAGTTCCTTGGTGCGTTTCTCGTCGAGATGCTGGACACGCGAACCGCAATTGGTGGTGGTGATGCGCACTTTCTCCGCATCAGCTTCGAGCAAACGCGGAACGAAGGGGCATTCGCGGGCTTCGAGGTGACGCAGGATTTGGACTTCGCGGTCAAACCGCTGCCGGGCATCTGGACCGTGATAAGCTTTAATGACCCGACCATCAAAGGTCAGGTTCACGGTAGCCCGAAGCGTATCTTTTACTTTTAGCATCGCGTTGAGTGGCAACAACCCGGTTCGCGTTCACTATGGAGCAAGCCAAACAGCGAGGAAAGCCTCATCCACCGAGGCGACGCAGGGATTTGCCCACGGCGAATAAATTTCAACAGCAAGCGGGGCTGAAATTCCGGCCGGGCAGCAGATGAAAATAAATTCAGAATTGATGAAAAGCCTGCTGCTGTTGGGTTGAAAGGCATTCATGAAAATGGTTCAGCAAAATTCTTGCGGCGCGGCATTGCGCCTGCTGAAATGCCGCACCGTAGATTGGCTCTGGGCGTTGTGTCCCGGCTGATCCACCGAACCGAATTCACAATACACACGAATAAACAACAACCACGCACATGGCCAAATACAAATTAGAATACCTCTGGCTTGACGGTTATGAACCCGTCGCCAATCTCCGCGGCAAAACTCAGATCAAAGAATTCAAAGCTTTCCCCAAGCTCGAAGAACTCCCGATGTGGGGCTTCGACGGCAGCTCCACGCGCCAGGCCGAAGGTCGCACTTCTGATTGCATGCTCAAGCCCGTGGCTGTCTATCCCGACACCACCCGCAAGAATGGCGTGCTCGTCATGTGCGAAGTCATGATGCCGGACGGCAAAACCCCGCATCCGAGCAACAGCCGCGCTTCCATCCTCGACGACCCCGGGGCGTGGTTCGGCTTCGAGCAGGAATATTTCCTCTACAAGAACGGCAAGCCGCTCGGTTTCCCCTGTGGCGGCGGTTATCCGTATCCGCAAGGCCTCTATTACACCGGCGTCGGTTATGATGCGGTCGGCGACATCGCCCGCAAGATTGTTGAAGAACATCTCGACCTCTGCTTGGACGCCGGCATCAACCACGAAGGCATCAACGCCGAAGTGGCCAAGGGCCAATGGGAATTCCAGATCTTCGGTAAAGGCTCGAAAAGCGCTGCCGACCAGATGTGGGTTGCCCGCTACCTTCTCATGCGCTTGTGCGAAAAATACGGGGTGGATGTCGTCTGGCATTGCAAACCCCTCGGCAAAGACGTGGATTGGAATGGTTCTGGCATGCACTCCAACTTCTCTACTGCTTACATGCGCGAAACCGGCGGCAAGGAATACTTCGAAGCGCTCATGGCCGCGTTCGACAAATATAAGAACGAACACATCGCCGTGTATGGCCCGGACAATCATCTCCGCTTAACCGGCCTGCATGAAACGCAGTCCATTGACAAGTTCAACTACGGGGTCGCCAACCGCGGCGCGTCCATCCGCGTTCCGCACAGCTTCGTAAACAACGATTACAAAGGTTACCTCGAAGATCGCCGTCCGAACTCCCAAGGCGACCCCTACAAGATCGCCAGCCGCATCTTGCAGACCATCGCGACAGTTCCGCTCTCTGGCAAGAAAGCCAAGAAGTAATTCATCTCGGCATCAAAGCCGAAAACAACAACAGGCGTGACTTCGGTCACGCCTGTTTTGTTTTGGATACAATCTGGGATTCAAGGAATGAATTGTCGCAGCCGATAGAGCCGGCCCGAACTTTGGAGCGGCTCATGAACCGTCATCACACCGTTGGTGGCTGATATTGGCCCCGCCAAGTCCACCCATTGGTCTTGCAGGATGTTGGTCTTGTATTCCACCTGATAGGTCTTGCCCAACCATGCCTCCCAACTAATCTCAAATCCGGCTGGAGTCAGGCTTGATTGAAGGTTGCCCACTGCGGGATTCAGCCAGAAAACGGTGCCTTTCAAGTCTGGCCCTTGATCAAATGTGGTGCCGTAAATGTTCCCGGTCGCGTCTTGCGCCAAGCCGCCATAGGGTGACGCGCCATTAGCATCAAAACCGAAGGATATCAATGCGGCAAATACGCCGTTTGTGGTGAATTGAAAAACGGTGCCGCGCGGAACATTCGCCGTATCACCACCCAGGATGGTTGTTCCATAATAAGTGCCATCCTGTCCACGCAACAAGGTGGACCAGGGATTTTCGCCGTCTTTTTCACCATCAAAGGAGCGCAGTATGGTGTGGCCCCCATTGGTTGTAATCCGGAATATGGTGCCCGCGGCATTCACACCGCCGTAGGCTGTAGTACCATAAAACACACCGGTGGGATCGAGCGTCAAACCGCCATAGGGCGTGGCTCCGTTCGTTCCCTCAAAAGAGAATACTGATGTGAAGAAACCATTGGTCGCAAACTTGAAGACCGTTCCCAGATTTGCAGCGCCTCCCGTCAAGGTTGTCCCGTACAAGTGACTATCAAGGCCCATAGAAACTTCTGCGTAGGGCCTCGAACCATTGACTCCGTCAAAGGAATGAAGAGAACTGAAGTTTCCATTTGTTGTCAGTCGAAAGATTGTTCCCAAATTGTTTGCCCCACCCTGTTGCGTAGTTCCATAAAAGGCGCCATCCGCTCCCCGTTTCAGCCGGGCGGACGGTTTCGCTCCGTCTGTTCCGCCAAAAGAATGCAATGTGGTCAAACTGCCATGGGTGCTGATTCTAAAGAGGGTGCCTAGCCCGCCAGATCCGCCAACCAGGGTTGTGCCATATAGATACCCATCGTCACCTGAAGCCAGAGCCCCGTATGGTTGGGCGCCGTTGGTATTATTAAAAGACCAGAGCGTGGTCGTAATGCCTGCTGGCGAAATTTTATAAATCGTGCCGTGACCGAATGGAATTCCATTTGTTCCTCCTTGGTATGTCGTGCCATACAGAAATCCATCGCTCCCGACCAACACCCCGGCATAAGGTTTGGCCCCATCTGGAATGACTCCCATTGAACCAGAAAACGAAGTCAATGTGGTAAGGCTCGCACTTCCGGCAGTTGCCATTTCCCCACCCCTCCCCAATAGCACGGCTACCGCGACGGCAATGCACTTGTGAAGGTAAAAGGACATGTTTTAAAAACAGCCCGATTGCCATCACCCCTGTAGCAAGTTGTTCTGAATGGCTAAACCACCAACTTGCAGAGTTTTTTGTCAGTTGCTAGAACCAACACGACGGCGGGCAAATCCGAGCGTGGCCAAGCCGATTGCCATGAGTGCAATCGCGGATGGCTCTGGAACGACATAAACGCTCTTGTTGATGGCAATGTCAAAAGATTCATTGGCGGGAATCACAACATCCCATTGGAAGGCCCAGACAGCATCACCAGTCACAGGTCCGACATTGTCACTCAAAGTAGTTGGATATGAATCCAACAGTTTTGTGAGCGTTGACTGGGATAAGCCAACTTCACCATGGTTTGCGGCTGGACTGACTATCTCGTCGGCAAAAAAGGCGTTTCCCTTAGTCTGAAAAGCTTTCTCAAACAATCCTTGTGCGTTTTGCTCCAGAGTCACCGTGTCCCCCAACCAGTTGCCACCGAGATCAAAATCTACGTACTGGAAAAAATGGAAGTTGAGCGGGTTGCCGGTCAGATTTTTGATGGTGATCTGCTCACCAATGGACGAACTGCTGCTGCCAATAGCCCCACCTTGCAGGGCATAGTTGATCGTGATGCTGAAATTATTACCGCTCTGATAGACGGTGTTCAGAATGCCTGGAGAAACCAGTGTTGCCGAAATAAGGTCAAGGTTGCTGATGGGGTTCTCGTAACCACTATTCCCATTGCGATAAAAGAATGACTGGCGATAAAGCTGGGTATTACCATCCACTGTCCACTCAGTCAGTCCGTACGGCCCATCTGCCTGAATGGTCGCGGTCGAATTCCCGTTGGTTAAAACATCGGTCCACGCATGTGCCAATTGCATTGACGCCGCCACCGCAAACAAAAAACAAGCTGCCGAAACAATTCGCACTTGTCCAAAAAAACGACTGCTAAAATCCATATACGTGTCCTTAACTATTTATAGCTCTGGGTGAACTAGGTTGCCGAAATTCTCTCTCTCTCAGTGTGTTCTGTCAACGATTAACTTGACTTGGACCCGACTAAAATTGCCTGTGTTTACAATGGTCTTGTACAGCTTTGCTGCTCCGTACAAACACCGATGCAAACACTGCTTTGTTAAGCGACGTGATTGTAATGGGCTCTGACTTCAGCGGATACGTTTTGAACTCCAATATTGCGGATAGCGCACCTGAACTTTGCGGTTCTGATCCTCACGGGTGAGATGCGGCAATTCAACATTGCAGTTATTCAGCTTCAACGGACAGGCTTTGAATCGCGGCGATGGCAGTTTCATGTTTTGTCAGACTGGCACCTATAAGCCACTTCCCTGTTTCCTACACCAGAAACAGCCTCCGCCCCAATCGTCAAATCACGCTGGCTGCGATTAACTTAGGCACAGTGAAAAGAAATGTTCGAGTTCTGTTATGCGACGACCACACCCTGATCCGCACAAATGTCCGCCGGGTGATCGGCGACTTGCCGGGCTTTGAAGTCGTCGGGGAGGCCGAGGCGGGCAACGTCGGCGTCCAGATGGCTACCGATCTGGCCGTGGATCTCGTGGTCATGGATGTCTCCATGCCCGAACTCGATGGCATCGAAGCCACGCGGCAGATCCTCGCCAAGTCGCCGCAGGTCAAAGTGCTCATCTTCTCCAGCGCGGATCACGAAACCGTGCCGAACGCCTTTTCCGCCGGCGCCCACGGTTACCTTCTCAAAGGTGCCAGTGCCGGCGAACTGCATGACGCAGTGAAGTCTGTCATGTCGGGCGGACGCTATTTGAGCCAGAGCCTCAAGACCGAAGACACGCCCGCCGGAGCCAAACCCCAACCTGCACCGCACGTCGGTGCTTCGCTCAAAGCGTATGAAGGTCGCGTTTACAAGGTCGCACTCGTGGACGATTCCGATGTGGTGCGGGAGCGGGTGGCGGCGACCCTTTCCTCGCTGGGAGGCGTGGCAGTGGTTGGCCAGGCCGGTGATGTGCCAGAAGGGCTGCGCTTGGTCCGCGAGACCAAACCCGACCTGCTCATTCTGGACATCGGCTTGCCGGGCGAAAGCGGCATCACGCTGCTGGAGATCGCCAAAAAGGAACAGCTTGTTCCGTTCGTCATGATGCTGACCAATCAGGACCATCCCAAGCTGCGCGAGCACTGCATGGAACTGGGAGCGAACTACTATTTTCACAAGCCGACGGAATTCGAGAAGATGATTGACCTGTGTTCTGAACTGGCCAACGCGGCGCGCTCTGCTCATTCCCCCGACCAGCCGGATTCCCCCCACCCGTCCTTCAAGATCCCCGTCGAGACCATTGACCCGGAGGAACAGCGGGCGGTCCAACTGGATGACATCCATAAGCAGTTGCGCGATGAAATCGCGGCGCGACAACGCGCCGAACACGCACTGCGGGAGAGCCAGACGCAGCTCCGTCAGCTTGAGGATCACAGCCACGAACAGGCGCAACTGCTCGACCTGGCCTACGATGCCATTATCATCCGCGATCTCGAAGACCGCGTGTTATTTTGGAACAAAAGCGCGCAAAGCCTCTACGGTTGGGCCGCCACCGAAGTGCTTGGCCGCCGGATCGCCGAGTTTTTACCGGACGACACCACCACATCGCTCGAAGTGCGCAAAGTCATTTTTGAAACGGGCGCTTGGAGTGGGGAAGTTCGTCTGAACACCCGCAAAGGCTGCGAGATCGTTGTCGAGTCCCGCCTGACCCTCATCCGCGATCGAGACGGCAAACCCAAGTCGGTGCTGGCCGTCAATACCAACATTACCGAACGCAAGCGGCTGGAGACCCATTTCCTGCGGTCCCAACGCATGGAGAGCATCGGCATGCTGGCTGGCGGCATCGCCCACGACCTGAACAACGTGCTCGCGCCCATCATCATGTCCACTCAGTTGCTGGATATGGAAACGAGCGATCCCGGCCAAAAGAAAAAGCTTAACATCATCATGGCCAGTGCCCGGCGCGGCGCCGATCTGGTCCGGCAGATCCTGACATTTTATCGGAACGATCAACGCACGCATCAGGAACTTTCCCCGGCCTATCTCATCAAGGAACTCCGGCACATCGTCGGCGAAACCTTCCCCAAATGCATCCAGGTGAACGCCGATGCTCCCAAGGGACTCTGGCAGGTGGCGGGCGAACCGACCCAGTTGCATCAAGTGCTGATGAATCTTTGCGTCAACTCCCGCGATGCAATGCCTTCCGGCGGCACCCTGGTGATCGAGGCGGAAAATGTCACGGCCACCAATCCCTGCGCCAGCCCGGCAGGAAGCCCAGCCAAACCCGCGCCGTATGTGTTGATTTCAGTGCGCGACACCGGGACCGGCATTGCACCGGAAATCCGCGAAAAGATTTTTGAGCCGTTCTTCACCACCAAAGCGCCCGGCAAAGGCACGGGGCTGGGGCTTTCCACCTCGCTCGCCATCGTCAAGAGTCATGGCGGTTTCATTCAGGTGGAAAGCGAAGTCGGCACCGGTTCAGTGTTCCGGATTTACCTCCCCGCGTTGGATCAGGGCGCGTCAACTTCGTCGCAAACCGAGCAATTCCAGATTCCCCGCGGGCGCGGCGAACTCGTCCTGGTGGTGGACGATGAAGCCTCGGTCCGTTTGATCATGGCCCAGACCTTGAAGACTTATGGCTACCGCACCTTGACGGCAAACGATGGCGCGGAAGCGGTCATGATCTATCAGCAACGCGCCGCCGATATCGCCGTCGTGTTGGTGGACTTGATGATGCCGGTGATGGACGGCGTCGCCACCATCCGCAAGCTGGCGGAGATCAATCCAAAATTGAAAGTCATCGCCGTGAGCGGTCTCGAGTCCAGCGATGCGTTGGCCCAGGCCGGCGAGAGTTGCGCCCGGGCCTTTCTGCCCAAGCCCTACACCGCCGCCAATCTGCTCAAGACGCTCAGTAAGATTTTAAGTGAGGGTGGGGAAAACCAAGGGTGACGTGGTCGCAAGTGCGAGTAAAAGTTCATCGGGTGCGATTGTCAGCCAAGGAGCAATCGCACCAGACAGCACGACCACGTCACCAACCTTGCTTGGGCCAGCGCGCCCGCCGCGCCTTGACGCCAAGAATACTTGGCGTCACTTCGCTACTGGCGGCAGCTCGGCAAGCTTCACCCCTTCGCGCTCCCATAAAACGACCTCCACCTTGGGCACGAACATCTGCGTCTCCAGCGGCAGATCGTTCACGATGTCATCGTAGCTGCGAGTATTGCGCCGGGTCAGGAGCCGCTGCACCGTGCCTTCGCCGGAGTTGTACGCTGCTATCGCCAATCGCCAATCTTTGAATTTGTTGTAAAGAAAACGCAAATATTGCGCTGCCGCTCGCGCGCTCGGATCGGGTTGATAGCGCTGGTCGCGGGGCCAAACCGTAAGACCGAAGCGCTTGGCGGTCTCCGGCATGAGTTGGAACAGCCCGACGGCGCCAACCGGACTCCGCGCTTCCGTGTTGAAGGATGATTCCACCTCGGCAATCCAGACCAATTCCGCCGGAACATTCTCGGCAACGAAGATGGGCTTGAGGCGCGTGACGTAATTGCTGGCCGCCGCCGGCCACGGCTGACGGACAACACGCGGAACCTCTGGGAGCACCTCGGGATTCGGGCCTGGGTTGACCGCGTCATTCGTCCCGCTCGCCGGTGGAATCATGAATCCCAGTTCCGAAATCGCTTTGACATAATCCAACCGCGCCCCCAACCACATGACATACGGCTGCGCTTCCTCGTTTTGATCCAATGACGGCAGAATGCCCGCGAGCGATTCACGCACCGCGCCAAGGTCGAGCACATAGTCACCCTGAAACCGCTGTTGCAGTTCGCGCACGACCTGTTCGAGCTGTTGCCGGTCCGAGGCCGGCAGGTTGTTGAGCGCGTTCGTGTCGAGATTTTCCTGCGCCCACTGTTGCGCTCCCTGCCAGAGATTGGAAAAGTTGAGCGTGATCTCCTGCGCCCGGATTTGCAGCACACTCGCCAGCCACAGCATTGCTACCCACCGCGTTTTCATCCTGCGCAAGATAATACCACCGCCCGCTTACTTCGGCACCGGCTTCTGGCCGGGCGAAATCCATTTGAACACGTGATAACTCGCCACGCCGTCGCCGACATTGCGCATCCCGTGCCTGATGTTTGCCGCATGAAAAATCACCGAGCCGGGTCCAACGCGATTCGTCACCCCGCCCTGCACCACTTCGATCACGCCTTCTTTCACCACGATAAGCTCCTCCTCGGGATGCTGATGCGGCGCGTGCGCAATTTCACCTTTGTTCAACGTCGTGACATGACAGGTGAGTTCGTCGAGCGTGGCGGTGGGCGCTTGGAAGAACTGCCGCCGCTCGCCGGATTTGGTGGCTTTGACCTCGATCTTGGTCCAATCGAAAACTGAAGCCCCCATCACGGGTTTGGCGGGTTGCGCCAGCACAACGATGCCAGCCGTGATGAAAGAGGTGATGAGGATGAGCGTGGTTTCTTTGCGAGTGAGCATGATGAGTTCGATGGTTGCGCGCCGCCGTTATTCACGCAATCAAATCCAGCATGAAACGCCGCTCCACGAAAGACTTCGAGAAAACGAACTCAGGGTGTGCGCCGCACGACTGCCAACCCCTTCAACAAGTCCACGGCCCGCCCGAGCGCCGGGTCGCGGATGACCGGAGGTTCGGGTTCGCGCGGTCGGACTGAGCCTTCGTCCAGGTCCAATCCCTGGCGGCGGGCGCGGACCAGGTCCGCTTCATTCGTGCGAACGCGGCGCACGATTCGATTTGTGCTGGCCGGGGCGTTGGTCGCCGCATTGGAAGCCGACCACAACGCATAAGGATCATTCCAATAGATCTTTTCCTCAGTCGCCGCCACGTTCACCTGGATGTCCGGCGTCAGCCCGTTCGGCGAAACCACCGCACCGCTGGCGAGCTTGACCGGAGCGGTGGCGATGCGCAGACGCTGGCCGTTCGACAGGATGAATTCCTTGAAAGTCATCGCCGCGCCGATCGTGCGGCTGCCCAGGATCAAGCCCGTGCCGGTCTCGCGGAACAATGCCGCCAAGGCTTCCGCCGCTCCGGCCGTCTCCTGGTTGACCAGCACGACCACCGGCCAGTTCAGCGTGTTGGTCTTGGCCGTGGCGCGCGTCATGCCCTGCCCCCAATCCAGCAAGTCCTTCGGCTCCTCGACAAACAGATCCACCACCGCGACGGCCGCCGCGTAATCTTCGCCATCAGCGAACCGCAGGTCGAACACCACGCCCTTGAGCTTGTTGGTGGCATTCATTGCCTGACAGTGCCGGACCAGTTCACTGCTGAAACTCGTGAACACCTCCGGCACCCGCAGGTAGGCGATGCCGCCGTCGTAAACCAGACTGCGGGAAACCTTGCCGCGCATCGGATTGATCGCTGGCTCCGCGTCCAGCAACCGCACCTTGCCGCGAAACCCTTCCAACAGCCCGGCCACCCCGTTCTGATCCAGTTCGGTTTTCGTCACCCCGGGGAGGTTGGTTTGGATCACCGCGCGCAGTTCGTCAAAACCCACCGGCGCATTTGTCGAAGCGGGATTTTCCGAAAAGCCGGGCAATGTGCTGCAAGCGATAAATCCGGTGACGAGAAGTAAAAGGCGATTCATGAGAAACTAACAACAAACTCGCGACGACAAGCCGGCGAGAAAATTCTTTTTGCAATCCGGGGCGGACACCGTTGCAGCTTAGGAAGCACCTTCCGGACAAGCAATGGAATTTCCAACCCATTGACGCTGCGATACGAGCGCGCCTTGTCCTGAAATGAAGGAGCGTGTCTGAAGAGCGTGTCAGAAAGTTTGTATGAGCGTGTCTGAAAGATTGCTGTTGCCAATTTTAATTCGTGCCAAGACCAAAAGATTCTTCACTTTTGTAAAATATTTTTCTTGGTCCTGATGCGACTGTAGTCTATAAGAGTCGCGCTGTAGATTACAGTGGCAAATGATTTCCGCTCGAAACGGGGAAATTAGAAGGGAGATGATGAATTCCACCCCTTTGGCTGACTGGCCTTGCCTCGATTTGGTGGACAAGGGTTGGGTGATTGTGTGAGCTCAAGGCACAACCCCATGAACAACGAAAAGCAAGTCCCCCGAAAGTATAAACGGTATGACGAGTCCTTCAAGCGCGCTGCGGTCGAGCTGTGGCTGCAAGGAGGCAAGTCGCTCCAGCAGATCGCTGCGGAACTGGGCGTCAGTGATAGCAATCAATTGACTGACTGAATGAAGCGTGAATGCGCAACAGTATACAAAACCAAGAACCGACCCCTTTCCTAATGTCGCCGTCCTCAATGCTCCATCCACTGTGCTTGCCTCTACCAGCTACGGCTACGATGATGCGAGCCGCTTGAAAACCGTGGCCGACGGCAACAATACTGCGGCGTACGGGTATCTTGCTAATTCGCCGCTGGTGAGTAACGTTTGGTTCACAAACAGCACGACACTGCGGATGACCACGACCAAGAATTACGATCTGCTCAATCGCTTGACCGGCATCTCCAGTGCTGCGGGCGGTTCAAACGTGGCGGTGTTCAACTACGCATACAATGCGGCAAACCAGCGCACGACGATCACCAACGTGGATAGTTCGCGCTGGGTGTATCAATACGACGCACTCGGGCAGGTCGTGTCGGGGAAAAAATACTGGTCTGATGGGACTCCCGTCGCGGGCCAGCAGTTCGAGTATGGGTTTGATGATATTGGGAATCGCCAGTCCACTGCTTCTGGTGGAGATGCCAATGGAGCAAACCTGCGTTACGCCAGCTACACCAACAATAGCTTGAACCAGATTACGAGCCGCAGTGTGCCGGGCCTTGTGAATGTGATTGGCACGGCCTCCAACAGCGCCACGGTGACGTTGTGGGGTGACAACGGCGCGTTCAGCGCCACCTCGCGCAAGGGCGAGTATTTCCGGGGCGAACTGGCCGCCACCAACACCAGCGCCGCGCTCTGGTTGACCATCACGAATCTAGCGGTGTTGAATAATGGGAGCAACCCGGACATTGTAACCAACACGGTGGGCAAGACCTTCGTGGCACAGACCCCGGAAGTATTTTATTACGACTTGGACGGGAATCTCACTAATGACGGACGCTGGACTTACACTTGGGATGCGGAGAACCGATTGACCAAGGTGGAAAGTTTGACTGGCAACCCGACAGCATCCAAGCGGCGGGTGGCTTGGGAATTTGATGGCAAAGGCCGCCGCGTGCGCCAAACCACGTTTGATGGTTCTTCCGGCAGTTACGTGGCAACAGAGGATTTGAAGTTCGTTGCCGATGGCTGGCGACACATTGCGGAACTCAATGCGACGAACAATGCCTTGCTGCGCTCCTACTCTTGGGGAAAAGACCTGAGCGGTTCGCTCGATGGCGCGGGTGGCGTCGGCGGCTTGTTGATGCTGAACAGCGTCGCCAACGGCGTGCATTACTACACGTATGATGGCAACGGCAACATGGCGGCATTGGTGAAAGCGACGGATGGCTCCGTCTCCCAGCAATGCGAGTATGAACCGTTCGGCAAACTGCTCCGCAACACAGGACTGATGGCGGGCGAGAACAAGTTTTTGTTCTCAACCAAACGCAACGATGCCACGACGGATTTGTTGCTGTATGAGTATCGTGTGTTGAAAACGGAGACGGGAACTTGGCCAAACAGAGACCCCATCGGGGAATTGGGCGGAAAGAACCTCTACGGGTTCAACTACAACAACCCGATCCAGTTCTACGACCCGGACGGGCGGAATCCGGGTGCAATTGCCATCGGTGGTGGAGCTGCGATTGGAGCAGTGGAAATCGCTGCTGGCATCATGGGCATTAGTGCATTGGCCTGTCTCTCGAATCCTGATTGCACGGCGATGGCCCAGCAAATCACGAGGGAGATCCTCGACGACATTGCCGAGACAGCTAAAGACGTTTTGCGCCGCTGCAAGCCAAAGAAACGCTGCAAGCCGTGCAATCCAGTGGCTGGAACAACAATGTTCCGAACCGATGGTCCGCCAACGCCCTCAAATCCCACGACGCCTCACTGGATCGACGGAGTTCGCGAGCCGATTCATACGCATCACATCATCGTCATGCAAAGCCCGGTAACAGCACCAAAGCCGTGTTTCTGTTGGCCCAAAGAAATCAGCGCAACAAAGGGAGTAAGTCCAGCGCCGGGTGAAATACCTGAACAGCCTGTGACGGGCGGTGGAGTGACTTGGTGGCCGTTCTAGTTCAAGGAATTTGAGGCTAGGCCTGTAAAGCATGAATACCGATTTCCATTATGTGAACGGTGAAGTTGTCCGCGTTGGAGATCGGGTAAAGTCCGTGGGCAATCGGTGTGGTGTCGTAAAAGAGTTGCTTCCTCAAGGGTCAGAAGTTGCGCGACAATTCATGTGCCCCGATGGCGGGGTGATGGTGATTGAGGATTGGAACGGCATCAGTAGTCCGCGCATCATGGCAGTTCCAGGCGATAGAGATTGGGAAGATATTGTCCTTATCGCGCGAGTGTCATCGTAGTTGGCGTTGTCCCGCCAAAAGGTGTGAAAGAATCTAGCGGCGCTCAGGCCGCGCCGGAGTAGGTCGGCCACCCGCGCCTGCCGCACAGCCCTGGCGCTGCGTCTTCGCTGCGGAGTGCGGCACGTCCAGAGCCAGAGCGTGCGCCCCGTCCTGCCCTCGCACCCTCTGGCTCTGGCCGCTCCTTCGCTCAGACTCCGGCCAGGGCTGCTAGCGGCCCGCCGCCCCCAAAGACACCCCCGGCGGGCGCTCCGTGTCACTCAGGCTGCTAAAGGCAAAGGCAGCCTTCGCGCCACTCCGCGCAGGTGGCTGCACCAACGGCGGGCCAACCGGAATAGTGGCGCTCGCCGACTCGGAAAGGGGTCGGTTCTGAAAGGGGTCGGGGGTCGGAAAGGGGTCGGTTCTTGGTATTGACTACTCCCTGCCTTTGGGTGGAAAGGAAAGGGGTCGTAGACCTGGCACGGCGGGGGAAACGAACTCGGGTTGGAGTGTTTCCGGACGGAAAAGTCCGAGCCCAGTGGCGGCCCAAACCGGAAAGGGGTCGGTTCTTGGTTTTGACTACTAGGAAAGGGGTCGTAAAGGGGTCGCTCCTTACTATTGACACAAAAATCTGCCGGGGGTAAAACCGCCGTCATGCCGCGCGCGTTACGCCTCCAATTTCCCGGCGCGACACAGGTGGCCACCCGGCTCGCCCCTCATTCTACAAAACCTGACAACCAACCCGACTTGAACTTGTGTCAATAGTAAGGAGCGACCCCTTTACGGCAACCGCTCCGGTCAGGCGTTATTACGATTGCGGACCATCTGAAAGATGCCCCAGCCCAGCAAGCCGACGCCGATGGCGACCAGCGCGCCGGAACTGCTCGTGCCGCGCAATGCCAGTTTCCCCGTTGCCCCGCCGATGATCATGACCAGCCCGATGATGATATTCCACATGGTTGTCCTTTCTGTTGATACGGCTTCGCGCAAAACAGTGATAAATACCACCACTGATGGCAAGCGGGATGTCTCATGAAATCGCGGCATGGAGCGGTTCTCGAAAACAATCTCCAGATGGAGCAACGAGAACCCCTCCCCCGGCCTGCGGCCACCCTCTCCCCATCGGATGGGGAGAGGGCCGGGGTGAGGGGCCGACCGGAAATGATTTCCGAGAATCGTTCCAGCGTACCATTGCGACCTTCGCCGGCGAGTGGGTTGATAACATTTATGTGTGCGGGCAAATCGCTTTTCCCCTTGTTTCGTTTCCCTAATGCAGCACAGACTCCCCCGGACTAGCGGCGCACCACCGATGATAAGTCTTCAGCAAAAGATGCGTTGCGCTGGAGGCGGATTGGCTGGTTGTTTTAGAGCATGATGAAAACTCAACATAAGGATCTTCCCCCCAATCGTTTTGTCATGGACTGGGTCCGGGACATGGCGACACTTTGCCAACCCGACCACATCCATTGGTGTGATGGCTCGGAGGGCGAAAAACAACTGCTGACCGCCGAGGCTGTCAAAGCTGGCATCCTGACGCCGCTCAATCAGGAGAAACTTCCCGGCTGCTACTACCACCGATCCAATCCCAACGACGTCGCCCGCGTCGAGCAATGCACCTACATCTGCTCCCACACCGAGGATGATGCCGGGCCGACAAACAATTGGGCCGAGCCGGCGGCGATGTACGAGAAGCTCTACGGGCTGGTCCGCGGCGCGATGAAAGGCCGCACGATGTATGTCGTGCCGTATCTGATGGGCCCGCTCGGTTCGCCGTTGAGCAAGGTCGGCGTGGAACTCACCGACTCGATCTATGTCGTGTTGAGCATGCGCATCATGACGCGCATGGGCGACGTGGCCTGGAAACAACTCGGCGAGCGCAATGACTTTAATCGGGGCTTGCACAGCATGCTGGATCTCGATCCGGCGCAACGCTACATCGCGCATTTCCCGGAAGACAATGCCATCATCTCGGTCGGCTCGAACTACGGGGGCAACGTCTTGCTCGGCAAAAAGTGTCTCGCCCTCCGCATCGGTTCGCATCTCGGGCGCAAGCAAGGCTGGCTCGCCGAACACATGCTCATCCTCGGCGTCGAATCGCCCACCGGCGAAAAGACCTACGTCGCGGCGGCGTTTCCCAGCGCCTGCGGGAAGACGAACTTCGCCATGCTCGTGCCGCCCGAGCATTTCAAGGGTTGGAAAGTCTGGACCATCGGCGATGACATCGCGTGGATGAAACCCGGCCCGGACGGACGCCTCTACGCCATCAATCCCGAGGCCGGTTATTTCGGCGTCGTGCCGGGAACGAATTACAAATCGAATCCCAACGCGATGAAGTGCATGGCCCGCGACACGATTTACACCAACGTCGCGCTCACGCCGGACGGCGATGTCTGGTGGGAAGGCAAGGACGGTCCGCCGCCCGCCGAATGTCTTGATTGGCGCGGCAACAAATGGACGCCGGACTCGAAGGAGAAAGCCGCGCATCCGAACAGCCGCTTCGCCGCGCCGATGACGAACAATCCGATGCTCGCGCCCGAAGTCGAGAATCCCAATGGCGTGCCGATTCACGCCATCATCTTCGGCGGGCGCCGTGCCGACACCATGCCGCTCGTGTATCAGGCGTTCAACTGGATTCACGGCGTTTACATCGGCGCGACGATGGGTTCGGAAATGACCGCCGCCGCCGCCGGCGTCCAGGGCCAGGTGCGCCGCGACCCGATGGCCATGCTGCCCTTCTGCGGCTACAACATGGGCGAATACTTCCGGCACTGGATTCAGATCCGCAAAGCGCTCAAGTTCCCGCCGCGTGTGTTCCATGTGAATTGGTTTCGCCGCGACAAGGACGGAAAATTCCTCTGGCCCGGTTACGGCGATAACATGCGCGTGCTCAAATGGATCGTGGATCGTTGCCAGGGCGGCACGAACGCAAACGAGACCCCGCTCGGTTGGGTGCCGGGGGCGCACAGCTTTGACCTCACCGGCATGGACGGATTTGACGTCGCGCGCCTCGATGCCGCCCAGACCATCAACTACGAGGACTGGCGGCGGGAAGTTCTGTTGCAGGACGAACTATTCTTCAAACTTTACTCCCATCTGCCCAAGGAACTCATCTTCCAGCGCGAACTCCTCGTCGCGCGACTGTGAAAATCATAGCAATACAGATCATCCAATGTCTGATGTCATCACAATCCCCTCACCCGGCCTAGCGGCCACCCTCTCCCCATCGGATGGGGAGAGGGACGGGGTGAGGGGCTTTTTTGCGCCTTGGGCTGACGACTTCAAAAGACAGTTTTAACTCATGAAAAAAATCAAGATCGCACAATTCGGGCTTGGCCCCATCGGCATTGAAACCTTGAAACTCACGGCCACCAAACCGTGGGCCCAGATCGTCGGCGGCATTGACATTGATCCCGCCAAAGTCGGCAAGCCGCTCGCCAAGATCACCGGCGATGCCAAAGTCGGCCGCGCCAAGGTTTATCGCTCGCTCGATGAATTGCTCAAGGTCGCCAAGCCCGATGTGATTTTCCATACCGCCGTCTCCAAGGTCAGCGCCGCCTACGCGCAGATCGAACCCATGGTGCGTCAGGGCATCAGCGTCGTTTCGTCCTGCGAAGAATTACTCTTCCCTGCTCTGCGCGAACCCAAACTCGCCGCGCAACTCGACGCCGCCTGCAAAGCCGGCGGCGCGCACGTGATGGGCACGGGCGTGAATCCCGGCTTCGTCATGGACGTATTGCCCGTGTGTCTCACCGGCGTTTGCCGCGACGTGCAAGCCGTCCACGTCCAACGCGTCGTCAACGCCACCACGCGCCGTGGCCCGCTCCAGCGCAAGATCGGCAGCGGCTGGACGCCCGCTGAGTTTGAAGCGCGCTTCAAGGAAGGCAAAGCCGGGCACGCAGGCTTGAAGGAATCCGCCGCGCTCATCGCGCATTGCCTCGGCTGGAAGCTTGATGAACTCATCGAGACCGGCAAAGCGATGGTTGCGTTGTCCGACATCAAGACGCCGCACGTCACCGTGAAGAAAGGCCAGTGCTGCGGCATCCATCAACTCGCCGTCGGCCGCATCCAGGGCAAAGTGAAGATCACGCTCGACATCAAGATGTACCTCGAAGCGCCGAACCCGCACGACTCCGTGCAGATCGTCGGCGAACCCACGATCAACAACATCATCACCAGCGGCGTCGCCGGCGATGGCGCGACCGTTGCCTCGCTTGTCAACGCCGCCCCGCGCATCTTGAAAGCCAAGCCCGGCCTGGTCCTGATGACCGACATCGGCGTGCCGAGTTACGCCTGACTCACGCTGTTAGAGCGTACTGCAAAAAGAATGTCGGCGACGAGGTCTGCGGAACCGCCCCTCGCCCCGGCCCTCTTCCCATCCGATGGGGAGAGGGTGGCCGCTAGGCCGGGTGCGGGGATTTCGGATCCGTCAAACATTTTGAGAACTGTTCCAACGGGCGACGTTGCTACGCCGCCCGTTTTAATTTACCGGCGATCGGTATGCTGACCACGCACAATGCATCGCCCGAAGTCCACATCATTCCGGCTCCGCACGCCGCGGCTGTCATGGCGTGAATTCGCGGCCACGGACTTTGACGCGTCTGCATAAATTGCTGTCGGGTCCGCGCGTGATGGAGTTCTCCGGCCCGGGCGCGCTGACGCCGGAACAATCGCGCGAACGGCTGGAGAATTTCATCGCCAGTTATGCCGCGCAAGGCTTCGGCAAGTGGGCGGTCGTGATGACTGATTCAGGTGAATTGACCGGCCATTGCGGCGTGGAACTTACCTTGGTGGAAAATGCGCCGGGGCGAGCGCTGGGATTCCGTTTTCGCCCGGAATTTTGAGGACGCGGCTCCGCGAGTGCGGCGGGTCGCGCCAGGCTGGACCATTGTTTCACGCCGCTCCGTTGGGCGGAAGTATTGGCGTTTGTTGAACCAGAGAATGTTCGTTCGGTCCACGTGCTCACCAAGCTGGGCTTTCGCTTCCGACGCTCCGCACAGTGGCAACACTTGCTGGTGTATCTCTGCGCGGCCACGCCGTGATGGATCGGCGCGGTCTTGGCCATCGCTGTTGACTCGTTCAGAAGGCATCCCTACGCTGGCCGCGCAGGAGGAAAACCTCGCGCCCGTCTGCTTCCTCAAGTTTTCGGCCGAGGCAACTCGCTGCCGGGAGTCGGCAACCATTTTGATCTGAAGTGAAAACAAAAATGCCTTTCTGGACCTGGCTGGTGCCAGTGTTCGCGCTCGCTTGTCTGGGCACAGCGTTGGTCTTTGGCGTGGGGCTGGCGCTGATCGTGATTTGCAGTATTGCCCTCACCAGCGCGGTGTTCGTGGCGGTGCATCACGCGGAGGTCGTCGCGCATCGCGTGGGCGAACCTTTCGGCACGCTCGTGCTCGCCCTGGCCGTGACCGCGATCGAAGCGGCGCTCATCCTTTCGATGATGATGGCGGGCGGCGCGGACATGGCCGTGCTGCCGCGCGACGCGATTTATGCCGCCGTGATGATCATCTGCACGGGGGTCGTGGGTTTGTGTCTTTTGGTCGGTGGCTTGGCGCATCGCGAACAGACGTTCCGGGTGGAAGGTTCAGGGGCGGGATTGGCCGCGTTGATGGTGCTGACCGGATTGACGCTGGTGTTGCCCACCTTTACGACAACCACGCCGACGGGCACGTATAACACACCGCAACTCGTTTTCGCAGCGCTGGCTTCGGTGGCGCTCTACGCGATCTTCGTCTTCGTCCAAACAGTGCGGCATCGGGATTATTTCATTCCCAAGGCGAATGCTTCCGATCCCGAGACGCACGCCGTCCCGCCGACAAAGGGTCAGGCGTGGGTGAGTTTCGTCTTGTTGCTGCTCTCGCTGGTGGCAGTGGTGGGACTGGCCAAGGTGCTTTCTCCCACGATTGAACAGGCCGTCGAAGCGGCCAACGCGCCGCGCGCGGTAGTGGGCATTGTCATTGCGGCGTTGGTATTGCTGCCAGAAACATGGGCGGCGGTGCGCGCCGCCCGGGCGAATCGGCTTCAGACCAGTATGAATCTGGCGGTCGGTTCAGCGCTCGCGTGCATCGGCCTGACGATTCCCGTGGTGGTGCTGGCGGCCATCTTGTTTGACTTGCCGCTGGTCCTGGGATTGTCCGCCAAGGAAATCGCCTTGCTGACCATCACGTTCCTGGTCAGCACGGTCACGTTGGGTACAGGTCGGACCTACGTGATGCAAGGGGCGGTCCATCTGGTGCTGTTCGTGGCGTATCTGTTCCTCGCTCTTGTGCCGTGAACCCGAACTCCGACGTCAACGCGACGCTCCAATCGTAGGGCAGGCTTTCCAGCCTGCCAGTGCGGGCGACTTTCCAGTCGCCCGGTTCGAGAAACACCGGACTGGAAAGTCCGATGCACCGGCAGGCTGGAAAGCCTGCCCTACTTTTACCGTTCAGGGAGCGCAGATCCGACAGAAAATCTCTGCGCCGCTTGGCGTTCTCTGCGGCTCCGCGTTCGTTCCGTCCCAGTTCCACCGCATTGTTCCGACTTGGCACGACTTGCTCAAACCTGTTTCGTCGGCTTCTCGCGCTGGAACGGATGTTTGAATTGCCTCACGTAACCCAGCGGCACGGGATGTCCGCCGATGCCGTAGCCTTCCGGCTATTTCTCTCAACTGCAGGTTATTCCTTGCCTTGCCGCCAGAAACTAAAAACCTCCCGCCACCACTCGGGCGATTGCTCCGCCACTTCATTGTGCGCCGCGTCCGGGAAGATTTGCAGCGTCTTCGGGCCGGCGTAGGAATCATGCAGCCGTTGCCCGAACTTCGGGGGAATGATCTCGTCGCGCCCGGCGATCACGAACTTCACCGGGCCGCGATAATCTTTCATCCAGGCCGCCGGTTGGTAGCGATCCACGAGAAAGAAATACGGCAGTAGCAACGGCATCTTGCTTTGCGCCAGCGACGGCAAACTATCATACGGAACGAACATCACCATGCCGGCAATCCCCTGCGGGTGCAATTTCGCCAGATGCGCCGCGACGCCCGTGCCGAGCGACTCGCTCACGATGAAGACCGGCTGGTCCATCGGCAGCAGCGCATACGCCTCCTCGCCCGCCGCCAGCCAGCTTTTCATACTTGGCGTGCCTTCGCGCGCTCCGTATCCGGGATATTCCAACACGAAAACATCCAACGCGCCCGCCGCATGAATCGGCTGGGCGATGTAATCGCGATTCAAAGCCGCGCCGCCGTTGCCATGCACCACCAACACGCTGCCGGTGGAAACTCCGGTCGCTGGAAATTTCCAACCGATGACTTCTCCCGCCGGATTCGCCCACGGGACAAAACCTTTCTGCGCGGCGAACTGCTGTTCCTCCGCCAACGTGTAACGCGACGGGACATACAACAACTTCCGCTGCCAGGCGCAGCCGCACAAGACCAGCAACACGTAACCGCACCCCACCGCCACGAGCATCGCAGTCATTCGTTTACCCCTTCTGCCCTTGGTAAGGCCCGTTCCCGATTCGTGTGAATTCGTGTCCATTCGCGGTTCAAACCATTCCCTCCGTGCGCCTCGGCTCAGGCGCCGGTTGGAGCTGCAACTGGATCACGTTCGGCGACGCCTCTTCCTTTTTCGGCAAAGACAATTTCAGCTTTTCGCCCCGCTCGTCCACCGGATCAGCCCACACTTGAAACTTCGTCAACCTGGCCGCGCCGTAGATTGTCGCGAACGCCGTGTCCGTCGCATCCAGCCCGCTCGCGATGAAGATGCGGCCCTTGCGCTGAATGTTGTCATGCGGATCAAACACCTGCCAGCCGCCCTCCAACCACACCTCGGCGTACGCGTGAAAATCCATCGGCAAACCGTCTTCGGGCACCTCAATGTCCGGCAGATACGCCACCGAATACCGCGCTGGCATGTTGAACGCGCGACACAACGCGATGACCACATGCGCCATGTCGCGACACACGCCTTTGCGCCGCAAGATTGTGTCCGCCGCCGAGCAGTCCGGGAAGCTCGACCCCAGCTTGTATTCGATGTGTTTGTGAACCCAATCACAGATCGTCTTCGCCCGCTCCCAACCGGCTGGGACTTTCCCGAAGTTTTCCCACGCGAAGTTCAACAACTCATCCGTCTCCGCATAGCGACTCGGCAACGTGTAACGCAGCAGATGCGGCGGCAATTCCTGCGGCGGAACTTGCCGCGCGTTGGGCCGCATCACATCCGCTTCCGGAGAAACCGTCACCGTGGCGTCGTAGCGGATCACGTTGTCGCCGGGGGCCAAGAGGATGCGTTTGCAACGATTGCCGTACGCATCAAGGAAATCATCCGCCGCCGTGGCGGTGACGAGTTGCAGTTCCTCGCTCGCCAGCATGTGCCGCGTGTGCGGCGGCGGTTGCACGATGAACACCGCCGGCGTGCCCACCGACGTATTGTAACTGAGCTGACAACCGACTTTGACGCGATACATGACGCGCGAAGATTAGAGCGACCTTGCTGCCAAAACCAGACTGTTTCAACCACGGATGAACACAGATGCACACGGATAAAGACTTTAAGAGCCGGTTTGAAACCCCGGAACGGGCGGCAGGGATGCCGCCCGAACCCGCAGGCAGGATGCCTGCGTTACGGCGTAGCGCGGGCATCCTGCCCGCGGGTTCCCGGAGCATCCTTGCTCCGGGTTTCCAGCAAGGAGTTTTCAAACCGGCTCTAACGCGAATTGCGCGAATTTTCCCAATCAATGACAATTCGTGTAATTAGAACAGTTCGCAAAATGTCTGTCGGAAACGAATTCCCCGCACCCGGCCTGCGGCCACCCTCTCCCCATCGGATGGGGAGAGGGCCGGGGTGAGGGGCGGTTCGCCGGCATCTCGTTTCCGACATGCTTTTTGCAGTACACTCTAGTGTCGCGTTCCCTTCCCAGCATCCGTGTTTATCCGTGTCCATCCGTGGTAAAAAATACTTTGTCGGATTTTGATGCCGGTGGCTGTTTAATGGGTGAGATGCACGATCAGTCCGACGCCCAACTGCTCCGCGCCTACGCCGAACGCGGCGCGGAAGCCGCCTTTGCCGAGATCGTCGCGCGCCACACCGACCTCGTCTATTCGGCGGCGTTGCGCCAGGTCTATTCCCCCGACCTCGCGCGCGATGTGACCCAAAGCGTCTTCACCGATCTCGCCCGCAAAGCGCGCGAAGTCAGTTTCAAATTAAGCCCCGAAGCCTCGCTGGTCGGCTGGCTGTATCGCGGCACACGGTTCGCCGCGCGCGACCTCTATCGCAACGAAACGCGCCGCAACCAACGCGAAAGGCAGGCCATGGCACAACTTCATCCCGCACCCGAAACCCCGCCCGACTGGGAGCTACTCCGCCCCGTCCTCGACGACGCCATGGCCGAACTGGATGACACCGACCGCGACGCCGTGTTGCTCCGCTATTTCAAAAACCACGACCTCCGCACTGTCGGCGCGACGCTCGGCATCAGCGACGATGCCGCACAAAAGCGCGTGAGCCGCGCCGTAGAACGCTTGCGCGAATTCTTCGCCAAACGCGGCGTCACTGTCGGCGCCAGCGGCCTCGCCGTCGTCATCTCCGCCAACGCCGTGCAAGCCGCGCCGGTGGGTTTGGCCCTTACCATTTCCATCGCTGCCGTGCTAACCGGAACAACTCTCGCTACCACTGCAACTGTCACCGCCACCAAAGCCATCGCCATGACTGCCCTTCAGAAAACCATCGTCACCGCCACCATCGCCGTCCTTGCCGGAGCGGGCATCTACGAAGCCCGGCAGGCCGCGCAACTGCGCGACCAAGTCCAGACGCTCCAGCAACAGCAAGCGCCGCTGGCAGAGCAAAGCGAGCAGTTAAGGCAAGCGTTAGCCGATGCGACCAACAAACTAGCCGCACTCCGCGCCGACAACGAAAGGTTGAACCGAAATACTGCCGATCTCCTCAAGTTGCGAGGGGAAGTGGGTTTACTACGTCGTCAAGTCTCACAGATAAGCCAGCCAGAACAGGAAGCTGCCGATGAGGGAAAAGGAGACATCACAAAAGCCCACCCACCAGGCGCTTACATTTCGAGAAACGAACTTGCGAATGTGGGCTATGCGACTCCTGAATCTGCATTGGAAAGCGTTACTTGGGCTATGATGCACGGTTCGTATGAGCAGGCAAATGAGGGCCGGAATCCAGATACATTGGCTCAAGAACTGAACGACCCAAAGGGTCGCGAACAATTTGAAGCCGGCCAAAAAATGGCAGCGACCTGGTTCAAGGGGATGCAAATAACCGCAAAGAAAATCATTTCAGATGACAGGGTAGAGTTGAAGATTAAACAAGATTACGATTTGGCGGTTATGAACAAGATCACCTCCCATCCGCCGCCAGAATACATGGTGCAGCCAATGGTCCGGGTAGGCAACGAATGGAAACTCGGCGGCTCAACACGAGGGCACAAGGACTCGTGGGATGGCGAGGGACAGATCCAAACATTCAGCACCCCTTAAGTATTGCTCGAAAGTTTTCCGTCCGTCCGAAAGCGCCGCTAAAGCCGGCACAGTCCAAACGCTCATCGCAAAGCTGGCAGTCTCTTGAAGAACCGGCTTATGCCTTCGGCGCGGGTGCGGGCGTCGGTTGCTTCACCTTCAACTCGATGTGCAGGTCGCGGAGCGATTGTAGCGGCGGGCATCCCTGCCTGCCGTAGAGCCGTGGCTTTCCCAGTCCGGCGGAAAGAACCGCACGCAGGGTTTCAGCGCCGTAGGCGCGGCATGTTTATAGAAATCGCCCCCCCAACAAACCACAAGTTCCGTAGGAGCGGCATCGTGTCGGGGATATGCCGCTCCTACGGAGCTTGGTTTGACTTCGGTGGCCGGGCTATAAACATGCCGCACCGCTGGTGCTAAACTAACTCACTCCGTAGTGCTTGGCTGCGTCCTTTAATGACATGGTCGCAGCGTCGCCTTCTTCAGCCTTAGCGGCTCGGAAGTCTTGCAAGTCTTCGTAGCCGGCCAAGGCTTCAGTGATCGCCAGATACTCTTCGTATGGAAGCACGGCAAATTCCTTCCGTTCATTCTTGGTCAGAATCTCTGGATGCAGTTCAATCATATGCCGCCCCTTGTTCAGGCCTTGGCTAGAGGCGCAGGCGCAGGTGCGGGCGTCGGCTGTTTCACCTTCAACTCGATGTGTAGGTCGCGGAGTTGTTTGGGCTCGACGGTGCTGGGCGAGTCGGTCATCAGGCATGTGCCTTTCGCGGTTTTCGGGAACGCGATCACGTCGCGGATGCTCGGCGTGTTGCAGAGGATCGCGATGAGGCGATCAAACCCGAGCGCGATGCCGCCGTGCGGGGGCGCGCCGTATTTGAACGCTTCGAGCATGTAACCGAACCTCGCCTTCACCATGTCCGGTGGAATCTGGAGCAGTTCCTCGAAGATGGTTTTCTGCACGTCGGGCTGATGGATACGGATCGAGCCGCCGCCGAGTTCCACGCCGTTCACCACAATGTCGTAGTGCTGGCCGCGGACTTTCTTCGGGTCGGACTTGAGCAACGGGATGTCGTCAGTCACCGGCGCGGTGAACGGATGATGGCTGGAATACCAGCGGTTCTGTTCGCGGTCGAAACCGAGCAGCGGAAATTCGATGACCCAGAGGAAATTGAATTGATCCGCCGGAATTGTCAGCTTGCCCTGCGTCTTGAGCACGTCGGCGCAATACAAACGAATCTTGCCGAGGATTTCGCACGCAGTCAGCCATTGATCGGCAGCGAACAGAATCAAGTCGCCTTCCTCGATGTTCAATTTTTGCGTGAGCGCGGCTTTTTCGGCTTCGCTGAAAAATTTTACGATGGGCGATTTCCATTCAACGGGTGGCTGCGTCGCGCCGGCAGCGGGGGCGCTGCCGCCACCTTTCGGCGACGAGGCGTCGCCGCCACGTTCGACCTTGATGTAGGCGAGCCCTTTCGCGCCGAAACTCTTGGCGTATTCGGTCATCGTCTCGATCTGGCCCTGCGTCGCGCCGGCCATGCCTTTCGCGTTCATGGCTTTCACCACGCCGCCATTGGCGATCGCGCCGCTGAACACCTTGAACGTGCTGGCCTTGAATTCCTCGGTGAAGTCCACGAGTTCCATGCCGAAACGCGTGTCGGGCTTATCAATGCCGTAGCGGTTCAACGCTTCCTCGAAACTGATGCGCTTGAACGGTGTGGGCACGTCCACGTTGAGCGCGGTCTTCCAGACGCGCTTGAGCAAACCTTCGATGAGCGCGTAAATGTCTTCGCGTTCGATGAAGCTCATTTCGATGTCCAACTGCGTGAACTCGGGTTGGCGGTCGGCGCGCAAATCTTCGTCGCGATAGCAGCGCGCGAGTTGGAAATACTTCTCCACGCCCGCGACCATGAGAATTTGTTTGAACTGCTGCGGCGACTGCGGCAATGCGTAAAACGTTCCCGGCTCGCGGCGGTTCGGGACGAGGAATTCGCGCGCGCCTTCGGGCGTGGACTTGAACAGCGTGGGCGTCTCGACTTCGAGAAAGCCTTGTTCATCCATAAAGCTGCGCGCCGCGATGGCGACCTTGGAACGCGTGCGGAGATTGCGCGCCATTTCCGGGCGACGCAGATCGAGGTAGCGATATTGCAGGCGCAGCTCTTCGTTAACTTTGTTGGCGACCTCGGGGTCGTCCACTGGGAACGGCAGGACGTCCGCCATGTTCAACACTTCAAACGACTGCGCCATCACCTCGACTTCGCCGGTGGGAATTTTCGCGTTGTTCGTGCCGGCGGGACGTTGACGGACTTTGCCGGTGATACTGACGACGCATTCGCTGCGCAGTGACGCGGCCTGCTCGAACAGTTCCTTGGTCCAATCTGACGGATCAAACACCGTCTGCGTGCGGCCTTCGCGGTCGCGGATATCAATGAAGATGAGGCCGCCGAGATCGCGCCGGGAGTGAACCCAGCCGGAGAGCGTGACGGTTTGCCCGATGTGAGCCGGGCGCAGTTCGTTGCAATGATGCGTGCGTTTCATGTCTAAATTCCGTGGCTGCGACTCGTGAGAGCGCGGCATTCTTGATTTTGTGCCGTGCTCTCACGAGCACAGCCACAATTACTCAAAGCGGACGCGGATGATGGCTGGGTTTGGCGCTGAATTCAAAGAGATTCTTGGCCTGGGAATGGTCATGCGCTACGCTAGGTCGGTCAGTAAACCGATTTTGACTAGAAAATGAACCCGCCCACTGTCGTCACTCTCAAGCGCGATTGCGCCGTCGTCCGCATCCCCGCCGGCACCACCGACACACTAACCGCCGGAATGGAAGTTCACATCGCCCAAACGCTGGGCGGCAGTTACACCGTGCAAGCGCCGGGAGGATTGTTTCGCATCGCACCTCAAGATGCCGATGCACTCGGGTTCGAGGTGACCCAGCCCGCCACGACTTCATCAACCAGCGGCCCCGTGAATGAGGATTTGGTCTGGCAGACGTTACGCACGTGTTTCGATCCCGAAATCCCCGTCAACATCGTGGATCTCGGCCTCGTGTATGACATGAAACTTTCTCCGGTGCCGAGCGGTGGTTCGCGCGTGGACGTGAAGATGACGTTGACCGCGCCCGGCTGCGGCATGGGTCCGGCCATCGCCGGCGACGCGCAGGTGAAGCTCTTGAATCTTGAAGGCATCGAAGACGCGACCGTGGAAGTCGTCTGGGATCCGCCGTGGCATCACTCGATGATCACGCCAGAGGGGAAAAAAGTTCTCGGATTGGAATAGCGCGGCGCAATCGCGTCAGGCCGCTTGCGGTATCGCGGCTTTGGCAGCATTGACGCTTTCCAGCAACCGGTCGAATTCTTTGCAAGGCGTCGCGTAAAACGGATAGCGCTGCGACGTATTATTCGGCTTGTAGCGCCAATGCCGATAGGTCCAGAGCCAGTTCTGCGGCGTAGTGCGAATCGTCGGTTCAAAAAAATCCCAGCACTGCTGTGCAATCTGTTGAGGGGACGCGTCCGGGGCAATCGTCAACGGCTGATGAAACACCACCCGACACGTACCATCCGGCAACGAGATGCCTTCTGTCGGGACCAACTTCGCTCGGCCGCGTTGCGCGAGAATGGAATGCAGGAACGTCACGCACATCTTCATCCCGAACGTGTCAATGACCGTCGCCGCCTCATGAGGCCGCAGGTTCAAGTCCGCCAGCATGCCAGCCACGCCACCGCGCCGGACATGTTTCAACAGGCGGATCATGGAAGATTCCTGCGCAATGATGCGATGCCCGGAGCTTTCGCGGCAGCGTTTGAAAAAATCGCTCACACTGGGATTTTTGAAGCGTTCGGTGACGATCGTGACGGGAATCCCTTCAAAGCCGACCGCCAGGCTCGCCATCTCAAAATTGCCGTGATGGATGCAGACCAGCACCGCGCTCTCGCCCCGCGCCTGCAGTTCATGGAGGATGTGGGCATTCTCAATCTTGAGGTAACGGCGAAAATTCTCCCGCGTCAGCGCCTTGGCCCAGAACAGGTCGAACACGGTGCGGGCGAAATTCCGATAGGAAGCCCGCGCGATTTCCAATCGCTGGGCCGGCATGTATTGTCCGCCAAAAGCGGCTTCAATATTGGCCAGCGACCTGTCCCGGCCGCGGGAATCCAGTCGAAATGCCAGCCCGCCCAACGAGCTGGCCAACCAAACAATGGCCCGCCGCGGCAGCAGTGGAATCAGATTGGTCAAACAGACCAATGCCAACCACTCCAGCCGATGCCGGATTCGTTTCCAACGTCGCCTCATGAGCGTCCATATTAAAGCAACTTTTTGGTCAATCCGAAACAAAAAGAAGGGTGGATTCGTCGAGAATGCTAGCCGCAGAAAGAGTGCGCCGTCCCAGTCGGAAGGCGGTTTGTTGCACACTGTGGCCCGACAGTCGGGTTCAGATCAACTTGCGCGCGTAAGCAAACAAGGCCGGGGGGTGCCGCCCGTGTGCCAAAACAAAACCGTCTGGCCGCGCTGGTGCTTGCCCGTGCGGATCAAATCCATCAGCACCCCGAAAGCACAACCGGCATCAATGTGTCACCGGAGCGAGCGCGCCCTGAAGTGACCCGACCAGAAGATTCGGAAAACAGCCCAGCACAACGACGAGAACCGCCATCACCAGCAACACCACCTGCGCAAGCATGGAAACATTCGTCGCATCAGTCCTGTTCGTCCCATTCACCACGTAGATTTGCTTCAGCACCTTGAGGTAGTAGTAGAAAGACACCGCACTCATTGCAATCGCCAGAATCACCAGCCACAGCAAACCCAAGTCTGGTGCTCCAGTCTTCAACGCCGCCGCAAACAGGTAGAACTTACCGAAGAAACCTGCCAGCGGCGGAATGCCCGCCAACGACAACAGAAAAATCATCATGGCAAATGCCGCTATGGGGGCACGTTTGCTGAAACCGACGAAGCTCGAAAACTTATCGTCCCCTGCTCCGTCTTCCACCAACGCCACCACGCCGAACGCTCCGATGGTCGCCAAGCCGTACGTTGCCGCGTAGTAAACCACGGAAGCGATGGCTTGTTCATCATGCGCCATGATGCCGACCAGCATGTAGCCCGCATGCGCAATCGCCGAGTAAGCCAGCAATCGCTTCACGCTGCTTTGAACGACAGCCACCAGATTGCCCAGCACCATCGAAAGCACCGCGAGCACCGCAATAACCGGCGTCCAGCCCCGCGCAAAATCCCGGTACGCCCCGCTGCCTTCCACACCCGCAAAACCGATCATCATGATCTTGGCGAAGATAAAGAAGCTCGCGAGCTTCGAACCGGAGGCGATAAACGCCGCGCTCTGCGACGGTGCGCCTTCATACGCATCTGGCGCCCACAGATGAAACGGCACGGCTGCCACCTTGAAACCAAATCCGATCACCGTCATCACGATGGCCACCACCAGCAACGGATCAAGTCCTTTGCCCGCCAGCGCTGCCGCGATCGCATGTAGATTCGTCGCACCGGACAAGCCATAGATCAAACTCAGACCAAACAACATGAATGCCGCCGCCATGCCGCCGAACAGAAAGTATTTCAACGCCGCTTCCGCCGACTTGATGTTCCGCTTGTTGAACGCCGTCAGGATGTAAAGCGCCAGGCTTGTGAGTTCGAGCGCGATGAAGATCATCAACACGTCCTCGGCGCTGACCAGAAACATCATCCCCACCGTCGCCAGCAGGATGAGCGCGAGATATTCCCCCGCGTGCGACGTGAACCTGGCCTCCAAGGAAACCAGCACTGTGCAGATCGTCAACCCGAGCAGGCAGACCTTCACGATTTGCGTCAGCGGACTCACCACCAGCATTCCGTGCAACGCATCCGCATGTACCGGATTGACCAGCATCCACAAAATCGCCGCCGCACAACCAGCGCTCGCCACCAGGCCACCGATGATCAAGCGCAACCGCGTTTCCATGCCGCGCAGCGAAGTCAGGTCAATCGCCAGCACCGCCAGCGCCGTCAGCACGACGATGGCTTCCGGCGCGGCCAGCTTGAGAAGCTCCAGATAACTCATACAAACCTCCTGCCGCTGGAAATCACCGACAAATGCGGAGACGCGGAGAACGCTGAGTCCCGCTGAGAAAAAAATCTCCTCCGCGTTTTCTCCGCGGCCTTTGCGTCTCTGCGTTTCTCCGCCGTCGGCTCGTAAATCGTAAATCGTAAATCGTAAATCACGGCTGGCCTCCCTTCTTCACCCACTCGAACAGCGGCGAATTGAAACTCGGAATGATCACATCCAAAAGAATCCGCGGATACAGTCCCACCACCAGCGACACCGCGATGAACATCACCGCGCCGAGACGCTCCGGGATTGAGATCGGAGCGCCGATCTCCTGATCGGCCTGCTCGTATTCGTCATCATTGAGCCGATCTGGAGATCGGCGCTCCTCCCCAAAAAACGCCTTCTGCATCGCCCGCAACGTGTAGGCCACGCCGATCACGATGCCCACGCCCGTGATCACCGCCAGCGTCGGGAACGCCTGCCACGCACCGATGATCACCTGCAACTCCGCAATGAAACCGCTGAAGCTCGGCAACCCCATCGAAGCGCAACCTGCGATCACAAACGTCACCGCCGCGAACGGCATCGCCTTCACTAGATTCATGCCTTCCAGCGTGGCGAGTTCGCGCGTGTGCGTGCGTTCATAAACCATCCGCCCCACCACCGCGAACAGCAGCCCCGCGATGATGCCGTGCGAAAACATCTGCAACACCGCGCCACTCAACCCGATGGTGTTCAGCGTCACCAACCCGAGCATCACGAAGCCCATGTGACTCACGCTCGAATAACCGATGACGAATTTGAAATCCTTTTGCACCAGCGCCACCAGCGCACCATACACGATGCCGATGACCGCCAGCACCGCGATCCACATTTTCCACGCCTCCAAGCCTTCCGGGAACAAAGTCATCGCCACGCGCAAGCAACCGTACGCGCCCAATTTCATCACCACGCCTGCGAGCAACATCGAAGCCGCCGTCGGCGCGGCCACGTGACCCGTCGGCGCCCAGGTGTGAAACGGCCACAGACCCGCGAGAATCGCGAAGCCCACGAACACCAGCGGAAAGGCCCACATCTGGAAGCTGTGCGGGAATGGATACTTCGCCAGTTCCAGCAAATTCATCGTGTGCGCACCGGACACCACATACGCCGCGATCAACCCGATCAGCACCATCGCGCTGCCGATGAACGAATACAGCGCCAGCTTCATCGCGCCGTATTCCTTCCGCGTCGAACCCCAGATCGCGATGATAAAATACTTCGGCACGATGGCGATTTCGTAGAACACGAACAACAGGAACAAATCAAAACTCAGGAACACGCCATACACCCCGCCGATGAGCGCGAGGTAGAACGCAAAAAACTCCTTCGCCCGATGCTCGATGTTCCACGAGAATAACCCCCCCCCCACCGCCGCCAGTCCCGTGAGCAACACCAGCGTCAGACTGACGCCATCCGCCGCGAGGTGAAACTCCAGTCCGAGCGATGGAATCCACGGCGCTTTGACGACCGTAGAAATTTTACCGAGCTTGATCTCGGGAGTCGCTTGAATAAATCCCGCCACCGCCACAAACAATCCCGCGACCGCCGTCGTCATGGCGACCTTGCGCGCCGCTGCGGCCTTGCCCTTCGGCAGGAGCAGCAGCACCAGCACGCCAATAAATGAAATGTAAACGGTCCAGGCTAACATTTTGGTTTGATTGTACGACGGCGACTCGTTGGAAGAGGGGTGGCCACGCGATAGTGATCTGGGTTTTCCATCAAAACCAATTGCTCTGCCTCCGGTGAACCATCAAAACTCTCGGTCGTCACTTCCGGTTCAAAATTCATCACCAGGGCTTCCAACATTGGATTCCGGTTCTTTTCTTTTGCACCAACATGGTAAAAATGCTCGCGCGTCAACGTATCGAAACCGCTCCAATACTTTTCGAGAGATGTGTTATGGCGGTATTGATTGCTATGCCATGTCGAGACAATAAATCGCGCTGGTGTCTTTGCCAGCATACCCGCCAAATCACGCTCATCATCTTCAGACCAGGAATTAAAGTAATCCGCATGACGCCCCAGATAGGGTGGATCGCAATAAACCACGTCACTTTTCGTTGCACAGCCAATTACATCACGGAAATCAGCACAGACGAACTCCCAACGACGTGCCTTCATTGCTTTGCCAACATAGTCAATTTGGTTGATAATCCTGGTTACGTAGGATTGGGCGAACCGTTCCGGCTTGTGATTATATGGCGTGTTGAATCCGCCTTTGCTGTTAAAGCGAATAATGCCATTGAAGCAGGAACGATTGAGAAATAGGAAGTCCCAAGGACTGCCTTCCTTGTTGAAGCGTGCTCGCACAGCATTAAAATAAGGCTGCCCATCTTTGCTCAATTTCTCCCCTTCGGTTTCCAAGAAACCTTTGACCTTCGCTGATGTAATGTCCCCGGTCTGAATCGCGCGGTAAAAATTGATCAGGTGGGGGTTCTTATCCGCAAAGACGGCATTATTCGGACGAAGATTGAAACCAATCACCCCCGACCCCATGAAAGGCTCAATCCAACAGCCATTCTGATCGAGGCTCACTTGGCCGAGAATCCAACTTACAAGTTTGGTCTTGATGCCCTGACACTTGATGGGAGGAACAAACACCTTGTTCATGTTTTCCTCCTCGTGGTTTTGGCGCGCGGGTTCACGAGCGTCAAGTCATGACCACGATAAGCCAAATAGTCCGCAAGCTTCGTGATCTTCTTGCCGGTCTCTGGCACTGTAATTTTTCCGTAGTTGATCCAATACTCATCGAACCATTTTTCCCCAAGTTTTTTGAACATCCCATTTCCATCCAAGATGTCCTGGATGCGCGTAATGCTGCCGATGTTGGCCGTATTACCACTGCCGCTGCGGTCGGATGCGATCTCCCACTTTTCACAAACAAAGAATTGAAAATCACGGACTACCGAGACTATCGAACGCAACTCGCCAATCTGCCGCACACGGGCTTCCTGCAGCTTGTCGCCAACAGCGCGCGAATAAATCGCGCCCAGACAAAAATGTCCGGCATATTCTGCGTACGGGAACTGGATGTTCTTTCGGCTTTGGCGATTAATGAAATACTCACCGTGCGAACCGAGTGTGAAGCCATTGCAGAACTCCGGTTTGCCTTCCAATCGGTAAGTTGTCTTCAAATCCACCGCGAACTTCAAGTCCGGATCCGTCTCGCTAACGAACGAGATGTCCGGGTAGTAATTCTGATGGTCGGTCAGCACGAGTTTGAATTTGTTCTTCTGAGCAAACTCCAGGATTTTTGGGAACAGATGAATCTCCAAAATCTTGGAGACAATCTTTGTGTCAGCAGAAATGGTGTAGATGTTCTTGAAGACATCGATGAAACCTTTGACTGTCCATTGCTTATCCTTTGTCGAAACGTGTTCCGCCAATTCGGTAACAAATATCGCCAAACTATCCTTGAACTTTGCTTTCTCTTTCGCGTAAGACATTTTAAAACTTCAGTTGCTCCACCATCCGCACCGCCGTCGAGTTGATGACATCCAGCACCAATCGCGGATACAGTCCCAGCACGAACATCAGCGCGATGGGAATCCCCACCAGCACGCGCTCGCGCAATGTCAGGTCGGGCAGCTTTGCCCACTTCTCATTCAACGGTCCGGCAAAGACACGCTGCAAAATTGTCAGAATGAAAATCGCCGTGACGAGCAAACCAATCACCGACAGCGCCGCCGCCCACGGCGTCAGCGGAAACACGCCTTTGAAGATCAGAAATTCGCCGATGAACCCGTTTAAACCCGGCAAGCCGAGCGATGAAAACAGCGCGATGCCCATCAAGCCGCAAAACACCGGCACGGTCTTCCGCAAGCCACCGAAATCATTCAGCCCACGCAAACCACCGCTGCGTTGTTCGATGAAGCCAACGAACATAAACAACGTCGCCGCCGTGAGGCCGTGATTGAACATCTGGAGGAACACGCCGTTGAGCGCGGCGGCTTTTTCCGTTTCGAACTCCGGCGCGTTGTTGAACTTCGCGACCGCGAACACCGCCAGCAGACAGTAGCCAAGATGGTTGATCGAGGAATACGCGAGGATACGCTTCAGGTCGCGCTGCGCGAACGCGGCACACGCGGAGAAAACAATCGTGATCACCGCCAGCCAGAGCAGCGGCGTCAGCACCCAGTTGATCTGTTGCGGGAAGATCGGCAGCAGGATGCGCAGAAAACCATACACGCCCATCTTGGACATCACGCCCGTGAGCAGCATCGTCACCGGCGACGGCGCTTCGGCGTAGGTCGCAGGCAGCCACGAGTGGAACGGCATCAACGGTACTTTCACCGCGAAGCCCAGCAGCACGCCGCCAAAGATGATCAACGCCAGCGGCCTGGTGTTCAGACCATACCAGCCGAGCTTTGCCGAAAGCGCGTTGGCCAGTGAACCATCGCGCCCCATTGCCGCGAGTTCGATGAAGTCCATTTTGCCGGTCGCGTGGAAGATGGCCAGGAACGCCAGCAACATCGCCACGCTGCCGACCATCGTATAGACGAAGAATTGCGTCGCCGCCGGGCCGCGATTCGCCCCGCCCCAGAGTCGCACAAGGAAGAACGCCGGGATCAAGCTCAGTTCCCAGAAGAGAAACCAGTGGAAAAAGTTCAACGCCGTGAATGTCCCAATGAGTCCCGCTTGCAGGAACAACACCAGCCCGTAATAAAGCGGTGTGTTGGTAGGGCGCGTCACTCCGTGCGCGCCGTCTTCCAAATGCGAACCAACGGCGCGCACGGAGTGACGCGCCCTACCATCCGAAACCAGCAACGCCATCGGCACGACGATGCTCGCGAGCAGGACCATCAACAGCCCGAGGCCATCCACACCGACGAAATACTGCACGCCCAGCGAAGGAATCCAATCGGCACGCTCGACGAATTGCAGTCCGCCATTCGTGGCATCAAATGATTTCCAAAGACCGAGCGCCAATCCAAGCGACAGAAAATTAGAGCCCAGCGCAACCCGCCGGGCGAGTTGCTTGTCCTGCAAACCAACGACGATGATGCCGCCGATGATTGGCAAGAGCGTGAGCAAAGTGAGGATGGAGAGCCCGTTCACTTCCCACCTCCCCAGATCAGGAACAACACCAGCACCACGAGCGCGACGCCGATGACGCGGAGATAATTTTGCACATGCCCATCCTGCAAGCGCGACAGCAACGAACCGCCCTTCGACACGCGTTCGCAACCCTGGTCAAAGCCGAGGTTGATGATGAACTCGTCGAAGGCGCGACTCGCCCACGACAATCCCAGCATCACATACGACACAAGCGTCACCACCCCACCCCAGACCCATTCATCGAGAAACGCGCACGCCCGTGCCGCCCAGGCGTTGAAGCGGATAACGGTCAGTTCGTAAAGTTCATCAATGCCGTATTTCTTCGCGAACCAGGTGTAAATTCCGAGCGGCAACTTCTCCAGCGGGTCAGGATCTTCGGCGCGTTTGCGTTTCACCAAACCGTAAAAACCCCAGCCGATGCCAGTGCCCAAAAGGAAAACCAAAAATGATATCAGCATGATCCGGATGACATCACCGGTTGCGCCTTCCTCGTGATGCGAACCGAGGAATTCTTGAAACCACGGCCGATAGGGCGTCCCAACCAAAGCAAGCCCGATGGTACAGACTGCGAGAATAATCAAGGGCACGGTCATTGAAGCAGGACTTTCGTGCGGATCGTGTTCGCCTTTCAAGGCGACGAGTGCTGGCGTTTTTAGATGTTGAGTGTCGTGCGATACGTGGCCGCGGTATTGAGCAAAGAAGACCAGCGCAACCTGCCGGGTCATGTAAAATGCGGTGAGGAACGCCCCGATCACGCCAAGGTAGAACGGGAGGTGCGAAACATTCCAACCATGAGCAGCATGAAGGATGGCATCCTTGCTCCAGAAGCCCGAGAAGAAGAATGGGCATCCAGTCAAAGCCAACATGCCCACACCGTAAGTGAGGAAGGTCACAAACATATAGTTACGGACCCCGCCCATCTTGCGGATATCCTGTTCTCCGTGGCAGCCGTGAATCACCGAGCCGGCCCCCAAGAACAGCAGCGCCTTGAAGAATGCGTGTGTGATGAGATGAAACATGCCCACGGCCACGCCCCCCGTGCCAAGCCCCATCATCATGTAACCGAGTTGCGAAACCGTGGAGTACGCGAGGATGCGTTTGATGTCGTTTTGCGCAACGGCGATAGACGCGGCGAAGACGGCAGTGATTGCGCCGATCCAAGTGACGACTTGGAGCGCGGCTGTCTCAGCCGCAGCACCATCTATATGCACGGCCATCAACGGATAAACCCGCGCCACAAGAAATACCCCAGCCGCCACCATCGTCGCCGCGTGAATGAGCGCGCTGACCGGCGTCGGACCTTCCATCGCGTCCGGCAACCAGACGTGCAGCGGGAACTGGCCGGATTTGCCCATTGCGCCGATGAAGATCAGGATTCCAATCGCCGCTGACACGGCGAGGCCAAAGCAGGTTGTCTGCGTGACCAGTTTCAATAACGCAGTTTGTTCCAGGCAACCCTTGCCATCATCATAAAACAACAGCGTCCCGGATTGGTGATACAACCAGACGATGCCGAGGAAGAAAAACACGTCGCCAATGCGCGTCGTGATGAATGCCTTCTTCGCCGCCGCCGCCGCACTGGGTTTGTGATACCAGAAGCCGATCAGCAGATACGACGCAAGGCCGACCAGTTCCCAACTCATGAAGAGCAGCAGCAGATTGTTGGCAATGATGATGCCCAGCATCGCCGCCGCGAACAACGCGAGGAATGTGAAAAAGCGCGTGAAGTTTTCGTCATGCGCCATGTAGCCGACGCTGTAGATGAAGATCAGCGTGCCGACGAACGTGACCATCACCAGCATCACCGCCGTCAACGGATCCAGCACCCAACCGAGTTTGAGAATGCCCGCCGGCCCGTCAGCGAATTGCAGCCAGGCGAAGTTGAAAAACTCCTTCGCGCCGTCATGGCCGTGGTGTTGGACCGCATGAGCAAACGCGCACAGCGACAGCAGAAACGCGCCAATCATCGCGCCGATGGCCAGTGACGCGGAAAGCTTGCGAAACCGCTGCGGCAGCAACGCGCTCAACCCCGCCGCCAGCAACGGCAGCGCGGGAATCAGCCAGAGGTTTTTGACGATCCAAGGCATCATTCCGCTGCGCCTCCCAAGATTTTCACGTTCAAACTGCCGCCAGCGAAAAGCATTTCTTCCAGAGCCGACTCAATATTTTCAACCGCAAGCGAACCTGAGCCCGCCTGAATTTGATACTGAGCAGAGCGGCGCATCAATTCCTTGATGAAGGCCGCGCTGGCATTCTTGGTCTTTTGAACAATGGTCCTGATCAAATCTTCTTCCAAAGGCAACCCGCGCGCGTAGAGTCGCACGAGCTTGTGCCGCCCCTCCTCATCGGGAAGCGGAAACTCGATTGCCTGGTCAATTCTTCCTGGACGCGAAGCCAAGGCCGCTTCCAACTGGTCCGGACGATTAGTAGTCAAAACAAACAAAACGGAAGCATCTTCACGCAGCCCATCCATCTCGTTAAGCAATTTGTTTAACAAGCTCTCCTCACAAGGATTTCGCATGTCTTCCCGCGCCCGGGCAATCAGATCTACGTCTTCAATCACGACCATCGCCGGCTGGAGGAATCGTGCGAGTTGAAAATACTGTTCAAGCAGCGCCACCTGTTCGGCTGTAATCAGTAGCGTGGTATGATCGCGAAGCTGACTGGCCAAATACTGGATCGTGTGCGTCTTGCCAGTCCCCGGAGGCCCATAGAATAAAAGCCCCTTCTTCGCAGACATTCCGAGCTTTTTGAGTTCTTCTCTGTGCCTGATAAAGTCTGTGACGTTCCGTTCCAACAACCGCAAAGTCTTTTCAGGAAGAATTACCTCCTCCCGTCGCACATCCCTCAGCTTCTGGACTCGAACCGTCCCTGCTTTACCTGAAAAACTCCGGATTGCTTCCAGCGAAATGACCTTGCCGCGGTAAGAGCCGATCTGGCTGACGAGTCGTTCCAACTCGTCCATAAACGCGCGCGTATGGTTGACGCCCTTCTCCCCTGCGGGAACTGCCACTTCGACATACATCCCATCATCACAACCAAAGCGTTCCGCGTGCGTCGCCAGAACCACAAACGGAACACCATTCGTCTTGGACAGCCAAAGCCCCCGCTTCAAACAGCGCGCCGGCGCAATGTCGCCGAAATCAATCTCGTCGTGTTGCAAAGGCGCAACCACCACGGCTTGATCTCCGTCCCGGATCAGATGAGAAAACGTGGTTGTCTCGTGATTGTATTGGGCATGAAATCCCACTAATCGCCCTTGGTAAGACTTCTCAAAGATTCGGCTTAAAGCTGCTTGCAAATCAATCCGGGAAGTAACGGGAAAGGTTCGGCTCGCGGTCACCAACCCTGACAATGGGATGTCTTGAAAGTGCTCTGCAAGCAAGTTGCAGGTCTTGGCGCTTTCGGTGTTGTTGGCGGTGGATTTGAACATGAGACTCATCCCTTCATCGAACTGACTTCATCCACATTCGTGGTTTTGTAATGCCGGTAAATCGCAATGATGAGCGCGAGGCCGACGGCGGCTTCGGCGGCGGCAACAGCAATCGCGAAGATGACAAACATGATTCCCGTGAGCGCCTCGGGATTCGCCCCGTAGCGCCAGAAGGCGATGAAGTTCAGATTCGCCGCGTTCAACATCAGTTCAATGCCGATGAGCACGATAATGGCATTGCGACGCGTCAACGCCCCGGCCAGACCGATGGCGAAGATCATAGCCGACAATAATAAATATCCTGCTAATGGCGTCATGCGAATTGGCAGAGGGGAAAGGGGGAAAGGGGGAAAGGGGGAATTCTCCCCCGCACCTTTTCTCCTTTTCTCCCTTTCGGTTGTGTCAGGTTGTTCATTTGGCCTTCCCTTCGTCGCGCATGGCAATAATCACCGCCCCAATCAATGCCGTCGTCAGCAACAACCCGATTACCTCCAGCGGCAAAACAAACTTTGTCATCAAGTCCTTGCCAATCTGCTCAACGGTTGCCGACGGTTGCGGCGGAAGCGGACGCTGGCTGGCGAAGCTGTGATTGATGGCCCACGCCAACAGTCCGAACACGGCAACCGCAATCCCCACCCCCATGCACCAGGACGTGGAGAAGACGGATTTTTCCGGCGCTTCCCCGCCGCGAGTGAGCAGAACAGCAAAGACGATCAAGATCGCCACCGCGCCGACATAGACGAGGATTTGCGTAAGACCGACGAATTGCGCACCGAGTTGCAGATACGCGGCGGCGAGTCCGGCGAAGGCCACGGCCACCGCCAGCGCGCTATGCACGAGATTGCGCATCGTCATCGCGGCTGTGGCGGCGGCGATAATCAGGACGGCAATAATGGCAAAAGACAAGGTCATTTGTTTTTAACCACGGATGAACACGGATGGACACGGATGTCGAAGGTAGGGCGCGTCACTCCGTGCGCGCCGC
>CAZQNQ010000009.1:0-168067 GCA_964594985.1 uncultured Bifidobacterium sp.
ACAGCCACGTGCTGGCGTGCGACGGCACGCCGTCAATCTCGTTGTAGCTCGCCATGACACTGATGGCTTTGGCCTTTTGCAGACATTCCTTGAACGGCATCAAGAATGTCTCACGCAGCACGCGCATGGAGACGTTGGTCGGCGCGCAATTCATGCCGGACTCGGGCTGGCCGTGCGCGGCAAAATGTTTCAGCGTGGCGATGACGTGCTTCTTGTTCTTGAAACTGCAATCACCTTGAAAGCCGCGCACTGACGCCATGCCGAGTTGCGTGACGAGATACGGGTCTTCGCCGAAGGTTTCCTCGACCCGCCCCCACCGCGGATCACGCGCGACATCCACCACCGGCGTGAGGGCCTGGTGCGTGCCGCGCACACGGGCCTCCGCGGCGGTCATCGCGTAAAGCTGTTCGACCAGTTCGGGATTGAACGTCGCCCCCAGCCCGATGGGCTGCGGAAAACTCGTGCTCCCAAGGGCCGCCTGCCCATGCAGACATTCCTCGTGATACAGCACGGGAATGCCGAGGCGGGAATGCTCCAGGAAAAACCGCTGGATCGCATTGGTCAGTTCCGCCGTCTCGCGCGCCGTCTTGCCATTTGCGGGAGTAGCCGGGCTGCTGCCCGCGTCGCTGGGGCGTCCCACCTGGCCAATGCCGTGACCTTTTTTGAAGCTGGCCTTGGCTTTCTCAAAATCAAAATTCCCCTCGGCGTCCACGAGCTTTGTTGCCTTCTCCTGCCAGATACACATCATTTGCGCGGCTTTTTCTTCGAGCGTCATGCGCGACAACAAATCCCGGACGCGTTTTTCCGCAGGCAAACCTGGGTTCTTGTAATTCGGAATTTTTGAGGTTGGCTTCATCACGGGAAATCGTAGCGGATGGGGTCTTCCATAATGTTTTCAAGTGCTTTCATTCCGGATGCTACCAGCCCGCTTATGATGACGACATACGACGTATGTCGGATGACAAAAATCGTGAGGCGGTTCGATACATCGGCGGATTTGAGTCCGCCTCCTCACGGCGGCGGCTCCGGCAAAACTTAAACCGCGCTAGCTCACAGTCTGGCCGCTTGCTTTCCGGCGTCCTTGGGCATGGAGCGGAGGTATTTTGCCGCCGCTTCGGTGCGGCAACGCACGTGAAGCTTTTCGTAGATGTGCATCAGATGGGTCCGAACGGTCGAAAAACTGATGGATAATTTCACGCCGATCTCTTTATTGGAAAGTCCTTCGGCCAGCAGGGCAAGGATCTCGGATTCACGTCCGGAGAGTTGCTCCGTTTCATCCCGCCCCATCGGGACATCGAGAAACGAGCGCACCACCATGCGGGCGATTTCGCTCGTCATGGGAGCGCCGCCCGCGCGCACTTCCGTAATGGCTTCCAGAATTTCCTTCTCATCCGAACGTTTGAGGACGTAACCGCAGGCGCCGGCTTTCAAGGCCTGGAAAATCATTTTGATGTCCTTATAGACCGTCAACATGATCACCTGCAGGTTGGGAAGTTTTTCCCGCAACCGCGCGGTGCAGACGATGCCCGACTCGCCCGGCAGGTGGATGTCCATCAGCACCACGTCCGGGCGAAGCGAAGGGATCTTCAACAAGGCTTCTTCGGCTGAACCACAGGCACAAACGCAACGATGCCCTGGTGTGCCGGTGATAAATTCAGAGAGATACGCCCGCAGGGTGGCGTTGTCTTCGACGATGGCAATTTTGGTTGTCACTTCGCCCAGTTCCAACAAATTCAAATCTGACGTATAGGCCGACATTGAAATCTTAATCGAAAAAGTTCCCGCAACAACAGCGCAATTACAATGGCGCAGTTTAATTCGAAATGAACCCACCAGGGAATCGGTCAGATGTCGTATGCCTTCAGGCGGCCGGGCTTTCTTTCAAAACCACCGGCAGAGGCAATTGGATGCAGACCTTTGTGCCGCCGCCGGGCTGCGATGCAATCGTGCAATGCCCCCCGCTGTTGGCAACCCGTTCGGAAATGTTCTTAAGCCCGCGGCCTTCCACCTCCGCCGTTTCGCGGTCAAATCCGCAACCGTCATCAATGATCGCGATGGTGATCGCGTTCTCTATTGCGGTGAGGCGAAACTCAACCTGGGCCGCCCCGGAATGTTGCACGACGTTGTGCAGCGTTTCCTTGACCGCCAGAAAGAGGTCGTGGCGGATCCGGCCATCCAACGACACCGGGGGCAGTGACATGGGGATTTTGAAGCGGCAGACGATGTTGGACTTGGCCAGGTACTCCGTCGCATAACCGCTCAAATAATCCGCCAGCGATTCCAGCGAATTGGCTTCGGGATCCACCGCCCAGACGATCACGTCCAGGGCCGCGATCAGATTCCGCGCTTTTTCGGTGATTCCAAGGAAGAGGGAGGATGATTTGGCCTCGGCCTCCCTCAAACGCTGGCCGGTGCTGGCCAGGACTCTGATTTCGGAGAGGCTCGACCCAAGATCATCGTGCAGGTCGCGGGCGATGCGGGCGCGTTCGGACTCCAAAGCCCGTTCCCGTTCGGCATGTTCCCGCCTGGTGTGTTCGCGTTCCAGCAGCACGGTTCGCTGCTCCACTTGTTTATGCAACAGCTTGATCCAAACCGCCGCCGCCGTCAGGACGGCAATCAGGGCGGCAACGATGATGAACAGGCGGCGCAAGTTCCACCACGGGGGCCGGGCGAGGAGCCGGAGATCGGCGGTGGAATTCAGCAACAGTTCAAACGCGGAGTGGCTGTCATTTCCTTCCCCATCCAGGATTGCATAAACACCCGATAATTGCAGGAGACTGTTCAGCGGGAACCTTTCGGCCAGCGCCTCGGAAGTGCTCACCAACGCCCGGTACGCGCGCAGGCCGGTCTGCAACTCCAACACCCATTCCGAGCCGATATGGTGGATGCCGATCAAACGGGCGTCCGTCTGAACGCGAAGCCCGTCCATGTTTTTACCGGAGTTTTCCGCGTCCGACCACAACTGCGGGGGCGGAAATTGCGTCTTCCCGGTTTTGCGTACCGCCGTCTCGTGCAACCGGGGCGATGGCCCGCTTAAATCCGGGATGCCGACCACATCCACCAGGTCGCCCGCCTCCAAGTTCAGGCCCTCGGCGGATTGGAAACGCAAGCCTTGATCGTTCTGCATGAGAAAGAATTCCTTCCCGCGCACGTGGACAATCTGCCCGGAAACTTTCACGCGTTGGAATCCACTGGCCCGAAGATCGAACAGCAGCAGGTCGGAAATCGTCTTGGCGGGGACGGAAAACGGTTCCACCATCGGCAACTGGTCCACTTCGATTTTGGGATTTCTGAACACGATTTCGCCAACCTTCACCTGGCGGGTCTGGGCATCCCATTCCGCCAGCAGGCAGCCGCGGATGCGAACCAGTGTGTTCAAATACTTTTTAAGCGCCGCTTCGCCCGTATCGTGGACGTTGATTTTTATCTTCCCGTTGTCAGTCAGGAGCGTTGCCTGATTTCGTTCGACGGCGGTGATGATGCCGCGCACCTCGGCATATTGCGAATCGAGGCTCCCGCTTATCAGTTGTTTCCAATTCGGAATGACCGGTTCTGGAAATTGCGCGCGGCCCAATCGCTGGATTGTTTGGGCCGTTATGGTGGGGGCGAAATCGCCCACCGAGGTTGCGCCGCGAAGTTCCACGAAATCACCCACCACGGCGCCTTCGCGATAGGAAGGGGGAAAGGTAAAGAAAACCCCCCGGGTGGAATCTTGCACCACTCCTCCGCCCCACTCGACAATACAGGTGATGACGCCGCGCACAGTCGCCGGATATTGTCTGGCGGCCTCGCTGGCGCTCAATTGCTGGACTTGTGCGGCGGTGGTGAGTTCCGGGAGAACGGAGAAAGATATTTCCAACCGGCGACAGAATGCCGGCGCCACCTCCAACCCGATTTCGGAATCCGCCAAACCGCCCAACACTTCGACGGTAAGGCCATTGGTGATGCCGTCCAGTTCCGCCGGCTGCACCAGGATGGTCCCGGTTCCATCATCGAGCACAAACCCCCGGTCCGCGCGCAAATCGGTCACCTTGCCTCGCAGATGCACGAAGGAGGTTTTCGTTTCGCCGCTGACGCCCGGCATATTGGTAATCGTGGTCAACGGATATTTCACCCATTGTTCCGCGGCGATACTCAAGACTTGAAAGCTTGTGGCATTGACAACCGTGACCTGTTCAGCCCGCCCGCCGTCCAGACTGATGATGCTCCGGCATACGCCGGTGGCCCGCACCCGGGCGTTTAGCATCAGGGGCAGGGGGAAGCCTTCGCGACTGGCAAGCCACAACCGCCTGGAACTGTTCGCATCCTTGATTTCAATCTCCAGTCCGTTGGGCGCTGCCCCCGCAAAAGTCACCCGGCCTTCAACCGTGGCCCATTGGGCGTCGGGGCTGGACGCCGGTTGCCGGGGGCCAAGTGGTTTCGCGCCGGGAGGCGCATTGGAAGAAATCACGGTGACGTCAGCTTTCAAACTCCCCACGTAAAGCTCACACCCGTCGTCCGACCGCGTGGAAAAAGTATATTCCCCGGCTTTCGGGACTTCAAGCAACCCGCGGAATTGCATCGCGACGAATTCCTGCGGGCGGCGCAGGTTGATGTCGAAATTGGCGGCTTCGCCCGAATTGACCGGTTGCATGTTCCGCATGTCATCAAGCGTGAAGGGGCTGTCCTCATAGCAATAATACTTCAGGCCGGGCCGGTGGCCCGGGGTGGAAGCGGAATTGGTGGGTTCAAGAAAAAGGACGCTCGCTGGAATCGGCTGCAGCGGAATTCCTGGGCCGCCATAGTTCACCTCCAACGCCGCGGGATTCTTCGCATTGAAATAAAAAAGCCGGATGAGGTGTGGTCCCGCCGCAAGGTTGACTTGGCCAAAACGTTCCGTCTCCGCATCAAAGCCGCCGCTGTTCACGACGGGGGCGACCGCCACCGCCACACACCATTTGCGCCGGATCAATTCACAGTGGGCGACTTTGATGCGCAGGCGCTCCCCCGGAAAGAAAACCCGGCCATTCAAATCCAGTTCGCAAACCTCGACGCCGGAAGCATCCTGCAAGGCCAGCAGGCCGGTTGCGGGGTCGGCCGCGCAAACCACCGCCTCCAAGTCCAGGGCGACCAACGCGCGCTGCTGCGTTTCAACTGCGCTCTTCAGGCCGTGGAGGTTGGTGATCGTGGTTGGCTCCGCCTCGTTCGCGGTGGCGGCGGTGGCGATCTTTATCAACATGGCCGCCAGCACAACTGCGCAATGGCACTTTCCCCCCAATGCCGCGGTGGTTTTCCAGATTGAGAACATTGCCTGGCAAAGTTTAGCCAAAGCAACCGCAACAGGGCAAGGTCGGGTGATTCAGCGGGTGTGATTGGAACTGCGGCGCGCTCCGGCTTCTTGATTTTTTTCGTAATCTTAATCTCCGGGCCCGAAGGATTAAGAAAAAGATTGGGATTAAGATTAAGAACGGACCCGGGAAGCGGCAACCCTGATTCAGCGGGACAGAGGGGGTGCTACGTGCAAAGACCCATCGTACGTATGTCGTATGGATACGATCCAGCCTTGGCTGTAGAGTTGCCGGAGCTAAGCCCCGATATGAGTTGCAGATGAAGCGCAAACAGTATTTTGCCCGCAACCAACAACCAAGGGCCCGGCCGATTAAGTAATCCAATTGATTTCAAGATGAAGAGCCAATGTAAAAAAGGTTTCACATTGATCGAACTGCTGGTGGTCATTGCCATCATCGCCATATTGGCGGCCATGCTGTTGCCCGCTTTGGGCCGGGCCAAGTTCAAGGCCAAGGTCACCAACTGCGTATCCAACTACAAGCAATGGGGCATTGCGGTGAACATGTATGCCGGTGACGATGGGCGGGATCGCTATCCCACCTTTCCTCTGCCCACCAACGCAGGGAAGAATGCGTGGGACGTCTCGCTTGAGATGATTACGGCCATGCAACCGCATGGTTTGACGGTACCCATGTGGTTCTGTCCGGTGCGGCCGGAAAATGTAACGGATGCCAACAAGGATTTTCAGGCCAACAGTGGTCAATCACGGGATATTTCAAACTTGGATGATCTTAAAGTGGCTGTGAAATCTCCGTTCGGCGACTACGGCACCATTTACCATAACGTTTGGATTCCTCGATATTCCGGAGGGACGGCCGAAGCCAATTTGTTTCCGAGACAGTGGAATACCGTGCTCAACGTGCCAAACATAAGCGCAAATGAAGATTATCAGTGGCCATCCAAATCAAGCGACTCCACCGTTGGCAAGGTGCCCATTCTTTCGGATCGGATTGTCGGCACTTTAACGACAATGAATGGAACCACGGGAGGTCATTTTTCCAATGGCAAAGTGTCCTCCTCAAATTTGCTGTTTGGCGACGGTCATGTGGAAACCCGCAACGCTTCTGTCATGAAGTGGCGCTGGAAAGGCGCGCATGTCGCCTTTTATTGATGCCGGCATCAAGATTCCTATCTCGACCACCAACTTAGAAACAACAACACAACCCGCATCCTATACGTTCATGAAGACCAATCGAAACCTCATGCTAACCGCCGGGGTATTCCTCACCCTGGCGATACAGCTTGCCACCGTAAATGTCGCGCAAGCCCAAACAAAAGTGCTCATCAATGCGTTCCATAATTCGGACGAAGTCACCGTGAATAATGGCAACCCTTGGGCCAACTGGTTCGGCGCGGCATTTTACCAGGTGCTGTGGGATGCCTCGGACGCCAGCAACAATGTGGCTTCGGGATCGCTCAAGATTGAAGCCTTCTTCCCGGACTCAGGAATCGGCGGTGGCAGCGGCCCGCAATTTCTGGCGTACAATCAAAACGACGGCATCAACCCGCCGCTTGTCGGCAACGGCGGCCCGTCTTCATCAGCCCTCGCCACGAACGTTGAAATGGATGTTCGTTTTGAGCCGGACTCCGCGTACAACACCAATGCTTCGAATTGGCCCACCATCGAGGTCGGGACCCGCGGCACAGAGTTCAACCAGTACACCTTCGGCACCTTCACGATCCCGCACTCGGAGACGAATTGGGTGCGGGTTTCCATTCCGATTGCCTCAAGTCCGAACTGGGTTTCCATTCCGAACATCTTCATCAAACACTACAGCACCGCCCTGAATGGCTGGGTCCGAATGTATGTGGACAACATCACGTTTACCACGGCCAGCGTGCAGGTTGCGCCGCCGACGTTGACCATTGCGAAAGCCCGGCCGGCGCTCCGGTTCTTTGCGGGGCCGAGCCAGTATCAGCGCACCCAACTGGCCTCCGTTGACCAGAATCAATCCTGGGTGGGGGGCAGCTATCCCGTGTCCTACAAATTTACGGTGTCAGACTATGATATAAATTCTCCCCTGAATGAGTTCCACGTGTTCCTCATGCCGCTGAACCATGTTCAGGGCGGCTCCGTCGGCCAATACACGGACTACAATGATGCGGCAAACAACCTCCGGCTGCAACTTACCGGCGGGGCGGCGGGAACTCCCACGGTGTTTGCAAATCTGGCCTGGAAAACGAACTTGCTGGGGGAAAATCCCACCAACACGGTGCTCAGTATCACCAACGAGACCGCCATTGGCACTTGGACCCTGACGTTTAACAGCGCCACCGCCGGCACCCTTACCGCGCCCGGAGCCAGTCCGGCGGCTTTCAGCCTCCCGGCGGATGTCGCGGCCACGTTTGCCAACCCGCTGGTCGCCTTTTTCGGGGTCCAACCGAATCCGACAGCGGCCATCGGACAACATATTGAATTGACCTCGATTCAGACCGTCAACGTGGCTTCACCCGGAGTTCCGATCAGCTCGGACTTCACGACCGGAGCAGGCATCAACACCAACATTTGGCTGACCACCAGCGTTTCGCAGGATGCCTCGCTTATGGTGCCGGTTGACCACAACCATCCTTGGTGGGTGAACTGGACCTATCCTGATGGAGGGTTTGAACTCGGAACGAAAGCGGATCTGGCCAATGGCGCGGTTCCCTGGAAAACGCCCGGCTATTTCACCGGCTACGATACAAACACTCCGGTATCCAAAAAATATGTGGGCAACCGGGTCAATACCTTGATTCCCACGGCGGCACTGCCCTCGGCGAGCGGTTTATCCAATAGCGTTCCGGCCGGGAACGCCTTTTTCCGCCTCTCCAATCCGGCCCCGGCGGAATAAGCAAAACGCCAGTCACCATTCAGACCAAAAACCAAAAACGGCGGTGGCACCGGCAAGCGCCACCGCCTGACAACCAGAAAAAGAAACAAACAGTATGAAAACAGAACGAAGCATGAGGAACATCGGCAAGCAACTGGGCATCGCGATGGCCATCGCAGTCGTGGGATTGGCCCTGCCAGCCTCCACCAGCGCGAGCACCGTGATCGGCAGTTGGCAAAGCGGCACGGCGGAAGGATGGATTGACTGGGGCAACAGCTTGTTGGTTACGGATCCGGCCAACGCCGGCAAGTACAGTTTTGCGAGCGGGGCGGTCCCTGGTTACGGCCAGAGCCTCCAAATCTCGCAGGGGGGATACAATCAAAACTTGGCTATCAAGCTCCAAAACAATGGTTTTGTGAGCGACTTCATGAACAACCATTTGTTGTCGTTCACGTTCTCGGTACCCGCCGGCACCGGCGGCGGCTTTTCGCAGTTGTACGAGCTTGCGATCAACGCCCAAGGCTATGGATTCAGCAGCCAGCCCTTTAATGCCAAATGGTCGTCAACGGGTGATAACAGCAACAACTTGGGCACTCAGCCCAACTTTTACTTCTGGGAGGGCAGCCCGGTGCAGTCGCAGACCGTCACGCTGGACTATTCCAGCATTCTGCCCTTGTTTCCGGAGACTCCGGGGTGGGTCGAGTTGATTTTCAGCTTTAACAACGGTGGTGGTGCTCCCGCTTCCTACTACATAAACAACGTGGTTTTATCGAGCGCGGTCGTGCCGGAGCCGTCAAGCCTGGCCTTGGTTGGATTGGGCGCCGCAGGATTGTTGGCCGGCCGCAGCCGACGGAAACCTTGAGAACACGATGGGTATTGTTTTCAAGATTTTGCGGATTGGATTGAAGTGATCCGAGTAAGTGTGGTGCGCCGAGCCTTGGCACCCGGCGCACCAAAGTTGCCCGCTAAGAACGCAGGAGGTCTTCACTTGCAGTTGTGCCTTCGGTTTCGTGAAAAACATCATGTATAATTATATCAGCCAGTGTGCTTCCAAGGTGGTTTTTGTCATCGTTTTGATTTTGAGCGTGCGGGCTTACGCCGGCGTCACCGTCAGTCAAAATTTGGGAACAAATTGGGTGGGTGCACCCACCATCATGGTGACGAATTATCCGGCCATCAATTTGAACAGCGCGGAGAGCACTTGGGGTAACGGCACGCCTTCTCTGGGCCAGAGTTTTACGGCGCCGGTGTCAGGCACGCTGACCAACATTCAGCTGTACGTCACGGGAAAAAACACCACCAACATCCTTTACCTGTATGACATGGGCGTGGCGATGCGCTATGCGGCCGCTCAACCGGGCAGCATCATCCCCGGCAGCAATGGCGTCAGCGGCAATCTGCTTTCATCCAACCTGACCATCTTTATCGCAAATCAGTCGTCCCCCTCGGTGATGCAGTTGAGCTTCTCGGGGGCGGACGCGGTGCCATTGATTGGCGGACATGAATACCTGTTCAATGTGGTTTCGCTGAATTCCAGCGGTCAAACCTTCTGGCATCGTTCCGGCGGCGGCACCGATCTGTATGCGGGCGGGACCGCGTACCGGCAAAACAGCCTGATCAACGGGAGCAAAACCACGGATTTTTCACTGGCCGTGAGTCTCGTCAATACCAGCGCCGCCCCCACGGTTTATCATTGCGAGGTCAACTGGACGAATGTGCATCAACGCATTGATGGCTTTGGCGCTTCGTCGGCGTGGCGCAGCACTTGGCGGAGCGACCAGGCGGACATGTTTTTCGGCACCAACAGCGGCACTTGCAGCACGGTGGATGGGACCAGCAACTTTGCCTACACCGGCATCGGACTTTCGTTGCTGCGCAGTCGGATTGTGCCCGGCGGCGGGACCTGGGAGGACAGCATCATGCAAATGGCGCAAGCGCGCGGCGCCCGGGTGTGGAGTTCGCCGTGGACGCCGGCGCCCGTGGCCCAATACAAAAGCAACGGCGCCACCAATGGCGGCAATTTCATCGGCACGGTGGCCAATTATCAGTCCTACTCGGCGCAACTGGCCGGCTATGCGGCGCGAATGAAAAATATTTACGGCGTCAATCTTTACGCCCTTTCCGTCCAGAATGAGCCGGCCCTGGCGACCAGCTATGAATCCTGTGTCTGGACCCCCCAGCAGATTCACGACTTTATTCCCTACCTGCGCAATGCCCTGGTGGCGTCCAACCTGTCCGCGGTGAAGATTATCGCGGCGGAGGATGAGCATTGGCAGACCAATTACTATGCGCTCGCCCTGAGCAATCCGGCCGTCGCGACCAATGTCAACATCATCGCGTGTCACAATTACGACAACAGCCCGCCCAGCGGGATCCCGGCACCCTTGCCGCGTTTCGCAAACCCGGACGCGGCCTTGTGGCAGACGGAAGTATCCAAGCTGGCGGGCAATGGCCCGTTTGATCCGGGCATGGCTGACGCGATGTATTGGGCGGGGCGCATGCATCTGTTCATGACGGTGGCCAATGTCAACGCCTGGCACTATTGGTGGTTGATTTCCTATAATCCGGACAACGAAGGTCTCACTGACGTCAATGGCATCCCCGCCAAGCGCATGTATGTGATGGGGCAATACAGCCGGTTTGTGCGCCCCGACTGGTATCGCATTGACGAGGGTAACAACAATCCTTACGCCGTGCTGGTCTCGGCCTACAAGGACCCGGTTTCGGCCGGCTTTGCCATTGTGGTGGCCAACACCAATGCGGCGGCCACCAATCAAACGTTCTATTTCGCCAACAACACCGCCGCCACCGTCACTCCTTGGATTACTTCTGCGAGCCTTTCCTTGGCCCCGCAAGCTCCGGTTCCGGTGACTGATTCCTCCTTTTCGTATGTGATACCGGGGATGAGCGTGGTGACTTTTGTCGGGCAGGCCGGCACCAATCAGGCCGTCCCGCCGGGGCTGTTGTCCGTGGCGCCACAAACCGTCACCGCCGGGGCCACGTTGGTTGTGACCAACACGGCGGTGGATCCGAACGTGCCGCCGTTGTCGCTCGCGTTCAGTCTGCTCGAAGCTCCGACCAATGCATCGCTGACCGTGCTCGATGCGACCCGCTCGCTGTTCACCTGGTCACCGCTGCCGCATCAGGCCAACACCACCAACCAGATCACTGTGCGGGTGGAGAACAACGGGCTGCCGCCCTTGAGCGCGACCAACAGTTTCACCGTGGTTGTCAACGCCCCGACGGGGGTGGTTCCCACTGCCACTACCATCAGTGCGTCCGCCAATCACGCGCCGTATGGCACGACCGTGACGTTCACGGCCACGGTCAGTCCGGCGCCGACCAATGGCGGGCCGGTCAATTTCCGCGTGGGTGGCACCACTCTGGGCAGCGGCCCGCTCGTTGATGGGGTGGCGCAATTCACCATCAGCCCCACGCAACTTTCGGTTGCGGGTTCACCGCATCCTGTCTTCGCCACCTACGAGGGCGACGGTTATTATCAAAACAGCAGTTCCAGTCCCCTCGCGCAAACCGTCCTGCCCGCTTCCGTGACCGTGGCCTCCGGGCTGACCATCAACAGCAAGACTTACGACGGCACCACGAGCGCGGTCATTGTTTCCAACAACGTCGTGCTCGCGGGAGTAGGCGGCGGCGACGTGGGCCAGGTCAGGTTGTCCACCAACGGTGTCGCGGCGGCGTTCACCAGCCCGGGCGCGGGCGTGGCCAAGCCGGTCTTGGTTCAGGGATTGAGCCTGACTGGTGGGGCTGCGGGCAATTACAGCCTCGTCATCCCCGTGTTGACGGCGGACATTCTGCCGAAGTCCATCACGCTCACACCCGGGTCCGGATCGCTGCGCATCACGAACTTTTTTAACGCGAGCCGCGACCAGTTTGTGGTCTATAACGGCCATAACGGCTTCAACCCCGCGTTGAATGGCAACCTCTACACGAATTTCCAATGCGAGGTTCGTTTCGCTCCGGGTTCGGCCACCCAGACCAATGACAACGGAGTGCAGATCTATGGTCGGTTGCGGTTCGGCACGCGCACCGCCTCCTTTGCCCAGACTTACTTCGGCGGCTTCCTCAATGGTATTGACATCCCGGTCACCAACAGTGGTTGGACGCACATCAGCCTGCCGGTGGATGTGGCCGACGATCCGGAACTCGCGACCATCCGCAATTTGTTGATCCACATCTACGCGCCATTTTACAGCCCGGCATTGTCCGGCTCGTCGGTGCTCTGGGTGGACAATCTGCGGTTTGTCGGTCCCGGCGGCACGCTGATCGTGGACCAGTTCAACCCCGCCGGCATGGGTGGCAACAGTTACTCGGGCGGACAAATCGGCAACGCCTGGGGCAACTGGTTCGGCTCGGCGTGGGGCAACAACTCATGGGATGCCAGCCAGGACGCGATCGGGGTGTCGGCCAACGACAAGGTTTACGACGGCACGACGGACGCGACGATCCGGCTGTATCACACGCAGATCAATGTGGCTCTCTCCGGCGTTCTGCCTGCTGACGTTTCCAATGTCTGGCTCTCGACCAATGGCGCGGCCTCCTTTGGCAGCACGGATGTTGGCAGCAACATTGTCGTGACGGTAAGCCAGCTCAACCTTGCGGGGAGCGCGGGCGGCAACTACGCCGTGTCGCCTTTCAACCTCGCCGCCGGGATCACCAAGGCGACCCTCACGGTGATCGCCGACGATAAGACCAAAATCTTCGGGCTGCCGAACCCGGCGTTGACGGCCACTTACAGTGGTCTGGTTGCGGGGGACGGAACGAATGTCCTCACCACCATGGCCAGCCTCGCGACGACTGCGACCGCCGGTAGTTCTCCGGGTGAATATCCGATCACGGCCAGCGGTGCGACGGCGGCAAATTATCAGGTTATCAGTCATGTTCCCGGAACTTTGACGGTGGTGGAGGCTCCCGGGTTGACCGGTATGGCTGTGGCTTCGGCGGGCTACGCGCTCACTTTCCCGACGGTGCCGGGCCAGATGTATCAGGTGGAATGCAAAACCAACCTGATGGATGCCGTCTGGATTCCGCTGGGGACGCCGCTCCCCGGCAACGGCACGGAGTTGAGCGTCACCAACGACTTTAGTGCGGCGCAATGCTTCTTCCGGCTGAAAATCTGGCAACCCTGATGTCCGCAAACCTGCATTCCCCATCCCCAATCTTATGAGAAAAAAGCTGGTTTTGGTTACGGCCTTTGCGGTCTGGTCCAGTCAGGTCTTTGCTGCGACGGGGCCGTTCACGGGGCCGCTGACCGACGCATTCTTGTCGGTGGACATCAATGGCGGACAAATCAGCGCGGGCGGCTGCACCACATTGGGCACCGGCGGAGCGGACCCGTATGGCGTGACGTGGTCGCCGTGGGGTGGCCCGGTCAGCACTTCCGGCGATGGCGTCCAACTGCCGAACAGTACGGCTGGCATCACCGGAACGAGCATTTCCAAAGCCTTCGGATCCGTCACGGCCACGATCAGCCTCGATACCGCGAATGGGAGTGCTGCTTATGGCAGCCCCTTTACCATCAATTCGCGCGATCGTTCGTCCCCCGGCGGACCGGTCAACGCCGGCGATATGTTCCGCGATTTCGTCTTCGCGGGCACCGGCGGCGCCATCCAGGGCGGGAATTATATTTTGTTGCAGTTCAGCGGGCTGACGAGCGGTTCCAACTATATGGTCGCCGTCTATTCCTTTGACCAGCAAAACAACAATTCCGTGAACTGGACGGCGACGGCACCCACACTTTATAGCGGCACCGGGCGTTATGGTTGGTGGGGAAGCGCCCCCAACGGCAGCTTTGTGGCCCCGGCCGATCAGCAAACCATCACTTGGACCTCCGGCACGACCACCATGCGCGCCCCCGCTGTGTTTACGGTCAGTGCGGATGCTGGTGGTATCATCCGCCTTTATGGGTATGGCGGCAACGGGGTGAGTGCCAACAACAGTTCCACGAGTACTTATCTCAATGGCTTTCAACTGCGGGGTGTCGGCGGCGGTGGCGGCAACCTGTCACTCGTGCCGGTGGCCAACACGAACATCAACGCCGGGACGTATCTCATCATCACCAACAAGGTGCAGGCGAATTAAGCCACCCGGCGACAAATCCAAATTTCCATGAAAGCGACACAAACACGATGAAAACCACGATGGCTCTCTGGCTGGTGTTGGGTTCCGCTTGGCTGGCGACTCCCGCCGGCTCCTTCGCGCAGACGGTGATTGGCAGTTGGCAGAACAACACGGGCGATGGATGGATTGACTGGGGCACCGGGCTGTCCGTGACGGCCCCTGCCAATGCCGGCAAATATGCCTTCGTCAGCGGTGCCGTCAGCGGCTATTCCCAAAGCCTCCAGATTGCGCAGGCGGGATATAACCAGAATCTGGCGATCAAGTTGCAGGACCTCCCGGGCGGCGTGGCGGCGTTTCTGACCAACCACCTGCTCTCGTTCACGTTTTCGGTTCCGTCATCCGTCAGCAGCGGCGCGACGGCCGGGTATTCGCAGCTTTACGCGCTCTCCGTCAATGCCTCGGGCTATGGCTTCGTGGACCAGTTGTTTGCCAACCTGACGACCAGCGGGACAACGAACGACAACCAGGGCAACCAGCCTAACTTTTATTTCTACCCCGACGCTCCGGCGCGATCACAAGTCGTGACACTGGATTATGCGAGCATTTTGCCCGCGATCACGGCGACTGCGGAGAGCGGCTATATCGAGTTGATTTTCACCTTCAACAACGGTGGCGGCGCGGCGACCAACTATTTCATCAACAACGTGGTGCTGTCCGGCGCTTCCGCTCCGCCGCCCCCGCCTCCGCCGTCGGGGACAAATGGTGTAATCGGCAGTTGGCAGAACAACTCAGGCGACGGATGGATTGACTGGGGCAATGGGTTTTCCATCACCAATGCGGTGAACACGGGCAAGTACAGTTTTGTCAGCGGCGCAGTCAGCAATTACGCGCAAAGCCTTCAGATTGCGCAGGCGGGATATAATCAGAATCTGGCGATCAAGTTGCAGGACCTCCCGGGCGGTGTGGCGGCATTTCTGACCAACCACCTGCTCTCGTTCACGTTTTCCGTCCCACCAGCGGCCAGCAGTGGCGCGACGGCCGGGTATTCGCAGCTTTACGCGCTCTCCGTCAATGCCTCGGGCTATGGCTTCGTGGACCAGTTGTTTGCCAACCTGACGACCAGCGGGACGACGAACGACAATCAGGGCAACCAGCCCAACTTCTATTTCTCCGCAGGCGCGCCCGCGCGGTCACAAGTCGTGACATTGGATTATGCGAGCATCCTGCCCGCAATCACAGCGACTGCGGAGAGCGGCTATCTCGAGTTGATTTTCACCTTCAACAACGGTGGCGGTGCTCCAACCAACTATTTCATCAACAACGTGGGGTTGTCCGGTGGTTCGGCCCCGCCGCCCCCGTCGCCCTCGCCCTACGCCTTCGCGCTGCTGGCCGGTCCGGCCGGCGCGGCGCTCAATTCCACCAACGGCGTGTTCACTTGGCGCCCGCTGGTCGGCCAGGCGGGCACCACCAATCTGGTGGTCGTGAAAGTCACCGACAACAGCGCTCCGCCTCGAAACGCCACCAACAGCTTTACAGTCATCGTCAATCCGTTGATCCCATCCGTCATCAGTTCCTTCGCCGTTTCCAACGGGCAAGCAACCCTGACGGTGGCCGGCACCCAGGGACCGGATTACACCGTCCTGTTCTCGACCAACCTGCTGAACTGGCAGGCGTTGTTTACCACCAACTCTCCGGGGTTGCCCCTGACCCTCTCGATTCCTGTTTCCGCCATAAACCCAGCGGGATTTTACCAGGTTCAAATGGTCCCGTGACGATCCAGTAACCCAACCCATGACCAACCACCCGATATCCGGCAGGCGCTTGATTCCGTCATCTAAAAACAAACAACCCAGGACTGCTGGAATCAAACCCACTGCCACTCCACAACCAACACCCACAACCCTATGAAAACAATCCTGACAAAAATAAATCCAGTTCTGCCGATGCTAATAACCCTCCTGGCTTTGCTTGGCGCAGCGCCCCGGAGCGAGGCGGCGGACTTTGTGGCCACCACCACCGGCAACTGGGCTTTGGGCGAAACCTGGGGCAATTCCGGCAACAATGTGGCGGGGTCGGGGTATCCCACAACCGGCGATGCCGCCACCATCAACCCGGGCGTTACGGTCACGGTCGCGGCGGTGGCGGCGTGCGCCACGTTGACGGTTGACGGCACCCTGGCCGCGAACAACGCCATGACCGTGTCCGGCGATACCCTGTTCAGCAGCACCGGCAGCTACACCTGCGGCGCTGCGACCGGGACGCGAACTTTCACGGGCAATGTCACGTTGGCGGCGGGATCAAGCTGGACATCCGCGTCGGCTGGTCCGTGCAGCTTTGGCGGCAACCTCATCAACAATGCCGCCACCTTCACCGGCAACGGCACGTACACCTTTACCGGCGTCTCGAAGACGATCAGCGGTGCGACCACCACCGCCTTGACCGCTGCGACGATCAATGGCGGTAGTTATACCTTGGATTCGTCATCAGTAATCACGATCAGCGGCGCGCTGACTTTCAGCGGCACGACCCCAACCCTGTTAAACAATGGTGCATTGACTTTTGCCACCACGAGCGGGACCGGCACCTTGACACAGGGCGCAAACGCCAGCATCACCGTTACCGGCGCCAACTCGCCCTGGGGTGGCACGGTGACATTGGCGGCGACGGCTTCCGGCAACACCGTCACCTACTCGGGCTTGTCGCAAAATCTGAAAGCGACGACCTACCATCACTTGACCGTGTCGGGTAGCGGCAATTTGGGCCAAAGTTGGCCGACCATCACGGTCAATGGCACCTGCACCCTGGGCGGGACGGTGGTCGTCAATAATTTCAGCGGCACCTTCGGGGCGCTGGTCGTCAGTGGTTCGGCGGTTACCGCCAATGCGGCCGTTGTCATCAGTGGCGCGGGAAACCTGACCGTCAGCGGCGGATTTTTGTTTGCTCAAGGCGGCCCGTTGACGGTGGGCGGGGCCACGACGGTCAGTGGCGGCTATTTGCGCCTGGGCAACGCGGCCACCTTCACGGGTGATTTCACCCTCAGCGGCGGGGCCTACACCAATTCGGCCAACAGCGCGGTAACGTTTGGGGGAAATTTGACCCACTCCTCCGGCGGCTATGTTTTCGGCACCGGCATCAATACCCTGAGCGGTTCCGACAAGAGCATCACCGGCACGATTGCGATTACGAACGTCACCGTCACGGGCACTTACCAGGTGGACGCTCTGACCGTGACTTCGTTTCTGCGGCTCGTCAGCGGCGGGTTGACCAGCGCCAATAATCTCACCTTGGGCAATGGGGCCACGATCATTCGCACCACCGGCACCTTGGACGCTGCTCCCACATTCGGCACGACGGTCAATGTGGCTTACGGTGGGGCGACGGCGGTCACCACTGGGGCTGAAATACCCACGGGGACAACCGTCTTGAGTGTGCTTACGGTCACCAACACTTCGGTTGATGGCGTCACGCTCGGCGCGAACCTCACCGCCAACGGCGCAAGCACGGTGGGAGCGGGGGCGAAATTGAATATTCCTACAACGATGGAAATCAAAAACTCGCTTTCAATCAATGCCAGCGGTCTGGTGGCGGTGAGCAATGGCGGCACCCTCAAAAACTCGGGTGCTGCGACGATTACTTCAACAGCAGCGACACTGACTTTTGCCAGCGGCGCCAAGTTCCAGCACGCAGTCACCAGCACCACGGGAACAGTTCCCACTGCCGGGTGGAACGCGAACGCCACGCTGGAAATCATGAACACGGCGCAGATTGGCGGCACTCCTCCCGGTGGCCTGGGTCAAAGTTTCGGGAACGTGACGTGGGACAACAACCAGAGTTCGGGCTGCAACCTGGTTGGCGTGAACCTGAACAACATCGCCGGCACGTTCACGGTCAAGAACACAGGCGCATTTGATCTGCGGTTGGGAAGCACTCAAAGTCCCACCGAAAACTGGGGGAATCTCGTGCTCCAAGGAGGCGCGCTTACAACCTCCAGCAGCACCGGGGTGCCCATCCTGAACGTCGCGGGCAATGTCACATTCTCTGGCGGAACATTGACGATCGTGAATGCTGCGCCTCTGAATCTCGGCGGCGACTGGACGAAGAGTGTCGGCACGTTCGTGCCCGGCACTGGCACGGTCACGTTCAACAAGTCCGGCCCGCAGACTGTCAGCGGCTCAACGACCTTCAACAGAGTTTCCGTTCTTAACGGCGCTGTGCTTGCGCTCGCCGCAAACCAGACTGCCGCAACGCTGGCGTTGAACGGCGTGAACAAGGCTTCCGGTACTTGGGGCGCGACTGATTCCGGCGCAAGCTTCATCAATGACGCTTTCTTCTCCGGTACTGCGGGCATATTAAATATCACCACCGGTGTGCTTTCCAGCGTCATGGTAACGCGTCATGCCGGCACCGGCAGCACGTCAACCTACGGAGATGCGTTATCATTTGATGTATCAGTTGCAGGGGCGACTCCCACCGGCTCAATCACCCTTAAAAATGATGGTGTGAGTGGAACGACCATCGGCACCGGAACGCTTTCTGGCGGGTCCGTAACCATCACACTGGCGGATATTGCTCTGAGTGCCGGTTCATACACCAATATCGTCGCTGTTTATGGTGGCGACGAGAATTTTAACAGCGGCAACTCCAGCGCTCTGACGCCCGCGCAAACGGTGACTCCAAAACCCCTCACCATCTCGGGCGTCACTGCCAGCGGCAAGGTTTATGACGGCGACACGTCGGCGGAGATTGATGCCGGCGGTGCCAACATCAGCGGCGGCATCGTCGGGAGCGACGACGTCGGGCTGGTCACAACCGGAGCGGTGGGCGCATTCGATACCAAGAATGTCGGCACGGACAAGACCGTAACGATCAACAACCTGACGCTGGACGGCGCAACCGCCGGCAACTATTCCGTCACAGCCCCGACCACAACCGCCAGCATCACCGAGCGCACCTTGACGGTCAGCGCGTCCGGAGTGGACAAAACTTACGATGGAACGACCAATGCCACCGTTAATTTGTCCGATGACAGAGTCAGCGGTGATGATGTGATTACAGCTTACGCGGAGGCGGCGTTTTCGAGCAAAGTCGTAGGTGACGACCAAGCCATCGGCGTGAGCGGGATTTCGATTGCTGGCGGTACCGATTCCGGCAACTATTTGTTGGGGAATATCACCGCCAGCGCGACGGCCAATATCACGGTACGCACCTTGACGGTCACGGCGACCGGCATTGACAAGCCGTACGACGGCAACACTGACGCGACAGTGACACTGGCTGACAATCGAGTGTCTGGTGATGATGTCGTCATTGCTTATACCTCGGCGCAGTTTGAAGATTCGGGGGCGGGATCTGACAAGCCGGTTCATGTGAGCGGCATATCCATCACCGGAGGCGATGATGCAACCAATTATCTGCTGGACAATACCACCACCGCCACGACGGCAAATATCCTCGCCAACCCGTTGGATGTTGCATTGGATTCGTCGGAGAATCCGACCGGTTATTCCGACGAAGTGACTTTCACGGCCACATTGACACCCGCTGAAGCGACCGGCGAAGTGCAATTCAAGACCAACAACGTGGCCTTCGGCAGTCCCGTGACCGTGGTGGCTGGAACCGCCGTGAGCAGCGCCACCGCAGCCCTGCCGCGCGGAACAAACATCATCACCGCAGAATTCACCGGGAATGGCGATTATACCGGCATGTTTGCCACCAACACTTTGGAGCAGATTGTCACCAACCATCCGCCGGTCGCCGTGGACGTGACGTATCACCGGGTGAAAGACACTTTGCTACAGATTGCGATTGCCGATCTGCTCACCAACGTCACGGATGTGGTGGATGGTGACACCATTGTGTTGCAAGGCGTGGGGGCCGGGACCAACGGGGCCATCATTACCACGAACAGCGCTTACATTTTCTATACCCCCGGCACCGGGGCCAACAGCAATGACAACGACAGCTTTACCTACACGGTGGACGACGGTTATGGCGGCAGTGGCACGGCGAACATTCTGGTGAATGTCTATAATGCCGCCGGGCCCGCGCAGTTGAGCATCCCGACCAATGGCGTGGTCAACATTACCTTCTTCGGCATCCCGAACGACACCTACCTTGTGCAGACGACAACCAACTTGTCCGTGCCGTGGTGGCCGTTGAGCACCAACACCGCCGGCCTCGACGGGTCCTGGCTGTTCACGGACTTAAACGCCACCAATGCGCAGCAATATTATCGGGCAGCGCAACCCTGATTCCGCAACCCAACGCTGTCCACCAATTCGAGGCCAGGCCGCTCTAAAACCCTTTATTTTCTGAGGAAATCCAAGGGTAGGCGGGTGAAGGGAATCAAACCCTCGTGTCAAATAGTGGTATCCAATGGCGAATAGTTGAACGAGGAGGTTGACCCAATCACGACCAGACTTATCGTGGTCGTGATGCGTGTATCGAAAAAGACTGACTATGCTCTGCGGGCACTGTTCACCCTTGTGGATCATCATGGCGGCCAGCCAATCCCAATCCGGGAATTGGCCCGCCGCAATGATGTCCCCAAAAAGTTCCTTGAACAGATCATGCTCGAACTCAAGGCGCGCAATTGGGTGGATAGCACGGCGGGCGCGCGCGGCGGTTATTACCTTTCCCGCAAGCCTGCTGAGATCATGATGGGCGAGGTGGTGCGGCATTTTGACGGGATTCTCGCGCCGATTGATTGTGTTTCCGTGACGGGCTACCAGCGTTGCTCCCAAGAGTCCGTCTGCCGGTTTCGCCGCGTTTTTCTTGATGCTCGTAACTATGTTGCCAGTGTGATGGATCGTTCATCTTTGGCGGATGTGGCCAAAGGTCTGCCGGTTTCGCAACGGGAGGTGGAAATTGGTTTTCAAGGTGGCGAAGGCATCTAGTTTTGCCTCAATCAAAAACTTTTTTAAGAAAACCATTGACCGCGCCGACACAATCCCCATAATAACGACAGAATTAGTCGTGATTTGAAATGAATGTCAGCGCGAAATCAAAAAGTGAAACTGCTTCAGTCAGAGCGGGAAATCGCGCCCTCATCCCGACCGCTTTTTATTTGCGTTTAATGACTACTAATCAAGTAGCTATTAAGCCGACTGGCAAATCACGCTTTTGAAACGTTTATGAGCACAGCTCGATCAAATCCAAATCTTACCGATGACTCCGGCCAGAACTGGCAGGACATCGTCCGGCAACATGTCGAATCCCTCCGGTTCGGGACGGTGGAAATCATCGTTCATGACTCGCGCGTCATCCAGATCGAGAAGACCGAGCGCGTGCGCTTGGGCAAGACCGGGGCCGGCGCGGATACGGTGCGGATTGAACTCAACGCGGAGAATCGTGCGCCGAAAAAACAATGAGCATGGCCAAAACAATTGAAAGACCTGTGACCCGTCGAACGGGACTTGTCTCCCTGCTGCGCCCGTTGGCAATCGGGACAATGCTTTTTGTTCTGTTTGGCACGGTTTCCGCGCAGAATGCGGCCAGTTCCCCAACGGGCAACAATGTCATTGCGACACCCGGGCCGACGCAGGCCGAATTCCAAGCGCAGTCGGAGTTGATCCAAAAACTGCTCGGTCGCATTGATCAGTTGGAGAAAAACGATTCTGAACGTGCGACGGCGTTGGCGGAGGAAGCGGCCAAGGCTCAAGCCGCCACTGACGCGCTAAAGAAAGAACACGAAGCGCGCGAGTTGAAACTGCTTGGACGCATCGGTGAGCTTGAAGGCAAGGTCGGCTCGCTCGAAGCCGGGCGGGTATTGCCGGAAATCGCCGTCACGGCGGAAGATGGTCCGACATTGCCGGAAGTGGATCAGCAGATCCGCATCCTCGAACGCAAGAATGAACTGGCCGTCGAAGCCGCCGAAGCCAGGGCCAAGGAATCCCCCAAGCTCACGATTGGTCAGAGCGGATTCTCGTTCGCGTCGGCGGATACGAACTTCGTGTTCAAGCTGCGCGGGCTGATTCAATTGGATTCCCGCACGTTCTTCGGGGACAACGAACTCTTGCAGGGCAACGACAGTTTTCTGTTGCGCCGCGCGCGGCCGATCATCGAGGGCACGGTGTTTCGCGATTTCGATTTCCAAGTCGTGCCGGACTTTGCGGGCTCTGCCGCGACCCTTTTCGACGCGAATCTCAACTACCGTTTGCGGCCCGAATTCCAGTTGAAGTTCGGCAAGTTCAAATCACCCATCGGCTTTGAGCAACTCCAGTCCGACGCAACGTTGCCGTTCAATGAACGCTCGCTCGCCTCGGCGCTGGTGCCGACGCGCGTGGTCGGTGTGCAACTTTGGGGCGACCTTGCCGGCGGCACCATCAGCTATGCGGCGGGCATTTTCAACGGAACGGGCGATAATCGTAATTCCAACGCCAGCGACTTCGGCGACGACAAGGAATTTGCCGGCCGCATCTTCTTGCAGCCGTTCAAACAATCGGAAAATTCCGCGTTGCAAGGAATCGGTTTCGGGTTGGGGGGCAGTTACAGCCAGGTGAAGTCGAACGCGCTCGGGTTGCCGAACACCACGGGCGGCACGTTGCCCGGTTATGCCACGGACGGGCAGCAGCAGTTCTTTGCCTACAATCCGATCACTGGAACTGTTGTAGCGGATGGCAAGCACTGGCGGCTTGCGCCACAGGCGTCGTATCTCAAAGGTCCGTTCGGTTTCCTCGGCGAATACACCATCTCGCACCAGGAAGTGTTGAACAACACGACGTTCGCGCGGGCACCACTGGAGCACAACGCCTGGCAGGTTTCCGCGCAATGGGTGCTGACGGGCGAGGCCGCGTCATTCACCGGCATCACTCCGCAACGTCCGTTTGATTTTAATGCCGGACGCTGGGGTGCGTGGCAACTGGTCGCCCGCTATGGCCAGCTCAACATTGACAGCGATACGTTCGGCAGCTTTGCCAACGCGACCTCGTCGGCAAACTCCGCGACGGCGTGGGGTGTTGGGATCAACTGGTGGCTCAATAAAAACGTCCGGGTGCTGACCAGCTATTCGCACACGGTGTTTGAAGGCGGTGGCGCGTTCAACCTCGCCGATCCGAGATCCATCCCCCAGGGCATCGTGACGCAGGAAGCCGAGGATGTTCTCTTCACCCGGGTGCAAATCTCATTCTGAACCAATCATGAAAAACAATTTCTTCGTCCGCTCTTTGCTCGCTGGGGTTGCCGCCCTGTCGTTTGCCGTCGCGGCCCAAGCCAAGGACGTGACGATTCTCAACGTCTCCTACGACGTGACGCGCGAGTTTTATCAGGAATACAACCCGGTCTTCACCGCGTTCTGGAAGGAAAAGACCGGCGATGTCGTCACAGTCAATCAATCGCACGGCGGTTCGTCGAAGCAGGCGCGGGCCGTGATTGACGGCCTGCAGGCGGACGTGGTGACGATGAATCAGGTGCTCGACATTGACGCGATTCAGGAGCGTTCCGGGGTGATTCCGGCGGGTTGGGCGGCGCGGTTGCCGAATCGCAGCGTGCCGTACACCTCGACGATCTTGTTCCTAGTCCGGCGCGGCAATCCCAAGCAGATCAAAGATTGGGACGATTTGGTGCGGCCCGGCATTTCCGTGGTGCTGCCGAATCCGAAAACTTCCGGCAACGGACGCTACAGTTATCTTGCGGCGTGGGGGTACGCGCTGAAGAAAAACGCCGGTGACGAGGTCGCGGCGCGGGAAGCAAAGGCCCGTAAGTTTGTGGGCGAGCTGTTTGCCAACGTGCCCATCCTCGACACCGGCGGACGCGGCGCCACGACCACCTTTGCGCAACGCGACATTGGCGACGTGCTGCTTACCTTTGAGAATGAAGTCGCGCTGATCCAGAAGGAGACCGGCCCGGGCAAGCTTCAGGTCGTCGTTCCATCCGTGAGCATTCGCGCGGACAACCCCGTGGTGTGGGTGGACAAAGTCGTTGCCAAGCGTGACACCGCCGTCGTCGCGCGCGGCTATCTGGAATACCTCTACAGCGACGCCGCGCAGGAACTCGCCGCCAAGCACAACTTCCGTCCGCAAAACGCCGCCATCCTGGCGAAGTATGCGGACCGCTTCAAACCATTGGAATTACAGAGTGTCGAGGAAGTCGCGGGCAGTTGGGCCAAGGCGCAGAAGGTTCACTTCGCCGACGGCGGTTTGTTCGACCAAATCTATCAACCGAGGAAGTAACATGACCACGACATTGAATTCACCGGTTTCAACCGTGCGGCCCGCGCAAGTGCGCTCCGTCAGCGATTTGATCGCGCCGCTTGAAGCCCTGGCCGCAAAATCTCCCAGCGTCGTGGCCAGTCACGAGTTGCGATTCGAGCGCGCTGGCGCAACGCACATTTTGCCGCGCTACATTTTTCTCGGCCCGCAGGGCGGGGACACGCCGATCCGCCTCGGCATCTTCGCGGGGATTCATGGCGATGAACCGGAAGGTTCACGCGCGGCGGTCCTGTTGCTCAAGTTGCTCGATCTGATGCCGGACTTGGCGAAGGGTTATTCGCTCTCGGTTTATCCGGTCTGCAATCCGACCGGGTTCGAGGACAACACGCGGCAATCCAGCGCGGGCAAGGACCTGAATCGCGAGTTCTGGAAAAATTCCCGCGAGCCGGAGGTGCAGTTGCTCCAGGCGGAACTGGTGTCGCGCTCGTTCGACGGAATCATCTCGCTGCACGCCGACGACACGAGTGAGGGATTTTATGGCTATGCGCGCGGGGCGACGCTGACCAAACACCTGATCGAACCCGCGCTGGCATCGGCGGAGAAATTATTGCCGCGCGACGGACGGCAGATGATTGACGGTTTTCGCGCCCGCAATGGCGTCATCTTCGATTGCTATGAAGGCGTGTTGAGCGCGCCGCCGAAAGTGCGCCCGCGTCCCTTCGAGATCATCCTCGAAACGCCAAAAGCGCCGCCGACGTATGTGAAGGACGCGGCGTTCGTCGCGGCGTTGCAATCCATTCTCATCGAGTATCGGGCGTTGCTCGCTTACGCGCCGAACTTGTAACCCCGAACATAGAAACCACAAACCGAAAGCAAAACCATGGCCCGCATCTACGACAACATCACTGAAACCATCGGCAACACTCCGCTCGTGCGGCTGAACCGCGTCGCGAAGAAGCACGGGGCCGTCGCCGACATCCTCGTCAAACTGGAATTCTTCAATCCGCTCTCCAGCGTGAAAGACCGCATCGGCGTGGCGATGATTGATGATGCGCTTCAATCGGGGAAGATCAACCAGGACACCGTGTTGATCGAACCCACCAGCGGCAACACCGGCATCGCCCTGGCGTTTGTCGCGGCGGCCCGCGGCTTGAAATTGGTTCTCACCATGCCCGAGACGATGAGCACGGAGCGGCGCAAGCTCCTGAAGATTTTCGGCGCGAAGCTGGTGCTCACCGAGGGCGCGAAGGGCATGAAGGGCGCGATTGCCAAGGCCGAGGAACTCAAGCAGCAGATCCCGAACAGCGTCATCCTGCAACAGTTCTCGAATCCGTCGAACCCGGCGATTCATCGCAAGACGACGGCCGAGGAAATCTGGCGCGACACGGACGGCAAGGTGGACTTCGTCGTCGCGGGCGTGGGCACGGGCGGCACGATCACGGGCGTGGCGGAAGTCATCAAGGAACGCAAACCGTCGTTCAAAGCCGTGGCGGTCGAGCCGATCAAGTCACCGGTCATTTCCGGCGGGCAGCCCGGCCCGCACAAGTTGCAGGGCATCGGCGCGGGTTTCATTCCCGACAATCTCAACACGAAGATCGTGGATGAAGTCATCAAGGTGAACGAAGACGATTCCGGCCCGATCTCCAAAGAGGTCAACCAGCTCGACGGCATCCCCGTCGGTATTTCCAGTGGCGCGATCATCTGGGCGGCGTTGCAACTCGCGAAACGTCCCGAGAACGCGGGCAAGCAGATCGTCGCCATCGCGCCCTCGGCCAACGAGCGTTACCTGAGTTCCTGGTTGTTCGCCGACGTCAGCGCCGACGGCGATAAAGTCGAGGACTTGGTCTGGAAGGCCTGAGTCGGCGAACCGGAAAAAATTTAATCGCCCACCCGAACCAAGGGAGGCTGGTCATGAAAAATCAAATTTACGGAAGCTCACCGGACCACCGGAGGTTCCCAAGGAAGAACCTGAAACCCGGTGAGTCTGAGAGAGACAAACGAGACGGCAGATAGTTCCCCGCCGCAACTCTTCATTGTGCTCCCCAGTCCGCTGGACGTGTCGCTGGCTTGCGGCGCGACCGCGCTCGCGCGCGGCTGTTTCGGGCGTTCTTCGGCAAATGCAGAACCAACAAATCCAAAGAAGTAAAACATGAAGACAAATCGAAACCCGAAACTCATCCGCAGTCTTGCTGCGGTGGTGGGCGGTTTTGCCTGGTTCACCGGGGCGGTGTCAGCAGCACCGTTCCTTTACACGTCAGGCGATCTGACGTTGACGTTTCGCAAGAGCGGCAACGCGACCGACTATGTGGTGAACATTGGCAAGGCCACCAACTACAACAACCTGCCGGCGGGAACGACGTTCACCGTCAGCAACCTGGCCGTGGGGCAACTCAGCTCGTCCTTTCCGGACTATAACGAACTGAAGTGGTCCGTGGCGGCGGCCAACCGATTGGAAGCACTTGATCCCAATTACCCGGCGCAAACCCTCTGGATCAGCCGGCAACGCATCAGCCCCAGCGTGCCCAGCACGCCGTGGCAGCGGCGCGGTCAATCGCTCCAAGGCAACAACGGTTCGCAGATTGACGCCATCGGCAAGAATGCCGCGCTGGCGAGCAGCACGCTTCCGGGCAACGCCAACAATACTGCTACCGGCGTTGTGATTCCCGTGGGCAACAATCCAAACGTCGGCACCGCCATCGGAGTGAACGGCAATTATGCCGGCAACTTCCAGGGCAATGTGGAAACTCTGACGGCGGCGGATTTTGCCGACAACGCCGGCAATGTTTCGCAGGCGGATCTCTACGAACTGCTGCCTGGCTCGGGCGACGCGCGTTACCTGGGCTACTTCGAGTTCAAGCCGAACGGCACGTTGACGTTCAACAATCCGGCGGTGGCGCCGCCCGCGCCGACGATCACCGGCATCGTCCGCAACGGTGCTGTCACGACCGTTTCCTTCACCACGACCGCGGGCGCGACTTACCGGTTGCGTGCTGCGGCTGCGGCGGGTTTGACCACGCCGGTGTCCACCTGGACCACTGGCGCTTCCATCGTCGGCACGGGGGCCGTGCTGTCGCTTTCTGATACGAACACAGCGGATATCCGCTTCTTTGCCGTGGACGCGCAATGAGTCATCCCGGCGGACTGAAACCGAAATTGAAACCAAATCGAAACAGACAACTTAAATCCTTTGAAAGACCGTTTATGAAAATCACCAAATCAGCACTGACAGCATTGGCGGGCCTGTTGCTCGCCACCAGCGCCCCGGCGCAGGTTGAAATCAACATCTCTGGCGCCGTGGCGTTCCGTAGCACCGCCTATCGCGCGATCCGCGGGCTCTTTAACAACCCGACCAACGGGGTGTTATTGAGCCAGAATCCCGCCGACGGCCCCACCACACCGTCCGAACTCAAAGTGACCTGGACCGGTCGGATCACGAACTTGTTCGGGGGGCAGACCGTCACCGTCCGCGCGTTCTACAATGGCGCGGTCGCGGGCATTCAAGACCTGGTGCAGGATCGCAACGTCGCGTTCCTCGCCACGTCCACTCCCGGGGACACGACGCTGACATCGGGCGTGAAATCAGATGTCGCCTTCTCGTCCATCTTCCAACAAGCGACGGAATTCCCTTCGCCCGTGTTGAATGACGCGTTGTTTGGGGCCACACCGATCAACTTCGTGAAGAGCACGATTGGCACCGCGGGCATCACCAACCTCACCACGCACCAGTTGCGGACCATTCTGGCCAACGGCTCGGTGCCGGCGTGGTTCCTCACCGGCAACACCAATGACACGCACACGATCTACTTCATCAATCGTGATCCCACCGCCGGCCAGCGGGTGACGGTGCTATTGGAATCACTGTTCACCGGATTCCCCAGTTCATACTTGTGGAACACCGCGGCGAATGCCTGGCAGGTGGATCCGACGGGGCGCACTGCGGGTGAAATCACCACCCACCTGAACAACTACAGCAATGCGATCAGCTACCTGATCTCCGAGGATTCGTACAATGTGAACAGTGGTTTGAACGTCCTCAATTACAACGGCAGCAAGGCGTTCAAAGGCACGTTCCTCAACAACGCCCCGAACGACTTCACCCCGGTGCTGGAAGGTCAATACAGTCTCTGGGTGTATGAGCACCTGCTGATTCGCGCCGGCATCATCGGCAATATTCCCGCGTATCGCGCCGCGTTGATCAGTTCGATTGAAAGCGAACTGTTGACCGCGCCGTTCTCCATTCCGATTGGCCGGTTGAATGTGGAACGCGACGCGGACGGCGCGCCGGTCGCCCCGAAATAATCAGTCGCAATAAATCACAACCGGCGCGGGTATTTGGCCCGCGCCGGTTTCTGCCCCGCGACCATGCCGATGGAGCCATCGTTACTAAAATATCGAATGTTGTTTCTGCGAACCGGATTCGTTTATGCAACTGCGCTGCTGTTTGCCGCCCCCTTGGGCAGTGCGTCTGTTCACGCGCAGGCGACGAATGCCCCGGTCGTTCCCAGCTTTCAAGTCAGCCGCTACGAAATCACCGGCAGCTCCGTCCTCGATCAAGCCACCGTGGATCGCGCCACCCAAAGCGCCATCGGCACGAACATCACCGTGCCGCAGATCCGCCGCGCGCTGACGAAACTCCAGCAGGCTTTCCGGGATCGCGGTTATCTCCGTGCCGCCATCACGCTTCCGCAACAACCGCTGACCAATGGCATTGTCAGCCTCAACGTCGTCTCTGGTCCGAACCAGAACGAAGCCGCATCCGCGCCCGTCACGTTGCCTGCTGCGCTTGCGCCGAGTTACAATTTCCAGCACTTCGAGATTTACGGGAATACCGTGCTTCAGCCGGACGAGATTGACCGCATTCTCAGCCCTGCTGCCGGTGCCGCCGCGAATCTGGCGCAACTGGAGCAGGCGCTCGCGCAGTTGCAAGCGGTCTATCGCGAGCGCGGTTATTACGCCGCCACGGTGAAATTACCGCAGCAAGTGCTCATGGCCGGCACAGTCATCGTGAAGGTCGAGGAAGGTTTGACGCTCGCCGCCGAGGAAGCTTTGGCCGTCGCGGTTGCGGCGACGAACAAACCCGCGCCGCCCCGCACGTTTGAGGTCCGCCACTACGACATCGTCGGCAACACGCTGCTCACGCAGCCGACGATTGATGCCATCGTCACCAACGGCATCGGGACGAACATCACCTTCGCGCAGGTGCAGAAAGTTCTCGGCGAACTGCAACTGGCCTATCGCGAACGCGGCTTCGCCAGCGCCAAGGTTTCGTTGCCACCGCAACAGCTCACCAACGCCACCATCACCGTTCAGGTCATGGAGGGAGTGCTGGTGGCTGTGCGGGTGCTCGGCAACCGTCATTTTAGTTCCAACAATGTCCTGCGCGCCTTGCCGTCGGTGCAGGATGCGCTCATCTGGAAGGATCAAGTCGTCAACAGCAGCGCGTTGCAGCGCGAGGTGGATCTGGCGAACCAGAATCGTGACCGCACGATCTATCCGGTCATCACGCCCGGCCCCGAACCCGGCACGAGCGCGCTGGAGTTGCGGGTGAAGGATCGGCTGCCGTTGCATGGCAAGGTGGATTTGAACAACCAGAACACGCCCGGCACACCCGATTTGCGCGTCAATGCGTCCGCGAATTATGCGAACCTGTGGCAGAGCGAACATCAGCTTGGGCTTTCGTATGGCTTCACGCCGGAAGAATACAATGTGGCAGGCCAGGGGCATGAGTTCCTGCTTAACCGGCCGCTCATCGCCAACTACGGCGCGTTTTACCGGCTGCCGTTCGGTGAAGTCAGCGCGCTGCAGAATCAGATCAATGCCTCGGCGGGTCAGTTCGGTTATGACGAAGCCACGCGCCAGTTCCGGTTGCCGCCCGCCGGCGCGCGGCCGGACCTGACTTTTTATGGCAGTTACGCGTCGAGTGATACCGGGGTGAAGTTCGGTCCGCCGGTGCTCGTTTCGCAAACGCCCCTGCTGACCATCGTGTCCCAGGATTCCGGGCAGGATTTGACCGTCAACGCCAGCGCGGGTGGGCGGCTGAACCTTCCGCTGGCCTTGAGCGACACGAAGCGCTTCAGTTTTTCCGCCGGCCTGGATTGGAAGCGTTACTCGCTGGAAAGTTTCAACACCAACAACTTCATCATCACAACGGTGGTCACCAACTCGTCCGGCTCGCAGACCATCCAGAGCGTGGTGTCGTCGCCGCAACCAACGCGGCGCAACGAGTTCGATTATCTGCCACTCGCTTTGGGCGTGGATTACTTCCAGACCGACCCCGGCGGCAGCTTCGCGGCGAGTCTGGGGTTGAGCGCCAATTTCGTCGGGAACGATCGGGATTTTGTGCCGGCCTCCTATTCGCGCAAAACCAAAGCCGACTACGGCAAAGCCACGCTCTCACTTACGCGCGACCAGACGGTTTTCAAGAATTGGTCGCTGCTCCTGCGCGCCAGCGGTCAGGCGGCCACCGGGCCGCTGATCAGCAATGAACAGTTCGCGATGGGTGGCGTGAACAGTGTGCGCGGCTATTACGAGGGCGATCAGTACGGCGACACGGGTTGGTTCGGCAGTGTGGAGCTGCGCACGCCCTTCATCACCGGTGACGTGCCGGTCTGGACGGGTACCGCTCCGGTCTGGCTGCGTGGTTCGGTTTTCTTTGACGTGAGCCAGCGTTATCCGATGGATACGTCGCCGGGGCGCGACATTTATCGCACACTGGCCGGCACTGGTTTTGGCCTGTCGGCCAACATCAACAACCGTGTGGATGCGAAACTCATCGTCGGCTGGCCGTTGGAAGATTCCGCCAACACGCGCGCCGGCGAGGTCCGGGCCAACTTCTCTATCGGAGCACAATTCTGATGAAAACCATCACCAAGATAAATTTGTTGGACACTCGCCCTCACCCCGGCCCTCTCCCCCGGGGAGAGGGAGGACGATGCGACGCCACCGAATCACTCGTTTACTCCGGTTGTATTTGCCGCCGATCTAATCTCCATGACAGTTACCGCTCACAAATCAGCAGCGTTCCAAGTGACGATGCACGGCCTATGATTCTCCCTCTCCTGGGGGAGAGGGCCGGGGTGAGGGCGGGCGTCATCACAAATTTCATGCAAGTTTGCTTGGCTGCCGTGGTGTTTCTGTTCGCCGTGAGCGCGCCCGCCAATCCGTATGGAATGACCGTGCAAAGCGGCACGGCCAGCGCCGTGGCCAACGGCAATCAACTCAACATCACTGCGTCGCACAACGCCTTTCTCAACTGGCAATCGTTCAACATTGCGGCGGGGCAGACCACCACGTTCATCCAACCCTCGGCGTCTTCCGTGGTATGGAATCGCATCAACGACGCGAACCCGTCGCAAATCTTCGGCAACCTCACAGCGAACGGCGTTGTGGTGCTGATGAACCAGAACGGTTTTTACTTCGGCCCGAACTCCTTTGTGAGCGTGGCAGGCTTGATCGTTTCGACCGCGCCGATTGGCCCAATTGATTCCAGCGCCGGGTTGTTCTGGCAATTCACCGGGCCGCCGCCGAGCGCGAGCATCATCAATTACGGCCAGATCAACGTGGGCAAAGGCGGTTCGGCGTTTCTTATCGCCGCGCACATCGAGAATCATGGCCGCATCACCGCCCCGGAGGGCAGCATCGGTTTGATCGCCGGTCAGGAAGTGCTGTTGAGCGAACGCCCCGATGGACGTGGCCTGAGCGCGACGGTAAAATTGCCGTCCGGTTCAGTGGACAACTCCGGCCAACTCATCGCTGACGCGGGCGCGATTGCCCTCCAGGCGCAGGTCGTGAATCAAGGCGGGCTGGTTCAGGCCAACTCCATCCGCGAACGGAATGGCATCATCGAACTCGTTGCTTCGGAAGCCATCACGCTCGGCGAACATTCGGTCCTTTCCGCCAACGGTGATTCCGCCAGTGCGAGTGCGGGCGGGCAGATTGAGATTATCTCCAGCGGCACCTTCGCCGACTCCGCCTCATCGCAAATCAATGTCACTGGCGGTGGCCTGGGTGGCGCTGGCGGATTCGTGGAAGTCTCCGCGCCGTTCATGTCCGCCATCCATTCGCGGATTGATGGCAGCGCCGGCTTCGGCAGCACTGGCGGGCGACTGTTGATTGACCCGCTCAACATCGTCATCGGCAGCAGCGGCAACGGGAGCATTGGCTCGGGCACGGTCGGCTCCGGCGACGCGCCAGTGGCTGGCACACTTACGCTTGATGTGAACTCTGCGTTTCTCGGTTTCTCGCAGATCACATTGCAGGCGTTGAACAATATCACCCTCAACTCCGGCACGATCTGGGACCTGGAGTCCAGCACCGGGCTTAATACGCCCGGAAGCCTGCTCAAGCTGGAAGCGGGCAACAACATCACGATCTCCACCGGCGCGAGCATTCTCGGCGGGGAAAACTGGTCGGTGACGCTCCAGGCCGGTCGTAATTTTTCCCTCGCGGATACGGTGACCCCCGGTGTGGGCACGATTTCGTTTGCGGGCACGGGTTCGTTGCAGACGCAGAACGGCAACATCAGTCTGCTCGCGGGCAACAACATCACCGTGGGCAGCGGGCAGGTGCGGACGGTTGGCGGCGGGAGCATCACGGCACACGCGGTTGGCGGAAGCATCAACACCGGCACGAAGGCGAACGGGTTCACCTTTTCCACCCTGGGCTACAACGTCAGCGCCGATCTGGGCGGCATCAGCACCGGCAACGGAGGCGATGTGAATCTGACGGCCGGGCTGGATGTCATCAGCTACTTGCCCATCGCGGGCGGCACGCAGACCGACGCCGGCAGCGGCGCGTTTGGCGCGGCCCCGGGCGATGTGACGATCACGGCGGGCCGCGATGTCAGCGGGCACTACGTCGTGCGCAACGGCATCGGCACGATCACGGCCGGGCGCGATGCGGGCACGGCTTCGCGGTTGCTGGCGTTGAGCCTGGTGAGCGGCGGTTGGACGGTGAACGCGGGGCATGACATTCTCTTGCAAGAAGTGCGCAATCCGAACGGCCTGTTCAACAACGTCGGCTCGAGTTCGGCGGTCAACCGCTTCCGGTTCGATTACGCGGCGGATGCCTACACCCGGTTGCACGCCGGAAACTCCGTGCAACTGCGCGGCACGGCGCTGCCGCGCTACAATGACGCGTTCTCGCAGAACATGCCGGCCATCTATCCCGGCACTCTGGAGATCACCGCCGGCGCGGGTGGCGTCATTCTTGGCAATGACGTGATCTTGTTCCCGTCGCCGCTGGGCGATCTGCGCATCACCACCACCGCTGGCGGATCGCTGGTGGGGACCAAGAACACCGGTCTGACCCAATTGATCATGTCCGACAGCGGCAAGTCGCAGTATCGGACGTTTGGCGATTTCGGTTTGTCCGATCACGCCGCCACGCCGGTTCATCTCAACGATCCCGACCCCATCCAACTCGACATCGCTGGCGATATGAATGGCATCCTGCTCGGCGCGGCCAAGAGAGCGGAGCTCAACGTGGGTGGCAATATGATCAACAGCCGGTTCGATGGGCAGAACCTGCATGATGACGACGACACCCGCATCACGGTCGCGGGCAACATCATCAACCGGAATGAATTCACCAGCGTGCCGAGCGCCCCGCCAAATTTCGCGCTGTTCGATCCGCTGCTGAAACTGATCTACCCGCCCTTGGTCGGCAGCGCGGCGGGAATCGAAAACCAGTTCTACTACAACGAAACCACCGGCGTTCTCACGTTCCAGGGCCGGATGACCGGCGAGCAACTGCAGGCGTTGTTGAATCTGCGGGTGCGGACATTTGATGCGTTTGGCAACCCCATTCTGGATGCGAGTTTCGAGCCGGTCACCGCGCCCGCCGAATTCGTGAGCGCCGCCGTGTTGCAACAGTTGTACGCCGCCAGTCAGGACATTCCCTCCAACCCTGATTCCGGTTATCGCATCGGCGGCGGGGGCACGTTCACGATCACCGCGCACGACCTCGATCTGGGTGCGACGGTCGGCATCGTCTCCGACGGCCCGAGTCGCAACGTGGCGCTGGCAGACTATTTCACGGAGGGGGCGGACCTCAACGTGCTCCTGTCCGGCAGTCTCGACATGTTTTCGACCAAGATCGCTTCGCTCAACGGCGGCGACATCAATGTTTATGCGGACGGCGACATCAGCGTCGGCTCGCGCAATTTCAGCACCGGCGGCCAGGCGGCCCGCGGCATTTTCACCCTGGATGACAGCGACGTGACAGTGATCGCACGGGGCGACATCAATGTGAACGGTTCCCGCATCGCCGCCTATGATGGCGGGAACGTGTTGGTGCGTTCGCTCGAAGGCAACGTGGATGCGGGCACGGGCGGCAGCGGGGCGGCCACGGTCCAGAAAGTTTATGTGGACCCGGTGACGCGCCAGATCTTGACCGATGTGGAAACCATTCCCGGGAGCGGCGTTCTGGCGACCACGTTCCCGCCCTCCCTCAATCCGGCCTTTCCACGTTCGCTGACCACCGTTGGTGACATTCTGGTGGAAACCCCACGGGGCGACATCATCGCCAGTGCGGGCGGTATCGTGCAAATCCCGCTCAATGGGATCGGCAGCAGCCTCGGTACGGTGACGTTGCGGGCCGGGACGAAGGACGCCAATGGCAACGTGGTTTACGTTGGAAACATTGATGCGGGCGGTTCGGGGGTCATCGGCAGCACGGTAAACCTGGAGGCCACCGGTGATATAGCCGGAATCATTGTCGCGCGTGGCGATCTGGTACTGATAAGCAGTCGCAACGCAAACGTCACAGGACTCTCCGGTGGCAACGCCAGCGTGAGCGCTGGCGGTACGATCTCCGGTACGATCATCGGCGTGGGCAGTGTCAGCGCCAGCGGGAGCACGGTGGACGCCGCATTGCTCTCGCAGAACGTCTCCACCAGCGGCGACGCGAGTTCCTCGCGGCAAGGTTTTGCCCAGGGCACGGCAGCTTCCGCCACCAGCCAGAGTCTCGCCAGCGACGACAAAGCCAGGGAAGCCGCAACCGAGAAGAAGGACGAGGAAGAAGAACTCGCCAAAAAACAAAAACCCGGCCCGCGCCTCGCCAAGACCACCGGGCGCGTGACGGTCATTCTCCCCAACAAATCATGATTGCTTCGAGAACATTGCCGAAAAGTTTGTTTGACGCTCGCTCTCCTCGCAGGGATGAGATTTCTCCGTGTCAAGATTCACGCCTTGAACCCTGGAACGAACCGGAGCGCCGATCTCCTGATCGGCTCGATTCCCAGCTTGGGTCGCGCCGAGCCGATCAGGAGATCGGCGCTCCGGTTCTGGGAGCGAGGGAATCATTCGCCGCGTCGGGTGATGTGGAGGTCGCTGGTTTGCAACGTCTCCAGATTCCGAACGACAACTTGGCGGAGATTGCTGGTTTGCAGAGCTTCATTCTCGCGAATAGAAATGTGGCGGCGATGGCAGTTTTGCCAATCAAGTTTTCCGGGCGCATCGCTTCGTCCTCCCTCTCCCCGGGGGAGAGGGCCGGGGTGAGGGCGGACGTTCACACTAATTTCAACCCCATCAATTCACAATTATGCTAACCACCTCCCTCATTACTCCCATGTTCGCCTCGGGCGCGCTGCAATTCGCGTTCGAGAAAGCCACCCTCGAAGGCAAGCTCACCATCGGCGCACTCGTCATTGTGTCGTTGTTCAGTTGGTCAGTCATCATCACGAAGATCATTCAGCTCTGGCGCGCGAACCGGGCTTCAAAAAAGTTCTTCGATGCCTATCACGAAACCCGCGAGCCGCTGGACTTGCACCGCAAAGGCGCGACGTTCGATGGCGCTCCGGCCTACGAGCTTTATGTCGCGGGCCAGAAGGAACTCCAGTTTCAACTCACGAAACACTCGGTCGTCGTGAAAGGTGAAGCCAAAATTACGCAGGCGGGTTTTGATTCCGTCCGTGTCTCGCTGGAGGAAGCCGCCATGCACGAGGCGCTCGCGTTGGAGAAAGGCATGATCGTGCTTTCGACGGCGGTGGCGGGCGGGCCGTTCATCGGGTTGCTCGGCACGGTCTGGGGCGTGATGGAAACCTTCTCCGGCATCGCGAAGGCAAATTCCGCCAGCCTGACAGCCATGGCACCGGGCGTTGCCGGAGCGTTGATCGCCACGGTCATCGGCTTGCTCGTCGCGATCCCGGCGATGTTCGCCTACAACTTCATGGTGACGCGGATTCGCGCGTTCACGCAGGAATTGGACGCGTTCTCGATCCGGTTCGCGACGCAGATCGAACACAGCTATGTGGATGCGCGCCCGATTGGCGAGGAAGTCTCCGAGGCGATCACCAAAGCCATCCGCAAGGAGGGTTACGACGCCAACACTGTCATCCAAGCCTCCGGAATATGAGGAAGTGCTCCAAAAGCGTTCACCACTCGTTGACCGAGTTGAACATCACGCCGCTGCTCGATCTCGCGTTCGTATTGCTCGTGATTTTCATCATCACAACGACGCCGATTGTGAACGATCTGGATCTGAACCTGCCGACTGCGTCGAAGAAGCAGAAGGATTCGCCGCCGAAAGCGAACTACGTGACGGTGGACGCCGCGGGCACGATTCATCTGAACAAGAAGCAAGTCACGTTGGACGGCTTGCTGTCCGAACTCGTGCAGTTGCGAGTGGACGATCCCGACCTCAACGTCATTGTGCGCGGCGATGGCAAGACGAAGTATCGCCACATCGTCACGGTGATGGATGCGCTCCAGCAGGCCAACGTGGTGAAAGTGGATCTTGCTACCGAGCCGAACAAAAATTGACCGCAAAAGCATGGCTGACATCCGCAAACAAAAGAAAACCTCGCGCTTGAGCGTGGTGATCTCGCTGGTGTTTCACGGCGTGATTATCGGGGGGCTCGTGTTCATCGCGGCGCGCGAAGGCATTCTCGGCAAGGAGTTGAAAAAGATCGCGGTGACGATGGTGCCGAAGGAAAAGCCGCCCGAGGAAAAACCCAAGGAGAAGCCACCGGAAGAGAAACCGCCGGTGGAAGAACCAAAGGTGGAATTACCCAAGCCTGTGTTGACGCCGCAACCGGAAACCCCGCGCGCGACTCCACCGCCTGCCGCGACAATGGCCGCGCCCGCTGCCGCCCCCGCGCCGACGGCCTTGCCCGCGTTTGATTTCGAGGGCGGCAAACAAGTCGAGACCACGTCCGACCCGAACGTGATGTACAAAGGATTCGTCGAGTACACGCTGCGCTCGCGCTGGAATCGGCCCGAGGGCATTGACGACGAAAAACTCGTCGCGGAAGTGGAACTGGCGATTGATGGCGAGGGTCGCATTCAAGGCGCGACTTGGAAAAAAAGCTCGGGCGACACCGCCTGGGATAGATCCGTGAAGCAGGTGCTGGCGACGGTGTCTTCCATCGGTCGGGTGCCGCCCAAAGGTTTTCCCGACCGGGTGCTGGTGCGGTTTGATGTGCAGGTGGCGACAGAGATGGGACTTGAATGAAAAAGCGCGCTTTCAAAAAAATCCAACGCGAAGGTCACGGCTCATTGAACGAGTTGAACATCACGCCGCTGCTCGATCTCGTGTTCGTGCTGCTGGTGATTTTCATCATCACTACGCCGCAGTTGACGAACAGCCTGGAAATCAATCTGCCCTCCGGCAAACCGCCACCTGCCAATCCCGACACGCCCAAACCCAAGATCAACCGCATTGTCGTGGACGATACCGGGCAGGCGTTTTTGAATCGCGAGCCGTTCACGATCCCCGCGCTAAAAATAAAACTGCAACAGTTGAAAATCGCCGACCCCGAACTGGGTGTCGTGGTTGAAGGCTCAGAAGAAGTGGATTACCAGAACATGATCAACGTGCTGGACGTATTACAGCAATTGGACATCACCAAGGTTGGTCTTGCGACCGAAGCGGCAAAGTAATGTCGGCAAGCAAACTTGTGTTGGAGACAGGTTGCAGCCCTGGAAGTCCGCCGGCACTTTGACTGCACGAATTCTTGCTGTGACCGCCAGTGAAGCAATGCATTCATCAATCAATACGGATATTTGAATCAAAAATAGTTCACCCCCACAAAGTATAAGTAGGCGCTTTTGCACTTCGATGTTACAACCTACGCACGTTCGATGAAGACTTGCAGAAACATAACAGCCACGATTTGGCCGACGATGGCGGTCGCGAAAACGACCCGGCATAGCCGGTTAAGCCAAGGTTGTGCGTTTAGCCTTGGGCTATCCAGGTCGTATCGTGGGCAGAACCCCGAAGCGAGCATGGATAATCTGGAGGTAAGCAGGTAACGAATCGAAAGAAGATTTATACACCCTGCTTACCCCGTGTAAGCAGGGTTTTTGTTTCCCTGAAACTGATGGTGAAATGGCGGCAACGAAAGGTGACCAGTCTGTGATTAACAACGTAGTGACGTCTCGATGATGTCTGACAGTGCCAAACGAATTGAAGCGCAGGAATGCCAAAGCATTCCACCGGTGGGGTCTGCCCGCCGGTCGCTGATAAGCGCGCCAAGATGGTTTGAAACGAATTTACATTTTAAGGGCTTCGGAGGAGGTGTGCCCCCAAACACCGAAACAGCCGCCGTGAATCCGCGGGCTGGGATCACATAGATCACCAGGAGGTGTTTGTTCTTTATTGAAATGGCACGGGCCGGGAACACGAATGTTCCCGGCCCTTTTAATTTCACACGAGAGTTGAGCGTAGCCACAACGCTCCTTTCATTTCTCACAGGCCGCGCGCCAGCTTGCGCAGCAGAGTCTCCAAAACTCAGTTTGCTCGGGGCAGCACCGAGGCGGCCTGCCATTTTCCTGGGGTCGTGGCAGACAAGCAATGCACTTGCCTTGCAAGCAAGTTGATGTGGGAGCATTACCCACCGACTCCACCATTTTACTGCGGGGAGAATGAGATTCAGGCGAGCCTCATAAGCTCTGCCTCCGTGGGCGCAACTCCCACCCCCGCTACCAATATCTACATGGGAAGTGATCCGGACCGCGGTCTGTAAACCCGCCGTCGTTAAACAGTGCCGGAAGCTGACGACTGGAGCGTTACCAGCATTTCCCACCATTTCGCTCTCGTAGCTGAATAGAAAAGCGACCCGTTGTCTGCGGGAAGAGTGTGGGTGCAAGTCCCATCGAGAGCGCCATTTTTTCGGAGCGTAGCTCAGTCTTTAGAGCGCGCGGCTTGGGCCCGCGAGATCGCAGGTGGTTTGCAGTTCGCGAAAGCGAACAGCTCTATTTTGGGCATCCACCTGGCAAGACTTGGGAAGTCCAATCCTGCCGTTCCGACCAATTTCAAATTGCTGCCGTGGTCGAATACATCAGGCATCCGTCTTCTAAGCGGAACGATGCAGGTGAGAATCCTGCCGGCAGCGCCAATCCATTGGTTGAAAGGTGCAGGGTACAAGTTGCAGGTTTTATCGCGAACGTGTGTGCGGTTTCCAACCTGCAACCTTCAACCTGTAACTTGCAATCGTAGAAATGCCAGGTGGTGTCAAAGTAGCACGGCGGCCTGTTAAGCCGTTCGGTGTTGGTGCGAGTCCAACCCTGGCAGCCAGTTTAGTTGATAGTGCATGGTTGATGGTTGATAGGCCGGACAGGTCGCCAAGCTTTCCATCAACTCTCAACTCCCAACCATCAACTCTTGCGGAAGGCAGGCAGATATAAGCTGGCTGCACTTGTCTCGAAAACAAGATCGGCACAACGCCGAGGTCGGAGCATTACCGACGCCTTCCGCCAATTTCCAAACCCTCAACGAAAGGCAACTCCATGAGATCCGCAATCCGTTACCAAAGCCAATTACTTTTTCGCCGGAGCTATAAACCGAATCGCGTGATGCGCATCCGACCGACGCAGCGGCTGAAACTCGTGTTCCGTCCCGTGAACCGATTCGGCGCGAAGCCGCAATTAACCATTGTCCCGTAGCTCAATAGCAGAGCGCCCGGTTGATAACCGGAAGACCGCGGAGCATTACCGCGCGGGACAACCAATTTGAAAACTAAAAACAAAATCCGACAAACAAAAGGAATCCGATGAAAATCGCCAAAGCACTCAAACTGAAAAACCAACTGGCCGGCGAAGTCGCCCAGTTGAAGGAACTGCTCACGAAACAGAATTCCCGCTCCAGCAAACAGAAGTTTGATTACGACAACCGCGAAGTGTTGACGCGCTTGCGCGCCAAGCTTGCCGAGTTGATCAAGGTGAAGGCCGTGGTCGCCGCCGCCAACGCGGAAATCTACGACCAGATTTTCCGTCTGGCCGAACTCAAGGGCCTCGTCACTACGCTGACCGGCCTCGATACCATTGCGTGCCGCATGAAGATGACGGTGCAGGATATTCCGTTGCGCGACCTGGAGCAAAAGCAGGACCGGCTCACGCGCGCCATCGAGGCGGAAACACGTTTCGGTGTCGGTGCGAATTTCAAGCAGCGCCGCACGCACGACGTGCTAGATGCGGATTGGTCGGTCAGTCCGATTACGAAACAGAACAAGGACAAGGCGTGGTCACAGCTCGGCACGAGCGGGAGCGGAAATCATTTCGTGGAGTTTGGTCTGTTCACCGCGCACGGGCCGATAGCATCGGCAGGCCAATCAAAAGAATTACCTGCAGGAACTTACGTGGCGTTGTTGTCGCACAGCGGCAGTCGTGGCACGGGCGCGGCGGTGTGCGATTATTACAGCAAGATCGCGTTCCATCAGTTCCCGGATTTGCCGAGCGAATTGAAACGGCTCGCGTGGCTGTCGCTCGATTCGCAGGAGGGCCAGGAATACTGGAACGCGATGGAGTTGATGGGCCAATACGCGGCGGCGAATCACGCGTGCATTCATAAACACATCGCGGAGAATCTTGGCGCGCCGGTGCTGCTTGATTTGGAGAATCATCACAACTTCGCGTGGAAGGAGAAACACGTCATTGATGGCGTGGAGCGCGAGGTCATTGTGCATCGCAAAGGCGCGACGCCTGCGGGCGCAGGTATGTTGGGCATCATTCCCGGTTCGATGGCGACGCCGGGATTCATCGTCAGCGGCAAGGGCAACGCAGAGTCGTTGAATTCAGCTTCGCACGGTGCCGGCCGCGCAATGAGCCGCAAGGCCGCGAACGAGAAGTTCAACTGGAAGGACGTGAACCGGTTGCTGCGCGAACGCGGCGTGACGCTCATCAGTTCCGGGCTGGACGAAGTGCCGATGGCCTACAAAAACATTCGCGAAGTCATGGAAGCGCAGCGCGATCTCGTCACCGTGTTGGGCCAGTTTGATCCCAGGCTGGTGAAGATGGCGCCCGCCGGCGAGCGACCGGAAGATTGATCAAACCATGACATCCGATCTCTGGTGCGTTGCTGTTCGAAAGCCGTGTTAAATTATTCCCGCCGCCAGAGTGTTGACCTGTCAATAACTTTTTCCCGAAGGCAGTGGACAAATTTACCGGGAAGGATTTGAATGCCAGCACGCTTCGCGGTTCGTTTGCGAAGTGACGGTTCCTCTTCCGATCTGACGCCGCTCTGTAAGCGGCGTCCAGCAGTTACGTCGTGGCGTGCCTTTGACTCAGTCGTTCCGATTTTTGGGCGGGCCATGGCAAAACCTATAACCAAATCCGCGTCCTCTGAATCATGAATATGAACTTGGCAGCGAGCCTTGCCTCGAAGCAAGCGCGCCAAGTCTGTCCTGCCAGATGCCGCGAACCATCCGGAATGAACCGCAATGAAAGCCATCCTGTCCAAAATCATGAGTCGCGCCAGCGACCTCGCCGCCGTCGAACCACTGCTCGCGCTATTCTTGGGCGCCGCATTGCTCGCCGTGTTTCTCACAGTATTTCTGAAGCCCAAAGCCGCCACGGACTCCACAAACAAACCGAGTTTGCTGTGGGCGCTATACGGGCATTTCAACCGATTGGTGTTGGGGCTAACTTTGGTCGCGATATTGGTGGCGACGATTTCCGTTTTGCGCAGTTATCTGCGCCAAGCGGAATCCAACTTTCAACGCACGCATGGGCGGGTCACCCAGGCAAACTATAACGCCGTGCAAACCATCTGGGGCGCTGAGCAGGAACAGGGCGAACTGAAAGTTCAAATCTATACCGACGAAGAAATCACCGAGCGCATCGAGTCGGAAGACTTGACCAAGCCAGCGGTCTTACGGAAGAAAACCGTCCGCAATACAGTCACCGCCAATCCGTTCGTTGCCGCGAAGCATGACATTGTGCTGAAACAGAATCCGCGCAAGAAGGGGTCGGCGTATTATGGTGGTTATGAAACCGTCTGCCAGTTCGCCTGGAAGCTGAACAATCCGGCGATCACTACGCAGAAGTGCAATCTGGTCTTCCCGCTGCCTGCCTCCGGGGCCATGTATGATGACATCTCCGCCACACTCAATGGCCAGGATGTGTTGCCCCGGATGCAGTTGAAAGATTCCGCCTTGGTGCTGGCCCGGGAACTGGCTCCAAACGAAGCGCTTGATTTCAAAATCGCCTTCAAAAGTCGGGGCGTGTCCTTCTGGTATTTTCAGGTGCGCGAAGCGCGGGAGATTCGTGACTTCCTGTTGACCTTGACCCTGCCGGATTTGACCAAGGACAAACTCAATTATCCTGGTGGGTGCATGACGCCGACCGAGATTCGGCCCACCGCCGATAACCAAGGCAGTGTGTTGCGTTTCAATCTCGACCATGCCATTTCCAGCCAGGGTATGGGCATCGCGCTCCCGTCCTTGCCCCAGTCTGGAGCCATCACGAACGCTGTGCTTGGCGAAGTCGAACGGGCTTGGTTAATGATTTTCGCCATGATCGCATTGACCTTGTCACTGCTCCAAGTGCGCCAGGCGGTTCTGATCACTGTTCTCTTCGGTGCGGCAACGGCCTTCGCCTATGGATTGCTCGGTGATTTCAGCGACTTGTTGTTTGGCTTTGTTGGAACGGCTATCATGATTCTGATTCCCTTCCTGTTGGGACTCGCGAAGTTGCTCGCGCGCGTGGTTTCAGGAGCAGCCTCGAAAATCTTGGCCGGGCAGTTTTTGGTTGTGGGAATCATATACCCATGTGCGACGGGTTTGGATCCGGATCGGCAGACGCTTTATCTGAATCTCTGCGCGATTGGCTTCCTGGGATTCATCGCTTGGATCAGCGTGAACCGCTTGCTAAAACGCCCCGCAGAACCCACTGAACCGGAACCAACGACCCAGCCAGCTTGAATCAAACCGTGCTCAATTTCGCAAACTAATCTCATGAATGCTCTGAACCGCCTCCGTCGTCGAATCCCGCTGCTGATCTGGATTCTTATCAGTTTCGTTTCCCTCTCACCCCGAAACAGCCATTCCCAAAACTTGCCGCCGGCATTGATGGTTGAAGAGAACGAGCGAGCCAAGTCGCTGAAAATTTCCAAAGTGGATATCGAGGTGCGCATCCACGGTTTTATCGCCGATAAAGCGACCTCCAAGGCGGGACGCCAACGCTCATCTTTGATCTTGCACAGTTGACCGCCGCGTTGGGCGGTCAGTTGGCAGAAGAAAAAGAAGCATCGGAGAATTTTCGGTTGCCGCCTGGCTCGTTCCCCCTCCGGTTCGACGGAACTTGTGGCGTGCGCCTCGTTCCTGATCCAAACGGGGAATGAAGCGGAACTGTTTCCAATCCATTTCCAAATCGAGGGGCGGTGAGAAAACCCTTGATTTTATTGGAGCGGGTGAAGGGAATCGAACCCTCGTCTCGATCTGATTCCCATAAACCTTCGATTTACGTTGATTTGAGCTTCTAGGTCCCACTAAAACTTCGGTGTCTATTCTTACTTTTATTCTTACACGACTATGGCCTCAATCTGGCGACACCCCAACTCGAAGTTCTATATGGCATGCTATACCAACGCTGCGGGGCGCCAAGTCAAGAAGACCACCAAGCAGACGGACCGGAACAAGGCCTTGGAAATCGCCCTCGAACTGGAACACACCGAGGAACTTGCCCGGCAGGGCGTGCTGACGGAAGCGAAGTGTCGGGAGATTCTCAGTGGCATGTTGGAACGGACGACGGGAGCCGGCATCCGGCACACTCCAACGCGCACATTCCTTAGCACTTGGTTGGAGGGCAAACAAGCCGCCAAGGCAGCGCGGACGGCGGAACGCTACGAAAACACCGTCAACCTGTTCCTGAAATTTCTCGGCAGCCGGGCCAACCGTCCCCTCATTGCGATCACTGCGAGCGACATCCAAGGCTTCGTGAACCAGCGCATGAAGGATGGCAGTGCGCCCAAGACCGTGGTGGTAGATGCGAAGACGTTGAACAACGTCTTCAACCAAGCCCGGCGCCAGGGCCTGATTCCAAACAATCCGGTCGAGGCGATTGAATTGCCGGCAATCGAGTCTTCCGAGCGTGAGGTCTTCACGCCAGCCCAAGTGAAACTGTTGGTGGATGCCGCAAAGACCACGAGTTGGAAGACGCTGATCCTGCTGGGTTATTTTACCGGATCACGGCTGGGTGATTGCGTGAAGATGAAGTGGGAGGAGTTGGACCTGGCCAAAGGCGTCATGCGCTTCATTCCGCAAAAGACTCGACGCCAGACAAAGCGGAAAACTCGCTTCATTGAAATCCCGATCCATCCGGAACTCCAGTCTCACCTGGAGGCAATCGCGTCCACGGATAAGCCGGAAGTTTTCCTGTGCCCGGAACTCGCCGCGAAGGGCAGCGGTGGCCAGCACGGTTTGAGCGAATCATTCAAAGTTATCATGCGCCGGGCCGGGCTCGAAACGGGACTGGTCGAGGGGATGGGAAAGCGCAAATTCAGCCCCCAGTCTTTCCATTCGCTGCGGCACAGCTTCAACAGTGCGCTGGCAAATGCCGGCGTGTCGCAGGAATTGCGCATGAAACTGACCGGCCACAGCACCGCAAGCATGAACGCAAAATACACCCACCACGAACTCGCCCCGCTCCGGGAGGCGGTCGGCAAGGTGCCCTCACTTAAAAATCGGCCCGTGAAGGCCAAGCAGAAAACGCGGCCTGGAATGAAAGCCTCAAAAAAGTCCGCTCAATAGTTATGTCAAAACGCACCAAGGCGACCAAAACGCGGAGCAGAAAATCGCGTCGCAAAGCACAACCGGTCCCAATCGTCCTGAAGCTGCCGCCACCGTTGGAGGAGCCGCGGCAACCCATCCCGGTGGAAGACCTCAAGCAAATCACAGACGAAGAACTTCACCGGCGGCTTGTGGACGCTGACCTCAAACAGCTAGTCGCAACCTGCCTGCAACCAGTCGCGTCCTTGATGGCTCGGGCTGAGAAGACCAAGACTCCTACACCTGAGGTTGGCATGATCTGCATGATTGCTCACCGGACCATGCGGGCCCTTGAGCACCTTGCCGCCAAAGGAAATGTCGTGGCGGCGAAGGCCCTTTATCGGACAGTCAACAAAGCAGTTGAGAATCTGAACATGGAAGCCTTGTCGAATCCCCAACTGTTTATGCCCGCCGCCCGCGAGCATATTCAGTGGCCTGTGCTATACTCGCGGCACCCGTATTTCGCGACCAACATCGAGGATCTCCAGAAGAAGTTGAAGTTCGGCGAGAATTTCCATTTGGACCTTTTCCCATGGAAAGACCGTGAGCGCGGGACTGATCTCAACCTGATCAAAAACAAACTCGCGTTCCAGGCGTTGCAGGTCGTCATATCGGCTCACTCGGAACCACCTTCGGCGGATTCGTTGCTGGGAAAAGCACAGCCGGCGGATTGGAAAACCACCGCCAGGAGTCTAAAACCATTTTCACGGGAGTCTGCTCCTAAATGGGCGGCAGTAGCGTGGGAAGTAATCCTCGAAGCATACGAAAACACACCGGAGTCAGATCCGGACCTCGCCACACTCGGGAACACCCTTTCTTCTGAAAGACGCACACCGGCTGCAACACGAGCCCGAATAAAGTCGGCAGTTAAGTTGTGCATCCTGGGTTTTGCTGGGCCTCCCCGATAATCCCGTTGTGCGTCTCGTTCGCACTGCAGTCGGGGCCGTGTATTTGGATGCGGCATAATTGCTTATCGAAGAACTCGCTGCACACGATTCGAATGTAACGGGGATAGCCTCACTATTCGCGAGGAGGCTGCCGATCATTGTCGCGTCTAGGTGGCCTACAAAGTGGATGAGGGTTCCAGGGGACTTGCAACAATGCCGACATGCAGATTGCGCAAAAGCGATTGGTGACAGCGGGCCAAGTTGAGGTCTTGGCTGTTACGACGATCGCTCCCGTTATTACTTTTCGTTTTCCGCGCCCGAAGGAGGTTGATCCCTTCTTTGGCGGCGCGAGGACGTTTTGGAATCAAAGAACCTCGGGTGTTAAGCCGGATGTCGAATCTTATGTCGTGAAGCAACCGGGCTGCAAAAGGGGGATCAGATTTATTTCCTTCGAAAGTGCGCTCAACTATTTCGAGCGACTCCGGGCCAGCCAACAAAAAGATAACCCAAACTCAAAATAAAAAAGGCCGCCGTTAGCGCGGCGGCCGAGAACTTGCAAACGGTGGACCAAATGCCTGTCGTGACGACGCATTTTCGCCTACCCGGCAAGAAAGTAAAGGCGAATATGACTAAGACCGAACTGATCATTGAACTGAACCGTCTGCCGGAAACGGGGGCACTTTGGCACCGGGAGGACGTCCTGTGTTTTGCCCGATATGGATCATTGGGTGGCAGATTACGAAGTGCCCCGGAGTCAATGAAGCGGGTCCTGAAGGTGGTCCTGGGAAAATTGTTCGCCTTGAACAAGACCGGCACCGATTTTGATTACCAACCCGAGCGCGTCGATCCGGACGGGTTCCGACCTTACTTCGTCCAGAAAGATCTCATGAAGTGGACCGGCATCACGTGCCGGGCCACGATCACCAACGGACTGAGTTGGCTGGCCGAATCCGGGATCATCACCTTGCGTAAATCGGGGCAACCCGGGGCGAACGGCCCGGCCTCACACGTCATGCTGCGCTTAAATCCTAAGGTCCTGATTGCTATCCAAAGACGGGTCAATGCATTGAAGAAGGGAGGAGCGCAGTGATCGCCAGCCTTATTCTGACCGACAAAGTGTCCATATTGATCGCGATCAATAACATGGAACGGACCAAAGCTAAATGGAACCGCGATGATGTCCTACGCTACGCGAGGTTTGGCGAGGATAAATACCTAGACGGTCGTATGCGCCAGGCGCCGGCATCCATGCGACGACTGATGAAGGTCATACTTAAAAAGTTGTTCGCCCTGAACAAGACCGGCACCGATTTTGGTTACCAACCCGAACGTGTTGATGCCGATGGGTTCCGTCCATACTTCCTCGACGATCTAGCGAAGTGGACAGGCACCGCCTGTCGAGACACAATGACTAGGGCGCTACGCTGGCTGGATCAGTCGGGTATTATCACGCTTAGGGACCCGCTCCGGGACGAGGTGACCGGACGGTTTGGTTTTGCCACGATGCGCTTCAATCCTGGCGTGTTTAGCCATTTGGCTTACCGGGTAATGGGGTTGTATAAGCAGGCCAAAAACGCAGTCAAATCAAGACTTTCTAAAAAGTCACCGGTCAGAAAGTTGTCTGAACCTTCTGTTGTATTTAATAAGGAGTCCGGGTCGGCGGTATCAGTTGTTGTTTCTATTTCCGTCTCGAAAGAAAAAAAGGAGGACTCACGTCCAGAAGGGACGGAGATTGCACTTTTTTTGAAAGACCAGACCTTGGAGGAGGTATTGGACATCCTGAAAACAGAATACCCGGATGTCGATAACCTGGACTACGTGCAGATGAACCAGGTGAGCAAACTGGTCCATAGCATCTATCCTCAACAACAACTTACACCTGAAATAGCCCGGGAACTGGTGAAGTGCAAACGGAGTGATGATGAATACGGTGACACTTCGCTTGATGGATTCAACCACTTCGGAAAGTTCACCGACCTCCTCCAGCATTGGAAAACTCACGTTGCAAAGCGGCTGACCCGGGTAAGGTTTACTGACTTCGACGTCAATGTATTGTCGGCCATAGCCTATCAAGTGAACTTGGAGGAATCGGTATTCAATTCCCCGGAGATCCCTGGCTTCGAGTCACCTCAATCTAGGCTGGAGACTTTTAGACAACTGGTAGGCGCCATAACCAAGGGTTCACCCGCAGCATTCATCAAGGCCCTCGCCAATCAGGCCCGTGGATACCTGCTGGAAGACGAAACAGCCTACGCTATGATCGTCAAGAAAGTGCCGGCCATCCAGCAATGGTGCGGAGTCAATCGTTACGACCACGAGCGCCTGCAGCGTGAGTTCAAGAATCAACGGACGAAGATCAACGTGTGGAAAGCCATCCGGCTATACTTTGGCTTGGAGGAACAAAAACCGAAACCTGAGAATGTCTTGCACGAGGCGCAAATCTGAAAATTCGAGGAGGGTTGGTCTGTGACTCAGCCTGTTGAATTCGATCCCGGCGCCGAAGCGGTGTTGCGCGGCTTGGAGCCACTTTATGCCCCCTACGTCAACGTGACCCCGGTTCATCTGAACCACCCGGACATAGTGCCGGAGTTCCGGTCCGGCAGCGGCAAGGACACCGATCTCGGTGACGTGCCCAAGCCGACGGCTGATCGGGCATTCGGTGTTGAGCTTGGTGGAATTCATGGCGGTGCCCGTTTGTGCGCCTTGGTGTTCACACAATTCGCACGCCTCCAAGCGTTCTACCAGTCGAACCCCGGCTTGCTCGGCACCCTCGTTTCGAAGTGGCCCGGCGTTGCTGTGATCTGGCTTCGGGCAAGCGGTCGTCTCCCGGTGAACTTCAACGCCGACTGCGTGCGATGGTGTTCGCAAGGAATCGTCCTGGTCGGCAGCCTCAATCAACCTGTCGAGACCTATATTCTGCAGCAGGGTGAGATCAAGTCGGTGGAGTTCAGCCAACTTGTGTGGACTGAGCAACAGCAGGCGGAGGTCGAGCGCGTGTTATTGGAGATGGAGGTCGGACCACCTTTTCGCACAGTTGCACGGGGGCGGCGCGTGCTTAATTTGGCGTTCTGGGCTCGATACTTCACCGACATGATGCGGATCGCCTATGACCCGGACAGGAAATTGTTCGCTTGGGGTGATCCCAAGGTTCGTCAGCCCGTGCTGCTGACGGTAGATGGAACGACAAGGGAGTTTACGAATCTGCTGCAAACTGCTGCTCCATCCTTCAGTGACGGCTTTCCCCAAGGTGAAATCCGTCCGGCACGTGTTCGACAACTAGTGGAACGGATCAAGATGCTCATAACAAAGTCGCGTGCCTCAGACGACGAGATCCTCGACAGCTTCTTGGCAAGCCAGGTGGTTCGTGTTCCCGGCAAAGATACCACGAGCCAGGAGTTCTGGGCTGCATTTGTGCGCCACTGTGGTAGAATCAACCGCGTGGCGACGCCAACATCATGGTTTCTTCGCAGGCTCGGACCAAAGCTCCGAGCCCAGTTCAGTGTGAGCAAGCGCCACGACGTCGTCCGCAATGGGGCGAAAGTCCGCGGCTATACCGGCCTCGCGTTGAGGGAGCAAGTCGTGGCAGCAGAACCGGACGGCTCGGGCGGCTCGGACGGCTCGGACGCCACGGACGGTGCGTAGAACACAACTTCAGAACGAGTTTCAAAATCATGTCGCGTAATTATGCGTCAAAAACTGCAAATTGACCGCAAAGCTTCCAGCCCGGAAGAATTCCAGAACGCTCGTCAACTTCCGTTTTACAAGCGTGGTGTTCTTGAAGGTTTATTTTTGAATCTGGACGCAGGTCTCAGTCGAAGGGCCTATGCTGCGGAGAACAACATTTCAACTAGAACGCTCCAAAGGTGGATTCACCAGTTCAACAATGGCGGACTCATGGCGGCCCTGGAGCCGGTTCAGCACGGTCCGGGACGGAAACGTAAAGTGGGCCTGCAGGAATTCCGAGAACGAATTCTGCCGGCGGTGAGGCTTTCGCTTCGTGAGTCCGGGCGCCTGGACACAATCAAAAACCTTTTCCAAGCCGCTCAAAGCCTCGGCCTAATGGACGTGAGTTACGCCACGTTCCGACGTAGGCTCCGGCAAACCGGGAGCCAATACCAGCGTCGGAAGATCGTGCCGACATTTGACGAATGGATGTATCATACTAACACCGGCCGATGGCCACGGAGATTAAGGGCGTTTGGCCGGAGGCAAACCAGACAGCAGCGGCGGCTAGGGCAAGGGACTCGCGAATCGTTACGGCAAGATGCCAATCCAAGGATCGATGACCGAGATCCGCGTTCAAGAACCGGATCAGCCGATGTGAAGTTTCCCAACTAAAGTTGCTGAATCTCCAGCAACACCATCCCCGGTATGATGGTTCCTGAAGATGGAAGCGTTGAATCCTTTCGCAGCGCCAAAGTCATCCGGACTTTGCCGCCGGAACGCAAACGTTGGTCCCACGCAACGCCACTGTCTCCCCGGGCATCAATAATGCCGGTGGAAGTGGGCGAACCGAAACGCGCCGTGAGGTCCTTCTTCGCGTCATCGTAGATGTTGACCAACGCCTGACCGCGGCCATTTCGTGAAGCGTTGATCTTATGGATCGGCCCTCCCAGCAATTCCACGGTGTAGGTGTCGAAGAAATCATGTGGTTGCGGCGGGGTCACACAATACGCGCCGACCTCAGCCATCTCGCGCCAACCGTCGACCTTCCGAACAAGGCGAGCTTCGAGGGGTTTACCCAATTCCAACCCGAACAACCCGGTAATTTCGGCGTGGGGTGCCCCCGATCCAACCTGAGCATCCATTTGATATGCTTCGGGCTTAAACCAAAGTTCGTTGTCACGGGCTTTCCGTGGTGGTTTGAGTTTCAGTCCGAATGTTTTCGCCAGCCTCCAGGCTTTGATCGTAAATTCGCCGGTTTCGAGAACGCCAGCAAAGGGATCTTCTGCAAACTTAGTTTCCAATTGCTTGCAGACGGCGATGGCTTCGGAAAGTTCTGATCGCAAAGCGGTGAACTTAACATTGGGTGGATCAGCCTTGTCCAGTTCAGCCTTCGCTTCCTCCCAGCAACTCCGAACTCCGGGCAAGCATTTCATCATCACGACCTCCAACCCTAAATTTTGAAACTCCGTATCCAGAAGATCGATTTTGGCAATGCCCAACTCGATCGCGTTCTTGACTGCCTTGGGCGGACGTGGCTCCCGGGAACAAGCGCCAAGGAGAATGGTTAGCATGATCACCAGTATTGATTTCATAAAATGCGTTCTCAAGTATTGCAGTTTCATTCAAACGCCCCAATAGGGCGTGTCTTAGTCGTCACGCAGCTTGTCTTTGATGTGGACAGATCGGCGGGTTAAACAACTTCCCAGCAATTAAAAGCCAGCTTCATGCCAGATTGCGCCCTAATGGGGCGTGGTCGTGCCGGTGGTCTTCACGGCGTAATAGGGCGTGGCGAAATCTCAAACTGAGAAGCGACAACTGAAGGTGATCGGCGGCAATGTCCGCCGGCTGCGAGTTGCTTGCCAAATGACGCAGGAAAACTTAGCCGAGCGCGTTGAGTTGCATCATCGCACAATCCAAAAAATTGAGCGCGGAGACATTAACATTTTGGTCACGACCCTTGCCCGCCTACAGGAAGGACTGGGATGCGAATGGCGTGATCTGCTGGGGAAGGAGTCGGCGCTGTCAGTTCCCGGTTGGGCGTCACCTTTGGGCAAAAGAAAGTCATCGAGGAGCTAGAACGCGTTCACTGCCGGCGCGAACGGAGGGCTCGTTGCCAACGAATCCAGTCGCCGCCTTATCAGTGGTTCCGGGCCTTGGATTTTTCCATCCGATCGTTAAAGCTGGGACATGCCATTCGACCGCGCCACAATCCAGACCGCTGCCGCCAAGCAATGAAAAGAATAGACCAAACATGCCGCTGCACATCTCCATTGACGTTGATCAAACCATCCTGAACGACGATGGGCGCTTGATAATGGGAGTCCACGAGGTGTTGGCGCGGATGCACGCGAACGGCGACTACGAACTTCAGTTGTGGTCGAAGGGCGGTGCGGATTATGCGCGTGAAATCGCGGCCAAGTTTGGCTTGTCAAAGTTCTTCAAATCATTTGGCTCCAAACCAGATGTCGCGATTGACGATCTGCCAGAAGATGCCGGCCCAATTTGCCGTCTTGGCGTGCCGTTCGCCGACGCTGCGAAATCAATTGATGGTTTTATTGCCGAGGCAGTGGACACGACTTTGCACCCCAGCCGGAATGCAATTGAATTGGTCGCAGACGTCCAGACGGAACAAGTTGAGATTGAGCAGAAATACAGGGGGACGATTCTGCGCGATGGAATTCCGCTTCATCCAGTGCCCTTTTTTGGAAATCTCGATTGTGCAGCGATCGTCACCATTGGGCTGAATCCATCCTCCACTGAGTTTGAGCCGTGGAGGTCATGGCCGAATGTGGCCATGACTCCCGATGATCTCGCCCGGCGTTTGGCCGGTTACTTTCGCAGCGTCAACCCACGACCTCATTCTTGGTTTGGGGAGTATCAGGAGGCGCTCGCCATCATCGGTGGCGATTACAAAATCAATGCGGTCCACCTTGATTTGACACCGTGGCCGACGCTGTCGCCAACATACCTCAGCAAACGACCTAAACCAGAACGCGCTATTCGACTGGGGCAATATAACATCGCGCTGGAGACCGGTAGCAGGCGATGGCTGGCGCGCTTAATCGGATGTTGCTCCCACAAGGTCAAACTGATTCTCGTCTTTGATACATTTGGGGATCGAGCAACAAAAACAAAGGTCCTGTGCCGCAAGGCGCTTCCGATCAACTGGACAGGGCGAATCGAATATTTCAAAGACACACGCAAAGCTCAATTTTGGTGTTGGAATAACCGCGACGAGTTGAGGCAACTGTTGGGAGGAACTGTGTTTATTGGGTGAAACCTGTGCTGTTCATCTGGCGAGCACCGAATGCCCAAGCGTCTGCACTAACGTCCTCAGATTAGATTGCTCAGTGGCATAGTCCCCAGCCAGTCATTTCCGTTTCGCGCCCGTGGTGACGCTGGAGCCACCGGTTCGGCCAATGACATCTTGCACCGTGACAGACAATCTCCCCGCCGCGGGGCCGAATCAACTTAACCGCCTAGGACAATCTCAACCAACAGAAAGTTCAAGTGCGGCTTGACGCTTTCGTTTCCGGCGCGTAACAATGCCTGCGCTTGCACTACAAGCAACATCGCGAACAGTTCGATTGCCTTCCTGCGATACTATTGTTCGCGTCCCCGTATAGCGGACCAAGCGGTGTGCGTGCTGCAAGAAGCATGGCGCCGTGATAAAGTGGACAGCATCGAGTCGCCAGGCTCGTTGGCTGGAATGACAGCAAGTTGAATCCTCCTAGCTGAAGGCTTCAACGATCAATAAGCGGCCGTTTGGCCGATTGTTTTGTTATTCGGCCATGTCAGAAAAATCGGGGACCAACAGTCTCAAATCTCTTTTAATCCGGCGTCAAGTCGCCGGTTTACTTCAGGTCTCAACTAAGACGCTCCAACGATTTGAACGGCGTGGACGGCTTTCGCCGAGGCGGCCGGAACCGCACCAGCGAAATTGGCGGCTACATCCGAACATCACTAAACCCGCGCTAACCAAATTCAAAATCTGCTATGCACTTCATTTCCCACGAAAGATCGATCCAAATCTACGACATCGTGTTAGAAGGACCTTTGTTCTGGAGTTTCTCTGCAGCGGACGCCGAGGCTGGCTTCGCACTGCATCCCGGGCTGACGTTGGAAGCAGGGCCACCCGAACCGGCACCGGCGGACGGATCAGTTTTTGATGTATCCACGATGACCCCCCTGCAACGCAACGCTTACATTAAGTGGTTTCCCGACCCACAAGAACCGTTGCCACCGCTTTGGGGCTTTTACGACCAAATGCTCCACACAATCGAATGTCATCTCCTATTCGGCGCTAAACATTACTTCATGACCGGCATCTGGCTGCAAAGGATTCTCAAAGAATTAAGTATCAAGGATGATCGTAACCAGCTGAGTCGAGCGACATCGCTCGCTTACTGGGCAGCGTTGCGCGGCGGGATGCCGGGATGCCGGACCCACCGCGGGCCATGGTTATCACGCAAAGATCTAAATGCCACTTTGAGCGCACATCTCAAAGATGGCTCGCCGATTGATGCGCGGCTTGCCGAACGCGTGGGCCGGGAATTGTTACCGCCGGGCGTCGAAGTCAGGCCAGTGGAGGACAGCGGGGAAACCATGACGCAGTTTGAGCATGAGTTCAAACTGCGCTGGCCAAAGGGCTTTCCCCTCGAACAACCGGACGTGAGCTTCCAACTCATCCACGCACCCGGCCATCCCTATACCGCCGCCCAAATTCGCGGAAAACTGCGTCGTCTCAGCGTCCCTTGTTGGAACTTCTTCGCAGACCCAAAACAGTTCGATCCCATCGTTCAACTAATGCATACCGGCCAACAAGTCGCACTGGCCTCGCGTTCCCGCGCCGCTGCCAGAAAGCGGAAGCCTTTGCCGACACCCTCAACCTAAACTGCCATGACTATTGACCAGCTATTCTCCAACATTATCCCGGCGCTCGAACTCGAACTCCAGGAATTTGAAACGCCCACTCCGACGCAGCATCTATTTTTCGACTGGCGGGGAGTTGGCCAGTTCGGCGAGACCAGCGTTTACGCGGCCAAACTCAAGCAGCCGGTTACAATAGCTGCCGGGACGCCGGTTAACGCCTGCTACTACTACTGCGGCGGCGGCGGGCGGGGGTCGCGCTGCCCCGCAACCGTTGTGGCCCAGAAGGGAGGGGAAACTTATTTCGCGGTGGTCACAACTTCCCAACCGCTGGGGAATCTCGCCGGCCTGGAAATCGAACCTGGTCTTCCATTGATCAGGCTCATTGAGGGGTTGACAGGTTTTCAGCGGCGCAGAGCGGTGGCCAATCCGGACCTCGTTGCTCAAGTATTCAGGTCGGTGAATAGCATCGCTGCTGCCGTCCCGGCCACGGAGGCGGACAGCATCCCGAGTTTTGACGTCATTGTTCAAGCGGCACTGAACACGCCGCCTTGTTTTGTATGGGCGCCCGCTGGCACCGACCAGATGGGCTTCGTGGCTGAGTATGTGAGAAAGTCCCGGGCTCGTGGGGAAACAGTTCTGGTGCTTGCATCGAGGGGCGAGGAGGCGGCGGAAGCCATGCGGTCCTTCGCCGCCGGCGTGGGTCCGTCAACGTCCGGGGACACGGAGGCGATATATGCTGGCGTTCCCGCGATTGAAGACCTGTCCGAATTGAATGATTTCTCCGCCGACGCGGCAGTTCGTCGCACCCATCTTGAGTTGTTCACTGCGTTGGATGAAGTTGAAGCTAGTCTTCGCGATTACTCCAATGCTCAACCCGGATCGGAAGCTGCGACAAAGCACGTTGAACTGGAGGTGGAACATCGCCGCCTGATTTATCGATTGCACGATTTGCGCAGGGAAGCAACCAGGCAAGCCCAGGTTGTGCTCGCCACCTTGGGCGATGCACTGTTCCGCGACGTAATTCATGAGCGTGCGTATGACGCGGTCGTCGTCCTGGAAGCCCATGCAGCCATATTGCCGCTGGTAGCATTTGCCGCGTGCCTGGCGCGTAAGCGCGGGCTGGTCGTTGGTGATTTCCGGCAATCGCCGATTGTGGTGCGATCCAGGTCAGACATGGTCAAGGATTGGTTGAAGCCAGATGTCTTCACGTTTGCCGGCATAGCCGGGAAAGTTGATCGGTGTGAGAACGACCCGCGGCTGCTCACGCTCCACACCAGTGCGAACACCACTCACCCCGCCATCGCGCAAGTGGTTGGTGAGGTGGCTTATCCGGGGAGACCCACAAACTGCGAAATTCCAAGCGGACGCCCGGCCGAGATCGCAGCACTTTCTCCTGAAGCTGGAAGTTCCATGGTTTTCTATGACTTCAGTGACTTAATGCCGCAAACCTGCGTGGCCACAGGCGGCTCACGGTCAAATGTCATCTCCGCAATCATAAGTGCAACGATCGCCCAAACGCTTTCTGCCCATCCGGGTGTCACGACAATCCTGGCTACGGCTTACACGGACCAGTCGAGGCTGCACCGCAGCCTGATCCGCACAATGAAATTGGAGACAACAGTCACGGCTACGACGCTGCACCAGTGTTCACTTCCCCAAACGGACTGTGTCGTGTTCGATCTGGTTGAATCCTCGACCGTGTCTTCAATTGGGTTTCCGCTCAAAGGCAACGTTCGCAGCGACACACTGAAGCATTTGACCGCAGCCATTACCGCCGGGCGAGGCAAATTCATTCTGCTCGGAGATCCCGTGTTCCTGGATAGCACGCTGCCACAGGATGCCGTGCTCAGACATTATCTTGATGCGATGCGACGCAACAACGTCCCGTTCAAAAAATTCCCGCCCGACTTGCTTCCCGCCCTGCAAAAGCCCGAAGTGAAAGGGATTACTTATGAGTTTGATCCAATCAAGGCGTGGGATGCGATCTACTGCGATCTGTCGCGGGCACAAAACCGCGTCGTATGGAATTGGCCCTTTGCCAACGCGCCCGAGGTCTTTGCCGGAGTTCAATCCCCGCCTTTGTTTCCGGCAGGCGCGGCATTGCAGCGGGCACTGCTATCGCTGCCGAATGATCAGGTCATGCGGGTTTTGACCGGGCAGCAAATTCGTCTGACCGCCTGCATGCACCTTGAAGCTGGAGTCGTCATTGATGATGACATTTTCTGGTTGGTTGGCATGCCCGGGGACAACGGTCGAGCCCGCCCGTTTGTCCGGGTCAAAGGACGGCCAGCGGCGCTTCCACTTTCCGATCTGTTCGGAATGAACGAAATTATCAAACCAAACAAGTCCCGTCCCTGGATGAAAAAGGCTACTAAGCCAGCATGATCGATTCAAAGTGAACCCACGGACCTTAACCTCGTCGCATGAACACCGCAGCCGCTTCTGGCATGCCGATTAGTCGATCCTGTTGTGTCGAAGAACTCGGCAGACAGATCCCGAACATTGAACAGGTCGTTCACCACGGCTGAGGCCGCCTTAGATCGGCTCCTGGAAGCCCTTCGCACCTTGGCGAAGGTTGAGTTTGGAGACGAAAAGACGATTGCGCTCGGCCGCGTGCCGACCTTGATATTGTTACGAAGTGCCGCCTTGGAATTTTCAGACCCACAGGGCAGCCTGCCCGGGTGAAACCGCCACTCAACGAACCAGCTCCAGCCGCGACGAAGCCGAGCAATTGCCCGCCCCGGATTGTCCTCCTCGACGATGTGCCGGAAGCGCGGGAATCCATCAGGATCATTATTCAAGCGTATTGGGCTAACGCTGAAATCGTCGAGTGCGATAACGGAGACGAAGCGTGGAAGATCGTGCAGGAGTCGCCGCCGGACCTGTTGATCTCAGATCTGACACATCCGGGGATGGGAGGCGAGGAGCTGTCGAAGCGCATTGGAGATGCACATGCCGAGTTGCCCGTTCTGCTGATCTCTACATTTCAACACGGACTGGACTCCTTGCGCGAGCAACACCAGACGAACCCACAGTCGCCGCGAGGTTTTCTGGCCAAGCCGTTCACGGTCGAGGCGCTGGGCGCGGAGATTCAGCGGTTGATTTCGACCCGAGTTTCAGGCCGGCCAGAGTTATGGAGCTGCCAGCCAATTCCCCGCATCGTGCTAGTGGATGACGAGGACTTCATCCACGAGTTGGTCGATGCTGCGCTGCGCGAAGTTCTCACGAATTACTCGCTCGTGAAGTTCCTAAACCGCGACGAAGCGTGGGAGGAATTGCTCCGGGAGCCGCCCAACCTGCTGATCACCGACATGCTCAGCACCAATGTGCCCGGTCGCACCGAGCAGTTTGGCATGAGCGGTGGGGAGTTGCTCCAACGCCTGGCGGAGCGTCGCGTCACCTTTCCGATCCTAGTCGTGTCGGGCAGTTTTTCGATCAGCGGCTGGGAGGCGTATGCCAAGCGATGTGCACGCCCGCACCTGAACGTCAGCTTCTTGACGAAGCCCTACACCATGGACCTGTTCCGGTTGGCGGTGCGGAAGTGTCTGGGGGCGGAGTAGGATTTGTGGCGTGAGGTGTGAGATTCACTGGAGATCGCTTCACAAAACTCCGGCTTTCATGTAAAACATGCCGGGTCTCGAAATGCCGCTCAGAACCAACATGGCTGCAGTGAACCGCCTCGTCCCCCGACGGCGGATTATTATTGTCATCGCCGTCTTGCGTTCGGCCCATGGATCAAGGGGGACGGCATGACCGCCATTTCCCTTGCGCAACTCCTCGATCACGTCCGCGCCGCCCAGAATGCGTATCACCGGCTCGTGATTATCGCCGGTGCTCCGCGCGCCGGAAAGACCACGGCCTTGCGTGGCGTTGCGGAAAACCTGGCGCTGCCTTTTTTGAATCTCGGCCTCGCCATGAGCCAGACTCTGTTGGGCCAGTCCCGTCGTCAACGCAGCTTGCAGGCCGAGGATGTCGCCCGGGACGTGTTCGACACGCAGCCGGATTCCGCTCTGTGCCTCGACAACACTGAATTGTTGTTCGACTCCAACTTGCGCCTCAATCCGCTTCAACTGCTTCAAGACCTCTCGCGCAGTCGTCTCCTTGTTGCCACTTGGAACGGCGCGCTCCAAAACGGCGAGCTGGCCTTCGGGTATGTTGGCCACCCGGATTATTTTCGTTCCCCCGCCAAAGGGTTTCCGGTGGTAACAGTCACGCACGGGCATTTTGAATTGCATCTCATCACATGAAATACAAAGACCTCATCCAATTTCAGCCGATTGAATCCGTGATTGAGCTGCGCCAAGCCAACAAAAGCGCCAAGGCCAAGGAGTTGGTTGCCACCTACGTTATCTCCGACCCGATGGCCGACCGCTTGTGCGATCTCGTCATCCCTCAGCTCCAGTTCGACAAGCCCCAGGATAATCGTGGCCTGCTGATCGTCGGCAACTACGGCACGGGTAAATCACACCTCATGTCGGTCATCTCCAGCGTTGCCGAAAACGCGGAGTTTCAGCCGTTGCTCACTCACGCGCGTGTTCGCCAGGCTTCGGCTGCCATCGCGGGCAAGTTCAAGGTGATCCGTCTCGAAATCGGCGCGACCGAAATGGGGCTTCGCGAAATCATCACTGGCCATCTGGAGGAAAAGCTCGCCGAGTGGGGCATCACCTTCCAATTTCCGCCTGCCGACAAGATTCGCGAAAATAAGACTGCGCTCGAAGCCATGATGGCGGCCTTCCACACCAAGTTTCCCGATCATGGCCTGCTCCTCGTCCTCGATGAGTTGCTGGATTACCTCCGCAGCCGCCGCGACCAGCCCCTCATTCTCGATCTCGGTTTCCTCCGCGAAGTCGGCGAGGTGTGCAAGGACCTGCGTTTCCGTTTCCTGGCCGGCGTGCAGGAAGCCATCTTCGACAGCGGCAGGTTTTCCCACGTGGCCGACAGCTTGGGCCGCGTGAAGGACCGCTTCCAACAGGTCAAAATTGCCACCACCGACGTCAAGTTTGTCGTCGCCAACCGGCTGCTCCAGAAGACGCCCGCGCAGCTCGCCGAGATTCGTGAATACTTGCACGGCTTCGCCAAGTTCTACGGCAACATGAACGAGCGCATGGACGATTTTGCCGCGCTGTTTCCCATTCATCCCGAATACGTCGAGACGTTCGAGCGCATCCCCATCGTTGAAAAACGCGGCGTCCTGCAAATCATTTCCATGGCCATCAAAGATTTGGTCGGCCACGACGTGCCCCAGGATCGCCCCGGTATTGTGGCGTTCGACGGCTATTGGAAGGCGCTGAAGGAAAACCCCGCCCACCGGGCCGTGCCCGAGGTGAAGGCCATCATTGATTGTAGCACCACGCTTGAAGCCAAGGTGCAGAGCGCCTTTCCCAAGAAAACCTACAAGCCGCTCGCCATTCGCATCATTGACGGCCTGTCCGTGCATCGCCTCACCGTCGGCGACATCTACTCGCCGCTCGGCCTGACGCCGGAGGAACTTCGCGACCGCCTGTGCCTGTATCATTCCGGCGCGGCGGAAATGGGCGGCGAACCCGCGGACGATTTGCTCTCGCTCATCGAAAATACTCTGCGCGAAATCCATAAGACCGTCAGCGGCCAGTTCATTTCGTCCAACAAGGACAATCGCCAGTATTTCCTCGACCTGAAGAAAACCGATGACTACGACGCGCTCATCGAAAAGCGCGCCGATAGCCTCGATGACAACGCGCTCGACCGTTACTACTTCGACGCCCTGCGTCAGGTGCTCGAATGCACCGACATTCCCACGCACATCACCGGTTTCCAAATCTGGCAGCATGAAATCGAGTGGCAGGATCGCAAGGCCGGTCGCCTCGGCTACCTCTTCTTCGGCGCGCCCAATGACCGCTCCACCGCCGTGCCGACGCGCGAGTTTTACCTCTACTTCATCCAGCCGTTCGAACCGCCGCGCTACACCGACGAGAAAAAACCGGACGAGGTGTTCTTCCGGCTGACGGGCAAGGACGAGACGTTCTCCAAGAATCTCAAGCTGTATGCCGCCGCGCTGGAACTCGGCTCGATTTCCTCCGGCATCAAAAAACAGACCTACGAAAAAAAGGCGCTAGAGCATCTCACCGAATTGACCAAATGGTTGCGTGAACACCTGTTCCAGGCCGTCGAAGTCACTTATCAAGGATCACGCAAGAAATTTGTTGAATGGCTCAAGGGTGCGGGTGGTGGCGGCAGCCTCAATCTCCGCGACGCGGTCAACGCCGTCGCGTCGAAATGTCTGTCCGAAAATTTCACCAATCGCGCGCCGGAATACCCGCGCTTCTCGACGCTCGTCACTTACGGGCAGGGTGGCAATGCCGCGCAGGCCGCGCAGGAAGCCATGCGCGGTGTCGCCCAGCCGAATCGCACCAAGCAGGCGACCGCCGTGCTTGACGCGCTGGAACTTCTCGATGGCGACAAGATTGATCCGGCCAAATCCCGTTACGCCAAATTCATCCTCGATCTGCTCAAGGCCAAGGGCCAGGGCCAGGTCGTCAATCGTCAGGAGATCATCACCACACTGGAGCCGAATATCGAGTTCATGTCGCCGGACAAGTTCCGCCTTGAACCCATGTGGGCCTGCGTCACGCTCGCCGCGCTCGTTCACTCCGGCGACGGCGTCCTTGCCATTCCCGGCGCGAAGTTCGATGCCACCAGTCTGGTTACGCTCGCCACGACGCCCGTGGCGGATCTCCAAAACTTCAAGCACCTCGAACGGCCCAAGGATTGGAACATTCCCAGTCTGAAAGCCCTGTTCGAGTTGATGGATTTGCCGCCCGGCATGGCCTTGCAGGTGACGCAGGGCGACGCCGTGCCCGTTCAGCAGCTCCACAAGGTCATCCATGAACGCGTTGAAAAGCTCGTTCGCGCCAACCAACAGCTTGCCGGCGGCATCCCATTCTGGGGACAGAACCTGTTCACGGACGCGGAGGTCGAGAAGCTGGCCACCATCCTCGGCAAGGCGAAAGAATTTCTCGAAAGCCTTCAGGCTTACAACACGCCCGGCAAGCTCAAGAATTTCAAATACGACGCCTCCGAGCTCAAAGGCTTCCAGTCCGCGTTCGACCGCCTCAAGGAAATCGAGGGGCTGCAAACCTTTTGCGCCGAACTCAGCCAGTTGACCCAATATCTATCTTCCGCCGAGGCCGTGTTGCCCGAGGATCATGCGTGGGTCGCCGAGAGTAAACAGAAACGCGGCGAGTTGCTGGCGGAAATTCGCAAGCCCGCCCAGCGCGAGTCCGAATCGTTCAAAACCGACCTGCTCAAGCAGTTGAAAAAACTCAAGGCCGGTTACATCAAGGTCTATCTCGACATCTACCGCAAGGCCCGGCTCAGTCTCACGCAGGACAAGGAGAAGAAGGATCTGTTGCAGGATTACCGGCTCAAACATCTGCGCCGGCTTGTTGCGGTGAATTCCATCAACTCCGTTCAGCTCAACGAATTCGATCGTCAGCTCGACAAACTCAAAACAGGCACGGCCCTGACCGAAAAGGATTTGGAGAACGATCCCAAATCGCCAGACGGTTTCTGGCCCGGCATGGAGGACACAAGCATTTCCGCCGGGGCGCGGCTTGCCAGTTTGAAAACCAGCCTGGACCAGATTCACAAGACCTGGACCAAGAGCCTGCTCAACGATCTCGCTGACCCGGTCATCGAAAGCCATTTTGACCTGCTCAAAGCGCCGCAGAAAAAGATGCTCAAGGATTTCATGGCGGCCAAGGAGTTGCCCGACGACATCTCGCAGGAATTCCTCGGTGCGCTCCAGAGCGCCTTATCCGGCTTGGCGAAGTTGCCCGTCCGCCTTGACGAAATGAAACAGGCATTGTTTCCCGACGGCAGCCCGGCCACACCCGCCGAGTTCAAAGAACGATTTGCGGCCTATCTCGACCAGATTCTCAAAGGTCGCGACGCGGCCAAGGTCCGCCTTGTGATTGAGTGAAGCCTTTGCATAACGGCCACGCCAACCTATGAAATTCCTCCACACTTCTGATTGGCAGATTGGGATGAAGGCCGAATCGGTCGGTCGTATGGCTGACCGTGTTCGCGAGGAACGGTTGGAGGCGGCAAAACGGGTGGTTCAAGCCGCCCGGGACAATGGAGCCGAGTTGATCGTGCTGACTGGCGACGTGTTTGAGGACAACGCGGTGGACCGCCTCCTTGTGCGCAAGATCGGCGAAATCCTTCGCCCGTTTCCCGGTCCGGTTTACATCATACCTGGCAACCACGACCCGCTCGCGCCCGGCTCCGTGTGGGAGCACAGCGTCTGGAAGGAGGCCGCTAACATCACCATTTTCGACAAATCCGAACCCGTCGAACTTGATGGCTGCATTCTTTTTCCTTGCCCGCTGCACGAGAAATACTCGACAAAAAATCCAACCTCATGGATCAACGCCAAGGATGTCACCAAACCGGCGATTGGACTGGCTCACGGAAACGTCGAGGGAATTCCCAATGGTGAAGCTGATTATCCGATCCCCCGTGACGCAGCCACCCGATCAGGGCTGGACTACTTGGCGCTCGGCCATTGGCATTCCTTTGCTCGTTATGATGCGGACGACGGTGTCTGTCGCATGGCCTACGCGGGCACTCACGAAACGACCAAGTTCGGGGAACGCGACAGCGGCAACGCGGTCCTGGTGGAAATCGCCCAGCGTGGCTCCCCACCAAAACTTACCCCCATCAAGACGGGCCGGCTCGATTGGCGCACCGTCGAACGCACGATTGATCAACCTCAATCCCTGGAGCCCCTCGTTGAGGAACTCGGCCAGTTCAATCCTCCAGATGCGATGCTGGTTCGGATCCTAATCGGAGGTGTTCTATTTCCGGAAGATCGTCATTCCTTGCTCCGCATCGAAGAACTTCTCGCCAGCCGATTTCTTTTTGGCTCGCTCGATACCAGTTCGCTCATTCCGGCCCCGGATGGCGAAGGTTGGATTGAGTCGCTGGCGCCCGGTTCTTTTCGCGAGGCCGCCGTCAAACTGCGTTCCCAAGCGGGGCAATCACCCAACCTGGAAGAACGCGCCGTGGCCACGCAGGCGCTGCTTCAACTTTTTGAACTCCACGAAAGGAGCCGCGCATGATTCTTCACCACCTGAGCGTGGCCAACTGGCGAAGTCTGCTCACTTCCGTGGAATTGGGACCTTTCAGCGATCGACTCAATGTCATCCATGCGCCCAACGGCACCGGCAAGTCCTCCCTGTTCGAGGCGATGCGTCGGGCCTTGTTCGATGCGCACCACGTTTCTGGCGAGGAGATTGAAGCAATCCGTCCATGGGGCCGAGCCTTGGCACCACAGGTCAGGGTCGAATTCACCCAGTCAGGCATCCGTTATCGGGTGGAGAAAACTTTTCTCGACGGAGCGTCTGCACGCCTGCTTCGCTTTGAGGATGGAAAATTCCAACCGTTGGCTGACAGCCGTAACGCCGACACGAAATTACGAGAAATCATCGCAGCGTCCGATGCTCCCGGTCGCGGGCTGTCTAAACACGAACATTGGGGACTGGCCGAAGCCTTGTGGGCGCCGCAAGGAGCTTTGCACCTTGATTCGCTTTCTTCCAGTGTTACCGAGAATCTTCGCGCCGCGCTCGGCGTGCAATTGACCGGCGCGAGTGGCAGCCGCTTGGAGGAGTTGCTCGAAGAACGTTATCAGACGTATTTCACCAAGGGAGGCAAACCACGCACGGGCAAACAGGCCGCGCCAATCCTCGCGCTGGAGTCAGAACAAGAAAACGCTGTCGCCGAGCGACAACAGCGACTCGAACATCACCAACGATTCGAGGAAACGAGCCGTGCGGTCGAGGACGCCCGCCAGAAACGCGGTCAGGCCAGATTTGAAGCCGACGCTCTCCGTGAATCTGTCGTTCAAACCACTCAACAGGCAGAAACCTATGTGCGTCTTCAAAGTGAGCTGGAGCAGAAACGACTCACGGAGCAGGCCGTCAAGGAACGCTTTGATGCCATTGGCAAGTCCTTGGAACTGATCGGCAATGCCCGCCAAGAAATTGGTCAGGTTCAAACCAAAATCCAAAGTGGCGAAACGCTGGTAACGGAGCTTGCAGCCGAGTTGCAAAAAACCACGGACGCGGTTGACGCGGCCCGGGGCAAACGGGACGAGGCTCGCCGCCAGCGTTCCTCCTTGGACGAGCGTGCGGCTGAAGTCGAGGATGCCAGATCCTTCGTGGACGATAGCAAAGCTCATCAGACACTTGCAGCCAGACTTGCGAAACTGAAGCAGTTTGAAGCTGACCTGAAAAAGCACAAAGAGCGGCGTGCAGCACTGGTGGCCCCCGACGACAAGACCATTCGTGAAGTGCGGAAATGCCTAGCGGCGCGTGAGGTGGCTGAAGCCGCCCTGCGGGCATCGCTGATCCACCTCACGGTTCAACCGAAGAAAAAAGCTACCATCCACAGAAAGTCGCCCGACGAAACCCAGACCGTCACGAGCGGAGACAAGGCCACGTTCTCAGGTTCCCCTGATGTCAGAATTGAGATCGAAGGATTCGGCACAATTCACGCATCCGGCCCCGAGGGCGACGCCGAAACGCATCAGGCGGAGTTGCAGGAGTCCGGGAAAAAGCTCGCGAAGCTCACCCAACCCTTTGGCACACCCGACCCGGATCGGCTCCAGCTTCTGCGCGAACAGGCCGATGAATTGGACCAGCAGATCGAAAAGTCGGAGGAAAAGGTCACCGAACTCCTCGATGACGAAAGTGCGGATGAACTGAACCCTCAACTAGCCGAGCTCGATGCCCGCATCCAGGAACGTCTCGGACGATTCCCGGCTTGGAAAAAGCAACCTCCGATTGTCAGTGACCTGCGCTCCGCCCTGGAGAAGCAGCGCAAAGCCATCGAAACTGCGATTGAAACCGCCGAGGATGCGTTTGACAAAGCGCAGTCCGTTGTCCAAGCGGTTCAGAAGCGCCACGGCCAAGCCGACGCCGAGCTAAAGAACTCCCGTCTAAACCTTGATGCCGCCAAGGTTCGGCTGAACGACCTGACCAAAGATGGCCAGTCCGATGAAACACGTTCACACGCACGTCAGGAAGCCCTGATGGCGTGGGAAGCCGCCAAGATTCAAGCCAAAGCCTGCGAAACCAAGCTCAACGAGATTCCCGGCGACCCCCAGAAGACGCTGCAAAAGCTCGAACGCCAACTCGCCGCGCTGGAGGCAGTCGAAGCCAAAGCTCGTGACGAGGAAAATCAGGCCGAAGGCCGACTGCAAAATTTGGCTGCCGAAGGGGCCTACTCCAAACTGGTGGCTTGCGAGGAGAAGCTAGCGGACCTCAATGCTCGCATCCGCCGGGAGAAACTCCGCATGGACGCGACTCGCCTCCTTTACGATACGGTCGCCGCCTGTAAGGCGGCGGTTGTGGCCGCCGTGGCGGCGCCCGTCGAGCGCACGGCCACGCACATGCTTGGTCGTATTGCCGGTCCCCGTCTGGGGACCGTTCGCCTGACCGAAAACTTTGTTCCGGTGGGTGTCCGGCCGGAAATCGCCGCTGAACCGGTGGAGCTGTCCAACCTTTCCGGGGGTGAACAGGAACAGATCTTCCTCATTATTCGCCTTGCGCTCGGGCAGGTGCTGGCTAAGGACGAACGCCAGCTCGTCGTGCTCGACGATGTGCTCAATGCGACTGACACGGGCCGGCTCGCCCGCGTGCTCACCCTTCTGGAGGAATGCGCTGATCACCTTCAAATCGTGATTTTGACATGTCACCCTGAGCGTTATCGGGGTCTGGAAGAAGCAACGTTTTTCGACCTGAAGACCCTTTGCAACTGATTCGCTTCTCATGCTCAACGCAACCACGACAACCCTCACCGCAAACGCACCCTGATTTCTCATGACCCTCGACGAACTCAAAGCTCGGCTGAATCAGTTGGAATGGCGCGATGTAGAGTTTAAGGAAGCCGCCTTCGCGATTCCCAATTCGGTTTACCCCACTGTTTCCGCCTTCTCCAACACCTGCGGCGGTTGGCTCGTCTTCGGCATCGAGGACAAGCACGGAAAATTCGAGATCAAAGGCGTTATCAATCCGGACCAGTTGCAGAACGGTTTCATCGGCACGCTCCGGCAGAAAGGCAAATTCAGTTGCGCCATCGCCTTCAAGGAAAGCAAACTCCTCGATGGCGGTAACACCGTGCTGGTTTTTTATATCCCCGAAGTTCACCGCAGCCACAAGCCGGTATTTATCGATGGCCGCATGGATCAAACCTACGTCCGCAAAGGCGGCACGACTCAGCAGTGCAACAAGGATGAGATCGAAGCCTTCATGCGGGACGCCGCTGACGAGCGCTTCGAGGACGGCGTTCTCGACACCCTTGATGTGGCCACCTGCTTCGACGCCGAAAGTCTCAAATGGTATCGCCGCTTCTTCCAAGACCGCCATCCGGGCCACGAAACGGAAGCCAAGGACGATCTCGCCTTTGTGGAACACTTCGGGTTGGTCGTGCCAGTAAACGGCACGTTGCGCCCCACGCGCGCGGCCATCTTGTTGTTTGGCACAAGCGCCGCCATGCACCGCATCTTGCCGCGTCAGGTCGTGGACTTCTTTATCTTCCAGTGCAAACGGACTGACCTTTTGCCCGAACAACGCTGGGACGAGCGCATTGAATCTCTCTCCGAAGGCAACGTGATCAAAGCCTGGCAGCGGATTGTGGAAATTTATCACACGCGCTTCGCCGAAAGCCGCTTCGAACTCGACAACACCACCATGCAGCGCAGCGGCACGCCGCCGGATTATCTCGCCTTCCGCGAAGCCGTCTTGAATCTCCTGATTCATCAGGACTACGGCGATCACAGGCGCAAGGCCGCCATCACCGTATTCGCGGATGAAGCTCACTTTTGGAATCCGGGCGCGTCGTTCGTCTGCGGTGAGGAGTTTTTCAAACCGGGCGACAAGCCCGTTCGCAACACCCGGCTGCGCTCCATGCTCACCCGCATCGGCATCGGTGAGCAGGCCAACACCGGCATACGCAGCATCTTCGCCCACCAGCGTGCCTTGGGCCGCATCCCGCCGGTCCTCGCCAATGACCCGGCGGATCATTCCTTCGCCGTCACGCTCTCCAAGCTGCGTCTCGTTTCGCAGAACCAGCAGCTTCTGCTGCAAAAGATCGGCGTGCGACTCAGCGATCCCCAGGCCGCCCTGTTCATTCACGCGCTCGGTCAGAAGGAAATCCGTCCGCTCGAAGCCCAATCTGTTTGCGGTCTGCCCCTCAAGGAAACCAGCGACGCCTTGAATCATCTCGTCGTTCAGATGCTTTTGGATAAGCACACCGAACCGGGTGGCGATGTGTATTGCCCCGTTCCGGTGTTCCTTGAAAACTTGGCCAAGGTGGGCGGCCTGCCTGCGCCGGAATCCACCGTTCCGGCGGAAGCCCCTCGTCCGGCCAGCGAACCACCCCAAGCTGCCCAACTAGCCACGAGCTTGGTCACTCCGCCAGCAACCCAAAAACTGGCCCGCCCAACGGCGACCGGCATTGCCATCTTGGAGTTTTGCCGCGGTGCTGGCCGGAGCGTTCCCGCCATAATGGAAAAGATCGGCGTCACGCACCGCAGCTTCTTCAAAACAAACCACTTAGACCCGATTGTGGAGGCGGGCTGGCTGCGCCCAACTCAGCCCGAAAACCCCCGCCACCCGGACCAAGGCTACGTCACGACCGAGCAAGGGGTTGCGATGCTCAGCAGTTTGGGCACTGGACAGGTAGGGCCGCCTGCCGGTAACTTAGTCACTGACCCGGCGACCAAGCCAGAAACTGATTCAAAACCATGAACTCTGCCCATTTCAGCTTGTCCAGTGATCAAGTTCACCGACCTACAGTGAGCTTGGTCACTATCTCAGTGACTAAGTTCTCATGAGTCAACCCAATCTGAACCTCTCCAACAAGTCCGACGGCCCCGTGGAATGTCTCGGTGAAAGCTTTCCAAACGACCAGGCCCGTCGCGAGCACTACCTCAAGTTGCTCGAGCAAAAACTCAAAGACCCGGAGTTCCGCAAGATCGAGGGATTCCCCATCGGCAAGGACGAGGACATCCTCGCTCTGTCCGATCCGCCTTACTTCACCGCCTGTCCAAATCCGTGGCTCGGTGAGTTTGTTAAGTGCTATGGCACAACCTACGATCCAAAGCAGCCTTACCACCGCGAACCATTCGCGGCGGATGTGAGCGAGGGGAAGACGCACTCCATTTACACCGCTCACGCATACCATACCAAAGTTCCGCATCGCGCCATCATGCGCTACATCCTGCACTACACCCAACCGGGCGACGTGGTGTTCGATGGCTTTGCTGGCACGGGGATGACTGGCGTTGCAGCACAGTTTTGTGGCGACAGGTCCGAGGTGCAAGAACTTGGCTACCGGGTGCAAAATGACGACGCCATCGTCAACGAGGATGGGAAAGTGTGCTCGCGACTTGGATCACGCCGCGCTGTTCTTGACGACCTTGCGCCAGTGGCGAGTTTTATTGCGGCCAATTACAACACACCCATCAATGCCGCGGAGTTCGAGCGCGAGGCAGGCGAAGTTCTGAACAAAGTGCAGGAGGAATGTGGATGGATGTTTCAGACCAAGCACAAAGACGGAAAGACCGGCCGCATCAATTTCACCGTTTGGAGCGAGGTCTTCAGTTGTCCCGAATGCACCGGAGAAATCGTATTCGTGAAAGAAGCCTTCGATCGCGAAGCGCGGGAGGTGTTGGAAGAATTTGATTGCCCCAAATGCAAAGCCTCTTTGTCGAAAGATAGGCTGCAATTACTCTATGAAACACGGCATGACTCGCTAATCGGCACAACACTCAAAGTGCCAAAACGCGTCCCGGTCATCATAAATTACACAGTAGGCAGTCACAAATTTGAAAAAGAGCCTGACAGCAACGACCTGGCAATCCTGGACAAAATTGAGAAGCTGCCTTTGCCAACCGACATTCCGAAGCTCGAACTTCCCGACATGCAAATGGCACGCGTAGGGAGGATGCAGCCAGCGGCGATCAAATTCATTCACCAGTTCTTTCTCCCGCGAGCGGCGCAAGGTCTTGCATGCCTTTGGAAGAATGCCAAATCGTCAAAGAACCAACAGCTCAGACATGCTTTGCAGTTCTTCGTTGAAACGGCCATCTGGACGAACTCTGTTCTAAACAGGTATCGTCCCAGCGGTTTTTCCCAAGTTAATCAATTTTTGAGCGGCGTTTTCTACGTGCCTTCGCAACATTCCGAACCAAGCCCTTGGTATGTGCTTGAAGGCAAGTTGGACCGGCTGGTGAAAACCTTCGCTCTGCTCAAACCGCAACTCGGTCGATCAATTATCTCAACACAAGACTGTTCCTCAATCGCAGTTCCAGATGAATCTGTGGACTACATATTCACTGACCCGCCATTCGGAGAGAATATTTACTACTCGGATCTCAATATCCTGATCGAATCGTGGCATGGCGTCCGAACCAATCCAGGAAAGGAAGCGATTGTTGATAAGGTCAAAGGGAAGAAACTGAAAGACTACCAGCAACTGATGCAAAAATGTTTCGAGGAATTTTTTCGCATCCTGAAGCCCGGCCGCTGGATAACAGTTGAGTTCTCGAATTCTCAGGCTGCTGTCTGGAATTCAATTCAGACAACGCTACAGGAAGCAGGTTTCGTCGTGGCCAACGTTGCTGCTTTGGACAAGCAGCAGCGGAGTTTTCAATCAGTCACATCACCAACGGCGGTCAAACAGGACTTGGTTATTTCGGCATACAAACCCAACGGTGGTCTGGAAGATAGATTCGCAAAGCGTGGTGAGACGGAAGAAGGTGTGTGGGATTTCATCCGCACGCACCTGAGAAACCTGCCCGTTGTCAAAGCCCGCGGCGGTCAGTTGGAATTCGTCACGGAGCGCGATCCGCGCATTCTCTACGACCGCATGGTTGCGTTTTACGTCGGCCACTCGACGTTAGTGCCACTGTCGTCTGCTGAATTTCAAGCTGTGTTGGCAGAGAAATTTCCCGAGCGTGACGGTATGTTTTTCCTCCCGGAACAAGTCAACGAATACGACAAAAAGCGGGCGCAGATGGAAAACATCGGCCAATTGACCATCTTTGTGGAAGACGAGCGAAGCGCCAGCAACTGGCTGCGGAATTTCCTCAAAGACCGCCCATCCACCTATCAGGATATTCAGCCGGAGTTCATGCAGCAGCTTGGCGCGGGCTGGAAGAAATGGGAGGCGCGCCCGGAATTGAATGCCTTGTTAAACGCGTATTTCCTCTGCTACGACGGCACAAGCGAAGTCCCGAGCCAGATTCACAGCTACCTCTCCACCCAGTTCAAGGAATTGCGCAATCTACCCAAAGACCACGCGCAGTTGAAGGCCAAGGCGAAGAACCGTTGGTTCGTGCCCGATCCCAAAAACCTTATTCAAGTAGAACAGCAACGAAACAAGAAATTGCTGGAAGAGTTCTGGTCCTATCTGCCGGATGGTTACACGCCACCCTCGTTGGCAGCCAACAAAGGTCAGACGTTGCCCGGCCTGACTGTGCCCCGCCCCAAGATTCCCAAAGGCAAAAAGCTGAAAGAGCTTCGCACCGAAGCCGTGCGCGTCGGCTTCAAGCACTGCTACCAGAACAAGGATTACACCACGATCCTCGTCGTTGCTGACATGATCCCGGAAAGCGTGTTGAATGAGGACGAACAATTGCAGATGATTTACGATACCGCAGTGACACGAACCGGAAACGAAAGCTGATGTCCGAAGGCCGCATCATCCGAGAATTGTTGAAAACCCACGTCGGCCACGACGAGGAGGGGTTTCGTCGCGCCGCCAAGGACTTGATCGAGCGGGAACGCACTCTGAATCACCGTGTTCTCGCGGATGACTTGGAGCGTATCCTGGTCAATGGAACGAACGGCAACGGACCAAAGTCGGCAGGCAAGCCGGGAATTCCGTGGGAAATCCCGAAGGACAAAGACAAGGGCTATCCGCTGTTGCACGTTTCCCGCCCGGAAATCCTGTGGGAGCGTCTGGTGATGCCCCCGTTGCCGATGCGCGAGTTGGAAGCGGTCGTGGACGAAAATCATCGCCGGGATCTCCTGCTTTCAGGTGGGCTGAAGCCGAAGCAGAAGGTTCTTTTCGTTGGCCCTCCCGGCTGTGGGAAAACCTTGGCTGCTTCCGTTGTGTCATCGGCGTTAAGTTGGCCCCTCGCGGTAGTGCGACTGGACACCGTTGTTTCCTCGTTTCTCGGGGAAACAGCGACCAATCTGAGGCGGATTTTTGACTTTATCAACCAGGACCGGTTCGTTGTGCTGTTCGACGAATTCGACGCCTTGGGCAAGGAGCGCGACCGGGGCCAGGAGCACGGAGAATTGCAGCGGGTCGTCACCGCCCTCCTCCAATTGATGGACGGTTATCAGGGTGAGAGCCTGATGGTTTTTGCAACGAACCATCAGTTCATGCTGGATTCGGCGCTTTGGCGTCGGTTCGACAGCATCGTCCCCTTCGACCTGCCCAAGGAACAGGACCGGTTGCTCATGTTCCGGCTGTTCTTCCGGTCGTTCGGGCACACCGACGAACAATTGAAAGTCCTGGCCCGCGCCACTGACGGAGCATCCGGTTCAGATGTCGAATGGCTTACCACTGAAATCATGCGCCGCCTGTTGCTGGATAGTCGTCAACAGGTGGAAAAGCGTGACACCGATGAGGCACTTGCCCGTTTTCGCCAGAGAATGGAAACGCTGTCGGATTTGAAATCGAGCGCCAGCGACAAGCCGTCACGAAGGGCGAAGGGAGGCAAGTTAAAAGGTAATGCCTCGTGACAAGGAACATCTTGCGCTTCCGGAATACGGCCAGCCCCTCGAACGCAGAAGGCGGCCCGCTCCGCAAACCCCGACAGCTCGCCACCGCCCGGCGCACGGACGGAAACTGATCGGCGAGGTGGAGGCTCTCGTCACGAGCCTTCAGGAGAAACGCCGCGATTATCCGGCCGGGTTCAATCCCGCCAACATTTTCCGGGTCACACTGAGCGGGCAAGGAGATCTCGATGAAACGGCTTTGGCAAGAATGGGATTACTGCTTCTGGCAAAGGATCCAAAACGGGCTTTGGTTGTGTCCACCGACGATGCCCAACTCGGTGAGATCACGAATCGGCTCCTGAATTATTCCGGCCAGGTTCCGGGGGGCGCACAATACGGCGAACTCGACGCAGTCGAGAACATCTCGCCGCTCACGGCGGCAGACCGCACCGGAAGCCGTTTGCAGGCGCGTCCACTTCAGCAAAACGAGACTCCCCCGCTCGACATCGAAGTCTGGCACACGGGAATTCGAACTGACTGCGAGCGATTTCTGCGCACCGTCGAGGCGGTCCTTCAACGGCACAACCTGCGGATGACTGACCGGTGGATTGGCAGTTCGATTTGCGTGGCCCGCGGCCGGCTGAATGAGGCCGCGGTGCGAGAGCTTTTGGAGATGCCGGAAGTGAAGGAGATTGATCGCCCGGCAAGACCAGCGTTTGAACACGTTGAGCTTTTTCAGGCGGGGGTTGGTGATTTGGAAATAGCCAACCAGGCCGCGAATGATTTGGTAGGAATTGTGGTGCTCGACAGCGGAGTGACAAGCCAGCACCCCTTGATTGCGCCGCCGCTCGGAGATGCACAAGTCTTCCCGGATACCATGGGGCGACGGATTCTGAATGGCCCGCAGGACGGCACGCAGGAAGGCCACGGCACTGGCGTATGCGGCGTCGCTGCATACGGCGATCTGTTGGCCGCCTTTCGTGCGCGACGCTTTGTTCCAACTGCCCAGTTGTTTTCGGGTCGGGTGACCGATGACAACAATGAATACGATGAAGACATTTTGTTGGAGACCCAACTGGAACAAGCGGTCACTTATTTTCTAACTAATTATCCCCAGGCCCGCATCGTCAACATTTCCCTGGGCGACGAGAGCAAAGTTTATGCGGACGGCTACCAAACCCGATTTGCGGCCGCCATTGATGACCTGGCCTATCGGTTTGCCGAGCGCGGAATTCTGATTGTGGTTTCGTCCGGGAATTTCAACGCGAACGGCCAATTGCCGAATGAGCAACTGCAAGCACGTTACCCAGGCTACCTGCTGGAACCCGCCGCGCGACTGATCGACCCTGCCACTGCGGCGCTGGCCGTGACCGTTGGAGGAATCAGTATTGGACCGATTGAGGACCGGCATTGGGATACTGATGTCCGCGTTCCCATCGCGGGCGACGCGGGGTTTCCCTCTCCTTTCACGCGCGCAGGCAGAGGAATTGATGGAGGAATCAAACCGGAGGTGGTGGAGGCAGCCGGCGATTGGATTTTGGACCGGCAGATCCTACGAAAATCCGGTGTGGTGACGACCGCCAAGAATTTCACGCAAGGACAATTATTGGCCGCCAGAACTGGAACGAGCTTCGCGGCACCGAAGGTTGCGAACCTGGCCGCGCAATTGATGAGGAGGTATCCGGGCTACTCCTCAAACTTGATTCGGGCTTTGATAGCGCACTCCGCGCAGGTGCCCAGTCGGAGGCCGCAGGCATGGAACGACCTTGAGAATTGGGATGAAGACATCATGCGCGTCTATGGTTACGGCCAGCCAAGCCTGGAACGTGCGCTGGACGCCGCACAGAACGAACCCTGGTTGCTTCATGACGGTCAGATTCAGGCCGACACTTTCCGTTTGTTTGAGCTTCCGGAGTTGCCTGACGAATTTCTGTCCGAGCGTGGCAGGCGCGTGATTCGCGCCACGCTCGCGTTTGATCCGCCCACCCGGCCTACGCGGAAGGATAGCTATCTGGGCTTCACCATGGACTTCGCCATTTACCGCAATGTCGATGCAGCCACCCTGACCGACGCTTATCGGAGTTGGGATCGGAACGAACGCGAGCAACTCGACGATGGCGTTCCGCCCGGACGGACCGACCTGGCCTCGAAGAAGATGAATCTCAAGCCCAGTTCCCAGAAACGTAATAATGGAACGCTGCAAAGTGCGTGGATTGAGATTAACAGTCGGAGATGGCATTACGATCGGGGAACACCTCTTTACCTCGCCGTCGTTTGCCAAAGAACCTGGGCACCTGCAGAAATCACCCAACAGCGATTTGCAGTGGTGATGTCTCTGTTCCATGACAAAACCGATTTGGACCTTCATGCTCGCTTGAGGCAGCGCGTCCAGCTTTTTGTTCGCGAACGAGTGAGGATCTGAAGCAATGTTTGAAACCGGCCAATGGCTATGGAGCATCGAACATCGGCAGCCATGCAAGGTGGTCGAAGTCTCACGCCTTTGGGATGACGCCACCTATCACGTCTGGTTGCCGGCCACCGAGAGTGTCGTTCGCGCCACGCCCGACCGACTCAAACCGCTGGACGCCGCCGAAGCCGGCCACCCGGCCCGCATCCGTTACGTCCTTTACGCCGCCCGCATCGCCAATCTGTTAAGTGAGGATGTCCTCCTCGCGCCGGCCAGCGCGTCGGTGATACCGCTGCCCCACCAGTTGAAGGCATTGCGCCGCGCCGTCTCGCAGGATCGCGTCCGCTTCCTGCTCGCCGATGAAGTCGGCTTGGGCAAAACCATTGAGGCCGGACTCATCATGCGCGAACTCAAGTTGCGCGGCTTGGCCCGGCGTATCCTCGTCATCGCGCCCAAGGGACTCGTCACCCAATGGATCGCCGAAATGCAGACGCACTTCGGCGAGGAATTTCGCTTCTTTTCGCCCGCTGATTTCTCCGGCTACCGCCGCATCACGCCGCACGACAACGTCTGGCGGGCGTTCGACCAGGTCATTTGCTCGCTCGATTCGGTCAAGCCGATGGAGTCGCGGCAAGGCTGGTCGCGCGATGACATCAACGAGTTCAATAAGGAACGGTTCGAGGATTTAATCACGGCGGGATGGGATTTGATCGTTGTGGACGAATCGCACCGCATCGGCGGCAGTTCCGAGCAGGTCGCCCGGCATCAGTTGGGGCGCGGTCTATCTGAAGCCAGCCCCTATTTCCTGCTGCTGTCGGCCACGCCGCACCAGGGCAAAAGCGACGCCTTCCACCGGCTCGTCTCGTTGCTCGATAAAAACGCTTTCCCCGAACCCGGCAGCGTCACGCGGGAGCGCGTGAATCCCTACGTCATTCGCACCGAGAAACGGCAGGCCATAGATGCCGACGGCAACCCGCTGTTCAAGCCGCGCATCACCAAACTCGTCGGCGTCAGTTGGGACGGACATGGCGACCAAAAAGAACTTTACGATGCCGTCACCGAATACGTGCGCGAGGGCTACAATCAGGCCATGCGGGAGAAAAAAACGTATGTCGGATTCCTGATGATTCTGATGCAGCGGTTGGTCACCAGTTCCACCCGCGCCATTATTACTACGCTGGAAAAGCGTCTCACCGCACTGCAAGAACCGGGCGAGCAACTCACCATGTTGCCGCTCATGGTGGAAGACGAATGGAACGAACTCGACGGTCAGGACCAGCTTGAGTCATTTCTCAAGACGCGACTCGCGGCGCTGAAGAACGAGCGTGCCGAGGTTGAATTGCTGCTCACCACCGCCCGTAAGGTCGAGGCCCGCGGCCCGGATGCCAAGGCCGAGGCGCTGCTCGAATGGGTTTACAAATTCCAGAAAGAGGAAGGCGACCCGGACGTAAAGCTGCTCGTGTTCACTGAGTTCGTGCCCACGCAGCAAATGCTGGCGGAGTTTCTCCGCAATCACGGCATCTCCGTCGCCTGCCTGAACGGCAGCATGAGCATGGACGAACGCCAGCAGGTGCAGGAGGCTTTCGCCAAGGAAGTCCGCATATTGATTTCCACCGATGCCGGCGGCGAAGGCTTGAACCTTCAGTTCTGCCACATCGTCGTGAATTTCGACATCCCGTGGAATCCCATGCGGATCGAACAGCGCATTGGCCGCGTGGATCGTATCGGCCAGAAGGCCGTGGTCCGTGCTATCAATTTCCTGTTTGCCGACAGTGTGGAATTTCGCGTGCGCGACGTGCTGGAGGACAAGCTCGCCGTCATCCTGGAGGAGTTTGGCGTGGATAAGACCAGCGACGTGCTCGATTCCGCCGAAGCCGCAAACCTGTTCGACCATCTCTATGTCGAAGCGTTGCTGCATCCCGACCGTATCACGCAATCCGTCGAGCAGGTGGCCGAAACCATCAAAGCCCGCGCCGGTGAGGCTCATTCCAAAAACACGATGCTCGCCAATGGCGACGCCCTGTCGCCGGATGAAGCTCGTGACATGCTGAATCAGCCGTTGGCTGAATGGGTGGAGCGCATGACGGAAAATTACCTCGATGCGTTCGGCGGCAAGTATGAGGCGGAGTTGAACTGCCTCAAAATCCAGTGGCCCGGCGAAACGCAGATGCGCCGCTACTCGCTGCCGACCCGCACCGGCACACCGCCGCCCAAAACCGAATTACTCCGACTGGATCACCTCAAGGTGCGCGGCATTCTGTCGTGCCTGCCGCGCTTTGTGCCGGGAATGCCCATCCCGTCACTGCGCTTCCCATCGCTGCCGGCCAACGTCACGGGCATCTGGTCGCTATGGGAAATCAGCATCATCACCCAGGACCGGCAGAAGCGCCGGATGTTGCCCCTGTTCGTGCATGACGATGGCCGGTTGCTCGTGCCCACCGCCCGCTTCCTGTGGGAACAGCTTTGCCTTGAGCCGTGGCGCGTGGATGAAATGCCCGCCACCACGATGGACGAAACGAATTTTGCCGCCGTCGAGGCATTGGCGCACGAACAGTGCCGCGATCTTTACTTGGAAATGCGCCAGCGCCATCTCCGCCAGCTTCAAGTCGAGCAGGACAAGGCGGATTACAGCTTCCGCGCCCGGCGGAAATTGTTGCAGGCAATCGGCCTGCCCGAAGTGCGTGATTTCCGTCTGCGGCAGTTGGCGCAGGAGGAAGCTCAATTCGCGGAAGACCTAAAACGGCAAGGCCAGGTCCTGCCGCAATTGACGCCGTTACTGATGCTGAGAATCCAATGAAAGATCACCTTGCAGACTTATCTGGCGTCTCATCTTATCAGGTGCGAATTGAATTCACCGATAGGTTTGAGCCGAAGTCGCTGTCGGGAGATGGTCTGCCATTCGTATCAGTCGAAGATGAGATCGTCGCCAATTCGTCAACGGCGGCAGGCCAAGCCCTGCGTGAGAAACACGGGCGAATCCCCTATGGTGCTCCCTTGTATTTGTGGGAGGTCCAAACCCGTGGCCGTAATTTCTGGGAGTTCGTGACCGGTGGCCGCAGCCAGGTAGTTTACGTCGGCCAGACAATGAAGCTCTCCGCTCAAAAGCGGTTTGAGCAACATGCCTCGGCGATCAAAATTCTGGCCGACCACGTTAACACCAACGGCGCATACGTTTACTTCCGATTGTGCAGCCGCCTGGACCTGACTTACCAAAGCGCGGGCCAGACAGTGTGCAGGGCCATCGAACATTTTCCTTTCGAGCAAGCGTGCGCCATCGTGGACGATCTGGAGGCATACACCATTTTTCAGATCAAGCCCCACTACAACACCCACTACAAGCACAACGCCAAGACATACCAAATGCCTTTCACGATTGCACAGTCTGTGAACATCCCACTCACCGCCGTCACCCGCAGTGGAGGCACAGAATAAAATGTCTGAATGGCATGAACATATTGTCCGGCGGTTTGTGCCCGGTGTGGCGCGGGTCACCGCCGTGTCCGACCCGGACGGCTTGCTCCGCGATCCCGGCGTGTTCCAGGCCATTCAGGCGCGCGGCTTCACGATTGTTCAATTTGAGGATTCCGTCTCCTTCCGCTTCGACTACGAAAGCCGCTTCCGCGCCAAATGGGACGCCGGCCAGGAGGCGGAACTGGTCGTCGTTTTCAAACCCGGCGAGCAGGAGTTCGAGACGCTCCCCGCCGACGTGCTCGCCAACGCGCAACGCTTCTCCTTTTCGCTGAAGGACATTTTCCCCCGTCTGTCCTACGAAGTCGTCGCCCAACTGGAGACGGTCTATTTCGACGCGCTTTTCCGCGCGCAACAACAATACGCGTCTCAGATTCATGATGCCGCGCAAACTCAGGGCTTCGTCCTGCGTCACGTTTTCGGCATCGAGCCCACCGTGATCAAGAGCATTCCAGACCTGTTGCGGATGCTTTGCCAGCGGCACTACGCCAAGGCCAGCATCCCGCCGCAACTCGACAGGCACTTGGTCGCGTGCCTCCGCCAAAATTCCAGCTTCAGCGGCTGGCCGCTCGAAGTCATCGTCTCCCATCGCGCCGCCTTTTGGGAGTTCTTGAACGAGCGCTGGCCCATCTACGTCCGCCAGTCCAAGGGCGGGACGATGCTGATTCAGGAACAGCATCCGTCGCTCAAATACTCCGGCCCACCAGTGTTGCCGTTCGGCCACGACGACGTTCGCATCTACATTGATAATTTGTTTGAGGACGGATTGCTCACGCCCGTGGCGTGGGACTGGAATCAGGCGCTGGACGAGAAATGGATTCGCGTCGGGTTGCTCGGCAACCAGGTGGAGAATACCGATCTCCGCTTCGAAGAACTGGGTAAGCATCTCTTGGAAAACTGCCCGGATCAAAATGCCGACGCGCAGAAGTGGCTGGCTTTTGCCTACCGTTACGCGCAGGCCAATGTGCTCTGGGCGCAGATCAGCCCGGCCGCCCGCGCCCAGTATCAAAAACAGTTTCCCGACCTGCGCGGTTTCGTGAACCAGCAATTCCAAAGCTGGCTCAAGGCCCACTACGGCGGCCTGTTCAATTATCCGGCCAGCAGCCCGCTCATGGTGCATCATATTCCCGGCTTCATCGCGCACCAGTTCGCCAATCATCTAAGCAAACGCGCGGCCTTCATCCTGGTGGATGGCCTTGCGGTGGACCAGTGGTTGATTCTCAAAGCCGGCCTCAAAACCAGCGGCCTCGATGTCCCGATCGAGGAGAATGCGCTCTTTGCTTGGATTCCCACCATCACCCCCATCTCGCGGCAGGCGGCCTTCTCTGGCAAGATTCCGCGCTACTTCGCCGACACTTTGGATCGCACCGACCGCGACGGAACGCGCTGGCGGCAATTCTGGTCCGACCGTGGTTTGGCCGCTGCCGAAGTCGGCTTCGCCACTGTGCCGGGCGACCGAGCCGATCTCGCCGCCGTGGATGACTTGATCACACCGCAGACGCGCGCTTTAGGTATCACGCTCTTCAAAATCGACAAGATCATGCACGGGATGCAGCTCGGCAGCGTGGGCATGGCTGGGCAGGTGCGCACCTGGGCCGAGGAAGGATTCCTGTCCAACCTCATAAAAAGTCTCCGCTCCCACGGCTTTGACGTTTTCATTTCCGCCGACCACGGCAACACCGAGGCGCGCGGCATTGGCCGTCCCCAGGAAGGCGTCCTAAGCGACAAGCGTGGCGAGCGCTGCCGGATTTATTCCGATCCGGTGTTGCACAAAAAGTGTCTAGCGGATTTCCCCAAGACTCTGGTCTGGGAACATGCCGGCTTACCAGATAATATTAGCACGCTGATCGCACCGTATGGCGAGGCGTTCACCCAGGCGGACGCCAGCCTGATCTGTCACGGCGGCATAGCGCTTGAGGAAGTGTGTGTGCCCTTTGTGCGCATCAGCAACCACGGTTGAACGACTGACTGAATTTGATGCAATCACGGACCGACATAGGTTTTGGCAAAAAAGTCCGGGCCGTTTGGCTCGATTCCGCGCTGGAACATGCCGCGGCCGGCCACGCCTTTGAAGAAGTGAAGGCGGAACTGGCCGGCGAAATTGCCGCCAATAATCCCGGCCCGGAAGCCATTCGAAAAGTTCAGGCCGCGCTCAAACGCGTTTGGTTCGCCCCGCCGGATTATTGCCGGGCGTTGCGCGACGATGCGCTCCAGCTCTTCCGCCACAATCATTCGGCCAGTTCACGCCTGCTGCTGAACTGGGGCATGACCGTCGCCGCGTATCCCTTCGTCGGCTCGGTCGCCGAAACCTTGGGTCGCCTGTTGAAGCTGCAAAAGGAGGCGCGGAACACCGACATCGAACGCCGCATTTGCGAGCAGCACGGTGATCGCGGCTTTGTCCGTCGGATCGCCAAGTATGATGTGAGCAGCTTTCTGGATTGGGGCGTCATCGCCGAGACCGCAAAGAAAGGTGTCTATGTTGCCGGCAAACAGATTCGCCCATCCAGTAACGAAGTCACCGGCTGGCTGGCGGAGGCGCTTCTGATTTCGCGCGGCAAAACCCAGATGCCGCTCTCGGAATTCTCCCGACAGCCGCTCCTGTTTCCCGTCAACATGGAGTCGGTCAGCGCGGCTGCCCTCCGCCACAACTGCCGCCTTCGCGTGGCCCGCCACAGCCTGAACGAGGATGTCGTCTTTCTGGAATCTCCCTCCGCCGCAACTTCCGACCGCCCACCATCCCGGCAACCGGCGCTGTTATAGCTGGACGCAACCTCACGCCAACAACCCGGTCACCCCATGTTTCCCGAAACTTTCACGCTCCTCCAGCACGAGGGTTTTCTGATGCAGGGCTGTTTCAAGTCCTCCCTGAGCGGACTGCTCGCCATCAGAAACGCACAGCCTGGTCCGATCTATGCCGCCTTTTTTAATTACGCCGTTGGCCTGGAGCGTCTCCTGAAAATCCTTCTGCTTCTGGACAAATGGCATCGCGAGCGAACCTTCCTCACTGATGCCGAACTGAGGGCAAAAAGACACGGTGTTGAAAACCTATACAATGATGCTCGCGCGCTGTTCACGCAATACGGGCTCACTTGGGATCTAGCTTACGGCCCGGACCAGATCAATATCGACCTGCTTCGCTTCGTTGCTGGCTTCGCCAATGGCAATCGGTATTACAATCTCGACGCCCTCGTCGGCGCTTCGCACAAACAGGCGGAAAACCCGATCTACAGTTGGCAACGGCTATTCTACCAGGCTTACGCCGCAGACCACCCCAAGGCGGAGCCAATCACCACCAAGCCGGACATGCCCGAGGACTCCATGTCACTCTCGGAGCTAAGTCGCCATCATGTCATTATCGCTGCTGCTGCTCCCCACATCTGCTGCCGCATGACCCATTTGCTTGTTCCCATGCAACAGCTCCTTTTTGCCGTCAGCGAGCAAGTCCGTCAGGATGACTTCAATCGTGGCGGCCCGGACGCCGATCCCTCGATTCCACCAGCGCTTGATGAGTTCCTGGATTTTATCACCGCGGATAAATCCATCATTCTGAGTGGCGGCGATTGGCCCTACGTGGAGTGAACCAATCTCCGCCACGGCGGAAATGCCGGCAATTCCTGTTTAGCCGACCGAGGCTTTCAAACTGATTCCGCCACCGCCATGTTTTCAAATTCCGTGTTAATCTCCGCGTGCTTCGCCTTCAAATACTTGGCCACCCGCGTGTTCTTCAACAGGGCTTTGACGTAGGTGTGCGCGGTTTGCAGCGTGAACATGTTGTCTTTGTAATTCTCCGTGATCGCTTTCATGCCGCTTTCCAGCGTCTCCATTTCCTGCTCCATCTTGGCGATGGCCTCGGCACTCATGCCTTTCTTTTTTTTCGGCAGGTCGACGGCCAGCAGTTCCTTGCGCGTGCCCAAAACCAGCCCCTCGACATAACCGGCATGATAATTATTGGCTTCAATCATCATCCGCGCCATTTCAAGCTGCCGCTCGCCGGTCACCTTTCTCATCATTCGCAGGGCCGCCGGCGAAATGGGTTTGTCTTTCAACAAATCCACGGCTTCATCGTTGATGCCGTTCAAAAGATTCAGTGAGGCTTTCACCCCCTGTGGTGAAATGTTCAGCGCCGCCGCGATGCGATCCAGGCTCGCGCCATTTTTTACCGCCTGCGTGATCATTTTGTGTTCCTGAATCGCCGGGAGCCTGCTGATGCGGGCGTTGTAGGTGAACCCTTCATCGTCATTCGCGACGAGGCAGTCGGCGAACGTCAATTCCAGTTCCTTCATGGCGTAGTAGCGCATGTGCCCGTTCACCAGCGTGTATTTTCCCGGTTGACCTTTCTGCGGATAGACCACCAGCGGCTCCACCAGCCCTACCGCCTTGATGGAAGTCAGGATTACTTCATATCGGTTGGCCCTTTTTTGTGCGTCGCTGATTTGCCGCACCGGCAGGATATTCTCCAGCAGCAGCCGGATGATTCGCATCTGGAATCCAATTTTTGCCTGTCCCTCGCCCGTGGGAACGGGAGATGGCCGCAGTTCGGGTGAGGGTCGTTGGGGTTTATCTTCGCTCATGTAGTGGTTGTGTTGGGGGGGTGAGTTTGGACCAAAGAAATTTGGGCATCGTCTCCAAGCCTTCCGCCCGTAACAGCGTCAGGAAATGTGCATCGGCCAGCAGCTTGTTGAACGCCGTGACCACGTTGAACAGACGTGCATCACAGACCCGGGATTTTTTGATCATCAGCTTCTGGCGCTGGGATTCTTGCCGGAAGGTGGCGATAATCCTTTCGGAGCTGCTCTTGCTGCTGCGCGGACCGTCGCCTTTTTGTTTGCCCAGCAACCGCCTTTTTTGCATCAGGCGCTTGGCCTTGCGGATGTCCAGATAGTTGAGTTCTTTACTCTCGAACGCTTTCAGCAGGTCGTTCTGCATTTCCACCGTCTCCGCTTTGGAGATTTCCACGGCCACCCACAACGGAATGTTTCCCGCCAACGCCGCATGGAGCAATCGTTCTTCGCCGGCCTTTCGCAACGCCATCATGCCGTTGACCGTCGAGCCGGAGACATCCAGTTTCTCGCCGATTTGCAGGTTGTTGTAGCCTAGGCCGCGCAGCCGCTCGATCTCGCGAATCAAATCCATCGGCGAGGGATAACGGCGCGCAATGTTTTCCACGAGACTGCGGATCAGGCGGTCCTCCTTCGAGATGTTCACCACCTTGGCCGGGATTTCTTTATGGCCGAGCGCGAGATATGCTTCTATCCGCCCTTGGCCGCAGACCAGGTCATATTTCAGTCCCGCCGGTTCGTTCTCCGCCCGCAGGCTGACGGTGATCGGCATTTTCAATCCGAGGTTGCGGATGCTTTGCACGATCAGCTCAAACTTTTTCCGGTCGCGGTGGCGCGGATTCAAAACGTGAATCTCCACAATGGGAATCATTATTACTTCATCATTCATATCGCTTCCTCCAGGTTCACGCGCTCCGCCATGCCGAAAAAATAATCCAGCGTGTCGCAGCGGTAGGTGTCCAGAAAAATGCCGTTGACCTCGGCCACACGCATGTTTTCCCACGTCATGTCAATTGCCGGCAGCACATAATAATCGCGAATGCCTTCGTTCGTGGCGTCCATCCGCACGGCGACCGTGATGTCAGGCCGGGCACTGGCATCCAGCCGGATCAACCAGCGCGACGAACCTGCGCCGGTCTCGGTATGCCGGCACAGCACGATGGACACGCGCATCTCGTGGTTCACGTCCAACAATTCGGTCTCGGTGTTCCAAGCCGCGTGCGCGCCCAACGCCGTGATTTGTCGGATAACCTCCGCCACCATTTCCGGATGTCGTTTTCGCAGCCGCCGGTTTTCCTCGATAAAGCTGAAATCAATTCCCGGATTGTAGCCGATCAGTTTGTAGGCATTCACCAGCGTGCCGAAGCGGTGACTGAACGCGGTGCTTGATGGCAGATCTTCCGCTGCGTCAATCAGGATGCCTGAAATGCGTCCGTGTTTGCTTAACACGGTGCGCAGATGTTCCAGCATCTCCTCATTGGTGTATTTTCGGCTGCGGGCCAGGATGATTTCCTGCGCCTTGAGGAATAATTCCGGTGCGACGATGCCTGCATATACGCCGTCGGCTCGCACCCAATCAGCCGGCGGATTGTTGACGTGCTTCTTTTTCAGTTTGCACGACGTCCGTGAATAGACGTTGTTCCCGATGTATTTTTCGTTTGTCAGGACTTGATGCACCGTTGCCCGGTTCCAGGCTCGCCCGTAGTCCGTCACGACGCCTTGCGCGTTTAATCCGGCGGCGATCTCGGACTCCATTTGTCCGTCCGTGATGAACTGCTGATAAATCCCCCGCACGACGGCAATTTCCTCGTCCGGCCCGGCCACCAGCACGACACGATCGGTCTGGATGCTCTTTTGTTCGCCCATTTTCAGCTCACCTTTTTTCACGCCATTGGCGTCCACCAATACCCGGCGCAACCCATAGCCCGCGGCGCCGCCCTGCCGAAACCCGAGTTTCACCAGCCGACACGCGCCTTGATATACCTTCGTCGAAAGTTCCCGACTATATTCGCCAGCCATCGTCCGCTTGATGCTTTTGATGATGGTGGACACCGGGCTGCCATCGTTCGAGAATTGCTCCGCGCAGTAGTGGACAAACACCCCGGCTTGTTGGCAGGCGTATTCGTAAAAGGCGCTCTCGTCCGGGTTTTGGAACCGGCCCCACCGGCTCACGTCATACACCAGGATGACGGCATATTCCGCGCGGCCTTCCCGCACATCCTTGAGCATTTCACCCAGCGACTCGCGCCCTTCCATGTTCAGGCCGCTCTTGCCTTGGTCCGAATACTCTTTGACGATCGTGAATCCCAGCTTCTTGGCATATTCGCGGATCACGTCCATCTGGTTGCTCGTCGAATACTGCTGATGCTCCGTGGACATGCGCACATAAACCGCTGCGCAGTTCGCCCACCGCTCTTTGTCAGCCCGGCTCATGCGTCACGGCGATGCAATTCTTGTGGCCCGCTTGCGTTGCTCGAATTGCTTTGTTGGCATCACGGTTTCAGGACGTTTCCCAGCGGAGTGCAGGAAACGCTTCTCCATGAATAGCAGACTTCGAGGGGATAAATCGATCAGGTCTTGTAACGCAATCGCTTGGGGCGCCGCTTTCGCTTCCAATACTCGGGGTGCGCTCGGCGCCAGTTCCGCGTCTTTTCCACGCGCTCGAAGCCGCCCCAGTAATTCTCGTTTTCAGGTTTTGCGAGCCACCGCTTCTGGGTCGCCGCCCGGCTGGCTCTATGGCATTTGGACCGCGAGCAGAACCTTTGACCAAAGGTGCAGCGCGGATCAGGACTGAACCACCGTTTGCAATTTAGACACTTTCGTCGTCGAAGTTTGGTTTTCACCAAACTCCTTTACCAATCGGCCTGCGTAGTAACCCAGCTTCAAGCCGGCTTCAACCCTCGGAACTCCCAGTTCATCGTTTCAGTCATCCAACAGCTAAAAGAAAGCCCGCCCCGAAGGACGCGCTTTCGTGAGCCTCACGCCGCCAGCTTCCGGAGCCTGCGCTCCGTGGCTGCCGGTGAGGTGGCACAGCGGGCGCGGCCAGTGGCCCAGGTGCGCAGTGCGGTAATCTGCTCCGCCATCGTCCGCGAAAGCGGCACGAAGTCGGTGAGCACGCGGGCAATGTCGAGATCGGTGGGTTCGGTATCCCGGTCGAAGGCGTCGTATAACGAATCCACGAACACCGCTTCGATCTCACTGCCGGTGAGTCCATCACTGGCCCGGGCGAGTTGCACGGGGTCGAAGTCAGCCGGGGTGCGACCATGCTTCCGGATTTGAATCGTCCAAATGGCCTGGCGTTCGTCCACATTGGGCAGGTCCACGAAGAACATGGAGTCCCAGCGCCCGGCCCGGAGCAACTCCGGCGGCAACTGCGACACGTCATTGGCCGTGGCCACCACAAAGACCGGGGCCATCTTCTCCTGCATCCAGGACAACAACGATCCCAGCACCCGCGCTGACGTGCCGCCGTCGGTGGAACCTGATGACTTGCTCCCGGCCAACCCCTTTTCCAGTTCATCCAGCCACAGGCAGCAAGGCGCAATGGCCTCCGCCGTCTGGATGACCGAACGCAGGTTCGCCTCGGACTGGCCGACGAGTCCGCCATACAACCGGCCGGCGTCCAACTTCAGCAACGGCACGCCGAAGACCTTGGCGGTGACTTTCGCAGACAACGACTTTCCCGTGCCGGCGATGCCGATGATCAACAGGCCCTTGGCCGGCGGCAGACCGTAATCCACGGCCCGTTGCGTGAACGCATTCCGGCGTTTCAGTAGCCAGTCCTTCATCACGTCCAGGCCGCCGATGGACTCCAGCGATTCGCGAGTTTCGATGATCTCCAGCAGACCGGACTTCTTCACCGCCTGCGCCTTCTCCCGAGCGACCACGGACGGCTCGATGGTTCGCGTTTGAACGAAGGACAGGGCGAAGGCGTTCTCCGCTTCGATGGTGGTGAGCCCGGAGGCGGCATCCACCGCTTTCTCCTGCTGCTCGACCGCCAGGTCTTTGATGCCCGCGGATTCCATGATGCCACTGAGCACGTTGCGCAACGCTGCCTTGCCGGGCAGCGTAAACTCGACAACTGTGAGTTCCCGCTCCAGTTCCGGTGGCAAGACCAGCCGGCAACCGACAATGACTATAGGCTTCTGCTTCGACTTGGCTTCCAACAACACATCCTTGAGTTTGCGGACGATGATGGGATTCGGGTCTTGGAGGAACAGGTGATAATCCTTCAGCAGGAAGATCGTTCGCTCGGCCTGTTCACCAATGATCTGCAACACTTCCAGTGGATCGTTGGCGTTGTGAACCTGATTCGTCTTCGTGTTCACCAGGCCGTCCACGACGGACCAGTAACACAACTGGTAGTGCTCGTCGGCTTTTCGGTCCCGGTTCAGTTGGTCGGTGACCGCTTTCAGTTCGGCTTCGACCCGTTGTTCTTCGGGCGACACCAGGTATAGGCCGGGATAGCCGGCTTGAATGTAGTGAATGATTTTGGCGCCAAGGTCAGACAGCGAACTTGCGCTGGCCGAGCTTGGGCGCGTTTTGGATTTGTCTTTTGGCATGTTGAGTAATGGAGGTTTGAGGTTGATGAGTTTGATAGTTATGCGTGGCGACGCAGTAGCGATCCGCCATTCCTTGGTCCACCCAGCGGGTGTGTTTGCAGGAACGCGAACCGTCCGCGGCCACGCGTCGGGTCCAGCCATTGCAACCACAAGACGTGCTGCCGTCAGCGTAGCGCAAGGTTTCGTATTGGGTGTCCGGATCGGAGTCCGAGCGGAACGTCCACACCTGGCGGATGGGTTTGCTCATGGGATCAGCGGTTGAAGTATTGGCGTTCCCAGTCGAGGCAGGCTTGGCGCGAGGGATGACTGAAATGAAGTTCACCCTCCGCGCTTTTAACCTCCCACTGCTGGGCCGTGTTGTTGAACTCGATGCTGGAGGCCCGGACGATTTCCAAGGCCCCCAGCGATGACAGATCGATCGCCTCGGTGAACAGGCAATGCCCGTTCCCGGCAGGATCGAACTTGAGGACGGCGGTGATCATTTGCCGAGCTTTTGTTGAGATTGCCGGCGCATGGTCTGGTGATACTCCGGCTTGCGCCGTTTCTCCGCCGTCAGACCGAGCGCCTGTTCCAGGAACTTCGTCGCCCGGTCGCAGTCGGCGCCCTTGAAGGAGATGGCATCAATGGTCAACTGACCGTCCGGGCTGATGAGGATTTCAATGCTGCGCTTCATGCGGCACCTCCGAGCAGGACGAGCTTGATGCTGCCGTTGCGTTGCGGTTGGCGTAGCGCGGTGAAACCCTTCTTGCGAGCCTCCGCCGTCGCCTTGTGGACCGCATACAACTGGAGCAACTTCCCAAAGTTACTGCCGACCTGAATTTCGACGTGACCCTGCCACCAGTCGGTGGTGAGGCCGAACGTGCCGTCGGGCTGCTTGGTCACGGCGATGTCGTAGGGGCCGGCGAGTTGAATGACGAAGTCGCCGTGCCGCGTTTGCCCCGCGTAGCCTCGGGCATTGGCGTTCTTGATCAGCGGCAAACTAAGTTCTTTGCAAGCGGCTTCGAGTGCCGCGATGTCTTTGATTTGGGTTTTGATGGTGGTGAAGTGACTCATGGTTTCCTTTCGGGTTGTGGGTGGAGGTTTAACGGCCGGGACAGGCGAGGTTTTCAATCGCGTCGTCCTCGGCGGATTGACCGCAGCGAACGCAGACTTGCGTGTGCGGACTGAACAGATGCTCGCGCCCGGTGAGTTCATCGAGCGTGGTGGTGGGTGAGAACTCCGTAGCCGGGCCCTGAACGAACACTCGTTCGTTGTCGGAGCCGTTTTCCCAGCACGGATCAGCACTGACATTTTCAAACCGTCCCTCGCGTAGTGCTTTGCGGATCTGGCGCTGGGCGGCCTTCTCCGTCTTGGCCTCGACGACGAAGTCTGCATAGCAGGCGATGTCGTAGGCGTAGGAACAAACGAACTTGGGCATGGTTCAATCGGTTGAGGGTTAAAGTGGAAGCAACAAGGGCGGGCCCAGTCCGAAGACCAGGCCGCCCCGTTGCGTTGGTTTGGGTTGAGCTTATGCGGCCAACTGGAACTTGCGGCGTCCCAGTCCGCCGAAGCGTTGCACGAGTTCGGTCGCGTCCTGCCGGGCCAGTTCGCGAGCGGTATCTGCCAGCCTAGCCAGACCGGATTCGAGCGTGGCCACAGCGGTTGCACCGCCCTGGCGATATTCCTCCGCCGTCCGGGACAACAGTTCTCGGCGCACGGTCTCCAGTTGTTGCTCCATCGCCACGTCACCGACGAAGTTCATTTGCTTGAACTGATCGATGAACTTGATCAGACGGTTCAGGGTTTTCTGATGCACACCGTTTTCGCCGGTGCGGATGCTTTGGAGCATCTCACTGCACAGACTCGCCGTCTGTTCCCGGAGACTAGCGACACAGTCCGCGATGAATGTCTGCGTCTGTTCACGAATCTTCGCCGCTGCTTCCCGGGCTGCCTGTTGTCGGGCGTTGACCAGGTTCTCCTGATCGCCGATGGACAGCAGATCCAGACCAAGCCGTTCGGGAACGGCGATGTGGAACAATTGCGTATCGAACCCGAACTTGCGTTCGAGCGTCTGTGCCGGTGGAAACGCCGCTTCGATGGCAGCAACCACACGAGCCGGGTCATCGGACAGCTTGCCGGCCATCTCGCGCCATTCTTCCAGGGCTGCTTCGCGGAGCTTGCCGTATTGTGACACGAACTGGTTTTTCGCCTTCCAGAACTCCGTCTCCAGTGCCTTCAACTTTCCGGTCACCTCGCCCAACTTCGCGTTGGGAACGAAGTGTGCCAGACCGTTGAGGAATGGAAACGTGTTGGCTTCGACCAGGCTGTGCGCCCGACTTTCGACCAGTGCCAGCGCGGCGGTCGCTTCTTTGGGGAGCAGTCGTTTGTGACCGAGACTGATGAGTCGATCCGATACTTTGTCCGGTTCAAGTCCAAGGTCCTCGGCTCGGAGTTTCTTATGCGCCCGCCAGTAACGGACGGACACATTGATGAGCACGCCTTCACGCGTGAGGGATTGCAGTAGCGGGTTCATATCTCAGGCGGGCATGCGTTGGCGAAGTCGGTCCCACATTTGCAGCACCACTCCGAGACCGAGCACGGCGAGCAGGGCGACGATAAGTGGCGTAAGTTTGACCAGGAGGCAGATGGCCACGGCCGCCGCCACCACGACACCACACGCGATGAGCACCTGCTTGAGCTTCTCGCGATCGAGGTTCGCGAGTCGCGAGGAGATGCCACCCTTGATGCGTTGCGACAAACGCCGCGCCTGCCGCCGAATCCTGGCCGTAATGCGAACGGCCTTCTTTGGCACATCCAACACCCGGCGCGTCCGGGCGGTGCGAACCGGTTTGCGAGGAGTGGGTTTCTTACGAGACGCTTTGAGTTCCGGTTTGGCAACTTGCGGTTCATTGGTCGGAATGGCCAAGTCCGGGATGACGATCGGATTGAACGGGGTTTCTTCTTTCATGTTGGTCTTTCTTGGTTTGAGTTTTGGAAACGAAAAAGCCGGAGCAGCGCAATGGCGGCTCCGGCTTCGGATTGATCCCGCGTCAGGGACGAGGGTTATTTTTTCTTGGTGGGACGGAACGAGGGACGAGACGGGCGGCGGCTGGCCTTCCAACACACCAAGCCTTCGCCTGGTGGCGACCATTGACGACGAAACTTTTGCCACGTCATCCGCTGCTTGCCGAAGAAGGGTAAACCTTGGCCGGCGACGAAGACGACGTTGGGACGACGACCATAGCCATAGATCACAACCCAATGCGTCGTGCTGGGATCGTCGGTCTTCACACAGACCAGCACTGGACGACCTGCCTCGATGGCCGCGCCGATGTCATCGAACGTGAGTTTGGTCTTTCGTGACGCGCCGATACGCAACGAGCGTAAAGCTCGCTGCACCTGCAGCGTTCCCGCTCCAGATTGCTCGGTTGGATCCACCGCCGCATAGATACGCTCAAAGTTCATCTGCGGTCGCAGATACTTCACGACCATGGCCGCCGCCACGGCTCCGCAGGCGTAGGTGTTGACCTGACGATAGCCAGTGAAGTCCAAAGTGACTTCGCCCGGGCGGCTGGCCTTCTGCAACGGCACGCGAACAGCGGCATAGCCGGTGAAGTCACTCACCGCGTCTGCGATCCGTCCGGCTTGTTCCTTGAGGATTTGAAGAGCGTGTTTCAAGTGGGTGAAGGGGTAGTGCGTTTGAACAGGCGAGACAAGCCCGGGAGCCAGCGAGATGCCCGGCTCCCAGACCGATCTTCAGATCGCCACCTTCTGCAACGAGCGCAGCGTGGCCCGCACGGATTCAACTTCCTTGAACGAAGCCTTCTTCTCCTTCTCCGCTGCCCGGAGCAAGTCCATGGTCGCGTTGAGGTCGAGTATGACGTCGCGCAAGGCCGCCTTTACGGTTTCGATTTGGGTGACCGCAGCGGCCAGGGCCGAACCGTTCACGGTGTTGTTGGTTTCCGCTTTGGGTTGGAGGTTGCCGCGTCGCGGCGGTGTCAGGGGAGTTTGAGACATGTTATTCCTTTCGACCGTCGGGGTTGATTCCGGTGCTTCGGCGGACGGTGGCGTCGCAGCAGCGGCCTCAGTGGGCTGAGGTGAGGGATTGGTGGGAGTCGGTGTCGGAGCGGTGGTTGGGGCCGAGGAAAGCAGTTTCACGACGCATTTCCTTTTGCCCTCACTGAACAGCACCACGTCCTCCGGGTTTTCCAGATTGATCTGGTTCAACCCGTAACGCAGCGCCTGCATGAGCAACTCGCGATTGATGCCGGCTTCGATGTCCGGGCCAGTAACGGCAACACCATCAATCCGCACCCGCGTCCATGCCGTGTCATTCTTGGAGCGCCCGGCGAGATGCAGTTCACCGCTTTCCACGAACAGGCGCACGGGACGGTTGGTTTCATCACCACCCGGCAGTTGCGGGGCGACTTCCAGCACCTGGGTCACGGCATCGGCACTGAGCTTGAGCATCGTGCCTTTGGCGCTGGGTGTCGGCACAGCTTGCTTCCAGTTGGGATAGTCGCCCGCGATTTTCCGCGCCGTGTAAGTCCAGCGCGGGGTCTGCAACTGCACCCAGCCAAGCTCCTTGTCCTTGGGATCGTTCTGCACCGCAACCTCGCAGCCGTCCTCGGTGACGAATCCGTTCCACAGTAGAAACTTGCTGTTGGGAATGATGATGGATTGTTTCAGGTCGAAGCTGAACGAGTTCGCCGCGAACAGAATGCGGCCGTTGGTGCCGACGACGTAATGGCCCTTGGGATCAGTCACGTCCAGGCACGCCCCCTTCAACACGGGCCGACTCGATTCGTCGCTGGCGCATTGCAAGGCTTCCTTCAACGTCGCGCCGAAGTGCGGATCGAGTGCCACAGACGGCGAGGTGATCTTAGGCGCGGCTGGCCACTCCTTCACTTCGGGACAACTGATGCGCTGTTCGACCGGGCTGTTCCCGATCTGGTAACGCAGGCGGATCTTGTCTTTGCCGTCCGGAATTAGCGTGAGGGTCTCGCTCGATCCTTTCGCCGTCTTGGTAAGGGAGTCGAACGGCACGAGCACTTCCACTGGTTTGCCGGCTTGCGCGTCCTTCAACCGATACGCGAGATGGGCGTCGAGGTCCGTGCCTTCAATGGTGACGATACCTTGCGTGTCACGTTGCACGCGCACGGATTGGAGCACGGGGAGCGTGCGGGATTTGGAGACGAGTTTGCTGAACCCGGGCAGGACTTGTTTCAGTTCGGCCACGGGCAATGTGATTTCTGGAGTCATGGATTTCCTTTCGTTAAAAGCCAACCGCCCACGACCCGGGGTGGATCATGGGCGGCCGGCGGGTTTGGTTTGATTACTTGATGGTCTTGCCGACGGAGGGGTGGCGATGGACTTCGGAACGAATGAAGTTTTTCAATTGGCCTTCACACTTGAGGAAGAAGTCATCACCGACCCTCGTGAACTTGTGCGCCCGGTGCTTCGCCATTTCGAGGGCAAACTCCCGGACATGCTTCCGACTGATCAAACGGACGATGGCGCGGCTCATACGTTCTCCGCGTCGGCGGCTTTGAACTTCAACTGCGCCACGATACATTCGGTGGCTTCAACATCGATGCGGGGGCCGAGATACACCGGCTGATACACGATCCCGCTTTCGGGGAATGCGTATAGATAGCGCACTTCAACTACCTGACCGACGGCCGGAATCGGATGATTGGGCGGGATCGTCACATTGCCAGCGGTCACCCAGCCATTCTTGCCGAGCAATCGAATCTCCACGCTGCGTTGCGTATTGATCTTCGCGACGACCGCCGACAATGCGGCGCAGAACTTGTGCTTCAATTGCGGCCCGCCACTGTTCGGACGACCCGGCGTGTAGGGCGCGTCGAGTCGTTTGAACACGATGCCTTCGCGCCGAGCCGACTTGAGTTGTTGCAACCGGCGTTGCTTCTGTTCCGTGGTGAACGCTGTCTCGGTGTAGCGGATGCCCCGCTGTTGGACCGAGGCCAACAGGTTCATCAGGCCGACGAGGCGTTCGCGATAAGTCCAGGTCCGGATGTCTTGACCGTCCAGTTCGAGCAAATCGAAAACGTGGAACACGTCGCTAACGCTTTCACCGTCGAGGATACAGTCGCCGGGGAACTTGTGGATCGCCTGGAACACCGGCTCCGGCAGACCAACGACCAAGCCTTTCTTGTTGATTCCTTCGATGGCCGCGCCGTGTTTGCGAATCAGTAACCGTCGTCCGTCGAATTTCTCCTGGGCGCAATACGCCGCGTCCTGGATGAACCGTTGCACGTCGGCTTCTTCGATGGGATTCAACAATTGTGGCAGCAAGCCCGAGGACTGCTTGTCACCGTTGCCGCCCACGTAGGGCGTGCCATCCACGCCAGGCGTGTAGCCCTTGCTCATCTTCTCCTTCACCAGCTTGTCGAAGATCCGCCTGGCGTCGTCATAACCAACCGGGCTGCTGGTCTTCGTCCCGGTGCTCAGGGTGCTGTAGCGCCGACCATAGGCGAACGTAACAGCGAACTGACCCTCGCCTGCGGGCTCGATTGCGCACTGATAGACTTTGTCGGAACTGCCGTCCCGAAAATAAAAGGTGATGTTGTCGGACTGTGTTTGAGTGAGGGTGTTCATGATTTGGTTTTAACGAATGATTCGCCCGAACGAGTCATGCCAGCGGCCCGTGTCGATCAAGCAGCAGGGTTCGTCGGGGAATCGCGCCTTGACCTGTTTCTGATAGGCCAGGGCTTTGGTTTTGTTCTCGAACGAGCGGTCGAACAGACCGTGTTCACTGGCTCCATCCGGCGGCATGACGCGCCAGCGGAAATGATTTCGGTAACGAATGGGACCGCGCTGTTGTGGCGGTCGCGCCAAGGTTGTGTTCATAGGTGAAATGAAATGCCGGGCGCACTGCCACGCCCGGCGGAAGTGGTGAAAACGGAGGGCAGTGACTCCGGTGGGCTGGGGAAGGTTTACACTGAGGCTGATGCGGTCAGTGGTGTGCGCAACTCGATCCGGCCCGGCGCCACACAAATGACCTGGACCTGCTCGCCGGGTTTGAAGCCGGCTCGTTCCAGCCAGCGGCCTGTCAGGCGGATCTTTGGCTTCACGAGTCCCTTCCAGGCATCGCCGTCGCTTTCGATCTTCAGTCGGCGGACTGATGGGGCGACTTCCCCCGCAGTTTGATCGTTCATATAGAAAGCAAAAAGGGCCGGATACACGCGATGGCATATCCGGCCCGGTTGGTGGGTTGAGTGTTAATACTTGAAGCGGTGCAGCCGCAGCCTGCCGTTCTTCGCCCGGACCAGTCCAATGATCCGGGCGTCTTCACAGTCGTAGTGAACGATGAACGTCAGTTGCGGCCAGCGCCGTGAGATGAGACGGACGGCTGACAACGGGGGCGACTTCGTTACGAACTGCCAGACGATTCGCGTTGGTTCGTGTTGCTGCACCGCGAAGTCGGTCGCTTCCGGGATGTCCGTCCCGTCCGCACCGTGGTCGAACTTTTTGAGTTCACGTTTTGCGCCGACGATCAGCATCCGATGCTGGCAGTAGTCGTTCATGAATTTGTCCTTTAGTGCCGGCGACACTCGTTAATAAACTCACAACTCATACAGCCGAAACCTGGCGATGGCACGAAGTCCTGCCGGGCCACTCCTTCCTGATACGACTCCATCGACCGGAATAACCGTGTCACTTGCTGCTCCGTAGCTGGAGGCAGCGAGGTGATGATGCACTTTGGCGTCTTGGTGCGGACGAGGTGATGCAATTCGAGTCCACCTTCTTTGTGTCCGGTCGCATCGCGATACAGCACCGAGTAGCCTGTCAACTGTGTGCCGTGCAAGTGCGTCACCATCTCGGGGTCCGGCGTCTTGCCGACGAGCTTGAAGTCAACGATGCGCCCGCCTGAGCGAACCAGGTCGAGAACTCCGAGCAATGCCGGCAAACCGTGCTTCGACAGGTCCGCGCTGACCGCGACTTCCACTGCCTCGGGCTTTTCATCCGCCCGAATGGGCGTCTCCTGGAAGTAGTGCGCCAGCGCATTCCATGCTGAAGAACGATCGGCATCTTCGCCGCCGCCCCAATTGATTTTCGACTCCGCCTGCAGGGCCAGCCAGCGGACGTTAAACAGCGCCTTGAACCTTTCGGTTGCGAACGGCTCCCGGCGCCAGCGTGACATGCTCCAGGCTTGCAGGACGGCATGAACCGACGAGCCCGCGTGCATCGAAGGCGTCGGGGACTTTTTGATTTGCATCACGTATCGAAAGAAGAACTTCAACCGGCACGAGTGCCACAGTCCCAACCTTGAGGCTGAGACCGTTTTCTGAAGTTCTGCAATCGGATCTTTCGGCTGAGGTTTTGCAGGCGCAACAACCGGGGATTCAAGCACCGCAATCACGAGGCCCTCGCTGGAGTGCGCCCATTGAACCGACGCTGTTGGTTGCAGCTTTTCTGCCCGGTCATTTCGAGCATCTCGTCAATCAAGCCGGATGCTTCAAGTTTGTTTAACTGACGCACGCCTTTGCCGAACCGATCCTGCGCGAGTTGTTCAATCTTGCTTTTGTCGAGGCGGTGCTCGTCGGTAATCTTCAGGATCAAGTCGCGTTGCGGGTTGCTGCACGACCAACGGTCTTCACTTCCATTCCCGTGACTGTTGTGACCATTCCCGTTGCCACGCGGTGCAGCGGTTTTGGATTCCGGGAGAAATCCCGTCTTCTGGATTTCACGATCCACACTGTCTTGGAGCGTGGTATGGAGTCGTGCGCTTTCCGTTGCGACCTGAGTGAGGTCGTTCAGTTCGGTGCGAACGGTGAGGCTGTATTGATGACTGCTGTATCCGGGCAGACCGAGCTTCTTCGAGTAGGTGGCTTCGAGAACGATGGCCATGATGTTTTCCTTTCAGTTGTGTGTTTGTGGTTTTGAGTTTGGGGACTAAAAGCAAACAGCCCGGCTTTTGAGGGCCGGGCTGTCGAGGAGGGTTGGGGGCTGCGATCTGGTGTTGGCTCAAAGCCGTGACCGAGCGCAGAACTGATGAAAGCGACTTGCTTCCGTCAAAGGTTTATAGCGCAAAAACGAGGCTCGTTGCGGCTAATGGGAAACCTCAGAACTGAGGCAGCAAAACTTCGGGAAACTTCGGGAAACTTCGGGGTCTCCATTCTTACTTTCATTCTTACTTTGGTCGTCTCGGGGAGGGTCGAATTTTGTAAGTAATTGGAAATAAACAACTAGGAAGAAATGGAGCGGGTGAAGGGAATCGAACCCTCGTCTCAGCCTTGGGAAGGCCACATTCTACCATTGAACCACACCCGCTTGCGTGGCAGGTCTGTCGGACGATCTGCTTCCAAGCCTGCGCAACGGATGGGTTTCTAACAGAGTCGGCGGGGCGGCGCAATAGATTTGCTTGGCGCATTGCTCCAGAGCCGCGCCGGAACAAAGAATTGTTTCTTGGCGGCGCGGGTTTGCTAAGGTTGCGGCCATGCAATGGCGTGTGAGAATGTCGATCCTGTCGGTGCTTGCCGGCGGTCTGATGGGTTGCGGTAAACCAGCGGCGGCCCCGCCCGCAGGCACTACAGGTGCGGGCGCGACGCCGGCGATTGATCCCGTCTATGGCCATCTGACGCACGCGCAGCCGAAGTTGCCGACGGTCAAAGTCTGGCTCGGCAGTGAAGAGATGATTGCGGAAATCGCCTCCACCGAACTGGCCATCCGCACGGGCATGATGTATCGCACCAACATGGCGGAGAATGAAGCGATGTTGTTCGTGTTCCCGGCACAACTGGTCGGCCCCAAAAGTTTTTACATGCGCAACTGTGTCGTGCCGCTTTCGGCGGCCTACATCGCTCCGGATGGTTCGATCGCGGAGATTGTGGATCTCCAGCCGGGGAATGAAAAAGGCGTGGACTCCCAGTCTTCCAATCTACAGTTCGTCCTCGAAGTGCCGCAGGGCTGGTTCACGCGCCACAATGTTCGCACGGGCATGGTGATCCGCACGGAACGCGGGTCGTTGCAGGAAACCTTCTTCCGTCGCTGAAACTCAAGGCGCATCCATCACGGCGGCAAAGCGCAGGCCGCGCATGCTGACGCGTAATTCGGTAAAACCGAACTGTTCCATCACGGCTTCAAAAATCACCATCCCGGTCAGGATGACATCGGCGCGTTTGCGGGGCAGGCCGATGACGCCCTCACGGCGGCTGAGTGGCATGTTCCACAGTTGCTCCGTGTGCCAGCGGAGTCGTTCCAGGCTGATGCGGGTGTGTTCGATGACGGCCCGGTCGTATGTTTCCAACCCGGCTTCCATGCGGGCGAGGATCGTCGTTGTGCCACCGGTGCCCACGAGCAACATCGGTGTCTGGGCGGCTTGAAGCTGGGTTTCCCGTTCCAGCGCGGGAGCAAGGGCGGGGCGGATTTTTTCGGCGATGAACTCCCGCACCCACTGGCGTGTCTCGGCGAATTCTTCGCGGGTGGGCGGGTCGCTGTGCGGGATGGTTTCCAACAAGCGTACTGTGCCGAGACGGAAACTCTGGCGGAAATGCTTTTGTGCCCCACAGCCCAGAATGAATTCGGTGCTGCCGCCGCCGACATCCAGCAGCAGCAGGGGAATTTGGGCGAGCGCGGGGTCGGTGGTCACCCCCAGGAAGGCCCAGTCCGCTTCCTGTTCGCCGGAGATGATTTCCAGGCGCTGGTGGGAATCGCATTCGATGGCGGCGATCAAGTCCCGGGCATTGACCGCATCGCGTGCTGCGCTGGTGGCGATGACCCGGAGTTGCTGGGCTTGCAGGGACTGGGCTTGAACCACAAAAGCCGCCACGGCCTGGGCGGTATTGGCGATGGCTTCAGGGAGCAGGCGGTGGGTTTCGTAAAATCCCTGGCCGAGCCGGGTTTGTTTGCTCTCTTCGCAGACGGGATGAATCTCGGGCCCGGCGACATCGGCCACGAGTAACTTCACCGAATTCGTGCCGACATCAATAACCGCACGACGTATGACAGCCATGGGTTGGGATTAGAGCAGGGAGTGTCCATCCGACCAAGTGAAAATCTGGTGTCGCCCAAGAACAAACGGGTGCGGGGCAACACACGATTTTGCCTCAGCACCCGTTCCTTCCCGCGGAAGGTGACATGACCCGGCGCGGAACGGTTGGTTCCGGGGCGTGGGTCACGCAGAAAACTTAAGCCCCTTTCCCGATCTGACAAGTCTGCGAAAACAAAACGAGCGGCGCGATGGATTCGCGCCGCTCGGGGTGGAGGCAAAGGGACGGACTATTTCTTCTCTTCCTTCTTTTCGTCCTTTTTCGGATTGCATTTTTCGCAGGTCTTGCCGTCTTTTTTCGCATCAACACAGCACTTGTGGGTGCATTCCTTGCCGGCTTCCTTGGCTGTTTCGCAGCAGGTTTTCTCGCCGGCGAAGGCCGGGCCGCCGACCAGGGCGAGCGCGAAGACCGTCACCACCATCAGTTTGATCATCTTCATACGGAGCCTTTGTTTTGGTTTGTTGCCAGCATTGCGCGCAGTCAGGGTCTGGAGTTGGGGGCGCGAAACGTGGTCAGGGGAAAACTTAGGCCCTTTAATCCGGCTGCCAAGCGGAATTTGCGGGTAATTTTCTCGCGCGGGGTGGCCGTTGAGGATTACGATGCGCCGATGTCATCGGGGTACGATCAACTGCTCGACGCCACCATCCGCCACTTGGAAAGTCTCCAGGCACAGGGTGTTCGCCATGTTGCGGTCGCGCCGGAAACATTGCGGGCGTTGACGTTGCCCGCCGCGCGTCCAACTGCGCCGGTCGCCTCGGGCAGTTCCCGCCCGCCGGCTCCGGCGGTGACTAAGCCGCCCGTGAGCGCGCCGCGTCCCACGGCGGTGGTGCCGATGCCGCCGCCGGTGACGCGATCGCTTTCAGCGGCCCCGGCAGCGCCAGATTTCGTTTCTGCCACCCCTGACAAGGCTGCGGCCTTCGCGGCGTTGCGGGAACGCGTGATGGTCTGCGTCAAATGCCCGAACCTCGCCTCATCCCGCAAAACAGTGGTGTTTGGCGTCGGCAACATTGATTCGCCGCTGATGTTTGTCGGGGAAGCGCCGGGTGCGGATGAAGATGAGCAGGGCGAACCGTTCGTCGGCAAAGCCGGCCAACTGCTCACCAAGATCATCGAGACGATGGCGCTCAAACGCGGGGACGTTTACATCGCCAACATTTTGAAGTGCCGCCCGGACACGCCCGGGCAGGCTTATGGCAATCGCAAACCCACACCGGACGAGATGGCCACGTGTATTCCGTATCTGCACGAGCAGATTGATCTTATCAAACCCAGGGTGCTCGTGGCGCTGGGCGCAACGGCCGTGGAAGGCTTGCTCGGCAAAACCGTCGGCATCACCAAACTGCGGGGCAACTGGCAGACCTATCGCGGCATTCCGCTGATGCCGACATATCACCCGGCGTATCTGTTGCGCAACCAGGCAATGAGCGAGAAGCGCCGCGTGTGGGAAGACATGTTGCAAGTGATGGAAAAGCTCGCCCTGCCCATCACCGAACGGCAGCGGAACTTTTTCACCAAGGGATAACTTTCGTGTATTCTTACGGCGTTGGATGAGAGCGAATGCTTCGCATGTGGCGAGCGTAACCTCACGGGGCGTTTGTTTCTGCGGCGAGGATTTGCACCGGAATTTCCACGTGGTAAACATCGCCGGTCCAATGTCCGGTCGCGTGGTCGCGCGCGAGTTTGCGGAGCAGGTTCAACATCTTCAGATTGCTGCTCAAGATTTCCGCTTCGAACCATTCGAGTCGCTCGCGCAGTGCCAGTTGCGCCAGCAAGCGCAGCAGGAGCGTGCCAAGACCGCAGTGCTGGAAATCATCATGCACCGTGATGGCGATCTCCGCGGCGGCCGGGCGGGGCAGCTTCACATAACGCGCCCCGCAGATGATGCGGCGGTCGGTCGCGGTTTCCCGCACGCCGACGATGCAGGTTTCAAGCGCCGGATCGAACACCAGCATGCGGCGCAGTTGATCGGGCGAGACGCGGCGGATGGGACTGAAGAAGCGATGCAACAGGGTTTCCCGCGAGGCGGAATTGATGGCGGTGGCGATCAGTGGCTCATCCGCCGGACAGACCCGGCGAAACCGGACCCGGGTGCGGTCGGGCAAAGCAAATTCCGCCAGCCATTCCGGCGGCTGGGGTTGAGTTGATTCAGTTGGAGGTGGAGCATCCGGCACATGCTCATTATGCCGTAACTCCGCCGGACGTCAGCCGCGAATCAGTGGGGAACAGGCGTGGGCTTTTTCTCCGGGGCCGCTGGAGTCGCGCCGGAAGCTGGCTGCGCGGTCACTGGCAGCACCACGGAATGCTTGATGACCTGATCGGCGCGGTCGGTCAGCACCTGGACGCGGACCGGAGCGGTTTCGGTCGTCAGCGATGGGGTTGGGGCGGATTGGGCGCCGTAGTGAAAGCCGGTGTCGTCCTCGTAACCGAGGGGAACATTAAACCAGGACCGGAGGCGCGTGATGAAGCGCACCCAGAATCCGGTTCGGATCGCCGGGGGCGCGATTTGGTCGTTGGCCCGGGAGGATGACTCCTTGCGACTCGATGCTTGTTGCTCTGGCAAATTCACACGCGGCTTCATGAGACTCCGATCCGGCCCCAATCGGCCCCATGCGCCATTGATCAAGGCCAACCTTGTTCGGCCAGAAGACTGCTTCTGGCTTAAGTCCCCGATTCTTGCTGTCGCTCACGCGCCGGCCAGCCCAACCTTAAATCCCCTCAAACACCCGGATCAGCCGGTTATCGACATAGACGCTGTTCCGTGTGCCAAACAATTGTTTGCGAAGCTTTTCGATGCGGACCTCGGACTTTTCCATCTGGCCGACCGCCAGTTGATAGACCTCGCGCACCGGCTCATTGAGCAGCCGGCTCATGCGGACCACGGGTTTCTTGTCCACCTTGATGGACAACATTCCCATAAGCTGATTGTGGTGGAATTCGATGAGGTGCTTTTCTACTTCTCCAACTTCGATATTAAACTTCATAGGTACGTCTCCGACAGTTTCTGCCGGATTGGTCGCAGTGTTTGTGCCACAAAGTCTGGAAGGGAGATACGGTCGGGAAGCGTCTCAATTTCGCGCAGTAATGCCCACCAGAGAAATTCCATGGAACAAAATCGCCCGGGGCAGTCCCGGGATTTTTCCGAGTCACTCGGGAGCGGTGATCAGCTTTGTGATCGCAATAAAATTCAGTGCCGCCTTTGGCACAATCCCGCTGATCTCGACGAACTCCGGCAGCTTCGAGCCGTCCGCGCTGCGTTCGGAGCAATGATCGCCATCGCCCCACGGGCCGAGGCCATCGAGGGTCGGCACGACGTCCCAGATCTGGTTGCCATCGCTGAGGCCGCCGCGTTCGTAGCCGCTGACCGGCAGATTCAATTCCTGGCCGGCTTGCACCCAAAGTTCGCACAGGCGATCGGTCGCGGCGTTGCGGGGCCACGGGCGACTCTCGGTGAGGATCTCCACTTTCACATCGCAGCAAAAACCATCCACGGGGCTACGCACATCACCCGGACCGGCGAGCGCGAGCAATTGCGCTTTGCCATGATTATACGTGGCCGCATCAAACGCGCGCAATTCGCCCTCGGTCACCGATTCATGCGGAACGCGATTCAACACCGTGCCACCGCTGACGGTCGCGACGTTTACAGTCAGTTCACGTGAATAATCCGTGATGGCTGCGATGCGGGGCAACAATTGGCCGAGTTGCACGACGGCATTCGCGCCGTGGGAATGTTTACCCCCTGCGTGCGAGCCGCGGCCGGTTACCGTCACCCGCCAGGCCGCGCGGCCTTTTCGTGCCGTAACCATCAGACGTTCGTTACCGAGCCGCCCCTCCGCCTCGAACACCAGTGCCGCCAGCGTCTTTTTTTCAAAGCGGTCCCGACAGACGACACCGAAGTCTGGCGAGAACATTTCTTCGGAGGAATTGAGACACAGTTTCCAGGTGATGACCTCGAAGATTTCTGGCGCTTGGGCGCGCAGCGCCTTCAACACGAGCCACATCATCACCGTGCCGCCCTTGATGTCGTGCGTGCCCGGGCCGAAGATACGATCACCCTCAACGGACCAGTGGAAATTATTCCGCGCCTCCTCTTCGGGCGGAAATACCGTGTCGAGATGCGAGACCATCGCGATGCTTTGGTCGCCGCAACCTTTTCGGGTCAGCACAAGGTGCTTCCCGAACTTCGGATTGGTGGAGGCAACGTATTCCGCCGTGAAACCGAGTGGCGCAAAGCTCTCGGCCGTGAACCGCGCCAGCCGGTTTACGCCCTCAGGATTGAGCGTGAAACTGTTGATGCCAACCATCTGCCGCAGCAATTCCAGCGCGGCGGGCAGTTCTGATTCGAGATAGTTGTGCAGCTTGGCGGCGTTTAACACGCCGGGAGAGTCGGAAGATTCATCGGGCGGGTCAATCCCGCCGCTGACACGAATATGTGAGCGGGTGCAGCCTACTTGCGCACGGATTCGACGTGCTTGCCGCGGATTTTCTTGGTGTTGAAATCCCACAATAACCAGTCGTCGTCAGGGACGAACTTGTTCAACTTGGAATCCCACTTCCTTGGCAGGCTCTTGTTGAGCGTTTCAAGGAACGGCAACAACGGGCGGCGCGGCGGGAATTTCAACTCATGCCGATCGAGCGCGATCTCGGTCTTCCAGCCGAATGGTTTCCGGTATCTGGCGAAACCGAAGCCGTCGAAGAAGTTTTCACTCTTCACCAGCGGCATGTACCAGAGACTGGGAATTCCGCGCCGGTTTTCCTTGATGGGGATTTCCATCTCCAGGCGTTCCAGCAGCGCGCGACCTTTCGCATCCTTTTCCAGATGATCGCGCAATTGGTGCAAGCTGGGAAATTCCACCGGCGGGCTGACGAACAACACCGGCTTGTGTTGCAGCGTGGCGAGGATGATCTCGTGCGGCGTGCCGACGCTGTAAATGTTCGTGGGGCAATACGAGACGGTGAAATCGCTCGTGTCCACCATGCGCAGATCAATGTGCAGGGTCTCCCAAAATTGCTCCGCGCACCACGCCCGTTCCTGCGCGCCCTTCTTCCCGCCCGCAAAGGTCCAGCGTTCGCGGATGCGTTCAGTGCTTTTGACGTCTTCGCGACCGTATTCATGCAGGCCACGCACGTCGGGCTTGAACCAGGGATCGAAGACGGTCACGCCCATCTTCTGGAGAAAGTCGCTGACGCGATTGCGCCAGCCGAATTGTTTTTCCACTTTGCGCGACGCGACGAAATCCATTGGGCCGGACAGATAGACGCGCGCGCCTTGAAGGAGTCGGTTTTTGCGCTGGGCCTTCGACATGGGCGGACAATAGGGGTGGGGCGGGAGTGATTCAAGCCCGGAGAGAGCCTTGAGGTGCGAGATGCGGGGATGGAAGTTTGGTTCTTACTCTTAATCGTAATCTTAATCTTTTTCTTAATCTTTCCCGGCGGCGATTAAGATTAAGAAAAAGATTATGATTAAGAGCGGTCCCGCCGGGGCGGTAGCAGCTCAATAAAACAAAAACGGGGTCCGACCGAAGTCGGACCCCGTTGTGAAAATCAAGTCAGTGACTTAGTAGCGACCACCGCGATCACCGCGATCGCCACCCCGACCGCCACCGCCGCCGCCGTATTCACGACGTGGGCCACGGCCACCACCACCACCGCCGCCACCGGGCGGACGATCTTCGCGGGGCCGGGCGACGTTAACCGTCAGGGCGCGGCCATCAAATTCTTTGCCGTGCAAAGCTTCGATGGCCTTTTCCGCCTCTTCGGGACTGCTCATGGTGACGAACGCAAAACCACGGGGACGACCCGTCATGCGATCCATCATGATGTTGGTCTCCACGACCGTGCCGCAAGCGGCGAACGCGTCCTGGAGATCGTTTTCAGTGGTTTTGAAGGAAAGATTTCCAACAAACAACTTCGTGCTCATGTGATGTACTGTCCGAGACCAACTCTGCTACTCCACACTGTTCCCGACCACCGGGTTTCAAATCATCACTGAACCAAGTTCACTTGAGGATTTACCATGTCGTGGCAGCGACAAGCTATCTATCAGACGCCCGGACTTTGACAAATCATCCGGCAAATTCAAGTGCTAACTTTTCGCATTGATGCGCCGGATTCATCGCTGACATGACGGGCAATAAAATGTACTTCGCGCCGCCTGCACGATCCGCCGAATGCTTGTCTTGCATCGTCTGCACGGCCGTCCAGCCCGGTCATAAACCCGCAACCGTTCCTCGTAATAATCCGGCGCGTCTGCGGCCAGTCCGTAATAAAACAAGCCGTCTTTGCGTTGCGCGCTTGAGCCGTGGTGCAGCGGAATCGTGCTGCCGAATCGGATTGCCTCCGTCAGCACCTGACGGATCGCCCGCCACAGCGCACGCACTTGCGGCGGTTTCAGTTTCCCGGCGGCGCGGTGCGGTTTGATACGGGCGCGATGTAACGCCTCGCTTGCGTAAATGTTTCCCACGCCCGCCACCAGGTCTTGATCCAGCAACCGCACCTTGATGGCGCGCTTCGAGCCAATGAGCGCCGCCGCAAAGGCCTTTGGCGTGAACTCTTTTCCTAACGGCTCCGGCCCCATGCGTGCAATGGAACTCGCATCCAAACTCAGTCGCCCGAAATACCGCTGGTCTTCATAAACGAACTGTTCGTGCCCCAAATCCAAAACCACCGCCGTGTGCTTGGGCAACGGTTCGGATTTGCGCGCCAGAAACATCCGGCCCGTCATGCCGAGATGGCCGACGAGCAGAACAGGTTTTGTTTTGGCATTACTGCGCAACTGGAACAGCAGAAATTTGCCCCGGCGGGAAACCTCGGTAAACGTAGCACCACGCAGGGTTTGTTTGAGTTGGCTGGCAGGTGTCGGACGGATGACCCGCTCGCGACGGATTTGCACGGCGCGGATTTTCTTCCCACGCAGCAGCGGACGCAAATGTCGCACCAGTACTTCGACCTCGGGAAGCTCGGGCATGGAAAAATTTGCGAAAGAAGACTAGCCCGTCACGACGGTGCCGACGGCTTCGCCCATAACCACGCGCTTGAGATTATGCGGCTTGAACAGGTCGAACACGATGATCGGCATCTTGTTGTCCATGCAGAGCGAGAAGGCCGTCGAATCCATCACCTTGAGCTGTTTTTGCAGGCAATCCAGATACGGCACCTGCGTGTAACGCTTCGCCTTGGGGTTTTTCTTTGGGTCGCTGTCGTAAATGCCGTCCACCTTGGTGGCTTTCAAAATCACTTCCGCGCCGATCTCCGTCGCCCGCAACGCCGCCGCGGTGTCTGTGGAGAAATAAGGATTGCCCGTGCCGCCGCCGAAGATGACGACGCGACCCTTTTCCAAGTGTCGCACCGCGCGCCGACGGATAAACGTCTCCGCCACCTGCGGCATGGCGATGGCCGTCTGCACGCGCGTGGCGACGCCGATTTTTTCCAGCGCATCCTGCAACGCGAGCGAGTTGATGATCGTCGCGAGCATGCCCATGTAATCGCCCGTGGCGCGTTCGATGCCTTTCTCGCTGCCGGCCAGACCGCGAAAGATGTTGCCGCCGCCGAGCACCACGACGACCTGCACGCCGAGGTCGCGCACTTCGCGCACCTGTTCGGCCATGCTTTGAATCCCCTGAGCGTTGATGCCAAACCCCTCTTCGCCGCCCAAAGCTTCACCGCTGAGTTTGAGGAGAATCCGACGATACTTGGGTTTGACAGATTTTTTCATGATTCAAAACAACAACGACGCTTTTTGTCGCCCGGCGTTCTAGCAGTCCGCGGCGCGACCGTCAAACCAAAGGGCATTGCCGGGGGGAGCTTGGAAGTGCCGCGCCGGCTCTTACTCGTAATCTTAAAGCGTGTAACAAAAGGACTGTTGAAGGTAGGGCGCGTCAGTCCCTGCGCGCCGTTCCCGTGCCAACCAGACGACGGCGCGCAGGGACTGACGCGCCCCACCAACCGCAGCAGAAAGTTCATTTTGATACAAGCTCTTAATCTTTTTCTTAATCTGTCCCGGTGGCGATTAAGATTAAGAGCAAGAGGGCAAGGCTAGGGCGGCGGTTTCAGTCACACCCGGCATTGCCGCGCCGCGCGACCAAACTTATCCTGTCCACGTGAAACGGATCGAAGCGCCCGACGCCCATCACTTCAACGCCGCCTGCGGATGGTTGGAGCTGGGCAATCGGGCCGAGGCCCGGGTGGAACTGGCGCTGATCTCTGTGGAAAATCAGATGCATCCGGACGTTTTGGATCTGCAATGGGCGCTCTGTGCCGCCGAAAAGAACTGGGATGGGGCATTTGGTTTCGCGCAAAAACTCGTCACGGCCTTCCCCGATGAGCCGACGGGCTGGCTGCACTGTGCCTACGCACTACGACGCAAATCTGGTGGAGGTTTGGCTCTGGCGCGTGATTTTCTTGAACCGGCGGCGGACAAGTTTCCGGACGAGCCGGTGATCGCCTTCAACCTTGCCTGCTATGAGTGTCAGTTGCAGCAACTGGATGAAGCACGGCGCTGGTTCAAGCGCGCGTGTGAAATCGGCGCTGGAAAGGAAATCCAAGCGATGGCACTGGCGGATGAGGATTTGAAAGCGCTCTGGCCGGAAATCCGGTCGAGTTGAAACCCGCTCACAGTCTGGAGCGCCGGGCATGAACTTTTGATCTGCGGAGCGCGGCTGTCTTCAGCCGCGCTCCTGGCGCTTACCGCACCTGGCGGAGGCGCACGTTGTATTTCCTCGCCTGGTTGTTCATCGAGGTGAACTTCACCGACTCCGTGGCGTTCTCGGTGAGGATCAAAGACTGGAACGGGGTTTCGTCGCCGATGGCGACCCGGTTGCGATCGGTGAAGACGCAATTGATCTGCACCTCGATGCGCCGATTCTCGAGGTTGCGGATCTTGGCGGTGACTTCCAGACGCCCGTCGTCGAGCTCGCGTTCGTAAGTTTCCTCCACAACGAGCGAATTTTTCATGCTGGGATCGAGCAGTTCGGAGTGCGTGCCGCAACCGCTGACGAACAGGGCGGCGGTGAGGGAGAGCAGGGCGAGGAGTTTGGTTTTCATTGGATTTGCGGGGTTGTGGAACTGTCGCTGACAAAGACGACTTTGTCCTGGTCCGGCGGCACGTTCACGGTGATGGTTTTGGTCAGAGCGGGATTCGCGAAGCCGCGCGCGTCATTGAACTCCACGGTGACGGCATTCGTCCCGGCGGGAAGCTGCACCGAGGCGAAGCTGATGAACTGCGGCAGATTGTCCCACTGGCGTGTATCGGCCTGCGGGGTGGCGGCGGAGGAAAATCCCTTGCTGATGATTCCGGCGAGCATCAGGCCCAGGCCGACCTTGCCGCTATTACCGCGGTGCGGGTCGGAGGTCGCGGCGATGACCGCGCCGCTCATGATGGCGGCGTCGCCCAAATTATCCGTGGTGCGCTTGAACACGGCCTTGTTCGCCAGCACGTGATCCATCACTCGTCCGCCGCGCGTCGTGGCCTGGAAATTCAGGTCGTCGCACGGGGCGACCGGCAGATTGATCGTTCCTGTCTTGAGTTGCGCGGACAACACCGGCGAGCCGCGCGTGCGGAAGCGCAATTGCTCGCGATACTCGCCCGCGCCGTATTTCTGTGGGCCTGGACCGTATTCCACGATGAACAGCACGTTCGCCTGCGGCTGATAGTCCGGCAGGTTGATGTTCTTGGCGCTCGCCTTCGCCCGCTTCAACGCATCCGAGCCGTCGCCGGCCAGCTTCGTTGTTGCGAGACCGTCGAGATAATCGGGCAACACCCAGTCGCCTTTATACTCTTTGCTCTCGGCGTCGCTGTCCTCGAACTCGGCGCTGCGGAAACAGGCGCGGGCGTTGTCCAGTTCGCCGTCGCGCCAATAGAGCACGCCGCGATAAAAATACGCCATGCTGCGCTCGTACGGTTCGCCGATGAAGGTCTTGCGGGATTCCTTGCTGAAGAGTCCGCGCGATTTCCGGGCCTCGGCATCCGTGCCGAAAACTCCGCCGAGCGTGAGCAACGCGTCGTCGAGCAGCGGCTTGGCCACATCAAATTGCGCGCGCCGCATCGCGGCGGAGGCGGTGCGATATTGCCACAGCATTTTGTCGCGCGGTGGACCTTCCGCGATCATCTTCGGCCCATCCACCATGATGTCGCCGGTCAAAGCGACTTTGTGTGTCGGCGTGGTGGTGCAACCAGAGAAAATCAAGAGCCCGGAAACAAACGCGACTGTGTGAACGAGCTTCATCGCAATGATTTCAGAAACACAGATGCTACCAACGCGATCAACAAACCAAGCACGACTGCCCAAATGCCCACTTTCCAGAGAACTTGCATCGTTGCTTGAAAGCGCACGCTTGGGTAGTTACTGGCTTCAGCTTGGAAAACACGTCGCGCTGGCGAGATCAGCCAAGCGAAGAGATTGCCGACCATAAATCCGATAGTCAGCGCTGCTGGCACTAATGCAAAAACCATTAAGAAGCTAGAGACAAAACTCCCTAAGCTGATGCCTTTCTGCCAGAAGTCTTGCAACTGGTGGTCTGGGTACATCGTGACGTGAAAAAGCCAAACCAATCTGAAGAGCGCGTACCAAACCCCAATGACAGCCGCACCGCCAAGCGGGATAAGAATCAAGTTCCAAGCACTCTTTCGCCTCTGAGCACGTTGCCGTGCGTCGGCATAATACCTAATCGTTTTCTGCATCGTCCTTTGAATGAGGTTTCGCATGTGCGCTGATGCCGGACGATCATGTGTTAAGCAATGATTTTGGGCGGCACATTACCGATACGCCGCGTCTTCCAAGCCCTGTTTCTTCATTTCCGCGTTGTCTTCCCAGACGATGGCGCTGGTGCGGGCGTCAATCAGTTGGAACGCGTAGAGGATGTAATCGCTCGTGCCCGACTTGGTGCGCGTGGACATGCCTTCCAACGTGCCGGTCAGGAAATAATCCGCGCCTTTGAATTCCTGCACCTGCGCATCGCTCGTGGCGGTCACGGCGCCTTCCCGCTTGAGGTTGCGTTCCTTTTCCAGTGCGGCCATGCGGTCGCGCGCGAGGAAGGTCACCTTGCCGGCGGATTTCTTGTTCAACTCGGAGCGGATGCGGGTGAGGAAGATGTCTTTGTTGATGGGGAAACGGGTTTTGTTCTCCACCGGGTCGAGCACGATGAGCGGCGGCGTGGTGGCTTTGGCGATCTGCGGGATGCCCAAAATGCTGCGAGCCATCTTGTCGGTCACGACGACGAGATCCTGCGATTCCATACCCGTGCCGGCGACGAAGCCCTGTTCGTCCGCGTTCATGCGCGTGACAGGGACGCCGGAGGGGTTTTTGACGCCGGAGGCGCAACCCGCAACGAGCGCGGCAGTGGTGAGAGCGAAGGTCAGTTTGGTGATGGTTTTCATAATGGTTTCAAAAATTCTTCAACCACGAAATACACTAAATACACGAAAGGGGAAACACGGAAAATAGAGCGAGCAATTTCATGCCACGTTGAAAATCATTTGGTGAACCCTTTTCGTGTCGTTCGTGTGTTTCGTGGTTGAAACTCCCGCTCAGAACGTCGGCGCATCCGGGACGTGAGACGCATCGGCGATTTGTGGTCGCGCCGCCCAGGTGTAAGTCGAGGTCGGGCACGGGGTGGAGGTGACGCCGGGTTGCGGTGTGGCTGGCTGGGCACTGGCGACTTGAGATTGAGTTTGTTCCGAAGCGATCGTGGTTTGCGCGACGAAGGCTTGTTCTTCCTTTCGCACGCCGAGTTCGGCCACGCCACCGAGCATAAGCCCGGCTGCCGCGCCGATGGCCGCGCCTTCGCCGGCGTTGTGATTGGCCGAACCGATGAGCGCGCCGGAAGCCGCGCCGAGCACCGTTCCGCTCACAACGTAGTTGGGCCGTGTGGGGCGGTAGTAAGTGCCCGGCGCGCAATACCGGTTCGGGGCGTAATACACATACGCCGAACTGCCACAGCTGCCGTAGCCGTAGCCAAAACTGACATTCACGCTCGGGCTGGTCGGATAAACGTAACCCGGCGTTTCGTAATAATCATGCCGCCGCGATTCGCCGATGAGCGAACCAGCGATCAAACCAATCCCAGCGCCGATAGCCGCGCCTTCACCCGAAAATTCATGACAATGGTTTCCACCCGCAATCCCGCCGATGAACGTGCCCAGCAGCGCGCCTTGCACCGCTTCGGGATGCAGCCATTGCGCCCGGGCCGGCACCAAGGCGGCAAAACTCAGGAGGATGACAACAACCTTTTTCATAACCACTGGGCGTTCGACGGAGCGGAATGCACTTTATTCGTCACCGCACCTTAGCACGACAAATTCCAGGCGTAAACCCCGGTGTTTCCAATCAGTTGACCATGTTTTGCGGGGTGCCGTTCAAGAAAGCCCGGACATTGGCGACGGCAATCGTCATCAGCCGCTGCCGGGCAGCCCGCGTGCCCCAGGCGTTATGCGGAGTGATGAGGCAGTTTTTCGCGTGGAGCAACGGATTGCTGGTGGGCGGCGGTTCGACGGATAGCACGTCCAAGCCAGCGCCGGCAAGCCGACCGGCATTCAGCGCATCGGCCAACGCGGCTTCATCCACGAGCGGGCCGCGACTGGTGTTCAACAGGAAGGCGGAGGGTTTCATCCAAGCGAGACGTTCGGCGTTGACGAGTTGTTGTGTCTGCGAGGTCAGAGGGCAATGCAGGCTCACGACATCGCTGGTGCGGAACAAGGTTTCCAAGTCAACGAACACCACAGATGGCGGCGTTGGTTTCGATGAAGAGTTGTGCGCGATGACTTTCATGCCGAGCGCAGCGGCGACGTCCGCCACCGCTGCGCCGATGCGGCCATAACCGATGATGCCCAGCGTCAGACCTTCCAGTTCGACGAGCGGTGCATCCCAGAAGCACCAGTCCGTCGCGCGCGTCCACGCGCCGTCGCGGACCCGCTGCGCATGAGAGCCGACATGGTTGGTGAGTTCGAGCAGCAACGCGATCGTTGCCTGTGCGACTGAGCGGGTGCCGTAGGCGGGGATGTTCGTGACGGGAATGTTCCGTTCCCGCGCGGCGGCGAGGTCCACGACGTTTGTCCCCGTCGCCAGCACGCCGATGTATTTTAACTTGGGCAATGCGGCGATGGTTTGTCGTGGGAGCGAGGATTTGTTTGTCAGGACAATTTCTGCGTTTGCCGCGCGGGCGATGATTTCCGCTGGCGACGTGCGATCGTGGATCTCACATGGACCAACTTGCCGCAATGCGTCCCAGCTCAGATCGCCGGGATTGAGCGTGAAGCCATCGAGCACGCAGATGTTCATGCGTCCAGCGTAGTCATGACCGCAGCCAAGTCCAAGCTTGGCGCGCTTGCGTCTCGTTGTAGAATCAACTCATGAATGCGGCGACCCGACATTGCTGGAAGTGCGGCTTGGAATACAAGAACCGCAGTTCACCCGGTCGTTCCGAAACCTGCGACTGTGGTGCGGAGTTGAAGGTCTGCCTCAACTGTGCGAGCTACGATCCGACCGTGGCCTACAAGTGTCGCGATCGTCGTGCTGAGCCAGTCGAGGAAAAACATCTCGCGAACTATTGCGAATGGTTTGAGCTGGCCAAGCGCGTGTTCGTCACGCCCGCCGAGGAAAAATTCCGGGCCGATAAGGCCCGGGAGAACTTTAAGAAATTGCTTGGGGACTGAATTGCAGACCATCCCCGCGCAAGGCGGGGAAAGGCAAAGTGTTTTCAATTCTTCCCAATTTGCCGGACTTTGAGGTTGCGATAGCGGATGACGGTTTCGTTCGAGTCATTGAACGCGCCCAGGCCAAGGTGGATCGCGTTGGTCGAAAAACTGGAGTTTTTGGGAGGCTTGACTTGATTGAATGCCGCTTGGCCGTTGACGGAAGCTTTGATGCTATCGGGGCGAAAGTGCAGGTGGAAGGAGTTGGTTTTGTCATTGAGCCGGATCGGTTGATAGACCTGTCGCTTGGTCCAGCCAATGGCGTAGGCGACGAGTTCACCTTCATCAGAGTTGCGTTTGAGGCGGAAGCCATACCAATCGCCGGCTTCGGGTTCTGGCAAGCCGATGACGAGTCCCCCTTGAAAAGATGAGGTGGAGCTGCGCACGGTTTCGATGTCCCCCTTGACTTCAAATTCGGCGCCCAGCCGCACGCGGGAGTAAAGGGCGTGACCATCCTGGCCGGATTCAACTTCCAACGCGCCATCCGGCAAGCGGCGAACTTTGCCGCGCTCAAGGCACCAACTCCGGAAGCTTTCTTCGCCGGGGAGAAAATCCACCCACTCCCCTGTTTCCAAACGACGTTCCAGTTCCAGCGTGGTCAAACGATCCTGGATGAACTTCAGGGTCCGCAGCTCGATATCCGGGGCATCTTTCAAGACGGTCAGAATTTTGATGGCGTCAGTGAAACGGCCGTCATCCCGATGCTGTTCCGCCTCGGTGATTTGTTTGCCGAACGGACCAGTGCGGGCGGCAACTTCCAGATTCATTAGCGACAGGTCGCGGCCCCAGCCGGTGAGATTATAGCGGCGCGGCTCCCAGTTGAGAGCTTCCAATTGTTTTTGCGCGACCTCGTATTTCCGGGCGATATAAGCAACGGCAGAAAAAGTATTACGCCAACCGTTCCGCACTGCAATTTGGGTAGGCTCGGCAATGTAGCCCTCGTACATGGTCTGGAGGTGCGGCCAGATTTCCCGGCGGCTGTAGATGTGTTCGCCGGGTGGTTGTTCGAGTTCTGATTCCACATCGGAAACCGCGTCAAAAAACATGCGCGGCACGTCGGTGTCAAACCGCCGGGTGTTGAGCGCAGTGATGCCTAGCGCCAGCATCGCTTTACGGTCGCCATACCAACGCGGCCGCAAACCCCAGCGCAGGTCGGCCCAGGCCTTGGCATAGTCGATTTGTGCGGCGACGGCCCGGTCGAACCACAGGCGCATTTCCGTCAGGTCAGAGTCACCCAGCGAAACATAGATCATTCGCGTGGCCGCCAGTGGGAGTTCGGGGTGAAGTTTCCAAGCTTTCGTAAATCGCGTGCGGGCCTTGGCCAGATGCTCGGTAAATCCCCGCCAGCCTTTGTCGCTCACCGAGTCGGCATAGCCGCCGCCGCGCGCCTGCCAGGCTTGCCGGATTTCCGATTCGCCCTCTAAAACCAGGGCGAGCCACGCGAATGAATCTCCCGAGGCTTGGACCATCGAACAAATGGTGGCCGGGTTCCGGTCAAAGAACCCCCGGCCCCAGCCGAAGATCAAGATGTCAGCGATTACATCCTGATCGCTGTCGCGGAGACTTCCATCCCGGAGGGCTTCCTTGAGATGTTGCAGGGCCGCTGCATCCAGCACCGGTTGGCGATCGTTTTTGTCCTGGATCAATTTGGTGGCCAGCGTGACGGTCGCAAAAAATTTCGGGTAGGCCTTGTGGCGGGACTTTTCAAATCCGCTGACCGCCCGCTCCAGCCGCCGGATGGCTTCGTGCAGTTCGACGGCGTTGATGGCCGCCACGGTCAAAACCAATGGATCGGTGCAGGCTGGATTCGCCGCGAGTTGATCGCTCAGAGGCGCCAGCGGGGGAATGTTGGTTTGTTCTGCGGGCGTGCCGTAATGGCAGAGAATCCATGATTCCAAAAAATTCACCGCCGCGGCATCGGTGGCGGGATTGTGCTGCCCATAATTTTTGTAGCCTTCGAGATACTGGCGGATCCGGAATTCCTTTTCTTTTTTCCGCATGTCTTCCGCAGTCAAGGTGTTCGTGTGCCAGACGACCGGCTGGCTGGCCAATTCCACAGCGGAGAGTGTTTTGGTGTTGCCCGACCTTGTGGTATCCGCTGGGAAGCCGGCGGTGGTATCGTCGGGGGTTGGCCACCCGCGTTTGGCCAGTGAGAGCGCCCCAAGCCCCACGAAGAGGAATACGCCAAAGATCGCGACGATCACCGCAATGATCCCGAAGACCAACCACGGGTTGGCGGATTTCTGGGCTGGCCGCGCGATGAGCGGCGGGATGGTTGCCGCACCTTCCTGTAGTACCGAATCGAGCAAGGTCCAATTTGCCATGCCGGCACACCAGACGAATTCCGCGCCGGTCAGTTCTCCCGTTTGGCGTCTGCGCCGCAATTCTTCCAACAGATGGATTCCTAAATCCTGTCCCTGAGGCGTCCGCAGGTGATAGTTCATAGAAGTGATCCTTCAAGAACCGTGGCGGAATCGAGCCGTGACCGCAAGCTTTTGCTGTGGGCGGTCTGGCGGAGCTTGAGCGTCGCGGCTCGCGATTTCAGCCTGCTCGCATGGTTGACACCGCGCCGTGATTTTGCGGAAATGGCCGTCGCCAAATCACACGAAGCCAAACATTTTATGACGCAACCGGCCCAGACCATTTCCACCGAATCGCTCCAACAAGAGGGCCGCACGTTCCCGCCATCGCCCGAAGTGGTGAAGCGCGCGTGGATCAATGCCGAGCAGTATCAGAAGATGTATGCGCGCTCGGTGAATGAGCCGGACCAGTTTTGGCTGGAGCAGGCGAACGAACTGGAGTGGTTCAAGAAGCCGACGCAGGCGTGCAAATACACTTGGGACACGGCGGCCCGGAAGATTGAACATACGTGGTTCGCGGACGGGCAACTCAACCTGAGCGTCAACTGCCTCGATCGCCATCTCAAGACCGCCACGCGCAACAAAACCGCCATCATCTGGCAGGGTGAAGGCGAAGACGAAGTGAAGCGTGTCACCTACGCGGAGTTGCACGCGGAGGTCTGCAAGTTCGCCAACGTGCTGAAATCACTCGGCGTCAAGAAGGGCGACCGGGTTTCGATTTATATGCCGATGGTGGTCGAGGCCGCTGTGGTGATGCTGGCCTGCACGCGCGTCGGGGCGATCCACTCGATTGTATTCGGTGGCTTCAGCGCGGATTCGCTTTCGGGGCGCATCAACGATTCCACGTGCAAGCTGCTCGTCACCGCGAACGCCGGTGTGCGCGGGGGAAAACCGGTTCTATTGAAAGAGATCGCCGACAAAGCGCTGCAAACCACGCCGACCATTGAGAAGGTCGTCGTGTTCAAACGCAACGACACGCCATGCAACATGACTGCAGGCCGCGACGTGTGGTATCACGACCTGATGGAAGGTAGGGTGGGCAGTCCTCTGCCCGCCGACGGCGCGCACGGAATGACGCGCCCTACCACAGAATGTCCGCCCGAGGTGATGAACGCCGAGGACAATTTGTTCATGCTCTACACAAGCGGTTCGACCGGGAAGCCCAAGGGCGTGGTCCACAGCACCGCCGGTTATCTGCTCCACGCCGCGCTGACGACGAAATACATTTTCGACATCCACGAGGATGACGTTTATTTCTGCACCGCCGACATCGGCTGGGTCACGGGTCACAGCTATCTGGTTTATGGGCCGCTCGCCATCGGCGGAACGACGCTGATGTTCGAGGGGATTCCGACTTATCCCGACGCCGGGCGTTTCTGGAAAATTGTCGAGAAGTTCAAGGTCACTGCGTTCTACACCGCGCCCACCGCCATCCGCTCGCTCGTCCGCCTCGGCGAGGAGTGGGTGAATAAATACGACCTCAGTTCGCTGCGCGTGCTGGGATCGGTCGGCGAGCCGATCAATCCCGAAGCGTGGATGTGGTATCACCGCGTCATCGGAAAAGGCCGTTGCCCCATCGTGGATACGTGGTGGCAGACGGAAACTGGCGGCGTGCTCATCACCGCGTTGCCCGGCGCGCACACCCTGAAACCCGGCAGCGCCACCCGGCCGTTTTTCGGGATCGAGCCCGTGGTGCTCCGCGACGATGGCAGCGAATGCGCGCCCAACGAAGGCGGCAAGTTGTGCATCAAAAAACCGTGGCCTGGCATGATGCGCACGACGTGGGGCGACCACGACCGGTTTATTGACACGTATTTCACGATGTTCAAGAACCTCTACTTCACCGGCGACGGTTGCCGCGTGGATGTGGATGGCGATTACTGGTTGATGGGTCGCGTGGACGACGTCGTGAACGTCTCCGGCCATCGCATCGGGACGGCGGAAGTTGAGAGCGCGCTCGTGAGTCACGCAAAAGTGGCGGAGGCCGCCGTCGCGCCGATGCCGCACGAAATCAAAGGGCAGGGGCTTTACGCTTTCATTACGCTCAAGGACGGCGTCGTGCCGAGCGAGGAGCTGAAGAAGGAACTCGTCGCGCATGTGCGCAAGGAGATCGGCCCGATCGCGGCGCCGGATAAAATCCAGTTCGCCCCCGGCCTGCCGAAGACGCGTTCCGGGAAAATCATGCGCCGCATCCTGCGCAAGATTGCCGAAGGTCATCCCGATCAAGTCGGCGACACGACGACGCTCGCCGATCCCGGCGTGGTGGATGCGTTGGTGCAGGGGAAGCAATAACCTGGAATGATACAGTTGAATTGGGATGGAACAAACGCGGAGCCGCAGAGAACGCGAAGAGGCGCGGAGAGTTTCTGCTGCGGAAGCGGGAACTAAAAGTGGGTATGCGGCGGCCGGGTTTCCTCCTCGTTTCTCTGCGTTCTTTGCGCCTCTGCGTTTCTCCGGCACTTTCTCCGCGCTGGCGTTGGCGCGGGCGGCCCGTTAAGCTGCGGGCATGGATTCCCATGAGGCGTTTGTCGCGCTCAATTTGATCGAAGGGATAGGGCCGATCCGGGCGCGTTCGCTCGTGGAATTTTTCGGTGCCGCTCCCGCTGTCCTCTCCGCTTCGAAATCACAACTACTCCAGGTCCGTAATATCGGCGACGAGACGGCGGCGGCGATTTCCAACTGGGAAAAGACTGTTGATCTTGCCGGCGAAATGAAACGGCTCGCGGATTTCGGCTGCCGTGTGGTCATCCAGTCGGACGAAGAATATCCCGCTTCGCTCCGCGAAATCTACGATCCGCCGTTGGTGCTTTATGTGAAAGGTTCGTTGTCACCCAAGGACAAGAACGCCATCGCCCTCGTCGGCTCACGGCAGACGACGCATTACGGCATCGAGGCGGCACGTAAGCTCGCGTATCAACTCGCCTATGTCGGCGTCACCGTGGTAAGTGGCGGCGCGCGGGGCATTGATACGGCGGCCCATCAAGGTGCGCTGGCTGCCAAAGGGCGGACGGTTTGCGTGCTGGGGACCGGCATCAACATCGTTTTCCCGCCGGAGAACAAGGAGTTGTTCGAGCGCATCGCGGAGAATGGCGCGGTGGTGTCGCAGTTCCCGTTCAATCGCAACGGCGACAAACAATCCTTCGCCATCCGCAATCGCATTGTGGCCGGCATGACGCTCGGCACGGTGGTGGTGGAAGCCGACCTGAACAGCGGCGCGCTCATCACCTCAAATTTCGCGATCGAGTATGGGCGACAGGTCTTCGCTGTGCCGGGACGGATTGATTCGCCGCGCAGCAAAGGGTGTCACGATCTCATCAAAAAGGGCGCCAAGCTGTGCGAAGGTGCGGAGGATATTCTCAGCGAGTTCGAGTATCTGTTTCCCGCGAGCAACCGGCCGCCGTCCGCTGGCGAAACCGGTGTGCTCCCTGCGCTGGAACTTTCGGAGAATGAACAACGCGTGCTCGACACATTGCGCAAGGACGACGACACGAGCATTGACGAAGTGATCCGCAAGAGCGGCCTGCCCAGTTCGGCGGTCAGCGTGGCGTTGTTGAGTCTGGAGATGAAGCGGGTGGTGAAACAGTTGCCGGGAAAACTTTTTGTGCGCAACCGGTAAGGAGCGCTTCCGTTGCCACGCGCATTCTGTTACCTTTCCCAGCCAATGCGAATCGGTTCGCTGAACATTCCAACGCCGCTGTTTCTCTCGCCGCTGGCGGGTTACACCAACCTGCCGTTCCGCCTCGTCGTGCGTGAAGTCGGCGGCGTGGGGCTTTGCACCACCGACCTCGTCAACGCCCGCTCGCTGCTGGAGAAACGCGAGAAGGCGTTCAAGCTCATCGAAACCAATGCCGCTGATGCGCCGTTGGCCGTGCAATTGTTCGGCAGTGTGCTGGAGGAGATGCGCGACGCGGCGGCGTTTCTGGAATCGCGCGGCGTGGCCTCGGTGGACATCAACATGGGTTGTCCGGTTCGGAAGGTGGTCAACGTCGGGGGCGGCTCGGCGATGATGACGGAATTGGACAAGACTGCGGCGCTCGTCAAAGACATGGTCAACGCCGTGAAGATTCCCGTCACGGCCAAGATGCGGCTCGGCTGGGATGACGACAATCTGACCGCGCCGGATCTGGCCAAAGCTTTGGAAGATGTGGGCGTGGCGGCGATCTTTGTGCATGGCCGCACCCGGGAACAAGGTTTTGACGGCACGGTGAATCTTGCGGGCATTCGCGCGGTGGTGCAGGCGGTGAAATCCATTCCGGTCATCGGCAATGGCGATGTCATCACGCCGCAGGCCGCGAAGATGATGTTTGATGAAACCGGTTGCGCGGGTGTGAGCATCGGTCGCGGCGCGTTTTACAATCCGTGGATTTTCCAGCACACGAATCATTTCATCGCCACGGGAAATCTGTTGCCCGAACCCAGCTTCACTGAACGCGTGCGCGTGCTGTGCCGGCATCTTGATTTGATGGTGGAGGTCTTCGGTGAAGAACTCGGTTGCCGGATGTTCCGCAAGGTCGCGCCGTGGTACGCGAAGCGATTCGGTCCGGCGAATGAATTCAACAAGAAGGTCGTGCTCGTGGCGACGCGATCACACTTCCATGAAATCCTGGAGAATTACATCCGCTGGCGACAACAATTTCTGGATGAACACGGGGAGTTGTTGCCGCGTTTCCAGCAAGCGCCGATGGTGGCGTCGTTCATGCGCGAACCCGATTCAACGACGCGTTCGCAGATTCCCGTGCCGAAGGGGCCGGTGGAAGTTTGGTAGCCGCCGACGTGAGGAGACGGATTTGTGGTGAGCCTTGGCTGTCCGCCTCCTTACGTCGGCGGCTACGCTTTTATTTCCCCACCAGCACGTCTTCGATCTTCGCCCGCAGCTCCGCGTTGACCACATCCACCGGACGATTGCCGTCCACGATGGTGAAGCCATAGGACTTCTGTAATTTGCGGAACGCCAGCCGCATCAAGGTTTGATACTCGATGAAGCTGTCGAAGAGATCGCGCGACAGGCCGAGGTCCATGCCGCTTTCCCAATAGTCGAGCGTCGCCGTTTTGGCGAGAGCGCGTTGGACGAGATCATTGGGTTCGATGGCGAGATAGAACACTGCGTCCGGTTTGAGCGCGGTGCCGTAGAGATTTTTCAACCAGGCGATGTCCATGCCGCGCACCATGTCGCGCGCCATCAACGTATAGATGTAACGATCCGCCAGCACGATGAAGCCGGCTTTGAGCGCGGGCAGGATGACGTTCTCCAACTGGTCGGCAAAGTCCGTGGCGTAAAACAGACTGAGTGTGGTGCGGCTCAAAATGTTTCCGTCCTGCGCGCGTTCGAGTTCTTCGCTGACGAGCGTGGAACGTTTCAAGCCGACCTGCACCGTGGCGTGACCGGAGATTTCCAGCCACTCGACCAACGACGCGATCTGCGTCGAGCGGCCCGAACCATCCGCCCCCTCCACGGCGATAAGTTTGCCGGCGAGTTCCTCGGGCTTCACGCCGGGAATGCCGTCGCCGTAAAAGCTGCGGTTGCTGACGCTGGGGACGACGAGTTTGTTCTTCGACTTTTTCACGCGGCGGCATCCTCCTCGGGTTCTTCAGCGACCTTGGCCTTGGCCGCGTTGCCGTTGCGTTTGACCGGCGGTGGCAACGGCAGCGGGCTGTTGCGCCGGAACTGATCGAAATCAATGCGATGATTGACGAGTTGGCGTACGGTGGCTTGCTGGGTTTCCACGCGATGATTGGCATCAATCGTCACGAAGTCGAACTCCGCGCTCATGGAGAGATATTGATCCAGAATGCGCCCCTGAAAGATGCGGAAGCTTTCATAAGGATCAGGCGAGAGCCGTAAATCCATGCCGGCCTCGAAGAATTTCAGTTTGGGCCGACCATCGAGAATGCGGTTCAGCGAAACTTCCAGATCCGCCTTGAAGAAAAACGTGATGTCCGGCAGCGCGGCAAAATTGTAGATGCCGCGCACCCAGGCCGGCGGGCAGCCGCGGACCACGTCGCGCGCGTAAGCCGTGAAGACGTAGCGGTCGCACAACACCACGTACCCCGCCCGCAGCAGCGGCAGCAGGTGACGTTCGTAGCGGTCGGCAAAGTCCGTGGCGTGAATCAGGCTGAAGGTCGTGGGCGAAAGCAGTTCGCGTTTTTTGCCCTTGCTGGTGGCGGATTTGACGAGCTCGGAGGAGTTCCACTCGCTGAAATAGACTTTGACGCCCTCGGCTTCGAGCCAGCGTTTCAGGAGATAAATCTGCGTGGACTTGCCGGAGCCATCGAGCCCTTCGACGGCGATGAGTCGTCCCGGAAAACCAAGTTCGGCAAAGGTCTGCATTTCGTTGCGCTCAAAACTAGCGGGCCGCCGGTTCAACTCAATGTTTTTCGCCGGAGTTGTCCAGGAGAGGGTGGGATTCTTGGATTCGGGCCCAACCGATTTTTTTAGGGCGGGCTTGGCAACCTGTCTTCCGGTTGGGGGTGTGACTGGAACGGCCGTTCACTGGTGCCGGACGCCAAGTTGGAGTTCAAGCTTTAGCTTGTCCGGCGGGAGGTGGCGGGCGGAAACAAGGTGTTGGCGAAAGGCCCACCCCGTCCCTCTCCCCATCGGATGGGGAGAGGGTGGCCGCAGGCCGGGTGAGGGGAATTCGTTTCCGACAGACATTTTGCGAACTGTTCTAGTCTGGCGCTTTACTCCCTGCGGGGCCGCGATACTCTTTGCCGCGCGGCTGCCAACGTGAAACCATCACTGCTCATCATCGAACTCTGGGGACTCGGCGATCTCGTCATCGCCACGCCGTTGATCCGGGCGGCCAGCCAGCATTTTGCGGTTACGCTCCTCGCCAAGCCCTATGCGCAGGATCTGCAATCGCGCCTGTGGCCGGAGGTGGAAGTCGTCCCATTCGTCGCGCCGTGGACTGCCTTTCAGGGCAAATACCGGCTGTGGAAGTGGCCGTTACGCGACATGTTCCGGTTGCGGAAGCAACTCGTCGCCCGGCGGTTTGATGTCGGCCTGTCCGCCCGCTGGGATCCGCGCGATCATCTTCTCCTGCGAGCCTTCGGAGTCCAAAAACGGCTGGGCTTCCCGCGGCTCCGCAGCCAGATGTTTCTCACCCATCCCCAAACCAAGCCCGCGCCCCGGGAACATCGCTATGAATACTGGCGTGTCTTGGGCAAGGCATTAGGGCTGGAGATGCCCGACCGGCAATCCATCGTCATGCCCCGCCCGAAAACGGGGAATGCCATTTTCATCCACACCGGCGCGGGTCAAGCCATCCGTGTCTGGCCGCTGGAACGTTACCAGCGGCTCATCCAGCGGTTGCGCGAACAAAATCACCGCGTCATTGTCGCCTGCGATGTCGAGCAGCGGGATTGGTGGGTGAAAGCCGGGGAAACTCAGGTGGCCACACCGCGCTCGGTGCATGATTTGTTGAGTCTGATTGATGCCGCCGGTGTCTTCATTGGCAACGATTCCGGCCCCGGCCACATCGCCGCCTTTTGCGGCGTGCCGACCTACACGATTTTCGGGCCGCAATTGCCCGAATGGTTTGCGCCGTTGCATCCGGAATCCGTCTGCGTGGAAGGCAAACCCTGTCCCTACAAACCGTGCTCGGATTATTGTCGTTTTCCGACACCGCGCTGCTTGTGGAACATCACAGAAGAAGAAGTTTGGGAAGGGGTGCAGCAATTCATTGCGCAGAACAGCAAACCCAGGATGGTTGCGCCGGATTCGTTCATCACGATGTAGATGGAAGGCAAATAGAATGTTGGCAGTAACGGTATGAAGGGGGCACTTACCCCGCTGGCTCCAGCTTCTGGCAAACTGTTTAAGTTGTTTTGCCTCGCTTGACTTTGCCCGACCTGACCTTAGTCTGCGGCGCATTCGAATGACTTCATTCAGCATCATCACCCCCAGTTTTCGCAGCATGCCGTGGCTGCCGTTGTGCGTGGCTTCCGTGGCGGATCAAAATGGGGTGACCGTGGAGCATCTGATCCAGGATGCCGGTTCGGATGATGGCACGGTTGAATGGCTGAAGAAGAATCCCCACGTCAAAGCCATCGTGGAAAAGGACAACGGGATGTATGATGCCATCAACCGGGGGTTGCGGCGGTCCACCGGGGAGATTCTGGCCTATCTCAACAGCGACGAGCAGTATCTGCCGGGAGCGCTGGAACAGGTGGCGCGCTTTTTTGAAGCGCATCCAGAAGTCGAGGTCGTCTTGGCGCACTCCATCGTGGTTTCCCCTGAGGGTGGATATATCTGTCACCGACATTCGTTGTTGCCGAGTTCGCGTTCGATCTGGTTGCGGTTTAGTGTGCTGACCAGTTCAATCTTTTTTCGCGCGTCCGTGTTCCGGCAGCGGGGCTTGCAATTTGACACGCAGTATCGGGCGTTGGGGGACTTCCACTGGTTCCGGGCGTTGTTGGCGGCGCGGGTCAACATCCAGGTTTTGGATGTCATCACCTCGACGTTCGTGGATAGCGGCGACAATCTTTGTCTTAAGCCGATTGGGCGAAAAGAAATGGCCGACAAAGTCCTCATGATGCCCCGCATTGTGAAATGGTTCGCCCCGTTATACATCGCGCACCATCGTTTGAAGCGGTTATTGGCGGGGCATTTTACCATCCCTCCGTGTGCGTATTCGATTTACACCATCAAAAGCCCGGCACAGCGCGTGGAATTTCAGGTGACAAAGCCGACAGGGGTTTGGGCGGGGCGGCTGTAACGCAAAACGCCTGTGATCCTCAAACCGGCAGTTGGATGCTTGCCGCCGGGAGCAAGTGATTGGTGGATTACGGAGTCCCGGATGGCGACTTGCGGTCCAGTGTTGTCGGTTCGACCGGCTGATAACAGGGCGGTGAGAACCGTGGACGCAGGAGCAGTCGTGTCAGTCGGACCAACCGTTTCAGAGACTGGGGTAGATGGTCCCGCAAATCGAATTTTGATTCCACAATCGGTTTGAAACTCGTGTCCGGCGCGCCTTCCTGCCAGGCAAGAGAATAATCAGATTGCTGCGGCCATGCGGCGAAGATCGGGACCAGTGTCTCCCGCCTGGCGATCACCAGAAGATACGTCTGCACATCATTTACCAATTCGACCCGGCGTCGTATTTCCTTCGGGTCGGCTACTGAATGCCAGGGCACTTTACCGAAAGAACCTTCCGCAATGAACATCTGTTCCACCATGAATCCGTTCTCTGGGCTGAAGACCCGGTGATAGAGTTCCGGACTGAATTGATAGAATCCGTGACCCATCGCATTGTTGCACTGGGTCATGATATACATCCTCCCGCCTTCCTTAACCGTTTCCATCGCGCCTTTGAGAGCGACCGGGAAATTAAAGACATGTTCGAGCGTTCCACCATCGATGACGGCATCGTATTGCGCCCGCATCGATTGCGGCAGGCCCTCGTTTAAATCGAAGTTGTGGGTCGCTCCCTCGTAGTCGGTCGCGTCCACGGAATCCGTCAGCTTAGCCCCCAGTTCCCTTAAAAATGGCTCGAAGAATCCTTTGGGATCGGAAAAGATGCGCTGGATCTGTGGTTCTCCAGCAAACATGTCAAATTCGAGTAGAGCGCGTTTCATCATTGTGCGGCTCAAGCCCAGATTCAACCGACCAAGGCAGAGAGTTCGTGAAAAGTCCGCCCCTTGGCGCTTGGCTAAAAGTAAAAGGCGGCAGGCGTTGCTGTCTAGACCCATAGACAGATTCTAACGGTTGGGAAGTTGGTGTAAAATTCATTCTGGCAAAAGGATTTGCTCGAGGAGGGCAACGATTGTTCAGCTTGCCAATTTGGAGGACCGCAAACGTTTGATACTTGATTCCAGCCGGCGCCGCGAATTTGGCCCACTCAAGCCACTGAGCACAAACTCATCCAACAACTTTGCCCGCCGCGCCACGGGCGTTTGCACCCGCTCCAACTCATTCGTCTTGAGCACCTCCACCGCCTTCGTCGTATTCGTCATTGCACTATGTGCTATGACATCTCTGTTGCCATCAGATCGCGGTGCTGGGGCGGACGCTTACGATGCAGAGGTTGAGCCAACTGTCGCTGTTCCGGTTGGGGTGATGACCGGAATTTCCATTGGGGTTTCCCAATCGGTAGGCGCATCATTCATCCAGCACATACTTGTTGGATTTTCGCCGCGCACTTCGCCCAAGAGCAATTGGTCTCTACAAAGCTTTGTCCTTTGAGTCCTCTGGACGCGCACGCATCTGGGTTTGACAGCGCTTGATCCAGAATGCGTGAGAGAGCGGGTGGATGCAGTTCATCCAGAATCCAGCCACAGTTTTGGGCTTGGACGATGGACGACATTCCGCCAGTAGCAGCGCAGACGACAGGCGCAGCGCATTTCATGGCCTCCAGATAGACAAGGCCGTAGGGTTCGTAGAGAGAAGGCATCGCAAAAAGTGTCGCGCTATTAAACAAGCGCTCGAGTTCCTGCCATTCGAGGAAATTGTGGACGGACACCCGCTCCTCAGTTTCCAGTATTCCCAGACCCGCGCGATCAGGGCCGACCAGAATTAATTCCGCGTGCTTGTGTTTTTCACGGATCAGCCGGAACGCTTCCAGAAGGAGTGGCGCACCTTTGTTTACATAGTTGTGCCTAGCGACGAACAAGATCTTCAGGCGGGATACATCCCTCCTCGTTTCGAGACAGGAGATGTTTCCGGTGCCGGTATAACAGGTGGTGATCCGATCCCCGGCGATCCCGTAGCTGTTGACAAGGCTTTCTCTGACCCAGTCCGTCGTCACAAAGAAATGTTCGATACATGAAAGCGAATTCCGGTAGTAGCGATTGCGACGTTGCAGCTCAATATCTAAGAGGGCATTGCTGGAGCAGGAATGGTGTTGGTATCGTTCCTTAAACCACGGCATTAGGAATTGTTCGAAGGTCGAGTCGATGAAGACCATGTGCCTCAAGTGCGTGTCGCAACCGGGATGCGGGAGATGCTCTCCGGAAATATGCAATACCGTGTCACATCCCTGCCGATGGAAATGACGAGCCAGATTGTCCACGAGATGTCGCGAGCCAATTTTAGAAAAAAGTGCTGAGGCCGGGGAGACCTTGTCCAGAATCCTTGCAGCTAGTCCTCTCCCGAGTGCCGGCTCCGCGTGGTAGCAGGGCAGCGGATCACCGTCTTTCTCCATTGCCCCGATTAAATTCGCGGGCGTGCCGCTCCACGTGGTGGCCAACCGCGGATCCAATCCAGAATAGATGCCCAACTTCACTTTGAACGGGTGTTTTTTAGGGTCTCGAAGCCGAGCCGGATGGCGTTCTTTACGGCGATATCAGAATTCATATGCTCCCATGTTCCCCAGCGTCCGAATCCGATCACACCGTGTCCCTTTGCCCAATCCAGAATACGACAGATTTGCTGAGGTTTCCTGATCGTATTGACCGGATAGGCATACTCATTGGTGTGGCGCCAGGAGGCAGTCGTGACAGAACGCCGGGTGTTGGTTTCGGTCCAATGGCCCTGTGATCCCGGTGAAAAATTGGAGCGCAAGAGTTTGCGATGATGCCCCAAGGATTCATCGGGCTCGTAGATCCAATGAGCGTCGCTCGGCAGCGTTTCCGGAATGTAGTCCACATCGATGCTCACATTAAGAAGCGCGGTGATGTCCTCGCGGACGGTTGTGGGAATATCGGTCCATTTCTGCCAGTGATGCCAAGGCACGGAGTTAAAGACCACATCCGCCTGCCAGGCGTCATTGATAGAAAGTTGTTGAAGGTTTACCGAGGTGATGTCGACTCCGGTGACGAGAGAAGCGCCCAAGGTTTCTCCCATGCGCTTCCAAACCTCACCGTAGCCGTAATCTTTTGGATAGAGAAAAACCCCGTGAGCGGGCAGGCTTCCGAACGGCTTTCCTTGCAAGCAACTGGCGACCGTTTCCCGGAATGATACATTCGGGAGCTTGTAAAGCCAGTAGGTGCCGAGAGCGTCCGGATCCATCGACCATATCTTCCGGTTGTAAGGTAACATATAGTCGTCAGCAATACGCTCGCCGAACTTCCACCGGATCCACGAGGCGAACGACTCCGGGGCCGGCAGATTGCAGACGCACCCGGCCTGGGCGATCGATTCGATATAATCAAGCTGCTGCTCGACATCCAATTGCCAGAGATTTGCCTCATAGGGATGATCCACCAACCTTGAAAAAATGTTGATCTTGGAGACTCTGCTATGCCGGCGCCATTCACTTTCAGGGAGAAACCGGAATACGAGATTGAGGACTTCCTGGTGTTTGATGTCGAGAAAATGACCTCCTCCGATATCAAGCGGAGCATTGTCCACTATGGCGCTTCTGCAAAGACCGCCGGCAACGTTCTCTTTTTCGAGCACGAGGATTTCTGATAGTGGCACGCCTTGATCGCGGAGTGTATGAGCCAATGCTAGACCACTTGGTCCCGCGCCCAGAATTAGATACTTTACCTTTCTCATGATGATGAATGTTTGCCGGAGCTTTCCAAATTTTCGCGCAGATATTGTAGCAAGAGATGAATGATTGGGCGGCCATCTACCGGTAACATCGCGCCGCAGGTGCGCCCGACAAACGGACGGAGCGCTGCTGGAACGTCGTCCGCAGCTAACACAATTCCGGTCGGGGGGCTGGAGATATTTTTATCGCTGTTCAAGGAAGCAACGCAGATTGAAGATTAGTTGGAGGCTGATGGTTGAAACAGAACCAAAAAATGTTTTCAGGTGTATTCACTTCTGGAATTTATCAGGGTGAACCGGCGGCAGGTCGCGCCAGGCCGATTCCTTTTTCGAGCGCAATCCCAATAAAGATTTCGCGTAATCCGAGCGATACTCAGAAACCAACATGGAGGCGAAGGTTCGCACCTTGCGCTTCAGCCATTTCGTGCGATGCGAGTAATCGTTGCCTTGCAGCACGGTAAAGTCGGCGCCCGCATTTTTCGGCATCCACGAACCGCTGCAATGGTGGATGGTCAGGCCCGCTTCCCGGTTGAAGGCGGGCTGTTCAAAAAATTCCTTGGGATAGATCGAAATTCGCTGCGCTGCATTTTTCCACCGACGTCCGTTCACCAGAAAACCGGGGACGTGATTGATGAAATAATCCGTGAACACGGAGTTGCTGACTGGCCAGGCATCAGGGCGGATGTGGTGATACTCCTCGACCAATTTGCCGATCACAGGATGCTGCGGCGGGCTGTATAAAATTGCCGTTCCGAGGGCGCAGGCGTACATGTAGCCCATGATCAGATGGTCGCCCTCGGATTCCAATGTGCGCAACGGCCGAATCATTTCCACGTCGGTGTCGATGTAAAAACCGCCTTGGGTGTGGAGCTTTTCGACCCGGATGATGTCCACCAAGTAACCCCAGCGTTTGTTTGCCAAGGCGCGCCGCCCGAATTCAAAGGCTGCGACGTCGAGGTTTTGATCGTTCCACTCGCAAAATTCAAAGTCGGGGTTGAGGCGTTTCCAATGATTCACATTGGCAGCAACATTGGCGGGTGGTTTTCCTCCGAACCAACAATAGTGAATCTTTTTGATCATACGAGACTGGTCAGACCCGCCGAAAATCATTCGGAACAAGCGCTGAGTCAAGCCAGCTCCGCAACGGGGTGAATTTCCTGTTTCAACAGAATATCAGTTTGACGGGCCTTTGACGCAGCTTGCATGATGGCGGCGTGACTCAGTATCCAACTGTTTCGAAGTCGGACTGTATTGCTCGGGACCCATGGTTAGACGCTTACGTGTTCTTGGTTGCGTGGTTGGTGGCGGTTGGTTGGTTGTTAAGTTTTGTTGGTTGGTTCAATCGCGTGGCCGTCGCCGGGATCGTCGGGGCCGTTCTGACGGCGCTCTGGATCAGGCGGCAGGCCGGAAGCTGGCAAAAACTGTGGACTGATTTACGGGAGCCATTCGCAGCGATTCCGATCCTGATCATTGTGCTGTTGATCGGAGCTGCCGGTTTGGGGCATTTCCCGACCATGTTGGATGCCCTGACCTATCGGATCCCCAGGGTGTTGATCTGGTTGGAGCAGGGGGGGGTACGCTATATTCAGTCCGGTGAGGAACGGCTCAATTATCTTTGCCAGGGGTGGGGATTTTGTTCTGCCCCGATCATCCAACTGTTTGGGCTGAGATATTCTTTCGGATGGAGTTTCATCAGTTGGCTGGTCTGCTACATGGTGTTTTTCCGATGGGCGATGCGGCTTGAACAATCTGTGGCGCGGGCACGTTGGTTGGCCACGATAGCAAGCGCATCCATCTTTGGCGTTCTGCAAGCCTGCAGTGCAGCCAACGACCTCATGGCAACCACGCTGTTGATCTTGGCTTTGCATCATGTATTCCAGTTCCAATGGCATGAGGACAAGCGCGATATTTCGTGGGCGTTTCTTTGCTTTTGTTTGAGCACCAGCATCAAACCACATTTGGCCGTGATGGGTCTGCCGCTCGCCATCTGGTTTTTTGCCGCCCACGCGAAACCGTGGCGAGTTTTTCAGTGGCGCTGGCTGCCGCTGACTTTACCGGTGTTGGTGCTTTGCTCTGCAACGCCGAGCTTTGTACTCAATTATCAGCATTATGGCGGGATCATGGGGCCAAAACCAACGGCTGACCAAAAAGGCGCTGGCCCGCTTCAGAACATGGCATTGGGTTCGGCCATGTTGGGTTGGCAGATGTTGCAGCCGGGCATTAATCCAGCGGCTTTTTATTTGCAACCACGCCTCGACCAGTGGGTCAACGACAGCGGCATTCGGAAAGTGGTGCCAAAATTCAACCTCCGCACGGTTCCATTAAATATGACGGATAATGCCTCCTTTGGAATGGTGACCACAATTCTGCTGGGGCTCGGCATCCTCACCGCCTGGCGGCACCGGCAGAATCAAGATCGAGCGGCGGTTTGGAGTTGGTGGGGGGGCTTGGCTGGTGGAGTTGGATTCTTGATGGCCGTGAGCCAAGTCTTGCCGGAAACCGTGGGCCGGTCTTTTCTCGCCTTCGCCTTTTTTATCATCCCTTTGGCAATTGTGGGCTGGAGTAGATGGCCCGAACGCTGGCTCAAAATCGCCGGTTGGTTGGCCGTAGCCGTGGTTGCGGCGGTCTTGGTGCTGAACCCCGCCCGCCCCTTATGGCCGGTGCAGTGGATGCGCGCGCAATTGCTGAAGGCTCACCAGTCGGGCTGGGCGTCCCGATTGGAAATGTACCTCCGCATCCAAGAACGCCGCACTGCGGGACGGGAGCTAGCCGATAAAATACCCGATGATGAGGTCCCCTTCAATGTGGCCATTGCCACGGATCGACCGTTGTTACCGGTTTTATCTTCGCGCCACGGCGCGGGGGACGTGCGGTTGTTGCCAACGGGGAGTGGGGAGGAAGCTTTGAGCGCTATTTCAGGGCGTTACCTTTTGTTCTGTGATCCGCTCGGGGAGTCTTATCCTAAGATTGCGGTGGCGTTGCAAAACACCAACCGCTGGGAATTGGTCGAGGAACAATACATCACCTGTAAATTGATTCGCGGGCCGGAACGGTGGGCGCTTTATCGCTTGCGCGACTCGTCCGCTCGCGTGGAATGAGGTTGCGTTTCGCGGACGCGCTGGGCTTCAAACACGCGCCGGGAAAATTCATACTTGAGCAGCCCGAACAGCGCAACGTTGAATAATTGTACCCCGATGAACGGCAGTGCAAAGTGGGTTGTCAGCAAGGAGTAAACCGCCCAGTCGCACAATCGGAACAGGAGAATCCCATTGAAAAATATCACAAAGCTACGCCACAGTCCGATCCGCCGATCCGTTGCAAAGACAAAATAGTAGCAAGCGAAGAAATTAATGGTCACTTGAATGGCCAGGACCAGGGCGTAGGCCACAGGTTTGGCCATGTGCCAGCGGGTGACGAGCAGATAGTTCAGCGGGATGGCGACCAGAAAACTCGGCAGGCCGGCCACGCCAAACTTGATGATTTTTTGGATGTTCACGCAACTGGGCCTGTCGGTGGGCCAACGGGTTTTGCTCCGGCAGCCCGCCGTTGGAGGTAGAGCAGTTCTTCGGTCAGCTTTCGTTGGGCGCGGATCAATTCGGCGATCACCGCCAGCGCGCCAAGCAGCACGCCGGTCAACGCCAAAATTGTCAGCAGGATCAGCGAGGGAAGATAAGTGCGCCCTGATTCCGGGCCGGAAAACACGAACACCAGAAGAATAAAACGAATCCCCAGCAGCAGCGCGCCCGCGAAACAAATTCCGGAAAAGATTCCAAAAAAACGGCTGGGACGGTAGAGGACGAACATCGCCAGCATGGTGGATCCGGATTTCCAGATGTATTCGGGGATGGACTTGAACAGGCGGGAAGCCCGGGTCGTGGGGTTGACGCGGATGTCCACCGAGATCACCCGCAAGCGCGAGTTTCCCGCCTGGATCAACGTCTCCATGCAGTAGGAAAAGCGCGAATAGACGAACAGGCGTTGACAGGCCTCGCGCGAGAAAGCGCGAAAACCGGAGGCCGCGTCACGGGTCGAGGTTTTTGATAAAGCCCGCAAGGTCGCGCTGCCCGCCAGTTGGAGCAGCTTTTTCACCGGACTGAATTCCGGATGATCCAGGATGGGGCGGCAACCGACCACGAAGTCAGCCCGGCCTTCCAGAATGGGTGTCACTAATTTGGGGATGTCGGCCCCGCAATATTGATTGTCGGCGTCGGTGTTGACGACGATGTCCGCGCCCTGAGCCAGGGCAAATTCCACTCCAGTCGCGAAGGCCCGGCCCAGACCGCGATTTGTGCCGAGGCTCAAGACGTGATGGGCGCCACATTCCCGGGCGACATCTGCCGTGTGGTCTGTGCTGCCGTCGTCCACTACCAGCACCTCGATGCAGTCAATGCCGGGAATGCTGCGCGGCAGGTCGCGCAAGGTGTCGGGCAGGGTCTTCTCCTCATTCAGACAAGGAATTTGGATGATCAGTTTCATACGGCTTTGCGGTGCGGACGGACCGTCGTAGTCACAATAGTGTTTCCCTCGCCCCGGTTGAAGATTCTTTCGACGGCAACACCGCAACCCGGCACCGCGTCCTGGCGATGAAAGGAATCCGCGCTGGCGACATGACGTTTCGAGCTGCGGGGTGCGGGTGTCAGTCGGGCCGTCGCGGGCAGGCCGGTGAAGGTATCAATGATTTCCACGGCTTGATCGCGCCAGGTCACTTTCCGCCGGAGCAACACCGTGCCGGGCGGTTTGGCGAAGATCAGTTTTTTCTTCAAGGTGCTGATGACATGTCGTCCCGCCGTCAGGCTGGCGATCCGCAACGCCATATGCTTGGCGGGTGAACTGTCACTTTCCTTATGTGCGAAAATCGGGCCTTCGACGATCAAGCCATCCGGCTTGGCGTTGCATTTCCACGTGTCACTCCACCAGTGAGTGATGAATTGCCCGGCATCGGTGTCAATGATCCAGCCGAAATCACTGAACTCGGCCTCGGGCCAGCGGCAGGTCAGGAGGCCGCCCTTGCGCCAGGTCACGATGATTCCGGTTTCCGGTGTTCCGGGACAATCCACCCAGTGCCCGCTGGCGGTGACCAGACTCTGCGGCGCCGCAGAAACTTTGCTTGGACCGTTACTGGATGACTGACCTAGCGGATTTGATTCCAACCAGGCCAAGGCGCGGAACACCGATCGGCCGATGTAATGACAGACGTAGCGATCATCCACTGCGGCGAGGAAATGGCTGGGAGCCGCCGCCTCGCGGAAAAGTTCCCGCAGGCTGCGGGCGGTTTCCTGAGGCGCGCCAGTGAATTGTTGCGCGGCCCGGACGATTCCGTAGGGCACCAGGTAATCCGTGTTGCGGGCGTTGTGCATCCCGATGCTGACGCGACCCAGCGGCGCGATCAGCAACCGCGTGAATTCCAAAGCCCGTTCGATGCTCGCGAGGTAGCGCTCATCCTGGGTGGCGTCGAAGAGATCCCAGAGACAATCTACCGTGACGGACAAATAGCCCAGATCCGGCCCGCCATATTCTTCATACCAACCCTCGGAGTGTTGTAGGGCGAGGGTGCGGTCGCGCAATTGTTGAAATTCGCGTTCGGGCACCAAACCCGGGAAAACGCGGCCGCACCAGGCCAACGCCGCCAATCCGGCCACCTGTTGATTGGCGGCCTGCCCCTCGAACCTGCTCACCAACTGGCGCGTGGCGATCTCCGCCCCCGCCTGGATGGCTGCCGGATCAACAATTTGTCGGCTGGCCAGATGCACGACGGCGAGTGTCGAGAAGGCCAGCGGTGGGTAGCCTTGTTCCCACGGATAATATTCCTCGAACGCGCCGCGGCGCGTGGCGCGGTGGCACCAGAAAACGGCCGTCGCTCGCGCCGTGTTCAACAGGAATTCCCGGTGCGCCGCGTTGCATGGCAACTGCGCCGCTGCTGCCAGGGCGCCGCCGCCTTGTTGCAGGATGATGGATGGAAAATCGCGGATCCGATAATGCCACCAGTCGCGATCGAAACATCCATGAAACGCCGAACCCGGATCGCGGCATACCAGGGTCAACATCCGCGGCAACCAGCGCTGGCCCAATTCCGCCAGTCCGGTCGTGAGAGAGGAAACCGGATTTGTCATGGGTTGGAAGGCGTCGGGACCATTTTCAGATTGCCCAATCCTTTGCGTTTGGTCGGTTTGCTGGCGGATTTCCACATCAGGCGCAGCCGGTTGAACAGCGGGCCCATGATCCGTTCCGGGATGTGTTCGACCACCCAGCGGCAGAGGCGGGTACTGCCGATCAAAAACAAGGTCGAGATGATCAACTCCACCAGCACGCGACTACACGGGATAGGTTCGGGCTTCATGCCGAAATCGGCGGCGGCCAGTCCGAACCGCCGGCGGAACTGGTTGCGTAAATAACCACCCCGCTTCTTGAAGTCAATCATGTGCCCGTGCATTTCGGTGGCCTTGAACTCATCAATCGGCTGCGTGGTCAACAAACCAGCGCGGATCATTTCTTGGATGATCTGCTCCATAGCCAGTGAACGGGTGGCGATGACAGAATGCCCGCCGCGTTGCGCTTCAAAGGCTGGCGACCACGCATCACCCACGGATAGGTCGCAAAACTCGTTGGCAAAATCCATGTTTTGCAGGCTGTTCCGGGTGACGAAGAACGGGATGAGATAATTGTAGTAAAACTTGTTCGAACGCAGCACGCGCCCGCTTTGCGTGCGGATTTCCAGATAGCCCGGCCATTCGCCGGCCCGCCATTTCAGACTGGTGATGGCGTCATCGGCAGCGACTCCAGCCGAGCGGAGATACGATCTGATGGCGGCGGGATACAACGCCGTGCCGGTGTAGGGCCCGAGAATGAATTTGATCTGCTGGGCTTGCGGGTGACCGGCCAGTTGCAATTGTCGCAGCGTGGCCGCCTGATCGGGCACGCAGGTCACGGCGTAGCGTTTCCCCGGCTCCAATTCGCGCAACCGGTCCAGAACCGCGACCGGCACATAGACCGATTGGGCGGCCGCGCTGATTTCCGCGCGGGAGCGGGCGAACACCGAGCGCGCCGTTTCCGGCGTGGGCGTCCCTTGCTGGACCACGATGGCCGCATCAATTTGGCCGTGTTCGAGCAGGTAGATCAAAGTTTGGGTGAGCACCCCGCCAGAAGCGCCGTTCCGCCGGATGGCTTCGTCCGAAGCGTGGCCGGTGCGAACCGCCAGGGCCGGTCCCGTCAACCAGTTCTCGGGGAGCTTGCCATAAAATTTCTGGTACAAAGCCGGGTAGTTGGTGCCGCGCCCGGGGCAGTGGCTGAAAACGTCCTGCGCGAGGTTCGTTGCCGGCGGAAAATCTGGTTCCGGGCCGCGCGGTGTGTCCCGCATGGAGCTACGACCGGTCGGATCAAACAACACGCACGCACCGCAACCGGTGCAGAGTCCGGGTTTGACCACTTGTTCCGTCAAGCGCTGCGCCCAGTTGATGCTGGTTGTGTCTTTGTTTTCCGAGGACATCCAAAGTTGTTCAGGTTCTGGCAAAGTAGTTAAGTCGCGGGGTGCGGGTCAATGCAGCAAACTGTGAGGATGACGTGGTGGTCGCATTTGACTCCCACAGAGGCGCGGTCTAGCCTTTGCGCCCATGTCGAGACTGCCGTTTGAACTTTTGCTCGCGCTGCGTTATCTGCGGCCCAAACGATCCTTTGTCTCCATCATCACGCTCATTTCCATCCTCGGCGTCATGCTTGGCGTGGCGGTGCTCATCATCGTCATCAGCGTCATGAGCGGGTTCGACCGGGAACTGCGCGAGAAGGTCTTCGGCTTCACCGCGCACCTCAAGGTCACGCAATGCGAACCCACGCCGTTCGGCCGCGACACATTGATGACGAATTACGCGGAGGTTTCCCATCTCGTGGCGCAGAATCCGGAAGTCATCGGGGTCGCTCCGAATGTATTCGGTCAGGTGTTGTTGGAAACACAGCCGCAAAGCGGTCAGGCGCTGCTCCGCGCGCCGGTGGTGCGCGGGATTGATCCCGTCGCGGAGGCGACCGTCAGCAAGCTCGCCAGTAACATCGTGTCGGGTGAGTTGGATCTGGGCCGCCGCAGTCTCGTGATCGGCGCGGACATGGCGCGCGACCTGGAATTGTCGGTGGGCGACAAGGTGGCGGTGCTCTCCGAGCGGCATCTGCGCAAGATGCGCGAGCAGGAAAAGCAGGGGAAGGAAACCGCCATCCCGCCGGACGAATACGAGGTGCGCGGCATTTTCGACGCCGGCCACTACGATTTCAATTCGATGTTCGTGTTTATCTCGCTCGAACGGGCGCAGGCGTTGTTCGGTCTGGAAGACACCGATGAGATTCACAACCTGACCGTCGCCATCCGCGACCCGTTCCATGCGGCGGACGTGGCGCAGGCGCTGCAACAGTCGCTCGGGATGGGCTATCGTGTTATTACCTGGATGGAGCAAAGTTCGATCATGCAGGCGGTCGCCGTGGAGAAGAACATGATGTTCTACCTCCTGTTCTTCATCGTGCTGGTGGCGGCGTTCGGCATCACCTGCACGCTCATCACGTTCATCATGATGAAGACGCGCGAGATTGGTTTGATGAAAGCCATCGGCGCCAGCAGCGGCCAGATCATGCGGGTGTTCCTCGCGCAAAGCGTCATCGTCAGCACGCTCGGAATCCTGGCGGGCTTCGGCCTTGGTTTGCTCGCGGTTTCGTATCGGAACGATTTCCTCCGTTTCATGCGGCGGACGACCGGCGCGCAACTGTTCCCGGCGGACATCTATGGTTTCTCGCAACTGCCCGCGCTCATCGTGCCGATGGACTTGTTGATCATCGGTGGCGGTTCGTTGCTGATCTGTCTGCTGGCGGCGGCGTTTCCCGCGTGGCACGCGAGCCGGTTGAATCCCGTGGAGGCCTTGCGTCATGAATAGGGAAAACGTCCAACATCCAATATTCAACATCCAACATCGAACGCTCAACGTCCAACAGCCAGGGAGCTTTCGAGGCGGTTTGAAAAGTCCGGTGGGGAACACGGAGCAAAGATGCTCCGTGAACCCGCGGGCAGGGATGCCCGCGCTACGGCGTAGCGCAGGCATCCCTGCCTGCGAGTTCGGGCGGCATCCCTGCCGCCAGTTTCCAGTTTTCAAACCCGGGTCCAGGTATGCCGCGCCCGGTTTGGATGTTGAGCGTTCGATGTTGGATGTTGGATGTTCGTTGTTTTTGGGAGATTGCCGATGAGCGAAGTCTTGTTATCCGCCCGCAGCGTTACGAAGTCCTATACGATGGGCAAACGCCGGCTCGACGTTTTACGCGGCGTGTCGCTCGAAGTGACGCGCGGGGAATTTGTCGCGTTGCGCGGCGCGTCCGGCGCGGGCAAGAGCACGCTGCTGCATCTCTTCGGCGGCCTGGATTCGCCCAACGCGGGCGAAATCTGGTTTGCCGGAAAAAATCTCGCGCAATCGTCCGAAGGAGAACTCACCAAACTGCGCAACGGTAAGGTCGGCTTCATCTTTCAGGCGTATCATCTGTTGCCGGAGCTGGACGCGCTGGAAAATGTCTGCGTTCCGGCGCGGCTCGCTCGCGTCCCGGCCGATGTCGCCGCCAAGCGCGGGCAGGAACTCCTGCAACGCGTCGGTCTCGGCGCGCGACTGGATCATAAACCCTACGAGCTTTCCGGCGGCGAACAGCAACGCGTGGCCATCGCCCGTGCGCTGATGAACGAGCCGGAGTTGATTCTCGCCGATGAGCCGACCGGCAATCTGGATTCGCACACCGGCACGGAGATCGTTGATTTGCTCGTCAATTTGCGGGCGGAGAAGAACACCACGCTCATCATCGCCACGCATGACGCGAGCGTCGCGGCCCGCGCGCCGAAAGTGATCCAACTCGTGGACGGCCAGATTCAGGCGTCCGAGGCGAAGGCTGTTGCTGGTTGAAGGTTGGAAGTTGCAGGTTTGGCAACGAGGCCATTCGCACTTGCAACCTTCAACGTGCAACCTGCAACTTGATGCGCATGAGCCAGAACCAATGGGAAAGTCTTTATCAAGCCGGCGACATGCGCTGGGAAAAAGGCGCACCCTCGCCCGGACTGGTGGATTTTCTCGCCACGCATCCCGACTTGCCGGGCGCGACGGTCTGCGTGCCCGGCGGCGGGACGGGCCATGATGCGGGCGCTTGGGCGCGGGCCGGATTTCGCGTTTATGGCTACGACCTCGCGCCGAGTGCGGTTCGTTTGAGCCGTGAGCGCGCGCAGGCGAACGGCTGGCACGCGGAGTTTCGCACCGCTGATTTTCTCCGCGATGAACCGCCGTTCCAGTTCGACTGGCTGTTCGAGCACACGTTGTTTTGCGCGATCCAGCCGGCGGAGCGGGAGCTTTACGTCGCCGCCGCGCGTCGCTGGCTCAAACCCGGTGGAAACTATCTGGCGGTGAACTATTTCATCCCCGACACCGACGGCCCGCCGTTCGGCACAACGCGCGAAGAGATCGTCAAACGTTTTTCTCCGGGCTTTGAGTTGAAAACCGATTGGGTGCCGCGCTCGTATCCGAATCGCACCGGTTTGGAGCGGATGTTTTGGTGGCAGGCGCGGTAGGCGGCTGTCGGATGTTGATAAGTTTTCCGGGCGGATCGGAAAAAGGCAGTTGCCAAAGGAAGCCCCATGATTAACTTCACGCTCGGGCCAGATTCAAGCCTCTGCGAGTTCAGGTTATAGGTGTTTTGCCTTCCCCGCTTTTTCAAGCAGTGCGGAGTTTATTGTGCAATCCCGTCGCCGCCGCAATCATGAGGTGTGGAATCGGCTCCGAAGTGATGGCTAATTCCAGTTCATGAGGATCAGTGTAATGCAATTCAAACTGCCGGTCGGGTTGGCCGCGCTGGTGATTTTTGGCGGGGTCGGTTGTGCGCGCTGGCAACAAACGTCGGCGCCCGGCGCCGCTCCGGCCGTCAAGCTGGTCTCCGCCGAGACGACGGCGAGGGGAATCCGGCTCCACAAAACTTTGCCGGCGGATGTTGCGGTGGGCGGGGAGTTCAGCAGCGAGCTGACCCTCACCGCGCAACAGAGTGTCACCAATGTCGTCGTGCGGGACACAATTCCTGCGGGTGCGACTTATATTCGCAGTGAACCCGCTGCCTCCGAGACGGGTGGGAAATTGGTCTGGAAACTGGGTGATTTCACCGTCGCGCAGGTGGTGAAGGTAAAGGTCTGGTTCAGGGCCGGACAGGCGGGGCCGCCGAGTAGTTACGCCACGATCACGGCGGGGTCGCAGGTTTCCGCGAGCATTGTCGTCGGCAAACCGATGCTCGTGCTGGAGCAGAGCGGACCGGACACGGCCATGCTCGGGACCGAGGTTGCCTATCATTTGGTCATCAAAAACATCGGCAGTTCCAGCGTGCGCGGCGTGGCAGTCCGCAACCCAGTTCCTGTCGGAATGAGTCACAGCAGCGCCAAGCCGGAGCTGCTGATCGAAATGGGCGACCTGTCTCCCGGCCAGACCAAGCCGATCACGGTCACGTTGAAAGCCAACCAGCGCGGCAAGGTTTGTAGTGTGGCCACAGTCACCAGCGCCAACACTCCCACGGTCACCAAGGAAGTCTGCACCTTGATCCTGGTGCCCAGCTTGAAAGTCGAGAAGACCGGCGCCAAGGAGCAGATCATCGGGCGCAACGCCGATTACGAAATCTCGGTGGCCAACACCGGCGACACCCCGTTGCACAACGTGCTCATCACCGATGTGTCGCCGCCGGAATGCGCCATCGTCGCCGCGCCCGGGGCCATCATCTCCGGCAACAAGGCCATGTGGACCATCGCGGAATTGAAGCCCGGCGCGAAGGCGACGGAAACCATCAAGCTCACCGCCAAAGTCGCCGGGGCCAGTTGCAACACCGTCACGGCCAGCGTCGGCGTTCTGACGGATTCCGCCAAAGCCTGCACGCAGTGGAAGGGCGTTCCGGCCGTCACGTTTGAGCTGGCGGACAATCCCGATCCCATCCAGATCGGCGAGAGCAGCACTTACACCATCAAGGTCATCAACCAGGGCTCCGGCGATATCCACAACGTGAAGGTCCTGGCCACCTTTGACGCAACGCTCCTGCCCATCAGTTCCCCCCAAGGCACGGTGGGCGGACAGCGCGTGACTTTTCCCACCGTGGCCGCGCTCGCCGCCAAACAATCCGTGACCTACACCATCGTCGTGAAGGGCACTGCGGTCGGCGATTCCCGGAACAAAGTCGAACTGAGTTGTGACGAATTGAAAACGCCGGTGACCCGGGAAGAGAGCACGATCGTTTACTGAACTTGCTTCTCGCCGCGCGGCGCGCTAAAGCTTTTCCAGCAGACAAGCCTGTTTCACTCAATACGCAACCCCTCCAAACCTATGAGCACACATCAATGGAAATTCTTCACCGCCGGCGGCTTTAACCAGGTCAAACTCGAGACCGGGGCGGACTTGATGAACCTCGATCAACTCGACCAGAAACTCTGGGTCGCGCTCGCGTGTCCGACCACCGGCTTGGAATTCTGTTCCAAGACCGCCGCGTTGATTGACACGGACAAGGACGGCCGCATCCGCGTGCCGGAACTCATCGCCGCTGTCAAATGGGCCGGTTCGATGCTCAAGAACCCGGACGACCTCGTCAAAGGCGGCGATTCCCTTCCGCTCGCCGCCATCAACGACAGCTCGCCCGAAGGCAAACAGCTCGCCGCCTCCGCCCGCCAGGTGCTGCGCGATCTCGGCCTGCGGGACGCCACCGCCATCTCCGTTGACGATGCTTCGGACGCGAACAAGATTTTCGTCAACACCACGCTCAACGGCGACGGCATCATCATCCCCGAATCCGCCACCGACGACGCCACCAAGGCCCTCATCACCGACATCGTGGCCAGTCTGGGCACGGTGCCGGATCGTTCCGGCAAGCCGGGCATTGATCAGGCGAAGGTGGACGCGTTCTTCGCCGAATGCGTGGCGTTCGATGACTGGAACAAGAAAGCCGAGGCTGACAAGGCGAATATTCTTCCTGCGGGTGATGCCACTGCCGCCGCCGCCGCCGCCGTGCGTGCCATCAAGACCAAGGTGGACGATTATTTCGGGCGCTGCCGCCTCGCCGCGTTTGATCCGCGCGCCGTGGCGGCGCTCAATCGCAAGGAGGAGGAATATCTGGCCATTGCCGCGAAGGACCTGACGATCACCGCCACGGAAATCGCCAACTTCCCGCTGACGCAGATTGCGGCCGGAAAAGCGTTGCCGCTCAAGAGCGGCATCAATCCCGCGCACGCCGCCGCCATCGCCGCCCTGCAAGCCAACGCCGTGAAACCGTTGCTCGGTGACAAGAGCGAGTTGACCGAGGCCGATTGGGCCGCGCTGCTCGCCAGGCTCGGCGCGTTTGAATGTTGGAGCGCGGGCAAGGCCGGCGCCGCCGTGGAAAAACTCGGCCTCAAACGCGTTCGCGAAATCCTTGGCAGCAAGGCGAAGGAAAATCTCGCCGCGCTCATCGCCGCGGACAAGGCGCTCGAACCCGAAGCCACGGCCATCGCGAACGTTGAGAAACTCACCCGCTACGTGCGTGATCTGTACCTGCTCTGCACGAACTTCGTGAACTTCCGCGATTTCTATGCCGCCGAAGAACCGGCGATTTTCCAGGCGGGCACCCTGTATCTCGATCAACGCTCCTGCACCTTGACCTTGCCGGTGGAAGACGCGGGGCGGCACGCGGCGATGGCCGGGATGGCGGGTTCGTATCTGGCCTATTTGGATTGTGCGCGCAAAGGGACGGGGGAGAAACGCAGCATTGTCGCCGCGTTCACCAATGGCGACTCGGATAACCTGATGGCCGGGCGTAATGGCTTGTTCTATGACCGCAAGGGGCGCGATTGGGACGCCACCATCACCCGGATCGTGGATAACCCGATCAGCGTCCGGCAGGCGTTCTGGTCGCCGTATAAGAAACTCGTGCGGTTGATTGAAGAGCTGTCGGCCAAACGGGCGGCCGCTGCGGATGCTGCTTCCGATGCCAAACTCGGTGCGGCTGCCACCACCACCGTCAACGTGGATCAGGCCAAGCCCGCGCCCAAGAAACTGGATGCCGGCACCGTGGCGGCCATCAGTGTGGCTATCGCCGGTATCGGCGCGTTGATCACCACGCTCGTCGGACAGGCGATTGGCTTGTTCAATCTGCCCTTCTGGCAATTCAGTCTGATCGTGGCGGGATTGCTGCTCCTCATCTCGAGCCCGGCGATGATCGTCGCCTGGATCAAACTCCGCAAACGCAACCTCGCTCCGATTCTCGACGCGAACGGTTGGGCCGTGAACGCCAAAGCCAAATTGAACGTGCCGTTCGGCGCCTCGCTGACGGGCATCCCGCAATTGCCGCCGGGTGCGACCATCAGTTCCGACGACCGGTTTAGTGAGAAACCCAGCGGTTGGATCGGGTTCATCAAGTTTGTCTTCGTGGCGTGCTTCATTTTCAGCCTGCTGAATCATTTCTATATCTGGGATGCGATCGCAGTCAGGGCGACCGGCAAGCACTACCCGATTTTCAATCAAAGACCGCTGCCCCCGGAGCCTGCCGCCACCACCAACACCCCACCGCCACTGCCTGCGACCAATGCCCCGGCCCCGGCGGCACCTTAGCTGGAAACATTCAGTTGAATGGGGCCGGAACCAACGCCGAGACGCCGAGGACGCAAAGAGGCGCGGAGAATTTCTGTTGCGGATGCGGTCACTGAACAGTGAGTTGACCGGGGGCGGTTTTCCTCCGCGATTCTCTGCGGCCTTCGCGCCTCTGCGTTTCTCGGGGAGGTTCTCAACTGCATCGTTCCGGCTTAGAACAGTTCGCAAAATGTCTGTCGGAACCGAATGCCCCGCACCCGGCCTGCGGCCACCCTCTCCCCATCGGATGGGGAGAGGGCCGGGGTGAGGGGCCGCCCGGGAAGCATTTCTGAGAATCGGTCTATGTTCAAATATCAAAACCCGGATCGCAAGATCCGGGCTTTTTCTTTTGGCTGGAGAAGATTGCCGTCAGGGATGCGGCGTTACCACCGCCGCCGGGCTTGCAAGAAACGTAGCATTAAGATGGTCGGAAAGTTCATCGAACAACTCGCGGCACTCGGACTCTTTCAATTGCAACCTGCGCGCCGCGGCCTGGATGAATCCCCGCGTGGTCTGGTGCGCGTAGCCGAGCAATCCCTGTCGCAGCGGCAGCGAGTAAAGCACCAGCGTCATGCCATAAACGAGCGTGTGCCAGCCGTGCGCCTGACCGCCTTCCACTGCGGCGAGATAGCGTTGCACCACGCGTTCATCCCGGAGCGGACGTAGCTTCTGAAGTTGCCCCCGGCCGATCCGCTGGCTTGCCGCGGCAAAATCTTTCAACGCTGGTTCGTTGCCAAGTTGTTGGTCAAAGGCGATCAGCTCGCGCACTTCGTTGCGGCTGATGTGTTGGTAGGCGGTCTGGATGGCGGGCAACTCGTGCGGCCGCAAAATCCGCTCGTGATAGGCGCGCAGAAACTCGCGCAAGGCCGCGAGGCAGGTGACCGGGCGCGTGGTCAACGACTCCGCCAGCGCGTGCAACGACGCCAGGCCGTCCGCCGTGCCCAGTTGCGCGACGAGCGGGTGCGCGTCGCCCAACCATTCGGCCGGGTCGGTCGTTAAATCTGGTTTTGCCAGCGGATTCATCTCAGTTTTGTTCGCAGCACACGTGCCGCAATTATTGGGCGGAAGCATCTTTCGCCTCCCGCCTCCTTTCCAGTGTGAAATGCCGGGACGCGAAAATAAATATCTTGAAGTGGCACGCCGATAGCATTGCTGGCGGGAGGTTTGGACTGCCATCCCAGCAGCCCCAAGCGGCGTGGCTTTTTGCTCCCCGACATCGTCCCGGTCATGGTCCTCAAAATTCCTGCCGCTTGGGCAACATAAACCCTTGCCTCTGTGATTCAGACTGGTAATTGTTTATTTCAGCAAAACACAACACCAGCGGGCGCGGCACCAATCGCGCCGACCAGCTTGTTCGTGGCCGGCGTGACTGACGTCGTCGCTCGTAAATTATTTATGAGCAGCGAAGCCAAGAAACATCCTTACCCCGGCATCCCCGCAACTTCCGACGGCGCGGGCGGCGTCGTCTGGGTCGAAACCAACATCACTCACGGGGCTTGCGCGTATCCCATCACGTCGTCCACGACGATGGGCACGGGCTACGAAACCGAAGTCTCCAACGGAAAGAAAAATCTCTGGGGCGATACGATTACGTTCGTTCAGCCCGAGTCCGAACACTCTGCCGCGACGACGTGCGAAGGCTTCGCGCTCGCGGGCGGTCGCGTGACCAACTTCACTTCCGGCCAGGGCCTCGTGCTGATGAAGGAAGTGCTTTACACGATTTCGGGCAAACGGTTGCCCATCGTATTCCACATCGGCGCGCGGGCGCTGACCTCGCATTCGCTCAATGTCCATTGCGGCCATGACGACGTGATGAGCGTGTCCGATTGCGGCTGGGGGATTTTGTTCGGGCGTAATGCGCAGGAGGCGTGTGACCTCGCGCTCATCGCGCGGCGCGCGGCGGAAGCGGTGGAGACGCCGTTCATGAACGTGCAGGATGGATTCCTCACCACGCACACGATCGAGAACATCAAGTTGCCCGAGACGGAGTTCATGAAGGATTACGTCGGCGACCCGAACACGAAGCTCCGCTGCCTGTTCGATCCCAAGAATCCCATCATGACCGGCGTGGTGCAGAACCAGGATTCCTACATGAAGGGCAAGATCGCCCAGCGCCATTTCTACGACAAAGTCCCCGCCGCCGTGCAGGAGGCGATGGATTTGTATTACGCCAAGACCGGGCGCCGTTATCGCATGGTGGACACCTACCGCATGGACGATGCGGAATACGCGCTCGTCGGCATGGGTGGCATGATGGAAACCGCGCAGGCCGCCGCCGATTACATGCGCGAGGAATTGGATCTCAAAGTCGGCGTCGTTCACGTCACGTGTTTCGCGCCGTTCCCTGCCACGCAACTGGTGGATGCGCTCAGGAATGTTCGCGCGCTCACCGTGCTCGAACGCATGGACAATCCGCTCGCGCAATCCAACCCGCTCGTGCAAGGCATCAAAGCCAGCTTCGCCGACGCGCTTACCGGCTTGAGCTTCGGTTCGAACGGCGAATTCAAATATCCCAAGATCACGAGCATCCCGAAAATTTACGCCTGTTCCGCCGGACTCGGTTCGCGCGATGTGCGCGGCGGTCACTTCATTTCCATCGTCAAAAACATGTTCGCCGATCAGCCGCGCGAATACACCGTCATCGGTATCAAACACGCGCTCGCGTTATCCGATGGCGAAGACCCGGACTTGCGTCCGCAAGGCGCGTTCTCGATGCGCGGCCATTCCGTCGGCGGGTTCGGCTCGGTCACGACCAATAAACTCATCGCTTCTTTCGTCGGTGAATTGTTCAACATCTATGTGCAGGCGTATCCGAAATACGGCTCGGAGAAAAAAGGTCTGCCCACGACCTATTACCTGACCGTCGCGGAAAAGCACATCCGCACGCACAGCGAACTGGCGCACGTCGAGTTCATCCCGCTCAACGACGTGAACGCCTTCAACCTCGGCAATCCGCTCGAAGGCATCGCCGACGAAGGCAGCGTGTTCATCCAAAGCCCCGAGACCGATCCGCAGCGCGTTTGGGATCACATCCCCGCTTACGGCCAGAAACTCATCCGCAATAAACGGCTCAAGGTCTTCTACCTCGACACCGTGAAGATCGCGAAAGAGATCGCGACCGACCCCGACCTCCAGCAACGCATGCAAGGCGTCTGTCTCGTCGGCATTTTCATCCGCGTGACGCCGTTTGCGTCGCGCTCCGGCATGGGCGACGAACAGGTGCTGGGCGCGGTGGAAAAATACATCCGCAAGTATTTCGGCAAACGCGGCGAACACGTCGTGCAGGAAAACCTCAAGTGCGTGCGCGAAGGTTTGAAGAGCGTGATGGAAATCCCGTGGGACATCATCTCTGCACCGGTTGCGCCGAAGGCAAAGGCCAACGAGGAAGTGGTGTTTGCGAAGTAAAATCAGCTCCACGGCACAAGGAAGTTAGCGCGTCACACAGCTAAAATTGCTTTGTTATCTCCGCTGCGAACATTAGATTCGTGCAATCGGAAATGAAAACGATTGCCAAAAAGAAACCAGCGACGAGCTACTCCCTCAACGGACATCGGGCTTTTTATCTCCGCGAGGAAAACACGGTTTCCGTCGAGAAGGCACGGGAAAAAGGGAGAGTTCGAGTTTTGACGGTGGTTGATTTGTTCGCGGGCGCGGGCGGTTTCACGCTTGGATTCGTTCAGGCTGGGTTCGTTCCTGTATTTGCTGTGGAGTTTGACAAAGCTGCCGCCGAAACATACGAGGCAAACTTTGGTCCGCACTGTGTTTCCAAAGACATCAACGACATAAAGGAGTTTCCAGCAGCAGACATCATCATCGGTGGACCTCCTTGTCAGGGATTCAGCAACTTGGGTTCACATATTGCAAACGACCCACGAAATCAGCTTTGGCGGCATTATGTCCGGGCGGTTGAGCAAACGCATCCGCGAGTTTTCGTAGTCGAAAATGTTCCACCGTTACTGAATTCAGAAGAAGGACAAGAACTGATCCGTGAGACGCGCGCGTTGGGTTACGAAGTCGAAGGCCGAATCCTAATTGCTGCCAATTACGGTGCGCCTCAAATTCGCAAGCGAACGATCATCATCGGGTCTCGTGTCGGACCAGTGATTTTTCCAGAACAAACGAATATCAACCCGGACAAGCGCGACTTGCAGACACGTCATTTGCCAGATTGGATAAATGTTCGACACGCGATTGGTGATTTGCCATTTGAACCCACTGGCTACTCGCTTCACATCGGTCGCAACCCGACGCCGAAATCCATTAAGCGATACAAGCACATTCCGCCTGGCGGCAATAGGTGGGATTTGCCACGCGACTTAATGCCGGAGTGTTGGAAGAAAAAATTAAAAGGTGGAACAGATTTATTTGGCCGTCTCCGCTGGGATGAACCTTCCGTGACAATCCGCACGGAGTTTTTCAAACCAGAGAAGGGGCGGTATTTGCATCCCGAGGCAAATCGGCCAATTACTCATCGCGAGGCAGCACGCATTCAGTGCTTCCCAGATGATTTTACTTTCAGAGGTTCAAAGACTGCGATTGCCAAACAAATCGGGAATGCCGTTCCAGTCAAATTTGCGTATGCAATAGCACAGGCTGTTAAACGGATGCTTTCTACCAACGAGAAAGGAGATGCAACATGGGAGCGAGAGACGAAATCAGAACATTCTTAGAAGCCAATGTCGGCAAGGTAGTCACGACACGTCAGATTTCCCGTGTCGCGAAAATCCACGATTATCAAAGACGAATCAGAGAGCTTCGCAATGATGAGGGAATGCAGATTCTTTCCTACCGCGACAGGCCAGACCTGAAGCCTAGTGAATACATTCTTGTCAGCTTGAAGCGTCAGCCGCGCCTTTCACATAAAATAGACAAGGCTCAACGAGCAAGAATTCTGGAGCGCAACGGTTTCACCTGTCTGATGTGTGGTGCAACCGCAGGAGAACCCGACCCATATAATCCAAATCGCAGAATCACTTTGCAGGTAGATCACGTTGACTCCGACGGGCCAACCTCTGACGACAATTTGAGAACTTTGTGTCACAACTGCAATGAAGGGCGAAGCAATCTGGTCGTTCCGCCAGCGCCAAACACCTTGGCTGTCTTACGAACAATTCGCCGAATGGCCCGTAATGACCAGCGCAGCCTTTACGAAGAATTGAAAAAGAAGTTTGAACCTGCTTCGCACTGATGGCTGATGTTTTCTCAAAATCCAAGCGGTCAGAAGTAATGTCGCGCGTTCGCGGCAGCGGGAACAAGAGAACGGAATTGGCGCTCGCGAAACTTCTTCGCAAACACGGTTGCAAAGGCTGGCGACGGCATCAAAAAAACTTTGGTAAACCAGACTTCGTATTCAGCAAATCCCATCTGGCGGTTTTTGTGGACGGTTGCTTTTGGCACGGCTGCCCAAAACACGCGACCATGCCGAAGAGCAATCGCTCTTTTTGGTGTCGCAAGCTTTCCAAAAACAAGAAACGAGATCGGCTGGTAAACCATACTTTGCGGCGTCAGGGTTGGCATGTGATTCGAATTTGGGAATGTCGGTTGCGAAAAGTCCCGCAATCCTGTGTGCAAAGGATTCTGCGGGTTTTGAAGGGTTAAAGATTCATGCTGAAAGGGTGCTTGCCGGCATCTCCGAACCTCGTATCTTTCAACCATGAGCACCGTTCAAGACTTACTTGAAAGGGCCGTGGCATTGCGCAACTCGCGCGATGGACTGCATCGCACTTCATTTAACAATTCACTTCTATGAGCGAAACCCTCACCGCCCCCGTCGCCGCGCCCAATCGCGTCAACCAAGTCCCCATCACCGACGACGTGCTTAACGTCGCGGATTTCAACAGCCGCATCGTCGGCGCGTACAACGACGGCAGCGCCGAACTTGGCCTGCCTGCGGACAATTCCACGCTCCGCTCGTTCATCCCCGCCGGCACGGGCATTCTGCGCGACTTTTCATACATCGCGCCGGAGATTCCGCTGCTCAACAGCGAGAATTGCGTCGCGTGCATGGCGTGCGTCACCGAGTGTCCGGACACCGCCATCCTTGGCAAGGTCGTGCCCAAGGCGAAACTCGAGGAGGAACTCGCCAAAATCCCCGACGAAGCCGAGCGCGAGCATTATCGCAAGCAGTTCGGCAAGACGACCAAGTTCTGGAACGTCTATGAAAAGAAGGGCGACGAGCCGGGTTACTTCGGCATTTTCATTGACCCGACCAAGTGCAAGGGCTGCGCCGAATGCGTGGACGCCTGCGGCGATCACGATGCGCTCGTCATGCTCAAGAAGGACGACCGCACGTTGAAGCGGTATCAGCGCACATGGAATTTCTATACAAAGATGCCCGAGACGCCGAAGAAGTTCATCAACGACAAAATGCTCGTGGACATGATGCTCGCCGAGCGTTCGTTGCTCTATGTCGGCGGCGCGGGTTCGTGCATGGGCTGCGGCGAAGGCACGGCGCTCCGCATGATGCTCGCGGCGACGGGTTTTGTTTACGGCAAGGAGAATATCGGCATCGTCAACTCGACCGGTTGCTCGACGGTTTATGCCTCGACGTATCCTTACAATCCGTATCTCGTGCCGTGGACGAATTCGCTTTTCGAGAACGCGCCCGCTGACGCCATGGGCATTCGGGCGCGCTGGGATCAGATGGGCTGGCACGACAAGCAACTCTGGGTCATCGGCGGCGACGGCGCGATGCTCGACATCGGTTTCCAAAGCCTGAGCCGCATGTTGGCCAGCGGCATGAACATCAAGGTGCTCGTGCTCGACACGCAGGTTTATTCCAACACCGGCGGCCAATCCTCGACCGCGAGTTACATGGGGCAGAACACCAAGTTCAGCGTTCACGGCTCGGTGCTCAAAGGCAAGATCGAGCGGCGCAAGGAACTCGCGCAGATCTGCATGATGCACCCGAACACGTTCGTGGCGCAGACCAGTTGCGCGATGTCGAATCATTTCTACAAATCCATTATCGCTGCCAACGAATACGACGGTCCGGCGGTGGTGAGTGTTTATACGACGTGCCAGCCCGAACACGGCGTCGGCGACAACATGGCGATGGAGCAAAGCAAACTCGCCGTGGACACGCGCACGTTCCCGGTGTTGATCTACGATCCGCGCAAAGGCGACAAGATCGCCCAACGCCTCAGCCTCCAGGGCAATCCGTCCGAGAAAACAGATTTCTTCATCGAGCCGAAGACGAACGAAGTCTATGACTTCATCCGCTTCGCCCGCACCGAAGGTCGCTTCTCGAAACATTTCGACAAGGACGGCAACCCGAGCGAGACGTTGATCAAAGCCAAGCAGGAACGCCTCGACAACTGGCGCACGTTGCAGGAACTGGCGGGGATTATTTGATGGCTGTGGCTGCGTTCGTGAGAACGCGGCTGACTGTTCTGCCGCCCAAGCGAGCTAAGAATTATTTTTTGCCGCACTCTCACGAGTGCAGCCACAGATTCAGGGCTTCCTCACCGGCTCAGTCGGTGTCGGCTCACGCTGTTTGTAGTAAAGCTTCCAAAACAGTTCCCAATAGTCTTCCTGCATCGGATGCAAATCAGGGTAGCCCGGAACAACTGCACCACTGAAGCGCTAGGCGCGTTCCTTCTCCACAAGTTTCGCCCGCACCGGATTGGCCAGGATGTAGAAACACACACTGGCGAACGCTCCCCGCTTCCGCTCTTCCTCCCGCAACACATGATCATGCGCCTGCGGCTGGAGTTTCCACTCACCCTGTGGCTGCGCTCGTGAGAGCGCGGCTAATTTCTGGAGTGGTTCACCCGCCAGCAACCGATTCAGATGCAACCGCAGAAACTTAACGGCATTGAGTTGATCGCTTGCAACATCAAGACCCGGAAACATCAAGTGCAGATGGCCCGGCATGAGGCAATAAGTCGGACATGCCAGCCTTTCCCGGACACACGCATGAAGCAGAGCCTCGCGAAACCCGCCATGAAACCGGTCATCAAGCCAGCCGGGTGTTGAAGGCTCGATCCGCATGGTCCAGTGGACGGCGGCGAAGGCTTGATAGTGTGGACGCTCAAGACGGGTGAGGTGATGAAGGTCTGGGTTGCTCACGGCCCAGAAACTATTCCGCGTCCGGGGAAAAGTCAGCCGGATTGTGTGGCGTTGGAATGTGTGGCTGTGCTCATCCGAGCACGGCTGACTGAAGGGGAGGTGTGGTTTGCCGCGTTCTCACGAACGCAGCCACGATCCTTCTTCAAGGCTCATAAACGATGATCTCCCGCTCCGGTGCGCCACCGGGAAAATCAGCCCAGTAAACGTCGCGAAAGCCCGGCGGATTGTATTCCCAATGCCACGGTTCGTTCTGGTAGGGATACCAGCCGAATTCCTCGCCGCGCAGCAGCAGCCATTTGTGCACGGGCGATTCGCGCATGCGCACGACTTCCGCCATCGGGCGCGTGGTGGTTTCGTCGAGCTTTAGATCGCCGTGACTCAGTTTGAAATCAATCGCGAGGCCAAGCGAATGGGAGGAGAAACTTGCGACGGCGTTGGGATTGCCGGCCCGGGCGGCGTTCCTCTGGGCAACCTGCGGATTCCGGTGTGACGAGAGAATGATCAGGTCCACGCCATCGGCCTTGGCCTGTTCACGCATGAGCACGAATGAATCGAGCGCGTGGCGATTGAGCTTCCAGCGCTCCTGTTGAGGAACAGTTACCCACTGGTTGGTGATGTAATCCCAAGCCGCTTCGGTGGCTTCGGCGCGCAAGACGACCGCATCGCGCGTGCTGTTGGCCCGGCGTTCCGGGCGCACCAGATCAAGCGTGTCCACCATCACATCGGCGAACTGTTCGTTGGGACCTTCAGCGCCGCCGGGGAAATCATTCTCCTGCCAGTCAAACGCGCGAAAATGTTTGCTCAATTCAGGACCGAGGATGTCGAGGCCGGATATCTTTGGGTCATGGATAAATTCTAGTTCGAGGGCGCGGAGCAAAGCGTGTTTGGATTCACAGGTGTCTTCGGCCAGCGCCCGTTCGAAGGCGGTATTCACTTCTGTGTCCTGGCCGCGGTCTTTGAGCGTTGCCCAGATGTAATTTGCCGGCAGGCGGGAAGCGCCGGTTGCTGCCAGGTTGGCCGTCGCCCCGATCAGACTCATCGGTGTCTGGGGCTTTGTTGTTGTGAGAGGGTCGGCGGGGGACGGTTTAGAAGTCGCGCAGCCGTTGAAAAGCAGTACGCTGCCGGGAAACAGCCATAAAAGCAGGAGAGGCATTTTCATCACGTTGTGTTCTTTATCATCATTGCCCTCCGGGAAAGCAACTGGCGTTTCGCACATATTCATAGGTAGCGGGATGATTTCGGAAGAGTGAAGCGGGGCTTTCGGGTGCGAACGACCACTCACTGAGTCGCGGGCCGGCTGGCGGGGATTATTTGAAACTGAGCGTGGCTGCGTGAGAACGCCGCTGATTTAACCTTGTGCCGCGTTCTCACGAACGCAGCCACGGCTTTGTCACGCCACTGCTGCTGCTGCGACCTTCCCGGCGAGCTGCTCATGGCCCCAGCGCAACATGCGTTCGGTGGTCTCCCAATTCACGCACGCGTCGGTGATGCTGACGCCGTATTGCAGCTCGTTCGCCGGTTTGGGGAACGGTTGATTGCCCTCGTGCAAGTGGCTCTCGACCATCATGCCGATGACGGACTTCGTGCCGCCGACGCGTTGTTCGATCACGCTGTGCCACACGTCTTCCTGCCGTGCGTGTTTCTTTTCCGAGTTCGCATGGCTGCAATCCACCATCATCACGGGAGGTAGCTTGTGTTTGATCAAGGTCGCCTCCGCATCCGCAATGCTGGCGGCGTCGTAATTGGTCCGCGCCCGCCCACCGCGCAAGACGACGTGGCCGTCGGGATTGCCGCTGGTGCGCACGACGCTCGTCGCGCCGTCCTGATCCATGCCGAGAAAACTGTGGCGATGTCGCGCGGCGCCCATCGCATCAATCGCGACCTGCAGGCTGCCGTCGGTGGCGTTCTTGAATCCGACCGGCATCGAAAGGCCGCTGGCCATCTCGCGATGCGTCTGGGATTCCGTGGTGCGCGCGCCGATGGCGGCCCAACTGATCAGGTCCGCGATGTATTGCGGCACGATGGGATCGAGAAACTCCGTGGCGGCCGGCAGCCCCATGCCGGTGATCTGCACCAGCAATTTTCGCGCGATCTTGAGACCTTCCTCGATGTTCTCCGAACCGTCGAGGTGTGGGTCGTTGATCAAGCCTTTCCAGCCGATGGTCGTGCGGGGCTTTTCAAAATAGACGCGCATGACGATCTCCATGCGATCAGCGAGTTCCTGCCGCAAGGTATTGAGGCGTTTGGCGTATTCCAGTGCGCCCTTTTGTTCGTGGATGGAGCACGGGCCGACAACGACCAGCAGGCGCGGGTCTTCCTGGCTGAGGATGCGGATAATGCGTTCGCGGCTCATCGCGACGGTGGCGATGGCTTCGGGCGTGGCGGGAAACGCCGCCTTCACCACGTTGGGTGACGACAGGCGGACGATTTCGCGAACGTGTAAATCTTGCGTCTTGAACATGGCGGCCAAGTATAGCGGGAAACCGGGCGGGAAAAAGCAATTTAAGCGGAAGGGCGGGGCGGAGTTGAATGTCACTTAATTTTGCAGCCTATCTCTATATTAGGCGGCGAATGGTTCATGGCGACAGCACCGTAGGTGCGGAATCTTTGTAGCACACAAACCAAATCCATCTCAAGCCCCAGCGGGGCGGCATATCAATCCCAAGATGATGTCGCTCCTATCGGAGCTACCCATCACCGGCCCGTGTTCTACAAATAGGTCGCGCCTCTGGCGCTTCCCGCTTCCGTTTGCTGTCCTCTGCCATTCCAAGATTGCCTGTCGGGCGCAAATCCAGTTTCATCTGGCCTGTTTTTAATTATGAGTTCCACCGCTTCAACCAACCCGCCCCGCCAGCGCAAATTGCTCGTCGCCAATCGCAGTGAAATTGCCATCCGCGTCTTCCGCGCGGCCACTGAACTCGGCCTGCGCACCGTCGCGATTTACGCGCAGGAAGATCGCCTCGCGATTCATCGGTTCAAGGCGGACGAGGCTTATGTCGTTGGCGAAGGCAAAGGGCCGGTCGGCGCGTATCTGGATATTCCCAGCATCGTCACGCTGGCGAAAGAGAAGGGCGTGGATTTCATCCATCCTGGGTATGGATTTCTGTCGGAGAACGCCGAATTCGCCAAGGCGTGCGCCGAGGCGGGCATCACGTTTGTCGGGCCGCGCGTGGAATTGCTGCGCATGATGGGCGACAAAACCGCCGCCCGCGCGCTTGCGCAAAAAGTCGGCGTGCCCACGTTGCCGGGAACGGAGGACCCGATTGAAGATCGCGCCGCCGCGCTCAAGACGGCGAAGGAAATTGGTTTCCCGCTCATCATCAAAGCGGCGTTCGGCGGCGGCGGTCGGGGCATGCGCGTGGTGCACAAGCCGGGCGATCTCGCGGACTTGCTCGATGAAGCGCAGGGCGAAGCGGGTCGCGCGTTTGGCAATCCGGCGGTGTTTCTCGAACGCTATATTCCGCGCGCGAAGCACATCGAAGTGCAAATTCTCGGCGACAAACACGGCAACGTCGTTCACCTGCACGAGCGCGATTGTTCGGTCCAACGGCGACACCAGAAGGTCATCGAGATCGCGCCGAGCGTGGAGTTGGATGAGAAAGTGCGCGCAGAACTGTGCGAGGCGGCGGTGAAATTGTGCAAAGAGATCAGCTACGATAACGCGGGCACGGTGGAGTTCCTTTACGATCAGGACACCAAGGAATGGTTCTTCATCGAGATGAATCCACGCATCCAGGTGGAGCACACGGTCACGGAAGTCATCACCGGCGTGGACCTGGTGCGTTCGCAGATTTTGATCGCGGACGGCCAACGGATGCATGGCAAGGAGGTTGGCATCCCGGCGCAGAACGACATCCGCCGCAGCGGTTACGCGGTGCAATGCCGCATCACCACGGAAGACCCGGAGAATAAATTCCAGCCCGACTACGGCCGCATCCTGACGTATCGCTCGGCGGGTGGGTTTGGGGTGCGGCTGGATGGCGGCATGGGTTATGGCGGCGCGGTCATCACGCCGTTTTATGATTCGTTGCTCGTGAAGCTCACGGTGAGCGGGCCGACGTTTGACGCGGCGTTGCAGCGCATGGATCGGGCGTTGCGCGAGTTCCGCATCCGCGGCGTCAAGACGAACATCCCGTTCCTCGAAAACGTCATCCACAACGACACGTTCAAGCGCGGGCAGGCTTCGACGACGTTGATTGATACGACGCCGGAGTTGTTCAAGCTCAAGCCCAAGCGCGACCGGGCGACCAAGCTGTTGACCTTCATCGCCGACGTGACGGTGAACGGCAACCCGCACGCGAAGGGTTATGTGCCGAAGGAGATTTTGACCGCCGCGCGCGTTCCCGCTTTTGATCACAGGCAAACGCCAGCGCCGGGCACGCGGCAATTGTTGCTGGAGCTGGGGCCGAAGAAATTCGCCGCGTGGACGCTCAAGCAAAAGCAATTGCTCGTCACCGACACGACCTTCCGCGATGCGCATCAATCACTGTTTGCGACGCGTTTGCGTGGCTACGACATGCTCGCGGTGGCGGATGCGGTGGCGCGGCGCACGCCGAATCTGTACTCGATGGAGATGTGGGGCGGCGCGACGTTCGATACAGCGCTGCGTTTCCTGCATGAAGACCCGTGGATGCGGTTGCGGGCGTTGCGCGCGCGCATCCCGAACATCTGTTTCCAGATGTTGTTCCGCGGCTCAAACGCGGTCGGTTACTCGAATTATCCCGACAACGCCGTGGCCGGCTTCGTGAAGCACGCGGCGGGGGCGGGCATGGATATTTTCCGCATCTTTGATTCGCTCAATTACCTGCCGAACCTCAAGGTGGCGATGGAGGCGGTGAACGAAACGCACGCGATCTGCGAAGGCGCGATCTGTTACACCGGCAACATTCTCGATCCGAAGCGCGCGAAGTATTCGCTCAAGTATTACGTCAAGCTCGCGAAGGAATTGGAGAAGATGGGCGCGCATGTTCTTGCCATCAAAGACATGGCGGGCCTGTGCAAGCCGGCGGCGGCGAGCGTGTTGGTGAAGGCGTTGAAGGAAGCGATCGGCATCCCGATCCATTTCCACACGCACGATACCAGTGGCATCGCGGCGGCGAGCGTGTTGAGCGCGGCGGAGGCGGGTGTGGACATCGTGGACCTGGCGAATGCGTCCATGAGCGGTTCGACGAGCCAGCCGAACATGAACTCCGTGGTGGCGGCGCTGCAATTCACCAAACGCGATACGAAGCTGGATTTGGATTCGCTCAATGAGTTCGCGGATTACTGGGAGCAGGTGCGCACCTATTATGCGCCGTTCGACACGTCGCCCAAAGCGGGCAGCGCGGAAGTTTATCTGCACGAGATGCCGGGCGGACAGTTCACGAATCTCAAAGAACAAGCTGCGGCGATGGGACTCGCGAGCCGTTGGCCGGAGATTGCGCGCACGTACGCCGAGGTGAACCAACTCTTCGGCGACATCGTGAAAGTGACGCCGAGCAGCAAGGTGGTTGGCGATATGACAATGTTCCTCGTCACGCGCGGCATCAAGCCCGCCGACGTGTTGAATCTCGAACCCGGCAGTGTGCCGTTCCCCGAATCGGTGATTGATATGTTGAGCGGCGGGCTGGGGCAACCGATGGGCGGTTGGCCGAAGAAAGTGCAGCAAGTCGTGCTCGGCGATCGCAAGCCGATCAAAGGTCGTCCGGGCGCGGAATTGAAGCCGTTGAACTTCAAAAAGATTGCGGAGGAACTCACGCCCAAGCTCAAACGCGAGGTGACGCTGGACGATGTTTTCAGTCACGTCATGTATCCCGAGGTGTTCGCCGACTATGTGAAGAAGGTGAATGCGAACGGTGATTTGTCCGTGCTGCCGACGCCGGCGTTTTTCTACGGCATGAAGCCCGGGCAGGAAGCGGCCATCGAGATCGAGCCAGGCAAGACGTTGTTCATCCGCATGGTGAACGTGGGCGCGGTGGATGCCGAAGGGAGGCGTAACGTGAACTTCGAATTGAACGGCATGACGCGCCAGTTGTCCATCGTGGACAAATCGGTGAAACCCACGGTGAAGGCGCGCGTGAAGGCCGATCCCGCCAAGGCGAACGAAGTCGGCGCACCGATCCCCGGTCTCGTCACGGCGCTTTCGGTCAGTGTCGGGGCGAAGGTCGCGAAGGGCGACAAGCTTGTGACGCTCGAAGCGATGAAGATGCAGACGACCATCTACGCGCCGTGCGATGGTGTGGTGGGTGAATTGGCGGTGCATATCGGCGAGGCGGTCGAGAGCAAGGATCTGTTGTTGAAGTTGCGGGAGAGTTGAGGCGGTGTTAGAGCGTATCCCAAAATGAAGGTTGAAACCCTCCGCCATGCGAAATGCCCCTCACCCATCCCTCTCCCCATCCGATGCGGAGAGGGTGGCCGCTAGGCCGGGTGAGGGGATTTCGTTGCCGCCATTCTTTTTGCGAACTGTTCTAAATGCCAGTCGGTCTGGTCTGTCTCTTAATCGTAATCTTTTTCTTAATCTCCGGTTTCGGTCATTGGGGGAGGATTAAGAAAAAGATTAAGATTAAGAGTGCAGCGCTTCGCGCTACGGCCTTGTTGATGTTCAAGTTGTGCGTTGCCTCTGCCGACAGGTGGCTGGTAACGTGGCCCGGTCGGCCCGGGCCGGCCCGGATTTCATCCCATGAACGAAGAAAAACTCAACGCGGATCAGAAAGCGCTCCAGATCAATCTCGACAAGCTGAAGTATGGCACGTTCGCCGAGATCGGCGCGGGACAGGAGGTGGCGCGCTGGTTTTTCCGGGTCGGTGGCGCGGCGGGCACGGTGGCCAAAACGATTTCTGCCTACGACATGACGGTGAGCGACGCCATCTATGGCCCGGCGGATCGCTATGTCAGCCGCCAGCGGCTGCAAGCCATGCTCACCCACGAGTACGATCTCGTGGTCGAACGTCTCGACCAGGCGCGCGGCGACAAGACGGCTTTCTTCGCTTTTGCCAATACCGTCACCACGCGCAGCTACACGCGCAAAGACGAAGGGCAGGGCTGGATGGGCATCCGCTTTCAAGGCGCGCCGCGGCAACGTCCGTCGGAGATCATCGTTCACGTCCGGTTGCTCGATCCCGAACCGGTGCGCGAACAGGAAGCACTGGGCATCGTCGGCGTGAACCTGGTCCACGCCGCGTTCTACCAGAACGCCAGCCCCATCAATCTCATCATCGCCCTGCACGACGGCTTGAATCGCGATCGCATCGAGGTGGACATGATCAAATTCTCCGGGCCGTGTTTTGCCGGCGTGGACAATCGCTTGATGACCTTGCAACTCGTCGAACAGGGCCTGACCGACGCGGCGATGTTCACGGCGGATGGCGAGGCGGTGATCCCCGGCGAAATGCTTTACAAGAAACCGGTGCTCGTCGAGCGCGGCAGTTTCCGCCCGCTCACCACGCCGATGTTCGACATGCTGGAACGCGCGCAGGAACAGTTCGTGCAGGAGAAGGCGCTCGCGGGGGAAATGCCCGTGACGCTGCTCGAGATGACTTTGAAGCAATTGCAGGTCGGTGACGTGATTGATCACGGCGATTTCCTGGATCGTGTGGACACGTTGCGCACATTGAACCGACCGGTGTTGATCTCGAACTTCCGCCGCTATCATCGGCTTGTGCAGTTTCTTTCCCGGCACACGTCGAAGATGATCGGGCTGCCGCTCGGTTTGGTGCGGTTGCGCGATGTGCTGGATGAAAAGAATTACACCGATCTCGGCGGCGGCTTGATGGAATCGCTCGGGCAACTCTTTCGCAGCGGCGTGAAACTCTATGTGTATCCGTGGCTGAACCGCGAGACCGGGCAGGTGATCACGCTGGATAATTTCCAGCCGCCCGAGCCCATCAAGCATCTCTACGCGCACCTGCTGGCCAACGGCTGTCTGGAGCCGATCCGCACTTTCAACCCGGATTACCTCGCCGTCGGTTCCGGTGCCGTCATGGAGAAGCTGCGAAAAGGCGATGCCACCTGGGAAACCCAGGTGCCCGGACCGATCGCCGAACTCATCAAGGCGAAGAAGCTGTTCGGCTGCCCGTAGAGGTAATCAATGATCAGAATAATGGGAGCAGAATAATGGGGGCAGCACGGTTGCCAGCAGGGTTTCCGGGTTTCTTGTTCCCCTATATCATTTTGATCCCATCATTCTGACTTCCATGCCCCCAATGTTCTTGAAGTTCCCCCGAGCCGGCCTTGGCCGTTGAGCGTTGGATATTGGTGGTCAGCCGACGGGGCGACAGGGGAAAACGGATTAAAATCAGGGGAATGTTTGTCAGGGGAATCGGAGTCCTTCATTCCTCTGACGATCATTCCCCTGACAAATTTTTCAGTTTGCTTGGGTGGTTCCCTTCCGCATTTCCTAATGTTGCTCCCCTTCTGGGAGGGCCGGGGGTGGGTTCATTCGCCATTCAGTTGGCTGTTCCCGGTGTCCGCCAGCGCGAGCCAGTCGCTCTGCCCGCAGGCTTCAACCGAATGATCAGAATCATGCTGTTATCATTTTGATCCCATCATTCTGACTTCGGTTTCCCGGATGTTTTTGGTTGGAGGAGCGGTGGCGCAACGAAGGGAACTCATCAAGGCGAAGAAGCTGTTTGGCAGTCCGTGAAGTTGGTCGGGGCGACAGAGGAAAACGGATTGAAATCAGGGGAATGTTTGTCAGGGGAATCGGAGTCCTTCATTCCTCTGACAATCATTCCCCTGACAAATTCTTCAGTTTGCTTGGGTGGTTCCCTTCCGCATTTCCTAATGTTGCTCCCCTTCTGGGAGGGGCCGGGGGTGGGTTCATTCGCCATTCATTTTGATCCCATCATTCTGACTTCGGTTTCCCGGATGTTTTGGGTTGGAGGAGCGGTGGCGCAACGAAGGGAACTCATCAAGGCGAAGAAGCTGTTCGGCTGTCCGTGAAGTTGGTCGGGGCGACAGAAGAAAACGGATTGAAATCAGGGGAATGTTCGTCAGGGGAATCGGAGTCCTTCATTCCTCTGACAATTATTCCCCTGACAAATTTTTCAGTTGGCTGTTCCCGGTGTCCGCCAGCGCGAGTCAGTCGCCCTGCCCGCAGGCTTCAACCGAATGATCAGAATCATGCGATCAGAATCATGCTGTTATCATTTTGATCCCATCATTCTGACTTCGATTTCCCGGATGTTTTGGGTTGGAGGAGCGGTGGCGCAACGAAGGGAACTCATCAAGGCGAAGAAGCTGTTCGGCTGTCCGTGAAGTTGGTCGGGGCGACAGAAGAAAACGGATTGAAATCAGGGGAATGTTCGTCAGGGGAATCGGAGTCCTTCATTCCTCTGACAATCATTCCCCTGACAAATTCTTCAGTTTGCTTGGGTGGTTCACTTCCGCATTTCCCTCCGCGCCGCATTCAGGAATACTGCGCGCGCTCATGTTGAAGGTGTTGGATAAATTGTTTCCCGCGCGGCTGCGACAAGGTTTCGCCAATCGCGCCTGGATCTTCGTGTTGCTGGCGATTCTCTTTTCCGTCGCGGTGCGCGTGCGTCTGGGCGACATGCCGCTCGAACGCGACGAGGGCGAATACGCTTACGCCGGACAACTGCTCCTCGAAGGCGTGCCGCCCTACAAGGAAGCCTACAACATGAAATTGCCTGGCACGTATCTCGCCTATGCCGCGAGCATGGCCGTGTTCGGGCAGACGCCCACGGGCATCCACCTCGGTCTCGCCCTTGTCAACGCCGCCACGATCTGGCTGATGTATCTGCTCGGCCGCAAACTACTCGACGCCGCAGCGGGCGCGGTTGCTGCGGTGACGTACGCGTTGATGTCGCTCAGTCCGGACGTGCTCGGGTTGGCGGGGCACGCCACGCATTATGTCGTGCTGCCGGCAGTGGGAGGAATTTTAGTTCTGCTCACCGCGTTGGAGCAACGGAGCTTGGGGCGACACTTCGCGGCGGGAATCTTGTTCGGCCTCGCGTTTCTCATGAAGCAACACGGCGTGTTCTTCGGCGTGTTCGGTGGGGTTTATCTGCTCTGGGTGCGCTGGGCAGCGGTGAGGTTCGGCACGGGCGACGGCGGCCTCGGTACGCGGCGTTTTCCCCGGCGGCGCGCGTCCGGCAGCCGGCGCTTGAACAACGAAGACGCCATGGATTGGAGCGGATTGTTCAAGGAACTTTCATTTTACAGTGCCGGCTGCCTTTTGCCGTACGTACTGACGTGTTTATGGCTCTGGGTGGCGGGCGTGTTCCCGGAATTCTGGTTTTGGACCGTGACCTACGGCAGCAAATATGCATCCGGCATTCCGTTGGTCAGCGCGACCGACATGACCAGTGCCATGGTGAAGGCCGTGGTCGGCCCGAACCTCATCTTCTGGCTGTTGCCGTGGGTGGGCGCGTTGATGATGTGGTGGGATAGACGCTTGGATCGGGAGTATCGCTTCCTGCTGACCGCGTTGTTTTTCTTTTCCGCGCTGGCCATCAGCGTCGGTTTTTATTTTCGCGAACACTACTTCATCCTGCTGTTGCCAGTGGTGGCATTATTGATCGCCGTGGCCGTGAGCCGGAGCCTGCAATTGCTGCAAGGCGATCAAAGCATCGAACTTTTCCTGGCGCTCGGAGTGGTGGTGGTGGCGACGCTGGCGACGGGCGCAGTGCTCTTCGGTAATGGTGCGGTGTGGTACACGTCCGTGCCCCAGAAAGCCGTGGAACAAATTTATCGCTCCACTGTTTTCGGTGACGCGCGCGAGGCCGCTGCTATTATCGCGGCCGACACGAAGCCGGGCGATCGCATCGCTGTGCTCGGTTCCGAGCCGGAGATTTACTTTTACGCGCGCCGGCGGTCGGCGGCCGGGCACATCTATACCTATGCGTTGATGGAGTTGCATCCCTACGCCGCGAAGATGCAGGAGGACATGATTGCGCAGATCGAGAAAGCCGCCCCGAAGTATGTGGTCTTCGTGAACAATCCGCTGTCATGGCTCACCCGGCCCGAGAGCCAGACAAAACTCCTGGACTGGTGGCCGCGCTACTGGGAACAGCACTACACGCTGGCCCAAACCATTACTGCCGGACAAAACGATGAAGGTTTGACATTTCTTCGAGACAAACCCGTCCTCGGCAAATCAGAAGATTATCTTCTCATTCTCAAGCGTAAGAGCCGGGCTGCTGAGTAGGCTCGTTCTCGTTGCCTGATTGCCGCTCCTCTTTCTTGCCGCGCGGCAGGAATCTTGGCAAATTATCCCACACATGATTCACAAAGCTTTTGTTCGTTGCAGCCTGGTCTTCGCGGTCCTTGGCGCGCTGTGCGCCGGTTGTGGCAAACCCGCGGGCGGCCCCCAATCGGCAATCGGCAATCGGCAATCGGCAATTCTGACCCTCCATTGGCTGGGCAAGCACCAGCTCGCGCGCGACACGAACGCGCTCAACTTCATGGCGATCTGGAATTTGCCCGAGAGCCTCCGCCTGGAGGCGCAAGTGCTCGATAAGCTGGCGACCGCGCCCTGGCGTCTCTGGCTCACGAATAGTTCACTCTCGAATGCACCGATCGGCTCGTTACGTCCGTTGTTGGCGGATCTGGTGCAACATGAGGTCTATTTGGAAGCCTGCGGTGGTACGAATCAACCCGGCGAACTGGTGCTGGCCATCCGGCTGCCTTCCGACCGGGTCGCGGATTGGCACACGAATCTGCCCGCCATTCTGCGTTCCACCTTGGGCGTCGCCCCGCTGTCCGACTCCGCGGCGGCTGGCAAAAAAGAGGCTCTTTTGTTCCAGAACGAAGCTTTACGCTGCGAGTTGAGCGTTGCCAAAGATTGGTATCTGGTTGGTCTGGCGCGGCTCGCTTCCACCAATCAACCGGACCTGGCCGCAGGCGGGAATCCCGCCGGCCCCCTCGCTTCCCTCCGCCAACGCATTGCCGCTACCGGAATGCCCTTTGTGCCGGGGCCGACCAATTATTGGTTGAATCTTGAGGCTGCCGTGCCGCAATTGAATGCCGCGTTTGGCGTGAATCTCCCGCCCTCCGTCAAGTCGCTCTCGCTGGTGACCTTTTCTGATGGTGAAAACGTCAAGATTCGCGGCGGTCTGGATTTGTTGCAGGCGTTGCCACTGCCGCTGGACGCGTGGAATGTTCCCACCAACCAGATCACTCAGCCGTTGACCAGTTTTTCCGCTGTGCGGGGGGTCCGGCCCTGGCTCGAATCGCTCGGGTTCTGGCAGGAACAGAAACTGGGGGCCGCCCCGAATCAGATGTTTTTTTGGGCGCAAGGTGGCGCTCCGTGGCTGCACTTTTTTACCGCTCATGCGCCTGATCCCACCAACCAGTTTCTCGCCTTGAAAGACTTTGTCATCAATTGGGTCAATCCCGAGTTGGCCCCCAACCGCACCGGTGATTTTGGCTGGGAAACCAACGATTGGCGTGTGGTATGGAAAGGCGTGCCTTTTTGCAGTCCTGCCTTGAAGCTCCAAGACGATTGGATTTCGGGCGGCTTCATCCATAATCCCGTTTCAGGAAGGCCCATGCCGCCGGAACTCGTGGCCAAACTCACTTCCACTCCGAACCTGGTTTATTACCATTGGGAAACGACCGGGCCGCAGGTCAATAGCTTTGTGCAAATCGGGCAATTGATGCGCATGGCTTTTAGTCGCGCCCAGCTCGCCAGCACCAATGCGGGCCTGCCTTGGCTGCAGGTATTGCATACGAACCTCGGTTATTCCGCGACTTCAATAACCTTGCGTGACAATCAACATCTTGATTTTGCTCGTTCCTCGACCTTGGGTTTGAGTGCTTTGGAATTGCACATATTGGCCGACTGGGCTGATTCCCCAACCTTTCCCTCCGGCCTGTACACCTTCACCGCGCCTCGAGATTTTTTGATGAATCGGGCCCGTCCTCGCCGTTGAGTTGTCGCCTTATTACGATGTGGGCTGACTGGCCGTGGAGCGGACCGCAACCAAAAGTTCCCAGTGGTGTTTTCCTTGGGCGGATATTATCTTTGCTCCATGCGACAAGACTTTAGACTTCAAAACTTGGGCTTTAGGCTAAGCGTCGTTCTTTTGAGTGGCGTGGCCTTGGGCAGCGCTTCCGCGCTCGCTTTGACTGAAGGCAACCCCTACGCTGCCATCTCCGGTCGCAATGTTTTTGCCTTGAAACCACCCACCCCGCCGCCCGTGGTTGATCCCGGCAAAAATAATGCCCCGCCCCCCAACATCGAGTTGCAAGGGTTTACCACTATTTTAGGCCGCGCCCAGGTGCTGCTCAAAATCAAACTGCCCGCCCGCCCGCCCGAACCCGCCAAAGACCGCTCCGTCGTCATGGATGTCGGCCAACGGGAAGGCGACGTGGAAGTGCTCGAAATGGACGCTTATGCCGGGGTTGTGAAGCTGAAGAATCAAGGCAATCCAGTCTCCTTGAACCTTAAGGACAACGGCAGCAAACCTGCCGCTGGACCGGCCTTGGTTGCGCCGGCCCTGCCGGCGCCGCCTGGCACTCTGCCGCGGCCGACGGCTCTTCCCGCTCCGGCGGCCCCGGGTGCCGCTACAACCTTTGGCGGTGCCGCTGCGCCGACGAGTCCGGGGGCGAATCTACCGACCCGCAGTATCCGGAGCGGCGGTCTTGGTTCAACCGGAGGCGGTGTCTCAACCCCGGTAACCCCTCAAAACGATGTTCGCAACCTGCCCTTGGATGCTCAGATTGCCTTGATCGAGGTGGAGCGGGAGCGGACCCGCGAGGCTGTTGAAGCCGGCAAAATGCCTCCCATCCCCAATCTTAATCTTCCCAAGTAGCGGAATTGTTCACCCGCAGACTGGGCTTATTGCCAAGGCGACTTTTGACGGTCCGTTTGCTTTCTTGGTTTTGTCCCGTTAGACTGTTGGCCAAAACTCATTTCCAGAACCGGCGGCGCGCCCACCCCTGGCCACTCCCAAGAGGGGAAGATATTTACGAACGCGCTCGGTCCTGCTCCCCTCCTCGGAGGGGCCGGGGGTGGGTTCTCCCGGAAATGAAATTTGAGAATCACTCTACCAAGGTATGTCCCCCGCAATGGGGACAAAAATACCCCTCCAATGTCCCCCGCTTTTTGATGTGGGTGTGAAAATACGGATGCTAAAACAAGAGATTGGAATATCTCAAGCAGCTTGTTTGCAATGACTTGGGATTCAGTTTCCAAAGGGGAAAAATGTTCAAAGAAATCTGAAAAAACTATTGACGCTTTGTCTCCCTCCTGAGATAGTTTTTCTACACACGGTAACCAAAAACAAAAACATGAGAACAAAATCATTACTCGCAGCCGCAGCGATCATTGCGGCAGGAGCCTTCTCTGTAGTGGCTCAATCCAACGTCTATTCCCTCAATATCGTTGGGTATGTCAATACAGGTGTGACAAATGGCAGTTTGCATCTGTTGAGCAATCCATTGAAGCCTTCTGATGGAAATTACAATCTTACCAACACGATTAAACTCCAAGATCCGGGTTCGGATGGGACGACCATTTTTGCATGGAATCAAGGTTCATCTAGCTGGGATTCTTACATTTGGTTTGATGGTTTTGGTTGGTTCCCTGATGCTGACCAGCCTCTCGGTAGTGGCTTTTTCATTCAGCCAACATTGACGCAAACGATTACATTGGTTGGTGAAGTTCAAACCGGAAGTTCCACGAATGTGATTTCTGGTGCGTTGAGTCTGTTGGGTAGTAAAGTGCCGGTTGCTGGTCCTGAGCCGGGCGGTTCTGTCGGACATGATGGTGATACGATTTTCACTTGGGATGTAGCTGGAAATCAATGGATTCCGACGCTCTATTTTGATGGCTACGGCTGGTTTGATGAAAGTAGCGCCGAAACAAACGGTCCGAGCCTCAAGGTGGCAGAGGCATTCTTCTACCAAAACACTGGTGGGGCTATGAACTGGATCAAAACACTTAATCCCTAATCCACAACAATTAGTACGGTAACCTGTAACAAAACAATAAGTAACATCATGAAAAAAACACTCGTAACAATGTTGGCTGCTGTAGCTTTAGCAGCCACTTCATACGGACAAGGCACGGTGGTTTTTGCAAATAGCACCACAACCTTGATTCAAACAAACGGAGTGAGCCTCGTCGCAGCGGCTGGTGCTAAGGTCGAACTGCTCTGGGCTCCTGTCGGCGTGACTGCGCTAGATCAATTCCAGCTTCTTCCCGGTGCTGTGACTGTTGGTTCGCCGTTGGCGGGTCGCTTCTCTGGCGGCAATCGCACTGTTCCAGTTGGTAATGGTGTTGATGGTATCGCAGCTGGTAGCATCGCGAACTTCGTTGTTCGTGGATACATTGGCTTAGACTGGACCACTCGTTCTTGGGAAGGCTTTTCGTCTGTATTCACTCTTGATACTGGCGATCCCACCACTGTTCCTGCTGGCACTCCTACCGCAATTACTAGTGCAGGCGGGTGGACTGGGAATATGAACTTGACCATCGTTCCAGAACCTTCCAGCATGGCCCTCGCTGGTCTCGGCGCAGCTTCCTTGCTGATTTTCCGCCGCCGCAAGTAATCTGATTCGTCTCTTTTCAAGAGCCGCTCGCAAGAGCGGCTCTTTTTTCTTTACAACTTTCAAATCAATGTTGGTATGGAAGCGGTTCCACTTGGGTTCAAAAAACATCACACATCACCACAGGATCAATATCATGAAACGAACACTCCTACTCAAATCTCGTCTTGCCATCACCAGTCTGATTTTTGCTGCGGCCACTCTTTGTGGTCACGCTCAAGGAAGTTATAATTTTGTCAACCCCGCCAGTGCGCAGATTCAGATCCAATATTATCCTGGACCACCACATGCGGCCACCTATGAGGAGAACACCTTCGTGGAGTTCCTGTGGGCGCCGATTGGGGTCACAGATTTTAGTCTGTTCCAGGTGCACGGATCCAAGGTAAGGGTGGGGGTTCCGGTTGCCGGCCGTTTTTCGGCCGGAGTTCGCACGATTCCCGCCGGCACGGGTTTTTTTGGTATCGCCCCCGGCGACACAGTGAACGCTGTGGTTCGCGCTTGGTTTGGTCCGGAAGATTCAGATTGGAACAACCGTTACTGGGGTGACTACTCGACTCTTTTTACGGTGGATACTGGAGATACCACGGCCGTTCCTGCCGGGGTCCCAGGAAGTTTGGTGTTTGGCAATCCCAATCCTTTTACCGGAGTCATCATCACCATCCCTGAACCTGCAACAGGAGGGCTGTTGATGTTGGCGGTACTGGTTGGGTTGGGTCATCGTTCCTTGGCAAAACGTCCGCAAGGTAAGTGCTGATCGCAAACGCAGGGATTGCCGTCATGAAAACCATGCTCTCCGCAATCGTTGGGGTGTTTTTAGCCACGGGCCAAATCTATAGCCAGGGCACTTTTACTTTTGCCAACACCGCTGACTCACTGGTCATGTATCAAACCAACGGCAGTAGTCCGGACTTTTGGCTGAATCCACAGTTGGCTCCGGTGCCGGCCGGTGGTGGTCGGGTCGAGGTCCTTTGGGCCCCGGTGGGAACGACGGATCATTTCCAGTTTCAACGACTGGGCGCTTCGGTTTCCATTACTCCAATCGCCGGCCGGTTTTCGGGTGGCGTCAGAACAGTTCCGGCTGGAACGGGTTTTTTCGGAATTCCAGCCGGCGGGGATGTGGCGCTTTTCGTGCGCGGTTGGTTGGGCCCGGCCAGCACTTGGGAAGATGCCCTCTACGGGCCCAATTGGTCACCACTCATAGCCATGTCCGGGATTTTCACCATCACCACGGGCGACCCCACGACGTTTCCAGCCAGCACACCGGCGTCCCTTACGCCCGGTTTCCCCGGGTTGAGTCTGCTCTATATTCCTGAGCCTTCCATCGCCAGCCTGACGGGCTTCGGGGTGGCCTGTCTTTGGCTCTTCAAAGGTTGGTCCGCATCAGGTCGGAAACCGGAACGGTCCTGATTTAGCGCGAGATCCGATGCGGAAAGGGGGGACGGAGCGCCGTGCGCTTGTAGGGCAGGCTTTCCAGCCTGCCGGTGCGGGCGACTTTCCAGTCGCCCGTTCCGCGAAACCCCGGACTGGAAAGTCCGGGGCACCGGCAGGCTGGAAAGCCTGCCCTACGATTAAGGCCGCTCTCCAATCGGCGGCTGAGTTTGGGGTTTATTCTTTGGTCATCGTTTCCTAACGTGCTCGGAGAACTAGGGTGACACGCCTCGTGTTGCTCCTGTCCTCATGAAAATGATATTTGATCGCCGGTTTGGAATGGTTGCCTTGCTGCTCGTCGGACTTACGGTGGCCGCCTATTGGCCGGTCTTTGACGCGGGCTTTGTCAACTATGACGACAAAGACTATGTGACGGAAAACCCGCAGGTGCTGGCAGGTTTGACTTGGACTGGCCTCAAGTGGGCCTTTACGACGGATTTGATGGGGAGCTGGCATCCCTTGACCTGGCTGAGTCACATGGCCGATGTGCAATTCTTTGGAGCTGATCCCGCCGGTCATCACGGCACCAGTCTCTTCTTCCACTTGCTCAATGTTGTGCTCTGCTTTGCCTTGTTTCGGGCGCTGACGGGAGACTTCTGGTGCAGTGCGCTCGCCGCCGCACTCTTTGCCTTGCACCCGCTCCGCGTTGAATCCGTGGCCTGGGTGGCGGAACGCAAGGATGTGCTCAGCGCCTTCTTCGGCCTGCTCTCGCTTCTCGCCTATGTCCGTTATGCCCGCCCCTCGCCCGGTTTCGCTTTTCTCCGTTCCCCCGCCTACTGGTTGACCGGCGTGTTCCTGGCGCTTGGCTTGATGAGCAAACCCATGCTGGTGACGTGGCCCGTTGTGATGTTGCTGCTGGATGTCTGGCCGCTGCGCCGAATCTCCCCACCATCTTCTATCTTCCATCTTCCATCTTCCAAACAACTCTGGCTGGAGAAGCTCCCGTTCATCGCCCTCGTCGCCGGCGCCGCATTCCTGACCTGGCATACGCAACAACGCAGTGAAGCGGTCATGTCGTTGCAGGATCTTTCCGGGCCTGCGCGCCTTGCCAACGTTCTGCATTCCCTGTTTAACTATCTCGCGCAATTTGTCTGGCCGATGGGCTTGGCAATGTTCTATCCGCTGCAATCATGGCCGGTTCCCACCTTGGTATTGGCAGGCCTCGTCGTTGGCGGCTTGAGCGTGCTCGCATTTCGCCTGCGACGATCACAGCCGTGGCTGGCCTTTGGCTGGTGTTGGTACCTCATCGTCCTGTTTCCGGTATGCGGTCTGACTCAAGCCGGGCTTCAGGCCCACGCTGATCGTTATACTTACCTTCCGTCCCTCGGTTGGAGTCTTGCGCTGGTCTGGCCGCTGGCTGCCTGGCTGCCCTGCTGGCTCCCCTCGCGGCCCGCCCAGATTGCGCTCGTTTTGGTCCCACTCCTGTTTTTTGGAGTGCGTACCCATCAA